>NZ_BAAASE010000001.1:940563-1537302 GCF_039532725.1 Streptomyces coeruleofuscus
CGCGGGATGCCCAGGGCCCCGAGTCCGCCGCCGCACGGGACGCCCAAGCCCCCGAGAACGCCAACTCCCTGGCCACCACGGACACCCCCAGCACCCACACCACCCCCAGCACCCAGACCACCCAACCCACCCTCGACATCGCCCTCGCCTCCTCGCCGGCCGACCTCCGCCGCCACCTGACCACCCACCTCGATCCCGCCGCCCTCGCCTGGCTCGAGCACGCCCTCGACGAGGCGGCCGCCCACCCCGGTATCCACGGGCCCATCTCCGCGTGGGAACTGCGCCTCGCCGAAGCCGGTCGCCGCTGCGGTGCCGCGTACGCCGACGCCGCGCGCGTCCTCATCCTCGACGCGGCCCGTGCCGGGACCGACGCCCTGACGCGGGTGTACTTCCAGGGCACCGCCGATGAGCGCCGCGCCGTCCTGCACGCCCTGCCCCACCTCGTGTCCGGCCCCGGCGCCCTCCCGCTCGTCGAGGACGCCCTGCGCACCAACGACACCCGGCTCCTGGCCGCCGCCGTCGGCCCCTACGCCGCCCGGCACCTGGCCCCCCACGACTGGCGCCACGCCGTACTGAAGTGCCTGTTCACCGGCGTCCCCGTCGACCGAGTGGCGGACCTGCCCCGGCGGGCCCGAGGCGACGGCGAACTCGCCCGCATGCTGGGCGACTACGCCGCCGAACGCACCGCCGCCGGCCGCACCGTCCCCGAGGACCTGTACCGCGTCCTGGACCTGACCGAGTCCGCCGGCCCCGCGCCCGGCACGGACCACCCCCACGGCAAGGAGTCCTGATGCGCATCTTCGACCCCCACATCCACATGACGTCCCGGACCACGGACGACTACGAGGCCATGTACGCCGCCGGTGTCCGCGCCGTCGTCGAGCCCTCCTTCTGGCTCGGCCAGCCCCGCACCTCGCCCGCCTCCTTCCTCGACTACTTCGACTCCCTCCTCGGCTGGGAGCCGTTCCGCGCCGCCCAGTACGGCATCGCCCACCACTGCACGCTGGCGCTCAACCCCAAGGAGGCGAACGACCCGCGCTGTGTGCCCGTCCTGGACGCACTGCCCCGGTATCTCGTCAAGGACAACGTCGTGGCCGTCGGCGAGATCGGCTACGACTCCATGACCCCCGCCGAGGACACCGCCCTCGCCGCCCAGCTCCAGCTCGCCGCCGACCACGGCCTGCCCGCCCTGGTGCACACCCCGCACCGCGACAAGCTCGCCGGGCTGCGCCGCACCCTCGACGCCGTCCGGGAGTCCGCACTGCCCCCGGAACGCGTCCTGGTCGACCACCTCAACGAGACCACCGTCAAGGAGGCCAAGGACAGCGGCTGCTGGCTGGGCTTCTCCGTCTATCCGGACACCAAGATGGACGAGGAGCGGATGATCGCGATCCTGCGCGCCTACGGCACCGAGCAGGTCCTGGTGAACTCCGCCGCCGACTGGGGGAAGAGCGACCCCCTGAAGACCCGCAAGGTCGGTGACCTGATGCTGGCCGAGGGTTTCAGTGAGGACGACGTCGACCAGGTGCTGTGGCGCAACCCCGTCGCCTTCTACGGGCTCAGCGGCCGCCTGGACCTCGACGTCACCGGCACGGAGGCCACCCACGAGGGCAACTCCATCCTCCGCGGCGTACCGAAGGACCCGCACGAGCCGGACCCCGGCCCTGGCGACGGCGGCGAGCCGGCCCGCGTCCCCGCCGCGGGGGCGTGAACCATGCGCTTCCGCCACCCCGACGGCTCCACCGTCCACCTCGCCTACTGCACCAACGTCCACCCCGCCGAAACCCTCGACGGCGTCCTCGCCCAGCTCCGTGACCACTGCGAACCCGTCCGCCGCCGCCTGGGCCGCGACCGGCTCGGCATCGGGCTGTGGCTCGCCAGGGACGCCGCCCTCGCCCTCGACACCGACCCGTCCGCGCTGCGCGGGCTGCGCACCGAGCTCGACCGGCGCGGCCTGGAGGTCGTCACCCTCAACGGCTTCCCGTACGAGGGCTTCGGCGCCGAAGAGGTCAAGTACCGCGTCTACAAGCCGGACTGGGCCGACCCGGAACGCCTCGACCACACCACCGCCCTGGCCCGCGTCCTCGCCGGGCTCCTCCCCGACGACGTCGGCGACGGCACGATCTCCACCCTGCCCCTCGCCTGGCGCACCGCGTACGACGACGCACGCGCACAGACAGCCCGCACCGCCCTGCTCACCCTCGCCGAACGCCTCGACGCCATCGAGGAACTGACCGGCCGCTCCATCCGCGTCGGGCTGGAACCGGAACCCGGCTGCGTCGTCGAGACCACCCTTGACGCCATCGCCCCGCTCACCGCGATCGGCCACGACCGCATCGGCATCTGTGTCGACACCTGCCACCTCGCCACCTCCTTCGAAGACCCGCACACCGCCCTGGACGCCCTCACCGAGGCCCGCGTCCCCGTCGTCAAATCCCAGCTCTCCGCCGCTCTCCACGCCGAGCACCCCCATCTGCCCGAGGTCCGCGAGGCCCTCGCCGCCTTCGCCGAACCCCGCTTCCTGCACCAGACCCGCACGGCCACCGCCGCCGGCCTGCGCGCCACCGACGACCTCGACGAGGCCATCGCGGGCCACGCCCTGCCCGACGGCGCACCCTGGCGCGCCCACTTCCACGTCCCCCTGCACGCGGCCCCCGCCGCACCCCTCACCTCCACACTCCCGGTCCTGAAGACCGCACTCACCCGGCTCGTCGGCGGCCCGGCCCCGCTCACCCGCCACCTGGAGGTCGAGACCTACACCTGGCAGGCCCTCCCGCCCGAGCTGCGCCCGCGCGGCCGCAGCCAGCTCGCCGAGGGCATCGCCGCCGAACTCACCCTCGCCCGCGACCTGTTGACGGACCTCGGACTGAAGGAGCTGCCGTGAGCACCCACCCGTCCGCCCCGCGCGCACACCCGGCCCGGACAGGCCCCACACCACTCCTCGTCCTCGACGTCGTCGGCCTCACCCCCCGTCTCCTCGACCACATGCCCCGCCTCAAGGCGCTCGGCCAGTCAGGCTCCCGCGCCCCGCTGGGCACCGTGCTCCCCGCCGTCACCTGTGCCGCCCAGTCCACGTTCCTCACCGGCACCACGCCCTCCGAACACGGCATCGTCGGCAACGGCTGGTACTTCCGCGAACTCGGCGACGTCCTCCTGTGGCGCCAGCACAACGGCCTCGTCGCCGGCGACAAACTCTGGGACGCCGCCCGCCGCGCCCACCCCGGCTACACCGTGGCGAACATCTGCTGGTGGTACGCCATGGGCGCCGACACCGACATCACCGTCACCCCCCGTCCGGTCTACTACGCCGACGGCCGCAAGGAACCCGACTGCTACACCAGGCCGGCCGCGCTGCACGACGAACTCACCGACAGACTCGGCACCTTCCCCCTCTTCCACTTCTGGGGCCCGGGAGCGGATCTCGTCTCCAGCCGGTGGATCATCGACGCGACCCGCCACATCATCCGCACCCGGCGCCCCGACCTGGCGCTCTGCTACCTCCCTCACCTCGACTACGACCTCCAGCGCTTCGGCCCCGACGACCCGCGCTCCCTGAAGGCGGCCGCCGACCTGGACGCCGCCATGGCACCGCTCCTGGACGACGCACGCGCCGAGGGCCGCACGGTCGTCGCGCTGTCCGAGTACGGCATCACCCGGGTGAGCCGCCCCGTCGACATCAACCGCGCCCTGCGCCGCGCAGGCCTGCTGGAGGTGCACACCCAGGACGGCATGGAGTACCTCGACCCGATGGCGTCCCGTGCCTTCGCGGTCGCCGACCACCAGATCGCCCACGTCTACGTGCGCCGCCCCGAGGACCTCGACGCCACCCGGGCCGTCCTCGACGGCCTGCCCGGCATCGAGCAACTCCTCGACGACGAGGGCAAGAAGGCCCACCACCTCGACCATCCGCGCGCCGGCGAACTCGTCGCCGTGGCGGAACCCGACGCCTGGTTCACGTACTACTACTGGCTCGACGACGCCCGCGCGCCCGACTTCGCGCAGCTCGTCGAGATCCACCGCAAACCCGGCTACGACCCGGTCGAGCTCTTCATGGATCCCCTCGACCCCTACGTCAAGGTCAAGGCGGCCACCGCACTGGCGCGCAAGAAACTCGGCATGCGCTACCGCATGGCGGTCGTGCCCCTGGACCCCTCACCTATTCGCGGCAGCCACGGCCGCCTCCCGGCGAGCGACGACGACGGTCCGCTCCTCATCTGCTCCACCCCCCGCGCTGTCGGCGACCGCGTAGCGGCCACCGATGTGAAGTCACTGCTGCTCCGACTCGCCGGTCTCACTGAGGACGGACCCTCAGTCCCGACTGGTCACAAGTGAAGCACTCACCACTGACAACGCCCTGAGATCACGAGGAGTTCCACGCATGAGCCGCTTCTCCCAGCCCGACCCCGAACTCACCCACCGCCTCAGCAGACGAGGCATGCTCGGCGTGGCCGCGGGCGCCACCGCCGCCGCCCTGCTCGGTGCCGCCGCCCCCGCGACCGCCGCCACCGGCAACGCGGCCGCCACCACCGGCACGGCCTCCGGCGCCAAGGGCCGAGGCCGTCCCGTCCTGCCGCCCGGCCGCCTCGGCATCCAGCTCTACAGCCTCCGCGACAAGGTCTCCACCCTCGGTTTCGGCCCCGTCTTCGCCGAACTGGAGAGGTACGGCTACGACGAGGTCGAGTTCGCCGGCTACACCCAGGGCTCGGCCGGCCCCATCACGCTCGCCCAGCTCAAGCGGCTGGCCCGGAGCCACGGCCTGAACCCCATCGGCAGCCACGTCGGTTACTACTCCAGCGACCCGAACGCCTACACGTTCGCCCAGAACCTCACCAAGGTCCTCGACGACGCCCAGGCCCTCGGCCTCAAGCACATCGGCACGGCCGCCGGCCCGTTCCGCTACGGCTCGACCGTCGACGCCTGGAAGCGCGCCGCCGAGGACTTCAACACCTATGGCGCCGCTGCGAAGGCCAGGGGCATGAAGTTCTACCAGCACAACCACTCCGAGGAGTTCTCCTTCGCCACCGACAACCCCAAGGTCCGCCTCTACGACGTCCTGCTCAAGGAGACCGACCCGGACCTCGTCTACCTGGAGATGGACATCTACTGGGCCTACGTCGGCCAGTTCCGCTTCTCCAAGCGGCCCGACGGCACGCCCGCGCCGTTCGAACCGCTCAACTACGTTCTCAGGCAGCCCGACCGCTACCCGCTGTTCCACGTCAAGGACGGCGACAGCGACCCGTCGAACCCGTACGGCTACCGCATGACAGACGTA
Organism: Streptomyces coeruleofuscus; assembly: GCF_039532725.1. Lineage (NCBI taxonomy): Bacteria > Bacillati > Actinomycetota > Actinomycetes > Kitasatosporales > Streptomycetaceae > Streptomyces > Streptomyces coeruleofuscus. The sequence continues at coordinate 945,836 of NZ_BAAASE010000001.1, forward strand.
GGCGACGGCGACATCGACTACCAGCGGTTCATCTCCGCCGTGACCCGGCTGCGCGGCCACCGCATGGCCCACCACTGGCAGGCCGAGCACGACAACCCGGCCGAGTCCTTCACGTTCGCGCGCCGCTCCAGCGCGCACCTGCACTCCCTGAGGGAGAAGTGCTGACGCCGTAGGAACGTGAGGAGGCCCCTCCCCGGCCGGGGAGGGGCCTCCTCACGTGTGGGACGGTCAACCATCGTTGTCGCGATAGGGGACGGTGTGCGGCGCCGGACGGTACGTGCGGGCTGCTTGCCGCGGACGGCTCCGCGGTCCTGTCAGGTCGTGTCCTCGCCGAGCGGTTGCGGGTTGGGAGCGATACGGCGCGTTTCCTTGTCGCGTCCCGGCGGGCTGAGGAACACGGCCACGCAGCCGGCGAAGAGCGAGATGGAGCCGGCCAGGATGAACGCGCCGGAGTGTCCCCAGGCGCCGACGACCACGGCGCCCATGCCCGCGCCCAGACCGGAGACGAGCTTGGCGCTGTAGACCATGCCGTAGTTGGAGGCGTTGTTGTTCTCACCGAAGTAGTCGGCGGTGAGGGCCGCGAACATCGGGAAGATGGCGCCGCCGCCGAAGCCGGAGATCGAGGAGAAGATCAGGAACAGCGGAAGGTTCTCGGCCTCCGCCGACCACAGGATGCCGTACTGGGAGAGACCCAGGATGACGCAGACGACGAGCAGGCACCGTTTGCGGCCGTACAGGTCGGAGAGCCAGCCGATGACACCGCGGCCGGTACCGTTGACGATCGCCTTCAGGGACATGGCCGTGGCGACGATCCCGCCCGCGAACCCGGCCTCCTCGCCGATCTCCACCTGGAAGGCGATACCGAAGATGTTCACGCCGGACGTGCACGCCAGGCAGAACCACATCAGGGCCACCCGGCCGGTCTTCCACGCCTCCTTGGGGGAGTACTGGCGCACCGCCGGCGGGTTCATGCGCAGGGAGCGGGCCGCGCGCGGGTCCTCGGGCGGGTTGAGCGGGTCGATCGAGGCGGGCCACCAGTTCTTCGGCGGGTCCTTGAAGAAGTAGCCGGAACACGCGACCACCCCGGCCAGGAACACACCCACCGAGACCAGCACCCAGCGGAAGTTGGTCAGGTCCATGTAGCCGTTGAAGAGGAAGACGAAGGGCACCGAGCCGTAGGCGAAACCGCCGTTGACGAAGCCGGTCTTGCCGCCCTTGCGCTCCGGGTACCACTTGCCGACCATGTTGACGCAGGTCGCGTACACCATGCCCGCGCCCATGCCGCTGAACATGCTGAAGCCGATGTAGGCGAAGACGACGTGCGGTGCGAAGGCCAGTGACAGGTAGCCCAGCAGCGTGCCCGCCGCGCCGCACAACATCGCCCAGCGGGCCGGAAGCTTTCCGCTCTCCCGCAGCTTGCCCGCGGGGAAGGCCACCGCGGCCTGGAAGAAGACCCACACGGTCATCATCCAGAAGATGTGCATGCTGTCCCACGCGTGTGCCGTGTGCAGGGTCTCCTCGGCGGACGCGAACGCGTACTCGGCGGAGGAGATACCCATCATGCCGATCCAGGGCAGGATCACCATCCACTTGCGCTTGCGCCCCATGATGTCGATGTCGGTCTCACCGAGGCGGTAGACGCGTCCGTTCGCGTCGGTGACCTCCCGGTAGGGAACCGTGGTGGGCAGATCGGTCGTTGTCATGTCGTGTCGCACCCCTTGCGTCGAAAGATCTGGCCAGCGCCCCCTGTCCCATGCCTTTCGTGCGCGTGCGGGTCCCGGGGCCGGCCGACGCGCACCGTCGGCCGGCCCCCCGCTCCCTCACCTCATGTACCGCCCCCCAGCAGCCCCGCCTCCCGCGCCCAGCGGTAGTTCGCGCCGAGCACGGCCACCGGCTTCTCGGTCGTGTACGGGTATGCGACGACCCCACGCTCGAAGAGGTACTGGCAGGCCTCCTCGACCTCCACGTCGCCCGCGAGCGACGCCACGACCGGCTTCTCGATCCCGCGCTCCCGGAACTCGGCCACCACGCGCGCGGTGAGTTCCGCGAACACCATGGGAGGGGTGACGATGGTGTGCCAGTAGCCCAGGACGAGCGCGTGGATGCGCGGGTCCTCGAGGCCCAGCCGGATCGTGGCCTCGTACGTCGACGGTGGCTCGCCCCCGGTGATGTCCACCGGGTTGCCCGCGGCCCCGAAGGGCGGGATGAACGTCCGGAACGCCTCGTCCAGGTCCGGCGGGATCTCCATCAGCGACAGGCCGTTGTCCGTCACCGCGTCCGAGAGCAGCACACCGCTGCCGCCGGCGCCCGTGATGATCACGACGTTGTCGCCCTTGGGGGCGGGGAGTACCGGCAACGCGCGCGCGTACTCCAGCATGTCGTTCAGCCCCGGCGCCCGGATGACGCCGGCCTGCCGCAGGATGTCGTCGTACACGGCGTCGTCGCCCGCCAGGGCACCGGTGTGCGAACCGGCCGCCTTCGCGCCCGCCGCCGTACGGCCCGCCTTGAGCACCACCACCGGCTTCTTCGGCACGGTGGCCCGCGCGGCCTCCACGAAGGCGCGCCCGTCCTTGAGATCCTCCAGGTGCATCGCGATGCACTCGGTGTGCGGGTCCTCCCCGAACCAGGTCAGCAGGTCGTCCTCGTCCAGGTCCGACTTGTTGCCGAGCCCGACGATCGCCGACACACCCGTCTTGGTGGTGCGGGCGAAGCCCAGGATCGCCATCCCGATGCCGCCCGACTGCGAGGTCAGCGCCACCCCGCCCTTGACGTCGTACGGCGTGCAGAACGTGGCGCACAGGTCGTGCCAGGTCGAGTAGTAGCCGTAGATGTTCGGCCCCAGCAGCCGGACGCCGTGCCGCTCGGCGATCGCGACGATCTCCGCCTGGAGTTCGTGTTCACCGGTCTCCGCGAAGCCGGAGGGGATCAGTACGGCGTTCGGGATGCCCTTGCGTCCCACCTCCTCCAGGGCCGAGGCCACGAACTTGGCGGGGATCGCGAAGACCGCCACATCCACCTCACCGGGAACGTCGGTGACACTCTTGTACGCCTTGCGGCCCAGAATGTCATCGGCCTTGGGGTTCACCGGGTGGATGTCGCCCGCGAAACCGCCGTCGACGAGGTTGCGCATCACGGAATTGCCGATCTTGCCCTGCTCGTTGGAGGCACCGATGACGGCGACCGAAGCCGGCTGCATCAGACGGCGCATCGACGCGAGGATCTCGTCCCGCGAGTACTTCCGGCGCGGCGCGGGCTGCGACTCGGCCAGGATGACCCGGATGTCGGCCGCCACCGCCCCCTCCGCGGTGGCGATCACCGGGTTGAGGTCGACCTCCGCGATCTCCGGGAAGTCCGCGACGAGTTCCGACACCCGGCGTATCTGCTCGGCGACGGCCCACCGGTCCACGCCCGCCTGACCACGCACCCCGCGCAGGATCTCCGCCGACCGGATCGAGTCCAGCATCGACAGCGCCTCGTCCGCGTCCACCGGTGCGAGCCGGAAGGTGACGTCCTTCAGCACCTCGACCAGCACCCCGCCGAGCCCGAAGGCGACCACCTTCCCGAACGTCGGGTCCGTGACCGCCCCGACGATGACCTCCTGCCCCTTGGGCAGCAGTTCCTGCACCTGCACACCCGAGATGCGGGCCTGTGGGTCGTAGGTACGCGCGTTGTCGATGATGGTGCGGAACGCGGCCCGTACGTCGGTCGCGCCCTCGACGCCGACGATCACCCCGCCGGCGTCGGTCTTGTGCAGGATGTCCGGCGAGACGATCTTCATCACGACGGGCCCGCCGAAGCGTGCCGCGAACGCCACGGCCTCGTCGACGTCGGTCGCCAGCTCCTCGCCGGGTACGGCGATCCCGTACGCGTCGGCGATCACCTTGCCCTCGGGCGCGGTGAGCGCGGTCCGCCCCTCGGCCCGCACGGAGTCGAGGAGGCCGCGCACCCGCAGGACCCGGTCTTCGGCCATCACGTCAGATCACTCCGTTCGACTTGAGCAGGCGCACTTCCTCGTCGCCGAGGCCGAGTTCGCCGACGTAGACCTCTTCGTTGTGCTCGCCGAGCAGGGGTGAACCGGTCACCTCGACGGGTGAGTCGGACAGCTTGAGCGGGCTGCCGACGGTGACGAACTCGCCGCGCTGCGGGTGCGGGACGGTGACGACCATCTCGTTGGCGACCAGCGACCGGTCCTCGATGATCTCCCTGGTGGACAGGATCGGCCCGCACGGGATGTTGTGCGCGTTGAGCCGCTCCAGCACTTCCCACTTGGGCAGCGTCGAGGACCACTCCTCGATCAGCTGGAACATCTTGTTCAGCTTGGGAAGCCGCGCCTCGGGCGTCGCCCACTCGGGGTCGTCGGCCAGTTCGGGCCGGCCGATGAGCTCGCTGACCGGCCGCCAGCCGACGGGCTGCACGATGACGTACACGTAGTCGTTCGGGCCGCCCGGCGCGCACTTGACCGCCCAGCCGGGCTGGCCGCCGCCGGACGCGTTTCCGGACCTGGGAACCTCGTCGCCGAAGTCCTCGTTGGGATATTCAGCGAGCGGCCCGTGTGCCAGGCGCTGCTGGTCCCGCAGCTTCACCCGGCACAGGTTCAGTACGGCGTGCTGCATGGCCACGTTGACCCGCTGCCCGCGCCCGGTGCGCTCCCGTTGGTAGAGCGCGGCGAGGATGCCCGCCACGGCGTGCACGCCCGTCCCCGAGTCCCCGATCTGGGCCCCCGTCGCCAGCGGCGGCCCGTCCTCGAAACCGGTGGTCGACATCGACCCGCCCATGGCCTGCGCGACGACCTCGTACGCCTTGAAGTTGGTGTACGGGCCCTCGCCGAACCCCTTGATGGAGGCATAGACGATCCGTGGATTGATCTCCTGGATGCGGTCCCAGGTGAAGCCCATCCGGTCCACCGCGCCCGGTCCGAAGTTCTCGACCATGACGTCCGAGCGCCGGATCAGCTCGGTGAGGATTTCCTTGCCGCGTTCGGTCTTGGTGTTGAGGGTGATGCTCCGCTTGTTGCAGTTGAGCATCGTGAAGTAGAGGGAGTCGACGTCCGGCAGGTCACGCAGCTGCTTGCGCGTGATGTCGCCGGTCGGCGCCTCCAGTTTGACGACGTCCGCGCCGAGCCAGGCGAGCAGCTGGGTCGCGGAGGGCCCGGACTGGACGTGGGTCATGTCCAGGACGCGGATGCCTTCGAGGGCCTTGGTGGACGGAGCAGTCATCGGGGGCACCTCACTTGTACATGGTCTGGTTCATGGTTCCGGGGGCGTACGCGTCGGGGTCGACCCAGACGTTGATCAGGGACGGCTTGCCGGACTCGCGGGCGCGCCGCAGGGCCGGGCCGATGTCGGCGGGGTCGCGGACCTCCTCGCCGTGACCGCCCAGCATCTGGGCGAACTTGTCGTAGTGGACGTCGCCGAGGGTGTTGCCGATCCGCTCGCGGTCCTTGCCGTACTTGGCGGCCTGGCCGTAGCGGATCTGGTTCATGGAGGAGTTGTTGCCGACGATGCCGACGAAGGGGAGGTCGTAGCGGACCAGAGTCTCGAAGTCCCAGCCGGTGAGGGAGAACGCGCCGTCACCGAAGAGGGCCACCACTTCCTTGTCGGGCCGCGCCTGCTTGGCCGCGAGCACGAAGGGGACGCCGACGCCGAGCGTGCCCAGGGGCCCCGGGTCCATCCAGTGCCCGGGCGACTTGGGCTGCACGACCTGCCCGGAGAAGGTGACGATGTCGCCGCCGTCGCCGATGTAGATCGAGTCCTCGGTGAGGAAGTCGTTGATCTCGCTGACCAGCCGGTACGGGTGGATGGGCGAGGCGTCCGACCTCAGGCTGGGCAGCCGCTTCTGCAGAGCGGTCTGCTCGGCCGCCCGCAGTTCGTCCAGCCACTCCTTGCGCTTCGACGCCCCTCCGTTGACGCGCCCGGAGGCCGCCTCGGTCACCGACTTCAGCACCAGCCCCGCGTCGCCCACGATGCCGAGGTCGATGTCGCGGTTCTTGCCGACCGTGCGGTAGTCGAGGTCGATCTGCACGACGGTCGCGTCCGGCGACAGCCGCTTGCCGTAGCCCATGCGGAAGTCGAAGGGCGTACCGACGATGACGATGACGTCGGCGTTGGAGAAGGCGTACCGGCGCGACAGCTGGAAGTGGTGCGGGTCGCCGGGCGGGAGGGTGCCACGGCCGGCGCCGTTCATGTACGCCGGGATGTTCAGCGTGCGCACCAGCTCGATGGCCGCCTCGGTGCCCCGGGTCGTCCACACCTGGCTGCCGAGCAGGACGGCCGGCTTCTCGGCGTGCACGAGCAGGTCGGCGAGCTTCTCGATCGACTCCGGGTCGCCGGCCGAGCGGGTCGACGCGCGGTAGGCACCGGCCTGGGGCACGCGTGCCTTGACGGCCGGCACCTTGGCGTCCAGCACGTCGCGCGGGATCTCCAGGAAGGAGGGGCCCGGCGCGCCGTGGAAGCACTCGCGGAACGCCATGGAGACCATGTCGGCCGCGCGTGCCGTGTCCGGCACCGTCGCCGCGAACTTGGTGATGGGGTTCATCATGTCGACGTGCGGCAGGTCCTGGAGTGACCCCATCTTGTGCTGGCTGAGAGCTCCCTGACCGCCGATCAGCAGCATCGGGGACTCCGCGCGGAAGGCGTTGGCGACACCGGTGACGGCGTCGGTCGTCCCCGGGCCGGCGGTGACCACGGCGCAGCCGGGCTTGCCGGTGATGCGCGCGTAACCGTCGGCGGCGTGGGCGGCGACCTGTTCGTGGCGTACATCGACGACTTCGATGCCCTCGTCGACGCAGCCGTCGTATATGTCGATGATGTGGCCGCCGCAGAGTGTGTAGATGCGCTCGACCCCCTCGGCCTTCAGTGCCTTGGCTACGAGATGACCACCGGAGATCACGTCCTGGGTGTCGTCGGGCATGGCGAAGTCCTGTCCCTTCGTAGGGGGTTGGAACGACTCACGGTACATTGCATACAGTCGACGAATACTGTATGAAGCTTGTTATCCCGCATCCGGTGGGTGGTGTCCAGGGGGCGTGCGGCATTTTCGGGGGTCTGGGGGTCGCTCCCCAGAAAACACAGCAGGCAGGAGCCGGAAATGGACCTGTACGAACATCAGGCAAGGGAACTCTTCGAAGAACACGGCATCTTGGTGCCGCGGGCCGAGGTGACGGACTCGCCCAAGGAGGCCCGTGACATCGCACGCCGGCTCGGTGGCCGGGTCGTGGTGAAGGCCCAGGTGAAGACCGGTGGCCGCGGCAAGGCAGGCGGAGTGAAGCTCGCCGCCGACCCGGCCGCCGCCGAGCTCACCGCCCGTCAGATCCTCGGCATGGACATCAAGGGGCACCGGGTCGGCACGGTGATGCTGGCCCAGCCCGTGGACATCGAGGCCGAGTTCTACGTGTCCTACGTACTCGACCGCGCGGCGGGCCGCTTCCTGGCGATCGCCTCGGCCGAAGGCGGTATGGAGATCGAGGAGATCGCCGCCACCCGTCCCGAGGCCGTGGCCCGCATCCCGGTCGATCCCGCCGAGGGCGTCACCTCCGCGAAGGCCGGCGAGATCGCCGAGGCGGCCGGACTGCCGCCGCAGACCGTCGACGTCCTCGTACGGCTCTGGGGCGTCCTCGTCCGCGAGGACGCCCTCCTGGTCGAAGTGAACCCGCTCGTCCGCACCGGACAGGGGCACATCCTCGCCCTGGACGGCAAGATCACACTCGATGACAACGCCCGCTTCCGGCAGGCACGCTGGGGCGCGGACGACGCCGAGCACGACGACCCGCTGGAGGCGGCGGCCGCCGTCAAGGGACTCAACTACGTCAAGCTCGACGGCGAGGTCGGCATCATCGGCAACGGCGCCGGCCTCGTCATGTCGACACTGGACGTGGTCGCGGGCTGCGGCGCGCGCCCCGCCAATTTCCTCGACATCGGCGGCGGAGCGAGCGCGCGGATCATGGCGGACGGGCTGTCGGTCATCCTCTCCGACCCGGCCGTGAAGTCCGTCTTCGTCAACGTCTTCGGCGGGATCACCGCGTGCGACGCGGTCGCCGACGGCATCGTCCAGGCCCTGGACACCGTCCGCCTCACCAAACCGCTCGTCGTGCGCCTCGACGGCAACAACGCGCCCCGGGGCCGCGCCATCCTCGACGAGCACGCGCATCCGCTGGTCCAGCAGGTCACCACCATGGACGGCGCCGCCCGCCGTGCCGCCGAACTCGCCACCACAGCCTGAGGGGACGTCATGGCCATCTACCTCACCAAGGAGAGCAAGGTCCTCGTCCAGGGCATGACCGGCAGCGAGGGCATGAAGCACACCCGGCGCATGCTGGCGGCCGGCACGAACGTCGTCGGCGGCGTCAACCCGCGCAAGGCGGGCCGTACCGTCGACTTCGACGTCCCCCAGTGCCTCAAGGGCCTGGGGGGTGCCCCCATGGCCGTACCCGTCTTCGGCACGGTCGCCGACGGGATGCGCGCGACCGCGGCCGACGTCACCGTCGTCTTCGTACCGCCGGCCTTCGCCAGGGCGGCCGTCGTCGAAGCCGCCGACGCCGGCATCGGCCTCGCGGTCGTCATCACCGAGGGCATCCCCGTCCACGACTCCGTCGCCTTCACCACGTACGCCAGGGAGAAGGGCACCCGGGTCGTCGGTCCCAACTGCCCGGGCCTGATCACCCCGGGCCAGTCCAACGCGGGCATCATCCCGGCCGACATCACCAAACCGGGCCGCATCGGCCTGGTCTCCAAATCGGGCACGCTGACGTACCAACTCATGTACGAGCTCCGCGACACCGGCTTCTCCACATGCGTCGGCATCGGCGGCGACCCGGTCATCGGCACCACACACATCGACTGCCTCGCCGCCTTCCAGGACGACCCCGACACCGAACTCATCGTCCTCATCGGCGAGATCGGCGGCGACGCGGAAGAACAGGCGGCGGACTACGTCCGCGAGCACGTCACCAAGCCGGTCGTCGGCTACATCGCCGGGTTCACCGCACCCGAGGGCAAGACCATGGGGCACGCGGGCGCCATCGTGTCCGGCTCGTCCGGCACGGCACAGGCGAAGAAGGAGGCGCTGGAGGCGGCCGGGGTGAGCGTGGGCAGCACCCCGACCGAGACGGCGAAGCTCGTGCTGGAGCGTCTCGAAGCGCGTCTCGGAGAACAACGGCAGTGAGCCAGGTCCCGCCCCCGACCGTGCACCGAGAGCGGAGCAACCCCATGCCACCCACCCTCACCCTCAAATCCGGCACGACCTGGGCCGACGCGTGGCAGCGCTGCCTCACCGCCGCGCCCGAGGCCTTCCGTGACGACCGGATCCTCAACCTCTGGAACGCCGCCTGGCAGGCTGACGGCCGGGTCCTGCCCGCCGTCAGCCCCGTCGACGGCAGCCCCATCGCCGGCCCGCCGCGCCTGGACGGGGCCACCGCCCGCCGGGCCGTGCGCGCCGCCCTCGACCAGCACCGCGCCTGGCGTCACCTCCCCCTGCCGGAGCGCCGCGCCCGCGTCGCGGCCACCCTCGACGCCCTCGCCGAACACCGCCGACTGCTCGCCCTCCTGCTGGTCTGGGAGATCGGCAAACCCTGGCGGCTCGCCCTGGCGGACGTCGACCGGGCCATCGACGGGGTCCGCTGGTACGTCGACGGCATCGAGGAGATGATCGACGGCCGGGCCCCGCTGGACGGTCCGGTGTCCAACATCGCCAGCTGGAACTACCCGATGAGCGTGCTCGTTCACGCAGTGCTGGTCCAGGCACTGGCGGGCAACGCGGTCATCGCCAAGACCCCGACCGACGGCGGTGTCGCCTGCCTGACCCTGGCCTGTGCCCTCGCCGCGCGTGAGGGGATCCCCGTGACCCTCGTCAGCGGCAGCGGAGCCGAGCTGTCCCAGGCGCTGGTGCGGGCGCCCGAGATCGGCTGCGTCTCCTTCGTCGGCGGCCGCGACACCGGCGCCGCGGTGGCCACGGCCGTCGCCGACCTCGGCAAACGACACGTACTCGAACAGGAGGGACTCAACGCCTGGGGCATCTGGAACTACTCGGACTGGGACGCGCTCACCGCGGTCGTCCCCAAGCTCTTCGACTACGGCAAGCAGCGCTGCACGGCGTACCCGCGCTTCGTCGTCCAGCGGCACCTGTTCGACGCGTTCCTGGCGGCGTACCTCCCTGCGGTCCGCACGCTCAGGGTCGGGCATCCGCTCGCCGTGGAGCAGCCGGACGACCCGTACCCGGAGCTGGACTTCGGGCCGGTCATCAACGCGGCCAAGGCGAAGGAGCTCCAGGACCAGGTCGCCGAGGCGATCGAGCGCGGTGCCGTACCGCTGCACCGCGGCAGTCCGTCCGGCGCCCGCTTCCTGCCCGGCCAGGACACCTCGGCCTACGTCCAGCCGGTCACGCTCCTCAACCCGCCCCCGTCCTCTCCGCTGCACCACGCGGAGCCGTTCGGTCCGGTCGACACGATCGTCCTGGTCGACACGGAGGCGGAGCTGCTGGCCGCGATGAACGCCTCGAACGGCGCGCTGGTGGCCACACTGTCCACGGACGACCGGGCGACCTACGAGCGACTCGCCCCGCAGATCCGCGCGTTCAAGACCGGCCACGGCCGGCCCCGTTCCCGCGGCGACCGAGACGAGCTGTTCGGCGGGCTCGGCGCGTCCTGGCACGGCGCGTTCGTCGGCGGCGAGCTGCTGGTGCGCGCGGTGACACGGGGACCGGCGGGGGAGCGGCTGCCGGGGAACTTCCCGGAGTACCAGTTGCTGCCGTGAGGACCGCCAGTGCCAGGTGCTGCCGTAAGGGCAGGGCATCGGTCAGCCGATGCCCTGCCGGTCCGGGTGCAGGGCGAACGCGCGGTCTGCGGGTGCCGGCTCGGACCGGTCGACCGCCTGCCGGAGCAGATCGCGATGGCGGAGCAGCGGCTCCCGCCGTTCCGGCGGCACGAGCAGGAGCAGGTCGTCCAGTCCGGCCAGCATGCGCCGGCAGACCTGCGGGCTCCCGATGGCGGCCATCCGCACCTCTGTGAACCCCAGATCCACCAGCTCGGTCCACCCCGGCACGGGCTGCACCAGCCGCACCGTCCCGCCCCGGTCCCGGTGCAGGGCGGCGTCCAGGGGTCGCCGGCTCAGTGCGGCCAGGAACTCGACGACGCGGTCCAGCGCCTGGACAGCCGTCGTCGGATCGTTGATCGCGGACGACAGGGCGCGCAGCGCGATGTCGGACAACTGCCGCAGCCCGAAGCCGAGATCCTGGTGGTAGGTCCGCTCCACCCCCACCGAGACCGCGTAACGCAGCGCCCTGCGCGGCGGGACCGGTCCGCCGTGGACCGCCAGCACGGGCATCCCGGGCACCACGAAGTCCCCGATCCGCGGGATGAGCCGCAGCACGACCCCGTGCTTGCGGGCCACGCGCACCAGCCGCGCGATGTGCACGTCGCGCAGTACGCCCGCCCGGCCCTCGTGCGGCACCCACGCGGTCGCGGAACCGAGGCGGGCGCCGTCGTCCTGCCCGCCCGTCGACACGGGCATCGATGCCGCCACCCGGAACGACTCCGTGGCGATCCGCGCGATCACATGGCTGATCCGCATCAGCCGCAGGGTGGTGTTCACGTACAGCACGAAGAGCAACAGGCTCAGCGCGACCATGCAGAGGGTGAGGACCGACTGCACCAGGGGCACCGTGGTGACGGCACGCGGGTCGTCGACGCTGTCGAAGGAGGCCAGGACCAGCAGAGTCAGCACGAAGGTGGCCAGGAAGACCGCGAAGGTCGCCTTGGTGATCCGGCTCCGGACGAAGATCCGCACCACGCGCGGGGTGAACTGCCCGCTCGCCATCTGCACGGCCACCAGCGAGATGCTGAAGACCACACCGATGAACGTCATCATCGCCGAGCCGACCGCGCTCACCACCGCCTTCGCGTCCTCCGCGAACCGCAGCAGCTCGTCGAGCGTGTCGTAGTCGCCCTCGTCCCGGAGCGCTTCGACGATGGCCGTGTCCAGCGCCTGGGCCCCCACCCAGACCACGAAGACGCTCACCATCGCCGCCATGGGGGCGAACCAGAACGTGTCCCGCAGATACTCCCTGAGCGGCGACAGCGGACGGGCGCGACGCCTCGCCGTGGAGCCCTGCGTAACCATCCAGTCACTCATGGTGTGACCCTAGGGGTATCGGGGCGCGAGGTCCCGGACCCCCGCCCTGGGGAAGGAAACGCAGGTGAAAGGCACTGCGAAACCTTGGTATGGTTGTCCATGTCGCCGCCGGGCAGAGCCCCGGCAAGGCGGCAGACACCTGGTCCGGGTGGCGGAATGGCAGACGCGCTAGCTTGAGGTGCTAGTGCCCTTTATCGGGCGTGGGGGTTCAAGTCCCCCCTCGGACACTTGCTCCAGTTGCACGAGAGGTGCCGGCCAGTTCTGGTCGGCACCTTTTCTGTGTTCCACGTCCCCGATGGTGCAGGGCGCTGCGTGGTGCGGCCCCTCAGACCCGGTAGCCCCGCAGTTTGCGGTACAGCGTCGCCCGGCCGATTCCCAGCGCCGCCGCCGCGCGCGCCTTGTTGCCGCCGTGGCGGCGCAGTGCCTCGAGTATCGCGGCGCGCTCTGCGTGCTCCATCGGGCTGAGGGGCCGCGCGGCCGGGCCTTCCCGCACGGCGTCCGGCAGCTCCGCCCGGCGGACCGGACCCGACATCCGCCGGTGCTCCGCGAGGGCCCGGACGACATGGGCCAGCTCGGTGACATTGCCGGGCCACGGGTACCGCTCGAACGCGCGCAGGGCGTCCAGTGTCCATGTCAGCGGTGGCTGCCCGGGGGCCGGCCGCGGCGCCAGGGCCGGCAGCAGCTCCCGGATGTCCTCGGCGCGTTCCCGCAGCGGGGGGAGGGGCACCGAGCGGGCGGACAGTTTGTCCAGCAGGCGCTGGAGGCAGGGGCCGACCGGAGCGCCGGGGGTGTACGTGACCAGCAGCCGGGTGTCCGGGTGCGTGTCGAGCAGGGAGTTGAGAGCGGCCACGCCGGGCTGCGCGAGGCGCTCCGCGTGCCGGAGCAGGAGCGGGCGATCGGCCGGCCAGGCGGGCAGGGCCTTTTCGAGCCCGGGGTCCTGCGCCGCGTCGGCGATCTCGACGGCCGCCCGTGCCGCCGTGCCGAGCAGTTCCAGAGCCAGCGCGGACTTGCCGGTTCCGCGTTCACCGGTCAGCAGCAACGGCTCTGGCGAGCAGGCCAGTTCGACGGCACGCCCGACGGCATGCCGCCAGGAGACCGACGAGCCGGTCAGCGAACCGGGCGGGCGCGGCACGGCCGGCACCGACGGCACGGGTCCGGCGAGCGGCTCCAGGACGGCGACGATCCCGATGACCACGCCGTCCAGCCGTACCGGATCGATCCGCGCGGCCAGCCCCGCGCCCTCCGGCAGTTCGGGCACCATGGGCGGCTCGGACACGCCCGTGCCCTCGGGCTGCCCCACCTCACGCACGGCATCCGTCTGCCGCGCGCTCACCGCCGTACGCTCCAGCGCCCCGAGCACCTCGGGCGTCAGCAACTGCTGCGCGGAGTCGCTGATCAGGCGGTTACGACCGTCCAGCACCACCACGGCCCGGTCGGCCGCAGCCCGGTCTGTGCCGGCGGCGTCGGCCACGGCCCGGCCCGATCCCCCCGCCGCCCGCACATACGCGTCCAGCAGCACCCGCTCAGCCCGCCCCGCCCGCGCGCGCAGCTCCGTCTCGACCGCCGCGGCGGCGGCCTCGGCGAGTGCCGCCTGCGGGTGCGGCGAGCGCGCGGTGCCCAGCCGCGACGCGGAGGACGCGACGGTCAGCGTGCCGGCGACCCGGCCGCCCTCCGGGGCGAGCACCGGGACGCTCACGGCGGACACGTCCTGCCACCGGTCGAGGAAGTGCTCGGGCCCGTGCACCTCGGCCCGGCGCCGCGTGCGCAGGGCGAGGGCCGCGCTGTTGTTGCCGACCTCCTGCTCCGACAGGACGGGACACGGAGCGAGCCCGGGCATGCTCCCCGCGGTCCACAGCACGCGCAGCCGCTCGTCGGTCAGGACGAGGAGCGACCGGTCCGCGCCCAGGGCCGGGACGATCCGGTCGAGCACCGGCCGGGCCGCACCGAGCAGCGCCGACTCCACTGGCCGCGGGGGAGCGACGGCCGGCTCCTTCAAGTCGTGCGGCACACCGAAGAACCGCGCCCGCCGCCACGCCGCGACGACCTCCTCCGGAATGCCGCCGGGCAGCGGACGCCCCGACAGGAACCGCTCGCGGGCGAGACGCAGCGAGGGCAGGGCGGTGGCTGCGGGGGAGGAGTTGGTCGTGGTCACGGCACGCACCACCGTAACGGGTTCGGTTGAACGAGCAACAACGGGCCGCAACGGACCACAACGGGCGGCAACTGCCGTCCCCGCCGACCGGCGCCCCCTCACGAACCCGCCGGGTGTCTCGTAATGAGACACCCGTGACCGGCCGGACCCCTCCATGATCATGGACGCTCGATGTCCGCCCTCGTGTCCCCCGCCCCCGGTAGGAGAGCCTCGTGTCCACCGTCGTCGAGACCGACGTCCTGATCGTGGGCAGCGGCCCCGCCGGAGCCTCGGCCGCGCTCGCCCTGAGCACCTACGGCGTGCCCAACATCGTGGTGACCCGCTACGCGAGCCTCGCCGACACACCCCGCGCGCACATCACCAACCAGCGCACCATGGAGGTGCTGCGCGACCTCGGCGTGGAACAGGAGGTCGTCGCACAGGCCACCCCGCAGCACCTGATGGGCAACACGACGTTCTGCACCAGCCTGGCGGGCGAGGAACTGGGCCGGGTGCGCTCCTGGGGCAACGACCCGCTCGTGCAGGCGGAACACGAACTCGCCAGCCCCACCCGCATGTGCGACATGCCGCAGCACCTCATGGAGCCGGTCCTCGTGAACGCGGCCGTCGCCCGCGGCACCCGGTTGCGCTTCGAGACCGAGTACCTCTCCCACACCCAGGACGCCGACGGCGTCACGGCCACCGTCCGCGACCGGCTGCGCGGGGACACGTACGAGATCCGCGCCAAGTACCTGATCGGCGCCGACGGCGGACGGTCCAAGGTCGCCGCGGACGCCGGGCTGCCGATGGGCGGCCAGATGGGCGTGGCCGGCAGCATCAACATCGTCTTCGAGGCGGACCTGGCCAAGTACACCGCCCACCGCCCCTCCACGCTCTACTGGGTCCTCGCGCCCGGCGCCACGGTCGGCGGCATCGGCGCGGGCCTGGTGCGCTGCGTCCGCCCCTGGACCGAGTGGCTGATCGTGTGGGGCTACGACGTCACCGCGGGCGCCCCCGACCTGACCACCGAGTACGCCGAATCCGTCGTGCGCAAGCTCGTCGGCGACGACGACATCCCCGTCACCATCAAGTCGTCCTCCGCGTGGACCGTCAACGAGATGTACGCGGAGCGCTACGCGAACGGCCGCGTCTTCTGCGCCGGCGACGCCGTGCACCGGCATCCCCCGTCCAACGGCCTCGGCTCCAACACCTCCGTCCAGGACGCCTACAACCTGGCCTGGAAGCTCAAACTCGTCCTCGACGGCACCGCGCACCCCAGGCTGCTCGACAGCTACACCGCCGAACGCGCGCCCATCGGCCGGCAGGTCGTCACCCGCGCCAACCAGTCCATCCGCGAGACCGCCCCGGTCTTCGAGGCCCTGGACGGTCTCTCCCCGCAGACCCCCGAGCAGCTGTGGGCCAACATCACCGCCCGCAAGGACAGCACCGAGGCCGCCGGGAAGCAGCGCGCCGAGCTGCGCGAGGCGATCGCCTTCAAGGCGTACGAGTTCAACGCGCACGGAGTCGACCTCAACCAGCGCTACGCCTCCGGCGCGATCGTCCCGGACGGCACGCCCGACCCCGGCTTCGCCCGCGACCCCGAGCTGCACCACCAGCCGTCCACCCGCCCCGGCGCCCGGCTCCCGCACGCCTGGATCACCTCGGGCTCCCGCACGCTCTCCACCCTCGACACGGTCGGCCGGGGCCGCTTCACCCTGCTCACCGGCATCGGGGGAGAGGACTGGGTGCGGGCCGCCTCGGCTCAGGACCTCCCGGTCGCCACGGTGGTGATCGGCCCCGGGCAGGAGTACGAGGACCCGTACGGCGACTGGGCGCGCCTGAGCGAGATCTCCGACGCGGGCGCCCTGCTCGTGCGCCCCGACGGTTTCGTCGCCTTCCGGCACGCGTCCGCCGCACCGGACGCCGGGGAACTGCTCGCGGACGCGTTGCGGACCGTCCTCGGACACGCCTGAGCGCGCAATCATGGAAGCAAGGGCAGCAGCGAACGTCGACGACGAGGAGCCGGGATGACCACCGACGCGACCGGGACCGGCGTCACCGAGCAGGCCCTCGCCAGCCTCCAGGGGGCCGCCGACCCGCGGCTGCGTGAGCTGCTCACCGGCCTCGTCCGCCATCTGCACGAATTCGCGCGCGAGACCCGGCTCACCCAGGAGGAGTGGGAGCGGGCGATCGCCTTCCTCACGGCGACCGGGCAGGCCTGCACCGACACCCGGCAGGAGTTCATCCTGCTGTCGGACGTGCTCGGGCTGTCCATGCTCGTGGAGACCGTCAACGGTCACCGCGCGCCCGGCGCCACCGAGTCGACCGTGCTCGGGCCCTTCCACATGACCGAGTCGCCGGTCCGCGCGCTCGGCGACGACATCGACCTGGTGGGCGGCGGCGAGCCGTGCGTGGTCAGCGGCCGGGTGCTGTCCGAGGACGGCACACCCCTTCCGGGTGCCGTCGTCGACGTCTGGCAGGCCGACGACAAGGGCCACTACGACGTCCAACAGCCCGGCGTGCAGCCCGCGGGCAACGGACGCGGACTGTTCACCGCCGACTCCGAGGGCCGCTTCTGGTTCCGCACCTGCGTCCCGGCGCCGTACCCGATCCCGACCGACGGCCCGGTCGGCGGGCTGCTGCGCGCCACCGGGCGGCACCCCTACCGCCCCGCGCACATCCACTTCATCGCCACGGCCGAGGGACACACGCCCGTCACCACGCACATCTTCGTGGCCGGCGGCGACTACCTCGACTCCGACGCGGTGTTCGCCGTGAAGGAAAGCCTGGTCCAGGACTTCGCGGAGACCGACGACCCGTCCCTGGCGCGGGAGTTCGGCGTGGCGAACCCGTTCCGGCACGCCCGCTTCGACCTCGTCCTGGAGCGTGCCGCATGACGTTCCCGAGCTTCCAGGGATTCGAGAGCTCCCCGAGCTTCCAGAGCGATTTCTCGTACGAGACCCGGCCCGTGCGGGTCGTGTTCCGGCCCGGCGCGGCCGTCACCGCGACCCCGGGCGAGGCCGCGCGCCTGGGCCTGCGGCGGTTGCTCGTGGTGTGCGGCAGCCGGGGCGAAGCCGTCGCCCGGGCGGTCGCGGACGCGCTCGGTGACACCTGCGTCGGAGTGCACGCCGAGGCCCGGATGCACGTACCCGTCGAGGACGCAGACCGGGCCGTCGCGGCCGTACGGGCGGCCGGGGCGGACGGCTGCGTAGCGGTCGGCGGCGGTTCCGCGATCGGACTCGGCAAGGCGATCGCCCTGCGCACCGGACTGCCGCTGATCGCCGTGCCGTCGACCTACTCGGGTTCCGAGATGACCCCCGTGTGGGGCCTGACCGAGCACGGCACCAAGCGCACCGGCCGCGACCCGGTCGTCCAGCCCCGCAGCGTCGTCTACGACCCCACGCTCACCCTCACCCTGCCCGTGCCGCTGACGGTGACCAGCGGCGTCAACGCGCTCGCGCACGCCGTCGAGGCGCTGTACGCCCCGGACACCTCGCCGCTGATCTCCGTCATGGCCGAGGAGGGCGTGCGCGCCATGGCCGAGGCACTGGCGCGACTGGCCGCCGCCCCGGAGGACCTGGACGCGCGCAGCCGGGCGCTGTACGCGGCATGGCTGTGCGGCACCTGCCTCGGCTCGACCACGATGGGGCTGCACCACAAGGTGTGCCACGTGCTGGGCGGCACCTTCCAACTGCCCCACGCCGAGACGCACACCGTCGTCCTTCCGTACGTCCTGGCCCACAACGCCCCCGCCGCCCCGCACACGCTGGCCGTACTGCGACGGGCCCTCGGCGCCGAGGACGCGCCCCGCGCCCTGTGGGAGCTGGCCGGGCGCCTCGGAGCACCGCGGTCGCTCGCCGAACTCGGCCTCGCGGAAGGCGACGTGACACCGGCGGCGGACCGGGTCGCGGGCGAACCGTACGCCAACCCACGCCCGGTGACGGCGGACGACGTCCGGGCCGTGCTGCGAGCGGCGTACGAGGGAGGCCCGCCGGAGCCGGCCGAGGCAACCACCCTCTAGAGGCAACAACCTTCTAGAGGCAACCACCTTCTCGTCAACCACCCTCCGGGGACGAGGACTTGCGGACAGAAGGTGACCGCAAGGTTTTCTACGGTCGTTCCATGACACAGACGCAGAAGATCCTTGTCACCGGCGCCACCGGTACCGTCGGCCGCCAGGTCGTCGCCGAGCTGCTCGCCCGGGGCCACGAGGTCCGCGCCCTTACCCGGGACGCCGCGAAGGCGACTTTCCCGGCCGGTGTGGAGGTGGTGGAGGGCGACCTGACGCAACCCGACGGCCTGGCCCCGGCGCTGGAGGGGATCACCGGCCTCCACCTGATCACCTTCGGCGGCGCCGCCCTCACCCCGCTGGAGACCGGCCCGCGCATCCTGGAGCTGGCCCGCTCGGCCGGCGTCCGCCGGATCACCGTGCTGCACGGCGGCGGACCCACCCCGCTGGAGGACGCGGTGCGCGCCGACGACGGTGTGGAGTGGACCGTGCTGATGCCGGTCGAGTTCATGGCCAACGCCCTGGAGTGGGCGGACGGGATCGTGGCCTCGGGTGAGGTGCGGGAGCCTTTCGTCTCCCGGTTGAGTGCCATGGTCCACGAGGGCGACATCGGCGCCGTCGCCGCGGTCGCGCTCACGGAGGAGGCGCACGCGGGCCAGGAGTACGTCATCACCGGTCCCGAGCTGCTCACCGTCGGCGACAAGGTGGCGACGATCGCCCCCGCCGTCGGCCGGGAGATCGCGCTGGTCGAACTGACCGAGGAACAGGCCGTCGAGCAGTGGCGGGCGGCGGGCCTCCCGGAGAACGTCATCGGCTTCCTGCTCGAGGCGTACGGCAACACTCCCGAGGTGGGCCGCACGGTCGCGAGCACCGTCGAGAAGGTCACCGGCCGCCCGGCCCGCACCTTCGCCCAGTGGGCGGCGGAACACGCGGACGCGTTCAAGGCGTAGGCGCCGGGCGGCTGACTCCGGCTGCGGGCGTCGCAGGCTGTCTCCGGACGTCTCCGGGCCGCCGCAGGCTGTCTCCGCCGTCTGCGGCTGTCTCGTAATGAGACACCCGTCCCGGAGGCCGGTCCCGCAAGATCGGCAAGGGGGTGTGACCGCAGCATGGTGCGGCCGTCGGCGTGCGCTGAAACCGCCGCCCGTACGGCCGTGCCACCCCGAAGAAAGGTGAACCACATGGCCCTCGCACTGCTCCGGCGCCGGCGACTCAAGAGCGCCTCGGCCCGAGCGGCGGGCCTCGCCCTCCCCCTTCCCTCCGGCGCGGGTGCCGTGGCCCGCGAGGTCGTCGACCCGATGGGCTCGCCCCTGGCGGCCGCGGACGTCACCGTCACCGCGCTGGACACCCACCGGGTGGCGGCCCGCGGGACGACCGACCCGTACGGCTACTTCCTCGCGGCGCTGCCGCCCGGCCGGTACAGCCTGCTCATCGCGGCGGAGGGCCTTCAGCCGCACCGCGAGACCATCGAGATCGAGGTGGGCACCTCCACGCCCAGCGAGCGGGTGTGGCTGCGTCCGGCCGAGTCCCTCCAGCTGCCGACGCCCGGCACCTGGCTCTTCGACCCGCCGCACACCGCGATCCGGTTCATCGCCAAGCACGTCGGCATGGCCCACGTCCACGGCCGTTTCGAACGCTTCGAGGGCGGGATCCGGATCGCCCAGGACATGACCGACTCCCGGGTGCACGTCCGCATCGACGCCTCCAGCATCACCACCGGCAACACCACCCGCGACAACCACCTGCGGTCCGCCGACTTCCTGGACGTCGAACGCTTCCCGTACATCGACTTCACCAGCGCCCGCTTCGCCTACCGGGGCGGCAGCAAGTGGACGCTGCTGGGTTCCCTCACGATGCACGGCGTCAGCCGCTCGGTCTCGCTGGACACCACGTACCTCGGCACGGTGAACGGCGGTTACGGGCAGGAACTGCGCTGCGCGGCCCTGGCGACGGCGGAGCTGCACCGCGAGGACTTCACGCTGAACTGGCGTTCGATGCTGGCCCGGGGCATCGCGGTGGTCGGTCCGACGGTGCAACTGGAGCTGGACGTCCAGGCGATGTACCGGACCCACGACACACCGACCCCGCCGGAATAATCCCTGGCCCGCTTCCCTCACCCCTCCCTACACTCACCGAGTACCCGGCGCCGCCCACGACGTGAGCGGCGGCGCACCGACGTGACGAACGAAGGGAGACGGCCATGCGTGACCGCACCGCTGCCACCGTCTCCCTGCCGCGCTACGAGGTGATCCTCGTGTCCTCGTCGCTCCGGTGTCCGCTGCGCGGCGGCACCGGATGACCGGGACGAACGTCTGAGAAGGCCCGCTCACAGCTTGCCGACGTGAAGTCGGCAGGCTGTGCACGCTCGTCGCCACGCCCGCCTCGCCCGGTAATCGCGCTGCCCCTTTCCTGAACCTTTCGAAAGGCCCTGGGCCGTGCGCATCAACCACAACCCGCTCGCCGTCGTCCGCAACCTCGGCATCCTCGCCCACGTCGACGCCGGCAAGACCACCGTCACCGAACGGATCCTGTTCGCCACCGGAACCACGCACAAGCGCGGCGAGGTCCACGACGGCACGACCGTCACCGACTTCGACCCGCAGGAGAGGGACCGGGGCATCACCATCTTCGCCGCGGCGGTGAGCTGCGCCTGGGACGGTCACCGGATCAACCTGATCGACACCCCGGGGCACGTCGACTTCGCCGACGAGGTGGAGCGTGCGCTGCGCGTCCTCGACGGTGCGGTGGCCGTGTTCGACGCGGTGGCCGGGGTGGAGCCGCAGAGCGAGTCGGTGTGGCGGCAGGCCGACCGGCACGGCGTACCGAGGATCGCGTTCGTCAACAAGATGGACCGCGCAGGTGCCGACCTGGACGCGGCCGTCGCGTCGATCAGGGATCGGCTGCACCCGGCCCCACTGGTCGTGCAGGTGCCGATCGGTTCGGAGGACACCTTCACCGGCGTCGTCGACCTCGTACGCATGCGCGCCCTGGTGTGGACCGACGGCGACGCCGTCGAGGACGCGCCGGTGCCGGACGATCTCCGGGACGAGGCCCTCGCACGCCGCCGGGCGCTGGAGGAGGCCGTGGCGGAACTCCATCCGGGCGCCCTGGAGGAGTTCTGCGACACGGGCACGCTCGGCGAGCGGACCCTCTCCGCGGCGCTGCGGGACCTGACCCGGGACGGTGACGGCGTGGTCGTGCTGTGCGGCTCCGCGTACCGCAACCGCGGTGTCGAGCCGCTGCTCGACGCGTTCGTGGCCTATCTGCCGTCACCGCTGGACGTGCCGCCGGTCAGGGGCACGTACGACGGTGACGAACAGGAGCGGCCCGCGGATCCGGCGGCACCACCGGCCGCCCTCGCCTTCAAGGTGCACGCCACCCCGACAGGACGGCTGACCTACCTGCGGATCTACTCCGGAACGATCGAGAAGGGAGACACCCTGTGGGACGCGAGCGCGCGCCGCACCGAGCGGATCGGCCGCATCCTGCGCGTCCAGGCCGACCGGCACGCACCGCTGGAGCGGGCGGTCGCCGGGGACATCGTCGCCGTCGTCGGGCTCAAGTCGGCCCGCGCCGGCTCGACCCTGTGCGCGCCGGACGCCCCGCTCGTCCTGGAACCGCCGGGCGTGCCCGAGCCGGTGGTCTCGGTAGCCGTCGAGTCCCGCAGGACAGGCGACACCGACCGTCTGGCGTCCGGGCTGGCCCGGCTGACCGAGGAGGATCCCTCGCTCGTCGTGCGAACCGACCCGGAGACCGGGCAGACCGTACTGTCGGGCATGGGCGAACTGCACTTGGAGGTGGCCATGGAGAAGCTCCGGCGCGAGCTGGGACTGGAGGTCAACGTCGGCCGCCCCCGGGTCAGTTACCGCGAGACGGTCGCCCGGGGCGTTTCCGGTCTCGTCTACCGGCACGTCAAACAGGACGGCGGAGCGGGGCAGTTCGCCCACGTCGTCCTCGACGTGGAGCCGTACGAGGAGGGCGGGTTCGCCTTCCGGTCGGCCGTCGTCGGCGGGCGCGTGCCCCAGGAGTACGTCCGGGCGGTCGAGGCCGGCTGCCGCGACGCCCTCACCGAAGGGCCGCTCGGCGGGCACCCGGTGACCGGGCTGCGCGTCACGCTCACCGACGGGGCGACCCATGTGAAGGACTCCTCGGACACGGCGTTCCGCACAGCCGGCCGCCTCGGCCTCCGCGAGGCCCTGCGTACCTGCGCGATGGTCCTCCTGGAACCGGTCGCCGAGGTCACGGTCACCGTGCCCGAGGACGCGGTGGGCGGCGTGCTCGGCGACCTCGCCGCCCGGCGCGGCCGGGTGACCGGCTCGGCCACCCGCGCGGGCGCGGCGGTCGTCACGGCCACCGTGCCGCTGGCCGAACTCTTCGGCTACGCGACCCGCCTGCGCAGCCGCACCCAGGGCCGCGGCACCTTCACGACCCGGCCCACCGGCTACGCGCCGGCGCCGGTCGCGACGCCGGTGCGGTAGCGGGCCGGCGGTCGGTCCCTCCCCGGAAAGGGAGGGGCCGACCCGCTGACGGCTAGGACGCCACCGTCGACGCCAGGCGGACGGCTGGCGCCCCGGCGGATATCCGGTTGCCCCGGACTCCCCCTCCTGCCACCCTCGCGCCCATGCCCACCTTCACCGCCTCCGACGGCACCACCCTCGCCTACCACGCGACGGGGGACGGCCCGCCTCTGGTCTGCCTCCCCGGTGGACCGATGCAGGACTCGGTCTACCTGGGGGACCTGGGTGGTCTGACCGCCCGCCGCACCCTGATCCGGCTGGACCTCAGGGGCACGGGCCGGTCGGCTGTTCCGACGGACACGGCGTCGTACCGCTGTGACCGGCAGGTCGCCGATGTCGAGGCGCTCCGCGAGGAGCTGGGTCCGGAGCGGCTGGACCTGCTCGGGCACTCCGCCGGTGCCAACCTGGCCGCGCTGTACACGGCCCGCCATCCGGACCGCGTGGGCCGGCTCGCCCTGATCACGCCCAGCGTCTTCGCCGTCGGCCTCGACATCAGTGCCGAGGACCGCCTGGGGACGGCACGCCTGCGCCGGGACGAGCCGTGGTTCGCCGCGGCGTACGCGTCCCTGGAGGCCATCACGGCCGGCCGGGCGAAGGCCGCCGACTGGGACGCCGTCGCCCCCTTCTGGTTCGCCCGCTGGGACGACGAGGCCCGGGCCTTCCGTGCGGCGGAGCAGCGACAGCGCAACGACGAAGCCGCCGCTCTCTATGCCTCCGACGGTGCCTTCGACCCCCACGTCACCCGGAGTTCCCTCGCCGCGTTTCCCTCACCGGTCCTCGTCCTCGCCGGGGAGTACGACGTGGCGGGGCCCGCGCGCGTGATGACGGAGTACGCGGGGCTGTTCCCGGGCGCCGAACTGGTCGTGCAGAACAGGGCCGGGCACTTTCCGTGGAGGGACGATCCGCAGGGGTTCGTGACGGCCCTGGTGGCCTTCCTGGACCAGGCCTCGGGCAGCTAGCCCCAGCCGGCGCCGTGAGTCACCTACGGACCGGCCACCCGCTGGATGCTGCCGCCGCACGGCACCGGCCGGTCGAGGTCCGGGTCGCCGAACTCCGCACGCAAGTCCTGGAAGGCGGTCACCTTGTCCTCGCCGAAGCGGCGGACGTGGGCGGCGTACTCGTCGGGGGAGAGGAACGCCGACGGCCTGGACTTGGTGTGGAACTTGTCCGCGTACATCACCAGCCTTTCCTCCTCGGTGACCGCCAGGTAGTCGGCGGGCGGGAGGGGCAGTCCCTGGCTCACGATGTCGTGCCGCGTGAGTCCCACTCCGGTGTGGTGGGAGCAGAAGCGGCGGAGGGTTTCGGGGAAGCCCTCCGCCTCGAGGATCTCGTGGCCGAGCAGTCCGTGGCGGATGTAATTCTCGTGGTCCAGCCGTCCGTCGTCCCCGTAGAGGCGATAGACGCCGATGTCGTGGAGGAGGCAGCCGGCGCGGACCAGTTCGGCGTCGAGGTGAGCGAGGTGGGGCGCGGAGAGGAGCTGCTCGGCGATTCCCCAGACGATCTCGCAGTGCGTGTGGACGAGCGTGAACGCTTCGGCGGTGGGCGCGTGCTTCTCGTGCAGCGCTTGGATCTCTGCGGGGCTCGGAATCCTCACCGGGGGAGCGTAACAACCGCCGAGCCCGCTTGGTCGGCCAGTTCCCACGCCGCCTGTTTCCACGCGATCGGGTGATGCTGCGGAGAAGCGGGCACGGGCTGCCTCCGCGGGCCGTTCGAGCTGGTGACGGGAACTTCTCGTCCATTGTCATCACAGCAGCGGGAGCACACCATGGGCCTGCACTTCCACCGCAACCCCGACGGCACGACGACCGGGCGCAACGAGGCCAACGGCTTCACCGTGACGCATGCCGAAGAAGAAGAGGTGAAGCGGCAGTTGTACGAGGACGCCGGGTGGGAGTACACGCCTCCACCGCCTCCGGTTCCGCCCGGGTTCCATCGGTTCTCCTTGGTGCACGACGAGTTCCGGGCCTCCGGGTTCGGGGACGAGAGGTATGCGGGGCTGCGGGCGCGTCCGCCGGAGGGGTGCGTGCCGGCCGACTGGGGTTGCTTCGCCCTGGAGTGCGAGCGGCCGGGGAAGACGCTCATGGACGCGGTCGCCGGTACCGTCGCGGAGGTCCGCCGGCAACACGGGCTGGTGATGAACAGCCTGGGTGTCGAGAAGCCCCAGGAATGGTTCGACGCGGACAACAAGAACGGATACGCGGCGAAGATCGTCGCGCACTTGGTGCTGATGGCCGCTGACCGCGCCCGACTGCTCGGATACGGGCGCAAGGACGTGGTCCGGCTACTCGATGCCACGGGGATCGAGTAGCCGGCGCGGTGGGTCAGCAGTCCCTGAACTCAGGCGATTGGTTCAGGATCTGGGACCGCACGGACGTGAAGCGCGCGTACGTCTCCCCGTCCCGCGACCCCGGGCGGAACGCCGCCACGCGGTGGCAGTTCTGGAAGGCCAGCGTGATGCCGAAGTGGCGTTCCAGGCTGGTGCGGATCGCGTCGCTGGCGAGGGCGCGCAGGAGTTGGCCGCGCTCCTGTTCCGACGGGGGAGGGGTCTGGTTGTCGGTGAAGTCGGCCTGGCCGTCGTGGAGGTCGGTGGCGAGGGAGGCGATCAGGTCGTAGGCGTAGGGGAGGGAGGTGCGGACCGTGTCCACGAAGTCCTCCTCCCGGATGTCACCCTGCTCGGCTTCGGCGAGGAGCGTCGGGGAGACGTCGAGAGACATGGGGGAGTGTCGTCCTGTCTGTTGGCGGTGAGGGCGGAGGAGTCAGGTGTTCAGCGGGGTGCCGCCCGGGACGTAGTCCGGGTCGATCTGGGCGGCCAGGTCCTCGCCCGTGCGGGCGTCCGCCCATGCGCGGGCGTTGCGCAGGTGGAACTCGACGGCGTGTCGGTGGAGCCGGTCCCAGTCGCGGGGGTGGGAGTCGACGGCCTCGCGGAGGATCGTGAGTGCGTGGCGGTTGTGCGGCTCCAGGGAGTCCAGCGCGTCCAGGCCGCCCTCGGTGCGGCCCTGTTCGGCCGCGCGGACCCAGGGGGACTGGACCAGGTAGGCCAGGAGGTCGTCCCCTACCTGTTCCTTGAGGAAGAGGAGGTCGTCCTCGCAGGTCACCTTGTTGCCGACGACCGCGATGCGGATGCCGAACTGTTCCGCTTGGTCGCGGTACTGGCGGTAGACCGAGACGCCCTTGCGGGTGGGTTCCGCCACCAGGAAGGTGAGGTCGAAACGGGTGAACAGGCCGGAGGCGAAGGCGTCCGCGCCCGCCGTCATGTCGACCACGACGTATTCGCCGGGGCCGTCGGCCAGGTGGCCGAGGTACAGCTCGACCGCGCCCAGCTTGGAGTGGTAACAGGCCACGCCCAGGTCGGACTCGTCGAACTCGCCCGTGACCATCAGCGGGACGCCGCCCGCCCGGCCGACGTGCCGGCTGTGCAGTTCGTCGTCGCCGAGTGGGCGCAGGAGTCGGGAGCCGCGTCCCGGGGGAGTTGTCTTGATCATCGCCTCGCGGGAGGTGATGCGGGGGTTCGTGCCGCGCAGGAAGTCCTTGATCTCCCCCAGGCGCTCACCCAGGGGAGGGGCGGACTTCTCCTCCTCGCCGAGCGCCTCGGCCAGGTGCTGGTTGATGTCGCCGTCGATGGCGAGGACCGGGGCGCCGGAGCGCGCCAGGTGGCGGGAGAAGAGCGCCGACAGCGTGGTCTTGCCGCTGCCGCCCTTGCCGACGAACGCGACCCTCACGACCGCTCCACCGTTTTGAAAATGAATGTCATGTGGTTAGGTTTAGGGAGTGATCGTCGCTGCTGTCAAATTGCTTGCTCCGTATGGGACTTGCACGGCGTCCGAGTGGCGGACCCCCGGTCGGCCGGCGCCTCGACCTTGATGCATATGCTGTGCAAGTGCGTCATGTGAGCATCAAGAGTTCGTTCCGGTTTCTCGCCGCCCTCGTCCTCGTCCCGGGCCTGGCGGGCTGCTTCGCCTCCCCCGGCGGGGAGTCGTCGTCGGACGGTGGGCCGTCGGGCTCGCGGCTGCGCGTCGCCCTCGCCTTCCCGCCCGCCGAGAACTTCTCGCCGTACGGCGCCGACGCCACGCTCCTCAGCCGGCTCGGGGTCACCGAGGGGCTGACCGCCCTGGACGCCAACGGTGCCGCGGCCCCCGCGCTCGCCGAGGCCTGGCGCCGCGAGAGCGACCGCACCTGGCGGTTCACCCTGCGCGAGGCCACCTTCCAGGACGGTACGGACGTCACCCCGTCCGCCGTGGCCGACGCGCTCACCCGCGCCACGAAGGCGAAGCCCGTGCCCGCCGCCCTCGCCGGTGTCAGCCTCGACGCCGAGGCCGACGGCAGCCGCGGCATCCGTGTCACCACCGCCGCGGCCGACCCCGTCCTGCCCATGCGCCTGTCCAGCCCGAGTCTGGCGATCCTCTCCCCGAAGGCGTACGAGAAGAAGGGCGCCCCCACGCCCGTCGGCACCGCCACCGGGCCCTTCGCGATCACCGAGGTCGACAGCGGCGGCTCCGCCACTCTCGACCGCTTCGACGACTACTGGGGCGGCCGCGCCCACGCCTCGGGCATCGACGCGCGCTTCGTCAAGGACGGCACCGCGCGTGCCAACGCGGTGCGCACCGGCGACGTCGACATCGCCGAGGCGCTCCCCGTCGCCCAGGCCGCCACCCTCGACAAGGCGACCCTCGAGGAAGCCGGCACTACCCGGACGACCAGCCTTCAACTCAACACCACAAGTGGTCCCTTCAAGGACCCGAAGCTGCGCGCCGCCGCGCGTACGGCGGTCGACTCCTCCGTCATCGTAAAGGGTGTCTTCGAGGGGTACGCGGACCCGGGCGCGGGCATCTACGGTCCCGCCGTCACATGGGCCGACAGCAAGCGCGTGCGGCCGAAGGGGCGCGCGGACGCCGCCCGGCCCGACGACACGCGGATCACCCTCGCCACCTACGACAACCGGCCCGAACTGCCCGAGGTCGCCCAGGTCGTGCAACAGCAGCTCGAAAAGGCCGGCTTCACGGTCAAGCTGGATGTGCGCGAGTACTCACGGCTGGAGAGCGACGCGCTGGCCGGGAGGTTCGACGCGTTCATCGGCGCCCGCAACAGCCTGCTGGACACCGGCGACCCCGTCGGCGTCCTCGCCAGTGACTACACCTGCGACGGCGGCTACAACCTGGCCCTGCTGTGCGACAAGGACGTCGACCGGGCCGTCGAGAAGGCCGACGGGACCGACGGCACGGGCGAGCGGCAGGACGCGGCCATGGCCGCCGAGGCAGCGATCCTCGGCACGGACGCGGTCGTGCCGCTGGCCCATCAGCAGATCATCGCCGGTGTCTCCACCAAGGTCAGGGGCGTCGTCCTCGACCCGTACGAGCGGGCCCTGGTGGGCACCGGGACGCGTCGCTGACCGGCTCCCGCCAGGGGCCGCCGCCCTGGATCAGGCCGGCAGCTTCGTGTCGATCACGCAGCTGATCTCGACCGCCTGCCCGGGGAAGGTGAGTTCGGTGACGCCCAGGGCCGTGCTGACCGGGCGGTGGGTACCGAAGTACGCCCGGTTGCGCTCCGCGATCACGTCGGCGTTCTTCACCAGGTCGACCACGTACAGCGTCTGCGAGACGATCTGGTTGCGCGTGACGCCGTAGTGGGCCAGCACCTTGTCGATGTTGGCGTAGGTCCCCTCCAGTTGAGCGGCGACGTCGTCCTCCGGGCGGAAGCCGCCCGCCTCGTCGAACGAGAGCTGTCCGGAGACGTGGATCAGATCGCCGGACCTGATCGCCTGCGCGTAGCCGAAGTGGGCCTCGGCCGGTATGGCGTGGTCGTAGACGTCGATCGTGGTCATGGTTCCCGTCCTTCCGTCGAGCGCGCATCCGCGCTCTCTTGTGGTTACTCGGAAACCGTAGGAGAGTGTGGGCCGACCTGGAAGAACGCACTTTTCAGTGACTGGGGAACCAGATGGTGACCAAGCAGTTGAGGGACCTGCCGGAGAACGCGGACCTGCGGCGGGCCGACTCCCTGGCGCGGGAGATCTTCTCGGACGTGGCCAACAAGTGGGCGCTGCTCATCATCGAGGCCCTCGGTGAACGCACCCTGCGCTTCAGCGAGTTGCGTGACGAGGTCGAGGGCGTCAGCCACAAGATGCTCACGCAGAACCTGCGGATGCTGGAGCGCAACGGCCTGGTCGACCGGAAGGTGCATCCCACCGTGCCGCCGAAGGTCGAGTACACCCTCACCGAACCGGGCCGGGCCCTGCGCGCCACGGTCGACCTGATCTGCGGCTGGACCCATGAGTACCTCGGGCACATCGAGTCGGCGCGCGACCGGTTCGACGCCTGACCGGCCGGGCGTCAGCTCGCGACCAGTTCCCGCACCTGCCGCCGGGCCGGGGCCTTCTCGACCCGCGAGGTCCGGTACAGCCACAGCACATCACGTCCGAACGACCACACCAGCAGGCCCAGAGCCAGGGCCGCGACCCCGAAGTTGGCGGCGTACGGCAGCAGATCGGCGCCCGCCAGCAGCAGAAGCACGCCCTGGAGCGCCGCGACCGTCTTGCGGGCCGTGCTCGGCGGGAGTGCGGCGGTCAGCCAGGGCCAGACGCGGGCGGCGCCGACGAAGACGTACCGCATGCCGCCGATCAGCAGCACCCACGGGCCCAGTTGCATCGAGACGTACACGCTCAGCACCAGGATCAGGAACGCGTCGACCTCCATGTCGAAGCGCGCGCCCAGCGGGGTCGAGGTGCCGGTGCGGCGGGCCACCTTGCCGTCGACACCGTCGAGGATCAGCGCCACCGCCGTCAGACCGACGAGCAGCGACACGGGCGGCGAGCTCTGGAAGGAGTCCGCGACCAGCGCGGTGACCCCGCCGACGAGGGTGGCCCGGCCGAGGGTGACCCGGTTCGCCGCGCCGAACGAGCGCAGCCGGGAACGGTGCAGGGCCCGGGAGAGCACCGCCCAGGTGGCGATCGCGAACGCGAGGCCCGTCAGCCAGCCCGCCGGCCCCATCCCGATCGCCGTTCCGATCAGGGCCAGCAGCAGGATCTGCACTCCCGCCCCCAGGGCGGTCTCCTGCTGGAGCCTCGCGTCGTACGTGTTGTTCAGGGCCACCGAACACCCTCCGGCCGTGTGACAGAGTCGATCAACGCCGCTACCTTGTGCGCGGCCTGTGCACCCCTCGGTACGCAAGCAGCTTCCCGATCGTTCAGGAGGACTTCGATGAAGCACACCGGACGTGCGTTCTGGATCGACTCGCCTGGGCGAGGTGGAATCCGGGACGTCGCCCTGCCGGAGCCCGGCGAGGGCGAGGTGCTGGTCCGCACGCTGTACTCCGGCGTCAGCCGCGGCACGGAGACGCTGGTCTTCCGCGGCGGCGTGCCCGTCAGCCAGCACACCGCCATGCGGGCGCCGTTCCAGGAGGGCGACTTCCCGGGCCCGGTGAAGTACGGCTACCTCAACGTCGGCGTGGTGGAGGAGGGACCCGAGGCGCTCGCCGGCCGTACGGTGTTCTGCCTCTACCCGCACCAGACCCGGTACGTCGTCCCGGTGAGCGCCGTCACACCCGTACCCGACGCCGTGCCGGCCGAACGGGCCGTGCTCGCGGGGACCGTGGAGACCGCCGTCAACGCGCTGTGGGACGCCGCGCCCCTGGTCGGAGACCGGATCGCCGTGGTCGGCGGGGGCATGGTCGGCTGCTCGGTGGCCGCCCTGCTCGCCCGGTTCCCCGGTGTCCGCGTCCAGTTGGTCGACGCCGACCCGGGCCGGGCCGGCATCGCCAAGGCCCTGGGTGTCGGCTTCGCCTCCCCCGAGGACGCCCTCGGCGAGTGCGACCTGGTCGTCCACGCCAGCGCCACCGAGCAGGGCCTCGCCCGTTCCCTGGAACTCCTCACCGCCGAAGGGACCGTGCTCGAACTGAGCTGGTACGGCGACCGGCAGGTCAGCGTGCCGCTCGGCGAGGCCTTCCACTCCCGGCGGCTCGTCATCCGCTCCAGCCAGGTCGGCACCGTCTCCCCGGCCCGCCCCAACCGCACCTACGCCGACCGGCTCGCCCTCGCCCTCGACCTGCTCGCCGACCCGGCCCTCGACGCCCTCGTCACCGGCGAATCCGCCTTCGAGGACCTGCCGGACGTGCTGCCGAAGCTCGCCTCCGGCGAGATTCCCGCGCTGTGTCACCGGGTCCGCTACGGCGAGAGCGATTGACGCATCGACTGACGAATCGTTCCATCCGGTACGGCTTCCGTGCGACTTCAGTGCCGGGTGGACACGGCGAATGCGCCTGACCTGAGAAAAGACGTACCGGAGACTGAACAGGGGAAGGCAAGGAGCCGTAATACACGGCATCCCCGGCAGCCATGGCGGGGGAGCAGACGCGCCGCACCTGGAGGGTCGTCCGTTGTTCAGCATCACCGTCCGCGATCACATCATGATCGCCCACAGCTTCCACGGCGAGGTCTTCGGACCGGCGCAGCGCCTGCACGGGGCCACGTTCCTCGTTGACGCCACGTTCCGGCGCGAGCAGCTGGACGAGGACAACATCGTCGTCGACATCGGTCTGGCGACCCAGGAACTCGGGGCGGTGGTCAGCGAGCTGAACTACCGCAATCTCGACAACGAGCCCGACTTCGCCGGTGTCAACACCTCCACGGAGTTCCTCGCCAAGGTCATCGCCGACCGGCTCGCCGAGCGCATCCACAAGGGCGCGCTGGGCGAGGGCGCCAAGGGCATCGCGGGCCTGACCGTCACCCTGCACGAATCACACATCGCGTGGGCGAGTTACGAGCGTGCGCTGTGACCGACACGACGATCGAACGGCCCGGGCAGAGCGGACCGGCACCGGCGCGGCTGAATTATGTTCCCGTGCAGCACGCCACCCTGAAGAACGCCGAGATCATCCCCATGTCCCTGCGCACCGTGCACTTCGTGCTGCCGGGCGGCGTCGACGACCCGGCCGCGCCCAGCGGCGGCAACGCCTACGACCGGCGCGTGTGCCTGGACCTGCCCGGCTTCGGCTGGCAGGTGACCAAGCACGCCGTGGCCGGTGACTGGCCCCGGCCGGGGGCGGCGGCCCGTACGGAACTCGCCCGCGCCCTGAGCGGCTTGCCCGACGGTGCCGTCGTCCTGCTCGACGGGCTGGTCGCCTGCGGCGTCCCGGAGATCGTCGTGCCGGAGGCGGAACGACTGCGCATGGCCGTCCTCGTCCACCTCCCGCTCGGCGACGAGACCGGGCTCGACCCGGCCGTGGCCGCCGAACTCGACGCCAAGGAACGGGCGGTGCTGCGGGCGGTGCCGGCGGTGATCGCCACCAGCGACTGGGCGGTCCGCAGGCTGGTCGCCCACCACGGCCTTCCCCCGGAGCGGGTGCACGTCGCGGCGCCCGGCGCCGACATCGCGCCGCTCGCGCCCGGCACCGACGGCGTCTCACGGCTCCTGTGCGTGGCCGCCGTGACCCCGCGCAAGGGACAGCACCGGCTGGTGGAGGCACTGGCCACGGTGACCGACCTGCCGTGGAGCTGCGTCTTCGTCGGCAGTCTCACCCAGGACCCGGAGTACGTCGCCCATCTGCGGTCCCTCATCGCCGAGCACGGCCTTCAGGACCGGCTGGAGCTGGCGGGTCCGCAGTCCGGCGCCGTGCTCGACGCCAGTTACGCCACCGCCGACCTGATGGTCCTCACCTCCTACGCCGAGACGTACGGCATGGCCGTGACCGAGGCACTGGCGCGCGGCATCCCGGTCATGGCCACGGACGTCGGCGGGCTCCCCGAGGCGGTCGGCCGCGCTCCCGACGGCGGTGTGCCCGGCATCCTCGTCCCGCCGGAGAACTCCGCCGCCATCGCCGCCGAACTGCGCTGCTGGTTCGGCGAAGCGGACGTACGCCGTCGTCTCAAGGCCGCCGCCCGCAGCCGCCGCGCCGCCCTCGGCGGCTGGGCGGCGACCGCACAGAGCCTGGCGGCGGTACTGCGCCGGCTCCCGAACGACCCCCGGAGGGCCGCATGACGAACCCGGTGACGACCCAGCAGAGCGGGACGATTCCGGCCCAGCCCGGGCCGAGGGAGGCTGCCGAGTCGATGGACGGACTGATTCCGGGCGGGAGTCCCGGGGCATGGCGGGCCGCGGAGTCCGCGGATGCCGTCATCCCGGGCGCGGGCCCCTCCGGCACGCCCGGCGCGCGGCCCACCGTGAAGCTGCGTGAGGCCGATCCCGAGGATCCGCCCCGTTACGCGCCCGAGTGGCTGGAGCTGCGGGAGCCGGCCGACGTCGCCGCGCGGGCGCACGATCTGCTCGACCCGTTGCGCATCCGGCTCGCCAACCTGCCGGGCAAGCCGGGCGGTGTCGTCATCCACGACCTCGGGTGCGGTACCGGCTCGATGGGCCGCTGGCTCGCCCCCTGTCTGGACGGCACGCAGCACTGGGTCCTGCACGACCGCGACCCTTACCTGCTGCACTTCGCCGCCGTCGCCTCCCCGCGCACCGCCGCCGACGGCAGCCGGGTCACCGTGGAGACGCGGCGCGGTGACGTCGCCCGCCTCACCGCGGACGCCCTGCGCGGTGCGTCCCTGGTGACGGCGTCCGCCCTGCTGGACGTCCTCACCCGCGAGGAGATCGACACCCTCGCCGCCGCCTGCGCCGGAGCCGGCTGCCCCGCCCTGCTGACGCTGTCCGTCGCGGGCCGCGTGGAGCTGACGCCGTCACATCCGCTGGACTCGGAGATAGCCCAGGCGTTCAACGACCACCAGCGCCGCGACGGTCTGCTCGGTCCCGACGCGGTGACGGCGGCGGCCGAGGCGTTCTCCGAGCACGGCGCTACGGTACGGCTGCATCCGAGCCCGTGGCGGCTCGGCCCCGAGCAGGCCGCGCTCACCGAGCAGTGGCTGCGCGGCTGGGTCGGCGCCGCAGTCGAGCAGCGCCCCGACCTGCGCGCCCGCGCCGACGCCTACCTGGCCGAACGCCTGGCCGACTGCGCCGCCGGCCGGTTGCGCGTCACCGTCCACCACACCGACCTCCTGGCTCTGTGCCGCCCGGAGGGCGGAGCGTCATGAGTTCACGGGCGGGGACGGACGTCGCGCCTCGGGGTGCGGTGGCGGGGACGCGCGTGCGGCTGAATCCCGCTGACGCCGCCCGGCTGCCGGAGAGCGCCGAGACCGCCGACGGTCCGGGCCGGCTCGATGGAACCGGAGTTCCGGCGCCGTCCCCGGCAGTCGCCGAGCCGTCGCGCGGGCTCGGCGCCACCGCCCCGGACGGGCCGCCGGCGATGGGCCGGCGTTCGCCCGCCGGGACCGGGGTCGCGGTCGCGCCCCCGGCCGATCCGGAGGTGCCGTGCCCGGTCGCCGACGGCACGGGCGTGCGCCGACCCGGCGAGCCGGCCGTCTCCGCACGCCCCGTCGCCGACGCCGGGACCCCGGTGCCCATGACCGGCCCGGAGCCCTCCCGTCCCGGTCCCGTCCGCACCGTTCTCGCCCGGCTCGGCTCCCGCAAGGTCCGTACCCACCTCGGTACGTTCGCCGGAGTCGTCATCCTCGGGGTGCTGCTGTGGCGGCTGGGCACCGGGGTCTTCCTGGACGGGCTGCGCCGCATCGACGCGATGACCCTGGTGCTGGCGCTCGGGATCGGGCTCGTCACCACCGTGTTCAGCGCGTGGCGATGGGCGCTCGTCGCCCGGAGCCTCAGGATCCGGTTGCCGTTCGGGCCGGCCGTCGCCGACTACTACCGGGCGCTGTTCCTGAACGCGGCGCTGCCCGGCGGGGTGCTCGGCGATGTGCACCGCGCGGTGCGGCACGGGCAGAGCGAGGGGGACGTGCGGCGGGGCGTGAAGGCCGTCGTCCTCGAACGGGCCGCCGGGCAGATCGCGTTGTTCGCCCTCGGGGCCGTGGTCCTGCTGACCATGCCGTCCCCGGTGCTGGCCCAGGCCCGGCACATCGCCCCGCTCGCGGTCCTGGCTGCACTGGGGGCACTCGCCGTGGTCCTCGCCCTGCGCATGAACCGCTCGGCGCCCTCCCGCCGGGGCCGGGCGCTGCGCGCCATGCTCACCGAGGCACGGGAGGGGCTGCTGTCCCGCCGCAACGGGCCCGGAGTCGTGGTCTCCTCGGTGGTCGTCCTGGCGGGTTACGTCGCCATGTTCGTCCTCGCCGCCCGCGTCGCCGGAGCCGCCGCCTCGGTGTCCGTATTGGTGCCGCTCGCCGTACTCGCGCTGCTGGCCATGGGCCTGCCGCTGAACGTCGGCGGCTGGGGGCCGAGGGAAGGCGTCACCGCCTGGGCGTTCGGCGCCGCGGGTCTGGGCGCCGGCCGGGGACTCGCCGTCGCGGTCGTCTACGGGGTGCTGAGCCTCGTGGCGAGCCTGCCCGGCCTGGTCGTGCTCGTCGCCCGCTGGTACGCGGGCCTGCGCGCCGGGTCCGAGTCCGCCTCACCGGCCCCCGGACCCGGCACCGCGACCGTGCCTGACTACGCGTCGGAGGTCAGCAGTGAGAAATACGCCCCGAAGGAATCCGCCAGGCTCGCCAGGAGTTCCTTCCCTTTTTCCGCCGAACCCAGCGAAGGACGGCCGATGACACCGGAATCGGTATAACCGGACATGCCGAGGGTGAGCAGATGACGCCGGTCGTCAGCGACAAAATCGGAAGTCTCATAACCGGGTCGGAGCATTTCGGGATGAGCGTGCAGAAGGATGGAGGTCTCTATTTCCCCCGCGTGCATGTCGGTGAGCAGCGAGGCGACCACACCCGCCCGCTCCCGCGCCGCCTCCCAGTCCTCCGGGGCCGGGAACAGCGCCATCCGCTCGCCGCGGGCGGAGGATTCCTGAACGACGTTGCCCAGTACGTAGTTTCCGCCGTGCCCGTTGACCACCACCAGGGCGTCGACGCCCGACCGGCGGAGCGAAGCCGCTATGTCCCGTACCACCGCATGAAGGGTCACCGAGGAGATGCTCACGGTCCCCGGCCAGGCCGCGTGCTCGTGCGAGCACGAGATCGTCACCGGAGGAAGGAGGTGCACCGGGTACGCGCCGGCTATCTCCCGCGCGACGGCACAGGCGACGAGCGTGTCGGTCGCCAGCGGGAGATACGGACCGTGCTGCTCGAAGCTCCCCACG
Organism: Streptomyces coeruleofuscus; assembly: GCF_039532725.1. NCBI lineage: Bacteria > Bacillati > Actinomycetota > Actinomycetes > Kitasatosporales > Streptomycetaceae > Streptomyces > Streptomyces coeruleofuscus. The sequence goes on from NZ_BAAASE010000001.1 coordinate 981,665, forward strand.
GGAAGCACCGCGACCTGCCGTGAGACACCGGCGCCCCGCGTCCGTACGTCTTCCGTGGTGTCCGCCGGCACCAAGTCACTCATAACGTCACGGCCTTTCGTCTCTGCTTAGGAACTCGAGAATCATGACAGAAAAAATTGGCGTACTCGGCAAGAAGTCACCGCAGCGGACCGGCGTGGAACGCGTCGTGAATGCGCCCTTGCCCACCGTGTACGGGAAATTCCAGGCGGTCGGCTACCTGGACCACGACCGCGGTGACGAACAAGTGGCGCTGGTCTACGGCGACCTCGGCACCGACGACGTGCTCATCCGGCTGCACTCCGAGTGCCTGACCGGCGACGCCTTCGGCTCCCAGCACTGCGAGTGCGGCGACCAGCTCGACGCCGCGCTGCGCGCGGTCGTCGCCGAGGGCGCCGGTGTCGTCGTCTACCTCAGAGGGCACGAAGGCCGCGGCATCGGCCTGCTCGCCAAGCTGCGCGCGATGGCCCTCCAGGCGGAGGGCCTGGACACCGTCGAGGCCAACCTCGCCCTCGGCCTGCCGGTGGACGCCCGCGACTACGGCGTGGCCGCCCGGATCCTCGACGACCTGGGCGTCAAGTCCGTCCGCCTGATGTCCAACAACCCGCGCAAGCGCGAGGCGCTGGTGAACCACGGCATCGAGGTCGCCGAGCAGGTGCCCCTGCTGATCCCGCCGTGCGAGAACAACATCACCTATCTGCGGACCAAGCGGGAGCGCCTCGACCACCACCTGCCCCACCTCGACGCGGTGGTCAGCTCCTCCTGAGACGACGCCGGGGCAGATCCGGAGCCCCTCGACGTGACCTGGGCGCATTCGTGCGCGACCCCCGGGCGGGCCGCGTACGCTTCGTGGACGTCCGCCCCTTGAGCGCCGGTCCTTTGCGGCCGGCGCCTCACGTCCGGAGGCCCACCTGGTATGACCGAGCTCCATCTGTGGCTGCGCCACGAGGCCCGAACGACCGAGCGACGCACACCGGTCGTGCCCGGCGACGCCCGGCGGCTCGTCGAGCACGGAGTGGCACTGACCGTCGAGGACTCCCCGCAGCGGGTCTTCCCGACCGAGGAGTACGAGGCGGCCGGCTGCCGTGTCGTGCCCGCGGGCTCCTGGGTGTCGGCCCCGCGGGACGCCGTCGTGCTCGGCCTGAAGGAACTCCCCGACCATCCGGCCGAGCTGACGCACCGGCACATCTTCTTCGGCCACGCCTACAAGGGCCAGCCGGGAGCGGCCGGCCTGCTGCGCCGGTTCGCCGCCGGTGGCGGGGCGCTGTTCGACCTGGAGTACCTGGTGGACGACACCGGGCGGCGCCTCGCCGCCTTCGGGTTCTGGGCCGGATATCTGGGCGCGGCCCTGGCGGTGCTCCAGCACCGAGGCCGGCTGCGGGCGCCGCTGGCGCCCACGACGAAGGAGGCCCTGGACGAGACGCTGAAGCCCGGCCCGGACGACGCCGAGTTCACCGGCCTGGTCGTCGGGGCCCTGGGGCGCAGCGGCCGCGGTGCCCGCACGGCCTTCGCCACGGCCGGTGCGGACCCGACCTGCTGGGACCTCGCCGAGACCCGCGACCTGGACCGCCGCGCCCTGCTGGCTCACGACGTGATGGTGAACGCGGTGCTCGCCACCAGCCCGGTCCCGCCCTTCCTCCGCGAGCAGGACCTCGACACCCCGGAGCGCCGCCTGCGCACCCTGTGCGACGTCACGTGCGACGTCGGCTCCCCGCTCAACGTCCTTCCGGTGTACGACGAGACCACCGACTGGGACGAGCCCGTCCGCAGGCTGCGCGAAGACCCCCCGCTGGACCTGATCGCCATCGACAACCTGCCCTCGCTGCTGCCGCTGGAGTCCAGCGCCGACTTCTCGGCCGCCCTCCTGCCCCACCTGCTCGACTTCGGCGTCACCGGGCCCTGGGGCCGCTGTCTGGACCGGTTCCGTCAGGCATGCCGCGAACACGGCCTCGGCACGGGGGAGCCCCTTGACCACTGACCTGGTCCGTCCCCGCGAGCGGCACGGTCCGAGCAGTGGCTGAGTGAACTCACCCGGGACGGCGTCGGGTTCACGCTCCGGGTCGACCAGTGGCGGGGGTCAGCCCGACACGGCCTCGTGGACGAACTTCTTGAGGTCCCGGAAGACCGTGTGGGAGGTCCTGGGCCGCACCTGCGTCATGAACTGCACCGTCAGGTCGCGGCCCGGGTCGACCCAGAACGTCGTCGTGGCCACCCCGCTCCAGCCGTAGGCGCCGAGTCCGGACGGCGCCTGGGTGCGGGACGGGTCGATCACCACGGAGACGTTGAGCCCGAAGCCGACCCCCTCGTTGCCGGGCTCGTCGTGGGCCGGGCGGCTGCCGAAGGCCCGCAGATCGGCGCCGCCGGGCAGGTGGTTGCGGGTCATCAGGTCCAGCGTCCGAGGGGCGAGCAGCCGGACGCCGTCGAGTTCGCCCCGGCGGCGCAGGAACTCCATGAAGCGGTGGTAGTCGTGGGCGGAGGCCGCCATGCCGCCACTGCCGGACAGGAACCGCGGCCGGCCACCGCGCAGCGGCAGCCCGGCGATCCGCTCGATGCCGCCGCCCTCCTTCTCCCCGTACATCTCGGACAGCCGGGGCGCCTGCTCGTCCGTGACGTGGAAACCCGCGTCCGTCATGCCGAGCGGCCCGAAGATCCGCTCGGCGCAGAACACGTCGAGCGGCTGCCCCGACACGACCTCGACGACCCGGCCCAGGACGTTGCTCGCCACCGAGTAGTTCCACTGCGTGCCGGGCTCGAACTGCAACGGCAGACTCGCGTACACCTCGATCGTCTCGGCCAGGTCCGAGCCCGGCCGCACCGACGACTCCAGCCCGGCCTCGCGGTACAGGGCGTCCACCGGGTGGGTGTGGTAGAAGCCGAAGGTCAGGCCCGAGGTGTGGGTCATCAGGTGCCGGACGAGTATCGGGCCGGTGGCCGGGCGGGTTCTGACGTCGGCCCCGGAGCCGTCGACGTAGACCCGCGGGTCGGCGAAGGCCGGCAGGTGGTCGGCGACCGGGTCGTCCAGCGACAGCCGGCCCTCCTCCACCAGCAGCAGCGCGGCGACCGCGGTCACCGGTTTCGTCATGGAGTAGACCCGCCACAGCGTGTCCGGCTCGACGGGCTGCCCGGCCGCGATGTCGCGCAGGCCGTGCGTCGTGAGGTGGGCGACGCGTCCGGCGCGGGCGACGGACACGAGGAAGCCCGGCAGCCGGCCCTCGTCGACGAGACCGGCGAAGTGCCGGTCCAGGCGGCTCAGCGCCTTTGGATCCAGCCCGGCCTCATCCGGGTCGACCTCTTGTCGCAGCTGTGCCATCGCTCATCCTCCGTCGCGCTCGTCGAGGTGAGATCCGGCATACCCCGCCCGGACCGCCTCAGACCCCATCCTCGTGCAGGAACCACGCGTGATCACACGAGAACGGCAACCTGATCCAGGTCGTGCACGCCGAGTCCTAGGTTCCGGGGCGCAGGACCGACGGCCGATGTCAGGCGGCAGCCGGCCTCCTAGGCTGCGAGGCGGATCGCCGCCGCAGATCAGGACGCCACGAGACGAGGTCGCCATGCCCGTGAACGGTCGCAGCCACATCCGGATCGCCCGCCCCTCCCGCGACCTCGCGGCGGCCGAGCGGTTCTGGCGCGAGGGGCTCGGGCTCAGTGTCGTGTGGCGGTCCGACGGCGGATCCGAACCGGGCCACCACGACCTGCTGATGCTCGGCTGGCCCGACGCCGACTGGCATCTGGAGCTCGTGCACGAGTCCGCCCGGCCGGTGGAGCCCCGCCCCACGGAGGAGGATCTACTGGTCGTCTACGCCGATGGCCCGGTCCCCGAGGACCTGATCGCCCGCTTGGAGCGGCACGGCGGCAAGCGGGTCGAATCCCCCAACCCCTACTGGAACGCATGGGGCGTCACCATCGAGGACCCCGACGGCTACCGCCTGGTGCTGTGCCGCCGGGCCTGGTCCAACGGCTGACGAGACCCCGCCGGGCCCGCGAGGGCCCGGCGGGAGCGGTCCGGGCTCAGGCCGTCACCTTCTCCGGCTCCGTGGTCGCCCGGACCGGGCGTACGCCCAGCGCCTCCGTCGGAACCCGGTGGGTCTCGCGAGCCGACAGCGCGGCGATGACCGGCGGCACGCACAGGGCCGCCGTGAACAGGGCCACCGCCGACCAGTCGTCGCCGCCCGGCCCCGCGATCCGCGCGGCGAACGTCACCGCGAAGCCGGCCGCCGCGAAACCGATCTGCGTGCCGATGGCCACGCCGGACAGCCGCACCCGGGTCGTGAACATCTCGCCGTAGAAGGCGGGCCACACGCCGTTCGCGGCGCTGTAGACCACGCCGAAGCAGAGGATGCCCAGCGCGAACGTCAGCGGGTACGAGCCCGTGGAGACGGCCCACAGGTACAGGAACATCGTCACCGCGCTGCCGGCCGCACCGATCAGGTACACCGGGCGGCGGCCGATCCGGTCGGACAGTGTGGCCCACAGCGGGATCGCGGCGAGTGCGACGAGGTTGGCCAGGGCGCCCACCCACAGCATGGCGGTGCGCGACATGCCGACCGCGTCGCTCGTGGCGTACGCCAGTGCCCACACCGTGAAGATGGTGCTGACCGAGGCGATGAGCGCGCCCGCGATCACCCGCAGCACATCCGCCCAGTGCTCGCGCAGCAGCACCACCAGCGGCATCTTGACGACGCCCTGCTCGGCGGCCTGCTGGGCGAAGGCGGGGGTCTCGTCCAGCTTGCGGCGGATGACGTAGCCGACGACGGCGACGGCGACGCTCAGCCAGAACGGCACCCGCCAGCCCCAGGACAGCAACTGGTCCTCGGGCATCGCGGCGACCGGGATGAAGACCAGCGTGGCCAGGAGCTGGCCGCCCTGCGTGCCGCTGAGGGTGAAGCTGGTGAAGAAGCCACGCCGGCCCGGCGGCGCGTGTTCCAGCGTCATGGAGTTGGCGCTGGCCTGTTCACCCGCCGCCGAGATGCCCTGGAGCACCCGGCAGAGCACCAGCAGGACCGGGGCGAGCGTGCCGACCTGGTCCCGGGTCGGCAGACAGCCGATCAGGAACGTCGACAGGCCCATCAGCATCAGCGTGAAGACCATGATCTTCTTGCGGCCGAGCTTGTCGCCGAAGTGGCCGAGGACCAGCGCGCCGACCGGGCGGGCGGCGTACGCGACGCCGAACGTGGCCAGCGACAGCAGGGTCGCGGTGGCCGGGTCCGACTCGTCGAAGAACACCTCGGGGAAGATCAGTGCGGCGGCACTGCCGTAGATGAAGAAGTCGTAGTACTCCAGCGCGCTGCCGATCCATGCGGCGGTCGCGGCTTTCCTGGGCTGACCGGGTGGGGCTGCGGCCCCTCGGGGCGTGGCGGGGACGGACACGGCGGCTCCTTAGCGGGCTCCACCATAGGCGGAGGGAACAGAAGGGCTAGCGAAGGGGGAAGTGCCGGATCGCGGCTAATTAACCCACTGGGTAGTTAGTAGGGGATGGCTAGGGATGCTGCGCCCGAGTGCCGCCGGTGTCAAGGGGTCGTGCGCCGACGTACGGCGCCGCACGTTCAGTCCGCCGCGCGCTCCGCCGTGAGGTACGCGATCACCATGTCGCCCAGCATGGCGCGGTAGTGCGCGCGCTGCGCCGGGTCGACCAGGTCGCGGCCGAACAGCGCGCCGAAGGTGTGCCGGTTGGAGACCCGGAAGAAGCAGAAGGAGGAGATCATCGCGTGCAGGTCGACGGCGTCGACGTCCGCCGTGAACAGACCTGACCTGCGGCCTTCCTCCAGGATGCGGCCGATCACGTCCAGGGCGGGGGAGCCGATCCTCGCCAGTTTCCCGGAGGCGGCGATGTGCTGCGCCTCGTGGATGTTCTCGATGCTGACCAGGCGGATGAAGTCCGGGTGCTGCTCGTGGTGGTCGAAGGTCACCTCGGCGAGACGGCGGATGGCCGCCACCGGGTCCAGGTGCTCGACGTCGAGCTGCTGCTCGGCCTCCCGGATCACGCCGTAGGCCCGTTCCAGCACGGCCGTGAACAGCTGTTCCTTGCCGCCGAAGTAGTAGTAGATCATCCGCTTCGTGGTGCGGGTGCGGGCGGCGATCTCGTCCACGCGGGCCCCGTCGTAGCCGGCCCGGGCGAACTCCTGCGTGGCGACGTCGAGGATCTCGGCCTGGGTGCGGGCGGCGTCACGGACGCGCTCGCGCTCGCCAGGACGTGCCGGTTCTTCGACGCTGGTCATCAGGTTCCTTCGGGCGGAGGGGGCCGGTGCCGGTGATTCTAGGAGCAGGGGCCTGATCCCACCGGGGCCTTCCCGTGGTCGAGCTCGGCTGATATAGCTAACGTACTAGTTCGTACATTACTGAGCCGCTCGGGAGGCCCGTGTGCCCAAGGACTCGTATCTCGTCGGACTGATCGGTTCCGGTATCGGCCCGTCGCTCAGCCCGGCACTCCACGAGCGGGAGGGCGACCGGCAGGGCCTGCGCCTGCTGTACCGGCTGATCGACATCGACCCGCTCGGTGTGCCCCCCGAGGCGGTGGGCGATCTGGTGCGGGCCGCCCGCGACCTCGGGTTCGACGGGCTCAACATCACGCACCCGTGCAAGCAGCTCGTCATCGGGCACCTGGACGCGCTCGCGCCGCAGGCCGAGGCGCTGGGCGCGGTCAACACCGTCGTCTTCGAGGACGGCCGGGCCGTCGGCCACAACACGGACGTCACCGGCTTCGCCGCGTCCTTCGCGCGCGGACTGCCCGACGCGCCCCTGGAGCGGGTCGTGCAGCTGGGCGCCGGGGGCGCGGGCGCGGCCGTCGCGCACGCCATGCTCACCCTCGGCGCCGAGCGGGTCACCGTCGTCGACGCCCTGCCCGAACGGGCCGCCGCCCTGGCCGGCTCCCTGAACCGCGCGTTCGGCCAGGACCGTGCCGCCGCCGCACCCCCGGACCGGCAGGCGCGACTGCTCGCACAGGCCGACGGCATCGTCCACGCCACGCCCACCGGCATGGCGGCCCACCCCGGTCTGCCGCTGCCCGCCGAGCTGCTCCACCCCCGGCTGTGGGTCGCCGAGGTCGTCTACCGTCCGCTGGAGACCGAACTGCTGCGCACCGCCCGCGCGCTGGGCTGCGCCACCCTCGACGGCGGCGGCATGGCCGCCTTCCAGGCCGCCGACGCGTTCCGCCTGTTCACCGGACGGGAACCCGACGCCGCGCGGATGCTGGCGGACCTGACCCAACTGGCCGGCGCCGTAGGGGCATCGAACTGAAGAGAGGTACCCACGTGCGTACGTCCATCGCCACCGTCTCCCTCAGCGGATCCCTCACCGAGAAGCTCACGGCCGCCGCCCGGGCCGGCTTCGACGGGGTGGAGATCTTCGAGAACGACCTGCTGGCCAGCCCCCTCACCCCCGAGGAGATCCGCGCCCGCTGCGCCGACCTCGGCCTCTCCATCGACCTGTACCAGCCGATGCGGGACATCGAAGCCGTCCCCGAGGACGAGTTCACCCGGAACCTGCGGCGGGCCCGCCACAAGTTCGAGCTGATGCGCAGGCTCGGCGCCGACACGGTCCTCGTCTGCTCCAGCGTCTCCCCGCGGGCGGTGGACGACGACGCCCTCGCCGCCGAACAGCTGGGCCGGCTCGCCGGCCTGGCCCAGGAGTTCGGCATCCGGGTGGCCTACGAGGCCCTGGCCTGGGGCCGGCACGTCAGTACGTACGACCACGCCTGGCGCATCGTCGAGTCGGCCGGGCATCCCGCCCTCGGCACCTGTCTGGACAGCTTCCACATCCTCTCGCGCGGCTCGGACCCCAAGGGCATCGAGGACATCCCCGGCGAGAAGATCTTCTTCCTCCAGCTCGCCGACGCCCCGCTGCTCGCCATGGACGTCCTCCAGTGGAGCCGCCACTACCGCTGCTTCCCCGGACAGGGCGGCTTCGACGTCGCCGGCCTGGTGCGGCACGTGCTGCGCACCGGCTACGAAGGACCGCTCTCCCTGGAGGTCTTCAACGACGTCTTCCGGCAGGCCGAAGCAGGTCCGACCGCCGTCGACGCCCGGCGTTCCCTGCTGGTCCTCCAGGAGACGGTGGGCCGGGCCGCCCTGCCCGAGCCCGTCGTCCCCACCGGTGTCGCCTTCGCCGAGCTGGTCACGCCCGACGCCGAACCCCTCACCGCCCTGCTCGGCGCCCTCGGCTTCGCCCGTACCGCCCGCCACCGCGGCAAGCCCGTCGCCCTGTGGGAGCAGGGGGAGGCCCGGATCCTCGTCAACACCGGGCCGGCCGTCCGCCGCGACGGGACCCAGCTCGCCGCCATCGGGCTGGAGTCACCGGACCCGGGCGCGGCGGCCCGGCGTGCGGAGGCACTGCTGGCGCCCGTCCTGCCGCGCCGCCGCGCACCCGGTGACGCCCCGCTCGACGCGGTCGCCGCCCCCGACGGCACGGAGCTCTTCTTCTGCGCCACCGGCCGTCCGGGCCTGCCCGACTGGCGGGCCGACTTCGAGGACTCCGACCCGGCGCCCGCGCCGGCGACCGTCCGCCGCATCGACCATCTCGCCCTCGTCCAGCCCTGGCACCACTTCGACGAGGCGGCCCTCTTCCACCGGGGCGTGCTCGGCCTGCACGCCCAGGAGAGCGTGGACGTCGCCGACCCCTACGGTCTGCTGCGCAGCCGTGCCGTGACCAACGCCGACGGCAGCGTCCGGATCGCCCTCACCGTCGGCCCCGCGCCCACGGACGACACCGTCCACGCCCAGCACATCGCCCTGGCCACCGACGACGTGGTCGCCTCGGCCCGCCGCCTCCGGGACGCCGGCGGCGCTCTGCTGCCCGTCCCGGCGAACTACTACGACGATCTCGCCGCCCGCTTCGAGTTCGCCGACGGCGAGCTGGAGACCTACCGCGACCTCGGCATCCTCTACGACCGCGACGCCCACGGCGTCTTCCGCCACTGCTACACCCGCACCGTCGGCCGCGTCTTCTTCGAACTGGTCCAGCGCGACGACGGCTACCGGGGTTACGGAGCCCCCAACGCCCCCGTCCGGCTGGCGGCCCAGCACGCGGTGCGGGCCCTCACTGGCGGCTGACCGACCGGGTGATGCCGGTGACGACCGTCGTGGCCAGGATCCAGCCCGTGAGCACCAAGGTGTAGGAGAGCCACTGGTAGCCGTCGGTGGGGGCGAACGCGCCCTCCTGCCCGAACGAGATCACCGGCAGCAGCAGGTCGAGCGTGTAGAAGACCGGGTTGAACTGCGGGGCCTCGTCCGCCTTCAGCGGCTTGGGGTGGTGCAGCGCGTAGGCCAGGGAGCCGATGACCAGCAGCGACACCAGCCAGCCGGCGGCGCGCAAGGGCCGGAAGCCGTAGCCGACGGCCGCGTCCTGGACGTAGCCCCACAGCCGGCCGTACCACGGCAGGGTGCCGCGGCGGCGGCGCTGCTTGGCGAGCTGGACGACGCGGGCGGCGTCGTCGTCGCCGATCCGGCGGTAGGCCGCGGTCAACTGCTCGTAGGCGTGCGGGACATAGCCCTCGCGGTCCCGCTCCAGCATCGCCAGGCGCCGCTCGGCGGGTTCGTGCGGGGTGAGGGAGGTGTAGACGAAGCTGTTGAGCAGGACCTCCCCGGGGACCACGTCCGGTTCGAGGAACAGGACGTCCAGCTGGGCGCGGCGCAGGTTGAGGGCACCTGTCATGGGCGGGCTCCTGCGCAGCCAGAGTTCCCCGACGGTGCAACTGCTGGCGCGCAGTGCCGTGTCACCGGGGTTCGCCAGCCGCGCGTGGGAGAGGTCGAGGCGGCCCGCGATCCGGGCGCCGCGCAGGCCGATCCAGCCGAGGACGTCCACGTCGCGCAGCAGGACGTCGCCCTCCACCGTGAGCGTCTCCGCGTCGAGGGCGGCCTCACCGGTGCCGGCCTCCAGCCGCGCCCCGTTGAGGTCGATCGTCCCGGCGACCGAGGCACCCGTCAGGCGCACCTCGCCGCGGGTGCGCAGTCCCTGCGCCGACAGGCCGTCGCCGATGGTCACGTGGTTGAGCTGGAGCGCGGGCTGATCGGTGGGCCGTTCGTCGATCTCGGCCCTGTCCATGAAGAGCGCCCCGGAGATCTGCGCCCCGCCGAGCCGGACGGGCCCCTCGAACAGGCAGTCCGACATGCGCAGCACGCCGTCCACGCGGAGGGTGGCGGCGTCCAGTCCGGGCAGGGCGGATTCGCGCAGGTTGAGCTGCCGCAGCCGCGCCCCGTACAGGACGGGGACGTCCTCGAAGTGGCAGCCACTGAGACGCACGGCGCGGTCGACCTCTCCGTACTTGAGGTCCAGCACGCCCGTGATCCGCGCGCCCGCCAGCCGGAGGGCGGCCGTCTCCCCGTCCTCCTGCGGGGCGCTCAACAGCAGGGCCCGCAGCACGGCCGCCCGTACGGTCCGTTCGGGTCCCCAGTCCGCGCCCCGCGCCGGGTCCTCGTCCGCAGGCCCGCGGAAGTCGACGTCATCCCCGCGCGGAAAGGCGCGCCACACCCGCTCCTCGGCGGGTGTCATGTCCTCGATCTCCATCAGCGGGGACTCTGACGCGCCCGGCCGGAGGCTGTCAACTCACCCCCGGCCGGGGCCGGTTACGCGGCGGTGTTCACGCCCTGGTGTTCCACTCCGCGATCACGGGCCGCCCGTGCTCGGTCGAGAGCCGGCAGACCGTGCCCGTCTCCAGCCGGAACAGCCGCCCCATCGAGGGCGGCAGCCCCAGCCGACGGGCTGTCAGGGCGCGGAGGAAGTGGCCGTGCGCCACCAGCAGCACATCGCCCTCGGGCAGCGCGCCGGCCACCCGGGACAGCACCCGGTCGGCGCGCTCGCCGACCTCCTCGGGGGACTCGCCCGGCTCGCCGTCGGGGCCGGGCGGGCCCCCGTCGGTCCACAGGTCCCAGTCGGGGCGGGTGCGGTGTATCTCCTCGGAGGTGACGCCCTCGTAGGCGCCGTAGTACCACTCGTGCAGGTCCGCGTCCCGCACGGTTCCCGTCAGGCCCGCGAGTTCGGCGGTGCGCACCGCGCGGCCGAGCGGGCTGGTCAGGACCAGAGCGAAGGAACGGCCCGCCAGCAGCGGAGCCAGCGACTTGGCCTGCTCCTCGCCGTTCGGGGTGAGGGGCAGGTCGGTGAAGCTGGTGTGCTGTCCGCTCCGGCTCCACTCCGTCTCGCCGTGGCGGACCAGCAGCAGATCTCCCACGTCCTACGCCTTCTTCGCGGACTCGACGGCGTGGCCGCCGAACTGGTTGCGCAGTGCCGCGATCATCTTCATCTGCGGCGAGTCGTCCTGCCGGGAGGCGAACCGGGAGAACAGGGAAGCGGTGATCGCTGGCAGCGGCACGGAGTTGTCGATCGCGGCCTCCACGGTCCAGCGTCCCTCGCCGGAGTCCTGGGCGTAGCCCCGCAGGCCCTCCAGGTGCTCGTCCTCGTCGAGCGCGTTGACCGCGAGGTCCAGCAGCCAGGAGCGGATGACGGTGCCGTCCTGCCAGGAGCGGAACACCTCGCGGACGTTGTCCACCGAGTCCACGGCCTCCAGCAGCTCCCAGCCCTCGGCGTAGGCCTGCATCATCGCGTACTCGATGCCGTTGTGGACCATCTTCGCGAAGTGCCCGGCTCCCACGCTGCCCGCGTGGACGAAGCCGTACGGGCCCTCCGGCTTGAGCGCCTCGAAGATCGGCCGGAGCCGGTCGACGTACTCCTTCTCGCCGCCGACCATCAGGGCGTAGCCGTTCTTCAGGCCCCACACGCCGCCGGAGACGCCCGCGTCGACGAAGCCGATGCCGCGCTTGCTCAGCTCCTCGGCGTGCTTCTCGTCGTCCGTCCAGCGGGAGTTGCCGCCGTCGACCACCGTGTCGTACGGCTTGAGGAGGTCCGCCAGACGGTCGATGACGTGCTGGGTGGCGTCGCCGGCCGGGACCATGACCCAGACCGTGCGCGGCGCCTCCAGCTGGTTGACGAGGTCGGCCAGGCTGGCGACGTCGGACTTGTCCGGGTTGGTGTCGTAGCCGATGACGGTGTGGCCGGCGTTGCGCAGGCGCTCGCGCATGTTGCCGCCCATCTTGCCGAGACCCACAAGACCGATCTGCATGTCAGTTCACTTCCCGAAGATTGCGGTAGGCGGCCACCAGGGCGGCCGTGGACGGATCGAGACCGGGGACGTCAGCGCCCTCGGTCAGGGCGGGCTCGACGCGCTTGGCGAGCACCTTGCCGAGCTCGACGCCCCACTGGTCGAAGGAGTCGATGTTCCAGACCGCGCCCTGCACGAACACCTTGTGCTCGTAGAGGGCGACCAGCTGGCCGAGGACCGACGGGGTCAGTTCGGTGGCCAGGATCGTCGTGGTGGGGTGGTTTCCCTGGAACGTGCGGTGCGGCACCTGCTCGTCGGGCACGCCCTCGGCCCGCACCTCCTCGGCGGTCTTGCCGAAGGCGAGCGCCTGCCCCTGCGCGAACAGGTTGGCCATCAGCAGGTCGTGCTGCGCCTTCAGTTCGTCGCTCAGCTCGGCGACGGGCCGCGCGAAGCCGATCAGGTCGGCGGGGATGAGCTTGGTGCCCTGGTGGATCAATTGGTAATAGGCGTGCTGCCCGTTGGTACCGGGCGTGCCCCATACGACCGGCCCCGTCTGCCACTCCACGGGACGGCCGTCGCGGTCCACCGACTTGCCGTTGGACTCCATGTCGAGCTGCTGGAGGTAGGCGGTGAACTTCGACAGGTAGTGGCTGTACGGCAGGACCGCGTGCGACTGGGCGCCGTGGAAGTTGCCGTACCAGATGCCCAGCAGGCCCAGGAGGAGCGGGGCGTTGGCCTCGGCGGGGGCGTTGCGGAAGTGCTCGTCGACGATGCGGAAGCCGTCGAGCATCTCCCGGAAGCGGTCCGGTCCGATGGCGATCATCAGGGACAGGCCGATCGCGGAGTCGTACGAGTAGCGGCCGCCGACCCAGTCCCAGAACTCGAACATGTTGTCGACGTCGATGCCGAAGTCGGCGACCTTCTCGGCGTTCGTGGACAGCGCCACGAAGTGCGTGGCGACCGCCTTTTCGTCGCCCCCGAGGCCGTCCAGCAGCCAGGAGCGCGCCGAGGTCGCGTTCGTGATGGTCTCGATCGTGGTGAAGGTCTTGGACGCGACGATGAACAGCGTCTCGGCCGGGTCCAGGTCGCGGGTGGCCTCGTGCAGGTCGGAGCCGTCCACGTTCGACACGAAGCGGAACGTCAGCTCCCGGGCCGTGAACGGCCGCAGCGCGTCGTAGGCCATCGCCGGGCCCAGGTCCGAGCCGCCGATGCCGATGTTGACGACGTTCCGGATCCGCTTGCCGGTGTGCCCGGTCCACTCCCCGGAGCGCACCCGGTTCGCGAAGCCGGACATCTTGTCGAGCACGGCGTGCACGCCCGGGACGACGTTCTCGCCGTCGACCTCGACCACCGCGTCCCGCGGGGCGCGCAGCGCGGTGTGCAGGACGGCCCGGTTCTCGGTGGCGTTGATCTTCTCGCCGCGGAACATGGCGTCGCGCTGCCCGAACACGTCGGTGGCGGTGGCCAGCTCCTGGAGCAGGGCCAGCGTCTCGTCGGTGACCAGGTGCTTGGAGTAGTCGATGCGCAGGTCGCCGACGTGCACGACGTAGCGCTCGGCGCGCCCCGGGTCCGCCGCGAACAGCTCACGCAAATCCGGCTGCGGCAGGGCGTCCGTGCGGTGGTCCTCCAGGGCGGTCCATTCGGGCCGCCGCGTGAGGCTGGGGGAGCCGGAGGGGGAGTCAGACATGAGCAGGGGTCTCCTCGGTTGCCTCGCCGTTCAGGGCGATGGCGTACATCTCGTCCGCGTCGAGGCGCCGCAGCTCCTCGGCGATGAGTTCGGAGGTGGCACGGACCTTCAGGGCGAGGGTGCGGGAGGGCTGGCCCGGCAGCGTCAGCGTGGCCAGCGGTCCCTCGGGGCGGTCGATGACGATCTCGCCGTTCTCCGTGCCCAGGCGGACCGCCGTCACCACCGGCCCGGCGGTGACCACCCGGTCGACCCGGACGTGCAGCCGCGCCTCCAGCCAGCGGGCCAGCAGCTCGGCGGCCGGGTTCTCGGCCTCGGCCTCGACGGCCGCAGAGATCACCTTCGCCCGGGCCTGGTCCAGCGCCGCCGCCAGCATCGAACGCCAGGGCGTCAGCCGGGTCCAGGCGAGGTCGGTGTCGCCGGGCGCGTAGGAGCGGACCCGGCTCTCCAGCATCTCCAGGGGGTTCGCGACGGCGTACAGGTCGGTGATGCGCCGCTGGGCCAGCGCTCCGAGCGGGTCCTTCGAGGGCACCTCCGGCGCGTCCATCGGCCACCACACCACCACCGGGGCGTCCGGCAGCAGCAGCGGCAGCACCACCGAGTCGGCGTGGTCGGACACCTCGCCGTAGGTCCGCAGGATCACCGTCTCGCCGGTGCCGGCGTCGGCCCCGACCCGGACCTCGGCGTCCAGCCGGGACTGCGTGCGGTCGCGCGGGGTGCGGGCGTGCCGCTTGATGACGACCAGGGTGCGCGAGGGGTGCTCGTGCGAGGCCTCCTCGGCCGCCTTGATCGCGTCGTAGGCGTTCTCCTCGTCCGTGACGATCACCATCGTCAGGACCATGCCCACGGCGGGCGTGCCGATGGCGCGGCGGCCCTGCACCAGCGCCTTGTTGATCTTGCTTGCCGTGGTGTCGGTCAGGTCGATCTTCATGGCCTGCGCCAGCTCCGTCCGTCTCGTGCGAGCATCTCGTCGGCTTCCGCGGGTCCCCAACTGCCCGAGACGTACTGCGCGGGCCTGCCGTGCGTGGCCCAGTACTGCTCGATCGGGTCGAGGATCTTCCAGGACTCTTCCACTTCCTGGTGACGGGGGAACAGGTTGGCGTCGCCCAGGAGGACGTCCAGGATCAGCCGTTCGTACGCCTCGGGGCTCGATTCGGTGAACGACTCGCCGTAGGCGAAGTCCATCGTCACGTCCCGGATCTCCATCGACGTACCCGGCACCTTGGAGCCGAACCGCACCGTCATGCCCTCGTCCGGCTGGACGCGGATGACGATCGCGTTGGAGCCCAGCTCCTCGGTGGCGGTGGAGTCGAAGGGGGAGTGCGGGGCCCGCTGGAACACCACGGCGATCTCCGTCACCCGGCGGCCCAGCCGCTTGCCGGTGCGCAGGTAGAACGGCACACCCGCCCAGCGGCGGTTGTCCACCTGGAGCTTGATCGCGGCGTAGGTGTCGGTCGAGGAGGCCTGGTCGATGCCCTCCTCCTCCAGGTAGCCGCGGACCTTCGTGCCGCCCTGCCAGGCCGCCGCGTACTGCCCGCGCACGGTGTGCCTGCCCAGGTCCTCCGGCAGCCGCACGGCCCGCAGCACCTTCAGCTTCTCGGTGAGCAGCGACGCCGCGTCGAAGGCGGCGGGTTCCTCCATCGCGGTGAGCGCCATCAGCTGGAGGAGGTGGTTCTGGATGACGTCACGGGCGGCGCCGATGCCGTCGTAGTACCCCGCGCGGCCGCCGATGCCGATGTCCTCGGCCATCGTGATCTGCACGTGGTCGACGTACGACCGGTTCCAGATCGGCTCGAACATCTGGTTGGCGAAGCGCAGCGCCAGGATGTTCTGGACGGTCTCCTTGCCGAGGTAGTGGTCGATACGGAAGACCTGCTCCGGGTCGAACACGTCGTGCACGATCGCGTTCAGCTCGCAGGCGCTGTCGAGGTCGTGACCGAACGGCTTTTCGATGACGGCGCGGCGCCAGGAGCCCTCCTGGGCGTCGGCCAGCTTGTGCTTCTTCAGCTGCTGGACGACCTTGGGGAAGAACTTCGGCGGCACCGAGAGGTAGAAGGCGTAGTTGCCGCTGGTGCCCCGGGAGGCGTCCAGCTCCTCGACGGCCGAACGCAGCTGCTTGAACGCCGTGTCGTCGTCGAAGTCGCCCGGGATGAACCGCATGCCCTCGGCGAGCTGCTGCCAGACCTCCTCGCGGAACGGGGTGCGCGCGTGCTCCCGGACCGCGTCGTGCACCACCTGCGCGAAGTCCTGGTCCTCCCAGTCCCGGCGGGCGAAACCCACCAGCGAGAAGCCCGGCGGCAGCAGGCCGCGGTTGGCCAGGTCGTACACGGCCGGCATCAGCTTCTTGCGGGACAGGTCGCCGGTCACGCCGAAGATGACGAGCCCGGACGGGCCCGCGATCCTGGGCAGACGGCGGTCGCGTGGGTCGCGCAGCGGATTGGTGAAGTCGATGCCGGCGTACTCCGGGCGCGGTGCGGCCCGGCCGCTCACCCCCGTCTGCTCGACCCCGGCGGCCTCCTGCGCCGCCCGGGCCTCCTTGTCCTCCTTGGTCCCTATGGTCTCCTGCTCGGCCGTCTGGGGGATGCCCTCAGTCATTACGCGTCAACTCCCTTGCTGTTCAAGGACTTGGTGACCGCGTCCAGCAGGTCCTGCCAGGCCACCTCGAACTTGGCGACGCCTTCGTCCTCCAGTTGCCGCACCACCTCGTCGTACGAAATGCCGAGCCGCTCGACGGCCGCCAGGTCGGCGCGCGCCTGGGCGTAACCGCCGGTGACGGTGTCGCCCTGGACGTCACCGTGGTCGGCGACGGCGTTCAGCGTGGCCTCCGGCATGGTGTTGACCGTGCCGGGGGCGACCAGTTCGTCCACGTACAGGGTGTCCTTGTAAGCGGGGTCCTTCACACCGGTGGAGGCCCAAAGGGGGCGCTGCCGGTTCGCACGGGCACCGCCCAGGGCCTGCCAGCGCGGCCCGGCGAATACCTGTTCGTACGCCTCGTAGGCCAGCCGCGCGTTGGCCAGGGCCGCCCTGCCCTTCAGGGCGAGGGCCTCGTCCGTGCCCAGCAGCGTCAGCCGCTTGTCGATCTCGGAGTCGACACGGGAGACGAAGAAGGACGCGACCGAGTGGATGGCCGACAGGTCGAGACCGGCCGCCTGCGCCTTCTCCAGGCCGGCGATGTAGGCGTCCATCACCTCGCGGTAGCGCTCCAGCGAGAAGATCAGCGTCACGTTCACGCTGATGCCCGCGCCGATCACCTCGGTGATCGCCGGCAGACCGGCCTTCGTCGCCGGGATCTTGATCATCACGTTGGGGCGGTCCACCAGCCAGGCGAGCTGCCGGGCCTCGGCGACGGTCGCCGCCGTGTCGTGGGCCAGCCGCGGGTCGACCTCGATGGACACCCGGCCGTCCCGGCCGCCGGTGGCGTCGTACACCGGCCGCAGGACGTCGGCGGCGGCCCGGACGTCGGCCGTCGTCAGCATCCGGACGGCCTCGTCGACGGTGACGCCCCGCACCGCCAGGTCGGCGAGCTGCTCCTCGTAGCCCTCGCCGGAGCCGATGGCGGCCTGGAAGATGGACGGGTTGGTGGTGACGCCGACGATGTTCCCCGCCGCCACGAGCCCGGCCAGGTCGCCGGACTCGATCCGCCGGCGGGACAGGTCGTCCAGCCAGATCGACACGCCCTCGTCGGACAGGCGCTTGAGTGCTCCCGCGTTCGCGGTCGCTTCGGTCACAGTGATCATCTTCTTTCGGGCGGTCGGATCAGCCACGAGCCGCGGTCAGGGACTCGCGGGCTGCGGCGACGACGTTCTCGGGGGTGAAGCCGTACTCGGCGAACAGGGTCTTCGCGTCGGCGGAGGCGCCGAAGTGCTCCAGGGAGACGATGCGTCCCGCGTCCCCCACGAACCGGTGCCAGGTCAGGCCGATACCGGCCTCGACCGAGACCCGGGCCTTCACGGACGGCGGCAGGACGCTGTCGCGGTAGGCGCGGGGCTGCTCCTCGAACCACTCCACGGACGGCATCGACACGACCCGCGTGGGCACGCCCGCCGCCTGGAGCTGCTCACGGGCCTCGACGGCGACGTGCACCTCGGAGCCGGTGGCGATGAGGATCACCTGCGGCTCACCGCCCTCCGCCTCGGCCATCACGTAACCGCCGCGCACCACGTCCGGGTTCGGCTCGTACGTGGGCACGCCCTGGCGGGTCAGCGCGAGGCCGTGCGGGGCCGGGTCGGTGGTGTGCCGCCTGAGGATCTCGGCCCAGGCGAGCGCGGTCTCGTTGGCGTCGGCCGGGCGTACGACGTTCAGGCCCGGGATGGCGCGCAGCGCGGCCAGGTGCTCGACCGGCTGGTGGGTCGGGCCGTCCTCGCCCAGGCCGATCGAGTCGTGCGTCCACACGTACGTCACCGGCAGCTGCATCAGGGCCGACATGCGGACGGCGTTGCGCATGTAGTCGGAGAACACCAGGAAGGTGCCGCCGTAGACGCGTGTGTTGCCGTGCAGGGCGATGCCGTTCATCTCCGCGGCCATGGAGAACTCGCGGATGCCGAAGTGGATCGTCCGGCCGTACGGGTCGGCCTCCGGCAGCGGGTTGCCCCTCGGCAGGAAGGACGAGGTCTTGTCGATCGTGGTGTTGTTCGAACCGGCCAGGTCGGCCGAGCCGCCCCACAGCTCGGGGACGACCGCGCCGAGGGCTTGTAGCACCTTGCCCGACGCGGCACGGGTGGCGACCGCCTTGCCCGGCTCGAACACCGGCAGGGCGTCCTCCCAGCCCGCGGGCAGCTCGCCCTTGCTGACCCGGTCGAAGGTGGCGGCGCGCTCCGGGTTCTCGCCGCGCCAGGCGGCGATCCGCTTGTCCCAGGCGGCGTGCGCCTCGGCGCCCCGGTCCAGGGCCTTGCGGGTGTGCGCCAGCACCTCGTCGGCGACCTCGAAGGTCTTCTCCGGGTCGAAGCCGAGGAGGCGCTTGGTGGCGGCGACCTCGTCCTCGCCGAGGGCCGAGCCGTGGGAGGCCTCGGTGTTCCGCGCGTTCGGGGCGGGCCAGGCGATGATCGTGCGCATCGCGATGATGGAGGGGCGCCCGGTCTCGGCCTGAGCCTCCTTCAGTGCCGCGTGCAGCGCGTGCACGTCGACGTCGCCGTCCTCCCGCGGCTCGATCCGCTGCACGTGCCAGCCGTACGCCTCGTACCGCTTCAGCACGTCCTCGGAGAACGCGGTCGCGGTGTCGCCCTCGATGGAGATGTGGTTGTCGTCGTAGAGGAAGACCAGGTTGCCGAGCTTCTGGTGGCCGGCCAGCGAGGAGGCCTCGGCGGAGACGCCCTCCTGGAGGTCGCCGTCGGAGACGATGGCCCAGACGGTGTGGTCGAAGGGGGACTCGCCCTCGGGGGCGTCCGGGTCGAACAGACCGCGCTCGTAGCGGGCCGCCATCGCCATGCCGACCGCGTTCGCGACGCCCTGGCCGAGCGGGCCGGTGGTGGTCTCCACGCCGGCGGTGTGCCCGTACTCGGGGTGGCCGGGCGTCTTCGAGCCGTGCGTGCGGAACGCCTTCAGGTCGTCCAGCTCCAGCTCGTAGCCCGCGAGGTACAGCTGCGTGTAGAGGGTCAGCGACGTGTGGCCGGGGGAGAGGACGAAGCGGTCACGGCCGGTCCACTCCGGGTCGGCCGGGTCGTGCCGCATCACCTTCTGAAAGATCGTGTAGGCGGCCGGAGCCAGGCTCATCGCGGTGCCGGGATGGCCGTTTCCGACCCGCTGGACGGCATCGGCCGCCAGCAGACGGGCGGTGTCGACGGCACGCCGGTCGAGTTCGGTCCATTCGAAGCTGTCCGCTGTCTGCGTGCTCATCTTCAAGAAATCCTCGATAGGAACGAAGTGGCTGGTCTGACGTGTTCAAAACTAAAAGTCTGACTTTTTCGATGGAAGGTCGCCGTGTGCCAGCCTGTGGTGAAACTGGGACACGCAGCGGCAGCGCGGCACGCGAACGGGGCGGTACGAGACGGACATGGCGGACAGAAGCATCCAAGGCGGCGACGGGATCAGAACGTTCCCCTTCCCGGTCGAGCTGAGCGTCGGCGGCGTCGGTATGCAGGTCGGGCCGATGGGCACCGGCCGCACCTGGCACGCCGACGCGCCGCTGGAGCGCGTGCACCGCATCGACTTCCACGTCGTGCTGCTGTTCGGCGATGGCCCGGTCCGGCACATGGTCGACTTCACCGAGTACGAGGCCGCGGCCGGGGACCTGCTGTGGATCCGCCCGGGGCAGGTCCACCGCTTCTCCCGCACCAGCGAGTACCGCGGAACGGTGCTGACCATGCAGCCCGGCTTCCTGCCCCGCGCGACCGTGGAGGCCACCGGCCTCTACCGCTACGACCTGCCGCCGCTGCTGCGCCCCGACGCGGCCCAACTCGCCGGTCTGCGCAACGCGCTCGGCCAATTGCGACGCGAGTACGAGGACACGGACACGCTGCCGCTGAGCCTGCACACCGCCGTCCTCCAGCACTCGCTGACGGCGTTCCTGCTCCGGCTCGCCCATCTCGCCGCCAGTTCCGCGGAGTCGGTACGACAGCAGTCCGACTCCACGTTCACCCTCTTCCGGGAGGCCGTGGAGAAGGACTTCGCCACCAACCACAGCGTCAGCGCCTACGCCGACGCGCTCGGTTACTCCCGCCGCACGCTGGTCCGCGCGGTCCGCGCCGCGACCGGCGACACCCCGAAGGCGTTCATCGACAAGCGCGTGGTCCTGGAGGCCAAACGCCTCCTCGCCCACACCGATCTGCCGATCGGCCGCGTCGGCGCGGCGGTCGGCTTCCCCGATGCCGCGAACTTCTCCAAGTTCTTCCACCAGCACACGGACCTGACGCCGGCGGCGTTCCGGGCGGAACTGCGCTGAGGCCACGAAATCCGGGCAGCGAAAAGGGGCTCCACGCGCGCGTGGAGCCCCCTGTTCGAGGTCGGTCAGTGCCCGAAGGTGAACCAGTTGACGTTCACGAAGTCCGCCGGCTGTCCGCTGGTGAAGGTCAGATACACGTCGTGCGTGCCCGTCACGGAGCTGATGTTCGCCGGAACGGTCCGCCACGACTGCCAGCCGCCGGTGCTGCCCACCGCGAAACTCCCGATGGGCGCGCTGCTGCGGCTGTCCAGCCGCACCTCGACCAGTCCGCTGACGCCGGCCGCCGCGCCGCTCGCCACCCGGGCGCTGAACTGCCGGGCCGCGCTGGAGCCGAAGTTCACGCCCTTGAAGTGCAGCCAGTCCCCGTTGGCCAGCGAGCCGACGTTCCGGCCGCCGCCGGAGTCGGACGTCGTCTCGGTCATCACACCGGACTGGCCGTCGTAGGACTCGGCCTGGATGGTCGAGTAGGCGTCGCGGTCGCCGGTCGGGGGAGGTGTGGTGCCACCGCCGGACGACAGCACCTGGACGTAGTCGACGACCATCGGGTGGCCGGGCTGCGTCCCGGCGTCCGGGCCGCCGCCGAACGCGTCCGGGAAGCCGCCGCCCATCGCGACGTTCAGGATGATGAAGAAGCCGTGGTCCGTGGCGTTCCGCCAGGTCGTCGCGTCGACCTGGTTGGCGCGCACCGTGTGGAAGTTGACGCCGTCGAGGTAGAAGCGGATCTCCTCGACGCTCGTCGAGCGGTCCCACTCCATCCGGTAGGTGTGGAAGCCGGCCTGGCAGGTGGTGCCCTGGCAGGTGGTCGAACTGCCGATGCCGCTCGTCTCGTTGCAGGGGCCGCCCGGCGAGGTGCCGCAGTGCATCGTCGCGAACACCGTGTTCATGCCCTGGGTGTTCTCCATGATGTCCAGCTCGCCGACGCCCGGCCAGTTCCAGTAGTTGCCGCGGTAGGGCGCGCCGAGCATCCAGAAGGCGGGCCAGTAGCCCTTCGCCGCGGCCCCGGTGACGTTCGGCACCTGGATGCGCGACTCCACGCGGAGCTTGCCGCCGGCCGGGGGCTGGAAGTCGGTGCGGTTGGTCTCGATGCGGCCGGAGGTCCAGTTGCCGGCGCCGTCCCGACGGGGAGTGATGCGGAGGTTGCCGTTGCCGTCGAGCGAGACGTTGTCCGGGCTGCTCGTCATCGTCTCGATCTCGCCGGTGCCCCAGTTGGCGGGGCCGCCCGGGTAGCCCTTGCCGGTCGCGTACTGCCAGTCGGCCGTGTTGACGCCGCTGCCGGCCGGGCCGTTGAAGTCGTCGAGGAAGACCTGGTTCCAGCCCGACGGGGGCGGCGGCGCGGAGGCGCTCGCGGAGGGAGTCGCGGCGGTGGCGGCGACCACGGCGAGGCCGAGTGTGCTGACGACGGCGACGAACGCCCGCCGCAAGGGGCGCCGTGCGGGGAGTCTGCCGGAGGTGTCACTCATGTGGGGATGCCTCTCGGGTACGGATGCGGGGGTTGAGAGCGCTCTCAAAGTGTCGTCAATGTGCTCCACGCCACGCGGGCCGTCAAGAGGTAAAGCCGGGAAAAGTGCGGGGCGGCTGATGAGTGCAGGTCCTGAACGGGCTGGCTGCCGGGTGATGCGGAGGTTTCAGCTCAAGACCTCCAACTCGCGGTACTGACCACTGGGGTTGTGGAAGAGGGCGGTAGGCCGGTCTTTCAGGTGGAGGTCGAACAAGGCCGTGACGGCGGCGCGTTGGGCCGCCAGGGACCGGCGGGGGTTGACGGTGCCGATGAGCTCGGCGGCCGCGGGGATTTTCATGTGGGGGGTGAGCTGCGGAAATATGCTCTGCAGGTCGGTGTACGAGCCGTGTTTGGCCTTCCGCAGGTGAAGTGCCTGCTTCCAGCCGGTCGAGGCGGCCCAGAAGGCCTTCCAACTGGCGTTTCCCTCCAGGGTGTTCACATCGGACGCCATCAGCAGGAACGGTGTGGCGACGCCGGTGCGGACGACCGGGCCGACGAACTCGCCGTCGAGGTTTGCCGCAGCCCTGACGCGCGGTTCGTCGTGGGCGAGTTGGGCGGCCACGGAACCGCCCAGGGACTGGCCGAGTGCGCCGATGCGGGAGAGGTCCAGCGCTGCGGGCAATCCGGCCGGGAGGGGCTTCTTCCCGGCGTCGGGGTTGCGCCCGTGTGCCATAGCGTCGATCTGCCGGAGGACGAACTTCATGTCCGCGACGCGTGCGCGGGAGTGCTTCTCCAGGAGGGCCGCGATGACCTCCGGGGTGAGCTTCTCGGGCGGCGGGGCGGCTCGTTCGACCCGGCCGCCGGGGAACTCGACCTGGTCCACCTCGTAGGTGGGGTCGACGGTGACCACGACGTAGCCTCGGGCGGCCAGCTCCTCGACCAGGGTGGTGCCGAGCGCGCGGTCGCCGCCGTCCCCCGAGGAGAACAGCACCACCGGCAGTTCCCCGGCCGACCGGGCGACCGGTGCGCCGGTCCGCGCATGCGTCTGAATTCCCTGCCAGTCCACCGCGCCGGATTTGATGGTCAACCCCGGTGCGGAGTGCTTGTCCCAGTCGGCCGCTGCCGCAGGAGTCAGCCACGGGGCGATCGGGAACCTCCCTCCCCGGTCCGCCGGGTACCACACGCTGGCCATCAGTTCCCGGAAGGGCTGCGACGGCACGAGGGGGTCGTGTCGCGTCCGGTCGATCAGGTGCAGGTCGACGGTGCCGATCGGCCAGGGCCCGGTGGGTGCGGGCAGGGAGACCGCGCGGCCCGTCGGTGAGGCACTGGGGGCGGTCCTCGTGCGGGAGCCGGTCGTGGAACAGGCGGTGCTCATCGGGGCGAGGACGGCGGCGGCCCCCAGTTTCATGAGAGTTCTGCGGCTGGGACGTGGCATGGCCGGCTCCTTGCGAGGGGTGGGTGCTGGAATGCGAGAAGCCTTTCAACGGCGTGACGGCCGCTGCGACGTGCTGCGGGACGATCCGCCCGGGAGACGCCGGTCTCCTCGGAACCGAGAAGTCCTCCCCTGGGAGGAGGCTGCCGTGCCACCACGGTCGCCCCTGCCGGACGGCGTGCCTGGCAGCCCTCTTACGCTCGCAGGAGGAGACCATGCATCCCTGGGGCGCACACCGCTCTCCACCGGTGGTGGGAGGCGCCCCCCGGTCCGCGGCCCTAGCGTGGACGAACACCCACCGCGAACGAAGCACTGCGAGGACGGACACGATGGCCGAAGCCGTGCCTGCACACCGTCGGGGCCAGGCCCGTCCGCCGGGGCACCAGGTGAAGCGTCTGCTGGTTCGCGCGGCGCACGTGCCGCCCATCGTGCAGGACGCGGCGCTGGCGGCGGCACTCTTCGCGGTGACCTTCGGGCCCGGGCGGCTGGAGGGCGCCACGGGGCTGAGCCTGCAGGCGGCACTGGTGCTGCCGCTGGTGTGGCGGCGCCGGGCCCCCCTCACCGTGTTCGGTGTGATCGCCGCTGTCGCGCTCGCGCAGTGGCTGCTGGGCGTTCAGTTGCCCGCCGATGCCGCGCTGCTGATCGCCCTCGGCACGGTCACCGCCCGATCCCCCTGGCGGCACGCGCTGCTGGCCGGGGTCGTCCTGGAGACCGGGGCCGTGATGTCGGCGGCGCGCTGGGCGCCCGAGGGCAAGTTCCTCGCCTCCGCCGCCGCGATGACCGCCGCGGTCGCCGCGTGTGCCCTGCTCGGGGTGAACGCGCGGATCAGGCGTGCCGCCCAGGAAGACCACGTCGCCCATCTGGAACGCGAGCGCGACCGGAAGGCGCAGCTCGCGGTTGTGGAGGAGCGGGCCCGCATCGCCAGGGAGATGCACGACAGCGTCACGCACACCCTGTCCGTCATCGTCGCCCTCGCCGACGCGGTCGTGCACACACGGCCCGACGACCCGCTCGCCGTGACGGACCAGATCGCTGAAACGGGGCGGCAGGCACTGACCGACATGCGGCGTTCGCTGGGGATCCTGCGGGACGGCGAACCCGACGCCGAGCGCCATCCGCTGCCCGGCATCGCGCAGCTTGAACTCCTGTGCGACCAGATGTGTGCCGTGGGGCTGCCGACCCGCCTTCGGGTGGACGACGGCCTCGCCCGCGTTCCCGCGGCGGCGCAGCTGACCGCCTACCGCATCGTGCAGGAGGCGCTGACCAACACCCTCAGACACGCGCCCGCAGGCACGCGCGCCGAGGTCCGGGTCTCCTGCTCCCCGCGGGCCGTCACGGTCGAAGTGACCGACGACGGCCCCGCCGCACCGGTCACGACGCCCGGGCGCGGCATCGCCGGGATGCGGGAACGCGCCGCCGCCTACGGCGGGACAGTGCACGCCGGCCCGCTCCCCGGCGGAGGATGGCAGGTCCTGTCGCGCCTGGCCCTGGACGGCGCCCGATGAGCACACGGGTGCTCCTCGTCGACGACGAGGAACTGCTGCGCGTGGCCTTCACCATGATCCTGCGGGCCGAACCCGACATGGAGCCCGTCGGCGAGGCGGCGGACGGCGACGCAGCCCTGCGCCTGACGCGTCGGCTGAAGCCGGACGTGGTCCTGATGGACGTGCGCATGCCGGGCACCGACGGCATCGAGGCGACGCGCCGGCTGATCCGGGAGTCGCCGCAGACGCGCGTGCTCATCCTCACCACCTTCGACCTGGACGAGTACGCCTTCGACGCGCTCCGGGCCGGGGCATCCGGATTCCTGCTGAAGAACACCAGACCGGAAGAACTGCTCGCCGCGATCCGCGACGTCGCCCGCGGCGACGCGGTGGTCTCTCCCCGCGTCACCCGGCGCCTGCTGGAAAGTTTCGCCCACCAGCTCCCGGCCACCACCCTCGGCGGCGACGAGCGTCTGCGCCCGCTCACCCCGCGCGAACGCGAGGTCTTCTTCAACGTCGCCCACGGCCTGACCAACCCCGAGATCGCCGCCGCCATGCAGCTGGCGGAGCCCACGGTGAAACGACACATCGGCCGGATCCTGTCCAAACTGGAGCTGCGCGACCGCGTACAGGCCGTGATCTTCGCGTACGAGACCGGCCTCATCCGCCCGGCCTGAGGCCCCGCCGAGCACGCCCCAGCGACGTACGGCCTCACCCTCGGAGGCCCTTGTCAGACCCTGCTGCGATGCTCACGGCATGGACGTCACCTTGCAGCTGACCATCGACTGCGCCGACCCGGCGAAGCTCGTGACCTTCTGGACCGAGGCCCTCGGCTACGTGCCCGAACCGGCCCCGGGCGGGCACCCCACCTGGCGGGCCTACTGGGCGGACACGGGGGTGCCCGAGGACGAACTGACCGAGGGGGTGGGGGAGACCCCCGAGTCGATCGTCGACCCGGACGGGCAGGGGCCCCGCGTCTGGTTCCAGCGGGTGCCGGAGGGCAAGACCGTCAAGAACCGGGTGCATCTCGACCTGAAGGTCGGCGGTGGGAGAGGTGTTCCCCTGCCGGAGCGCACGCGGAGAGTCAAGGTCAAGGTGGACCGGCTGACCGCGGCCGGCGCGACGGTGCTGAGGATCATGGACGAGCCGGACATGGACTACTACGGCGTTGTCCTGCGGGACCCGGAGGGCAACGAGTTCTGCGTGGCCTGAGGGTCACCGGCCGCTTCGCCCGGGAAGCCGGATGCCGGGCACCTGCTGAACCCGCCGCCTCACGCTCGCTCCGGCAGCCACCCCAGGGCCCGTGAGATGCCGCGCGCTGCCACCCGTACCGCCGGGACCAGCACCGGCACCTGGGCGTCGGCGTGCGGCACCACGATGGACACGGCGGCAGCCACCGAGCCGTCCGCCGTGCGCACCGGCGCGGCCACCGACAGGGCGTCCTCCGTGATCTGACGGTCGCTCACCGCGACGCCGGTCCGGCGCACTTCGGCGAGTTCCCGCCGCAGCCGCGCCGGGTCGGTGATCGTGTGCGGTGTGAAGGAGGCGAGTTCGCCCGCGCAGTACGCCTCCCGGAACCCCGGGTCCCCGTGGGCCAGCAGGGCGAGCCCCACGCCGGTGGCGTGCAGTGGCCAGCGCGCGCCGACGCGGATGTGCACGCCGACCGCGGAGCGCCCCGACAGCCACTCGATGTAGACGACGTCCGAGCCGTCCCGCACCGCAAGCTGCACGTTCTCGTGCGTCGCCTCGTACAGGTCCTCCAGGTACGGCAGCGCGATCTGCCGCAGGGCGAGGCCGCGCGGCGCCAGTGCGGCGATCTCCCACAGCCGGAGCCCGACGTGGTAGACGCCGGACTCGTCCCGTTCCAGGGCTCCCCACTCGGCGAGCGCGCCCACCAGCCGGTGCGCGGTGGTCAGGCTCAGCCCGGCCCGCCGGCTGATGTCCGTCAGGCACAGGGCCGGGTGCTCGTGGTCGAAGGCCGCGAGGACGGACAGCAACCGGTCGGTCGCGGTGGGGGAGCCCCCCGTGCCGGTGGAGCCGAGGGCTCGGGGCAGAGCGGTCATGGCCGGGTGTCTCCCGGGTGGGCGAGGTCGTAGGGGCGGGGGTAGGCGGCCGGCCGGTACGGGACGTAGCGGGGCTCGGCCGTCGGTTCGGCCGCTGTCGCACGGGCGTTGAGCGCGGCGGGTGAGGTGTCCCAGCGGCCTGTGTCCAGGCGGTTCTCCAGGGTGCGCAGGGCGGCCAGCGTCTCGCCGGGGGTGAACGTGCAGTGGCCGGGGGCGTCGACGTAGGCCTGGCGGAACAGCGGTGCGGAGCCGGCCGCGCCTGCCGCCCGCCGGTAGGCGCTCTCCGCCTGCACCGGTATCAGCGCGTCACCGGTCGTGTGGATGTTCAGCTGCGGGTCGGCGAGCCGGCCCGAGAGCACGCTGGTGTTCCGCATCCACCGTACGGCCGGCGGATCGGCGGACACCCGGGGCGCCCGGCCCAGGGCCGAGAGGTCGGTACGCAAGGACAGTCCCGCCTCCTTGTAGAGCTCCTTCACCTCTTTGTACAGCGGGGAGCGGGCGAGCATGGCGGTGTAGTCGACACCGGTGTTCCACGACGGGTTGCCGCCCGCCCGGCTCTCGGCCTCCTGCCGCCAGCTGAACGCGGGCATCTGGAGCAGGCCCCGGACGGCGGTGTACTGGTTGACCTGCTGGGTTTCCCAGTCCGTGGGGCCCGGTTCGGTCTGCGAGGCGTCGTTGTAGCCGGGGATGCCGTGCAGGGCGGCGGCGAGGGCTATCCGGGCCCGGCCCTCCGGGGTCCGCTGCGCGGCGTCGACCTTCGTGGTGAGCGCCTTCCCGGCGGCGACCGCCTCCGCCTGGCCGGTGAAGCCCGCGAGCCGGATCCCGGAGTCGGGCGTGAGGAGCGTGCGCAGCGCGAACACCGGGTCCAGGGTGCTGTTCCAGTTGGCGACGCCGCCCTGCACCAGCCCGCACATCGACAGCGAGCCGTCGAACCGGCCGGCGTGGCGTTCGGCGAGCATGGTGGTGACGAAGCCGCCGTACGAGGTGCCCCAGGCGAGCGTCCGCCGCGCCGCCCCGAACTTCCCGGTGAACAGGTCCAGCGTGGCGAGCTGGTCGGGTACCGCCTCGGTGACGGCCCAGCCGTTCGTCGCGTACGAGGAGCCGATCAGGGCGTAGCCCTCGGCCAGCAGCTTGTCCCGGGCGGCCGCACCCGGGGTGTTCTGGGCCGGGTTGGGGGCTCCGGCCGGGGAGTAGCCGTGGCTGTACAGCAGCACCGTGCCGTTCCAGGACGCGGGGACGTCCATCACGTACGCGGCGCCGGAGGGGAGCCGGCCCTCCAGGTGCGTGTCCGTGGGGGCGGCCTGCGCCGGCAGCGCGGTCGCCACGGACAGGCAGGCGGTCAGTAAAGCGAGGCGGATCCTCAACGCGGGGTCCCTTCCAGGGTGGGGGTGGTGGTGGCGGGGGAGTCCAGGGCGTCGGTGTGCGTCTCACGCAGTCGCCACACGGTGACGGCGGTGATCGCCGCGCCGGCGCACAGTAGCAGCGAGACGGGCGTGCTCCCCCCGCCGTACGAGGCGAGGAGGCTGCCGGCGATGAGCGGGGAGAACCCGGCGCCGACCAGGGTGGCCGCCTGGTAGCCGAGGGAGGCGCCGGTGTAACGGACGCGGGTGCCGAACATCTCGGTGAGCAGGGCGCCGAGCGGGCCGTACATCGTGGACTGGGCGACACCGTGACCGAGGGCGAGGGCGAGGATCAGCAGTCCGGGCGAGCCGGAGTCGACCAGCGCCAGGACGGGGAAGGCGAGCGCGGCCGAGGCGACCGCTCCGGCGAGCACGACGGGCCGGCGACCGACCCGGTCCGACAGCGCGGACGCGAGGGGCAGGACGACGAGGGCCACGCAGGAAGCGACGGTCACGGCGGTCAGCACCTGCGGTCGGGTGTACCCCTCGTCGACGGCGTAGGAGATCATGAAGCTGGTCAGCAGCGACTGGGCGGTGAAGGCGCCGATGCCGACGCACGCGGCGAGCAGTACGGGCTTCGGACGGCGCAGCACCTCGACGATCGGCGGCTTGTCCACCGGTTGCCGCTTGACCTGGGCGAACAGCGGGCTCTCGGCGACCTTGAGGCGCACGAACAGCCCGACGGCCAGCAGCACGATGCTCAGCAGGAAGGGCACCCGCCAGCCCCAGGAGCGGAACTCGTCGTCGGGCAGGCCGGCGACGATGGTGACCACCCCGGCCGACAGCACGGAACCGAGCGGGGCGCCGAGCTGGGTGAAGCTGGACCACAGGCCGCGCCGGGAACCCTGCGTGTGCTCGGCGTGCTCGACGACCATGAGCATCGCGCCGCCCCACTCGCCGCCGATCGCGATGCCCTGCACCACGCGCAGGGCGACCAGCAGGATCGGGGCCCAGACGCCGATCGTGTCGTACGTCGGCAGCAGACCGATGAGGAAGCTGCCGCAGCCCATCAGGACCATGGTCAGCAGCATCATCGACTTGCGGCCGATCCGGTCGCCGAAGTGGCCGAAGAGGATGCCGCCGAGCGGGCGGGCGAGATAGCCGGCGGCGAAGGTGCCGAACGCCGCGATGGTGCCGACCGCCGGGTCGGCCCGGGGGAAGAACAGCTCGCCGAAGACGAGCGCGGCGACCGTTCCGTAGACGAGGAAGTCGTAGAACTCGACGGCCGTGCCGAGCAGGCCGGAGACGGCCACGCGGCGCAACTGCCGCGAATCGGAGGCAGGTTGAGCGGCAGAAGGGGATGGCTGCACGGGAGCTCCCTGGGGACGGGTCTCGGTTGGCCGATGAAGTTATGCATCCATCGTGCAGCCGTCAATCATTTGCACAACATCAGTTCAGTCCGTCCTCGGCGATCCGCAGCAGCAGCCCGTGCAGCGCCTCCCGGTCGGCCGGGTCCAGCGGGCCCAGGAGCTCGTTCGTCACCCGCTGGCCGGCCTCGTCGGTGTCGCGGAGGAACGCGCGGCCCTTCTCGGTCAGCACGACGATCCGGCTGCGGCGGTCGTCGGGGGAGGGGCGGCGCTCGGCGAAGCCCTGCTTCTCCAGGTCGTCGACCAGGCCGACGATCGCGCTCGGGTCGTAGCCGAGCCGGGTGCTCAGCTCGCGCTGGAGGGCGCCCTCCGAGGTGGCGAGGAAGCGCAGCACCGCGTAGTGGCGCAGGCGCAGGCCCGACTCCTGGAGGCAGGCGTTGAAGAGCTGTCCCGAGCGCAGGCCCAGGCGGTACAGCAGGTAGCCCGTGTCGGCGTGCAGCCCGCGCATCCACGGCTCCTGGGCGTCGATGGGCTTCGGGGGGACGTTCTGGCGTGTGATGACGGGCTCCCTGTGCTCGGTGCTTACTGAGGATTCCAGCATCTCGCACCCCTGGGTCATCAACAACTATTGACGTCAACAATTATTGCTCTTAGCTTCGATCTCGTAGCCGCATCCCCGAGCGACTCGTAGCCGCACCCTCAAGCGACTCGTAACCGCACCCCATGCGAAGGGACTCACCCGTGCCCACCATCGATCTCACCGGCAAGGCCGCCGTCGTCACCGGAAGCGGCCGGGGCCTCGGCCTCGCCTACGCCCACGCCCTGGCCGCCCACGGCGCCTCCGTGGTCGTCAACGACGTCGACGAGGCGGTGGCCGAGGCGGCCGTGAAGTCCATCACCGAGGCGGGCGGCAAGGCTGTGGCGGAGGTGGTCCCGGTCGGTACGGCCGAGGCGGCGGACCGGCTGGTCGCCCGCGCGGTCGAGGAGTTCGGCCGGCTGGACGTCCTCGTCACCAACGCCGGCATCCTCCGCGACAAGGTGCTGTGGAAGATGACCGACGACGACTTCGACGCGGTGATCACCACCCATCTCAAGGGCACCTTCACCTGCGCCCGCGCCGCCGCCGTCCGGATGCGCGAGCAGGGCGAGGGCGGCTCGCTGATCCTGGTCGGCTCCCCGGCCGGCCAGCGCGGCAACTTCGGCCAGACGAACTACGCCGCCGCCAAGGCCGGCATCGCGGCGATGGCCCGCACCTGGTCCATGGAGCTGGGCCGCGCGAACATCACCGTCAACGCGATCGTGCCGGTCGCCGCGACCGCGATGACCGAGACGATCCCGGCGTTCACCCCGTACATCGAGGCGATGAGGAACGGCGAGCCGCTGCCGGACTTCCTGCGCAAGGGCGAGGGCTTCGGCACCCCCGAGGACTGTGCCGCCCTCGTCCCGTTCCTGGCCTCCGAGGCCGCGCGCGGCGTGACCGGTCAGTGCATCGGCATCGGCGGCGACAAGGTGGCACTCTGGTCGCACCCGCAGGAGATCAGGGCGGCGTACGCCGACGGCGGCTGGACCCCCGGCGCGCTGGCGGACGCCTGGCCCACCTCGGTCGGTGCCGAACCCCAGTCGGTCGGCATCCCGGCGCCGAAGTTCCCGGAGGCGTGATGGACCTGAACGACCTCGTCGCGATCGACGTCCACACCCATGCGGAGGTCTCCTCCAAGGGCCACTCCTCCCTGGACGACGACCTGCACGACGCCTCCTCGGCCTACTTCAAGGTCGAGGGCAAGCGGAAGCCGACCCTGGAGGAGACCGCCGCGTACTACCGCGAGCGGAAGATGGCCGCCGTGATCTTCACGGTCGACGCCGAGTCCGCCACCGGCACGGCGCCCGTCCCCAACGAGGAGGTCGCCGAGGCCGCCGCCGCCAACGCCGACGTCCTCATCCCCTTCGCCTCCATCGACCCCTTCCGCGGGAAGGCGGGGGTGAAGCAGGCCCGGCGCCTGGTCGAGGAGTACGGGGTGAAGGGCTTCAAGTTCCACCCCAGCATCCAGGGCTTCTTCCCCAACGACCGGTCGGTGGCCTACGACCTGTACGAGGTGATCGAGGAGACCGGCACGATCGCCCTGTTCCACACCGGCCAGACCGGCATCGGGGCCGGCGTGCCCGGCGGGGGCGGCATCAGGCTCAAGTACTCCAATCCGCTGCACGTCGACGACGTCGCAGCCGACTTCCCGCACCTGAAGATCATCCTGGCGCACCCGTCGTTCCCCTGGCAGGACGAGGCCCTGGCCGTCGCCACGCACAAGCCGGGCGTGCACATCGACCTGTCCGGCTGGTCGCCGAAGTACTTCCCGCCGCAGCTCGTGCAGTACGCGAACACGCTGCTGAAGGACAAGGTCCTCTTCGGCTCCGACTTCCCCGTCCTCACCCCCGACCGCTGGCTCGCCGACTTCGACAAGCTGACGATCAAGGAAGAGGTCCGGCCGAAGATCCTCAAGGAGAACGCCGCCCGCCTGCTCGGGCTGACGAAACCGTAAGGGGCGTGACATGCGCAACGAGGGACTGGGGTCGTGGCCCGCACGCCGGGCCCGCAAGACCCCGCACCGCACCGCCCTGATCCACGGCGACACCACCCGCACCTACGCCGGCCTGTACGACCGCACCACCCGGCTCGCGCACGCCCTGCGCGAGAGGGGCGTCCGCCGCGGCGACCGCGTCGCCTACCTCGGCCCGAACCACCCCGCCTACCTGGAGACCATGTTCGCGGCCGGCACCCTCGGCGCGGTCTTCGTCCCCCTCAACATCCGGCTGGCCGGCCCCGAGATCGCCTACCAGCTCGCCGACTCCGGAGCCAAGGCCCTCGTCTACGGCCCCTCGCACGCCGGTCTGGTCGCGGGACTGCCGGGCAGCACGGACGTCCGTACGTACGTCGAAGTGGGCGCCGAGTACGAGGAGGCGCTGGCCTCGGCGTCCCGGGAGCCCATCGACACGCCGGTCGCCCCGGACGACACCTGCATCATCATGTACACCTCGGGGACGACCGGCCGCCCCAAGGGCGCGATGCTCACCCACGGCAACCTCACCTGGAACGCGATCAACGTCCTCGTCGACCACGACCTGATCGCCGACGAACGCGCCCTGGTCTCCGCCCCGCTGTTCCACACCGCAGGGCTGAACATGCTGACGCTCCCGGTCCTGCTGAAGGGCGGCACCTGCGTCCTGGTCGAGGCCTTCGACCCGGACGCCACCTTCGACCTGATCGAACGGCACCGGATCACCTTCATGTTCGGCGTGCCCACCATGTTCGACCAGGTGGCCCGGCACCCGCGCTGGCCGGACGCCGACCTGTCGTCGCTGCGCATCCTGACCTGCGGCGGCTCCCCGGTCCCGACCCCGCTGATCGCGGCGTACCAGCGGCGCGGCCTGACCTTCCTCCAGGGCTACGGCATGACCGAGGCCGCCCCCGGCACGCTGTTCCTGGACGCCGAGCACGCCGTCAGCAAGGCCGGGTCGGCGGGCGTGCCGCACTTCTTCAGCGACGTACGCGTCGTACGACCCGACCTCGCGCCGGTCGACGTCGGCGAGGTGGGCGAGGTCGTGGTGCGCGGCCCGCACGTCATGCCCGGCTACTGGGGGCTGCCCGAGGAGACGGCCGCGTCGTTCGCGGACGGCTGGTTCCGCAGCGGCGACGCCGCCCAGATCGACGAGGACGGCTACGTCCACATCGTCGACCGCCTCAAGGACATGATCATCTCCGGCGGCGAGAACATCTACCCCGCCGAGATCGAGGACCAGCTCCTCGCCCACCCGGACATCGTCGAGTGCGCGGTGATCGGGGTGCCGGACGACAAGTGGGGCGAGGTGCCCCGCGCGGTCGTCGTGCCCCGTGAGGGCGCCGCACTCGACCCGGACGAGGTGCTCGCGTCGCTCGCCGGCCGCCTCGCCAAGTACAAGATCCCGAAGTCGGTCGTGGTGGCGGACGAACTGCCCCGCACCGCCTCCGGAAAGCTCCTCAAGTCCCGTGTGCGCAAGCGCTACGGCACCGACTCCCAGTGAAGGACGGCTCCATGAGCATCACCGTCAACGGCCTCGACGAACTGAAGAAGCTCGCGGGCAGCGACCTCGGCACCAGTGAGTGGATCGAGGTCACGCAGGAGCGGATCGACACCTTCGCCGACGCGACCGGGGACCACCAGTGGATCCACGTCGACCCCGAGAAGGCCAAGGAGGGCCCCTTCGGCGCCCCCATCGCGCACGGCTACCTCACGCTCTCCCTCTTCATCCCGCTGTTCACCGAGCTCCTGGACGTCCAGGGCGTGACGACGAAGGTCAACTACGGGCTCAACAAGGTGCGTTTCCCCTCCCCGGTGAAGGTCGGCTCCCGCATCCGGCTGACGGCGAAGCTCGCCGAGGTCGAGGAGGTGCCGGGCGGCGTGCAGATCACCGTCGACGGCGCCATCGAGATCGAGGGCGGTGCCAAACCGGCCGCGGTGCTCCAGAGCCTGTCGCGGTTCTACGCCTGACACCCCTTAGGCCTGAGGCCGCGCGGGCACCAGGTCGAGCAGGCGTTCCGAGGCGTCACGCGCGAGCGGTGAGAGCCGGTCGTGCACCGCCCGGAACGTCTTCTCGGCCTGTTCCGCCGGCCAGTCGTCCGGCAGGTGCTTGACGGGCAGGCGCGGATCGCGCCGGACGATCCGCAGCCACTCGGTCGCCAGCCGCAGCCGCAGCACGAGCCCGTCGTCGGGATGCGGCAGCTCGTCCTCCCACGGCTGCCAGCGCCGAACGAATGCCTCGTAGCGCCCGGCCAGGTCGGACAGCTCCCACGTTTCCTCGATCATCTGGCCGATGTCCATCCCGGCGTCGGCGTGCGCGCGGAAGACCTTCACATGGGCGGACAGGCCGAGCTCGGCCACCAGCGCCGACACGTCGACCTCGCCCGGCGCGATCCACAGGCCGTTGAACAGCGGGCCGAAGCCGCTCCAGGTCAGCTGGGAGCGCAGGTCGTGGCGCTGGCGCTGCCAGGACTCGGGCAGGGAGAAGCCGAGCAGGGTCCAGGTGCCGTCCCACTGCCGGTTGACGGCACCGGTCTGCCAGATGCGCCGCTCGCCGTCGCGCAGCACGGCCTCCGAACGCTCGGTCAGCCCGAAGTACATCCGGCGGCCCTCGCGCTGGCGGCGCAGCAGGTCACGGTTGACCATGCGGGTCAGCGTCGAACGGGTCGCCTGCTCGCCGATACCGGCGCGGGCGAACACCTCGATGACGCTGCCCGAGTACACGCACACGTCGCGCCCGAGCACCTGGTCGCCCAGGAACGTCAGCATGAGGGACTGGGGCCGCAGCGACTCTTCACCGGTCACGCGGCCCACCGTACCTCCGCCCGATCAGTCGGTGACCTGCTGGTACGCGTGGACGGCCGTCGTCACCGCGCACACGCCCGGCGGGATCATCTGCGTCCTCAGGGTGCCGCTGTTCGCGTCGTAGTCGACGCCCTCCGTCTCGAAGGCGCCCGTGCACACGCTGCGCTGCGGCAGCGCGAAGAGACTGGTCACCGTGCCGGTGACCGGCTGCCCGTCCAGCTCGCGGGGCAGGTCGACCTGGAGCAGCGGCCGGATCTCCGGGAAGAGGGTGCCCGAGGCGTCGTTCGAGGCGCACAGCAGGCGGGTGCCGGTGACGAAGTCGCAGCCCTGGATGTCGCGCACGGGCTTGTCCAGGGTGATCTGCCCGGCCTCCCTCAGCTCGCCGCCGGTGGCCGGCGTGGAGGGGTTCAGCAGGGGCGCCGGGAAGACCTGGAGCCGGTTCTGCGTGCCCCACTCGCCCGACACCAGCCACCGGTCGTCGGGCGAGACGGTCGCGAAGGAGTTGTTCAGCTTCTCGCCCGGGTTCAGCGGGTGGACGTACTCGTAGCGCTTCCCGGCCGGGGTGGTGACCGCGAACATCTTGGACGTGGCCGTGTCCGCGCCCTGGTAGGCGTCGAAGACATGCCCGCGCGCGATGTCCGGGTCGCCTATGTGGTTCCAGCCCTTGACCCGCAGGTCCAGCGGGATGGAGGCCAGCCCGCGGTACAGCAGGGAGCCGTCCGCGCGGCTGGCCAGGCCCTGCCCGCCGCCGAGGGTGTCGGTGTACGCCGTGCCGGTCTGGGTCCACTGCGGGGCACCGGCGGCCGAGGCCGTGCCGGCGCCCAGCGTGAAGGCGCCTAATAACGCGGTCGCGGCGAGCAGTTGACGTCTCATCAGGTCAGGCACCTTCCACGTCGACGAATACCGGGTTCGAATAGAACCACGTATCGGCCCACGGGTCACCGTCCCCGGGCGCGTGCGGAACGGGCCCGTGCGGATCGACCGAGGCGCCGAGGTAGCCGGTGCCGTTGCGGTTGCCGTCGCTGCCGCGCAGCCGGACGTAGAAGGACTCCTCGCCCGCGGTCAGCGGAACGCGCAGGGTGTAGGTGCCCGTGCGGCCGGAGACGTCCTGCGAGCGGACGACGCGCGTGTCGGGGGCCTGCCAGGTGTCGCGGTCGGCGACCGGGCCGCGCACCGCGCCGCGGATGACGTCCACGTGCGCCAACTCGGGCAGGATGCCCTGCGGGTTGGGCCGTGAGGCGGTCGTCACGGTGACGTCCAGGGTGAGCTTCTCGCCCTTGCGGACCCGCAGCCGGCCGCCGAGCGTCACCCCCCGGCCCCGGTCGAGGTCCCGCTTCAGCCGCACGTCGAGCCCGTCGAGCAGATGCCCGTGGTCGAGCCAGACCCGGCCCGCGCGCAGGCCCGCCATGACCGCGCGGTAGCCGTAGCGGGTCACGCCCACGTGGGTACGGCTGAACTGCCCGGGCCAGAAGTCGCTGCCCGGCTGCGGGGTGTCCGTGTTCACCGGGTCGGGCAGCTTCCCGGTGCTGTCGAAGGTCTGGCCCGGCTGCCAGTCGCCGTTCTTCCAGGTGTCGAAGACGATCCGGTGGGCGTCGGAGTTGGTGGTGACCGAGAACAGCCGGCCCTCGGCGAGCATCGAGTCCCACAGGCCGCCGACGGTGGCGGTCGCCCAGTCGAAGCCGCCGTACGTCAGGTAGGCGTCCGCCGGGTAGCCCGGCCAGGACTGCGCGGACGGCTTGTTCTCGTACTCGCCGCGGATCGAGGTCGCCCCGCGCCAGCCGGGGATGGCAGCGCCCTGGGCGCCCGGCGCGCCCTCCATGCCGATCACGATCCCGGGCGCCGCGTCCCGCCAGTTGCGCATCTCGTGCGGGGAGTCGATGCCCAGGCGCAGCGGGTGGTTGGCGAGGACCAGCACGTCGTCGACGTAGCCCGAACGGCGCTGCTCTGCGAGCCACTTGAGCGCCTTGACGGCGTGCGCCTCGTTGCGGGCGGTGTCCGCGTCGGCGGGGCCGCCCTTGTCGTAGCCGAGCAGTTTGCCGTCGTAGGCGCGCTCGAACCGGGTCAGCAGGTCAACCTCGTGCGGTCCGGGAGCGGTGAACACCGTGCAGTGCTCGGCCGCCGGGATGTACCACTCCAGGCCCTGGAAGATCAGCTGACGCGGGTTCTCGGCGCGCGCCTCGAGGATCTCCCGGTGCTCCAGCGTGGCCCCGAAGTCGGCGTGACCGAAGTTGGAGTGCTCGGTGAACACCATCCAGTCCAGGCCGTACTTCGCGCCCGCGGCGGCCAGCTGGGAGAACGTGTACTTGGCGTCGTGGCTGTAGACGGAGTGGATGTGGTGGTCGCCGACGAGGTAGGCGAGGCGGGGGTCCTCGCCGCCCAGCAGTGTGTCGCCGCCGTCGGCGGCCAAGGCCGGGGTCGCCGCCGAGCCCAGGGCGAACGCGGCGCCGAACAGGCCCGCGCGGCGCAGGAGCCCGCGGCGGGAGACGCCCTGGGGGTCGAGGGCGTCGGGGGAGACGGACGGGTCGGCCCACGCGGGCAGTTGCTGCTCTGTCATGAGGGTTCCCTGGGAGGTCAGTGGTTCATGAAGGAGGTGACGGGCAGCGCCCGCGCGACGATCCGGACGTCACCGAGCCGGCCGTGGAAGATCTGGTCGATCTCGCCGCCGTACTCATAGCCGCCGAGCAGCCACGGCAGTCCGACGGAGGTGATGCCGATGGAGGACGCCTTGGGGTTGCGGAGCACCGGGCAGCCCTCGACGTACATCGTGGTGTGCCTGCCGTCGTTGACGACCGCGAGGTGCCACCAGGTCTCCAGCGGGGTCTCCTGGCCCCAGTTGGTGGCGATGCCCTGCTGGTTGAGCGGGCGCATCGCCCACTGCGGTTCGCGGTCGTTGGACAGGGACAGCGTGGCCAGCGGTTCGTCCGGGTCGTCGGCGGTCTTCCCGGCGGCGCCGCCCGTGCCCGTGCGCCCGACCAGGCCCGACCAGGCGTGGTGGTCCGGGTCCCAGTCGGCGGGCAGCCGGTAGAACGCCTCGATGGTGTAGCCGTCCTCGAACGTGGCCGAGTTGAGCGGGGCGCCGTCGACCGTGCGCAGGTAGGCGCCCTTCAGCGGGGACTTGAAGCCCTGGAACTCCAGGCTGCCGTGGCCCGGCTGGTCGGGGTGGTGGTCAGCCGACCAGTCCAGGGCGCCGCCGCCCACCGTGACGACCGCGAGATCGTTGCCGCGCCCGGACAGGTCCCGGACGGTTCCGGCCGTGCCGGCCGTCCTGTCAACGGGCTTCTCGAAGCGCCAGTACGCCATCGTGCCCGGGACCAGTACCTTCGAGACGGGGCGCGCCGGACGGGCGGGCACGGGCGCGAAGCCGGAGAAGCGCTCCTGGAAGTCGATCTCGACGGAGAACCGGTCGGCGTCGCCGCTCAGCTCCATCTCCTGCCGCTCCAGCTCGTTGAGCCCCTTCTTGGCCCGCCCCAGGATCCACGGGGAGACCGTCTCCACGTCGATGACGTTCCGGTCCAGGTCGAACCGGTAGAGGCGGATCATCGCCGCCCCGCCGAAGTAGCGGTTCTGGTAGTTCGTCAGATGCAGGTGGACATCGTGCCCGGCCGCGTTCTTCCGGGTCGCGCGGGCGGCGGGCCAGTAGTGCCCGTTGAGGGTGAGGAAGATCTGGTCGTGGTCCTCGACCAGCTGGTCCCAGAGCTGCTGGCCGTAGTCGGACAACGAGTCGTCCTCGACGACCAGTTCGTGCGTCGTGAGGATCACGGGCGTCTTCGGATGCCGCGCCATGACCTCCTTCGCCCACGCGTATCCCTGCGGCGACAGCCGCCAGTCCAGCGCGAGCACCATCCACTCCCGGCCGCCCGCGGTGAACAGGTGGAAGGTGTTGTAGCCGTCCGGGGAGGCACCGCCGAACGTCCGCTGCCCCTTGAACCGCTTCGGCCCGAAGGCGTCCAGATACGGCGTCGCACCGCGCTGGTCGGTCGTCGACGACTTCACGTCGTGGTTGCCGGCCAGGACGCTGTAGCCGACGCCCCGCCGGTCCAGCAGCGCGAACGCCTCGCCGATCGCCGCGAACTCCTCCTTCGCGCCGTTCTGCGTGAGGTCCCCCAGGTGGGACAGGAAGACGAGGTTCTCCTCCCCGCCCTGCTCCAGCAGATAGCGCAGCGACGCCTCGACCGGCGCCTTGTCGATGCTCGGCCCGTCGAAGAGGTACTGGGTGTCCGGCATCACGGCGAGCGTGAAGCGGCGGCTGCGCGGGTCGGGTCGCCAACTCGCCGGCGCCGCCCGGGCGGTGACGGCCGGCAGCGCGGCCACCGCCGTGGCGGTGGCGCCGAGCAGTGCGGTGGCGCGCAGGAAACCGCGTCTTCCGGCATCGGCCTGGGGTGCCTCACCCAGGGGGTGGTCATGCGAAACGCACACGGGTGCTCCATGAAGGGTGACGGGGCGGGAGGCTCGGAGAAGGGTGACGGGGAGGGATGCTCGGAGAAGGGGACGGGGAGGGGAGAACTCAGAGAACGCGCAGCGTCCAGCTCCAGCGATGGACACCGGACACGACGAGGTAGGAGGCGAAGGTGTCGGGCCCGCACGACGCCGTGCCCAGCCCGCGGTGCGCCGCGTCGATGTGCACCACGCACCCGGCCCGCGGCACCAGTTCGTCATGGTGCGCGGCCGAGGCGAGGTCGGCCGCACGATGGCGGGTCACACAGACCTGGTGTGGCCGATCCAGCCGCACGGCGAGCCCGGTCGCGTCCGGCGCGGACAGCGTGAACCGCCGTACGCCGTGCCGCCCGCCG
Source organism: Streptomyces coeruleofuscus (assembly GCF_039532725.1). NCBI lineage: Bacteria > Bacillati > Actinomycetota > Actinomycetes > Kitasatosporales > Streptomycetaceae > Streptomyces > Streptomyces coeruleofuscus. The sequence goes on from NZ_BAAASE010000001.1 coordinate 1,021,540, forward strand.
CTCTCCTGGGGCCGCAGGTACGGGGTGAACAACTCGTCCACCGGCAGCGAGTGGTGGCCGACGGGCGCGCCCGTTCCCCGGTCCGGATACGACTCCCAGGGGCCCTGCCCGAACCACTCCAGCAGGTTCAGCCCGGACGCCGTCTCGAAGACCGACCCGACCCGGGCCACGTCGTCCAGCTCCTCGGGCAGCTCGGCGCACTCCTCCACCAGCAGCCCGCCCTCGACCGCCGTGAACACCTGCTCGTGCCGGACGGTCCCGCCCGGGCAGAGGTAGTCGCAGACCACCGCCACCCGTCCCGGGTCACGCCGTACGGCGACGACCTCGCGGGTGGGCGCGTCGAGTCCCCAGTCCCGCCAGCGGGCCGCCATGCCGCCCAGTTCGTCGTTGTCGGTGGGCGCCCGCCACAGCGACAGCGTGGGCCCTGCCGTCAGCAGCGGATGGACCAGCAGCCCGTCCTCGCCGACCTCCACGGGGCGGTGCGTGACGGGGACGTGCCGCACCGGGGACGCGTGCCGCAGCCGTGCCTGCGGCAGGCACACCACCGTGCCGCGCGGCGCCCACGGCTCGTCCCGGGCCGTCGTGACCCGCAGTGTCAGCCACGCCTCGCCGCCGTCCTCCGGCAGCTCGAACGGCAGCGGTACGGCGGCCGTCTCGCCCGGCCGCAGACCGGGCAGCTCGGCGGGGGCGGTCAGGGTGCCGCCGTCGGCGAGGGACAGCTCCCACTCGCCGGACAGCCAGTCCAGCCCCCGGAAGTGCTGGTGGTTGCCCAGGACGACGCCCTCGTGCCGGAAGCACTCGATGCGCAGCGGCGCGGCGATCTCCCGGTGCTCGAACATCACGGGCTTGGGGGTGCGGTCGGGGAAGACGACCCCGTCGGCGATGAAGGCGCCGTCGTGGTCGGTCTCCCCGAAGTCGCCGCCGTACGCCCAGCGATGGCCGGGCGCGGCGACACCGTTGTCATGGAGCCCGGCGCCCCCACGCCCGGCCGGTCTGCCGTCGTTCACACGCTGGAGGATGCCGTGGTCCCAGAACTCCCAGATGAACCCGCCCTGAAGTCCCGGGGTGGCCTCGATGGCCTCCCAATGGTCCGCGAGCGTGCCGTTGCTGTTGCCCATGGCGTGCGAGTACTCGCACTGGATGAGCGGCTTGGTCTGCCGCCCGGACATGGCGTGCGCCAGGCATTCCTGGAGCGGCGCGTACATCGGGCAGGCGATGTCGGAGGCCAGGTCCGGGTCGGCCCAGCCGCGCTTGGCCGCGCCCTCGTACTGCACCGGCCGGGTCGGGTCGTGCCGGCGCACCCAGCCCGCGGCCGCGTCGTGGTTCGCGCCGTAGTCGGACTCGTTGCCCAGCGACCAGATGATGACGGACGGGTGGTTCTTGTCCCGCAGCACCATCCGCGCGACCCGGTCGACGAAGGCGCCCAGATAGCGCGGGTCGTCGGCGATCTCGTGCGCGTGGTCGTGCGCCTCGATGTCGGCCTCGTCCACGACGTAGAAGCCGAGCTCGTCGGCCAGGTCGTACAGGGCCGGGTCGTTCGGGTAGTGCGCGGTGCGGATCGCGTTGAAGCCGAACCGCTTCAGCAGGACGAGGTCCGCGCGCATGTCGTCGTACGACACCGTGCGTCCCGTCAGCGGATGGAAGTCGTGCCGGTTGACGCCCCGGATGAACACTCGCTCGCCGTTGACCAGCAGGTCCCGGCCGGTGATCTCGACGTCACGGAAGCCGATCCGGTGCCGGGAGGTGTCGGCGACCGTGCCGTCGGCCCGGTGGAGGCGGACGGTCAGGCCGTACAGCTCGGGTGTCTCGGCGTTCCAGGTGCGCACGTCCGCCACGGCGGCCCGCAGCCGGGCCTCGCCGAGGAAGCCGGAGACGCGCTCGTCCTCGGCGTTGGCCCGGTCGAACTCCGTGTCCTGCGTGAGCAGCTGCCCGTCCAGCTCCCCGCTGACGTACCAGCCCTCGGGCAGGGCCCCGTCCGAGTGCCGCACGAGGCAGTCCACGCGCAGGTCGCCGTCCCGCCGGGCCCGTACGGTCACGTCCGCCAGATGCAGCGGGTCCCTCGCGTACAGCAGCACCGAGCGGGTGATCCCGCCGTGCCACCACTGGTCCTGGTCCTCGATGTGCGAGGCGTCCGACCACTTCACGACGGTCAGGCGGAGGGCGGCCCGCTCCCCGGGGCGCAGCACGTCCGTCAGATCGAACTCGGCGGCCAGGTGGGAGTCCTTGGAGATCCCGACCGGCCGTCCGTCCACGTGCACCAGCAGCACGCTCTCCGCCGCCCCGACCTGGAGCACGATCCGCCGCCCGGCCCACTCGGCCGGCACGTCGACCGCGCGCTCGTACACGCCCGTCGGGTTGGCGGCGGGCGCGTCCGGCGGGAACTCGCCGAACGGCATACGGACGTTGAGGTACCGCGGCAGATCGTCCGTGCCCTGCATGGTCCAGACACCGGGGACGTACACCGCCGACCAGTCCTCGCCCACCGGGGCGTCCGGCGCGGGCAGCAGCTGGAAACGCCAGTCGCCGTCCAGTGAAACGGCCCCGGGCCGCCGGTCGACGGCGTTCATCGCAAGCCGCCGCCAGGAGGTCACCTCGGGTGCTTCCCAGGGGCGCAGGGCGATCAGGGGATCGGGGAGTGCGTCGGTCATGGCCATTCCGAAGTCGGTGGGGTGGGCGGGGGCAGGGCACGGCCCGGCAGGCCCCAGGCGGGGTCGACAGGGATGCCGAGACGGTCCAGGACGGTGGGGGCGATGTCGACGAGGCGGGGCGTGTCGAGCCCGGTGCCTCCGGGCATGCCGGGCTCGGCGAGGATGACGAAGACCTCCCGTTCGGCATGCGTGTCGCCGCCGTGGCCGCCGGTGTCGAGGTGACCGTGGTCCGTGGTGACCAGCACGGTCCAGTGCTCGTCGGCGCGCCGCGCGTCGATCGCCTCCAGGAGCCGCCCCAGGTGGGCGTCCTGGGCGAGCAGGGCCCGGTCGTAGGCGGGGGAGAGGGGGCCGGTGGCATGACCGGCCTCGTCGGTGGCGCCGAAGTACACGAACACGACGTCCGGGTCGTCCTCGGTGAGCCAGCGCGCGGCGGTGTCGGCGACGAGGCGGTCGGTGGATTCGTAGCCGTCGGACTCGCCGTCGTAGCGCACTCGCCGGCCAATGGCGGGGCCGAGGACGCCGCGGTCGACCAGTTCCGGCCAGGACACCACGGCCGCGGTGCGCAGACCGGGCCGGGCGGTGGCGGCGCGGCTGAGGAAGTCGGGGTAGCGGGTGTAGTCGGCACCGAGGAAGTCGTTGCCGGTCACTCCGTGCCGCTCGGGCCACACCCCGGTCAGCACGCTGGACCAGCCGGGCCCGGAGTCCGTGTAGGCCGTGCCGGCCGACGGCCCGTCCTCGGCCCGGCCGTAGGGCAGCATGCTGGTGCCGTGGGCGCCGGTGCCCATCAGGCCGTGCAGCACGGGTGCGGTGGCGTGGGATCGGATCAACCGGTCGTGGCGGAGCCCGTCCATACCGACGACGAGCACCTTGGCGCGTGCGCTGCTGTCCGTCACTGCTTGCCTCCCTCGTCGCTGGGGGTGCTGCACTGGCCCTATCGACCACGAGCTCGGGGCCTCCTGTCGGTTGTCGACCGCGCGTCCGTCGGGGCTTGTCGCGCAGTTCCCCGCGCCCCTTTCGGGGCGCGTCAGCTGCCCTGCACTGCTCCCTCCGTCGCCCCCGCGATGAAGCCGCGCGCGAAGATGGCGAAGACCACGACCAGCGGCAGGGCCGCCATGAGGACACCGGCCATGACCATGCTGTAGTCGGTGGTGTGGCCGACATGGAGCTGGGCGAGCTCCACCTGGAGCGTGACGTGGCTGGGATCGGTGAGCACGATGAGCGGCCAGACGTAGTCGTTCCAGGCGTTGACGAAGGCGTAGATGGCGAGGAAGGACAGCGCGGGCTTGATCATCGGCAGCGCGATGTTCCAGTACTGGCGGAAGAACCCGGCGCCGTCGATGCGTGCGGCGTCGAGCAGTTCGTCGGGCACGCCGTTCTGTATGTACTGGTGCAGCCAGAAGATGCCGAAGGCGTTGGCCAGGGCGGGCAGGGCCAGCGCCTTGAGCATGCCGACCCAGCCGATCTCCGACATGAGGATGAACTGCGGCAGGACGGCCAGCTGGAGCGGCAGCATCATGAACACCAGCAACGTGCCGAAGAGCACCTTGCGCCCGGGGAAGTCGAACTTGGCGAAGGCGAAGGCCGCCAGTGAGTCGATGAACAGCACCAGGACGGTGGTGACGCTCGCGACGACGATCGTGTTGAGCATCGACCCGAAGAAGTCGATGGTGTTCAGCACATGCCGGATGTTCTCCAGCAGGTGGGAGCCGAAGGTCAGCTTCGGCGGGCTCTTGTAGATGTCCTCGGTGGTGTTGGTCGCCATGACGATCGTCCACACGAACGGGAAGACCGAGATGAGGACGGCCAGGATGAGGAGGATGTGCGCGGTCATGCCCTTGGGGCGGCGCAGCCGCCGCGTGGCCGTGGCCGTGGCCGGCCGCGTCGTGTCGGCTGTCGTCATGCCTTCCTCCCCCGCTGCACGAGACGCCAGTTGATGGCGACGAGCACCATGATCAGTACGAAGAAGGCCCACACGATGGCCGCGCCGTAGCCGTAGTCGTTGTTGAGGAAGGCCGACTGGTAGAAGTACAGCAGCGTGGTCAGGCCCGCCTGGCCCGGGCCGCCGAGGTTCTGGTTGGCGGCGTTGCTGGCGAAGAGGACCTGGGGTTCGCTGAAGCTCTGCAGGCCGTTGATGGTCGAGATGATGACGGTGAACAGGATGATCGGCCGCATGATCGGAATGGTGATCTGGAAGAACGTGCGGACGGGACCTGCACCGTCCATCTTCGCCGCCTCGTAGATCGAGGTCGGGATCGCCTGGAGACCGGCCAGGTAGATGATCATGTTGTAGCCGGTCCACATCCACGTCATCAGCAGCGCGATGACCAGCTTGATCAGCCACGGGTTGCTCAGCCACGGGACGGGCGAGATGCCGACCGTGCCCAGGATGGCGTTCACCAGGCCGAAGTTGTTGCTGAACACCGCGCCGAAGAAGATCGCCACCGCGACGATCGAGGTGACGTTCGGCACGTAGAGGGCGATGCGGTAGAAGCCCTTGAAGCGGCGCACCGAATGCAGCAGCGTCGCCAGGACCAGGGCGCCGAAGAGCGTGGGAACAGTGGACAGCACCCAGATCACCAGGGTGTTGCGGATCGACAGCCAGAAGACCGGGTCGTTCCAGAGGAACTCGAACTGCTGGAGGCCCACGAACTGCTTGGTGCCGAGGCCGTCGTAGCGCTGGAAGGCCAGATACAGCGAATAGAAGACGGGGAAGAAGGAGAAGGCGATGAAGATCAGGAAGAACGGCGAGATCGCCAGGTACTGACGCCAGTGCGACAGCACCCCGCGCCGGCTCGGCCGGACGGCGCCCGCGGGCGGGGTGCGCCGCGGGCGGAACCGGGCCGGGCCCGGCCCGCCACGGTGCTCGGGCACCGTGGCGGGACCGGTGACCGGAGGTGATGACACCTCAGTTCACCCCCTGTCGCCGGGCGATCTGCTTGGCCTGGCTGACGGCGTCCTTCCATGCGGCGTCGGGCTTCTTGCCCTTGGCCTCGATGCTGGTCAGCTCGGTGAAGTAGGGGGCCATGACCGCGGCGTCGGCGGGTGCCTCGTAACTGACCGGGATGGCCTTGGCGGCCGGGCCGAAGACCTCGATGACCTTCTGCCCGCCGAAGAAGGCGTCGGCGCCCGTCATGGCGGGCATGGCGTAGGAGGCCGGGGAGGCGGGGAAGATGGCGGCGTCGGTGAAGCCGCGGGCGTTGTTGGCCGGGCTGAGGATCCAGCTGATGATCTTGAATGCCTCTTCGGGGTTACGGCACTGCTTGGGCAGCGCCAGGTAGGAGCCGCCCTGGTTGGCCGGTCCGCCGGGCGTGGCACAGACCCGCCACTTGCCCTTGGTGCCCGGGGCGGCCTGCTCGATGTCCAGCGCGTGCCAGGCCGCGCCGAGTTCGGTGCCGAGGTTCTTGCCGATGGCGGCGTTCCAGGTCTGGTCGTTGATCTTGGCGTCGATGCCGAGCGTGTAGGGGCGGATCGCCGTGGTCCACGCGGCGCGGATGTGGTCCTGGTCGCCGATGAAGTGGTTGTTCTCGTCGATGAACCGCTTGGTGCCCTGGCCGACCGCGATGTTGAACACCGAGCCCATGTTGTTGATCAGGTAGGTGCCGGGCACGGCCTTCTTCAGCTCGGAGCCGAGCGCGAAGTAGTCGTCCCAGGTCCCGGCCTCGGCGGCGACCTTGTCGGGGTCGGTGGGCAGCCCGGCCTTGTCGAACAGGTCCGCGCGGTAGAAGAGCGCTGTGGGACCGATGTCGATCGGGAAGCCGATCTGCTTGCCGTCCTCGGTCTGGGCGAGCTTGGTCTTCCAGTCCAGGTACTGCGACGAGATCTTCTTGAAGCCCAGCTCGTTCAGGTCGAGGAAGCGGCCGGCGTTGGGCAGGAAGGACGCGATGTCCTCGCCCTTGATGCCGGTGATGTCGGGCACGGAGCTGCCCGCCGCGAGCGTGGTGGTGAGCTTCTGCTTGAAGTCGCCGCCGATGGAGGCGGCGGTCAGCTTGATCTGGCTGCCGAAGTGCGCCTTGGCCTCCGCGACCACCTTGTCGCTCAGTGCGCCACCCCAGTACCACATGGTGAGGCTCTTGCCGTTCTTGGTACCGCCCGATCCCGAGCTGCCGCCGCATGCGACGGTCAGGCCGGAGGCGGCCGCGGTGAGCGCGGCGGCCTGGAGGAAGCCTCTACGAGAAAGGTCCACGGGTCACTCCTGTTTTTCCTGTTCGTGGTGCCGAGGTGTGGGTGAAGGTCAGTGCTGCCGTGCGGGAGGGGTGACGGGGGCGTACGCGACCGGCGGCCCGGGGTTCTCCGGGAGCCGGTCCGCCAGGAAGCCGTAGGACCGCTTCAGATCGGGGTCGGTCAGGGAGTGCCACCAGCGGTCGACGCCGTACCAGCCGGGGGCGGCGAGCGCCCCGCCGTGGTGCCGGACGGACAGCCCGGCGGCGAGCACCGCGAACCGCAGCCGCTCCGCGAGCGGCCAGCCGCCGAGCGAGGCGGTGACGAACGCGGCGCCGAAGACGTCCCCGGCACCCGTCGCGTCCAGTACCTCGACGTCGAGGGCGGGCACGTCGGCGTACTCGCCGGTCGTCTGGTCGACGGCCACCGCGCCGTCCCCGCCCCGGGTGACGACCGCGACCGGCACCAGCTCGGACAGCGTGCCGAGCGCGGCCACCGCGCTGTCCGTGCGGGTGTAGGCCATGGCCTCCGTCTCGTTCGGGAGGAAGGCGTGGCAGAGCGCGAGCTGGTCCAGGAGGGCCGTCGACCACTCCTGGCTGGGGTCCCAGCCGACGTCCGCGTAGATCTGCGTGCCGCCCGCGGCGGCCTTGGCGAGCCAGTCGCGCGGCTGCGCCTCGAGGTGCACCAGGGCGGTACGGGCCGCGGGCGGGTCGCCCACCAGCACGTCCTGTGAGTACGGCGGCTCCTGGCCGTGGGTGACCAGGGCACGGTCCGTGCCGTGCGCCAGGGCGACGGTGACCGGGGTGGGCCAGCCGTCGGCCGTACGGGAGAGCGAGAGGTCGACGTCCTCCTGGTCGCACAGGATGTCCCGGCAGCACTCGCCGTAGAGGTCGTCGCCGAACACGGTGGCCAGCGAGGTACGCAGGCCGAAGCGGCTGGCCGCCACCGCCAGGTTGGCGATGCCGCCCGGGCCGCAGCCCATGCCCGTCGTCCAGATCTCCTCGCCCGGGGTCGGGGGCTTGCCGAGCCCCGTGAGGACGAGGTCGTAGAAGAGCAGCCCGGTCAGCAGCACATCGGGCCGGTCGTCGTCCACGGAGGGGTCCTCTCGTTCGGAAGCGTTCGAGGAGCCCACCCCGCGAGCTCGTCAAAACTCTTCATTTCGGTGACCGGAATCGTGCGCCGCTCGGAGAGATTGGTCAATACCCGAGCAGAAGCGAGCATGGAAATGATTGGAGATGACGAGTACTGTTCACGCCGTGCTGGCAGAACGACGACATCAACTCATCCTGCGGGCCCTGCGCTCCGGCGGGCCCGCGTCCGTGACCGACCTCTCGGAGCAACTCGGCGTGAGTCCCGCCACCATCAGGCGTGATCTGGTCAAACTGGAAGAAGACGGGCTGCTCACCCGCGTCCACGGCGGCGCCGTGGTCGAGGAGGGCGACCAGCCCTTCGCCGAGGTCGCCGAGGTGCGCGTCGCCGAGAAGGACGCCATAGCCGAGCGCGCTGCGGCCATGGTCAGGGACGGCCAGTCGGTGCTGCTGGACATCGGGACGACGGCCTACCGCCTGGCCCGGCAGCTGCACGGCCGACGGCTCACCGTGATCACCAGCAACCTGGTGGTCTACGAGGAGCTCGCCGACGACGAGGGCATCGAGCTGGTCCTGCTCGGCGGCATGGTCCGCCGCGAGTACCGCTCCCTGGTCGGCTTCCTCACCGAGGACAACCTGCGCCAGCTGCACGCCGACTGGCTCTTCCTCGGCACGAGCGGCGTGCGGCCCGGCGGGCAGGTCATGGACACGACGGTCGTGGAGGTGCCGGTCAAGCGCGCGATGATCAAGGCGGGCGAGAAGGTCGTGCTGCTGGCCGACGCGGCGAAGTTCCCGGGGCACGGCATGGCGAAGGTCTGCGGTCCCGAGGAGCTGGACGTGGTGGTGACGAACGAGCCGGTCGACACGGCGACGCGGTCCTCCCTCCAGGAGGCAGGAGTCGAGGTCGTCGTGACGGGAAGGGTGCAGACGTGAAGCTGACGATTCTGGGCGGCGGGGGATTCCGCGTGCCGCTGGTCTACGGGGCGCTCCTCCAGGACCACGCCGAGGGCCGGGTGACGCACGTCGTCCTGCACGATCTCGATCCCGCGAGGCTGTCCGCGGTGACGCGCGTCCTCGCCGAGCAGGCGGCCGGAGTCCCCGACGCGCCCGAGGTGAGTGCCACCACCGATCTGGACGAGGCCCTGCGCGGCGCCGACTTCGTGTTCTCCGCGATCCGCGTCGGCGGTCTGGAGGGCCGCGCGAACGACGAGCGCGTGGCCCTGGACCAGGGCGTCCTCGGCCAGGAGACGGTCGGCGCGGGCGGCATCGCCTACGGCCTGCGCACCGTCCCGGTCGCCGTCGACATCGCCCGGCGCGTCGCCCGCCTGGCGCCGGACGCCTGGGTCATCAACTTCACCAACCCGGCCGGCCTGGTCACCGAGGCCATGTCCCGCCACCTCGGCGACCGCGTCATCGGCATCTGCGACTCCCCGGTCGGACTCGGCCGCCGCATCGCCCGGGTACTCGGCGCGAACCCCAGGGAAGCCTGGATCGACTACGTCGGCCTCAACCACCTCGGCTGGGTCCGCGGCCTGCGCGTCGCCGGCCGCGACGAGCTCCCCCGCCTGCTCGCCGACCCGGACCTGCTCGGCTCCTTCGAGGAGGGCAAGCTCTTCGGCGTCGACTGGCTCCGGTCCCTGGGCGCGATCCCCAACGAATACCTGCACTACTACTACTTCAACCGGGAAGCCGTACGCGCCTACCAGCAGGCCGAGAAGACCCGCGGCGCCTTCCTGCACGACCAGCAGGCCCGCTTCTACGCCGAGATGCGCAACCCCGACGCCCCCGCGTGGAAGGTCTGGGACCGCACCCGTGCCGAGCGCGAGGCCACCTACATGGCCGAGAACCGTGAGACCGCCGGCGCCGGCGAACGTGACGAGGACGACCTGTCCGGCGGCTACGAGAAGGTGGCCCTCGCCCTGATGCGGGCGATCGCCCGGGACGAGCGCACGACCCTGATCCTCAACGTCCGCAACCAGCGCACCCTGTCGGTCCTGGACGCGGACGCCGTCATCGAGGTCCCCTGCCTCGTCGACGCCAACGGCGCCCACCCCGTCACCGTCGACCCGCTGCCCGACCACGCCACCGGCCTGGTCTGCGCGGTCAAGGCGGTCGAGCGCGAGGTGCTGGCCGCGGCCGACTCGGGCTCCCGCGCGACCGCCGTGAAGGCCTTCGCGCTGCACCCGCTCGTCGACTCCGTCAATGTGGCCCGCAGGCTGGTCGAGGGCTACACCGAGGTCCACCCCGGGCTGGCGTACCTTAGGTGAACGCCGCTCGGTAAGCGCTTTCCCCCACCGCTTCCCGCCTGCTCGCTCTTCCCGCTTCCTGGAGACATCTCATGCATGACGAAAGCCGCCGGATCGAGGAGCGCGTGCAGCGCCTTCACGACCAGCGCATCAAGGCCGCGATCTACGCGGCCACCGTCCCCTTCGAGGTAGAGGCCTGGCAGGCTCCCGGGGAGCCGGTCCCGTTCGAGGAGGCCGCCGCCGCCTCGTACGCGCCCTTCGCGATGGGCACCCCCTGGGGCCCGCCCTGGGGCACCACCTGGTTCCGCATGCGCGGACAGGTGCCCGAGGCGTGGGCGGGCCGCCGCGTGGAGGCCGTCATCGACCTCGGATTCGTGGGCGACTGGCCCGGCAACCAGGCCGAGGCCCTGGTGCACCTCACGGACGGCACCCCGCTGAAGGCCGTCAACCCGCTCAACCAGTACGTGGCGATCGCCAACCCGGCGACGGGCGGCGAGACGGTCGAGTACCTGGTCGAGGCCGCCTCCAACCCGGACATCCTCGCCGACAACTTCTCGAGGACCACCCCGCTCGGCGACATCCTCACCGCCGGCGACAAGCCGCTCTACACCTTCCGCGGCGCCGACATCGCCATCCTCGACGAGGAGGTCTGGCACCTCGACCTCGACGTCCAGGTGCTGCGCGAGCTGATGCTCGAGCTGGGTGAGCACGACCCGCGCCGGCACGAGATCGCGCACGCGCTCGACCGGGCGATGGACCTGCTGGACCTGGACGACGTCTCCGGCTCCGCCGCCGCCGTGCGTGAAGCGCTGGAGCCGGTGCTGTCCAAGCCCGCGCACGCCAGCGCGCACACGATCTCCGGCGTGGGCCACGCACACATCGACTCGGCCTGGCTCTGGCCGATCCGCGAGACCAAGCGCAAGACGTCCCGCACGTTCTCCAACGTCACGTCCCTGGCCGACGAGTACGACGACTTCATCTTCGCCTGCTCCCAGGCCCAGCAGTACGAGTGGGTGCGCGACAACTACCCCAAGGTCTGGGCCCGCATCCAGGAGTCCGTCAAGAACGGCCAGTGGGCGCCGGTCGGCGGCATGTGGGTCGAGTCCGACGGCAACCTGCCCGGCGGCGAGGCCGTCGCCCGCCAGTTCATCCACGGCAAGCGGTTCTTCATCGAGCACTTCGGCATCGAGACCAAGGGCGTCTGGCTGCCGGACTCCTTCGGCTACAACGCGGCCTACCCGCAGATCGCCAAGCTCGCGGGCAACGAGTGGTTCCTCACGCAGAAGATCTCCTGGAACCAGACCAACAGGTTCCCCCACCACACCTTCTGGTGGGAGGGCATCGACGGCACCCGCATCTTCACCCACTTTCCGCCGGTCGACACCTACAACGCCCGCTTCAGTGGCGAGGAGATGTCCCGCGCGGTCCGCAACTACCAGGAGAAGGGCGGCGCCAGCCGCTCCCTGGCCCCCTTCGGCTGGGGCGACGGCGGTGGCGGCCCCACCCGCGAGATCATGGAGCGCGCCCGCCGGCTGGCGGACCTGGAGGGCTCCGCGAAGGTCGTCGTCGAACACCCCGACGAGTTCTTCGCCAAGGCCCGCGAGGAGTACCCGGACGCGCCCGTCTGGGTCGGCGAGCTCTACCTGGAGCTGCACCGCGCCACCTACACCTCCCAGGCCCGCACCAAGCAGGGCAACCGCCGCTCCGAGCACCTCCTGCGCGAGGCCGAGCTGTGGGCGGCGACGGCGGCCCTGCACGCGCCGGGCTACACGTACCCGTACGAGAAGCTGGACCGGCTCTGGAAGACGGTGCTGCTGCACCAGTTCCACGACATCCTGCCCGGCTCGTCGATCGCCTGGGTGCACCGGGAGGCCGAGGCCGAGTACGCCCGAGTGGCCCGCGAGCTCCAGGCGCTGACGGCCGATGCCCTCACGGCCCTCGGCGCCGGCGGGACCCGCGTCTTCAACACCAGCCCCTACGACCGCGCCGAGGTGGTCCGCACCGCCGACGGCGCACCGGTGTACGTGGAGGTGCCCGCGAGCGGCTCCGCGCCCCTCGCCGACGCCGAGCCCCCGCAGCCGGTGACGGTGAGCGGCCGGGGGCTCGACAACGGGCTGGTCCGCGTGGAGGTGGCCGAGGACGGCACCCTGTCGTCCGTCCGCGACCTGCGCGCGAACCGCGAGGTCCTGGCCGACCCGGGCAACCTGCTGCGCCTGCACACCGACCTGCCCAACTACTGGGACGCCTGGGACATCGACAAGCACTACAAGAACCGCTACACGGACCTCCTCGACGCCTCGTCCGTCACGGTCGTCGAGCAGGACCCGCTGGTCGGCGCGATCCGCGTCGAGAGGGACTTCGGCAAGGGCTCGAAGATCACCCAGACGATCACCGTCCGCGCCGGCAGCCCCCGTATCGACATCGAGACGGACATCGACTGGCACGAGACCGAGAAGATCCTCAAGGCGGCCTTCCCGGTCGACGTCCGCGCCCCGCACTCCTCCGCCGAGATCCAGTTCGGGCACATCCAGCGGCCCACGCACACCAACACCAGCTGGGAGGCGGCCCGCTTCGAGGTCTCCGGCCACCGCTGGGTGCACATCGGCGAACCCGGCTACGGCGTCGCGGTCATCAACGACTCGACGTACGGCCATGACGTCTCCCGCACGGTCCGCGAGGACGGCGGCACCACGACCACCGTCCGCCTCAGCCTGGTCCGCGCCCCGCGCATCCCGGACCCCGAGGCCGACCAGGGCCGCCACCGCTTCACCTACGCGCTGCTGCCCGGCGCGACCATCGAGGACGCCGTCGCCGAGGGCTACGCCCTCAACCTCCCGCTCCGGGTGGCCGACGCGGCGGGCGCCCCCGCACCGGTCGTCTCCACCGAGGGCGACGGCGTGACCGTGGAGGCGGTCAAGCTCGCCGACGACGCGTCGGGTGACGTCGTCGTACGGCTCTACGAATCCCGCGGCGGCCGGGCCCGGGGCGCCCTGCGCACCGGCTTCCCGCTCGCGGGCGCGCAGATCACCGACCTGCTGGAGCGGCCGCTGGAGGAGGCGCCCGTGGACGGCGACGGCGCCGTCCCCGTGGAACTGCGGCCCTTCCAGATCCTGACACTTCGTCTGCGCAGGGGCTGACGCATGGCCATGCAACCCTGGTTCACCGACGCCAAGCTCGGGATCTTCATCCACTGGGGCATCTACGCCGTCGACGGCGTCCAGGAGTCCTGGTCGTTCTACGACGACATCGTCCCCTACGACCAGTACATGTCCCAGTTCGACCGCTTCACGGCCGCCCGCTACGACCCGCGCGACTGGGCGAGGCTCTTCGCGCGGGCCGGAGCGAAGTACGCCGTGCTGACCAGCCGCCACCACGACGGCGTCGCCCTGTGGGACACGGCGTACGGCGACCTGAACGTGGGCCGCGACCTGATCGGCGGCTACGCCGGAGCCCTGCGCGAACAGGGTCTCAAGGTCGGGTTGTACTACTCGCACTCGGACTGGAGCCACCCCGACTACGCCTCCACCCGCAAGCCGGGCCGACCGCCGGAGCTGGAGGACAACCGCTACTCGGAGGTCGCCGCCGAGGACGAGGACCTTCAGGCCTGGGAGAGGTTCCTCGCCTACCGGGACGGCCAGATCCGCGAACTGACCTCCCGCTACAGGCCGGACCTGCTGTGGTTCGACGGCGAGTGGGACCGCAGCGAGGAGCAGTGGCGCATCCCCGAACTCGCCGCCCTCATCCGCTCCGAGGTACCGGACGTCGTCTTCAACGCCCGCATGCTCTCCGAGGGCGACTACGCGACGCCGGAACAGGGCGCCCCGGTGATTCCGCCGGAGGGCCCCTGGGAGCTGTGCCTGACGATCAACGACTCCTGGGGCCACCAGCACCACGACCACAACCACAAGTCGGTCGACCAGCTCATCCGCTACTTCACCGAGACCATCGGCGGCGGAGGCAACCTGCTGCTCAGCGTCGGCCCGCGGGAGGACGGCACGATCCCGGCCGAGCAGGCGGAGCGGCTGGAAGGGCTCGGCGACTGGATCGCCAGGCACGCGGAGGCGGTGTACGGCACCGGACGGGGACTGCCGCCGGGCCATCACTACGGCCCGAGCACCCTCTCCAAGGACCGCCGCACCCTCTACCTCGTCCTCTTCGACGCCCCGCGCGCCGAGATCAACGTGCGCGGGCTGCTCAGCAAGGTCCGCGGGGTCTCGGTGCTCGGCAGCGGCACGGAACTGGCCCACCGGGTCACCGGCGGTCTCCACGAGACACCGGGCGTCCTGTGGATCGAGCCTCCCGCCGCGTCGGACCTCGACCTGCACGCCACGGTGCTGGCCGTCGAACTGGAAGGGGAACTGGAGCTCTACCGCGGCGCCGGCCGGTTCTGACGAAAGTTTAAGAAAAAGGGTAAGTGGCCTGCTCACGGGCGGTATGTGGACGCCCGTGAGCACGCCGGTTCGCCTTCCGGAAACCTGAAGTTCGCCCGTTCCCCCTGGGATGCGGAACGCACAGCGCGAACGAAAGGTGTCACCGTGGGAGACCCGCGTATGGCTGCGATCGGCAAGGGCCTGAAGCGTCGCGGAAGGCTGGTGATAGAGGCGGTCAGTCCACCGCGCCGGAACCTCGACGCCGTCCCCGCGCCCCGCCCGGCGGCCGACACCTACACCGCCCCGCCCGCCCCCCGGCTGGTGGACTCGCCGGTCTTCGTGCTGTCGTCGGTGCGCTCCGGTTCGACACTGCTGCGCGTCCTGCTCAACAGCCACAGCCGTATCCGCGCCCCGCACGAGATGCACCTGCGCACGGTGCACGTCCACCTGTCCCGCGACTTCACCGCGGACGCCATGCGGGCGCTCCACCTCGACAAGGACGAGCTGGAACACGTGCTGTGGGACCGGGTGCTGCACCTGGAGCTCACCCGCAGCGGCAAGGACGTCATCGTCGACAAGACCCCGCCGAACACCCTCATCTGGCCCCGTCTGCGGCGATGCTGGCCGAACGCCCGCTACATCCTGCTGCTGCGCCACCCCGGCGCGGTCGTCACGTCCCTCACCGCCCGACGCGCCGACCCCGATCACGAAGCCGTCCGCGCCGAGGTCCTCGACTACAGCGAGAAGCTGGAGGAGGCCCGTCTGAACCTCGACCCCCATGTGATCACCTACGAGGAGCTCACCGCCGAGCCGGAGAAGGTCACCCGGGGCATCTGCGACCACCTCGGCGTCCCGTGGGAGCCCGGCATGCTCGACTACGGCAGCAAGGACCACGGCACCTTCCGCCCCCAGCTCGGCGACTGGTCCAGCACCATCAAGTCCGGCCGCATCCAGTCGGCCCGCTCCGCCGCCCCGGACGTCGAACTCCCCCCACGCCTGAGGGAACTGTCCCTGGCGTGGGGGTACGGGGACTGAAGGGAATCGGGGGCTAGAGAGGCAGGGCCCCGACCGTGGCCTGCGGGGCCGTCGCCTCGACGGAGTCGGCGGGCACCGCGGGCAGCGGCTGCTGCTCCGTCGCCTCCGGCCGCTGGTGCGGCAGCGACACCGGCCGCAGCGGGCGCGGCCCCGACACCACCGTGTAGTCCTGTCCCAGGAACGGCGGGACCACCTCGCCCGGGTCCTCGCCGAGCGCCAGCTGGACGGCGGCCCAGGGCGCGTTGAC
Organism: Streptomyces coeruleofuscus; assembly: GCF_039532725.1. Lineage (NCBI taxonomy): Bacteria > Bacillati > Actinomycetota > Actinomycetes > Kitasatosporales > Streptomycetaceae > Streptomyces > Streptomyces coeruleofuscus. Next base: position 1,037,332 of record NZ_BAAASE010000001.1, read on the forward strand.
ACCGCACAGGGACAGCTGGTGCAGGCCGCCCGCCGGGCGGGTGTTGACGTCCATCAGGACCGGCCGGTCGCCGAACATCCGGAACTGGATGTTGGACAGGTAGTGCAGACCGAAGCCCTCCGCGATCAGCCGGGCGGGCTCCAGCCACTGCTCGTGCAGCGTGAAGCCCCGGCGTCGGCCGTTCTTGGTGCGGCCGATGGCCAGCCGGACCCGGTTGTCCGGACCGGTCAGGCAGTCCACCGACACCTCGGGCTGCTCCAGGCGCGGCATCACCAGCCAGTCGACCGGCTCCTCGGCCCGACGCAGCGCCTCCAGCACCAGGTCGAGCGGCACGTACGGGCTCGGGAAGCCGCTCAGGTGCACCATCGAGAAGGGGGAGCGCGTGATCACGCGGAAGCCCACCCCGCCCGCCCCGGACGCCGGCTTGAAGCACGCCTTGTGCCCGGCGTCCTCCAACTCCTCGACTGCCGCGACGAGTTCGTCGCTCGACCGTACCCGCCACCACGGCGGCACCGGCACGCCGACCGCCTGGACCGCCTCGTAGGCGATCACCTTGTCGTGGAAGACGGCCACCGCCTCGGGCGGCGGTGCCAGCAAAGCCGTACCGACCGCCTCGAACTCGGCGCGGTGCGCCACGATCGCCGACTGGTGCAGCCGGGGCACGAAGACGTCGATACCGCGCCGCGCGCACTGGTCCAGCGCGTACTCGACGTACCCGGCGGGGGAGAGGTTCTCGGGCTCCAGCTCGGCGGTGTCGGCGGCGGCCAGCACGGGGGAGTCGGGGTCGCCGTGCGTGGCATGGATCTCGACGGCCCGGTCGCTGGGATTTCTCCGCAGCTGATCCATGAAGAACACGTTCTCCGCGTACGTGCGGTTGAGCCAGACGCGTACGCGAGAGACCATGCAGGCCGCCTTTCACGGTTCGCGGGCAGGGCTCAGCAGCCCGTGCCCGGGCAGGTTGAATGGAGGGTCACCAAACCGCCCCTGTGAGAGGGAAGTTCTTAGCGGTGGTGTTGGGGCAGATCATACGGCTTCGGCGGGCCGTGTCGTGCAACGCGCGGGTTACGGATTTACGACTGTGACCGTCAGGCCGCCCTTGTCCCCCCGCCCGCGGATGTGATCTCGTGGTGGCGTTCGCGTTCGGGCGTGCGGAGGGGGGCGAGGGGTGACGTCGACGGCCGGTGGCTCCGCACGACTACTGGCCATCAGCGATCTGCACATCGGCTACCCGGAGAACCGCGCCCTGGTCGAGCGGATGCGGCCCGGGACGGACGACGACTGGCTGCTCGTGGCCGGGGACGTCGCCGAGACCGTGGCCGACGTCCGCTGGGCCCTCGAGACGCTCGCCGGCCGCTTCCGCAAGGTCGTGTGGGTGCCCGGGAACCACGAGCTGTGGACCCATCCGAGCGACCCCGTCACCCTGCGCGGCGTCGCCCGGTACGACCATCTGGTCGAGCTGTGCCGGGATCTCGGCGTGACGACACCGGAGGACCCCTACCCCGTCTGGGACGGGCCCGGCGGACCCGTGGCCGTCGCCCCGCTGTTCCTGCTGTACGACTACTCGTTCCTGCCGGCCGGGTGCGCGACCAAGGAGCAGGGCCTGGAGTACGCCGAGGGCACGGGGATCGTGTGCACCGACGAGCACCTGCTGCACCCCGACCCGTACCCGAGCCGGGAGGCCTGGTGCCGGGCCCGGGTCGCCGTGTCGGAACGCAGGCTCGCCGAGCTGCCCGAAGACCTGCCCGTGATCCCCGTCAACCACTACCCGCTGCACCGCCACCCGATGGACGTGCTGTGGCACCCCGAGTTCGCCATGTGGTGCGGCACGGATCTGACCGCCGACTGGCACCGCAGGTTCCGTGTCCACACCATGGTCTACGGCCATCTGCACATCCCACGCACCACCTGGCACGAGGGCGTGCGCTTCGAGGAGGTGTCGGTGGGCTACCCCCGCGAGTGGCGCAAGCGGTCCGGGGAGCCGGGGCGGCTGCGGCGCATCCTGCCGGCGGAGGGGGAGGAGCGGTGATCGAAGTCCTGCTGCCACAGACCGTCGTCACGGTGGAGGCATACGGCCACGAGAGCGTGGACGCCCCGCTGTACCCCGAGGAGGCGGCGCTCGTGGCGCGGGCGGTCGCCAAGCGGCGCCGGGAGTTCGCCGTCGTCCGCTCCTGTGCCCGCCGTGCCATGGAGAAGCTCGGCGTGCCGCCGCAGCCGATCCTGCCCGGGGAACGCGGCGCCCCGCGCTGGCCGGCCGGCCTGGCCGGCAGCATGACCCACTGCGACGGCTACTGCGCCGCCGCCGTGGTCCGTGCCACCGACCTCGCCTCCCTCGGCATCGACGCCGAGGCCCACGGGCCGCTCCCCGAAGGGGTCCTGCCCGCCGTCTCCCTGCCGGCCGAGGCCGAGCGCCTGCGGCGGCTGGCCGCACAGCGCCCCGACGTCCACTGGGACCGGCTGCTGTTCAGTGCGAAGGAGTCCGTCTACAAGGCGTGGTTCCCCCTCACCGGCAAGTGGCTGGACTTCACGGAGGCCGACATCGAGATCTCCGCCGCCCCCGGCGAACACCTGCGCGGCACCTTCCGCGCCACACTCCTCGTCCCCGGCCCACGGGTCGGCGACCGCCGCCTCGGCCATTTCGACGGCCACTGGACCGCCGACCGGGGCCTGGTCGCGACGGCGGTCGCAGTACCGCACGGCTGAGCCCGCCGCGCGACGGGCGGGCCTGCGGACCTGCACTCAGGGCGCCCTGCCCACCGCCGGTCCGGTGCCCGGCTGCCCCCCGGCCGTCGACCGCCGGCTCAGGGCCCCGGCTCCGGGCACCAGTTCTGGAGCAGCCGGAAGAATTCCTCCTCGTTGCCGGTCAGGCCCGCTCGTTCGAGGGCCTCTTCCGCCTCGGCGAGGACGCCGGGCGGGACGACCGGGGGCCGGTGGGAGCCGCGCGGGTCCGTCTCCAGGTCGAAGGCGGCCCGGACGGTGTGCAGCAGGCGCAGGTAGGCCTGGACGGCGGTGCGTTCGCGGTCCGTCAGTACGGCGGTGGGCATCGGTCGGCTCTCCCCGTGTCGGAGTCATCGGTCACGCCCCGCACGCAAAGGGGGCGCACCTCCAGCTTGCCGTCCACCACTGACAATCCGGCCCCGCAGCCCGTCGGTTCGCCCGCTCGGCGGAGGGGAAACCCCGCCTCGACCCGGCGCAGCGCCTGTCAGCCCTGCGGCCCCGGGTACCCCAGCGACGCCTCGATCCGTCCCGCCAGGTGGTCCCGCTGCACCGGCCCCCGCGACGACGAACCCGCCAGCCACGCCCGGCACTTGCTGGCCAGCAGCAGGCCGAAGCTCTCGGCCTCCTTCTCGTCGTCGAGGTCGAAGCGGGTGCGCGCGGCGACCTTGTGCACCGTCGCCTGGAGGTCGGCGTCGTCGTGGAGCAGCCGGGCCGCGACAGCGGCGCCCTCGACGTGGTGGGAGCAGTGTCCGGCCTTCATGTGCCACAGCTCGTGCCCCAGGATCACCAACTGGTGATCGGGAGCCGTGCGTTCCTCGATCACGACGAGATCCTGCTCGGCCATGTCGAGCCACAGCCCGCTCGCGGTCCCGGGCGGGAAGGCGGCCGTGCGGAAGTGGACGGGACGGCCCCGGCGTCTGCTCATGGCGTCGCACAGCGCGGCGTACAGCTCGTCGGGCCGCGCCGGCGCGGGGAGGGTCAGCTCCGCGACCAGCTCACCGCACAGGCGGCGCATTTCCTTACCGATGCCCACAGTTCTCCCCACGGTCACGACTCGGGCCGCTTGACGCTCTCCAGGAGCATGTCCAGCCACTCCGCCACTTTGTCGCGGTGCTGGTCGGTGGGCAGCTGCGCGGCCCGCCAGGCGATGCCGCGCACGCCGTGGTCCTGCAACAGCCGCTCCAGCGGGTCGTCGGCCGCCGCGGCCGCCTCCCGCTCGCGGTCGGCGAGCTTCTGGAGCAGTTCCTGCTCGGTGTGCTGGAGGGCGCTCACCAGCGCCTCGGGGTCCTCGGCCGTGAGGAAACCGGCATGCACCCGGAAGAACCGCTGGAGGGCGTCGCAGTGCTCCATGGTCGGCCGCCGATCGCCGTTGATGAGGGCGCCGGCCTGCTGCCGGGACATGCCCGCTCCGTCGGCGATCTCCTGCTGGGTGTACTTGCGGCCGTTGGGCTTGAGCCGGGTCCGGCGCAGCAGGTCCAGGCGCTGGAGGAAGCGGGCCTGCACATCGGGTTCGCCCGCCGGCCTGCCGCCGAGCAGGGCCTTGACCACGGGCTCCGGAACTCCGGAGGCGACGGACAGCCGGCCGATGTCGAAGACCTCGGCGTGCGGCACGCCGAGGCGGTCGGCGAGGGCGGTGACACGGGAGACGACGGCCGCCAGCACGGCCGTCGGCGTGGCGCCCGGACCTTCGACGAAGCCACCCGTCACCGACAGATCTCCTACGTCTCTCACAGGCTTCTCACAAGTGGATGCCGTGACCTACCCCGGCGTTAACTTCCCGGAGCGTAGCGGGTGGTTCGAACTCACATCCAGGTCTCGCCACAACTGTGGCCAATTTCAGCCGTCAACAGGCATAAAATGCCACGATAGTTGACACGCCTCAACTCGGGGCAGCAGGATCGGGACGCCGCGTCAAGGCCGCACAGGCAAGAGGGGTGACCTCCCGATGGCATATCAGGCAGGAGGGCAGCGGCCGGCACCGCGGCCCGTCCCCGAGACTTCCGATGTCCAGGCCTACCTGGGGGACTACGCCGGGCTTCTGGAGGCCGTCTCCTTCCCTTCGCTCGTCGTCGACCGCTCCTGGGACGTCTTGCTGACCAACAGCGCCTTCCGGTCGCTTTTCGGTGGCGTCGGTCCGCACCCGACGGCCATGCCGGGCGACAACTTCCTCAGGTTCGTGCTGTTCCACCCCGACGCTCCCACGGTGCTCGGCGAGCACGAGGCGAGCTGGTGCCTGCCGATGCTCGCGCACTTCGCGCGGACCGTGGAGAGCCACGGCCCCGACCACGGCCTCCAGGCCATCCGCCGCGACATCGCCCAGGACCCCATCATGGAGGCCGCCTACCGGCACGGCCTGCCGCACTGGATCCGTTCGGTCGGCGAGAGCGCCGTCGAGCAGGACGGCGCCGTACGGCCGCTGCTGCACCCGGATCCGCGCTGGGGCGCCACCGACTGCCGGATCGTCGTCGAGACGTCCAGGACGCTCGAGGAACTGGGCTGCACCCGGCTCACCTTCACGCTGCGCGATGCCCGCCGCACCCCGTCCCGGGACCGCCGGACCCGCCGTACCGCCTCCCATCTGAGGGTCGTCCCCGCGGCCGACTGAGCCCCGCCGGGTTCCCCGTCACCACAGCACCGCATCCCCGGCGTTCGCCCCATTCCCAGACACTGTGGTGTGTGACATAGTACTGACGTGAGCGAGCCGCTGACCTGCGATGTCGTAGTGGTCGGAGCCGGAGTGGTGGGCGCCGCCTGCGCCCTGTACGCGGCCCGCGCGGGCCTGGACACCGTCGTGGTGGACCGGGGCCCGGTGGCCGGCGGCACGACCGGCGCGGGGGAGGGCAACCTCCTGGTCTCCGACAAGGAACCCGGCCCCGAGCTCGACCTGGCCCTGCTGTCCGCCCGGCTGTGGGCCGAACTGGCCCGGGAGGGGCTGGGGAAGGCGGTCGAGTACGAGGCCAAGGGCGGGGTCGTCGTCGCCGGCACCGGCGAGGCGCTGGCCGGGCTGGAGAGACTCGCCGCCGGGCAGCGCGCGGCCGGGGTCGAAGCGGTCCCGGTGGCGCCCGACCGGCTCCCCGACCTGGAGCCGTGTCTGGCCCCCGGCCTCGCGGGCGGCGTGCACTACCCGCAGGAAGCCCAAGTGATGCCCGCTCTGGCGGCGGCCCACCTGCTGCGCGCCTCGAACGCCCGGCTGCTCACCGGCCGGGAGGTGACCGGGGTGCTGCGCGGCCCCGACGGCGCGGTGCGCGGAGTGCGTACGGGACGGGGCGACATCCACGCCCCGGCCGTCGTCAACGCGGCCGGCACCTGGGGCGGCGAGGTGGCGGCCCGCGCCGGGGTGTCGCTGCCGGTGCTGCCCCGGCGCGGTTTCGTCCTGGTCACCGAGCCGCTGCCGCCCCGCATCCGGCACAAGGTGTACGCCGCCGACTACGTGGCCGACGTCGCCAGCGACTCGGCGGCCCTCCAGACCTCCCCGGTCGTCGAGGGCACCCCCGCCGGGCCGGTCCTCATCGGCGCCAGCCGCGAACGCGTCGGCTTCGACCGCTCGTTGTCGCTCCCGGCACTGCGGGCGCTGGCGGCGGGTGCGACGCGGCTCTTCCCGTTCCTCGCCGGAGTCCGGGCCATGCGGACGTACGCGGGTTTCCGGCCGTATCTGCCGGACCATCTGCCCGCGATCGGCCCCGACCCGCGGGCGCCCGGACTGCTGCACGCCTGCGGGCACGAGGGCGCCGGCATCGGTCTCGCCACCGGCACCGGGCAGTTGATCGCGCAGGCGCTGACCGGGCGGACGCCCGATCTGGATCTCGTCCCGTTCCGGCCCGACCGCTTTCCCGAGGAGGCCGAGTGAATCCACTGGAGCTGGCGGGGGCCAGGCCCGGCCCCGCCTTCACGGTCACGTTCGACGGGCGGCCGGTCCGGGCGCTGCCGGGTCAGACGGTCGCCGCCGTGCTGTGGGCGGCGGGCGTCACCTCCTGGCGCACCACCCGGGGCGAGGGCCGTCCGCGGGGAGTGTTCTGCGGGATCGGCGTCTGCTTCGACTGCCTGGTGACCGTCAACGACCGCCCCAACCAACGCGCTTGTCTGGTAGCGGTGCGGCCGGGAGACGTGATCGGCACGCAGCAGGGGACGGGCCATGCGGGCGTGGACCAGGTGAGGGCGGACGACGGGGGAGACGGTCATGCGGGCTGAACTCGTCGTGATCGGCGCCGGTCCGGCCGGGCTGGCCGCGTCACTCGCGGCGGCCGCGCGCGGCGCCCGGGTCGTGCTCGTCGACGCGGCGACGGAGACCGGCGGACAGTTCTACCGGCAGCCCGCCGCCGCTCTCGGGGCCGGGCGGCCCGAGACGCTGCACCACCGGTGGCGCACCTGGGAGCGGCTGCGGGACGGCCTCGCCGCCAGTTCCGTCCGTGTGCTGACGGACCACCATGTGTGGTGTGTGGAGCGGACGTCCGGCGGCTTCACCGTGCACGCGCTGCTCGGCCCGGAGCAGGAGGAGCCGGCCGAGGTGCACGCCCGTGCCGTGCTCCTGGCCACCGGCGGATACGAACACGTGCTGCCCTTCCCCGGCTGGACCCTCCCTGGCGTCGTCACCGCCGGGGGCGCCCAGGCCATGCTCAAGGGCAGCCTTGTGGTGCCGGGACGGCGGGCCATCGTGGCCGGGACCGGGCCGCTGCTGCTGCCCGTGGCGACCGGGCTCGCGGCGGCCGGCGTCGAGGTCGCCGCACTCGTCGAGTCCACCGGCCCCGGGCGCCTGGCCCGCCACGGCAGGGCCCTGGCCGGCAGGCTCCCGGAGGGCGCCGGATACGCCGCCCGGCTGCTGCGTCACCGCGTGCCCGTCCTGGCCCGCCACACCGTCGTCCGCGCCCACGGCGACGACCGGCTGACCGGAGTCACGGTCGCCGCTCTCGACACCGCCGGACGCGTCCGGCCCGGCACCGAGCGGCAGTTGCCCTGCGACACCCTGGCCGTCGGCCACGGCATGCTCCCGCACACCGACCTGGCGGAGGGCCTCGGCTGCGGCCTGGACGGGCTGGCGGTGGCCGTCGACGCCGAGCAGCGCACGGACGTCCCCGGTGTGTGGGCGGCAGGCGAGTCCACCGGTATCGGCGGCGCGGCCCTCGCCCTCGCCGAGGGGCACATCGCCGGGTGCTCCGCCGCCGCCCACCTGCGCGGCACCACCCCCGCCCCGGCGCCCACCGCCCTCAAGGCCCGCACGAACCTCAGGCGTTCAGCGGCCGCCCTCGACGCCGCGTACGCGCCGCCCGCGCACTGGCCCGAGCAGGTCACCGACGACACCGTGGTCTGCCGCTGCGAGGAGGTCACCGCCGGTGCCGTGCGCGACGCCCTGGACCTCGGAGCGGGCGACGAGCGCACCGTGAAGCTGCTGACCCGGGCCGGTATGGGCTGGTGCCAGGGCCGGATGTGCCAGTCCGCCGTCGCGGGTCTCGCCGGCTGCCCGCCCGCCCCTTCCAGAAGGCCCCTCGCCCGTCCCGTACCGCTCGGCGTCCTCGCACGGCAACACACCCAGGAGGAACTGTCATGACCGACCACCGCCCCTGGCACGGCGTCCTCGTCGCCACCGCGCTCCCGCTGGACGACGACCTCTCCGTGAACTACGACAAGTACGCCGAGCACTGCGCCTGGCTGGTCGAGAACGGCTGCGACGGCGTCGTGCCGAACGGCTCCCTCGGCGAGTACCAGGTGCTCACCCCCGAGGAGCGTGCCCGGGTGGTCGAGACGGCCGTCGCCGCGATCGGCGGGCAGCGCGTCATGCCCGGCGTCGCCGCGTACGGGTCCGCCGAGTCCCGGCGCTGGGCCGAGCAGGCGGGCGAGGCGGGCTGCCGGGCGGTGATGCTGCTGCCGCCGAACGCCTACCGCGCCGACGAGCGTTCCGTCCTCGCCCACTACGCCGAGGTCGCGAAGACGGGCCTGCCGGTCGTCGCGTACAACAACCCGATCGACACCAAGGTCGACCTCGTGCCCGAGCTGCTCGCCCGGCTGCACGGCGAGGGGTACATCCGTGCGGTGAAGGAGTTCTCCGGAGACGTCCGCAGGGCCTACCGCATCGCCGAGCTCGCCCCCGAACTCGACCTGCTGATCGGCGCGGACGACGTCCTGCTGGAGCTGGCCGTCGCGGGCGCCAAGGGCTGGGTGGCGGGCTACCCGAACGCGCTGCCGCAGGCCTCGGTCGAGCTGTACCACGCGGCCGTCGACGGCGACCTCGACACCGCGCGGTCCCTGTACCGGCAGCTGCATCCGCTGCTGCGGTGGGACTCACGCGTGGAGTTCGTCCAGGCCATCAAACTGTCCATGGACCTGGTCGGCCGCCACGGCGGACCCTGCCGCCCGCCGCGCATGCCGCTGCCGCCCGAGCAGGAGGCCGCCGTCCGGACCGCAACCGAGAAGGCCGTCGCGGCCGGACTGGCGTGAGGGAAGGCGGGATCATGCGCAGCGGACTCGTCCTGCACGCCGTCGACTCGCACACCGAGGGCATGCCGACCCGCGTCATCACCGGCGGCATCGGCACCATCCCCGGCGCCACCATGAACGAGCGACGGCTGTACTTCCGTGAACACCGCGACACCATCAAGCAGTTGCTGATGAACGAGCCGCGCGGTCACGCCGCCATGAGCGGCGCGATCCTCCAGCCGCCGACCCGGCCCGACTGCGACTGGGGCGTCGTCTACATCGAGGTCTCCGGCTATCTGCCGATGTGCGGGCACGGCACGATCGGCGTGGCGACCGTGCTCGTCGAGACCGGAATGGTCGAGGTCACCGAGCCGGTCACCACCATCCGGCTCGACACCCCGGCGGGCCCGGTCGTCGCCGAGGTGGCCGTGGCGGACGGGGCCGCCACATCGGTCACCCTGCGGAACGTGCCCTCCTTCGCCGTCGGCCTCGACCGCGAGGCCACCCTCGCCGACGGCCGGACCGTGACGTACGACCTCGCCTTCGGCGGCAACTTCTACGCCATCCTGCCGCTGGAGCGGTTCGGCCTGCCCTTCGACCGGTCCCGCAAGGACGACATCCTCCGGGCCGGCCTGTCCCTCATGGCCGCCGTCAACGCCGAGGACCCGCCCGTCCACCCGGACGACCCGTCCATCCACGGCCTCCACCACGTCTACCTGGCGGCCCCCGGCTCGACCGCCCGCCACTCCCGGCACGCCATGGCCATCCACCCCGGCTGGTTCGACCGCTCGCCGTGCGGCACGGGCACCAGCGCCCGCATGGCACAGTTGCACGCGCGCGGCGAACTCCCGCTGCACACCGAGTTCGTGAACGAGTCCTTCATCGGCACCCGGTTCACCGGCAGACTGCTCGGCACCACCGAGGTGGCCGGTCACCCGGCCGTGCTGCCCAGCTTCACCGGACGCGCCTGGATCACCGGCACCGCCCAGTACCTGCTGGACCCCGAGGACCCGTTCCCGGCCGGGTTCGTCCTGTAAGCCGCACACGTCCGACCACGAGAGGAACCCCGACCGTCATGGCCCCGCAGCACACCCCCGCCCTGCCCGTGCTGGGCAGCAGGAAACCCAGCCACCGGGAGCGGGTCGCGGACGCGCTGCGAGCCGCCCTGATCGCAGGCGAACTGCTCCCCGGCGAGGTCTACTCGGCCCCCGGCCTCGCCGCCCGCTTCGGGGTCTCCGCCACCCCCGTGCGTGAGGCCATGCTCGACCTCGCCAAGGAAGGCCTCGTCGACACCGTGCCCAACAAGGGCTTCCGCGTCACCGCCGTCTCCGACAAGCAGCTCGACGAGTACACCCACATCCGCGCGCTGATCGAGATCCCCACGACGGCGGGCCTCGCCGCCACGGCCGACCCGGTGGCGTTGGAGGAACTCCGGCCGGTCGCACAGGAGATAGTCACCTCCGCCGCGGCCGGCGACCTCATCGCCTACGTCGAGGCCGACCTGCGCTTCCACCTCGGCCTGCTGGCCCTCGCCGGCAACGACCACCTCGTCGACGTCGTACGGGACCTCAGACGCCGCTCGCGCCTGTACGGCCTGACCGCGCTAGCCGAGCAGGGACGGCTGGAGGCATCGGCCGAGGAACACCTGGAGATCCTCGACGCGCTGCTCGCCCGGGACGAGGAGGCTGTACGGGCGGTGATGACCCGTCACCTCGGACACATCCGGGGACTGTGGGCAAGCGCCCCTTAGGGGCGCGGGGAACTGCGCGACCAGCCCCCACGACCCGCAGCCTCCAGACGGCAGACCGGACCGAGCTCTTAGGACGCGACGGCCCCCTTCTTCGCAGCCTGGATCTGCTCGTACACATGCGTACGCAGCTCGGCGAACCGCGGATCCACCCTCGTGTGCAACTGATCCCGCTCGACCGGCAGATCGACCTTCAGCTGCTCCCGGACAACCGTGGGGGACGCGGACAGCACGATCACCCGCTCCCCGAGGTAGACGGCCTCGTCGATGTCGTGGGTGACGAACAGGATCGTGATGCCGCGCTCCCGCCACAGCCCCCGGACCAGGTCCTCCAGATCGGCCCGGGTCTGCGCGTCCACCGCCGCGAACGGCTCGTCCATCAGCAGCACGCGGGGCTCGTACGCCAGCGCCCGGGCGATGGCGACCCGCTGCTGCATACCGCCCGACAGCTGCCAGGGATACGCCCCCACGGCGTCAGCCAGCCCCACCGACTCCAGCGCGTCGCGGACCAGGCCCCGGCGCCGGGCCTTGCTCAAGGCCTTCTTCCTCAGCGGAAGTTCGACATTCTCGCCGACCCGCATCCAGGGGAAGAGGCTGCGCCCGTACTCCTGGAAGACGAATGCCATTCCGGGCGGCGGACCGCTCACCTTGCGCCCCTCCAGCAGCACTTCACCGCCGGTCGGCGCGAGCAGCCCTCCCACGCACTTCAGCAGTGTCGTCTTGCCGCAGCCCGACGGCCCGACGAGACAGACGAGTTCACCGGCGCCGACGGTGAAGGTGAGGTCGCGGACCGCCTCGACCCGCCGCCCCGACCCCGCGTAGACCTTCTTCAGACCCCGTACGTCGAGCATGGACCGCCCTTTCGAGAGGCTCACGGCGATCGCCGGGCCGAGGCGCGCAGACCGTGGTACCAGCCGAGCACCCGCCGCTCGACCCACTGGAAGACGACCGACAGCAGGAAGCCGAGCAGACCGAGCACGAGGATGCCGGTCCACATGTCCGGGATCGCGAAGCCGCGCTGGAACTGGACGATGGTGAAGCCGAGCCCGTTGCTCGCGGCGAACATCTCGCTGATCACCATGAGGATGATGCCGATGGACAGGGCCTGGCGCAGACCCGCGAAGATCTGCGGGCTCGCCGACCGCAGCACCAGCTTCCTGAGCCGCGCCACACCCGTGATGCCGTACGAGCGCGCCGTCTCGGCCATCACCGGGTCCACCGCCCGCACGCCCTCGACCGTGTTGAGCAGGACGGGCCACACGCAGCCGGCCGCGATCACCGTGACCTTCATCGTGTCGCCGATCCCCGCGAACAGCATGATGACCGGCACCAGCACCGGCGGCGGCACCGCCCGCAGGAACTCCAGGACCGGCTCGCACACCGCCCGCACCCGCCGGTACGACCCGATGACCGTGCCGAGCGCCACCCCCACGACCGCCGCCAGCGCGTAACCGCCCGCCAGCCGCAGCACGCTGGGCAGTACGTCACCCCGCAGGCGCTCCGCCGTCCACACGTCCGGGAAGGCCTCCAGGATCGTCCGCAGGGGCGGCCAGTACACGTCCGTACTGCCGGCGGACGCCACCCACCAGACCGTGACCAGCAGGGCCGGCAGGGCGCCGGCGAACACCAGCCGCAGCAGCGGACGCCTCACACCGCCACCTCCCCGCGCACCGACTGGTGCCAGGCCAGCGCCCGCCGCTCCACCGTGCGCGCGCCGACGTTGATCAGCAGACCCAGCAGGCCGGTCACCACGATCAGCGCGTACATCTCGGGCACCGCCTGCGAGGCCTGTGCCACCCCGATGCGCTTGCCCAGCCCCGGTGCCCCGATGACGAGTTCGGAGGTGATGGCGAGGATCAGCGCGACCGCCGCCGCCAGCCGGACGCCGGTCATGACGTACGGCAGCGCGGTCGGCCACAGCACGTGCCGGATCCGCGCCCAGGTACCGAGACCGTACGACCGCGCCGTCTCGTCGGCGACGGGGTCGACGTCCTGGACGCCGTACAGGACCTGGATCAGGACCTGCCAGAACGACGCGTAGACGACGAGGAGGAGCACCGAGCGCAGTTCGGTGCCGTACAGCAGCACCGCCAGCGGGATCAGCGCGACCGAGGGGATCGGGCGCAGGAACTCGATGGTGGAGGCCGTCGCCTCGCGCAGATGCGGCACGACCGAGATCAGCACACCCACCACGATCCCCGCGCAGGACGCGATCGCCAGGCCCAGCGCCCAGCCGGTGAGCGTGTCGCCGAGCGCCGTCCAGAAGGCCGAGTCGGCCGTCTCGTCCGCGAGCGCTGCGGCGATACGGCTGGTGGGCGGGAAGTAGGTCTCCTCGACCAGGCCGAGCCGCGGCACCGCCTCGCCCAGGGCGAGAAAGGCGGCGAGTCCGGCCGCACCGAGTGCGGCGTTCACACCCCTCATGCGTCGGTGTCCCTCACGGCAGCAGCTTGTCCAGATCGGGCGTCGACTTGAACAGGCCGTCGTCCTCGCCGAGCTTCATCAGTGCCTCGATGGAGGCGCGGTTCGGTTCCGCCGGCCACTTGGGCAGGGTCACCTTCTCCAGCACCGCCGCCGGGATCTTCGTGTACGTGGTGACGATCCGGCGGGCCTCGTCCGGGTTGGCGTCGGCGTAGGCGAGGGACTCGGCGGTGGCCTTCCGGAACTTCTCGACCACCTGCGGGTTCTGCTGGGCGTACCGGGTCGAGGTGAAGTACAGCGCGACGGTGAGGTCGGGTGCCACGTCCACCAAGGGCGAGGCGATGACGCGTCCGCCCTGGCTCTTGACGGTGGCGAGGGCGGGCTCGACCACCTGGGCGGCGTCGATCTGCCCGCTGTCGAGGGCGGCCGGCATCTGGTCGAAGGCGAGCTCGACGAACTTCACCTTGTCCGGGTCGCCGCCCGCCTTGCGCACCGACGCGCGGACGGACGTCTCGTTGATGTTCTTCAAGGTGTTGATGGCGACCCGCTTGCCCGCCAGGTCCTTCGGCGACCTGATCGGACTGTCCTTGCCCACGGTGATCGCGCTGAAGTCCTCGCCCTCGACACCGGTCGAGGCGATCGCGTTCGAGACGGCCTTGATCGGCACGTTGTTGGACTGGGCGATCATCAGCGACGTCACGTTGGAGAAACCGAACTGGAACTGACCGCTGGCCACACCGGGCACGATCGCCGCGCCCCCCTGCGCGGTGGTGAACCGCAGCTTCAGGCCCTGCTTCTCGAAGAAGCCCTTCTCCTGGCCCAGATAGAGCGGTGCCACATCGACGATGGGAATGAGCCCGACCTCGACGGTGGTCACACCGCCGGACGAGGCGCCCGCGTCCGAGGTGCCACCGCCGTCGGACGAGCCGCAGGCCGCCGCGGCGAGCAGGACGGACACGGCCGCGAGACGGGTGAAGAGACGACGACGCAAGACTCCTCCTGTGGGACCGGCTGTGGTTCTCCGACAGGTTGTGCGCAGACAGCACGCTTGTGCTCAGCGAGAACGTATGGCCGTGTCCGCTCCATGGTCAATGCCCTTGCCGGCACCGCTCGTTGACATCACGAGATCCGCACTCCTAGCGTGCGCACAGCGCACGGTCGTACGTCACGCCGGAGGCCCAGGATGTCCGCTGAAGCCCGCGCACCGCATTTCGTCCGGTCCTTCGAGCGCGGCCTCGCCGTGATCCGCGCCTTCGACGCCGAGCATCCGGCGCTGACCCTGAGCGAGGTCGCGCGGGCCTGCGAACTGACGCGCGCGGCTGCGCGCCGCTTCCTGCTCACCCTCGCCGACCTCGGCTACGTGCACAGCGACGGCCGACGCTTCCGCCTCACCCCGCGGGTGCTGGAGCTGGGCTACTCCTACCTCGCCGGCTACACGCTGCCCCAGATCGCCGAGCCCCACCTCGAGCAACTCGTCGCGCGGGTCAGGGAATCGTCCTCGCTCTGTGTCCTCGACGGCGACGACATCGTCTACGTCGCCCGGGTCCCGACCCGCCGCATCATGACCGCGTCCATCACGGTCGGCACCCGGTTCCCGGCGTACGTGACGTCGGTGGGCCGGGTGATCCTCGCCCATCTGCCCGACGAGGACGTCGAAGCCAGGCTCGCCCAGGGGGAGTTGAAGCCCCTCACCCCGCGCACGCTCATCACGCCGGAGGCCCTGCGGGCGGAGCTGTGCCGCGTCCGCCGGCAGGGCTACGCCGTCGTCGACCAGGAACTGGAGGAGGGGCTGAGGTCGGTCGCCGCCCCGGTGCGGGACCGGGACGGCGAGGTGGTCGCGGCCGTCAACATCGCCGTGCACGCCGGGCGCAACTCCGTCGACTCCGTACGCCGCGACCTGTTGCCGCACCTGCTGGCGACCGTCGCCGGGATCGAGGCCGACCTGCGGATCACAAGTCCAGCACCAGCCGCCGCCCAAGGCACCGGGACACGCAGATCATCATCGTCTCGCCGCTCTCCCGCTCCTGAGGGGTGAGCACGGAGTCCCGGTGTTCCGGGGTGCCGTCGAGGACGTCGGTCTCACAGGTGCCGCAGGTGCCCTCGGTGCAGGAGAAGAGCACCTCGACCCCGGCGTCGCGCACGGCGTCCAGCACGGAGACGTCCGGCGCCACGGTGAGTGTCCTGCCGCTCCGCGCCAGCTCCACCTCGAACCCGGTGTCGCCGCCCGTCTCCTGCTCCTTCGGCCGGAACCGCTCGACGCGCAGCACCGCGGACGGGCAGCGCTCCTCGACCGCGTCCAGCAGCGCGCCGGGGCCGCAGCAGTAGACGAGCGTGCCCTCGGGTACGTCGTCCAGCACGGAGGGCAGGTCCAGCAGCCCCGTCTCGTCCTCGGGCGCGATCGTCACCCGGTCCCCGTACCGGGCGAGTTCCTCGCCGAACGCCATCGACCGGCGGCTGCGCCCGCCGTACAGCAGCGTCCACTCGGCGCCCGCGGTCTCGGCCGCCGCCAGCATCGGCAGGATCGGGGTGATGCCGATGCCGCCCGCGACGAAGCGGTAGCGGGGGGCGGGCTCCAGTCCGAAGTTGTTCCGGGGGCCGCGCACGCGGACCTTGTCGCCCTGCCCCACCTGCTCGTGCACATGGGCCGAGCCGCCCCGGCCGTCCGGCTCGCGCAGCACCGCGATCCGCCAGGCCGACCGGTCGGCCGGATCGCCGCACAGCGAGTACTGCCGCTCCAGCCCGGGGCCGAGCACGACATCGATGTGGGCGCCCGGCTCCCACGCCGGGAGCGGTTCGCCGAGCGGGTGGCGCAGGGTGAGGGCGAGCACGCCGTCGGCGGCGAACTCACGCCGCTCGACGACGAGTTCGGCTTCGTAGACGCTCATGAACTGTTTCCTCGTGGCTCGTCGACGTCGTGCCCCTGGGGGTGGGCGAGCATCCACTCCCACATCTCCACCGGGTCCTGCGCGGTGTGCTCGCGGCCGCAGTGGCAGGTGCCGTGCAGGACGTCGGTGCCGGGCAGCCAGTCGATGCGGTAGATCTCGCCGGTCGGGCTCGTCACTGGACCTTCTCCACGGGCTTCTCGCCCTCCTCGACCAGCCGGGCGAGGATACGGCGGGCGGCCAGACCACCGGTGTCGATGTTGATGCTCAGCTCCTGGTAGCCGGTGCGCTCGGTGCCGAGGGTCTTCTGGAGCAGGTTGAGGGCGGTGACGTCCTGCATCACGACCGTGTGGTTGTTGCCGCGCAGGAACTCGGTGACCTCGGCGTCGTCGGTCGCCCAGTCGCGGGAGACGGCCCAGAAGTCGTACACCTTGCCGTCGCCGGACGGTGTGATGGCGTACGTGATCTCGGTGTGGAAGCCGTTCGGGTCGCTGCCGTCCGCCTCGGGCAGCACACCGACCGGGGCGATGCGGCTGTGCAGCAGGTACAGGCAGGGCGCGTGGTACTCGATGTCCTGCCAGCGGGTGATCCGGCCCTCTATGCCGGTGGACTTGGCGTAGAAGGGCGGGCACGCGGCGTCGTCCATGTGCCGGCTGACCCGGACGATGCCGGCGCCCTCGTCGACCTCCGTCGTGATCGGCGTCTCGGCGACCTCGGGGGTGCCGATGTACCCGCCGTGCAGATACGTCTCGTGGGACAGGTCCAGGAGGTTGTCGACGAGGAGTCCGTAGTCGCAGTCGATGGGCTCCATCCCGCGCACGGTGACCCAGCCGGGGGAGTCGAGGTGCCTGGCCCGCGGAATGCTCTGCGGATCGGCGAGCGCCGGGTCACCGATCCACACCCAGATCAGCGAGTCCTGCTCGACGACCGGGTAGGAGGCGACCCGGGCCGTGCGCGGCACCCGTTTCTGCCCCGGCACGTACACGCACGTACCGGTCGTGTCGTACGTGAACCCGTGGTACCCGCACACGATCCGATCGCCGTCGAGGCGCGTCGGGGCCTCGGACAGCGGGTACCGCCGGTGCACACACCGGTCGTGCAGCACGACGGGCGTGCCCTCCTCCTCGGTCCGGTAGAGCACGAGCGTCTCACCGAGAATCGTCCGTCCGAGCAACTCCCGCCCGACCTCGTGACTGTAGGCGGCGACGTACCACTGGTTCCTGGCGAAGGCGGTCATGTGAGGCATGGGCACTGGCTCCCGTCTCTGGTCGTGCCGTCATCGTCGGGGCGGCCGTCCCGGCACCGCAACCGCCCTTCCGTCAGGCGGAAGCCGCCTTCGGCAGAAGCGGTTTCCGAATCAAAAAGTGAAATCGAAACAGAATTCTGCACTTTGTACTCGCGGAGAATTGCCTTAGGCTGGACGCATGGAAAAGACAAGAACGCAGTTCTACGTAGTGAAGCGCGGTGACAATCTCACCAAGATCGCGCGGATGCACCACGTGAGTCTGGATCAGATTCTGGAGTGGAACCCGCAGATCAAGAATCCGGACCTCATCCACCCCGGCGATCGGATTCGCGTGGCCCCGCGCCGGGAAGCGGGCGTAGAGGACGGTGAGTTCGAGAGCGAATGACCAAAACTGAAAGCCGGGCGGCCCGTACGCGCAGCCGAATGACAGGCCTGCGTGACGGGCCGCCGCTGTCGGTATGGTGCACGCGTGCGAAAACACGGGTTGCCCATCTCGAAGCGCAACTCGAGTACAAAAGCGTCAGTCCCCGTCCGGAATAGAGCATACGCTCATCGAAGGAAGCGGGGGCATCTCGAAAGGGCCCGCACCGCCGCCGACGAGAAATTCGGCTGGCGCAGTAGGTGGTCGGGCTCGACCGCCTGCGCGGCGTCTGGTCGAATGTCCGCAGCGCGGAGGTGGTGCTGCTTCAGTCTGGCGGCCTCGGCGGTGCAGTGCGCGACGCGTCGTCCGGCGGGCGTGCTCGGCGGGCTGCTCGTAGGTTGGAGTTGCAGCGGTCGCGCCTGTAGAGATCGGCAGGTCACGCGTGACGTCAGCGGAGATCGATTTCGAGGAGCTGTTCGACGCCGCACCGAATCCGTACCTGGTGCTGGACGCCGACCTGGTGGTCTGCCATGCGAACCGGGCCTACCTCCAGGCCACCGGCAGGAGCCGCGAAGAGCTGGCCGGGCGGCCCATCCTGGAAGCGTTTCCGGACACTCCTGGCGCGCCGGAGGCGGCGCGTGACTTCGGCGCCTCGCTCCAGCGTGTGCTGGACTCCCACGCGCCCGACGTGGTGGCGCCGCGGCGATTCGACATTCCCGTCGACGGCAAGCCGGGCGAGGTCAAGGAGCGCTGGTGGTGCGGGATGTCCAGCCCCGTCCTGGGGACGGGCGGCGACGTGAAATGGATCATCGCCCGGGCCGACGACGTCACGGAGTTGATGCGTTCCCCCTTCATCCGGGAGCTCACCCCGCCGCTGAGCAACCAGGTGACGGGGATCGCGGCCCAGGCGTACGCCCGTTCCCACGATTTGGAACAGCTGAACGAGCGGCTGCGCCGGGCACACGCCCGCGAACGTGAGATCGCCGTCACCCTCCAAGAGGTCATGCTCCGCTCGCCCGACCTGGACAGGCACCGGGACATCGCCGTGCGCTACCTGCCGGCCAGCGGATCACTCAATGTGTGCGGTGACTGGTACGACGTGGTCGATCTGCCGCCCGACCGCTACTCCGTCGCCATCGGGGACGTCGTCGGCCACGGCCTGGAGGCCGCCGCGGTCATGGGCATGCTGCGCAGCGCCCTGAGCGCCGCCATCCGGGCCGTGCCCAGCCCCGCACAGGCCCTGGAGGTGCTGGGCCTGTACGCCAGGGCGGTCGACGGTGCGCTGGCCACCACCGTGGCCAAGGTGCTCATCGACCCGCGCAGCCGGCTGATCATCTACAGCAACGCCGGGCACCCACCGCCGATCCTGCTCAGCCCGGACGGCGGCTGCCGACTGCTGGACCAGGCCACCGACCCGCCCCTGGGCGCCCGGCCGGAACACGTCCCCCGCCCCCAGGCCGGTCTGCCCTACCTCCGAGGGGACACCCTCGTGCTCTACACCGACGGTCTCATCGAACGCCGTGACGAGGACATCGACATCGGCCTGGCCCGGCTGATCGACGCCCTGGCCCGGTCCGGCACGCTCCCGGTGGAGGAACTCGCCGACGGACTGCTGGCCGAAATGGGCGTCCCCGGCGGTGGTCAGGACGACGACATCGCCCTGGTCGTCGTCCGCCTGTGAGCAGATTTTCCATGGAAGCCGTTTCCCTATCAAAAAGTGAAATCGAAACGGAATTCTCGACTTTCCCGTGGCGGGGAACTCATTTACTGTGGGCGTATGGAAAGAACAGTAGAGTTCTACACAGTGAAACGTGGCGACACGCTCGGTAAGATCGCGGTTATGCACCGCGTGACGCTGGAGCAGATTCTGGAGTGGAACCCCCAGATCACGAATCCGGACATCATCCACCCCGGACAGCGGATCCGTGTGGCTCCGGAAAGGCACGCTGCATTCGAGCCCTTTCCGGGCGCCGACTTCTTCCAGTCCTCCGTGACCAGTCCGATCATCGAGGCCATGGGCTTCCGCCTCATCGCGGAGGGCTGCTCGGAGTACGCCGACGGGCCCGACTCGCAGTGGAGCGAGGCGGACCGGAGGTCGTACGCGCATTGGCAGGAAAAACTCGGATTCAGTGGCCAGGACGCTGACGGCATACCGGGCCGGAAGTCATGGGAGAGGCTGCACGTGCCCGCCGTCTTCGAGTGACCGGCACTGTTCCGGGCCGGCCGCCGCGGACCGCATGGCGCGCCCGGGCGAAAACTCGGATCGCCTATCTCGAAGCACAGCTGGAACGCGAGAGTGTCCGGCCCTGCCCTGAAGACCGTATGACGCTCGTCGACGGAATGCGGAGCCATCTGGAAAAGGCCGGAGCGGCTGCCGACGAGAATTTCGGATGGCGGCGTGCCTGGTCCGGCTCGGCCGCGCGTGAGGGCGTCTGGTCGAACATACGCAGCGCGGAGGTGACGCTCCTGCAACTGGTCTCCGACGAGGAAGCCGCCGGCCGTGCCAGCGAGGTCATGGCGCTGGTCAAGGATCACCTCGACAAGGACGACCCACGACGGGTCCGTCTCGCCCGGCGGCTCCGTTCCATCATCTCCGGCGAGATGTCACCGAGCGACCGGGACCTCATGGTCCGGGCGCTCGACGCCGCGTACAACGCGCTGGACGACGAGCTGGCCCGGGTGCGCAGCCTGCGCAACATCCTGTGGACCGCGACCTTCCTCGTCCTGCTCGGGGTCGCCGGCCTCGCCGTCTACGGCTGGTTCTTCCCCCAGTCGCTGAGCATGTGCTTCACGCCCAAGGTCGACCCCGGGAACGCGGGCAGGATCGATGTCGTGTGCCCTACCGCGGAGCATCCCAATGTGCCGGCGGGAACCCCTGCCAGCGAACTGGCCCAGTCAAGGGACATCCTCACCGTCGAGATCGCCGGACTCGCCGGCGCGGCACTCACCGTCATCGCCTCACTGCGCCACATCCGGGGCACCGACGCTCCCTACATGCTGCCCCTGGCATCGGCGGTGCTGAAGTTCCCCACCGGCGCCCTGTCCGCCTTCCTCGGACTGCTGCTGATCCGGGGCGCCTTCGTCCCCGGGCTCAGCGACCTCGACAGCAGGGCGCAGGTCCTCGGCTGGGCCGCGGCCTTCGGCGCCGCCCAGCACCTCGTGACCCGACTGGTCGACGACCGCGCCCAGATGACGCTGTCGGAGGTGGGCAGGACGACCGACGCCGTGGTCGATCCCGAGAGAGCCGCCGTCCGGGAGCACAACGTGCTGGGAGAGGCCGGCGCGCCCGGACCGCCGACCGCCTTCCAGGACGGCGCGGGACCGCACGAAGGGCCACAGGGGGGAACCCACGACGGAGAGCGCGCGGACGAAGGAGCGGACGGGTCTCGCCCGCGAGCCGGGCCCTGACCGTCCGCCGCCCGGGCGCGCCCGCTCACCGCCGGAGAGGTGCGTGAGCCGTCTCGGGCAGTCGCAGGTACACCAGCGACGACAGCAGGCAGAGCACCGCGACGTACCAGGGGAAGAGCCCGGCGTGGCCCACCTCCTTGAACAGCGTGCCCACGTACGGAGCCGTGCCGCCGAAGAGGGCGACCGTCAGCGAGTAGGGAAAGCCGATACCGGCCGCGCGGACCCGCGGCGGGAAGATCTCCGCGTTCACGGCCGCGCTGATCGAGGTGAACCCGGTCAGCAGCACCATTCCGGCGCACTGCACGAGCAGCAGTACCGCGAACGAGTCGCGCAGGGCGTGCAGCAGGGGCACGGTGAGCAGGGCGAAGCCCAGCCCGAAGAAGAGGAGCAGGGGGCGACGGCCGAAGCGGTCCGACAGGAGGCCCCCGAGCGGTTGCAGCAGGGCGAAGAAGGCCAGTGAGATCGTGCCCGCGAGCAGCGCGTCCGACTTCTCCAGCCCCGCGTTGAGTTCGGCGTACGTCGGAAGGTACGACGTCCACGTGTAGTAGGCGATGGTGCCGCCCGCCGTGATGCCGCCGATGAGGAGGGACTCGCGCGGGTGCCGGCGCAGTGCCTCGAACAGGCCGGGGCGCGGCGCCTGCTGCTGCTCGGCGCTGCGGGTCTCCTGCGCGCCCTGCCGGATCCAGAAGCCGACCAGGCTCAGCACGGCCCCGAGTATGAACGGGATCCGCCAGCCCCAGCCGTTCATCTGCCCGTCGCTCAGCGTGTCCACGAGCAGGGTGGCGATGCCGGAGGCGACCAGCTGACCCACGGTCGTCGACACGTACTGGAAGCTGGAGAACAGACCGCGCCTGCCGGGGCCCGCCGACTCCACCAGGAAGGTCGTCGAGGCCGCGAACTCGCCTCCCACGGACAGGCCTTGCAGCAGCCGCGCCAGGACGAGGATCACCGGCGCCAGCACGCCCACCGCCGCGTACGTCGGGGTCAGCCCGACGAGCAGGCTGCTGCCGCCCATCAGCAGGATGGTGACCGTCAGCGCGGCCCGCCGCCCGTGCCGGTCCGCGACCGCGCCCATCAGCAGCCCGCCGACCGGCCGCATGAAGAAGCCCACCGCGAACACCGCGAACGTGGACAGCAGCGGCACCAGCGAGTTGTCCGCGCTCTTCGGGAAGACCTGGGCGGCGATGTAGGTGGCCAGAAACGTGTAGGCGTACCAGTCGTACCACTCCACGGCGTTGCCCACGGAGGCGGCGAGGAGCTGGCGAACGGGCCGTTTCGTCGGCGGGGAGGCCGTCTGCGTCTCTGTCACGTCCCTGACCCTCCCCTGACAATGCTCCGGCACACCTCACGTACCGGCGACTTTCACACCACTGTCACCGGCCCCTTCCTTGACGTTTGGTGTGCCTGAAACACTCCTTCCGCGCAGATTCCGTCACGTTCCGGCCATCCCGTACCTCAGCATGAGAGGTCTGTCCTTCATGTCCGAAGTCAACCGGCGCCGCTTTCTCCAACTCGCGGGCGCCACCACGGCCTTCAGCGCGCTGTCCGCCAGCATCCAGCGTGCCGCCGCGCTCCCGGCCAACCACCGCACCGGGTCGATCGAGGATGTCGAACACATCGTCGTCCTGATGCAGGAGAACCGTTCCTTCGACCACTACTTCGGCAGTCTGAGAGGCGTCCGCGGCTTCGGCGACCCGCGTCCGGTCACCCTCGACAACGGCAAACCGATATGGCACCAGGAGAAGGACGGCAAGGAGATCCTGCCGTTCCACCCGGACGCCGACGACCTCGGCATGCAGTTCCTGGAGGGACTCCCGCACTCCTGGCCCGACGGCCAGCAGGCCTACAACGGCGGCAAGTACGACAAGTGGCTGCCCGCCAAGGGCACCACGACCATGGCCTACCTGACCCGCGAGGACATCCCCTTCCACTACGCCCTCGCCGACGCCTTCACCGTCTGCGACGCCTACCACTGTTCGTTCATCGGCTCCACCGACCCGAACCGCTACTACATGTGGTCCGGCTACACGGGCAACGACGGCACCGGCGGCGGCCCGGTCCTCGGCAACGACGAACTCGGCTACGGCTGGACGACCTACCCCGAGCGCCTGGAGCGGGCCGGCATCTCCTGGAAGATCTACCAGGACATCGGCGACGGCCTCGACGCGAAGGGCTCCTGGGGCTGGATCGCGGACGCCTACCGCGGCAACTACGGTGACAACTCCCTGCTGTACTTCGACAAGTACCGCGAGGCCAAGCCCGGCGACCCCTGGTACGACAAGGCCCGCACCGGCACGAACGCCAAGGCCGGCGACGGCTACTTCGACCTGCTGAAGGCCGACGTCAAGGCCGGCAAGCTGCCGCAGATCTCCTGGATCGTCGCCCCCGAGGCATTCAGCGAGCACTCCAACTGGCCGTCGAACTACGGCGCCTGGTACATCGCCCAGGTCCTGGACGCCCTCACCGCCAACCCGGAGGTCTGGTCGAAGACGGCCCTGTTCATCACCTACGACGAGAACGACGGCTTCTTCGACCACGTCGTGCCGCCCCTGCCGCCGAAGGACGCCTCCCGCGGCAAGTCCACCGTCGACGTCTCCCTCGATCTCTTCCCGGGCGACGGCAAGAACACGGCCGGCCCCTACGGGCTCGGACCCCGGGTGCCGATGCTCGTCGTCTCGCCGTGGAGCAAGGGCGGATACGTCTGCTCGGAGACGTTCGACCACACCTCCATCCTGCGGTTCATGGAGCGCCGCTTCGGCGTGCGCGAGAGCAACATCTCGCCATGGCGCCGGGCGATCTGCGGCGACCTGACCTCCGCGTTCGACTTCTCCCGCAAGGACACGCGGCCCGCCCCGCTGCCCGGCACCGACGAGTACGAGCCGCAGGACCGCGAACGCCACCCCGACTACAAGCCGACCCCGCCCGCCGACCCGCGCATGCCCCGGCAGGAACGCGGCCTGCGCCGCGCCCGGCCGCTGAAGTACGCACCGCACGTGGACGCCTCGGTCGACGCGGGGGCCGGGAAACTTACCCTCGCCTTCGCCTCCGGGCCGAAGGCCGGCGCCGCCTTCCACGTCACGTCCGGCAACCGCGCCGACGGCCCCTGGATGTACACCACCGAGGCCGGCAAAACCGTCTCCGACACCTGGAACTCGGACTGGTCGGCGGGCTCGTACGACCTGACCGTGCACGGCCCGAACGGCTTCGTGCGGGTCTTCAGGGGGTCGAACAGGACGGCCGGCTGCGAGGTCACCGCACGCCACGCCGGTGACGACATCGAGCTGACCTTCACCAACGGGGGCTCCGGCACGGCACGGTTGAAGCTCTCCGACGGTTACGGCGGCCGGCCCTCGACCGTCACCGTCCGCCCCGGCGCCAAGGTGCGGCGGACCGTCGACCTCACCGCCGGCCGCCGCTGGTACGACCTGACCGTCACCGCGGAGGGCGACGCGGCGTTCCTGCGGCGGTTCGCGGGGCACGTCGAGAACGGGCGGCCGGGCGTGAGCGACCCGGCGTTCATCACCGCGTAGCCGTGGTGAGGTGCCCCGGATCGTGCGGCCGGGGCACCAGGGCCGGTTCGGCCGTGGCCGAACCGGGTTCCAGCGCCAGGACGGCGGCCACCGGATGGTCGTCGTCCGCCGGGGCGGCCGCGGGCGTCACCCGGCTGAGCAGCACCACGCCCCAGGACGCCAGGCCGCCGCCGGCGAACGCGAGCAGCACGCCCGCCGGACCGCCCTGGAGGCGTTCGCCCAGCAGCGACAGGCCGATCACCGCGGCGGCCAGCGGGTTGGCCAGGGTCACCACCGCGAGCGGGCCGCCGAGACCGCCCCGGTAAGCCGTTTGCGACAACAGCAGCCCGCCGGCCGCGAAGGCCGCAACGAGCAGCGCCACCCCGACCACCTGGACGCTCAGCAGCGGACCGGACCGGTCCGTCGCCGCCACCGTCACGGTCTGCGTGAGGGCCGAGGCGACCCCGGAGGCCACGCCGGACGCGCTCGCGTGCCGCAGCCCCGGGCGGGCGCCCGGCCGGGACAGCACGCCGATGAGGGCCGCGGTCGCGCCCGCGACCGCCAGCGCCTCGGGAACGCTCAGCACGTCGTCGGGCGCCGGGCCGGACGCCGTGACCAGGATCGCGCCCAGGCCGAGCAGCGTCAGCGCGGTGCCCCTCCACTCGACGGTGCTCACCCGCCGCCCGGCGAGCCGAGCGCCCATCGGCACGGCCGCGACCAGGGTGAGCGCGCCGAGCGGCTGGACCACGGTCAGCGGGCCGTACTTCAGCGCCACGACGTGCAGCAGGGCGGCAGCCGCGTTCAGCCCGACCGACCACCACCAGGCGCCACTGCCGAGCAGTCGCAGCGTGCCCGCACCGGGCGAACGGGAGGCGAGCCGCTCCTGGGCGACCGCGGCGGCCGCGTAGGCGACGGCGGAGACGAGGGACAGGGCCACGGCGACGAGGACGGCGCTCATCGGCCCGCTCCCGCGAGCGCCTGCTCTTCGGCCCGGACCTCGGCCCGTACTTGGGCCGGTACGAGCCTGCCTTGCGCGCGGTGCGTCGTCGTCACGGTGCGATGCGGCAGGTGGACAGCCGCGAGTGCGAGCCCCAGCAACGCCGTCGCCACGATCGCGTCGAGCCAGTAGTGGTTCGCGGTGCCGACGATCACCAGCAGCGTCAGCAGGGGATGCAGCAGCCACAACCAGCGCCACCGCGAGCGGGTCGCCAGGATCAGGCCGACCGCCACCATCAGCGCCCAGCCGAAGTGCAGCGACGGCATCGCCGCGAACTGGTTCGACAGGGAGTCGGTCGCGGGACTGCCGTACACCGACGGGCCGTACACGCGCGCCGTGTCCACCAGGCCGGTCGCGGCCAGCATGCGCGGCGGGGCGAGCGGGAACAGCAGGTGCAGCACCAGGGCGGCGGCGGTGACCGCGGCCAGGATCCGGCGGGCCCACACGTAGTGGGCCGGGCGTCGCAGGTAGAGCCAGATCAGGAAGGCGGCGGTGACCGGGAAGTGGACGGCCGCGTAGTAGGTGTTGGCCAGGTGCACCAGGCCTTCCCCGTGCAGCAGCAGGGACTGCACCGCCTCCTCGCCGGGCAGCCGGACCGCTCGTTCGAAGTCCCACACGCTGTACGCGTTGTGGAAGGCCTCGCCGGTCTGGCCCGTGGCCAGCTGCCGGCCGAGCTTGTAGACGAGGAAGAGCCCTGCGACGAGCAGGAGCTCCCGGACGAGCGGCGGTCGCGCTATCGCGTCGGACCCCGCCGGCGCAGGCTCGGTGCGGGCATTCATCCCCCGGCCCTTTCGATGACGGTACTGCTGTTATCGGTACGAGTGCGTACCGATACGCCAGTGTACCGATACGGCGGCGTACCGGTACACTGGCGTATCGATAGACGAACGACACACCGCCGGCCGGGAATTTTCCGGCCGCCCGAGGAAGCCAGGAGCACAGCCCATGACGTCGCAGGCTGCGGACCGGCCCGAGCCGGTCGGTTCCTCGCGCCGCTCCAAGATCACGCCCGAGCGTGAGCAGGAGTTCTACGACGCCGTGCTGGAGCAGCTCCGCGAGTGCGGCTACGACTCCGTCACCATGGAGGGGATCGCGGCCAGCACCCGGTGCAGCAAGTCCACGCTCTACCGGCAGTGGAAGACCAAGCCCCAGTTCGTGGCGGCGGCGCTGCGCTCCCACCGGCGGACGCGCTGCATCGACACCGGCTCGCTCGCGGACGACCTGCGCGAGGCCGCCCGGGCGGCGGGCGAGCTGTCGGGCCGGGACACCAAGCTGCTCCAGGCGCTCGCCCATGCCGCGCCCCAGGACCCCGAGCTGAAGCGCGCGTTGCGCGAGGCGTTGGTCGAGCCGGAGATCGCCGCGCTGAAGGAGATCATCCGGCGCGGGGTCGAACGCGGGGAGGTGCCCGCCGATCATCCGGCGCTGGAGTACATCCCCGCGCAGATGTTCGGCGTCCTGCGCATCCGGCCCGTCCTGGAGGGCGAGGACGCGGACCCTGACTATCTGGTGCGATTCGTGGAGGCGGCGGTGCTGCCGGCACTCGGCCTCACCTGAGACCCGGGCCGCCGTCCACGGGATGACCGGACGGCGACCCGACCGCGCCGACCCGTGGGGACGGGGGCGGCGCGCACCCCCGGCCGGGTGGGGTTCCCCTGTGAGCGGCGGGGGCGCCCCACCCGGCCGACAGTGTCCGGGTCCCTTTGCCGGTCCGGTGTTTCCGGCCGGTCAGGGGCCGGTCAGACGGTCTGGCCGTTGCCGCCGCCCGTCGACACCTTGATGCCCTTGGTGATCTCGTCCAGGACGGACTCCTTCTGGTCGGCGTCGACGCCGAAGCGCACGACGACCATCTGCTTGGCGTTCGCGGGGGAGGGGAACGCGAGCGACTCCACGATGCCGTCGGCGCCCTTGCTCGTGACGGCCTTCCAGCGGACCAGATAGCCCTTCTGCCCGGCCACGGTCACGGCCTTGGAGTCCAGCACGTCGTGGGAGGTGATGCCGCCGTAGGACTTCCCGCCGTAGGACTCCTCGGCGTTCGCCGCGATGTCCGCCTTGGCGACCTCCTCGGCGGTGGCGCCCTTGGTGCCGAGGGCCAGGGCCGGTGCCGAGTAGGCTCCGCCCTTCGTGCAGGTCGAGGTGGTGTCGCCGGGGCACTTGTAGGAGTCGTCGGACGTCATCTGCGCGCCGACCGGCACCTCCTGGCCGTACCAGCCCTTCGGGATCGGCAGGCTGATCCCGCTGACCGCGTCGGTCACCGACCCGCTCCTGATCTTGGGCGGCTGGGACTGCTCGGGTGACGGACTCGGACCGCCGGAGCCGCCGTCCCCGCCTGAGCCCCCGGAGTCGCCCGGCCCGCCGAACGGCCCTCCCTGGCCCCCGGGTCCGCCCGGGCCGCCCGGCGCCTGCGAGGTGGCGGAACCACCGCCCGAACCGCCGTTGTCGGTCAGCGCGTACACGCCGACACCGATGCTGGCGAGCACGACGACGGCGGCCGCCACGGCTATCCCGATCCGCAACCCTCGCCCCCGGCCGGCGGGCGGAGGCGTGGCGGGGTAGCTGGGATATCCGGGAACTGCCGGATAGCCGGTGCCAGGCGGATACCCGGCGCCGCCCGGATACCCCGCGGCTGCCGGTTGTCCGGCATTCCCCGGATGTCCGGAGGCTCCTGGGAATGCGGTGCCGGTCGGCTGCCCGGCGTCGGCCGGGTTTCCGGCGGCTGCCGGTTGTCCGGCATTACCCGGATATTGCGGGGATCCTGGGGCACCGGCACCACCCGGACTCCCAGCAGCCCCCGGTGCCCCGGCGTCAGCCGGCTGCCCCGCTTCCGGCTGTCCAACTCCGGTCGGCTGCCCGGCGCCGGCCGGATTCCCGGCACCATCCGGATACCCGGGGGCTCCCGGTGCCCCCGCATCACCTGGCCGCCCAGCGGCCCCCGAATGCCCCGCGGACGACGCGTCCCCCGCGGACGACGTGTCCCCTGAGGTCGACGTGTCCCCCGAGGACGACGCGTCCCCTGAGGGCGCCGGATCCGGCAACGGCGCATCACCAGGGGCCGGATCCATCGGTGAGGCCTCCGCCGTCGGCGGCTGCGTGGGGGGACCCCAGGTCGCGGCCGGGTCCGCCGGACGGATGCGGTCCGTCCAGGCCTTGCCGTCCCACCAGCGCACGGTGGCGGGCCCGTCACTTTTCTGTCCGGGGTCGGGGTACCACCCGGGAGGAGTCTCCTGCGTCATGCCCCCACCGTATGAGGCGTCGGTGAAAGTGGCATGAGAGGAGCCGAACGGATCGCGTCAGTCCAGCAGCAGACGCGTCGGACTCCGGTCGGCCGGCGGGGGAAGCCGCAGCCCGTCCCGCCCCGGGGTCACCGACCCGAGCACGCTCGGACGCCGGGCACCGGTGCTCGCGGGCTCGGTGCCGGGCAGGCCGTGCAGGGTCAGGAATCCCAGGACGGCGAAGGCGTAGGCCTCCTTCGCGTCGGACGGCAGCCCGAGTTCGTCCGAGGTGCGTACCGCCACCCCCGGCAGCAAGTCCCCGAGCATGCCCATCAGCACCGGGTTGCGGGTCCCGCCGCCCGAGGCGACGACCTCCGTCGCGCTCACCGACCGCACGGCGTCCGCCACCGTCCGGGCCGTGAGCAGGGTCAGAGTGGCGACGACGTCCTCGGCGGGCAGTGTCCCGAACCCGGCCAGCGCGTCCCGCAGATGACCGAGGTGGAACAGCTCCTTGCCCGTCGTCTTGGGCGCGGGCAGCGCGTAGTACGGCTCCTCCAGCAGCCGGTCGAGCAGCGGCCCGTGCACCCGGCCGCGGCCGGCCAGGGCCCCGTCCGTGTCGTAGGCCAGGGCCCCGCCGCTGAACCCCCGGGCCGCCGCGTCGATCAGCGCGCAGCCCGGCCCGGTGTCGAAGGCGGTCCCGTCGGGCGCGGTGAGGTTGGCGATACCGCCGACGTTGAGCGCGACGGGCCTGCCCGGCCGGCCGCGCAGCCACAGCAGGTCGAACAGGCTGACCAGCGGGGCGCCCTGCCCGCCGGCGGCGATGTCACGCGGCCGGAAGTCGGCGACCACGGGCAGTCCGGTCGCCTCGGCGATCCACGCCGGCTGCCCGAGTTGGAGCGTGCCGTGCACCTCCTTCTCGGCGACCCAGTGGTAGACGGTCTGCCCGTGCGAGGCCACCGACTCGGCGCGCCCCTCGCACAGTTCCCGGTCGGCCCGGACGGCGGCCGCCGCGAAGGCCTGCCCGATGAGGGTATCCAGCCGGCACACCTCGCCCAGCGTGGTGGTGCCCGGCGGCAGGGCGGCGGCCAGGCTCTCGCGCAGTTCGCCGTCGTACGGCTCGCTCACCATGCCGAGCGGCTTCAGCACCAGGCTGTCCCCGACGAGGTCCAGCTCGGCCGCCGCCGCGTCGATGGCGTCGTACGACGTCCCGGACATGAGACCGATCACCCGCATCCGATCACCCGCATCCGTTCAGCCCGCCTTC
Organism: Streptomyces coeruleofuscus; assembly: GCF_039532725.1. Lineage (NCBI taxonomy): Bacteria > Bacillati > Actinomycetota > Actinomycetes > Kitasatosporales > Streptomycetaceae > Streptomyces > Streptomyces coeruleofuscus. The sequence continues at coordinate 1,067,496 of NZ_BAAASE010000001.1, forward strand.
TGTTCCGCCTCTTCCGCCGTGTCAGCCACCGCACCCCCCACCCGCCGCCCGGACAGCGTGAGCAGCGCCGGTACGCTCACCGCGCACGCCACCGCCGCGTAGTACGCGGGGATGTCCACGCTCCCCGTCCGCTCGATCGTCTCCGTGATGATGAGCCCGGCGCACCCGGAGAACACCGCATTGGACAGCGCGTAGGCGAGTCCCAGGCCCGTGTAGCGCACCCGGGTCGGGAACATCTCCGACAGCATCGCCGGACCCGGCCCCGCCATCAGCCCCACCACCGCACCCGCGCCGAACACCGCCACACCCTTCACGGTGTTCGAAACGCCGGGCGCCTGAAGAAGGTTGAGCAGCGGCACCGCGAGGACCACGACCAGCACCGCGCCCGTCAGCATCACCGCCCGCCGCCCGAGCCGGTCGCTGAGCAGCCCCGCCGGCACGATCGTCAGCGCGAAGCCCAGGTTGGCCAGCACGGTGGCGACCAGCGCCTGCTGGAAGCTCGCTCCCAGCGCACTCTGGAGATACGACGGCAGCACGACGAGGAAGGTGTAACCGGCCGCGGCCCAGCCCATGATCCGGCCCGCGCCCAGCACGACGGCTCTGACGACCTCGCGCGGGGGAGGCGTCTCCCGTGCCGCCGCCACGAACGCCGGCGTCTCGTCCAGCCGCAGCCTCAGCCACAACGCCCCCAACCCCAACGGCAGCGTCAGCAGGAACGGCAGCCGCCAGCCCCACGATCCCAACTGCTCCTCCGTCAGCACCGTGGCGAGCGACGCCGCCGCCCCCGCACCGGCCAGCAGCCCCAGCGCCACCGTGAACGACTGCAACGACCCGTATAGCCCTCGCCTGCCCGGCGGCGCGAACTCCGTCATCACCGACACCGCCCCGCCGAACTCTCCACCGGCGGACAGCCCTTGGAGCGCCCGCAGGAAGGTGAGCAGCCAGGGTGCCAGGGCACCCGCCTGCGCGTACGTCGGCAGCGCGCCGATCAGCGTGGTCGCGACCGTCATCAGCGTGATCACCAGGACCAGCACGGGACGACGGCCGACCCGGTCGCCCAGGCGGCCGAAAAGCGCCGCCCCGACGGGCCGGAAGAAGAACGCGAGCGCGAACGACGCGTACGTCTTCACCAGCGCCTCGGCCTCGCTGCCGCCCTCCGGCGTGAAGAACCGCGCCGCGATGATCGTCGCGAAGTAGCCGTAGACGCCGAACTCGTACCACTCGATGAGATTGCCCACCGACCCCGCGACCAGCGCCCGGCGGCCGCGCCGTGTGTTCCGTTTCCGGTGAATGAACGTCACCTCCCGTGCTACCGCGCCGCGTTGGCCCGAAGGGGGCCGGTGGCGGGCCGGTCGCGTCGTCCGGCCGCGCTCCATGTCACCCGTCACGGCAACAGGTGCCCGGTCCGCCCACCACTCAGGCAATCGGAGGACTACGCTCGACGTCTGTACGTCGTTCGGGCGACTTGGGGAGGTAGCGGGATGACGGAGGTACGGCCCACGGCCGGCGCCTCGGCTTCCCTGTGGGAGCGCGACGAGGAAGTCGCCGCCGTCGCGCGGGCGGTCGACCGCCTGTGCGCGGACCGCTCCTCGGCCGGCGGACTGCTGGTCTTCCGCGGCGAGGCAGGACTCGGCAAGACCGCGCTGCTGGCCGAAACCCGCCGCATCGCCGAGGCACGCGGCTGCACGGTCTGGTCGGCACGCGGCGGCGAGACCCTCAGGTCCGTCCCCTTCAACGTCGTACGGCAGTTGCTGCAACCGGCACTGGTGTCGATGCTGCCGGAGGAGGCACGCGAGTACCTCGGCGACTGGTACGACATCGCCGGCCCCGCCCTCGGCATAGCGGACCCCGGCGGCCGGCAGGCCGACCCGCAGGGCGTGTGCGACGGCTTGGTCGCCGCCGTGCGCCGGCTCTCCCGCCGGGAGTGGCCGCTGGTGCTGCTGATCGACGACGCCCACTGGGCCGACCAGGAGACCCTGCACTGGCTCGCGGGGCTCGCCGAGCGCCTCGACGAGATGTCCGTCCTGGTCGTGGTGACCCGCCGACCGGGCAAGGTCTCCGGCGCGAGCGCCCGGCACCTCGACACCGTCGCAGCCGCCGCCGACGCCCCCGTCACGACCCTCAGCGCCCTCACCCCGGACGCCACGGCCGGACTCACCCGAGCCGCCCTGGGTGGGCACGCCGACGCCGCGTTCTGCCGCGAGGTCTGGGCCGTCACCGCAGGCAACCCCTACGAGACCGTCGAACTCCTCGCCAAGGTGCGGGACAGCGAACTCCAACCGGTCGAGGCCAGGGCCGGGGAGCTGCGCGAGCTGAACCGCTCGGCCCGCGGCGGCGGCCTCGTCGCCCGCCTGGAGGAACTCGGCATCGACGCCACCAGGTTCGCCTGGGCCGCCGCCATCCTCGGCACCGGCATCTCCATCGACCTGGTCGCCAAGCTCGCCACCCTGCGGCCCGACGAAGCCCGCCGCTGCGCCGAACTGCTGCGCACCGCCCGCATCCTCACCGCCCCCGACCCGACGACCGGCCGCACCGGCGAAGGCGACCTGGAGTTCGTCCACCCGCTGATCGCCACCGACGTCTACAACTCCATCCCGGACGCCCTGCGCACCGCCATGCACGGCATCGCCGCCCGCATCGTCTCCGACGAGGGACACGGCGCCGCGGCCGCCGCCCGGCACCTCCTCGAAGTCCACCCGGACGACGACGAGGAACTCGTCGGCCAACTGCGCGAGGCCGCCCGCGAGCACCTCGCCGTCGGCGCCCCCGACGCGGCCCGCCGCTGCCTGGAGCGTGCCCTGAAGGAGCCGCCCCGGCCCGAATCACACCCGTACGTGCTGTACGAACTGGCCGAGGCCACCTTCCTGACCGCGCCCGCCCGCACCATCAGCCAGCTGCGGGCCGCGCTCGGCATGCCGGGCCTCGACGGCGACAAACGCGTGGACGCCGTCTTCCGGCTCTCCCAGGCGCTCCTCCACAACGACGAGTTGGAGGAGGCCGTCCGCACGGTCGAGGCGGAGGCCGCCCGGCTCCAGCCCGGTCCCGCCCGGATGCGGCTCCAGGCCGTGCACTTCATGTGGGAGGGACTGCACGCCGGCGAGGCCACCTCACCCGACCGCTCCCGGCGGCTCGCCGACCTCGCGAGCACCTGCACCGGCCGGGACAACTCCGAACGCGCGCTGCTCATCCTGCGCGGCTTCGACGCCCTGATGCACGGCGAGAACGCCGAGGAGGTCGCCGAACTGTGCGACCGCGCCCTCGTCAACGGCCGCCTGGCCCCCGGGCTCGGCTGGACCGACACCGAGTGGGGCATCGAACTGCTGCTGATGCTGGCCAACGCCTACGCCTTCACCGACCGCCTCGACCGCGCCGAGACTCTCTACAACGAGGCCCTGCGCGCCTACGAGACCGCCGGCTGGAGCGGCGGCCACCTCGCCCTGGCCCACGCCTACGTCGGGCTCGGCCACCGCAGGCGGGGCCGGCTGAAGGACGCGGAGGCGTCCTTGCGCGAGTCGCTGCGCCTCGCCGAACGCGTCGGCCGCCGCCTGCCCCTGTACTGGACCGCGACCTGCAACCTCGTCGACACGCTGCTCGCCCGCGGCCATGTCGAGGAGGCCTGGGAGGTCGCCGAACGGTACGGCTTCGCCCCGCCCTACCCGTCCACCATCGTCCTGCCGGACCCGCGCTCGGTGCGCGGCCGGCTGCTGCTGGCCGTCGGCCGCACCAAGGACGGCGTCAACGAACTGGAGGCCGCCGAGAAGGCGGCGGCGGCGCGCGGGCACCACAACCCCGTGCTCGTCCCCTGGGCGGCCGACCTCGCCCGGGCCCTGGCCACCGAGGACCCGACGCGCGCCGCCCGGCTCGCCGTCGACGTCCGCCGCCGTGCCGAGCGCTTCGGCACGGACACCGCCATAGGGGAGGCCCTGCGCTGTGCCGCCGCCCTGGAGACCGGCCAGCGCGCGGTCCGCCTCGCCGCCCAGGCCGTCGCCTACCTGGAGTCCTCGCCCTGCCAGTACGAGCACGCGGCGGCCCGCATCGAGTACGGCGTCGCCGCCCGCTCGGCGACCGACCTGCACCGCGGACTGGACATGGCGGTCTCCTGCGGCGCGGACGGACTGGCCGAGCGGGCACGGACGGCGCTGAAGGCGGGTGCCGGACCCGGGTAGCTCAGGCGGCGAGCAACTGGTCGGTCACCGCGGCGAGCCGCTTGCGCACCCCGGGGTCGTACGCCGCCTCATGGGCCCGTGCCGGGCTCGTCCCGTCGAAGTACCGGCCGCTGCCCAGGTCGCGCGTGGCCAGGGCCAGCACACCGGCCGCCCCGTCGGCGACCGTGCTCCACGGCGTGACGTCCGCCTCGCGGACCATCGCCGTGTCCATGTAGGTCGCCGGGTGCAGCACGTTCACCGAGACGCCGGTGCCGTCCAGTTCCCCGGCGAGCGCGAAGGTGTGCGCGGCGAGCGCGAACTTGCTGCGGCAGTACGCCGACACGCCGTCGTAGCCGCGGGTGAACTCGGGGTCCTCGGCGACGAGGGGTTCCTGACCGGCCGAACCGACGTTGACGATCCGCGCCGGCGCGTTCGCCCGCAGCACCGGTAGCAGGCCCCGGGTCAGCACGACCGGCGCCAGATAGTTCACCGCCAGCCGCAACTCGTGTCCGTCGGCGCTCAGCTCACGGCCCGCGCCGGGCGTCCCGAACCCCACGCCCGCGTTGTTGACCAGCACGTCGAGCTCGGGATGCGCGTCGGCGACGTGCCCGGCCAGCTCGCGCACCTGCGCCAGCGAGGCCAGGTCGGCGACGAACGCCTCGGCGTCCCCCTCGGAGCGCAGTTCCCCGGCCAGCCGCTCGGTGCGGTCCGCGTCCCGGCCGTGGACGAGGACGACATGCCCGGAGCGGACGAGCTCGAAGGCGACGTACCGGCCGAGCCCCGAGGTGGCGCCGGTGATCAGGATGGTGGACATGCCCCCACCGTAGGCACGCCGGGCGGGCCCGGGCGAGCTGCCGTCGAGCCTACGACCGGCAGGGACACCCTCCGGCGCCCACGAGGCGCTCCGGCGTCTACGAGGCGCCGTCCTCCTCCGCCAGCACCCGCTGGGCCGTCGCGAACGCCGAGTTCGCCGCCGGCACCCCGCAGTACACCGCCGTCTGGAGCAGCACCGCGCCGATCTCCTCCGGCGTGAGCCCGTTGCGGCGGGCCGCCCGGACGTGCATGGCCAGTTCGTCGTAGTGGCCGTGCGCCACCAGGGCGGTGAGCGTGATCATGCTGCGCTCGCGGCGCGACAGTGTCGGGTCGGTCCAGATCTCGCCCCAGGCATAGCGCGAGATGAAGTCCTGGAAGCGCGCCGTGAACGGGGTCTGCCGGGCCTGCGCCCGGTCGACGTGCGCGTCACCGAGCACCTCGCGCCGCACCTCCATACCGCGGCCGGCGGGCCCGCCGAAGTGCGCGCGCAACGCGGTCAGCACCGCCTCCGGGCACTGCGCGGGCGCCAGGTGCGAGGCGCCCGGGATCTCCACGAGCGCCGCACCCGGCACGGCGTCCGCGATCTCCCGCAGATGCGCGGGCGGTGTCGCCGGATCGTCCCGTCCGGCCACCAGCAGGGTCGGCACGGCGATCTCGGGCAGCCGGTCCCGGAGATCGAACGCGGCGAGCGCGTCACAGCAGGCGGCGTACGCGTCCGGGTCGGCGCGACGGTGGTCGTCCACCAGCCCCGGCACGGTGAAACCGGACGTGAACCAGCGCGCGTCCGCACTCTCCGCCAGCCCGGCCAGCCCCTCCCGCCGCACCAGCGCGGCCCGTTCCTCCCAGGGCCTCGCCCCGTTGAAGTGCGCGGAGGAGCAGATCACGGCCAGGGACGACAGCCGCTGCGGACGGTGCACCGCGAGGTGCAGCCCCACGGCCCCGCCCAGCGACACACCCGCGTACGCGAACCGCTCGATCCCGAGCGAGTCGGCGAGCGCCAGCACCAGGTCGGCGAGGTCACCGACCGTCGCGCCCGCGCCGATGAGACCGGCGGCCGAGCCGCCGTGTCCCGGCAGATCCCAGCGGACCACCCGATGGGCGATCGACAGCTCGGGGGCCACCTTGTCCCACAGGGCGTTCGACGTGCCGAGGGAGGGCCCGAGCAGCAGCGGGGGTGCGGAAGCGGGCCCTTCGGCACGGTGGTCGAGGAGTGTCAACGTCGCTCCAGAGCACGGTCGGTGAGGGCTCCGGCGGAGCCGGTGTAGTGGGTGGGATCGAGGTCGGCGTCCGCCAGCTCCGGTGCCTCAGCCAGCGGGCGCCCCTCGGAGGCCAGCCGGGTCAGGAGTTCCTTGGCGCGGGCGCGGCCCAGCACCGGGGCCAGCTCGGCGGAGAGCCGCTCGGAGATGATCAACCCGTGGGTGAGATCCAGGTGTTCGCGCATGGCGTCGGGTCTGACCCGTAGTCCCTCCGCCAGCTCGGCGGCATCCCGGGCGGCCCCGCCGGCCAGCCGCAGCAGGTCGCGCAGCGGCTCCCACTCCGCGTGCCAGGCCCCGGCGGGCCGCTCGTCCTCCGCCGCCATCGACCCGTACAGCGTGGCCGCGAGCTGCGGTGCCCGCCGCGCGGCGGTGGCGATGAGGGTGGACCGTACGGGATTGGACTTGTGCGGCATGGCGGACGAACTCCCGCCACTGCTCTCCGCGACCTCGGCGATCTCGGTGCGCGACAGGGTGAGGACGTCCACGGCGATCTTGCCGAGCGCGCCCGCCGTGAAGGCGAGGCAGCCGGCGAGATCGGCGACGGGCGTCCGCAGGGTGTGCCAGGGCAGATCGGGTACGCGGAGGCCGAGTTCACGGGCGTAGGCCACCGGCAGCGCGGCCGGATCGCTCGCGCCGTACGCCCCGAAGGCCGCCAACGTGCCCGCAGCGCCACCGAGTTGGGCCGGAAGCGAGTCCCTCACGGCCTTCACCCGGTCCCGCGCGTCGAGGACGAGCGCCCGCCATCCGGCCGCCTTCAGCCCGAACGTCGTCGGTACGGCGTGCTGGGTGAGCGTCCGCCCCGGCAGCGCGGTGTCGCGGTGCTCGGCGGCCAGCCGCGCCAGCGCCCGTTCCGTGCGGCCGAGATCGGCGAGGACCAGGTCCAGGGTGCGCACCGCGACCAGCATGGTCGCGGTGTCCATGATGTCCTGGCTGGTCGCGCCCCGGTGGACGTAGGGGCCGTACTCCTCGCCGACGGCCTTCGTCAGCTCCGCGACCAGGGGAATGACGGGGTTGCCGCCCGAGCGGGCCCGCTCGGAGAGGGACCGGACGTCGAAGGCGCCGGCGCCGGCCGCCTCGGTCACCGCCGTCGCCGCCTCGGCGGGGGCCAGCCCGAGCGCCGCCTGGGCCCGGGTCAGTGCGGCCTCCGCGTCGAGCAGCGCCCGCAGATAGGCGTCATCGCTCGTGGCGGACGCCGCCGCCGAGTCGGCCCACCCGGGGGCGAGCAGGCCGGTGTCACCAGGGGCAGATGTCACTGGAACTCCAGGAATACCGTCTCGCCTTCGCCCTGAAGGCGGATGTCGAAACGGTACGTGCCGTCGGCCTCCGCCACGGCGATCAGCGTGTCGCGGCGCCCGTCCTCCAGCCCGGACAGCAGCGGGTCGGCGGCGAGCACCGCATCGTCGCCCGGCAGGTAGATGCGGGTGTACAGGTGCACGAGAAGCCCCCGCGCGAAGACGCACACGCTGATGTACGGGGCGCTCCGCCCGCGCGCGCCGGGCCGCAGCGTGCGCGCGTACCAGTGGCCGTTCGCGTCGGTCTGGATCCGTCCCCAGCCCGTGAACTCCACGCCGTTGCGCCCGAGGAAGCCGCCCGACGCCGGGTCGCGGCGCATCGAACCGTCCGCCGTCGGCACGTTGCCGTCCGGGTCCGCGCCCCACAGCTCGATGAGGGCGTCCGGCAGCGGAGCGCCCGCACCGTCGGTGACGTACCCGTGCACGGTGACCGTGTCCGGATGCCCCAGGGGTGCGATGTCCTCACCGCCGCGGAACGGCAGGGCGTGGCCGTAGAACGGGCCGACGGTGTGCGAGGGGGTGGGCAGCACGCTCTCCGGCCTGCTGGTGTCGATCTTCGTCATGGCAGGTCAGCGCCCTTCTTCGATCCAGGTGGCGTTCGGGCCGTCCAGCACGATGTCCCAGTGGTAGCCCATCGAGAACTCCGGCACCGACAGGGCGTGGTCGTACGTCGCGACCAGCCGCTGCCGGGCGGCGTCGTCGGTCACCGACTGGATGATCGGGTCGTAGGGGAACAGCGGGTCGCTCGGGAAGTACATCTGCGTCACGAGCCGCTGGGTGAACGCCGTGCCGAAGAGCGAGAAGTGGATGTGCGCCGGGCGCCAGGCGTTGACGTGCTGGCGCCACGGGTAGGGGCCCGGCTGGACGGTGGTGAAGTGGTAGCGGCCCTCGTCGTCGGTGAGGGTGCGGCCCACACCCGTGAAGTTCGGGTCCAGCGGGGCGTCGTGCTGCTCGCGCTGGTGGGCGTAGCGGCCCGCCGAGTTGGCCTGCCAGATCTCCACGAGCTGGCCGCGGATCGGGCGGCCGTCGCGGTCCAGCAGCCGGCCGGAGACGGTGATGCGCTCGCCGATCGGCTCTCCGTCGTGCTGCCGGGTGAGGTCGTTGTCGATCTCGGTGATGTCCCGCTCCCCGAAGGCCGGGGAGGCCAGCTCCACCAGCTCCGGGTCCTTGCTGACGTCGATCGTGACCGGCGGCTGCTTCGGGTGGCGGAGCACCGAGGAGCGGTACGGGGCGTAGTCACGACGCGGCTGGTGCTCGACGGGCCCGCCGTCGGCGAGCCGCTTCTCGTACGCGGCGCGTTCGGCCGCGATCTCCTGGTCGATGTCGTGCTGGGTGAGAGTCATGGGGGTCCCCTGAAAGGTTCTTCCGGATCGCGCCCCAAAGGGGCGGGGCTGTGTCGATGTGCGGCTCCGCCGCGCGGGCGCGACCAGCCACAGACGGCCTGCAGTCGCGCGGATCGCCTAGCGTTCCAGGACGAGGGCGAGTCCTTGGCCCACCCCGATACAAAGCGTGGCAACACCGACACCGCCGCCACGCCGGGCAAGCTGATGGGCAACTGTGCCGGCGAGCCGGGCCCCGGACGCACCCAGCGGATGCCCGAGAGCGATCGCACCACCCTGCGGATTGAGAATCGCGGGATCGAACTCGGGCCACTCGGCCACACATCCCAGCACCTGCGCCGCGAACGCCTCGTTCAGCTCCAGCACGGACAGGTCGTCGAACCCCTTGCCGGCCTTGGCCAGCGCACGGTTGACGGCCTCGACGGGAGCGAGCCCGAAGTAGTGCGGGTCGGTCGCCGACACACCCGTCGCACGGATCCGGGCCAGCGGCTCGCGCCCCGTCGCCTTCAGCCCCTCCTCATCCACGAGCAGCAGCGCCGCCGCACCGTCGTTGAGCGGCGACGCGTTGCCCGCCGTCACCGTGCCGCCCTCCTTACGGAACGACGGCTTCAGCTTGGCCATCGCCGCCAGGGAGGCATCCGGACGGACGCTCTCGTCGGCGGCGAGGACGACCGGGTCGCCCTTGCGCTGCGGAATCGCCACGGGGGCCAACTCGGCGTCGAACAAGCCGGCCCGCTGAGCCTGTGCGGCCTTCGCGTGCGAGGCCAGCGCGAACTCGTCCTGCTGCTCCCGGCCGATCTTGTGCTTGTCGGCGATGAGTTCCGCGCTCTCGCCCAGCGGGATCGTCCACTGCGGCTCCATGCGCGGATTGACCATGCGCCAGCCGAGGGTGGTGGAGTACAGCTCGGTGTGCCCGGCCGGGAAGGGCCTGTCGCTCTTCGGCAGGACGTACGGCGCCCGGGTCATCGACTCGACCCCGCCGGCCAGCGCGATCGAGGCGTCGCCGAGCGCGATGGCACGGGCCGCCTGGATCACGGCCTCCAGGCCGGACGCGCACAGCCGGTTGACGGTCACGCCCGGCACGGAGGTGGGCAGGCCCGCGAGCAGGGCGGCCATCCGGCCGACGTTGCGGTTCTCCTCACCGGCGCCGTTGGCGTTTCCGAAGTACACGTCCTCGATCCGCGCCGGATCCAGCTCCGGTGTACGGGCGAGGAGTTCGCGGATGGCGTGCGCGGCCAGGTCGTCCGGGCGCACGCCGGCCAGTGCGCCGTTGTAGCGGCCGATCGGCGTGCGGACCGCGTCGACGATGTAGACGTCCTTCACTTCACGCCCTCCGGCACGGTCAGTTCGGCGTCGGTCTTGGCGGCGATCTCGGCGGCGGTCACGCCGGGCGCGGTCTCCACCAGGAAGAGCCCGTCGTCGGTGACGTCCAGGACGCCGAGGTCGGTGATGACCCGGTTCACGCACCCCTTGCCGGTCAGCGGCAGGGCGCACTCGGTGAGGATCTTCGGGGAGCCGTCCTTGGCGGTGTGCGTCATGACGACGATGACCGTACGGGCGCCGTGCACCAGGTCCATCGCCCCGCCGATCCCGGTGATCAGCTTGCCGGGGATCGCCCAGTTGGCCAGGTCGCCCCGCGCGGACACCTGCATGGCACCGAGCACGGCCACGTCGATGTGCCCGCCCCGGATCATCGAGAACGACAGCGCCGAGTCGAAGTAGGACGCGCCCGGCAGGACCGTCACCGTCTCCTTCCCGGCGTTGATCAGATCCGGGTCGACCTGGCCCTCGGTGGGGTAGGGGCCCGTGCCCAGGATGCCGTTCTCCGATTCGAGGACGACCTCGACGTCCTCGGGGAGGTAGTTGGGGATCAGGGTGGGCAGGCCGATGCCCAGGTTGACGTACTGGCCGTCCCGCAGCTCCAGCGCCGCCCGCGCGGCCATCTCCTCGCGACTCCAGGCCATCAGGACCTCACCGTCCGCTGTTCGATCTTCTTGTCCGCCGCCTGCTCAGCGGTGAGCGCGAGCACCCGCTGCACGAAGATCCCCGGCAGATGCACCGCGTCCGGGTCGATCCGGCCGGGCTCCACCAGCTCCTCCACCTCGGCGATGGTGACCCGCCCCGCCATCGCGGCCAGGGGGTTGAAGTTCCGGGCGGACTTGCTGAAGACCAGGTTGCCGTGCCGGTCGCCCTTCGCGGCCCGGACCAGGGCGAAGTCGGTCCGGATGCCCCGCTCCAGCACGTACTCCGTCCCGTCGAACTCCCGGACCTCCTTCGCCGGCGAGGCCACCGCGACACCTCCGGAGCCGTCGTAGCGCCACGGCAGCCCGCCCTCGGCGACCTGCGTGCCCACCCCGGCCGGGGTGTAGAAGGCGGGGATCCCGGCGCCGCCGGCCCGGAGCCGCTCGGCCAGCGTGCCCTGCGGGATCAGCTCGACCTCCAGCTCACCGGCCAGGTACTGCCGGGCGAACTCCTTGTTGGCGCCGATGTAGGACCCCGTCACCCGGGCGATCCGGCCGGCGGCCAGCAGGACCGCAAGGCCCGACTCCATCGCCCCGCAGTTGTTGGAGACCACCGACAGCCCGGCCACCCCGCGCTCATACAGCGCCCCGATCAGCACGTTCGGGACACCGCTCAGCCCGAAACCGCCCACCGCGAGCGACGCGCCGTCCGGGACGTCGGCCACCGCCTCCAGGGCTGTGGCGACCACCTTGTCCATCCGAGAAGCCCCATCTCTTCCGAGCGTCCCGACCCAGATTTAGTCAGGGCACTGAGTATTTCCGCGAAGCATCTCTCACGCTGCCACCAGGACAGCAGGGCGTCAAGACCTGGGAAGATCGCCAGTCGGCGCCTCTCGCGGACGGCAGACAGTCCAGGAGTGGCCGGGTATTGTTCAGTGCACCAACGAAAACGAGCGAGGGGTGCACATGGCGGCGGCGGACCTCACCACCCACCCCGGGCACCTGGCCCGGCGGCTCCAGCAGGCGCACTACCTGCTCTGGAACACGATGGTCTCCGAGGAGATCACCTCGCCCCAGTACGCGGTCCTCAACACGCTCGTCGCCGAGCCCGGGCTGGACCAGCGCACGGTGGGGGAGCGGGTGGGCCTGGACCGGTCGACCATCGCCGAGGTGATCAGCCGGCTCGGCAGGCGCGGACTCCTCGACAAGGTCCGCGACCCGGAGGACGGCCGCCGATTCCTGCTGCGCCTCACGGAGGAGGGCGTGCGCACCCACCGCAAGCTGACCGTGCGCACCGCCCGGATGAACCAGGTGTTCCTCGCCCCGCTGACCGCCGAGGAGCGGACGGTGTTCTTCGACCTCATCCGGCGCGTCGCGGACGCGGCCGAAGGGCTGCGCAACCCGGGGGAGTCCCTGGTGGCGCCCGGCTGACCGGCGCGGCCCGCAGTCAGGACGCCTTGGCGTACACCACCCACACCTGGCCCTTCGCGAAGTTCACCGGTGTGCCGTCGCCGGTGCTGAACGCCGTGCCGTCTGCGGCGTCCTCGCGCTCCCAGTTCACGTCGTAGGCCCGCCCGTCGCGCAGCACCTTGGCTTTCCCGGAGCCCACCGTCTCGGTGTACGGCGTGTTGTTGCCGAGGAAGTCGCGGAAGCGGGACTCGCGCACCTTCACGTACTGCACGACGACCGTCGCGGCCGCCATCCGCTTCCCGTCGGCCGTCGTGGCGGGCGCGCCGTCCATGCCGACCAGCCAGCGGTCCCGGGAGTCCGACCAGGTGAAGGTGAAGCGGGCCGCCGGGTAGCGCACCGTCTGCGAGGCCGTCGCCGTGCCGCCGGCCGGGGCGGAGCCGTAGCGGAAGCCGGTGGTCAGGGAGGCCTGTCCCGGTGCTTCGGGAACGAGCCGCTCGGGCCGCAGGTAGAGGTTGTGCGGGGCGGGCTTTCCGGAGCCGCGGAAGTAGGCCTCGGAGGCGCTGCCCGGCGTCTCCGCCCGCAGCGGTGCGCTGTCGATCAGCGGCAGGAGCTTCTTCTGCGCGCCGGAGTAGGCGAGGACGGGCCGGTCGAACTGGCGCAGCAGCTCCAGATCCGACTCGCGCGCGCTGCGTACCGGGCCGACCGACTTCGGCAACTGCGTCGCGTACACCGCCATCAGCCGGCTCAGTCCGCCCTCGACCTGCTCCGCGTACACCACGTCCGCGGCGTCGAGGCCGGTGTGCGGCCGGGCCGCGGCGGCGTTGTCGAGCTTGACGGCGAGCACGGGGGGGCCGGTCGCCGAGGGCGATGCGCCCTGCTCCGACTCGCCGGCGGATCCCCGTCCGTCGTCGCGGGGGCCGCCCCCGCCGGTGCAGCCCGCCGCCAGGGCGGCCGTCACCGTGGCGGCCAGCAGCGCCGCCGTCGTCGCGGCGCGCCGACCGCGCGCCCCTCGTTCCCTGCCCACCGTCGCCACCGGCCTCATGTCATCGATGTGTCTTGATTGTGTACTTATATGTCCATCGATGGCTATACCCGGTTGTTTTTGACGGAGGATCTCCGCTTCGTCCGTCGATCGGCTCAAGGTTGCAGGGCGGGACGCCCGGGTACCCGGGCGTCGCCGAACCACCGACGCGCACGCTGACGGAGGGAGCGCGAGGCGATGAGGGCAGTGACCTGGCAGGGCAAGCGGGACGTCCGCGTGGAGAACGTGCCCGATCCGGAGATCCAGGAACCGACGGACGCGGTCATCCGCGTCACCTCCAGCGGGCTGTGCGGCTCCGACCTGCACCTGTACGAGGTGCTCACGCCGTTCATGACCCCCGGGGACATCCTCGGCCACGAACCCATCGGCATCGTCGAGGAGGTCGGCGCCGGCGTCCCGGACCTCCAGGCCGGGGACCGGGTCGTGGTGCCGTTCCAGATCGCCTGCGGCAACTGCTGGATGTGCCTCACCGGTCTGCCCACCCAGTGCGAGACCACCCAGGTCCACGGCGAGGGCATGGGAGCCGCCCTGTTCGGCTACACCCGCCTCTACGGCGCGGTGCCGGGCGCCCAGGCCGAGTACCTGCGCGTCCCACAGGCGCAGTACGGCCCGATCAAGGTGCCGGAAGGCCCGCCCGACGACCGTTTCGTCTACCTCTCCGACGTCCTGCCCACCGCCTGGCAGGCGGTCGCCTACGCCGACGTCCCGCAGGGCGGCAGTATCGCCGTGCTCGGCCTCGGCCCCATCGGCGACATGGCCTGCCGGGTGGCCCAGGTCAAGGGCGCCGGGCGGGTTTTCGGCGTGGACCTGGTCCCGGAGCGGCTGGACCGGGCGCGCTCGCGCGGCGTGGAGACCTACGACCTCAGGTCCTTCGACAGCGAGAAGGAACTGGTCGAGGCCATCCGCGACGAGACCGACGGCCGCGGCCCCGACGCCGTGATCGACGCGGTCGGCACCGAGGCCCACGGCAGCGCGGCGGCCAAGCTCGCCCAGCAGGCCTCGGCGATGCTGCCCCGCAAACTGGGCGGACCGCTCGCCGAACGCTTCAGCGTCGACCGCCTCGCCGCCCTCTACACCGCCATCGACCTGGTCCGGCGCGGCGGCACCATCTCGCTGTCCGGCGTCTACGGCGGCATGGCCGACCCGCTGCCGATGCTCACCCTGTTCGACAAGCAGATCCAGATGCGGATGGGCCAGGCCAACGTCCGCCGCTGGAGCGACGACATCATCCCGTACCTGACCGACGAGGACCCGCTCGGCGTCGAGGACTTCGCCACCCACCGCGTGCCGCTGTCGGAGGCCCCGCACGCGTACGAGATGTTCCAGCGCAAGCAGGACGGCGCGGTCAAGGTGCTGATGCAGCCCTGACGGGTCCTTGTGCGCTCTACGCGCCCAGGATCTCCGCCAGGTCGTAGCGGACCGGCTCCTGAAGCTGCGCGTACGTGCAGCTCTCGGCAGTCCGGTCCGGGCGCCAGCGGCGGAAACGGGCGGTGTGCCGGAAGCGCTGCCCGTTCTCCATGTGGTCGTACGCCACCTCGGCCACCCGTTCCGGCCTCAGCGGCACCCACGACAGGTCCTTGCGGCCCGACCAGCGGCTCGGTGCCCCGGGCAGCCGGGCCTTCTCGTGGGCGGCCTCCTCGGACCAGGCCGCCCACGGATGCCCCTGGACATCGTTCATGCGCAGTGGCTCCAGCTCCTCCACCAGCTCGGCGCGCCGCTTCATCGGGAACGCGGCGGACACGCCCACGTGCTGGAGGGTGCCCCGGTCGTCGTACAGGCCGAGCAGCAGCGAGCCCACCACGGGGCCGCTCTTGTGCAGCCGGTACCCGGCGACGACCACATCCGCCGTCCGCTCGTGCTTGATCTTGAACATGGCGCGCTCGTCCGGCCGGTAGCGCACGGTCAGCGGCTTGGCGATGACCCCGTCCAGGCCCGCCCCCTCGTACTGCTCGAACCAGCTGCGCGCCACCTCGATGTCGGTGGTCGCCGGAGCCAGGTGCACCGGCGCCGCCACCCCCGACAGCTCCCGTTCCAGCAGCTCCCGCCGGTCGGTCAGCGGGACGTCCATCAGCGACTCGTCCCCCAGCGCCAGCAGATCGAAGGCGACGAACGAGGCCGGTGTCCGCTCGGCCAGCATCCGCACCCGCGAGTCCGCCGGGTGGATCCGCTCCGTCAGCGCGTCGAAGTCCAGATGCCCCTCCCGCGCGATCACGATCTCCCCGTCCACCACCGAGCGATGGGGCAACCGTTCCCGCACGGCTGTCACCAGCTCGGGAAAATACCTGGTCAGAGGCTTGCCGGTACGGCTGCCGAGCTCGACCTCGTCCCCGTCGCGGAAGACGATCGCCCGGAACCCGTCCCACTTCGCCTCGTACTGCATGCCGACCGGGATCGCCGCCACGGACTTGGCGAGCATCGGCAGCACAGGGGGCATCACCGGCAGATCCATGGTCCGATTCTGCGCCCTTACAGCCAGGTACGCCCGATGTGCGAGGTGTGCGGGGTACGCCTACCGTGGCTCGCATGGGTGACGCGGTGGAACTGGAGGTCGGCGGTCGGACCGTACGGCTGTCCAGCCCGGACAAGGTCTTCTTCCCCGAGCGCGGTTTCACCAAGCTGGACCTCGCCCGCTACTACCTGGCCGTCGGCCCCGGCATCCTGCGCGCCCTGCGTGACCGGCCCACCACCCTGGAGCGCTACCCCGAGGGCGTGACCGGCGAGAACTTCTTCCAGAAGCGGGCCCCGAAGAACATGCCCGACTGGATCCCGACCGCGCACATCACCTTCCCCAGCGGCCGCAGCGCCGACGAGATGTGCCCCACCGAGGTCGGCGCCGTGGTGTGGGCGGCCCAGTTCGGCACCCTCACCTTCCACCCCTGGCCGGTCCGCCGCGGCGACGTCGACCGCCCGGACGAGCTCCGCATCGACCTCGACCCGCAGCCCGGCACCGACTACGAGGACGCCGTCCGCGCCGCCCACGAACTACGGGCCGTACTCGACGAGTTCGGCGGCCTGCGCGGCTTCCCCAAGACGTCCGGCGGCCGGGGCCTGCACGTCTTCGTGCCCATCGAACCCCGCTGGACCTTCACCCAGGTCCGGCGCGCCGCCATCGCCGTCGGCCGGGAGATGGAGCGGCGGATGCCGGAGCAGGTCACCATCAAGTGGTGGAAGGAGGAGCGGGGCAAGCGCATCTTCATCGACTACAACCAGACGGCACGCGACCGCACGATCGCCTCCGCCTACTCCGTGCGCCCCCGCCCGCACGCCCCCGTCTCGGCGCCCCTGCGCTGGGACGAGGTGGGGGTCGCGCACCCCCAGGACTTCGACCTCGCGACCATGCCCGCGCGCTTCGCCGAACTCGGCGACGTGCACGCGGACATGGACGACCACCGCTACTCCCTGGAGGCCCTGCTCGACCTCGCCCGCCGCGACGAACACGACCACGGGCTGGGAGACCTGCCGTACCCGCCCGAGTATCCGAAGATGCCGGGGGAACCGAGGCGGGTACAGCCGAGCAGGGCCAGGAAGACGCCCGGAGGGCCTACAACTCCTTGATCCGGATGTCGCGGTACGAGACCACGTCCGTCGTGCCGTGCACCTGGAGCCCGATGTAGCCGGAGGCGAACCGCCGCCCGTCCGTGCCCGGGTCGTCCGAGCGCGGCGGAGTGAACTGCTGGCCGCCGGTGTTGTCGAACTCGTTGATCAGCACGCCGTTGCGGAACACCGAGTAGTGCTGGCCCTCCACGCGGATCTCGTAGTCGTTCCAGGTGCCCTTCTGCGTCACGCCCGCGCCGGCCAGCCCCACGCGGTCGAAGCCGTAGACCGACCCCGTCTTGTACATGTCGCCGTCGGGCCGGTCGAGCACCTGCACCTCGTGCCCGTACTTGATGGCGACCCACTCGGGCCGGGACTCCTCCGGGTGGTCGTGGACCCACGGGAAGCGCACGAAGACGCCCGAGTTGGCGTTGCCCGTGCCGGGAGCGTCGTCACGCCACTGGAGCTTCAGCGAGAAGTCGCCGTACTTGCGCTGCGGGAACCACAGCATGCCCATGCCCGGTGTGGTCGTGCTGGAGGTGATCGTCCCGTCCGGGTTCAGCCCGAACGAACCGCCGCCCACCTGCTGCCACTTGGCCAGGGACTCCGCGCTGCCGTCGAAGATCGCCCGGTAGCCCTCGGTCTGCCCCGGCTTGCCGATGCCCGACTGGCGGGCGGCCTTGCGGATGGCGTTGTACTCCCGCTGGTCGATGACCCCTTCCTTCAGCAGGCGGTCGAGGACGGACGTCACGTGCTTGAGGAACAGCGCGTGGGACGTCCACTCCTTCTCGTCCTCGATCAGCTCGCCGATCCGGCAGCGGTTGTCGGTGACCCGGTTGCGCACGCCCGAGTCGACCGTGCCGACGATCACCGTCAACCGCTCGTCGTACTCCGGGCAGTCCGGCGCCGGCACCTGGCCGGAGACGACCGTGAAGGTCACCGTCAGGGCCGCCGAGGTGTTGCCGGCCTTGTCGGTCGCGCGGTACGCCACGGTGTGCGCGCCCGCCCGGTCGACCACGACCGGAGCCGTGTACGCCAGGTACGGCCCGCCGTCCAGCGAGTACTCGATCTTCTCGACGCCCGAGCCGTGCTCGTCGGTCGCCGTGACGGTCACCCTGGCGCTGTTGACGTACGCCCCGGCGGAGTTCTTCGTGCCCTCCACGGTCACGCCCGTCACCGGCGGGGTGGTGTCCTGCGGCGGAGCCGCCACCACCGTGAACCGCACGCTCTTCTCGGCCGCCACGTTGCCCGCCTTGTCGGTGGCGCGGTAGCGGACGGTGTGCGCGCCCACCTGGTGCACCATCACGGGCGCGGTGTACGGCTGCCAGGCGCCGGAGCCGACCGCGTACTCGATCGTGTTGACCCCGGAGCCCGTGTCGGACGCGGAGACGGTGACCGTCGCCATGTCGATGTACGCCCCGTCGGCGTCGCGCTCGCCGCTCACCGTCGCCGAGGTCTCCGGCGCGGTCGTGTCGTCCGACTGCGGCGCCACCACCGTGAACGAGGTGCTCTTCTCGGCGGAGACGTTGCCCGCCTTGTCGAAGGCGCGATAGCGGACCTTGTGGGCGCCGACCTGGTCGACGACGACCGGCGCGGTGTACGGCTGCCAGGCGCCCGCGTCGCCGATCGCGTACTCGATCTTCTCGACGCCCGAGCCGCCCTCGTCGGTGGCGTGGATCGCCACGCTCGCCGAACCGACGTACTCGCCCTGCGTGTTCTGCGTGCCGCTCACGTGCGCCGACGCCTCGGGCGCCGTCGTGTCCTCGCCGGTGCCCTCGGTCACCACCAGGATGCCCTGCATCTGACCGTGGCCGGGGATGGTGCAGTGGTAGAAGTACCGGCCGGGCGTGAGGGTGACCTGGGCGGTGTGCTTGCCGCCCTGGGCGTCGTTCGGATTGGCCAGGATGTTGAGCTGCACGTCGTTGTTGAACTCGGGATCACTGGTCACGAACGTCAGCGTGTGCGGCATGCCCGTGGTGTTGCCGGTGGCCACGCTGTTCTCGAACACGATCGTCGCGCTGCCTGCGACCGCCGTCTTCGGCGCCGAGAGGTACTTGTCGATGTCGTTGCCGGCCGTCCAGGTGAGGACCTGTTCGGCGGCCGGAGCCTCCGTCTGCCCGGCGGCGGGCATCGCCTGCACTCCGAGCATCACGAGCAGGGCGGCCAGCAGGGCGGCCCAGATTCTTCGTTGCCGGATCACTCGGTCCCCCTCGCCAGCCGACCGGCGGCCGGGGTCGGCCCGCCGCCCTTGTAGGTGACCCGCCACAGGGCCGACTTGGAGTCCGAGGTGAAGAAGCCGCGGCCGTAGTCGAGGACGTACAGCGCGCCGTCCGGACCGAACTTCCAGTCCATGAGGTTCTTGATGCCGTCGTTGCCGATCGGCACGATCTTCTTCAGCGACTCCGAGTGCACCGGCAGACCGCCGTCTCCCTGCGTCTTCGGGTCCATGAGCACCGCGTTGCGCGGCTGGTCGGCGTCGTAGAAGTCACCGACGAACCACTTGCCGTCCCAGTACGCCGGCCACTTGACGGCACTGTCCGCCGCGACCGTGTCGTACCGGTAGACCGGCCCGTTCATCGCCGCCTGCCCGCCGCCCTTCAGCCAGGGCAGCCGGTACGTCGCCTCATCCGGCTTGTACGACGGGACACCGTTCGCGTCCCGCGGGTAGTCCGGCGCGCCACCCTGCGGCGAGTACCAGATGTTGTTGCCGGTGACCGGCGGCAGGTTGACCAGACCGTCGTTGTTCGGCGACTCGTTCTTCGGGCGGTCGCAGTCGTACCAGCCGAGCGGCTGGGACGGGTCCGGCAGATTGCGGTCCCGGTAGGGCTGCTTGTTGCCCATGCAGTACGGCCAGCCCCGGTTGCCCGCCTTGGTGATGGCGGCGAACGTGTCGTACTTGGCCGGACCCCAGGTCGTCGAGGGCGCGCTCGCGTCCGGGCCGACCCAGCCCGCGTAGAGAACGTCGGTCGACTCGTCGACGAAGATGCGGGCCGGGTTCCTGACCCCCATCACATAGATCTCGCCGCGTGTCTTGCCGCCGCCCTCGTCGGTCTCCTTCCCGGTGAAGAGGTTGCCCTCGGGGAGCGTGTACGTCCCGTCCGGCTCCGGGTGGATGCGCAGGATCTTGCCGTTGAGGTTGTTGGTGTTGCCGGCCGTGCGGCGCGCGTCCGCGAAGGAGACGCCCTTGTAGTTCGGCTGCGGGTTGTTGCCCGAGTAACCGCCGCTGAACCCGCTGGAGTTGTTGTCACCGGTGGCGATGTACAGGTTGCCCTTGGAGTCCCAGGCCATCCCGCCGCCCGAGTGACAGCAACTGTGGATCTGCACCGGCCACTTCAGCAGCACCTTCTCGCTGCTCAGGTCCAGCTTGTTCGTCGCCTGGTCGAGCGTGAAGCGGGAGACCCGCCGCTCGGCCATCCGCGTGTCGCGGTTGATCTGGCTGTGGGGCGTGTAGTGCAGGTACACCCAGCCGTTCTGCTCGAACCTCGGGTCCAGCTCGATGCCGAGCAGCCCCTCCTCGACCTTGACCAGCTCGTCGCCGCCGCCCTTGTTGCCGAAGACGGTCAGCGCTCCGGCCAGGGTGACCTGCTTGGACTTCGGGTCGTAGACGTGGATCTCGCCCTTGCCCTTGCCGATGTCGGGGTTGTTCCAGTCGGTGACCACGGGCTGCGAGGAGTCGGCGCCGCCCCGGCCGATGTAGAACACACGGCCGTCGGGCGCGGTGACCAGCCCGTGCGGCTCGCCGATCTGGTCGTTCCGCCCCGGCTGGTTGGGCTTGGTCAGCCGCTCCGCCGCGTAGTTGGCGTTGATGGTCGCCTTGCAGTCGGCCTGCTCAAGACGGGTGGTCCACATCAGCGCGCCCCGCAGATGGGCACGGAAGTCGGCCTCGTCGTACGACGACACCGTGCCGCCCATGCCGGTGTAGAAGGAGCGGCCGCCGTCGTAGTCACGGCACCAACTCACCGGGTGATCCCAGCCGTTGGCGCTCGTCCCCGGCTGGTACGTCGACTCCCGGACCCGGGCCACCGTATGGACGTCGCCCGACGGGTTCTTCACCCAGTTCAGCCACTTGTCGGGGCGCTTCCACTGCACCGGCACGTCCTTGGTGGCCGGGTGCCTGCGGTCGCCGGCCTCGACCGTCGCACGCTGGACGGCCGCGGG
Source organism: Streptomyces coeruleofuscus (assembly GCF_039532725.1). Taxonomy (NCBI): domain Bacteria; kingdom Bacillati; phylum Actinomycetota; class Actinomycetes; order Kitasatosporales; family Streptomycetaceae; genus Streptomyces; species Streptomyces coeruleofuscus. The sequence goes on from NZ_BAAASE010000001.1 coordinate 1,088,447, forward strand.
GCTCGACCCGGCCGGGCGGGCCCCCACCAGTCCGGTGAACCAGTCCGAGTACGGCTCCGCTCGCGCCGCGTCATGGACGCCGACGAACCCGCCGCCGGCCTCCATGTAGGCCTCCAGGCCCGCCTCCTGCTCCGCGTCGAGGACGTCGCCCCCGCCGGTCAGGAACACGATCGCGTTGAAGCGGCCGAGTTTCGTCTCGTCGGTGAACACCGAGGCGTCGTCGGTCGCCTGGACCTTGAAGCGGCGGTTCGCCGGTCCCGACAGCCCGATGTCCTCGATGGCCTCGATTCCGGCGTTCACCACCGGCGACTCGTCCCCGGCCGCCGCGGAACCGTGGAAGATCAGCACCCGTACATTCGCGCCGCCCGGCGGCGACTTGATCGACATCGTTGTCAGCGGGGGCTCCGGATACGGGCCCGCGTTGGCGGGCCCCGCCAGCAGTCCGGCGGTCACGACCCCGGCGGCCACGGAGGCCGCCCAGACACGTCTTCCCTTGCTCAACCCTCGTAAGTGCATGGGCACCTCCACGGTCACAGCAACACCGCCAAGGAAGCTAAACCCCTTTGCCCGGCTCGCCAATACCTATGACCGTGATGGCTCCAACTTTGTCTTGAGTGTGGATAAACGGGAGTGCGGCCGGTACCGTCTCACGGGTTCATCACAGGTACGTCTCCGTAAAGGCCTTACCAGGGTGGGGAGTTCCGCATGGACAGACGCAGCTTCAACCGGCGGGTCCTGCTGGGGAGCGCGGCCGTCGCGACATCGTTGTCCGTGGCGCCGGAGGCCGTCAGCGCGGCCGGACCGGCGAAGACGGCACCGGCCGGGGGCGAGGTGAGACGCATCAAGCTGTACGCGGAGAAGCTCGCCGACGGGCAGATGGGCTACGGCCTGGAGAAGGGCAAGGCGACCGTCCCCGGCCCGCTGATCGAGCTCAACGAGGGCGACACGCTGCACATCGAGTTCGAGAACACCATGGACGTGGCGGTGAGCCTGCACGTCCACGGCCTGGACTACGAGATCACCAGCGACGGTACCAAGCTGAACCGCAGTCATGTCGAGCCGGGCGGCACCCGCACCTACACCTGGCGCACCCACGCCCCCGGCCGTCGCAAGGACGGCACCTGGCGGGCGGGCAGCGCGGGTTACTGGCACTACCACGACCACGTCGTCGGCACGGACCACGGCACCCAGGGGCTCCAGAAGGGCCTCTACGGCCCGGTCATCGTCCGCCGCAAGGGCGACGTCCTTCCGGACCGCACGCACACGGTCGTCTTCAACGACATGCGCATCAACAACAAGGCGCCGCACTCCGGGCCCGACTTCGAGGCCACGGTGGGGGATCGCGTCGAGTTCGTCGTGATCACGCACGGCGAGTTCTACCACACGTTCCACATGCACGGTCACCGCTGGGCGGACAACCGCACGGGCATGCTGACCGGCCCCGACGACCCCAGCCAGGTCATCGACAACAAGATCACGGGTCCTGCCGACTCGTTCGGCTTCCAGGTGATCGCGGGGGAGGGGGTCGGCGCCGGCGCCTGGATGTACCACTGCCATGTGCAGAGCCACTCCGACATGGGGATGGTCGGCCTGTTCCTGGTGAAGAAGCCGGACGGGACGATTCCCGGCTACGACCCGCACGAGCACGGGGAGGAGCCGCCGGGGGGCGGCCACGACCACTGACGGGCGCGTGAGCCCGGGCACTCTCCGGTCAGCAGGAGAGCGCTCTCACCACACTCCGCCACCGGGGCTATCCTGATCCGCAACCGCAGGTGAGGAGCCCCGAAGTGACCGACACAGCGCCGCGTCCCACCCTGGAGGCCGTGGCCGCCCGGGCCGGTGTCTCGCGGGCGACCGTCTCGCGCGTGGTCAACGGCGGTGACGGGGTCAGGGACATCCTCGTCGAGCGGGTCCGCAAGGCGGTCGAGGAGCTCGGCTACGTGCCCAACCAGGCGGCCCGGAGCCTGGTGACCCGGCGGCACGACGCGATCGCGGTCGTCGTCGCCGAACCGGAGACCCGCGTGTTCGCCGACCCGTTCTTCGCGCACCAGCTGCGCGGCATCAGCAAGGAACTCACGGCCCACGACAACCAGCTCGTACTGCTGCTCACGGAGGGCCGGGACGACCACGCCCGGGTCGGCCGGTACCTCGCCGGCGGGCATGTCGACGGGGCCCTCGTCTTCTCCCTGCACCTCGACGACCCGTTGCCGGAGCTGATCCAGCGGGCCGGCGTCCCCACCGTCTTCGGCGGGCGTCCGGGCTGGAGCGGGGACCGGCGCGACGTGGTGTACGTCGACAGCGACAACCGCGGCGGCGCCCGCGACGCCGTCCGCCACCTGGCCGGCCTCGGCCGCACCCGTATCGCGCACATCACCGGCGCCCTCGACCAGACGTCGGCCGTCGACCGGCTCGACGGCTACCGGGACGTCATGGTGGACGCCGACCCGCGGCTGATCGCGGAGGCCGACTTCACCCCGGCCGGTGGCGAGCGGGCGATGCGCGAGCTCCTCGACCGCTGCCCGGACGTGGACGCGGTGTTCGCCGCCAACGACCTCACGGCCTCGGGGGCGCTGCGCGTCCTGCGCGAGGCCGGACGGCGTGTCCCCGACGACGTCGCCCTGATCGGCTTCGACGACATGCTGCCCGTCGCGGAACAGACCGACCCACCCCTCACGACGGTCCGTCAGGACATCGAGGAGATGGGCCGCCTGATGGCCCGCCTGCTGCTGCGGGGGCTCGACCGCGGCACTCCGCGGGAGGGTGTGGGCGGCACGCCCTCCAGTGTGGTCCTGCCGACGACGCTGGTGCGGCGGGCGTCCGCGTAGTCCCGGGGGTGCCGCGTGACCCGGGGGCCCGCGTGGTGCGGTGGGTGTCTGCGTAGTCCGGGGGTGCCCGCGTAGTCCGGTGGGGGCCCGCGTGGTGCGGCGGGTGTCCGCGTAGTCCGGTGGGTGTCTGCGTAGTCCGGTGGGGGCCCGCGTGGTGCGGCGGGTGTCCGCGTAGTCCGGTGGGTGTCTGCGTAGTCCGGTGGGGGCCCGCGTGGTGCGGCGGGTGTCCGCGTAGTCCGGGGCGCCAGCGTGATCCGGTGGGTGTCTGCGTAGTCCGGTGGGGGCCCGCGTGATCCGGTGGGGGCCCGCGTGGTCCGGTGGGGGCCCGCGTGGTGCGGCGGGTGTCCGCGTAGTCCGGGGGCGCCCGCGTGGTCCGGCGGGCGTCCGCGTAGTCCGGTGGGGCCCCGCGTGACCGGCGGGTGTCCGCAGGATGCGGCGGGCGTGTCTCAGCCCGGCTGGGGCTCGCTGCGGATCACCGCGAAACGCGCTCCGTACGGGTCCGTGAGCTTGGCGACGCGGCCCACGTCCGGCAGGTCCGTGGCGGGCATGCGGACCGTGCCGCCCAGGTCCCGGGCCCGGGCGACGGTGGCGTCCGCGTCGGTGACCTCGAAGTACGGCAGCCAGTGCGCCTCCTCCTCGGCCGGGTCGTCGGCCAGCGGGACGACGCCGCCGAACATGGCGTCCTCGCCCTCTCCGGCCGGGGCGAGGGTGGTGTAGGTGCCGCCGGGGAAGTCGACGCCGAAGGTCTCCAGGCCGAGCACGGAGTGGTAGAAGGCGGCGGCGGCCGGGACGTCCGCCGTGTACAGCTCCAGCCAGCACAGCGAGCCGGGCTCCCGGACGACGTCCAGGCCCGTGTTGCGGCCCGGCTGCCACAGGCCGAAGGGCACCCCCGCCTGGTCGGCGAGGATCGCCATGCGGCCCAGGTCCTGCACGTCCATGGGCTGCATCCGCACCGACCCGTGCGCCTGCCCGGCCGCCCGTGCCGTGGCGTCCGCGTCCGGGGCCTGGAAGTACACCGTCCAGGAGGGCGGGCCCTGCTCCGGGGTGGTCTGCATGCCACCGGCGGTGGTCCTGCCGCCCAGCCGGAAGAGGCCGTAGCCCCCCACCTCGGGGCCGCCGGGCTGGAACTCCCAGCCGAACAGGTCGCCGTAGAAGGAGGCGGCGCCGTCGATGTCGGGGGTGCCGAGATCGATCCAGTTCGGAGCGCCGGTCACGTAACGGGTGGTGAGCATCGTCGCCCTCCTCGCGCTGGGGCCCGTTCGTCCACTCTGCCGAGTCTCGCACCGCCCACTGACAAGCGCCGCCGGAGCGCCGCCGGAGCGCCGCCGGAGTGCCGCCGTGGCGTGATGCCGGGTTTCCGCGCGCCGCCGTGCGTCAGCCCGTCCGGCGGGTGACCATCAAGGTGGCCGGAGGCCCGTCAATGCGGTGTTGATCCCGCGTTGATCGAACGTTTTTCGCGCTCCGGAACGCTTCTGGCCATGCACATCGACACCATGTTCTCGCCCGAACTCGCCTGGCAGCAGGAGGCGTTGTGCGCGCAGACCGGGGCGGACTTCTTCTTCCCCGAACCCGGCAGCTCGGTGCGGGAGGCGAAGCGGATCTGCGGCATGTGCCCGATCCGTGACGCCTGCCTGGAGTACGCGATGGACAACGACGAGCGCTTTGGCGTCTGGGGCGGCCTGTCGGAGAAGGAGCGGCTGGAACTGCGGCGTACGTCGCGCTAGCCGTGTGCCGTGCCGCGGCCGCGTGGAGGTCCGCAACCCCTCGCGCGTCGCGCGGGCGGCGGCCCGCCGGGGGCCGGGCGCCGGCACACCGGGGCCCCGGCCGCTCGTGGCGGTCGGGGCCCGCAGTCGTGGAACCGGATGTGCCGGGTCGGCCGTCAGGCGCCGGCTGCCCGGGCCGCCATGCGGGCCTTGCGTGCGGCCAGCTTCTCGTCGAACTTCGTCGCCTCGCTGTCCAGGCCGCCCATGTACAGGCCGAGTTCCTCCTGCGCCTTGCGGCCCTCGGCGCCCAGGCCGTCGATCTCCATGATCTTCAGGAAGCGCAGCACGGGCTGGAGCACGTCGTCGTGGTGGATGCGCAGGTTGTAGACCTCGCCGATCGCCATCTGCGCGGCGGCGCGCTCGAAGCCGGGGATGCCGTGGCCGGGCATGCGGAAGTTCACGACCACGTCCCGCACGGCCTGCATGGTCAGGTCGGGGGCGAGCTCGAACGCCGACTTGAGGAGGTTGCGGTAGAAGACCATGTGCAGGTTCTCGTCGGTCGCGATGCGGGACAGCATGCGGTCGCAGACCGGGTCGCCGGACTGGTGGCCGGTGTTGCGGTGCGAGATGCGGGTGGCCAGCTCCTGGAAGGCGACGTAGGCGATCGAGTGGAGCATCGAGTGCCGGTTGTCCGACTCGAAGCCCTCGCTCATGTGCGACATGCGGAACTGCTCGAGCTTGTCCGGGTCGACCGCGCGCGAGGTGAGCAGGTAGTCCCGCATCACGATGCCGTGCCGGCCCTCCTCGGCCGTCCAGCGGTGCACCCAGGTGCCCCAGGCGCCGTCGCGGCCGAAGAGCGAGGCGATCTCGTGGTGGTAGCTGGGCAGGTTGTCCTCGGTCAGCAGGTTCACGACGAGCGCGATGCGGCCGATCTCGGTGACCTTGGACTGCTCCTTGTCCCAGGCCTCGCCGTCCTCGAAGAGGCCGGGGAAGTTGCGCCCGTCGCTCCAGGGCACGTACTCGTGCGGCATCCAGTCCTTGGCGACCTGCAGATGCCGGTTGAGCTCCTTCTCGACCACTTCCTCCAGTGCGTACAGCAGCTGAGCGTCGGTCCAGGCGCCGGCGGGGCTACCGAGGTGGGGAGTGGTGATCGTCATGGACTCTCCAGGGGGACATGCGTACGAGCGGTGAGCGGTAACTTACGGAATCGTAGGCTACGTTTCCGTAGGTTACGTTGCCGTAAGTTAAGAACGCTGTAAAGGCCGCTGATCAGCGGTGTCGCCTGAAGGCATTCCACCCCTCCCCGGACCCGCAGGTAGAGGGGCCGCACAGGTGCGTGCCCGTCCCCTAGGCGTACAGCCCCCGCAGCCGCACCGAGAGGCATGTCACACATCCCTCGAGCTTCTCGAACTCGCTGATGTCCACGACGACCGGTTCGTACCCCAGGTCCGCGAACAGCTCCGCGGTCTTCGGCGCGCTCGCCGCCATCAGCAGTTTGGCACCGCCGAGCAGTACGACGTGCGACCCGGCCTCCTCCGGCACCGGCAGGAAGCGCGCGAACAGCGACGGCGCGTCCATCCTCGGGATGTGCCCGATGACCGTCCCGTCGGGCAGCGCCGTGACCGCGGACTTCAGGTGCAGCACCTTGCTCACCGGTACGGCGACGACCCGCGCGCCCAGCGGCTCGAACGCGGCCCGCAGCTGCTGGACGCCGGCGGCGTTGGTGCGCCCGCCCCGGCCCACGTAGACGGTGTCGCCGATCTTCAGTACGTCGCCGCCCTCCAGCGTGCCGGGCTCCCAGATCCAGTTCACCGAGCAGCCCAGACCGGCCACGGCCTCCTCGACCGCGGCGGTCTCGTCACGCCGGGACTCGGCGCCCGGGCGGGTGATCAGCGCGACGTTCTTGTACATCACGACCGTGTCCTCGACGAACACCGAGTCCGGACAGTCGTCGGCCGGGTCCACCTCGATGGTCTCCCAGCCGTGCGTGCGCAGGGCCTTCACGTACTCCTCCCACTGCTCGACCGCGAGGTCGGCGTCGACCCTCTCGCGCTCGATGTGTGTCACCAGCCCTTCGGCAAGACGCGGGCTGGGGCGGCGGACGAGGGCCTTCTTGCTGGGCACGAGCGTGACTCCGTATCGGATGGGACGTGTCTGGACAGCGCCGACGGAGCCTCCGGGATCGGCCGGAACCCATCGGGCGTCAGCCGACCATCATGCAGGGCGAACCCGGGGGGCGACACCCCCGGGGAGGGGACGGGCAGCCCGGTACCTCGCTAGGGCAGCAGGTGAACGCCCCGACCAGCTGGCAGCCCGTCCCGCCCCGGCCGACGTCGCGGCGGGCCATCCGGCCGGATTCCGCCGGGCCCGGCCTGCTGTGGGACCGGGTCGTACCCGGCCGGGCGGTTCTGGGCCCGGGCACCTCAGAAGGGCGTCCGAGCGTGGAGAGCTGTCGCAGTCTGGCGGCCCGGCCGCGACTCGGGACTTGGTGTCGCGGCCAGGCGTCACGCCATCGTCGGCCCGACTCACCCCACCGGCTCGGCGCCCTCCGGGGCGCTTCGCTGTGCTGGTGTCGTCGCGGCCTCGGCGCGCTCGGGTGTGTCCGGGCGGAGGCATTCGATCAGGTAGTCGCCGGTGTCGGGGGCGCGGACCACTCCGTGGGTCTCGCTGCCGAAGCCGGGGAAGCGGCGGTCGAAGGACTCCAGTGCGGTCAGGTACCGCAGCAGGGGGCCGCCCGCGGCGCCGACGCTCTCGCCCGGCATGAGGACGGGGATGCCGGGCGGTGTGACGGTGACCATGGCGGCGGCGACCCGGCCGGGCGCGTCGGCCAGACGGATCCGTTCCGTGCCGCCGCGGATCAGGCGCTGGTAGCACAGCTGGGGCGGGGCGACGGGCTCCGGCAGCTGCCGGAAGGCGGTGTCGAGGAGCTCGACCAGGCGGAGCTCGCGCAGGTGGTCGTGCATCTCCTGGCACAGCTCGCGCAAGGTCAGCCCCGCGTAGCGCCGCGAGTGCTCGGCGACCAGCTCGGGCAGCACCCGGTCGAGCGGCGCGTCACCGTCGTAGAGGTCCTTGAAGTCCATCAGGGCGTCCAGCAGCGTGCCCCACTTGCCCTTGGTGATGCCCATGGAGAACAGCACGAGCGTGGTGTAGCTGTCGGTCTTCTCGACGACGATGCCCCGCGTCCCCAGATACGCGGTGAGCACCCGCGCGGGAATGCCCCAGCCGGACACCTCGCCGGTGGCGCTGATCCCCGGGCAGGTCAGGGTGACCTTGATGGGGTCGAGCATGCAATAGCCGTCGGCCAGCCCCGGGAAGCCGTGCCAGTCCGCTCCGGGTTCGAGGTGCCAGCAGGACGGTTCCGTCCGCAGCAGGTCCGCCGGAGCCTCGTCGAAGGGCAGGCGCGCCCCGCTCTCCGGGTCGGTCACCTCACCCGGCTGCCACACCCCGAAGAACCACGGCGGCCGGTCCCCGGCGGCCTCGATCCGCCGCCCGATGCGCACCATCTCCTGCCGGAACCGCACCGCCTCGGTCACGGCCTCGTCGACCAGCCACTGCCCCTGCGGGCCGTCCATCATCGCCGTGGCGACGTCCAGCGAGGCGATCATCGGGTACAGCGGCGACGTGGTGCCGTGCATCATCAGCGCCTCGTTGAAACGCTCGTGCTCCACCGGCGCCCGGGGCGCGGGCCTGACGTGCACCATGGCGCTCTGCGACAGCGCCGCCAGCAGCTTGTGCGTGGACTGGGTCGCGAAGACCGTCGGCCGGTCGGGCCCGGGGAAGCTCTCCTCGTCCACCGACATGCCGTAGCGCCCGGCGTACAGAGGGTGGAAGCGGGCGTAGGCGAACCACGCCTCGTCGAAGTGCAGCCGGGGCGCGCCGGCGGCGAGGGCCCGGGCCGCCGCCACCGCGTCGTAACACAGGCCGTCGTACGTAGAGTTGGTGAACACCGCGTACTGCGCGCGCGACGACACCGCGTCCCTCGTCAACGGACTCGCGGCGATCCGCGCCGCCACCGAGTCCGCCGCGATCTCGGCCGGCGGCAGCGGTCCCGCGAGGCCGTAGCCGTTGCGGGTGGGGACCAGGTACACCGGCCGGGCACCGGAGACGACCAGGCCGTGCAGGACCGACTTGTGGCAGTTGCGGTCCACCAGGGCGATCTCGTCGCGGGTCACGCTGAAGTGGCCGACCAGGCGGTTGCAGGTGGAGTCGCCGTGCAGCACGAAGTACGTGTGGCCGGAGCCGAAGACCCGCGCGGCGTTGCGCTCGGCCTCGCCGATCGGCCCCGTGTGCTCGAACAGCGAGCCGAGCTCCTCGACCGAGATCGACAGGTCGCTGCGCAGCAGCCGCTCCCCGAAGTAGTCGTGGAACGCCTGACCCACGGGCGACTTCAGGAAGGCGACGCCGCCCGAGTGCGCCGGGGTGTGCCACGAGTACTCGTGCGCGTCGTCGAAGCGGCGCAGCGCCTTGAAGAACGGCGGCAGCAGGGCGTCCTGGTAGCCGCGCGCGGCGGTGGTGATCCGCCCCGCGATGAACGCCGGGGTGTCCTCCAGCGGCCACACGTAGCCCACCACCGCCTGCGACACCCACAACGGCAGGTCACGCAGCCCCTCGTCCGCCATGACCAGGAACACCGGCAGGTTCTGGAACCGGCGCCCGATCCGGCGCAGCACCGCCGCACCGCCCGGTTCGCCGTCGGCTCCCGGCCCGGGCGGGAGATCCCAGGCGACCACCGCGGCGGAGAGGCCGGCCTCGGTCCTGAGCACCGCCTCGGCGTCGGCCACGCTCACCACCCAACGGACCTGTAAGCCGCGCCCCCGGATCGCCTCGGCGATCCTCGCCAGCTGCCCGGCGGCCGCGCCCCCGTCCTCCGGACGCTCGGTCACCGCCACCAGAACCGTGCTGTCGGCCATGTCTCCCCCTCCCGGTGGCCCCGTGCCACCCCCGCACCCCAGTCTTCGCGGGCCCGCACGCGTGATCGGCCGGCGGAGCGCCAAACCACCCCATCGGTCCACAGCGCGGACCGCACTTTGACGTGTCAATGCCCCGGGTCCCGGCATCCCGTCGGAGTACCGGGTGCCTGTGGAACGACGACCTGCAAGGCGGGCTGCTGCGCCACGCCCGCTACGGCTCCACCCCGGTGACGTCCCCGCGCGGACACACCCTCGTCGACCTCGGCGCCTACCGGGAACCGGCCGACGGCTTCCACGCCCAGGTCGAGCGGCTGCGCGAGCACGGTGCCGGCCTCGTCACCAGCGCCGCCACCGCCACACTGGAGCCCCGGCTACCCCTACCGCTCCAGCCTGGACTGGCCCGGGCGGCCCGCGCCTCGCCGTCGTCAGCTGCACGGCGCTCCCGGACGTCCCGCTCACCGGGGAGCTCGCACCGGCGTGGTGACGGCCGGTGCCGCCACCGCCCGCCGCAGGTGCTCCCCGGTGAACGATCCCCGCGCGTGAAGGAGCTGTCGCGGCGTCCCCTCGAAGACGACCTCGCCGCCGTCCCTGCCGCCGTCCGGGCCGAGGTCGATCACCCAGTCGGCCCGGGCGATCACGTCCAGGTTGTGCTCCACGACGACGACCGTGTTGCCCGTGTCGACCAGCCGGTCCAGCAGGGCGACGAGCCCCTCCACGTCCGCCATGTGCAGCCCGGTCGTCGGCTCGTCGAGCACGTAGACCGCGCCCGTCCGGTGCAGCCGCGTGGCCAGCTTGATGCGCTGGCGCTCGCCGCCGGAGAGCGTGGAGAGGGGCTGGCCGAGCGTCAGATACGTCAGTCCGACGTCCCGCAGGGCGCGCAGCCGGCGCCGTACGCCCGAGTCCTCGAAGAAGTCGAGTGCCTGCTCGGCCGTCATCTCCAGAACGTAGGCGATGGAGCTGCCCCGCACGGTCAGCCGCAGCACCTCCTCCTTGAAGCGCCGCCCCTCGCAGTCGTGGCAGGTCGTCGTCACCGGGTCCATGAAGGCGAGGTCGGTGTAGATGATGCCCCGGCCCTCGCAGGTGCCGCAGGCGCCGCTGGAGTTGAAGCTGAACAAGCCCGCCTCGGCTCCCGTCTCGCGGGCGAAGACCTTCCGTACGGTGTCCATGATCCCCAGGTAGGTCGCCGGGGTGGACCGGCCGGAGATCCCGATCGACGACTGGTCGACGACCACGGCGTCGGGGTGCGCGGCGGTGAACTCCCCGACCAGGGTGCTCTTCCCCGAACCCGCCACCCCGGTCACGGCCGTGAGCACACCGGCCGGGAACCGTACGGTCACGTCGCGCAGGTTGTGCCGGTCGGCGCCCTTGACCCACAGCTCGCCGTCGGCCTGCCGTACCTGTTCCTTGACCGCCGTACGGCGGCGCAGACAGCGCCCGGTGAGCGTGTCCGACGCGGCCAGTTCGCCCGGCGTGCCCTCAAACACCACGCGGCCGCCCTCGGTGCCGGCCCCGGGCCCCATGTCGACGACGTGGTCGGCCAGCGCGATGACGTCGGGGTCGTGTTCGACGACCAGCACGGTGTTGCCCTTGTCGCGCAGCCGCAGCAGCAGATCGCCGAGGCGGCCCACGTCGCGCGGGTGCAGGCCGACACTCGGCTCGTCGAAGATGTACGTCATCCCGCTCAGGCTGGAGCCGAGGTGCCGCACCGTCTTCAGCCGCTGCCCCTCCCCGCCGCTGAGGGTCGCCGTCTCCCGGTCGAGGCTGAGGTAGCCGAGGCCGATCGCCTCGACGCGCTCCAGCGCGGCCACGGCCGCCCCCGCGACGGGCCCGGCCACCGGGTCGTCGATCTCCTTCAGCACGGCAATCAGGTCCGTGACCTGCATCCGTGTGCATTCGGCGATGTTCCGGCCGCCGATCCGGGTGGCGAGCGCCGCCGCGTTGAGCCGCGCTCCGTGACAGACCGGGCAGGTGCCCTCCACCAGGAACTCCCGGACCAGGTCACGGGTCTTCTGGCTCATGGCCGACAGGTCCCGCTTCAGGTACAGCCGCTCGAAACGGTCGGCCAGCCCCTCGTACTCGGTGGTCCAGGTGCCGCCGCTGCCGTTGACGGTGACCTTGCTGCCGGGCCGTCCGCGCATCAGGAACTCGCGCTCGGCGGCGGTGAACCGCCCCACCGGCTTGTCCGGGTCAAGGTCGGCACTGTTCGTATAGGCCTGGCCCTGCCAGGTGCCCGCGGCGAAGGGCGGGAAGCGGACCGCCCCGCCCGCGAGGGAGCGGTCCGGATCCAGGATGCGGTCCCAGTCGGGCCGTACCGTCCGGCCGAGGCCGTCGCACTCGGGGCACATGCCCGACGGGTCGTTGAACGAGTACGCGGTCGCCGGCCCGGCGCTCGGGACGCCGTGCCGGGAGAACAGCACCCGGATCACCGAGTAGATGTCCGTCATGGTGCCGACGGTCGACCGGGAGTGGCCGCCGACCTGCCGCTGGTCGACGACGATCGCGGGGGAGAGGTCCTCCATGCCGTCCGCGTGCGGCCGTTCGTACTTGGGCAGCCGGTTGCGGACGAACCACGGGTACGTCTCGTTCAGCTGGCGCTGCGACTCCACCGCGATCGTGTCGAAGACGACGGACGACTTCCCCGACCCCGAAACGCCGGTGAACACGGTCAGCCGGCCTTTCGGGATGCGGAGTGTGACGTCCTTGAGGTTGTTCTCGCGGGCTCCGGTCAGGGTGATGACATCGTGCGTGAAGTCGGTCATGCCGCCGACGCTAGGCGGGAAACCCGACAGCCTCTGGCGTGATTTCCTTCAGTTCTCCCTCCTCCATCAGCAGCCAGCGGGTGATGCCGATCGACTCCAGGAACGGCAGGTCGTGACTGGCCACGATCAGCGCCCCCTCGTACGACTCCAGGGCCGTGGTCAGCTGGCGCACGCTCGCCATGTCGAGGTTGTTGGTCGGCTCGTCCAGCATGAGCAGCTGCGGCGCGGGCTCGGCCAGCATCAGCGCGGCCAGCGCCGCCCGGAAGCGTTCGCCGCCGGACAGCGTCGCCGCCTTCTGGTCGGCACGGGCGCCCCGGAACAGGAAGCGGGCCAGCCGCGCCCGGACCCGGTTGTTGGTGGCGCCCGGCGCGAACCGGGCCACGTTCTCGGCGACGGTCAGCTCCCCGTCGAGGACGTCGAGCCGCTGCGGCAGGAACCGCAGCGGGACGTGCGCCTGCACCTCGCCCGACTCCGGAGCGAGCTCCCCGGTGATCGTGCGCAGCAGCGTGGTCTTGCCCGCGCCGTTGCGCCCGATCAGCGCGACCCGCTCGGGACCGCGCAGATCGAAGCCGCCCGCCACCCGGGCGCCGTACCGGAGCCCGAGATCCAGGAGGGTGAGGACCGTACGCCCCGGCGGCACGGCCGTGTACGGCAGGTCGACGCGGATCTCGTCGTCGTCCCGTACGGCCTCCACCGCCTCGTCCAGCCGCTCCCTGGCCTCGGCGAGCTTCTCCTCGTGCATGATCCGGTGCTTGCCCGCGGACTCCTGCGCCGCGCGCTTGCGCGCCCCCATGACGATCTTCGGCTCGCGCTTCTGGTCCCACATCTTCTGCCCGTACCGCTTGCGGCGGGCCAGCTTGACCTGGGCGTCGGTCAGTTCGCGCTTCTGCTTGCGGAAGTCGGCCTCGGCGACGCGCACCATGCGCTCGGCCGCCTCCTGTTCGATCTCCAGGGCCTCCTCGTAGTCGGAGTAGTTGCCGCCGTACCAGGTGATCTCGCCGGAGCGCAGGTCCGCGATCTGGTCGACGAGGTCCAGCAGTTCCCGGTCGTGGCTGACGACGACCATCACGCCCGGCCAGGACTCGACGGCCGCGTACAGCCGCCTGCGCGCGTACAGGTCGAGGTTGTTGGTGGGCTCGTCCAGCAGCAGCACGTCGGGCCGGCGCAGCAGCAGCGCGGCCAGTCTCAGCAGCACCGACTCGCCGCCCGACACCTCGCCGATCGTGCGGTCCAACTCCACGTGCCCCAGTCCCAGTTCGCCGAGGGTGGCCAGGGCGCGCTCCTCCACGTCCCAGTCGTCGCCGACGGTCTCGAAGTGCGCCTCGGCCACGTCGCCCGCCTCGATGGCGTGCAGCGCGGCCCGCCGGTCGGCGATGCCGAGCGCCTCGTCGACGCGCAGGGTGGTGTCGAGCGTGACGTTCTGCGGGAGGTACCCGACCTCGCCGGCCACGCGGACGGTGCCGTCGGCCGGGGCGAGTTCACCGGCGATCAGCTTCAACAGGGTTGATTTGCCAGACCCGTTGACGCCGACCAGGCCGGTCCGGCCCGGGCCGAAGGAGACGTCGAGGTCCTCGAAGACGGGGGTGCCGTCGGGCCAGGTGAAGGCGAGGGAGGTGACGGTGATGGAAGTAGGCATGCGGGCCTCTTTCGCGGTTGCTTGATGCGGTCAGGGGCAAACGCGTGTCGAGACACCTGCGACCAGGGAGGAGGGCTCCAGGGGCATGAGAAAAGCCCTGCACCGGAGGACGGCTCGAACGCCGAGGTCGCACGCAGCGCACCCATCGGATGTGGGTGACGCGGTGTCTCAGGACCTCAGACGAGCAACGTCCTTCTCCAATCGGCGGCAACAGGACGCTGTACAACGTACGAGGGGGCGTCGGTCCTGTCAACGAATTAACGTGAGACCCGATCTTCCCTCCCCGAGGAGGCCCCGTGCCCAACGGCCCGCTCTCGCTGCCGGCCCGGCTCTGCCTGCTGGCCTGGCACCCCGCGTGGCCGGCGGACACCGGCACCGCCCATCTGCTCGGCCCGGTACGGGCCGGTGCCCTCACCGAGCTGGCCCGGCGCGGCCTCCTCGTCGACGAGGACGGCATCGCCACGCCGGTCGACCTGGACTCCGGCACGGGTGACGCGGTCCTCGACGGGCTGCTGGAACTCGTCCGCGAGTCGTGCCCGCATCCCTGGCGGACCTGGGTGACGCTGCGCTCGCGGGTGACCCTCGACGCGGTGCGGGAGCAACTGGTGGCCGAGGGGTTTCTGCGGGCGGAGAAGAAGCGGGTCCTCGGGGTGTTCCCGTCCGTGGAGTACGCGCTGGAGCGCGCCGCCGCCGCGGAGGCGCTGCGGGAGGAGACGCGTCAGGTCCTCCGGGGGCCGCAGCCGGTCGCCGGGATCTCCGAGCGGGACGCGGCACTCGTGACGCTGGCCGCCTCGGCGGAACTTCTCCCCGGAGAGGACGTCCGCGCCCACGAGCAGCGCGTGCGGGAGCTGGCGGAACGTGCCGTGGCGTCGGTGCCCGGGCTCAGGGAGATCATCCGCGAACTCCGCACGGCACTCGCCGCGACGGCGACCACCCCGCCCTGACCCGCGTCCGCGCCGAATTCCTGCCGGCCACGGTCCGGCCGCCGCTGGTTGGGTCGCCCGCGGGGGCTCGGGCATCGCCCAGGCCGCCCACGCCCTGCCGGAGCGGCTCAGCCCGGCACGCGTCAGCTCAGCACGCGTCCCGCATCAGCTCCGCCAGGCCGTGGTCCAGATCCAGCTGGAGATGCTCCAGCCCGACCGGCACCAGCTCGCTCGTGGCCTCCAGGAACCGGCGCACCTCGCCGGAGCGGACGTGCACGACGGCGGTGCCCTCGGGAGCGTGGAACTCCAGCACCGTGCGGTCGTACCCGTACGGCCGCACCCGCACGTCGCCGTGGCCCTCGGCGTTCCTCAGGCCCGCGGCGAGCAGCTCGCGGGAGAAGGTCCAGCAGACCTCGACGCCCTCCAGCGTGGCCGGGGCCGGGAAGGTCATGCGGACGGCGAACGGATCACGTCGGTCGTAGTGGAGCGTCGCGGGAATGCTCGGCATACGCGGCGCGGCGGCGACGAGGCGGGCCTCCACGGGCTGCTCGATGACGATGGACAACGCCTTGCTCCCTTGTGACGGCTGGACGGGACACTTCCGGGCGGATGAGGCCGGGCACTGGAAGAGACGACGGAATCAGCCAATCCGTGCACACGAAGTGCGAGTGACCTCTGTCACCGCGTTCATGCACCAGAGTGATGTGGCTCTCCTCGTGTTCCTCGCAGGGCACTTGTGGCGCCCACCGGACCATCCGCGGAACGGCCGAGGCCATCTGGACGGCACCCGGGGGGTGGGCTAGCTTCGCCGGCCATGAGGCGCTTGGGAACCACGCGACGGACGGGTCGGACACGCAGCAGGGCGACCGGAGTGGCGGCGGGGACGGCGGCGTTGGTCGCGTTCGCCGTCCTGACGGCCGTACCGGCGCAGGCGCACGAGCCGGAGCGCCGGGTGCCGCACTGGCAGCTCAAGGACACCGGCACTCCGGAGGTACGGTTCCGCGGCCTGGCCGCCGTCAGCCGGAACACCGCCTGGCTCGCCGGGACCGGCGGCACCGTCCTGCGCACCATTGACGGCGGCGCGACCTGGCGGAACGTCTCGCCCCCGGGCGCGGCGGAGTTGCAGTTCCGGGACGTCGAGGCGTTCGACGCGCGGCGGGCCGTGGTCCTGGCCATCGGCGAGGGCGAGGCGTCCCGCGTGTACCGCACCGACGACGGCGGTGCTACCTGGACGGAGTCCTTCCGCAACACCGACCCGAAGGCCTTCTACGACTGCCTCGCCTTCTTCGACCACCGTCACGGCCTCGCGATGAGCGACCCGGTGGACGGGAAGTTCCGCATCCTGTCGACCCGCGACGGCGGCCGCACCTGGACGGTGCTGCCGGACGAGGGCATGCCGGCGGCGCAGGAGGGCGAGGCCGGATTCGCCGCGAGCGGCCAGTGTCTGGTGACCTCCGGGCCGAAGGACGTCTGGCTCGCCACCGGCGGGGCCGCGCACGCGCGCGTGCTGCACTCCGCCGACCGGGGGCGGACCTGGACGGCCACCGACACGCCCATTCCGGCGGGCGACCCGGCCCGGGGCGTCTTCGCGCTGGCCTTCCGCGACCGCACCCACGGTCTCGCCGTCGGCGGCGACTTCACCCCCGGCCGGCCCTCACCGAACGCCGCGGCGCGCACCGGCGACGGCGGCCGCACCTGGCGCCCCGCCTCCGCGCCCCCGCCCGCCTACCGCTCCGGCGTCGCCTGGCTCCCGCACAGCCGCACCGCCGCCCTCGCCGTCGGCCCCACCGGCACCGACCTCACCACGGACGGCGGCCGCACCTGGCGCACGGTCGACACCGGCTCCTTCGACACCGTCGACTGCACCCCTGACCAAGGGTGCTGGGCCGCCGGCGAGAAGGGGCGGGTTGCCCGCCTGGAGCATTGAGCGCGCGCTATGCCCTGATTGTTGGCAATGTGGGTACTCGTTCACTGAAGCTGAAAGGAAGTGAGCGGTCATGCCACGCGGTTCGAGCTCCAAGCGGGAGCGCCAGTACGAGCACATCAAGAAGAGTGCGCAGGACCGGGGCGAGAGCACCGGCCGCGCCAAGGAGATCGCCTCGCGGACGGTGAACAAGGAACGCGCCCGCTCCGGCGAGTCGAAGACGGCCAGCCGCACCTCCACCAAGGACATGTCGTCCGGCAAGCGTGGCGGTCAGCGCTCCGGCCAGGGCTCCCAGGGGCCCACTTACGACCAGCTGTACCAGGAGGCCAAGCGCCGCGGGGTCGAAGGCCGTTCCAACATGAACAAGAGCCAGCTCCAGCGCGCGCTGGGCAAGTGAGTCGCACACCCCCCGAGGCCGGCGGGACCCCCGGGTTCCGCCGGCCTTCGCGCGGCCCGCAGTCCCCTCAGGCCGCGGCCTCGGCAGTGTCCACGGCCTCAGGAGCCCATAGGCTCGGGGGCACCATGACGACGACCGTACGCATCCCCGAGGACTGGCCCGCCACCGAGGAACAGGCCCGCGCAGTCCAGGACGGACTCCGCGAGCGCGTGATCCTCGACGAACCGGGGCCGCCGCCCGGGACGGGCCATGTGACAGGGGTCGACGTCGCCTACGACGACGAACGGGACGTCGTGGCGGCGGCCGCGGTCGTCCTGGACGCGTCGAGTCTCGACGTCGTCGCCGAGGCCACGGCCGTGGGCCGGGTCTCCTTCCCCTACGTGCCCGGACTGCTCGCCTTCCGCGAGATCCCCACGGTCCTCGCCGCCCTCGACGCCCTGCCGTGCCGGCCCGGCCTGGTGGTCTGCGACGGCTACGGCCTCGCCCACCCCCGCCGCTTCGGCCTCGCCAGCCACCTCGGCGTCCTGACCGGCCTGCCCACGATCGGCGTCGCCAAGAACCCCTTCACCTTCACCTACGACGACCCGGACACCCCGCGGGGCAGCACCTCCGCGCTGCTCGCCGGTCCCGAGGAGGTCGGCCGCGCCCTGCGCACGCGCGACGGCGTCAAGCCGGTCTTCGTCTCCGTCGGCCACCGCGTGACCCTGGCGAACGCCTGCGCCCACACCCTCGCGCTGACCCCCGAGTACCGCCTCCCGGAGACCACGCGCAGGGCGGACGCGCTCTGCCGGACGGCACTGCGGGAGACCTATTCCGCCTGACCGGCCACGCTCCAGCGGCCCACCTCGCGGTACTCCGAGTCGTAGATGACCGACCCGTCCCCGGGCCGGAGCGCGTGGTGGCGCAGGTTGCCGCCCCAGTACCTGAGGATCCGGCCCAGCTCGCCCGCCGGGTCCTTCGCCAACGCCGCGTCTTCCATGGTGACTTCGAGAAGAAACTTCATGCCTTCAATGGTTTCATTGAACTCCTTCTTGGCACTTTTCGAGCTGTCGCCAGGAGCGGAAGGCGGAAAGTCTCAAACCGAGGGAATGGGCCGACCCAGGCGGGGCGTCAGATCTGAGTACCGGCTCTGAGTACCCGTACGGATGCCCGGCCCCCGCCCCCGTCGGCAGGCTGGGGCCATGACAACGCACCGCGCCCCCAAGCCTGTTGCCGGCCCGACCCAGTCCGTCGAGCGGGCCGTCACCATAGGGCTGATCCTCGCCGTGCTGGCGGGGCTCGGCTGGATCGCCGGGATGATCTACACCATCGTCGAGTGGCCGCTCTAGGCAGGAACCCCTCCGGGTGGGTTCAGCGGGTCGACGCGACGCGGAAGCGGATGCCCGCCGCGCGCAGCCGGCCGATCAGCGCGTCGCCCATCGCCACCGCCGTGGTGACCTGCCCCGCCGTCTTCGGGAGATCGTCGAAGGCCAGGCACAGCGCCGACTCGGCGAGCATCTTCGCCGTCTCGTCGTAGCCGGGATCGCCGCCCGAGACCTCCGTGTACACCCGCCGGCCACCGCCCTCGCCCACGAAGCGCAGGGAGAACCAGCTCTTCGCCCGCTTCTCGGGACTCGGCCCGTCCCCGGGCCTGAGCCGGCCCGACAGCCAGCGCCGCGCAGGCGGCACCTGTGCCGCCGCGACCAGGGCGCCGACGGCCGCGACACCGCCCACCGCTACGGGCAGGTGCCGGACGGCCGCGTACTGCCGGTAGCGGAAGTCGGGTCCGTAGCGGTCGAGGGCCGACGCCGAGCGCCGCAC
Organism: Streptomyces coeruleofuscus; assembly: GCF_039532725.1. NCBI lineage: Bacteria > Bacillati > Actinomycetota > Actinomycetes > Kitasatosporales > Streptomycetaceae > Streptomyces > Streptomyces coeruleofuscus. Next base: position 1,107,324 of record NZ_BAAASE010000001.1, read on the forward strand.
GATCTGCGGGTCGATGGTCGGCATCGGCAGCGCCCACGCGCCCACTTCCTTGGCGAACCGCGGCGCACCCGCCGGCGCCGACGCCCGCCGGCCCACCAGCCGCGGCTCGTGCCGCCGCCGGTCCCGCGCCGCCGCCGCCATCTCCCGCTGGCGCGCGAACTGGTTGAGAGCGGAGGCGAAGGTCCCGCCCGAGAACGCGGCGTCGGCGGTCACGAAGCCCTCCACGGTCAGGGGCACGTCCTCCGGCAGCTGCTGCACGGTGAAGTACACGCCCAGGTCGTGCGGGATCGAGTCGAACCCGGCGGCGTGCACCAGCCGTGCCCCGGTCTCACGCGCGCGTGCGTCGTGCCGCACGTACATCAGGTCCACGAACTCGGGCTCGCCGCAGAGGTCGAGGTAGTCGGTCCCGGTGTCCGCGCACGCGGCGACGAGTTCCTCGCCGTACGTGATGTACGGGCCGACCGTCGTGGCCACCACGCGCGCGTGCTCGGTGAGGGCGCGCACCGAGGCCGGGTCGGAGACGTCCGCCCGCAGCACCCCGACCTCCGCGCCGCCGGGCAGCCGCTCCCGCAGCCGCTCCAGCTTCTCCGCGCTGCGGCCCGCGATCGCCCACCGCAGCCCCTCGGGCGCGTGGGCCGCGAGGTACTCCGCGGTGAGCGCTCCGGCGAAACTCGTGGCTCCGAAGAGCACGATGTCGTACGGACGGTCGGTCCTGTTCAGCCTGCTCATGACACCCCTCGGTCGTGCAGCCCGTGCCGCTGTCGGTGGCCGAGGCTAGCGTGAGGAGCGCGGAGCCCGACGACGAGCCCGGAGGACGACGATGGCCGTGCCCAGGAATGCCCTGAAGAAGTGGGAGAAAGTGCGCGCGTTCGCACTGGGACTGCCGGGCGCCGTCGAGGAGTTCCCCTGGGGCGAGTCCGTCGCGAAGGTCAACAAGAAGGTGTTCGTCTTCCTCGGTGTCGAGGACGGCAGTTACCCCCTGGGTGTGACGGTGAAGCTCAAGGACGAGACGGCGCACGCGCACGCGCTGGCGTGTCCCGGAGCCGAGCCCGCCGGCTACGGCCTGGGCAAGGCGGGCTGGGTGAGCATCCCCCTCGAGCAGCAGGACGCCCCGGCCGCGGAGGTGCTCTGCGACTGGGTCGAGGAGAGCTACCGGGTGATCGCGCCGAAGCGGCTGACAGCGGAACTGGACGGACGCAGCGGCCGATGAGGGCCGGAAACCCTCTGGTGGCCGACCGGCCGGGTATGGATGAGAAGCGGACTGGCACTAGGCTCTGTAGCCGTCGCCCGGTGCAGCACCGTGGCATCGGACAACGAGCGCGCCCGCGACCGGGGCGCGCCGGGCAGAAGGGCACTGTAGGTGCTGAGAGACACGAGTGCTGCCGAGTACGTCTCGGTTCTGGTGGACATCGCGGACCTCCCCATGGAGGCCCTGGAAGACCTGCCGGACACCGCCCTCGCCTCGGTGCTCCAGGACGTCCGGTCCCCTTCCGGCGAAGGGTTCGCCGCCTTCTCGTCGGCCCTCCTCTGACGCGTCTGCCTGGCTCGTCCGACATCCCCGCCCGTTCTGTCGACGTCTTCCGGCCAACCGCGATCGCTTCCCCCGCGAGGACTGAGCCCCCGGCCGCCGGGGTATGACGTCCACGCACGTATGCCCGGCTCCCGGCCCGACACACCGGCTGCCGAATGCGGCTGCGGGGGGTGCCTTTGGAACGAGAGCCGTACTTCTTCCTGAGCTATGCGCGCCGGGACGACCGCAAGGACGCGTTCGTGGGGCGGTTCTACGAGGACCTGGTGGCGGAGCTGGACCGTCTGGGCGCGGACTGCGGTGGGCAGATGCCGTTCCGGGACGTGGAGCGGATCGGTCTGGGCGCCGACTGGGAGAGGACGCTCGGCCGGGCGGTCGGGAACTGCCGCGCGATGGTGGCGCTGTGCTCGCCCGCCTATGTGAGCAGCCTCTACTGCGGCAAGGAGTGGGCGGCCTTCCAGGCCAGGCTGGTGCGGTACCGCGAGCACACGGACATCGACGTGCCGGCGCTCATACCGGTCCTGTGGACGCCGACACGCGGAGCGCTGCCGCCGGAGATCACGCGGTACCAGTACTACGAGCCGGCGATGGGCGAGGAATACGTCGAGCGCGGGCTGATGAGCCTGTTACGCGCCTCGCCCACGGGAGGTGCCTACCGCACCGTGCTGGAACTCGTCGCCCGGCGGGTGCACTACGCCGCCGACCTGTTCCGGCTCCCGAGGGCCGAGGGCCTCGACCTCCGAACCGTGCCCAGCCCCTTCCAGGGCATCGAGCCGGCGGAGCCCGCCGAGCGCACCACAGGGCACGTCCGGGTGTTCATAGCCGCCGGCGTCACCGGCCGGCTCCCCCGGGGCCGGCAGTGCCGTGAGTACTACGGCCCCTCACCGCTCGACTGGACGCCGTACCACCCTCCCGTCCACCCCACCGTCGCGCACCGCGCCCAGCGCGTGATCATCGAAGAGGGATGCACCACCAGCCTGGAGGTCGTCGACCAGAGCCTCGGCAGCAAGCTCGACGAGGCGATGCGCGACAACCAGACCAGCGTGCTGCTGGTCGACGCGTGGGCCGCGCGCGAGGGGCCCTACCGCAACCCGCTGTCCGACTACGACGGGCAGAACCATCCGGTCACCGGAGTGCTCGTGCCCTGCCACGACACCGACGGCGAGTCCGGTGACGAGAAACTGTGGACGGACCTCCAGCAGGTCTTCCGGCGCAACTGGATGCGGCGCAACGATCCCTACGACCCGCTCTTCCAGGTCCGGGTGGGCAAGGACCAGTTCGAGGAACGGCTCGCCCGGATGGTCGTGGTCGCCCAGAACCGGCTGATGGAGAACGCCGTCCCGCGCCGGCTGCCCGCAGGGCCGCCGGCACCGCCCCTGCCGGGCCTGACCGTCCCGGCGCCACCCCCACCCAGGACCGGCGACCAGGCCGAGCCACCCGGTCCTTTGCCCCCGCAGAAGGATCAGGACGATGACCACTGAGACCGAGGCTCAGGGCACCGGCAGGATAGTCACCTTCTACTCGTACAAGGGCGGTACCGGGCGCACGATGGCCCTGGTCAACGTCGGCTGGATCATGGCCAGCAACGGGAAACGGGTCCTGCTGGTCGACTGGGACCTGGAGGCGCCGGGTCTGCACCGGTACCTGCGCCCGTTCCTCGTCGACCCCAAACTGCGCGACACCGAAGGCCTGATCAACATGATGAGCGCCTTCGTCGGGCAGGTGATGCGTCCTCCGGAGCAGCCGGAGCCCGGCGCCGGGACCACCGTCATGAGCGACGAGGAACTGCGCTCCCACGCCCGGCTCGGCCCCTACACCACCGGCCTGGACCTGAGGCTGCCCTCCGGCGGCCGGCTCGACTTCCTGCCCGCGGGACGCATGTCCGCCTCCTACTCCGCGGACGTCACCAGCTTCAACTGGCGTGCCTTCTACGAGCGCCTGGGCGGCGGCGCCTTCCTTCAGGCGCTTCGCGAGGAGATGAAGGCCTCCTACGACTACGTCCTCATCGACAGCCGCACGGGCGTGAGCGACATCTCGGGCATCTGCACCACCCTCATGCCGGACGTCCTCGTGGACGGGTTCGTGCTCAACCACCAGAGCATCGAGGGCGGCCTCGACGTCGCCCGGTCGGTGGCCTCCGGGGCGCAGCACCCGGTCCGGATCCTGCCCGTCCCCATGCGCGTCGAGGACGGTGAGCAGGAACTGCTCGAATGGGGCCGTGACCTGGCCCGCGCGCGGTTCGGGCCGTTCCTGTCCTGGCTGGACGAGCGCAGGCACGAGCAGTACTGGGGCGAGGTCGAGATCCCGTACAAGAAGTACTACGCCTACGCGGAGATCCCGGCCACCGTCCGGGACCGGCCCGCCCAGCCGGGCAACCTGCTGGCGGCGTTCGAACGGCTCACCGCCTGGATCAGCGAGGGCCGGATCCGCTCACTCGTCCCGCAGCACGAGGACGCCCGGCAGCAGATGCGCACCGCGTACCTCGATCCGCGCACCTCGTGGCCACGCGTCCACGTCAGCTACGCCCCCGCCGACCGCATGTGGGCGGAGTGGGCGGCCGCCCACCTGGAGGCCGCCGGATACCAGGTGTCGATGTACAGCACCGCCGAACCCGGCGGCGGTGCACTGCCCGAGGTCACCGCCGTCCTGAAGGGCCGGGGCAGGCTGCTCGCCCTGGTGTCGCCCGAGTACACGGCACAGCGGCGCGCCGGGCAGATCTGGACCCAGCTGGGCACCCAGGAGAGTTCCGACGGCTCCGCGCTGCTGGCCGTGCGTGTCCAGGAGGTCGACTGCTCGGCCGGGGCCCCCTTCGGCGACCGGTTCGCCGCCGACCTGACCCACAGCACGGCCGAGGAGGCGGAGGGGCAGTTACTCGCGGCCGTCGGCCCGGTCAGGAGAATGCGGACCACGGACGGGGGACCACCCGCCCAGGGCAGGGCGGCACCGCCGTTCCCCGGGACATCGCCCGCGGTGCAGCGGGTCCCCTCCCGGAACGTCTCCTTCACCGGCCGCGGCGTGGTCCTGGAGAAGCTGCGCAACGGTTTCACCTCCGGCACCACCACCCAGGTCGTCTACGGTCTCGGCGGCATGGGCAAGACCCAGATCGCCCAGGAGTACGCCCACCGGTTCAAGGCCGCCTACGACGTGGTCTGGTGGGTGACCGCCGCGCAGCCCGGCCTGATCAGGCCGGCGCTCGCCGACCTCGCGCCCCGACTGGGGCTGGAGGTGAGCCAGGACGTGGCGAGCACGGCCGAATCGGTCCTGCGGGCGCTGCGCCGCGGGGAGCCGTTCGACCGCTGGCTGCTGGTGTACGACAACGCCGGGCGGCCCGAGCAACTGGCGGAGTTCATCCCCAGCGGGCCGCCCGGCGGCCACGTCCTGCTCACCTCCCGCGACCGCACCTGGGTCAACGACGCCGGCCTGGTCGAGGTCGAGGTGTTCCGGCGCCACGAGAGCACCGACCTGTTGCACCGGCTCAACGCGGGCCTCTCCCACGCCGACGCCGAACAGGTCGCCAAGGAACTCGGCGACCTGCCGCTGGCCGTCGCCCAGGCGGCCGTCTGGCTCAGCGAGAGCAGCATGCCGGTGGCCACCTACCTGGGCATGCTCGAGGACCGCCTCACCCAGGTCCTGCAGAACACCCAGCTGCCGGAACGGGACTACCCCCACTCGGCCGCCGCGACCTGGCGCCTGGCCGTGGACGAACTGCGCCGCGTCAACCTCGCGGCCGCCGAGATGCTGGAGATCTGCTCCTTCTTCGGCCCCGACCCGATCCCGCTGCGGCTGCTGTACAGCAAGGCCGTCACGAAGGCGCTGCCGCTCCCGGAGGGCGAGCCGCGCGACGACATGGCCATCGCCCAGCTGGTGCGCGCCATCAACCGGTTCGGCCTCGCCAAGAGCGACCAGAGCAGCGCGACTCTCACGGTCCACCGGCTGGTGCAGGCCGTCATCCGCGACCAGGTCGACCAAGAGCGCACACCGCGCGTCCGCGGGGTCGTGCACGCCGCGCTGGTGGACGCCAACCCCGGCGACCCGGACGTCCCGGGCGACTGGGACCGTTACGGTGAGCTGCTGCCCCACCTGTGGCCCTGCCGCGCGGGCGAGAGCCCGGACCCCGAGGTCCGCAAGTGGGTCACCGACTCGGTGCGCTACCTGTGGAAGCGCAGCCTGCACGCCGACGCCCGCGACCTCGCCGAACGCACGCTGGCCCGGTGGGAGGCGCGCGGCATCGGCCACCCCGACGACCCGCAGACCCTGATGCTCCGTGTCCAGCTGGGCAACATCCTGCGCTCCAAGGGCAGACTCACGGAGGCCTACGACATCGACCGGGACACCTTCGAACGGTTCCGCCGCACCAAGGGCCCGGAGTACGCGCACACCCTCGCCGCCGCCGGGAACGTCGCCGCCGACCTGCGCGCGCTGGGGCGCTACCGGGAGGCGCGGGAACTCGACCGCCAGACCCTCGACGGGGCGTTGCGGGTGCTGGGCGACGATCACCCGCGCACGCTGATGTACACCAACAACCTCGGCATGTCCGAGTACCTGGCCGGCGATCGCCGGGCCGCCCTGAAGTTCCACGAGCGCGCCTCCAAACAGCAGATCGAGGCACGCGGGCGGGACAACTTCTACTCCCTGCTGTTCGCCAGCAACTACGCCCGTGACCTGCGCGAGACGGGCAGCCTGAAAGAGGCCCTGGAACTGCTGCGGACCACCGTCCAGCTGTACGAGCAGACCCTGGGCGACCGCCACACGGACACGCTGCGCACCCGCCGGAACCTCGCGGTCGCGCTGCGCCGGGCGGGGGAGTACGAGCAGGCCAGGAAGATCAACGAGGACATCCACACCCGCTATGTCGAGGCGCACGGACCCGAGCACGCCGACACCCTGGCCGCGGCCTGCGGCCTGGCCTGCGACCTGGCGGCGATGGGCGAGTCCGAGCGGGCGCGGCAACTGGCCGAGCGGGCGATGGACCGGTACAGCACCTACCTGGGCTCGGAGCACCCCGTCACCCTCGCCTGCGCCAACAACCTCTCGGTGTACCGGCGGCTGACGGGGAGTTTGGACGAGGCGCGCGAGCTGTCGTCCATCGCGTTGCACCAGCTGTCCCGGATCCTCGGCGAGAGCCACCCGTACAGCCTCAGCTGCATGACCAACCACGCCAACGACCTCGTGACGGCCGGTCAGGCCGAGGAGGCCGCCGAGTGGGACCGGCGGGCCCTGCGGTACTTCCTCGACATCCTGGGCGCCGACCACTACGACACCATCGGCGTCACGTCCAACCTGGCCCTCAGCCTGCGCGACACCGGCCACACGGAGGAGGCGGAGCGGCTGGCCGGCGAGGCGGCACGGCGGGCCAGGGAGACGCTGGGCGAGGGCCATCCGACGACCAGGAGGATCCTGGCCGGGAAGCGGCTCGACTCGGACATCGAACCGCCCACCACCTGAACGGTGTAACACCAAGGCTTCACGGCACCAGCGGCACCAACTGTCCCTATGATGGCTGTTTTCCTTCACCGCCGCACCAGAGCGATCGATGCCCATGTCCGCCATCCGTGCCCTGCCCGCCGCCCCGGACGACGGGCAGGAGCCCGTCCCCTTCCGGCAGTTCCTGCTGAAGGTTCACAGCAGATGCAACCTGGCCTGCACCTACTGCTACATGTACGAGGCCGCCGACCAGAGCTGGCGGCAAAGGCCCAGGAGCATGGCACCGGCGACCGTGCGCCGTACCGCCCGGCTGATCGCCGGGCACGCCAGGGAGCACGGACTCTCCGAGGTGCAGGTGGTGCTGCACGGCGGTGAGCCTCTCCTGGTGGGGGCGGAGCGGCTGGAGGCGCTGCTCGGCACGCTCACCGAGGCGCTGGAGGGGATCGCCGTGCCACGGTTCACCGTGCAGACCAACGGCATCCGGCTGGCCGAGGATCCGGGGCTGCTGCCCGTGCTCGACCGGTACGGCGTCCGGATCGGGGTGAGCCTGGACGGTACGGCCGCCGGGCACGACCGGCACCGGCGCCGGGCGGACGGGCGGGGCAGCCACGCCGCCACCGCACGGGCCCTGCACCTCCTCATGGATCCGGCGCACCGCCACCTCTACGCCGGGCTGTTGTGCGTGATCGACACCGGTGCCGATCCGCTGGAGACGTACGAGGCGCTGCTGGAGTTCGCCCCTCCCCGGCTCGACCTGTTACTGCCGCACGCGACCTGGCAGACCCCGCCGCCCGGCGTCCTTTGGCGGACGTCGCCGCCGACGGCACCTCCGCCGCCGGGCGGGGCCGAACGACCCGCCCCCTACGCCGAGTGGCTGCGCGCGGTCTTCGACCGCTGGTACGACGCCCCTCGCCGGGAGACCGGCATCCGGCTGTTCGAGGAGATCATGGTGCTGCTGCTCGGCGGCACCGCCCGCAGCGAGGTGGTGGGGCTGACGCCCGTCGACCTCGTCGTGGTCGAGGCCGACGGGGCCATCGAGCAGGCGGACTCCCTCAAGGTCAGCTACCCCGGGGCCCCGGCGACGGGGCTGCACGTGTTCCGGAACACGTTCGCCGACGCCGCCGCACACCCCGCCTTCCGCGCCCGGCAGCGCGGCGCAGCAGGCCTCGGCCCCGTCTGCCGCTCCTGCGTCCGCGCCTCCGTCTGCGGCGGCGGCCTCTACGCGCACCGCTACGACCCGTCCGCCGATCCCGTCTTCTCCGCGCCCTCCGCCTACTGCGACGACCTGGCGCACCTCATCGACCACATCGGCACCCGTCTGCGCCGGGACGTGACCGACCTGACGCTGCGGCACCGGGAGCCGGCCCGATGAGCGGGGTGACGCGTGACCGGCCGACGCAGGACTCGGCGGGACACGGCGGGGGCCGCGCCCCGCAGGACGGTTCGGCGTCCCCGGGCCTCGGACGGCACGTCATCGAGCCCGCCGTCTTCGCCGCACTCGCCCGGGCGCGCGGTGGTGCCGCGGGGGTGAGGCTGTTGCGTGCGGGACAGCTCAGCAAGCGGATGCTGATGGTGCGTGCCCTGCTGCGGTCGGCGGACGGGCGCGCGGAGGCGGGGGCGGCGGAGGCCGTCTACCGCGGGCTGGTGGAGCTGTCCCGGAGCGACCGTGCCCTGTGGCGGCGCGTCATGCTGCATCCGTACCTGGACGAGGGGCTGGCCCGGGCCATCACGGCGCTCGACCTGGGGGAGCCCGCCGACCTGCGCCGGCTGGAGCGGCTGACGTCCCACCCCGGCCCTGAGCCCTGGCACCGGCTGCGTGCCGAATGTGACGGACAGTTCCTGGAGTTGCGGCTCGCCGACCGTGGTCCCTTCCGCGACGTCCACGGCCACGCCCTGGCCCCGCCCCTCACGGCCGGGCAGACCCGGCGCTGGGAGGAGACCCTCCGCGCCGCCTGGGAGATCCTCGTCCGCCGGCATCCGTGGCATGCGGAAGCCCTCGCCTCCTGCCTGACCACCCTGGTTCCGCTGCTGCCCGACCCCGACGGGACGGTCGTGAGTTCGGCCGCCCGCAGGGCCTTCGGAGCCGTCGCCGCGTCTCTCCCGGAAGACCCGGCGCTGCTCGCGCTGGCCCTCGTCCACGAGTTCCTGCACGTCCAGCTGGGCGCCCTGCTGGACCTGCTGCCGCTGCACGGTCCCCGCACGGACGCCCGCTACCACGCCCCGTGGCGCCCCGATCCGCGTCCCGCCGGTGCCCTGCTCCAGGGCACGTACGCCCATCTCGGCGTGACCGACTTCTGGCGCGCCGAGCTGGCCGCCGGAACAGGTGGGGCGCGGGCCCGGCGTGAGTACCACACGTGGCGCGGCCACACCGACGCCGCCGCCGGAACGCTGCTGGAGAGCGGCGAACTCCTGCCCGCGGGCGAGCGGTTCGTCCGGGAGCTGCGCACCGCGGTACGGCGCGAGCCCGTGCTCCCGGGCAGGCTGCGAGGCCGGGCGGACCTGGTCGCCGATCTGCGCCGGCTGGGGCTGCGGGACGGCGACACCGTGCTCGTCCACGCCGCCCTGCATGCCGTGGGGCCCGTCTCGGGCGGTGTGCGGACCGTCGTGGACGCCCTGCTGGAGGTGCTCGGCCCTGCCGGGACGCTCGTGACCTACACCCAGACCCCCGACAACTCGGACCCCTCCCGCTGGCATCTCACCCGCGGCTACACGGTTCCCGAGGAGAACTGGGACCAGGAGCGGGCCCGGATGCCCGCGTTCGATCCGCACACCACACGCAGCTTCGGCGTCGGTGTCCTGCCCGAGGCCGTGCGCCTTCGGCCCGGCGCCCTGCGCAGTGCCCATCCGCAGAGCTCCTTCGCGGCGCTCGGCGCGCAGGCTGCGTACGTCACCTCGGACCACGCCCTCGACTGCCATCTGGGGGAGGACTCACCCCTGGCACGGCTGGAGAAACTCGGTGCGCGCGTGCTCCTGCTCGGTGTCGGCTACGCCGCGTGCACCGCCTTCCACCTGGCCGAGTACCGTATCCCGGGCCGTCCTCGGCGGACGTACTCCTGTGTCGTGGCCGCACCGCCCCCGCACGGTCGGCGCTGGCACGAGTACCGCGACGTCGCTCTCGACTCCGGCCCGTTCGCCGAGCTGGGAGCGGCGTACGAGGGCACCGGGGCGGTGCGGCGAGGCCGGATCGGCAGTGCCGACTGCCGGCTGCTCGATCTCGGCGCGGCCGTCGACCACGCGGTGCGGTGGCTGACGCGGGGGCCCGAAGTCCGGACGTGAAGGCATGCGGGGCCGGTCTGGTGTTCGTGTGCCCGGGGCGAGAGCATGGCCTGTCCGCTCCGCACGGCCGACTCCTGTGTCAGCGCGAGGTCCATATGGCGACGCCCGGCCCGAGCACCACGGTGAGTGACGAAGACCTGCCGCCCCTGTTCCAGCGCTGTGACCGGCGTGCGCTGGCCCATCAGGGCGAGTCGTTCCGTGTGGTCCGCACCCAGCTGATCGTCCTGCTGTCCGCCACGACGGCGGCCTCCCTGGCCGAACGCCTGGACAGCCGTGCCCTGATGGTGCTGGCCGCCGTGCTCTACGGGCTGACGGTCGGCATCGGCATCCACGCCTCCCGCCGCAGGGCCCGCGCGCATTGGCAGGCACACCGCGCCGCCGCCGAGGTCGTCAAGTCGCTGGCCTGGCAGTACATGGCGCACGGCGGTCCCTTCCATTCCCAGGTCAAGGACCCGGACGCGCTGTTCGCCGAGCGCCTGGAGGACCGGCTGAGAGAACTGCGGAAGGTGGGATGGGAGGACGCGCGGGAGGGCACCGCCGGGTTCGGCGCCGGTCTCGTCACCCCGGCCATGCGGGCGGTTCGCGTCAAGCCGTTCACGGTCCGGCGGGACGTCTATCTCCGCGACCGCGTGCTGGAGCAGCTCACCTGGTACCGCAACCGCGCCGGACGGGCGCGCCGCGCCTCCCTGTACTGGTCGGGGGTGACGACCGCGCTGACTCTCACCGCCCTGCTGGCCGCCGTGCTCAGGGCGTTCGGGATGTTCGGCCGCTGGGACCTGACCGGCCTGCTGAGCGCCGCCGCCGCGGCAGCGGTGGCCTGGCAGGAGGTCCGCCGGCACCGCCCGCTGACCTACGCCCACAGCCTCGTCGAACAGGACCTGGAGACCCTGCGCGTCGCCATGGCCACCACCGTCACCGAGGAGCGGTGGGCCGACGCGGTCGCGGAAGCGGAACGGCTGGTGTCGCCCCAGCACACCGACTGGCTCGTCCGGTTCGGCACCTGAACGGAGGGCCGGCTGGCGGGACCGGGCCTAACGCCGCGCCCCGGGGCTCCACAGCACCCGCACCGGAACCCCGGTGCGCCGCGCGTAGTCCACGACGTCCCCGGTGCCGCCCAGCCCGCGGGCGGGGGCCCCGTCCCAGACGGCGATCATGCGGTCGGCGTGGTCGACGATGTACCGGCCGGCCGCGTAGTACGCCTCCTCGTGGGTGTGTTCGTACGGCAGGTCCACGCGTTCGGCGCAGAACTCCAGGAGCCGTCGGTACGAGGCCCGCACCCCGTCGCCGCCGAGATGGGCCTCGTAGTCCATGCCGGGGACCACGGCCGTCACCGGCACGCCGCGCGCCAGGGCGATGTGCGCGAAGAGCTGATCGGCACCGGCGGCGAGGCAGCTCAGCGCCTCGACCGGGGCGTTGTCCCCCAGTTCCGCGCGGATGCCCGCGGCGACGGCCGGCAGGACGGCGTCCGGGATCACACGGTGCCCGGTGACGCCGATCCGTGTCGGTGACCGTGTCACCCGTCCACCTCCGAGGCCACGAAAGTCGTCCCCTCACCCTAGCGTCGGGAGACTTGACCGGAAATGCCGCAAACCCGCCGCCGAGCCCGTGCCCTCGCGCCGGCGCCGAACTCTCGCCAGAATGGGCTAAGCGCTTGCTCGCCCAGGGCTTGTGCCGAGTGGAACCCGTTCTTAGCATCACTGGTGTTACATCAGTTGTGTCACAGCACTGGGGGCTGGATGACCACGGCAAGGACGCCCGGACACGGCCCGCTCACCGGCGTGCGCGTCGTCGAGCTGGCCGGCATCGGGCCCGGTCCGTTCGCCGCCATGCTCCTGGCCGACCTCGGCGCCGACGTCGTGCGCGTGGACCGCCCGGGCGGTCCCGGCCTCGCGATCGACCCGGCGTACGACGTCACCAACCGCAACAAGCGCTCGGTGGTCGTCGACCTGAAGGCACCGGACGGCCCGGACCGGGTGCTCGACCTCGCCGCCCGCGCCGACGTCCTGGTGGAGGGGTACCGCCCCGGCGTCGCCGAGCGCCTCGGCGTCGGCCCCGATCCCTGCCACGTCCGCAACCCGGCCCTCGTCTACGGCCGGATGACCGGCTGGGGCCAGGACGGCCCGCTCGCCGCCCGCGCCGGGCACGACATCGCGTACATCGCCCCCACCGGCACCCTCGGCATGATCGGCCGCCCGGACGAGCCGCCGGCGGTCCCGGCCAACCTGCTCGGCGACTATGCGGGCGGTTCCCTCTACCTCGTCGTCGGCGTCCTCGCCGCCCTGCACCACGCGCGCGCGACCGGCACCGGCCAGGTCGTCGACGCGGCCATCGTCGACGGCGTCTCCCACCTGGCCACGATGATCCACGGCATGCTCGCCGCCGGCGGCTGGCAGGACCGCCGCGGCGCCAACCTCCTGGACGGCGGGTGCCCGTACTACGGGACGTACGAGACGGCCGACGGCCGGTACATGGCCGTGGGCGCCCTGGAGCCGCAGTTCTACGAGGAGTTCCTCGCTCTCCTCGGCATCGAGGACCAGGCCGCGGCCCGCAAGGACGTCACCCGCTGGGGCGAACTGCGTGAACAGGTCGCCGCCCGCTTCAAGACCCGTACCAGGGACGAGTGGACGGCCCTCTTCGACGGCACCGACGCGTGCGTGGCGCCCGTGCTGTCGCTGCGCGAGGCCCCGCGCCACCCGCACCTGGCCGCCCGCGGCACCTTCACCGACCACGGCGGCATCACCCAACCCGCCCCGGCCCCCCGCTTCTCCACGACCCCGACCTCCGTCCGCACCGGCCCGGCCCGGCCGGGCGCCGACACGGCCGACGTCGCCCGGGACTGGGACGTCCCCGGGCTTCTGCCGTCGTCCCGCAACCCTCAGTGAAAGGCCTCCTCGTGAGCACCGAAGCGTATGTGTACGACGCGATCCGCACCCCGCGCGGGCGCGGCAAGGCAGGCGGCGCCCTGCACGGCACCAAGCCCATCGACCTGGTCGTCGGACTCATCCACGAGATCCGCGCCCGCTTCCCGGAGCTGGACCCGGCCGCCGTCGACGACATCGTCCTCGGCGTCGTCGGCCCCGTCGGCGACCAGGGCTCGGACATCGCCCGGATCGCCGCCATCGCCGCGGGCCTGCCCGACACCGTCGCGGGCGTGCAGGAGAACCGCTTCTGTGCCTCGGGTCTGGAGGCCGTCAACCTGGCCGCCGCCAAGGTGCGTTCCGGCTGGGAGGACCTCGTCCTCGCGGGCGGCGTGGAGTCCATGTCCCGGGTGCCGATGGCCTCCGACGGCGGCGCCTGGTTCAACGACCCGATGACCAACCTCCAGGTCAACTTCGTGCCGCAGGGCATCGGCGCCGACCTGATCGCCACCATCGAGGGCTTCTCCCGGCGCGACGTCGACGAGTACGCGGCCCTCTCCCAGGAGCGGGCGGCCACCGCCTGGAAGGAGGGCCGCTTCGACAAGTCCGTCGTCCCGGTGAAGGACCGCAGCGGCCTCGTCGTCCTCGACCACGACGAGCACATGCGCCCCGGCACCACCGCCGACTCCCTCGCGAAGCTGAAGCCGTCCTTCGCGGACATCGGCGAACTCGGCGGCTTCGACGCGGTCGCGCTCCAGCAGTACCACTGGGTGGAGAAGATCGACCACGTCCACCACGCGGGCAACTCCTCCGGCATCGTCGACGGCGCCTCGCTCGTCGCGATCGGCTCCAGGGAGGTCGGCGAGCGCTACGGCCTCACGCCCCGCGCGCGGATCGTCTCCGCCGCCGTGTCCGGCTCCGAGCCCACCATCATGCTCACCGGGCCCGCCCCCGCCACCCGCAAGGCCCTCGCCAAGGCCGGACTGACCATCGACGACATCGACCTCGTCGAGATCAACGAGGCGTTCGCGGCGGTCGTGCTGCGCTTCGTGAAGGACATGGGCCTGTCCCTGGACCAGGTCAATGTCAACGGCGGCGCCATCGCGCTCGGCCACCCCCTCGGCGCGACCGGCGCGATGATCCTCGGCACGCTCGTCGACGAACTGGAGCGCCAGGACAAGCGCTACGGCCTCGCCACGCTGTGCGTCGGCGGCGGCATGGGCGTCGCCACGATCGTCGAGCGCATCTGACCCCCTCCCGACGGATCACACGGAGCACCTCCACATGAGCACTGAATCCACCACCATCCGCTGGGAACAGGACCGCACCGGCCTCGTCACCCTGGTCATCGACGACCCGAACCAGTCGGCGAACACCATGAACCAGGCGTTCCGCGACTCGCTCGCCGCCGTCACCGACCGCCTGGAAGCCGAGAAGGACACCATCCGGGGCGTCATCATCACCTCGGCCAAGAAGACCTTCTTCGCCGGCGGCGACCTGCGCGACCTGATCCGGGTCACGCCCGAGACGGCCCAGGAGCTGTTCGACGGCGGCATGGCGATCAAGCGGAACCTGCGCCGCATCGAGACCCTCGGCAAGCCGGTCGTCGCCGCCCTCAACGGCGCCGCCCTGGGCGGCGGTTACGAGATCGCCCTGGCCTGCCACCACCGCGTCGCCCTCGACGCGCCCGGCTCCAAGATCGGCTGCCCCGAGGTCACCCTCGGCCTGCTGCCCGGAGGCGGCGGCGTCGTCCGCACCGTCCGCATGCTCGGCATCGCCGACGCGCTGCTGAAGGTCCTCCTCCAGGGCACCCAGTACAACCCGCGCCGCGCCCTGGAGAACGGCCTCGTCGACGAGGTGGCCGCCACTCAGGAGGACATGCTGGCCAAGGCCCGCGCCTTCATCGACGCCAACCCCGAGTCGCAGCAGCCCTGGGACAAGCCGGGGTACAAGATCCCGGGCGGCACCCCGGCCAACCCCAAGTTCGCGGCCAACCTGCCCGCCTTCCCGGCCACGCTGCGCAAGCAGACGAACGGGGCCCCCTACCCGGCCCCGCGCAACATCCTCGCCGCGGCCGTCGAGGGCTCCCAGGTCGACTTCGAGACCGCCCAGGTCATCGAGTCCCGCTACTTCGTGGAACTGGCCGCGGGCCAGACCTCGAAGAACATGATCCAGGCCTTCTTCTTCGACCTCCAGGCCGTCAACTCCGGCGCCAACCGCCCCCAGGGCATCGAGCCCCGCCAGGTCCGCAAGGCCGCCGTCCTCGGCGCCGGGATGATGGGCGCGGGCATCGCCTACTCCTGTGCCCGCGCCGGCATCGACGTCGTGCTGAAGGACGTCTCCCTGGAGGCGGCCGTCAAGGGCAAGGGCTACTCCGAGAAGCTCTGCGCGAAGGCCGTCGCCAAGGGCCGTACGACGCGGGAGAAGGCGGACGCGCTGCTCGCCCGCATCACCCCCACCGCAGAGGCGCAGGACCTGGCGGGCTGCGACGCCGTCATCGAGGCCGTCTTCGAGGACACCTCCCTCAAGCACAAGGTGTTCCAGGAGATCCAGCACGTCGTGGCGCCCGACGCGCTGCTGTGCTCCAACACCTCGACGCTGCCCATCACCGCGCTCGCCGAAGGCGTCGAGCGCCAGGCCGACTTCATCGGACTGCACTTCTTCTCGCCGGTCGACAAGATGCCGCTCGTCGAGATCATCAAGGGCGAGCGCACGGGGCAGGAGGCCCTGGCGCGCGCCTTCGACCTGGTCCGGCAGATCAACAAGACCCCGATCGTCGTCAACGACTCGCGGGGCTTCTTCACCTCCCGTGTCATCGGGCACTTCATCAACGAGGGCGTCGCCATGGTCGGCGAGGGCGTGGAGCCCGCCTCGGTCGAACAGGCCGCCGCCCAGGCCGGCTACCCGGCCAAGGTGCTGTCCCTGATGGACGAGCTGACGCTGACCCTGCCCCGCAAGATCCGGGCCGAGACGAGGCGGGCGGTCGAGGAGGCGGGCGGCACGTGGACGCCCCACCCCGCCGAGGCCGTCATCGACCGCATGGTCGACGAGTTCGGCCGCACGGGCCGCAGCGGCGGCGCCGGGTTCTACGACTACGGCGAGGACGGCAAGCGCACCGGACTCTGGCCGGGCCTGCGCGAGCACTTCACCGAGCCGGGGTATCAGATCCCGTTCGAGGACATGCGGGAGCGCATGCTCTTCTCCGAGGCGCTGGACACCGTCCGGCTGCTGGAGGAAGGCGTGCTGACCTCCGTCGCCGACGCCAACATCGGCTCCATCTTCGGCATCGGCTTCCCGGGCTGGACGGGTGGCGTGCTCCAGTACATCAACGGCTACGAGGGCGGTCTGCCCGGGTTCGTGGCACGCGCGCGTGAACTCGCCGAGCGCTACGGCGACCGGTTCACGCCGCCCGCGCTGCTCGTGGACAAGGCGGAGAAGGGGGAGCGGTTCAGCGACTCAGCCCGCGCCTGACTCCCGTGACGGCTCGGTGAGCCACTCGCCCAGCTCTTCCTTCAGCGACCGCTGGAAAGCGGTGAGGAGCGCCTGCACCACCAGGGGCTGCATGTGCGCCGACAGGGACCGCACGTCCCGTGCGTCACGCTCCGCCACCTCACCGCGGAAGAGCTGGGAGAGTTCACGGGCCGCGGCGCGCGAGTGTTCGATGAGAACCTTGCGCGCCGCGAAGATCGCCTCCTGGGAGAGCGGCACGTCCAGCAGCCCGACGCCCAGCCGGAGCAGACCGAGATCGGCCTCGTAGCCGCCGTCCGCCGGCCGCAGCACGCCCATCGCGACCAGCCGCTCGACGTCCTCGTGGCCGAGCGGCCGCCCGGCCCGGCGCTCCAGCTCCTCCCGCGTGACCGTCTCGACGGTGTCCGGCGCCCAGGAGGCCACCACCGCCCGGTGCACGGCGAGGTCGCGGGCGCTCAGGTCAGGCGGCAACTGACGCAGATAGCGCTCGATGCCGGCCAGCGTCATGCCCTGGTGCTGCAACTCCTCGATCAGCGCCAGCCGGGCCAGGTGCTCCCGCCCGTAGTGCCCCACGCGCCGGGGGCCGAGCACCGGCGGCGGCAGCAGTCCCTTCGTGCCGTAGAAACGGACCGTGCGCACCGTGACACCGGCCCGGGCGGCCAGTTCGTCGATCGTGAGGGTCGGTTCCCCGGTGTCGGTCGTCATGTGCAGCAGTATCGCTGTCTCACCAGTGCTGTGAAACCTCGTCCGCATCCCCTCGTGACTCTGAGGTGAACGTCGGGTGGCGGCTGTGCCGCTCCCTGATGGATCTTGTGAGGGGTGACGCTCTGTGACGCCCGTCACCGTATGCGAGCGGATCGGTGTGGGAAGGTGCTGGCTTGGTCTGTGCCGCGTCACAAGGGTGGTACGGGCCACTGCACTGTACGGACCCCGGGCCCACGACGTCCGGGCGCACCAGAGAGTGGAACCACCCGTGAGCAAGGACGCCGTGAACACGGCTGCGGCCACGCCGCGTACCGATGCGGCCCAGGTGCCCGCGGACGCGGGCGACGCCGGCTACAGCAAGGACCTCAAGGCCCGCCACGTCAACATGATCGCCATCGGCGGGGCCATCGGCACCGGCCTCTTCCTCGGCGCCGGCGGTCGCCTCCACAACGCGGGCCCGGCCCTGGCGATCGCCTACCTGGTCTGCGGCATCTTCGCCTTCTTCGTGGTCAGGGCCCTCGGGGAGCTCGTGCTCTACCGGCCCTCCTCGGGCTCCTTCGTGTCGTACGCGCGCGAGTTCCTCGGCGAGAAGGGCGCCTACGTCGCCGGCTGGATGTACTTCCTGAACTGGTCGACCACCGGCATCGCCGACATCACGGCGATCGCGCTCTACACGCACTACTGGAGCATGTTCACCGACATCCCGCAGTGGGTGCTCGCGCTGATCGCCCTCGCGGTGGTGCTTGCGGTGAACCTGATCTCGGTGAAGATCTTCGGCGACATGGAGTTCTGGTTCGCGATCATCAAGGTCGCGACGCTCGTCGGCTTCATGTTCATCGGCATCTTCCTGCTCGCCACCCAGCACGAGGTGGGCGGCCAGACGCCCGGCCTGAGCGTCATCACCGACAACGGCGGCGTCTTCCCGCACGGCATGATGCCCGTCGTCCTCGTCATGCAGGGTGTGATCTTCGCGTACGCCGCGCTGGAGCTGGTCGGTGTCGCCGCGGGCGAGACCGCCGAACCGGAGAAGGTCGTCCCGCGCGCGGTGAACTCGATCATGTGGCGGGTCGGTCTCTTCTACGTCGGCTCGGTCGTCCTGCTGGCCCTGCTGCTCCCCGGCTCGGTCTACTCGGCCGACCAGAGCCCCTTCGTCACCGTCCTGTCGAAGATCGGCGTCCCGGCCGCCGGCGACGTGATGAACCTGGTGGTCCTCACGGCCGCGATGTCCTCGCTGAACTCGGGCCTGTACTCGACGGGCCGCATCCTGCGCTCCATGGCGATGGCCGGCTCGGCGCCGAAGTTCACCGCCCGCATGAACCGCAGCCAGGTCCCCTACGGCGGCATCCTGCTGACCTGCGCGGTGTGCGTGCTCGGCGTCGGCCTGAACTTCCTCGTGCCGGCCCAGGCCTTCGAGATCGTGCTGAACGTCGCCTCGCTCGGCATCATCAGCACCTGGGTGATCATCATGATCTGCCACCTGGTCTTCGTCCGCCGCGCCAAGGAGGGCCTGGTCGCACGCCCCTCCTTCCGTCTCCCCGGCAGCCCGGTCACGGAGATCACCACGATCGCCTTCCTGCTGGCCTGCCTCGGCATGATGTGGAACGACCCGGAGGTCGGCCGCAAGACGCTGCTACTCGTCCCGCTGATCGCGGCCGCCCTGGTCGCGGGCTGGTTCGGCATCCGCCGCCGGGTGTCGCAGACGGCCGACCAGGAGCTGTCGCAGTTCACGAAGTAGCAGGCCGGAGCCACTGTCAGTGGCAGGGCCTACGGTGGCGTCATGTCGGGGATCAGGTATGTCCGGGGTGACGCCACCGTTCCGTCGGTGAAGGGCGTCAAGGTCATCGCCCATGTCTCCAACGACCTCGGGGGCTGGGGCAAGGGCTTCGTCCTGGCGATATCGCGCCGCTGGCCCGAGCCGGAGGCGGAGTACCGGGCGTGGCACCGAGACCGCGCGGCGAACGACTTCGGGCTCGGCGCGGTGCAGTTCGTCCAGGTCGAGCCGTACGTGTGGGTGGCCAACATGATCGGCCAGCGCGGCACCAGGACCGGCAGCAAGGGCGTCCCCGTCCGCTACGAGGCGATCGACACGGCGTTGGAGACCCTGGCCGAGCGGGCCGGTGAACTGGGCGCGACCGTCCACATGCCCCGTATCGGCTGTGGTCTCGCCGGTGGCAAGTGGTCCCGGGTCGAGCCGCTGATCGAGGAGCGGCTGATACGGCGGGGGATACGGGTGACGGTGTACGACCACGGGGACTGACCGGCCCGGGCTCAGTCCTGGCCGTCCCTGGCGAACGCCCGCACCAGACAGTCGCTGAGGCGCTGCGCGATCGCCCCGTCGGGATCCAGACGGGGGTTGAAGATCGCCACGTCGAGGCCGACGGCACCGCCGCCGAACAGGGCCGTGCGCAGCACGGTCTCCAGCTCCTGCCAGGTCAGCCCGTCCGGGAGCCGGTAGTCGACGGCGGGCATGACCGCGTCGTCCAGGACATCGACGTCGAGGTGGATCCAGTACGCGCCGCCCGCGCCGTCGCCGGTCAGCAGCCCGACCGCGCGCCGGGCCGCCTCGCCCGCCCCCAGGGCGCGCACGGTGTCCAGCTCCAGTGCGTGCAGCGCGGACGGCAGCGGCTGCATCCCGTACGCCGCGGACTCCTCCGCGTCCCGGAACCCCAGCGCGACGACGTCCTCGTCCCGTACCAGCGGGCCCCGGCCCTCCAAGTCGGCCAGCAGGCGCGGGCCGCGCCCGGTGGCGAAGGCGAGTTCCATGGAGGCCACCTCACCGGCCGGTTCCGCCGACGGCTGGTAGAAGTCGGTGTGCCCGTCGAGGAACAGCAGCCCGTGCCGGCCACGGCGGCGCAGCGCGAGCAGGTTGCCGAGCAGCACACTGCAATCGCCGCCCAGCACCAGCGGGAAGCGGCCGTCGTCGAGGACGCCGCCTACGGTGCCGGCCAGTGCGGTGGAGTACGCGGCGATGCCGGCGGGGTTCAGGACCCCGGTCTGCGGATCCCGCTCCGGGTCGTACGGGGGTGGCTCGACCCGGCCCGCCGGCACCGCTCCGATTCCCTCGGCCAGCCCTGCCCGGAGCAGTGCTGCCGGCAGGTCTTCGACGCCGGTCGGGCGCAGCCCGAGCACGGACGGTGCCTCGATGATCGCCACGTTCCGCACGTCCGGCTCCTTCACCAGCCAGCCATCGCGCCGGCCGGGCCCACACGCCGACGCGCATGGGCCCACCGTAGACCGCCGCCCGGGACGAGGCGCGTCAGTGCACGTGCCCGGCGTTCCCGTGCTCCGCGTGCTCGTGCACCCCGTTGGTCGCCGCGATCTTCTTCCACGACCTCGGCTGCGGCACAGCCCCCGAGCCCTTCGCGACCGCCGCGGCCCGAGCCGCCGGCGCCCCCGGCTTCGACGGCTGGAACAGCCACGTGTCGAACAGGGCGGCCAGGGGCTTGCCGGACACCTCCTCGGCGTACCGCTGGAAGTCGGCGACCGACGCGTTGCCGTGGGCGTACTTCTGCGGCCAGCCCTTGAGGATCGCGAAGAACGCCTCGTCGCCGATCTCGTTGCGCAGCGCCTGGACGGCCAGCGCGCCCCGGTCGTACACCGCGATGTCGAACTGGTTCTCCGGGCCCGGGTCCCCGGGCTTCACCGTCCAGAACGGGTCGTCGGCGGGATGCGAGGCGTACACGTGGTCGGCGAGTTCCTGTGCCGTGCCCTCGCCCTCGTGCTCGGACCACAGCCACTGCGCGTAGCGCGCGAAGCCCTCGTTGATCCAGATGTCCTTCCAGCGCTTGAGCGACACGTCGTCGCCGTACCACTGGTGCGCCAGCTCGTGGACGACGAGGGAGACGTTCGACCCGTTGGCGAACTGCCGCGGGCTGTAGTACGGCCGGGTCTGGGTCTCCAGCGCGTACCCGGTGGTGGTGTTCGGCACGTATCCGCCGAGCGCGTTGTAGGGGTACGGCCCGAAGTAGCCCGTCAGCCAGTCGGCGATCTCCCCGGTCCGTTCGAGGCTCGCCCGCGCCGCGCCGGCGTGGCTCCCCAGGTCCTTGCTGTAGGCGTTGAGGACCGGGATGCCGCTCTCGGTCGTGCCGGTCGTGATGTCGAACTTCCCGACCGCGAGCGTGGCGAGGTACGTGGCCTGCGGCTTGTCGGAGCGCCAGTTCCAGCGGGTCCAGCCGAGACGCGAACTCGTCGACTGGAGCGTGCCGTTGGAGATGGCCTGCGTGCCGTCCGGGACCAGCACGGACACGTCGTAGGTGGCCTTGTCGAGCGGGTGGTCGTTGCTCGGGAACCACCACGCCGCCGCCTCGGGCTCGTTCGCCGCGACGCCTCCGTCCGGGGTGCGGTGCCAGCTCGTGAAGCCGTAGGCCTTCTTCGACGACGGCACGCCGCGGTAGCGCACGACGACCGTGACGGGCGTGCCCTTGGCCAGCGGGGTCTTCGGCGTGATCTCCAGCTCGTGCTCGCCCGATGTCCGGAACGACGCCTTCGCGCCGTTGACGCGCACCTCGCCGACGTCCAGCAGGAAGTCCAGGTTGAAGCTGGACAGGTCCTGCGTGGTGCGGGCCACGAGGGTGGCCGTGCCCTCGAGCTCGTCCGTGGCCGGCTGGTACTTCAGCCTCAGGTCGTAGTGGGAGACGTCGTATCCGCCGTTGCCGTAGGCCGGGTAGTAGGGGTCACCGATACCCGGCGCGCCGGGGGAGCGGGGCGCGGCCGATGCCGGGATCGCCAGCAGGAGAACGGCCGCGGCCAGGGCTCCCGGCGCGATGATGCTGCGGTGCACGCAAAACTCCAAGTCGTAGGGTCCCGAGGGCTGTCCGGAGCCTATTGACTCCCGGTCTCACTGATCATGTCCATGGCCCCTGCTGTCACACGATCGCCATTCGGCCGACATGGGACACCGGCCCCAGTGGTCCATCCCGGACACGCCGGTCCGTCAGGTGCCCTCTTCTGAACGGGAGTTCACCGATGTAGCGTCCGCCGCATGCCGAAACGCACGCGCTTCACGACCTGGAGACCGCTCGCGACGGCGGCCACGGCCGCCCTGGTGGCCACGCTGCTCACCCCGGCCGCGGCGGACGCCGCCCCGCGCGAGAGCCGACCCGTCCACTCGTACGACAACGCCATCCGCGAGGCCGTCTGGGTGGACACCGGACTCGACGGCGACCGCGACGGCAAGGCCGACCGGGTCGCCGTGGACATCGTCCGCCCCCGCGAACCCGCCCGACAGGGCCGCAAGGTCCCCGTCATCATGGACGCCAGCCCGTACTACTCGTGCTGCGGGCGCGGCAACGAGAGCCAGAAGAAGACGTACGACGCGAACGGCGACGTCAACCAGATGCCGCTGTACTACGACAACTACTTCGTGCCCCGCGGCTACGCCTTCGTCGGCGTCGACCTGGCCGGAACCAATCGCTCCGACGGATGCGTCGACGTCGGCGGCCGCTCCGACATCCAGTCCGCGAAGGCCGTCGTCGACTGGCTCAACGGCCGTGCCAAGGCCTACACGACCCGCACCGGCACCACCCGCGCCAAAGCGGCCTGGACCAACGGCAAGACCGGCATGATCGGCAAGAGCTGGGACGGCACCATCGCCAACGGCGTCGCCGCGACCGGCGTCGAGGGCCTGAAGACCATCGTCCCGATCAGCGCCATCTCCTCCTGGTACGACTACTACTTCCAGCAGGGCGCCCCGCTCTACGACTCCGGCCCCGAATGGCTGTCCGACTACGTCAACAGCCCCGACGCCCGCAGCAAGTGCGCCGCCGTGCAGAAGAAGCTCGTCGACGGGGCCCCGCGCACCGGCGACTGGACCCCGCTGTGGACCGAGCGCGACTACGTCAGGGCCGCGCGGAAGGTCAAGGCCAGCGTCTTCCTCGTGCACGGCATGCAGGACCTCAACGTGCGGATGAAGCACGTCGGCCAGTGGTGGGACGCCCTCGCGAAGAACGGCGTCGAGCGCAAGATCTGGCTCTCCCGGACCGGCCACGTCGACCCCTTCGACTTCCGCCGCGCCACCTGGGTCGAGACGCTCCACCGCTGGTTCGACCACGAACTCAAGGGCTACGACAACGGCATCGACCGCGAGCCCATGGCCGACATCGAACGCGCGCCGGATCAGTGGACCACCTCGAAGACCTGGCCGCCGAACGGCACCCGGCCCGCCACCCTGCGCCCCGACCGAGGCGCCCAGGCAAGCGTCGGCACCCTCGGCCTGCAGCGCGGCCACGGCACCGCGACCTTCACCGACGACCCGAAGCTGAGCGAGACCGACTGGGCCGCACAGATCGACAAGCGGACACCGGAGAAGGCCGGTTTCGTCACCAGGCCGCTCACCCGTGACCTGCGCCTGTCCGGCTCCTCCGAGGTCACCGTCACCGCGACGCCCTCCACCCCGACGGCCCACCTCTCCGCCGTCCTCGTGGACATCGGCCCCGCCACCATCCGCGACTACGCCGACGCGGGCGAAGGCATCACCACCCTCACCGACCGCACCTGCTGGGGCGCGAGCACCGCGGGCGACAGCTCGTGCTTCAAGGAGACGAAGGCGAAGACCGCCGACGTCGACTACACGATCGTCAGCCGCGGCTGGGCCGACCTAGGCAACCACGCCTCCGACCTGACGGGCGCCCCGCTCACCCCGGGCAAGCGGTACACGATCACCCTCGACCTGGCGGCGACCGACCACGTCGTCCCCAAGGGCCACCGCCTGGCACTGATCGTCGCGGGCACCGACAAGGGCCTCGTCGACCCTCCCGCCGCCGACAGGCCCGAGCTCACCGTCGACCTGTCCCGCACCTCGGCCCGCGTGCCGTTCGTCGGCGGAGCCGTCGCCTTCGCCCGCGCCACCACCGGAGCCGCGTCCGCCACACCCGACGCCACCCCGCTGGACGGCGTACGGGATCCGCGCACCGCTCACCGCGTCCCGGAGGGAAGCCAGTGACCCGCGACACCGCAGTCAGGAGCGCGCCCCGCGACACCGCGGCCGGGCCCGTGGCCCGCAGGGCGGCAGGCAGGACCGCGACGCGCGTGCGCGCCCTCACCCTGACCGCCGCGGCCGTCGCGGCGTCCCTGGCCGCCGTCCCGGCCGAGGCCACCACCGATTCCCCGCCCCGCACCGGCTTCGAGCAGACGAACGGCGCCCGCTGGACCACCCAGCCCGAGGAGCAGGACTTCCTCAACGCCGTGGACCGGTCGAGCGGCCGCGTCTCCCTGACCCGCTTCGGGACGACGAAGCAGGGCCGCCCGCTCCAGCTTGTCCGGATCGGCACCCGCCCGACACCCAGCAAGGTGCTGCTCGTGTGCAGCCAGCACGGCGACGAACCCGCAGGCCGCGAAGCCTGCCTGACCACCGTCCGCGACCTCGCGTACGCCCGCGACAGCCGCACCCGGCGCTTCCTGGACCGCACCACGGTCCTCGTCGTGCCCACCGCCAACCCCGACGGCCGGGCCGCCGACACCCGGGGCAACAGCGACGGCGTGGACATCAACCGCGACCACCTGGCACTCCGGACCGCCGAAGGCCGTGCGCTGGCGAAGCTCATCCGCGACCAGCGTCCCGACCTCGTCTACGACCTGCACGAGTACGGCGCCACACCCCCGTACTACGACAAGGACCTCTTCGACCTGTGGCCGCGCAACCTCAACACCCATGAGGCGGTCCACGACGAGGCGAAGACCCTCTCAGAGAAGTACGTCCGCCCCGCGGCGCGGCGGGCCGGCCACTCGACCGGCACCTACGGCATCTGGACCGATCCCGAGACCGGCGAGCCGGTCAAGCAGGTTGCCGGAGACGGCCAGGAGCGCATATTGCGCAATATGTCCGGCGTCAAACACGGGATCGGTCTGCTCATCGAGAGCCGCGTCGACCCGCTCACCGATGCCGAGAAGGCGGACGACGCGCTGAACAGCCGCCGCCGGGTCACCTCTCAACTGGATGCCCTGGACGGCCTGTTCGGATACGCCGACCAGCGCCGCGGCGCGGTCGAGGCAGCGACGGGCAGGGCCCGGCTCGCGGGATACGTCACCGCCGGCCCCGTCTACGTCGGGGGCGCCGACAACGACACGCCCGAACCGGCCGAGGTGATCCAGAACCCGCCCTGCGGCTACCGGCTCACGGCCGCGCAGTACGCCGAGGTGGGAGACGAACTCGCGCTGCACGGTGTGCGCGTACGCCGGGACGCGGAGGGCGTGCTCGTACCCCTGCGCCAGCCCCTGCGGGCGCTCGTGCCGCTGCTGCTCGACGAGCGCGGAACGTACCACCTGACGGCAGGCGATCCGGAAACGCAATGTTGAGGGGGGTGAAAATGCGCCACACGTGGTAGGGGCGTACGGAGGACTTACGTTCCTCCTACGCTCCGATGAAAGGTGCCGCCTGTGACGCACGACCGACCAAGTGAGAGCGATCACCAAGAGGGGCCCGCGCTTCCGGGTTCGGAAGCGGGGCTCCCTGGTCAGGAACGTCCTAGAACCGACCGAATTGTCTTCGGGGTCACGGCCGTGCTCACCCTCGCCTTCGTGGTCTGGGGAGCCGCGGCCACCGACTCGCTCGAAGACGTCTCCACCAGCATGCTCAGCGGGCTGATGCACAACGGCGGCTGGGCGTTCATGCTCGCGGCGTCCGGCTTCGTCGTGTTCGCCTTGTGGCTCGCGATCAGCCGCTACGGCCGTATCCATCTCGGTACGGAGGGCGAAGAACCCGAGTTCCGCACGGTGTCCTGGGTCGCGATGATGTTCAGCGCCGGCATGGGCATCGGCCTGATGTTCTACGGCGTGAGCGAGCCGCTGTCGCACTACGGCACGCCCCCGCCGGGCACGAACCCGGCCGACTCCGGCGACCGCATGGAGACGGCCATGGCCACCACCCTGTTCCACTGGACGCTCCACCCGTGGGCGATCTACGCGGTGGTCGGCCTCGCCATCGCCTACAGCACCTTCCGCCGGCGGCGCCGCCAGACCATCAGCGCCGTCTTCACCCCGCTCATCGGCAGGAAGAACGCCAACGGCGGCATCGGCCGGGCCATCGACATCCTCGCGATCATCGCGACCGTCTTCGGCTCCGCCGCCTCCCTTGGCCTCGGCGCGCTCCAGATCGGCTCCGGTGTGCAGGAGCTGAAGTGGATGGACAAGGTGAGCACCGGGCTGCTCGTCACGATCATCGCGGTGCTGACCCTGGCCTTCGTCGCGTCCGCGATCTCGGGTGTGGAGAAGGGCATCCAGTGGCTGTCCAACACCAACATGGTGCTGGCGCTCGTGCTCGCCCTGTTCGTGTTCGTGGCCGGCCCGACCATCATCGTCCTCGACCTGTTGCCCACCTCCGTCTTCGCCTACCTCGGCGACCTGCCCCAGCTGGCCGGCCGGACCGAGGCGAGCGGTGGCGAGGGCGTCGCCGACTGGCTGGGCAGCTGGACGGTCTTCTACTGGGCGTGGTGGATCTCCTGGACGCCCTTCGTCGGCATGTTCATCGCCCGCATCAGCCGGGGCCGCACGATCCGCCAGTTCGTCGGCGGCGTCATCCTCGTGCCCAGCACGGTCAGCCTGATCTGGTTCGCGATCTTCGGTGGCTCGGCGATGAAGATGCAGGAGCAGGGGCAGCTCGGCAAGGAGGCCACCCCGGAGGGGCAGCTCTTCGGCGTGCTCCAGCAGTTCCCCATCGCGACCGCCACGAGTCTGCTCGTGATGGTCCTCGTCGGCATCTTCTTCGTCTCGGGCGCCGACGCGGCGTCGATCGTCATGGGCACTCTGTCGCAGAAGGGCGCGCTCGAACCGGGCCGGTTCGTGGTGGTGTTCTGGGGTGTGGTCACCGGTGCGGTGGCCGCGATCATGCTCCTGGTCGGCAGCGGCCAGGGCGACGCGCTGACCGGTCTGCAGAACCTCACGATCCTCGCGGCGGCGCCGTTCGTCATCGTGATGATCTTCATGTGCATCGCCCTGATGCGCGACCTTCGCCGCGACCCGGTGATCGTGCGTGAGCAGATGGGATCCGAGGCCGTCGAAATGGCCGTCATGGAAGGCCACAAGAAGTACGACGGCGAGTTCGAGTTCCGCGTCGGCCCGGGCCGCGGCCCGGACGTGGAGGGAGACCCGATCGGCAAGCACTGACCCGACCGCCCCAGCCGCTTCACCTCGACGCCCTCGGCCGCCCTCGGCCGGGGGCGTCTGAGTCGAGCAGCCCAGGTCCGGCGGTCCTAGCCGACCAGCCGGGCCGCCTCCTCCGCGCATCCCCAGGCCACCGTCACACCCGCACCACCGTGGCCGTAGTTGTGGATCAACAGGCGGCCGTCAGGCAGGGTGTCGCGCTCCAGGCGGACGGCCGGGCGGGTGGGGCGCAGTCCCACCCGGTGTTCCAGCACGCGCGCCCGGGCGATCTCCGGCCGCAGCGCCGCGCAGCGGCGGATGATCGCCTCGGCCGTCGCGGGGTCGGGCTCCAGCGACCACGCGTCCTCCTCCGCCGTACCGCCGAGGACGAGCCCGCCCGGCTGCGGGAACATGTACGCGTACTCGCCGGCCGCGTCGGTGGAAACCAGCCAGGTGTCGATCCCCGGGTTCTCCACGACGACCAACTGCCCGCGCACGGGCCGGACGGACGGATCCGGCACCAGCTCCCGCGCGGCGAGCCCCGTGCAGTTGATCACGACCGGCGCGTCGGCCTCGGCCAGCCCGGACACCGTACGAGCCTCGACCACACCGCCCGCCGCCGCCAACCGCTCCCGCAGCCACGGCAGATGGGCCGGCATGTCGATGAGCGGCAACCGCGCCCGGATCCCCGACCCCGCGTACTCCCCGGCCGTGGTCGCCCGCAGCTCCGGCATCCGCTCCGTCAGCCACCCGTCGACCTCGTCGAGACGCGTCTCGCCCAGTACCCCGTCGACCAGGCGTACGCCGCACGCCTCGGACCCCGCGGCCAGTTCCTCGTACACCCCCAGCGACCGCAGCGCCCACACCCGCGCCAGCGCGAGCGGTTCGATCCTGTACGGCCACCACAGCGCCCCCGCGACCGCTGAGGTGGTCGCCTCGACGCTGTCACGCGTCCACACCCGTACCCGCCGCCCTCGCTCGGCGAGAACGACCGCGGTCGTCAGCCCGACCACCCCTCCACCGACCACCACGATCTCGTCACCGCGCTCACCAACCATGCCCGGACCGTAGCGGAATGTGCCATGCCGTGCTCACATCACGCGGGGTGTGGGAATACTCACCGTATGTGTGCCGAGTACACGACCTTCGGCCTGGCACCCGCGATGCGGGCCGGCGGAGTCCGCACAGACGGTGGTTACCAGGTCCACCGGGACTTCGTGGACTTCATCGTCGACGGACGCCCGCTGCTGTTCCGGCTCTCCGACCTCGACGCGGTCTCCCCGCTCGCCTCCGACGTACCACCCTCGATCTTCACCGCGCAGGTCCGCAGCCTGCTCCTGGAGAGCCCGGCACCGCTGCCCGGCGGCCGCTACGTCGTCTACGGCTGCCCCGAGTGCGAGGACCTGGCCTGCGGCGCCGTCACCGCGGTCATCCGCCGGGACGGCGAGGACTTCATCTGGCGGGACTTCGCCTGGCAGACCGACGAACACGCCGATCTGGAGCTCAACGGCTACCACGGCATCGGCCCGTTCCGCTTCCGTGGTGCCGAGTACCGCGCGGCGCTGAGCGCCCTGCTGAACGGCTCCGCCCCGGACACCCGCCGCCGCGTCCTGCTGATCGGCGCCCGGGTCGCCGTCCTGGCCAAACTCGCCGCGGCGCTGCGCACCATCGGCGTCGGCGCCGACATCGCCCACGACGCCGACCACGTGCCCGCCGACGAACTGCGCGGCTACGGCGCCGTCGCCTTCGGCCGTGGGACCGGCGAGCGGGAACGTGCCGCCGTCCGCCGCGCCTTCGAACGCGCCGAGGTCCCCGTCGCGTACGTCGACGGCCTCGCCCCGATCGTCCCCCTCCTCGTCGCCCAGATCGAACACGCCCTGGACGGCAGCCCGCTGGAGCGGCGCCGCCTCACCGGCCTGACCGCCACCGGCGGCGAGGCCGACGTCGAGGTCACCTCCGCCTGCCGGGTCACCCTCACCGCGTACCGCCTCGACCGGCTCTCCCGCACCCACACCCACGAGATCTTCGACGGCGTCCTGGAACCGGGCCGCCACCGCATCGCCCTGGACACCAAGGCGGTGAAGGGGCAGTCGTTCCTGGTGGCGCGCACCGCCACCAGCGTGCTGGTGACGGTCGTGGCCTCCTGAAACCCAGCCGTGGACCGCCCGGGACGGCCGTTAGGATCGCGGTCTGATGACTGCCACCCTCGTCGCCAAGAACCTCGCCGCCGGCCACGGCGACCGCTCCCTGTTCGCCGGACTCGACCTCGTCGTCGCGCCCGGCGACGTGATCGGCCTGGTCGGAGCCAACGGCGCCGGCAAGTCCACCCTGCTCAGGATGCTCGCCGGACTCACCGCCCCCGAGCAGGGGGAGCTGCGCCTGTCCCCGCCGACCGCCACCGTCGGCCACCTGCCGCAGGAGCCGGACCGCCGCCCGGGCGAGACCGTACGGGCGTTCCTGGCCCGCCGCACCGGCGTGGCCGAGGCCCAGCGCACCATGGACGAGGCGACCCAGGCCCTGGTCGACGGGGCCCCCGGCGCCGACGACGCCTACGCCACGAGCCTGGAGCGCTGGCTCGGACTCGGCGGCGCCGACCTCGACGAACGCGCCGAGGAGGTCGCCGACTCGCTGGGCCTGGCGGTCGATCTGGACCAGCTGATGACGTCGCTGTCCGGCGGCCAGGCCGCCCGCGCCGGCCTCGCCTCCCTGCTCCTGTCCCGCTACGACGTCTTCCTCCTGGACGAGCCCACCAACGACCTGGACCTGGACGGCCTGGAGCGCCTCGAACGCTTCGTGAGCGGCCTGCGCGCCGGGACGGTGGTCGTCAGCCACGACCGCGAGTTCCTCACCCGCACGGTCACCAAGGTCCTCGAACTCGACCTCGCCCAGCGGCGGATCAACCTCTACGGCGGTGGCTACGAGGCCTACCTGGAGGAGCGGGAGGTCGCCCGCAGGCACGCCCGCGACGAGTTCGAGGAGTACGCCGACAAGAAGTCGGCCCTCCAGGACCGCGCGCAGATGCAGCGCTCCTGGATGGACAAGGGCGTGAAGAACGCGCGCCGCAAGGCGAGCAACGACAACGACAAGATCGGCCGCAAGTTCCGCAGCGAGGCCAGCGAGAAACAGGCCGCGAAGGCCCGGCAGACCCAGCGCATGATCGAGCGGCTGGACGTCGTCGAGGAGCCCCGCAAGGAGTGGGAGCTGCGCATGGAGATCGCGTCGGCCCCGCGCTCGGGCGCCGTCGTGGCGACCCTGCGGGACGCCGAGGTGCGTCGCGGCGGCTTCGTGCTCGGCCCGGTGTCCCTCCAGATCGACTGGGCGGACCGGGTGGCGGTGACGGGCGCGAACGGCGCCGGCAAGTCCACCCTGCTCGCCGCCCTGCTCGGCCGTGTCCCGCTCGACGCCGGGCACGCGGCGCTCGGCTCGGGTGTCCTGCTCGGGGAGGTCGACCAGGCTCGCAAGCTGTTCCACGGCCAGGAGCCCCTGATGGACGCCTTCCGTGCGGCCGTCCCGGACACCGAACCGGCCGAGGTCCGCACCCTCCTGGCCAAGTTCGGCCTGAAGTCGGACCACGTCCTGCGCCCCGCGGCGACCCTCTCCCCGGGCGAGCGCACCAGGGCCGCCCTGGCACTGCTCCAGGGCCGGGGCGTCAACCTCCTGGTCCTCGACGAGCCGACCAACCACCTCGACCTGCCCGCCATCGAGCAGTTGGAGTCGGCCCTCGACTCCTACGAGGGCACCCTCCTGCTGGTCACCCACGACCGCCGCATGCTCGACGCCGTACACGTCACGCGCCGCCTTGAGGTGGCGGACGGCAAGGTGACCGAGCGCTAACGGGCCGTCAGGCGACGGGCCAGCTCGGGGTAGTCGACGACGTACCCCTCCTCGTCGAACTCCAGATCGCTGCGGAAGTCACCGGAGGCGTACCGGACCCGCCCGGGGCCGAGATGCGTGTAGGTCTGCCGGGACGGCCGCACGGCCAGGTCCGGCACGGACACCCAGGCCATCAGGAGCTCCAGCTCGCCCGGCCCGCGATGGAGGCCGTGCCGGAGCACCGGCATGGTGTTGGTGAGCGGACACAGCCCGAGATCACAGTCGAGGGCGCCGTCGACGGCGGGGAGGGGGACGCCGTTCGCGGTCCACCCGCCCCCGCCGTCGTGCCGCAGATCGAGGACGTGGTCTTGCGCCTCTGTCTCCACCGTGACGCTCAGTCGCCGGGTCACGAACCCTTCGGCGGTTTCGAGTTCGTAGGAGACCCAGTACGGCTGGGGGACGGTCCCGACGGCCCGCCCCCGCGCCCGCATCACTCCGTCCCCGAGCTCGACCCAAGCGGTCTCGACCCCCCGGCTTGCGGAAACGTCCCAGGTGATGACACGCGAAGCAGACATACCGGCCACACTAGATCGTGAAGGGCGCGAAGCGCCTCTTCACCAGGGGCGCGGGGAACTGCGCGACCGGCCACAACGGACCCGCAGCTCCCCACAGCCGAACGGTCAACGCTTGCCCTTCTTGGGGTCGACCAGGCCCGCGCGGCGCAGCGCGTCGGCCATCGCACCGTTGGCAGGCGGAGGCGCCTGACGCGAACCGCCACCGCCACCGCCGCCACGGCCGCCACGGCCGCCGCCACGACCGCCCTGCCGCTGCTGCGGCGGACGCCCGCCCCGCTGCCTGCGCTCGCCGGTGCCGTCCTGCCCCTGCGGGGCCGCCTCGTCGTCCAGGCGCAGGGTCAGCGAGATCCGCTTGCGCGGGATGTCGACGTCGAGGACCTTCACCTTGACGATGTCCCCGGGCTTCACCACGTCCCGCGGGTCCTTGACGAACGTCTTCGACATCGCGGAGACGTGCACCAGACCGTCCTGGTGGACACCGACGTCCACGAACGCGCCGAACGCGGCGACGTTCGTCACGACACCTTCCAGGACCATCCCGGCCGACAGGTCGGAGATCTTCTCCACGCCCTCCTTGAAGGCGGCCGTCTTGAAGGCCGGACGCGGGTCGCGGCCGGGCTTCTCGAGCTCCTTCAGGATGTCGGTGACCGTCGGCAGACCGAACGTCTCGTCCACGAAGTCCTGCGGCTTCAGCGAGCGCAGTACCCCGGTGTTGCCGATGAGCCCCGCGACCTCCTGCCCGGCGGTCTTCACCATGCGCCGGACGACCGGGTACGCCTCCGGGTGCACACTGGACGCGTCCAGCGGGTCACCGCCGCGGATCCGCAGGAAGCCCGCGCACTGCTCGTACGCCTTCGGGCCCAGCCGCGCCACCTTCTTCAGCTCACCACGGGACTTGAACGGGCCGTTGGCGTCCCGGTGCGCCACGATGTTCTCGGCGAGCCCGGAGCTGATGCCGGAGACCCGGGCGAGCAGGGGGGCCGACGCCGTGTTGACGTCCACGCCCACGCCGTTCACACAGTCCTCCACCACCGCGTCCAGCGAACGCGACAGCTTCACCTCGGACAGGTCGTGCTGGTACTGGCCGACACCGATCGACTTCGGGTCGATCTTCACCAGCTCGGCCAGCGGGTCCTGGAGCCGCCGGGCGATCGACACGGCGCCGCGCAGCGACACGTCCATGTCGGGCAGTTCCTGCGAGGCGAAGGCGGACGCCGAGTACACGGACGCGCCGGCCTCGGACACCATCACCTTCGTGAGGTTCAGCTCCGGGTGCTTGGCGATCAGTTCCCCGGCGAGCTTGTCGGTCTCGCGGGACGCCGTGCCGTTGCCGATGGCGATCAGCTCGACCGCGTGCTCCTTCGCCAGCCGGGCGAGCTTGGCGATGGCCTCGTCCCACCGGTTGGCCGGGACGTGGGGGTGGATGACGTCCGTGGCGACGACCTTGCCGGTCGCGTCGACGACGGCGACCTTCACGCCCGTACGGAAACCGGGGTCGAGGCCGAGCGTCGCGCGCGTGCCCGCCGGGGCGGCGAGCAGCAGGTCGCGCAGGTTGGCCGCGAAGACCCGCACCGCCTCGTCCTCGGCGGCCGTGCGCAGCCGCAGCCGCAGATCGATGCCGAGGTGGACGAGGATGCGGGTGCGCCAGGCCCAACGCACCGTGTCCAGCAGCCACTTGTCGCCGGGGCGGCCCCGGTCGGCGATCCCGAACCGGTGGGCGACCATCCCCTCGTACGACGACGGGCCGTCCGTCGGCTCCTCGGGCTCCAGGACGAGGTCGAGGACCTCCTCCTTCTCGCCGCGCAGCATCGCCAGGATGCGGTGCGAGGGCAGCTCGGTGAACGGCTCCGCGAAGTCGAAGTAGTCGGCGAACTTCGCGCCCGCCTCCTCCTTGCCGTCCCGCACCTTGGCGGCCAGCCGCCCGCGCACCCACATGCGCTCGCGCAGCTCGCCGATCAGGTCGGCGTCCTCCGAGAACCGCTCGGTGAGGATCGCCCGGGCGCCGTCGAGGGCCGCCTGCGGATCGGCCACGCCCTTGTCGGCGTCGACGAACGCGGCGGCCGCGGCGAGGGGCTCGACGGACGGATCGCCGAGCAGCCCCTCCGCCAGCGGCTCGAGACCGGCCTCACGCGCGATCTGTGCCTTGGTGCGCCGCTTGGGCTTGTACGGGAGGTAGATGTCCTCCAGGCGCGCCTTGGTCTCCGCGCCCCGGATCCGCGCCTCCAGTTCCTCGGTGAGCTTGCCCTGCTCGCGCACCGAGTCCAGGATCGCCGCCCGCCGCTCCTCCAGCTCCCGCAGATAGCGCAGCCGCTCCTCGATCGTGCGCAGCTGCGCATCGTCGAGCATCTCGGTCGCTTCCTTGCGGTAGCGGGCGATGAAGGGCACCGTAGAACCGCCGTCCAGCAGTTCCACGGCAGCCCTGACCTGCCGCTCCCGTACGCCGAGCTCCTCGGCGATCCTGCCTTCGATGGACCCTACTTCGAGGGACCCGGGTGTCGTCACGATCCCGTACCGCCTATCCACTGAGGTTGCGCGGCAATTGTGGCAGGTGACACCGACACTCGGGGGTCAGGGCGGCACCCGGCACGTCGGGACCGTTCTGGTCAGACCCTGCGGCTGCGGGTGGAGGACGAAGCGCCGCCGAAGAGCCGGGCCAGGGCCCGGAAGGGCAGCGTCACGACGGTGGCGATGGCACCGCCGATCTGGCGCAGCACATCTGCAATGGCACGGAACACGAAATTCCCCTTTCTCCTCTCCCGACCGCAGCGGCCGGGAGGGAACGGGTACCTCACCAAGGCTTCACCATGCGTCACGGCCGAACACGCGTACTCGGCACGGAGTGCGGATGAGGGGCGGGCCGCTTCCAGGAGCCCCCGGTCAGCGCTTGCCGACCAGATCCGCCGGATAGGCCCCGGCCGTGAGCGCCGCCTGCGCGAACGCCGCCCCCAGCTCGGTCAGCCGCGCCACCCCCTCCGCGCCCAGGTGTTCGTACGGTGCCCGGTCCAGGCGGTCCGTCTCCTGCTCGATCTCCTCACGCAGGGCGGCACCGCGCTCGGTGAGTTCGCCGGCCGCGTCCAGCAGCCCGCGCTCACGCAGCCGGCCCGCCGCCGCGTCCCAGTCCTCCTGGTTCCAGCCCCGGCTCCTGAAGACCCACTTCGGTGCCATGCCCTTGCCCGTCGCCGTGTGGGTCACCATGGCCTCCAGCCCGTCCAGCCCCACGGACATCAGCACGGCCAGATGCCCGTCGCCCCGGTGCTCGCGCAGCAGGGTCGCCGCATGCCAGTACGCGAGGTGCGGCTCCTCGGGGACCGGCAGGTCGGCATGGGCGGCGTACAGCGGCCGCGCCCCGCGCGAGCAGGCCTCGGCGGCGCGAAGCGCGAGCCGCGCGGCCTCGGCCATCGCCGCCGACGCCAGGGCCTCTTCGCCGAGCAGGCGGCGCAGCGTCGCGTCGACCGCACGCGCGCGTGCCGCCAGCACCTGGGCGGGCGTCGCGGCCTCCCACACCGCCGGCACGTGCCGGGCCACGAGCTCGTACTTGTAGTTGTAGAAGGCCGCCACCACCGCCCCGGCCCCGACCGGCCCGAGGGCGGCGGCCCGCACGGCGAAGTTCACGGCGTGGGGATGAGTGATCCCGGCAGCACCCAGTTCCCGCCCCAGGTCCGGCGAGAAGTAGTGCGTCGCGTGGAGCGAATTGAGCACGTTCTGGCAGCGTCGGCCGGCGAGCGGCGAGAGGGCGGCAGTCGTCATGCCCGGCAGGTTACCAACCGCTTGGTATGTCCTCTACGGCTGTGCCCCTCATGGCAGAAAAGGCACCCGCGCGCACCGTCGAACTGCTCCGGTCACGCGCCGGCGTCATCCTGACGTAGGCGTACTCCAGCCGAACCGCGGCTGCCTGCGCTCCAGGAACGCGGCGACGCCCTCGGCGGTGTCGCCGCTCTCGCGTGCCTGTGCGGCCCAGTGGGCGTCGCGGTCCGTGCGCCCGTTCGCGAACTCCTTGGCCGCGGCCTGGGTCAGCAGCGAACGGGACGCCAGGACCCGCGTGAACTCGGCGACCCTCTTGCCCAGTTTCCCCTCGGGCAGCACCTCGTCGGCCAGCCCGGTGCGCAGTGCCCGTTCCGCGTCGATCAGTTCGCCGGAGAACAGCAGGTACTTGGCGGTGGCCGGCCCGACCAGGGAGACCAGCCGCCTGGTCGAGGACGCCGGGTAGACGATGCCGAGCTTCGCGGGGGTCACGCCGAACAGCGCCCCCTCCTCGGCGAACCGCAGATCACATGCCGCCGCCAGCTGCGCCCCGCCGCCCACACAGTGCCCGCGCACCGCCGCCAGCGTCGGCTTCGGGAACGCGGCGAGCGCCTCCTCCGCCTCCACCGCCAGCCGCTGCGCCTCCTCCGGCGAGCCCCGCAGCGTCGAGATGTCGGCCCCGGCGCAGAACGTCCCGCCCTCGCCGGTGAGCACCAGCGCCCGCACGGCCGGATCGCCCGCGAGCTTCTCCAGCAGCGGCGGCAGGGAGCGCCACATGGCGGCCGTCATGGCGTTGCGCTTCTCGGGATGGCGGATCACGACCGTCGCGACCGAGTCGGTCACGCTGTACAGCAGCTGCGGCTCCATGCGCCGGATGCTATCCGGATGCCAAACCCGTACAACCCGAATAGTTCGCCGAGACGGCACAACAGGGGCAGGACCAGTCCCACAACTGACCGTGTCATACGCCAACGGTCAGAAGTGCTCGATACCTGCTGACTTCTGGTCAGCTCTGGGGTAGGGAGCGCATCGTTACCAACACTCGGGGTGTGGCGACAATCGAGCGCGAGGGTGGCGACCGGACGATGGACAACGACGGGCGTGGGTTCGGTCCACGCCCAGAGGGCGGCGCGGCGCCCCTCGGCCAGGGGCCCGGAGATCCGCTGCCGTACGAAGGGGTCTGGCGGTTCACCGCACCAGCGGTCGACGCCTCGGTGCCGCAGGCGCGGCACGCCGTACGGGACCTGCTGCTGCGTCAGGGGGTGCCCGTCTCGGACGACCTGGCCCAGGGGCTGCTGCTGATCGTCTCGGAGCTGGTGACGAACGCCGTGAAGCACGCGGCGGTGCTCTCGCCGACCATCGCCGTCGAGCTGGCCGTCGGCGCCGAGTGGCTGCGCGTGTCCGTGGAGGACAGCCACCCGTACCGGCCGACCGCACTGGAGACCGACCACGGCCGGACCGGCGGCCGCGGACTGCTGCTGGTGCGCGAGATCACCCGGGAGGCGGGCGGGGTGTGCGAGGTCGACTACACCGCGAGCGGCGGCAAGGTGATCTGGGCCACTCTGCCGCTCAAGCCCGCGCGCTTCCTCTAGAAGGGCCTCGTCAGGGCCGTCGTCACCAGCCGGCCGACGTGCCGGTCAGTTCCCTGATCGCCGGCCGGGCCGCGTCCAGGACGGTCATGAACCAGGACGAGAAGGTGTCCTTGGCGTGCCGCTCCGCCAGCTCGGGCGGTGTCACGAACGCCGTCGACGCCACCTCCGCCGGGTCCGGCCGCAGCACGGCCTGCACCATCCCGACGAAGAGGTGGTTGTACTCCTGCTCCACCAGACCGGACTCCGGGTCCGGGTGGTTGTAGCGGACCGTGCCCGCCTCGGCCAGCAGGGAGGGGGAGGCGCCGAGCTCCTCGAAGGTCCGCCGCGCCGCCGCCGCGAAGGGTGCCTCACCGGGGTAGGGGTGGCCGCAGCACGTGTTCGACCACACGCCGGGGGAGTGGTACTTGCCCAGCGCCCGCTGCTGGAGCAGCAGCCGGCCGTACTCGTCGAAGAGGAACACGGAGAACGCGCGGTGCAGCTGCCCGGGCGGCTGGTGGGCGGCGAGCTTCTCCGCGGTGCCGATCGTCACGCCGTCCTCGTCGACCAGTTCCAGCAAAATCGCGTCTGCGGTGCCGTTCGACGGGCTGTGCGTCGCGGTGGCAGGTGTGATCGGCATACCCATCCTTCACATCGGTCTTCGCGCCCCAAGTCTGCCGTACGAATCCGGCACTCCCGGCACTTCGCGCCGCGCCCGCATGTCCCGCGCGGTGGCGCGGAGCGCGGCCGGCGCCGCTCGGCCCCGGAAGAGGGACCCAGTAGGTGAGCGTGCCCGGCGCGATGGGCCGAAAATCGTCCCCGCCGGTGCGGTGAGAGCCAGGGCGCGGGCGCGCGCCGGAGGGCTGCGTACCCCGGCGCACTCCAGACCGAATGCGCCCCACCAGCGCCATCAGTCCCACATGCCTCAGCAGAGGCGTGTCAGTGACAGAGGTGCGCCTCGTGCTCCCGGTGCCCGCTCGGCTCCAGCTGGAAGGTGCAGTGCTCCACGTCGAAGTGGCCGCCGAGACAGTCCTGGAGTTCGTGGAGCATCTTCTCGTGGCCTATCGCGCTCAGCACCTCCGAGCTGACGACCACGTGCGCCGACAGCACCGGCATCCCGGAGGTGATCGTCCAGGCGTGCAGGTCGTGGACGTCCTCCACCCCGTCGGTCGCCAGGATGTGGGCCCGCACCTCCGCCATGTCGACGCCCTTCGGCGCCGCCTCCAGCAGGACGTTCAGGGTCTCGCGCAGCAGCTTCACCGTGCGCGGCACGATCATCAGCGCGATGACGAGCGAGGCGATCGGGTCGGCGGCCTGCCAGCCCGTGAGCATGATCACCAGGGCCGAGACGATCACCGTGACCGAGCCGAGGGCGTCCGCCGCCACCTCCAGGAACGCGCCGCGCACGTTCAGGCTCTCCTTCTGGCCGCGCATCAGCAGCGCCAGCGACACCATGTTCGCGACCAGGCCGATGGCACCGAACACGACAGCGAGGTGGCCCTCGGTGTCCGCCGGGGTGACGAAGCGCTGGACCGACTCGTACACGACGTACCCGCCGACCCCGAGCAGCAGCAGACAGTTGGCCAGGGCGGCGAGTATCTCGGCGCGGGCGTACCCGAAGGTCGCCTGGTCGCTGGCCGGGCGGTTCGCGAAGCGGATCGCCAGCAGCGCCATGCCCAGGCCCAGCGCGTCCGTCGCCATGTGCGCCGAGTCCGCGACGAGCGCGAGCGAGTCGGCGAGCACCCCGCCGACGACCTGGACGACGACGATGCCGAGCGTGATCGCCAGCGCGATCCGCAGCCTGCCGCGGTACGCCGAGGTCGCCGTACCGTCGGCCGGCGCGCCGTGCGCGTGCCCGTGATCGTGCCCAGCCCCCATGAAAGCCCCTCCTGTGTCCGTCCGAGTACCCGTCCGATCGCGCTCGGGCACCCCAGTGAACTACGGGGAGGGGGTATGCGCAACGCGGCACTGAACACCGTTGTCATGTGCCCTGACCTGCGGAAACGATGCGCAGGTCAGGGCACCCTCAACCGGTCGGGGGCCGCACTCAGGAGCCGTGGTGCAGGAGCCAGCCCCGCCACGCCGACTCGGCCATCTCGCGCACCCCGCGCCGCGCGGTCCACCCGAGTTCCCCGGCCGCCCGGGCCGCCGAGGCGACCGCCCGCGGGGCGTCCCCGGGGCGGCGGCCCTCGACGAGCGGGGGGCGGCGGTCGCCGGTGACCTCGCCGATGACCGTGATGAGCTCGCGCACCGAGACGCCCTCGCCCCGGCCGATGTTGACCGTCAGATCGCCCGTGACGTCCCCGCCGGCGAGTCGCCGCGCCGCCGCGAGATGCGCCTCGGCCAGGTCGGCGACGTGAATGTAGTCACGGATACAGGTGCCGTCCGGGGTCGGATAGTCGTCACCGAAGATCCTGGGCGCCTCGTCGCGCGTCAGCCGGTCGAAGACCATCGGGACGATGTTGAAGACACCCGTGTCGGCCAGTTCCGGCGCGGCGGCGCCCGCCACGTTGAAATAGCGCAGACATACGGTGGAGATCCCGTGCGCGCGGCCCGCCGCCCGTACCAGCCACTCCCCGGCGAGCTTGGTCTCGCCGTACGGGTTGACCGGCGCACAGGGTGTGTCCTCCGTGATGAGGTCCACCCCCGGGTCGCCGTACACCGCGGCCGACGACGAGAACACGAAGCGCTCGATCCCGGCTTCGGCGACCGCGTCCAGGAGGGCCGCCAGACCGCCCACGTTCTCCTGGTAGTAGCGCGTCGGCCGCGCGACCGACTCGGCGACCTGCTTGCGCGCCGCGAGATGCACCACACCCGTCACGCCGTGCTCGGCGAACACCCGCTTCAGCAGGTCACCGTCGAGCGAGGACCCCTCGACGAGCGGTACGTCCGCCGGGAGCCGCGCGGGCACCCCGAACGAGAGGTCGTCCAGGGCGAGGACGCGCTCCCCGGCCTCGTCCATGGCCCTGGCCACGTGGGCCCCGATGTAGCCGGCCCCGCCGGTGATCAGCCAAGTCATGGTCGTCCACCCTATGCGGCCACGGCCGGACCCGGCGCGATGTCCCCGATGTCCGGTCTGAGGGCACGGTTTGTGGGGCGGGCCCCGGATCCACGATGATGATCGCGGCAAGGGCTTGTGCGAACCACGTAGATCGATCTGCCGAACAGGCGGTGAACGTGGCCCTCCCGGCATCCGATAGCCTCTGCCGACATGCCGGCCGGGAGCTTCCGGCTCGGGCGCCCCCACCATGTACAGCACTGGCGCGGACGCGTCGGTCCCCAGGGAGTGAATTCGGTTGTCGACCGCCATCCTCACCGGACAGCCGGTCCCCGGATCGTCGATCGAGGGCGATCTGCGGTCCCTCGGCTTCGACGTGCGGGTGGCGGCCGACGCCGCCGAGGCGGAGACCCTGCTCGCCGGGGTGCCGGGCGAGGAGAGGGTCGCCCTGGTCGACGCCCGGTTCGTGGGGCATGTGCATGCGCTGCGCCTCGGTCTCACCGACCCCCGCTTCCCGCTCGCCGCGATCCCGGGCGCCGTCACGGCCCAGCCGGCCGGCCGCCAGGCCCTGACCCGGGCGATGGCCCGCGAGAACTCCGCGGGCGGCGGCACCACCCTCGTCGACAGCCTCGCCGACCGCATCCTCACCGCCCTCGACGCCGACGGCGCCGACGTGCACCGCCCCGAACTGGGCAGCCTCGTCGCCACCGTCCCCGCCGACCCGCAGGCCCGCAACGAGGCACGGCAGGCGGTGGCGGACGTCGACGACGAGGCCGTGCGCCTGAAGTCGGCCGTGAAGTCCCGCGACGGCTTCTTCACCACCTACTGCATCAGCCCGTACTCCCGCTACATCGCCCGCTGGTGCGCCCGCCGCGGCCTGACCCCCAACCAGGTCACCACGGCCTCGCTCCTCACCGCCCTCATAGCGGCGGCCTGCGCGGCCACCGGCACCCGCGGCGGCTTCGTCGCGGCCGGCGTGCTGCTGATCGCGTCCT
The DNA here is from genome assembly GCF_039532725.1 of Streptomyces coeruleofuscus. Classification (NCBI taxonomy): domain Bacteria; kingdom Bacillati; phylum Actinomycetota; class Actinomycetes; order Kitasatosporales; family Streptomycetaceae; genus Streptomyces; species Streptomyces coeruleofuscus. The sequence continues at coordinate 1,148,347 of NZ_BAAASE010000001.1, forward strand.
TCGTACTGGACTGCACCGACGGCCAGCTCGCCCGCTACTCCCTCCAGTACTCCACGCTCGGCGCCTGGCTCGACGCCACCTTCGACCGGGCCAAGGAGTACGCCTACTACGCCGGACTCGCCCTCGGTGCCGCCCGCGGCGGAGACGACGTCTGGGCCCTCGCCCTCGGCGCCATGGTCCTCCAGACCTGCCGGCACGTCGTGGACTTCTCCTTCAACGAGGCCAACCACGACGCCACCGCCAACACCAGCCCCACCGCCGCCCTCTCCGACAAGCTCGACAGCGTCGGCTGGACGGTCTGGGTGCGCCGCATGATCGTCCTGCCGATCGGCGAGCGCTGGGCGATGATCGCCGTCCTCACGGCGGCGACCACCCCCCGTATCACCTTCTACGCGCTGCTCATCGGCTGCGCCTTCGCGGCGACGTACACCACGGCGGGCCGGGTGCTGCGCTCCCTGACCCGCAAGGCCCGGCGGACCGACCGGGCGGCCGGGGCGCTCGCCGACCTCGCGGACAGCGGGCCGCTCGCCCAGGGCGTGGCGGAGGCACTCAGGAAGCCCGCGCGCAGGCTGCCGGGCTTCGCGACCCCCGCCGTCGCCCTCCTCGGCGGTGTCGCCGTCGTCGCCGTGGCCGCGGTCACCGGCTTCGGCGGACCCTGGCCGATCGTCGCCGCCCTCGCCTACGCCCTCACCTCCGGCCTGGCCGTCGCCCGCCCCCTCAAGGGCGCCCTCGACTGGCTGGTCCCCCCGTTCCTCCGCGCCGCCGAATACGGCACCGTCCTGGTCCTGGCGGCCCGGGCGGACGTGAACGGAGCCCTTCCTGCGGCTTTCGGGCTGGTGGGCGCGGTCGCCTACCATCACTACGACACGGTGTACCGCATCCGCGGCAACGCCGGAGCGCCCCCGGCCTGGCTGGTGCGTTCCATCGGGGGGCACGAAGGACGGACGCTGCTCGTCACCGTCCTCGCCGCGCTGCTCACCGCCTCGCAGTTCACGGTCGCGCTCACGGTTCTCGCCGTGGCCGTGGCCCTGGTGGTGCTCGTCGAGAGCATCCGCTTCTGGGTGTCCGCAGGGGCGCCCGCCGTACACGATGAAGGAGAACCCGCATGATCGGCCTCGTGCTGGCGGCCGGCGCCGGACGGCGTCTGCGCCCCTACACCGACAGCCTTCCCAAGGCGCTGGTGCCGGTGGGGCCCGCGGGCATAGAGGGCGAACCCACGGTTCTCGACCTGACCCTCGCCAACTTCGCCGAGGTCGGCCTCACCGAAGCCGCGATCATCGTCGGCTACCGCAAGGAGGCCGTGTACGCGCGCAAGGAGGCGCTGGAGGCGAAGTACGGCCTCAAGCTCACCCTCATCGACAACGACAAGGCCGAGGAGTGGAACAACGCCTACTCCCTGTGGTGCGGGCGTGACGCCCTCAAGGACGGTGTGATCCTCGCCAACGGCGACACCGTCCACCCGGTCTCCGTCGAGAAGACGCTGCTCGCCGCCCGCGGTGACGGCAAGAAGATCATCCTCGCCCTGGACACCGTGAAGGACCTGGCCGACGAGGAGATGAAGGTCGTCGTCGACCCCGCCAAGGGCATGACGAAGATCACCAAGCTGATGGACCCCGCCGAGGCCACCGGCGAGTACATCGGCGTCACCCTCATCGAGGGCGACGCGGCCGCCGAACTGGCCGACGCGCTCAAGACCGTGTGGGAGACCGACCCGCAGCAGTTCTACGAGCACGGCTACCAGGAGCTGGTGAACCGCGGCTTCCGTATCGACGTGGCGCCGATCGGCGACGTCAAGTGGGTGGAGATCGACAACCACGACGATCTCGCCCGTGGACGGGAGATCGCATGCCAGTACTGACCCGGCTCATCCCCTCGCCGCTGGTCGTGGACATCCGCCCGGGTGCCCTCGACGACCTGGCGTGCGTCCTCGCCGACGAGCGCATCTCGCACTCCGGCCGCCTCGCCGTCGCGGTCAGCGGCGGCTCCGGCGCCAGGCTGCGCGAGCGCATCTCGCCCGGCATGCCCGGCGCCACCTGGTACGAGGTCGGCGGCGGCACCCTCGACGACGCGGTGCGGCTGGCCAGTGACATAAAGGCCGGCCACTACGACGCGGTCGTCGGCCTCGGCGGCGGCAAGATCATCGACTGCGCCAAGTTCGCCGCGGCCCGGGTCGGCCTGCCCCTGGTCGCCGTGCCCACGAACCTGGCGCACGACGGCCTGTGCTCGCCGGTCGCCACCCTCGACAACGACGCGGGCCGCGGCTCCTACGGCGTACCGAACCCGATCGCCGTCGTCATCGACCTGGACGTCATCCGCGAGGCCCCGGTCCGCTTCGTCCGCGCCGGCATCGGCGACGCCGTCTCCAACATCTCGGCGATCGCCGACTGGGAGCTGGCCAACCGCGTCAAGGGCGAGCGGATCGACGGACTCGCCGCGGCCATGGCCCGCCAGGCCGGCGAGGCCGTACTGCGGCACCCGGGCGGCATCGGGGACAACGACTTCCTCCAGGTGCTCGCCGAGGCGCTGGTCCTCAGCGGCATCGCCATGTCGGTGTCGGGCGACTCGCGGCCGTCCTCCGGGGCGTGCCACGAGATCAACCACGCCTTCGACCTGCTCTATCCGAAGCGGGCCGCCGCCCACGGCGAGCAGTGCGGTCTCGGCGCGGCCTTCGCGATGTGGCTGCGCGGGGCGCACGACGAGTCGGCGTACATGGCCGAGGTGCTGCGCCGGCACGGGCTGCCCGTGCTGCCGGACGAGATCGGCTTCACCACGGACGAGTTCGTCAAGGCCGTCGAGTTCGCCCCGGAGACCCGGCCCGGCCGCTACACCATCCTCGAACACCTCGACCTGAACACCGAACAGATCAAGGACACCTACGCCGACTATGTCAAGGCCATCGGTAGCTGAACTACGCCCCGTCGTTCACCCCGCGGGGGTGAAGGACCGGCGCAGCGGTGAGCACTGGATGGGACGCCTCTACATGCGTGAGGTGTCCCTGCGGGTCGACCGTTACCTGGTGAACACCCGGGTCACGCCCAACCAGCTCACGTACCTGATGACCGTCTTCGGTGTACTCGCGGCCCCGGCACTGCTCGTGCCGGGGATCCCGGGCGCCGTACTCGGCGTCGTCATGGTCCAGATGTACCTCCTGCTGGACTGCGTCGACGGCGAGATCGCGCGCTGGAGGAAGCAGTACTCCCTCAGCGGCGTCTACCTGGACCGCGTCGGCGCCTACCTCACCGACGCCGCGGTGCTCGTCGGCTTCGGCCTGCGCGCCGCCGACCTGTGGGGCAGCGGCCGGATCGACTGGCTGTGGGCCTTCCTCGGCACCCTGGCCGCCCTCGGCGCCATCCTGATCAAGGCCGAGACCGACCTCGTCGGCGTCGCCCGGCACCAGACCGGAAAGCCGCCGGTCAAGGAGACCGCATCCGAGATGCGCTCCTCCGGCATGGCGCTGGCCCGCAGGGCCGCCGCCGCGTTCAAGTTCCACCGCCTGATCCTCGGCATCGAGGCGTCCCTGCTGATCCTGGTCCTGGCGATCGTCGACCAGGCCCGCGGCGACCTGTTCTTCTCCCGGCTCGGCGTCGCGGTGCTGGCCGGCATCGCGCTGCTCCAGACCCTGCTGCACCTGGTCTCCATCCTCGCTTCGAGCAGGCTGAAGTGAGCGGCATGAAGGTCGGCGCCGTCATCATCACCATGGGCAACCGCCCCGACGAACTGCGCGCCCTGCTCGACTCGGTCGCCAAGCAGGACGGCGACCCGGTCGAGGTGGTCGTCGTCGGCAACGGCTCGCCCGTCCCGGACGTCCCCGAGGGCGTCCGCACGATCGAGCTGCCCGAGAACCTCGGCATCCCCGGCGGCCGCAACGTCGGCATCGAGGCCTTCGGCCCGGCCGGCCGGGACGTCGACATCCTGCTGTTCCTGGACGACGACGGGCTGCTCGCGAGCCACGACACCGCCGAGCTGTGCCGCAAGGCCTTCGAGGCCGACCCGAAGCTCGGCATCGTGAGTTTCCGCATAGCCGACCCCGACACCGGGGTCACCCAGCGCCGCCACGTGCCCCGGCTGCGGGCCTCCGACCCGATGCGCTCCTCCCGCGTCACCACGTTCCTCGGCGGCGCCAACGCCGTCCGCACCCGGGTCTTCGCCGACGTCGGCGGCCTCCCGGACGAATTCTTCTACGCCCACGAGGAAACCGACCTGGCATGGCGGGCCCTCGACGCGGGCTGGATGATCGACTACCGGTCCGACATGGTGCTGTACCACCCGACGACCGCCCCCTCGCGGCACGCGGTCTACCACCGCATGGTCGCCCGCAACCGCGTCTGGCTCGCCCGCCGCAACCTCCCCGCGCCCCTCGTCCCCGTCTACCTCGGCGTGTGGCTGCTGCTCACCCTCGTACGCCGTCCCTCCCGCTCCGCCCTGCGGGCCTGGTTCGGCGGATTCCGCGAGGGCTGGACCACCCCGTGCGGACGCCGTCGCCCCATGAAGTGGCGTACGGTGTGGCGGCTGACCCGACTGGGCCGGCCCCCCGTCATCTGACAAGCTCGTATCCGGGAGTATCCGGGAGGGGCCGTACCCTGGCCCCCGGCTCATGCAGGCCCGGACAGGCCGCGCATCTCGAAGACGAAAGTTTCCACTAGTGAGTGAGACAACGCACGACGCCACGGTCGCGGTGAGCGCGCCCGCGGCGCCCGACGAGGGACTCACGGCGAGGGAGCTCGCCGCCAAGTACGGGCTGAGCGTGAGCGGCGCCCGGCCGTCCCTCATCGAGTACGTCCGTCAGCTCTGGGACCGGCGGCACTTCATCCTCGCCTTCTCCCGCGCGAAGCTGACGGCCCAGTACAGCCAGGCCAAGCTCGGCCAGCTGTGGCAGGTGGCCACACCGCTGCTGAACGCGGCCGTGTACTTCTTCATCTTCGGCCTGCTCCTGGAGGCCGACCGGGGCATGTCCCGCGAGGTGTACATCCCGTTCCTGGTCACGGGCGTCTTCGTGTTCACCTTCACGCAGAGCTCGGTGATGGCGGGCGTGCGCGCGATCTCCGGCAACCTCGGCCTGGTCCGCGCCCTGCACTTCCCGCGCGCCTCGCTGCCGATCTCCTTCGCGCTCCAGCAGCTCCAGCAGCTGCTGTTCTCGATGATCGTGCTGTTCGCCATCGCGGTCGGCTTCGGCCACTACCCGGACCTGTCCTGGCTGCTGATCGTGCCGGTGCTCGCCCTTCAGTTCTGCTTCAACACCGGCCTCGCGCTGATCATGGCCCGGGCGGGCGCCAAGACCCCGGACCTCGCGCAGCTGATGCCGTTCGTGATGCGGACGTGGATGTACGCGTCGGGGGTGATGTTCTCCATCCCGATCTTCCTCGAGGACAAGCCGGCCTGGATCTCGAACGTCCTCCAGTGGAACCCGGCCGCGATCTACATGGACCTGATGCGCTTCGCCCTCATGAACGATTACGGCTCCGAGTACCTCCCCGACCACGTATGGGCGGCCGCGGGCGGCTGGGCCGTGCTCTTCGCCCTGGGTGGCTTCGTGTACTTCTGGAAGGCGGAGGAGAGGTACGGCCGTGGCTGAGCGGAAGCAGGACGAACGGATCCCCACCGTCATCGCGGACGACCTGCACATCGTCTACCGCGTCAACGGCGCCAAGACCGGCAAGGGCAGCGCCACCGCGGCCCTCAGCCGCATTCTGAAGCGGGGCTCCGACGACACGGCGCGGGGCGTGCGCAAGGTGCACGCCGTACGAGGCGTCTCCTTCGTGGCGTACCGCGGCGAGGCCATCGGTCTGATCGGCTCCAACGGCTCCGGCAAGTCGACGCTGCTGCGCGCCATCGCCGGCCTGCTCCCCGCCGAGCAGGGCAAGGTCTACACCGACGGCCAGCCCTCGCTGCTCGGCGTCAACGCGGCCCTGATGAACGACCTCACCGGCGAACGGAACGTCATATTGGGCGGGCTTGCCATGGGTATGTCCCGGGAAGAGATCAAGGAGCGCTACCAGGACATCGTCGACTTCTCCGGCATCAACGAGAAGGGCGACTTCATCACCCTGCCCATGCGCACCTACTCCTCCGGCATGGCGGCCCGTCTCCGCTTCTCCATCGCCGCCGCCAAGGACCACGACGTCCTGATGATCGACGAGGCCCTGGCCACCGGCGACCGCAAGTTCCAGAAGCGTTCCGAGGACCGCATCCGGGAGCTGCGCAAGGAAGCCGGCACCGTGTTTCTGGTCAGTCACAACAACAAGTCGATCCGCGACACCTGCAACCGCGTCCTGTGGCTGGAACGCGGTGAGCTGCGGATGGACGGCCCGACCGACGAGGTGCTCAAGGAGTACGAGAAGTTCACCGGCAAGTAGTCCGGCCGGTCCAGGGCCCCGCCGGAACTGTTCCGGCGGGGCCCTGCGTCTGCAAAAGAAGCGTCAACTCCGGCCCGGCTCAGGAATCTTGGGGCCAATCGGTGTGTTCTCGTGATGTGCGGGACACCCTGGCGAACCTCGATGCGTTGTACAACGTAAGCTGTACCGGTCCCGAATCACGGCAATCAGGGCGATAATGCGCGACATCGCTCGTCGCGCCGCCGTGCGGACGGCTGGGCGGCGTGTCCGAAATAGTGTGTATTGGGTCGGCAGTGTAGAACGGGAGATGTGACGGCAATGGCTACGGAAACTCCCCAGCTCCACGCAGCACGTGCCGTCCTCGCGCCGGGCAGCCGGCGGTGACGGGAACCGGCACGGCGCGCGCCCTCGATCCGGAGCGCGGCACGCTCGACAAGGCCGCGGGTGAGAACTTCCCGGTGGCCCCGTTCTTCCTGCCCCGGGCCTGGCGCACCGACCTCATGGCCGTCTACGGCTTCGCCCGTCTCGTCGACGACATCGGCGACGGCGACCTGGCCCCCGGCGGCGCCGACGCCCGACTGCTCGGCGTGTCCCCGCAGGAGGCCGAGGACCGGCTGGTCCTGCTGGACGCCTTCGAGGCCGACCTGCGCAGGGTCTTCGACGCGACCCCGCGTCATCCCCTGCTGCGCCGCCTCCAGCCGACCGTCCGCCGCCGCTCCCTGACCCCCGAGCCGTTCCTCGGCCTGATCGCCGCCAACCGCCAGGACCAACTGGTCGGCCGGTACGAGACCTACGACGACCTCCTCGCCTACTGCGAGCTCTCCGCCAACCCCGTCGGCCGTCTCGTCCTCGCCGTCACCGGCACCTCGACGCCCAAGCGGATCCGCCGCTCCGACATGATCTGCACGGCCCTCCAGATCGTCGAGCACCTCCAGGACGTGGCCGAGGATCTCGACCGCGACCGCGTTTACCTGCCTGCCGCCGACATGAAACGCTTTCATGTCCAGGAGGCGGACCTTGCCACGGAATCCGCCGGAGCGTCGGTCCGTGCGCTGATTGCGTACGAAGCGCAAAGGGCCCTGGATCTCCTGAATGAAGGCGCCCCCCTGGTGGGTAGCGTCCACGGCAGGTTGAAGCTGCTGCTCGCAGGGTTCGTGGCGGGGGGAAGGGCGGCCGTCCGTGCCATCGCCGCCGCTGATTACGACGTACTTCCCGGCCCGCCCAAGCCCGGCAAGGTCCAGTTGCTGCGTGAGGTGGGCGTGACTCTGCGAGGAGAGGGGTGATCCGGACCGTGGAGTCGGAACCACACGCATCCCCGCCGGTACTCGCCGCCTACAGCTACTGCGAGGCCGTCACCGGACGGCAGGCCCGTAACTTCGCCTACGGCATCCGGCTGCTGCCGACGCCCCAGCGCCGTGCGATGTCGGCGCTGTACGCGTTCTCGCGGCGGGTCGACGACCTCGGCGACGGCGCGCTCGCCGACGACGTCAAGGTGGCCAGGCTGGAGGAGACCCGGACGCTGCTCAGCCGGATCCGCGAGGGCGGGGTGGCGGACGACGACACCGACCCGGTCGCCGTCGCCCTCGCGCACGCCGCCGGGCACTTCCCGATCCCGCTCGGCGGCCTGGACGAGCTCATCGACGGCGTCCTGATGGACGTACGCGGCGAGACGTACGAGACCTGGGACGACCTGAAGGTCTACTGCCGCTGTGTGGCGGGGGCCATCGGGCGGCTCTCGCTCGGTGTGTTCGGCACGGAACCGGGGGCGCGCGGTGTCGAGCGGGCGCCGGAGTATGCCGACACGCTCGGTCTGGCGCTCCAGCTCACCAACATCCTCAGAGACGTCCGCGAGGACGCCGTGGGCGGACGCACCTATCTGCCCGCCGACGACCTCGCCAAGTTCGGCTGCTCGGCCGGCTTCAGCGGGCCGCGGCCACCGGAGGGCTCCGACTTCGCGGGCCTCGTGCACTTCGAAGTGCGACGGGCCCGCGCTCTTTTCGCCGAGGGTTACCGGCTGCTCCCCATGCTGGACCGGCGCAGCGGCGCCTGTGTCGCCGCCATGGCCGGCATCTACCGACGCCTCCTCGACCGCATCGAGCGCGACCCCGAGGCCGTGCTGCGCGGCCGCGTCTCCCTGCCCGGCCGGGAGAAGGCCTACGTCGCCGTGCGCGGCCTGTCCGGCCTCGACGCCCGCCATGTGACCCGACGGACCGTCAGGAGGCGCGCGTGACGAACGGACCGGCCCAGGGGGATGCCACCGTCGACCGGACTCACGCCCGCCGCGCGGGTGCGGTCCTGTGCTCCCGGACAGTGCCGCACGCCCTGCGGGCCTGCTGTGAGACCAAGTCGGTGCTTTCCCTGGCGCGTCGGCGGGTGCGCGTTGCGGTCGTCGGCGCCGGCCCGGGCGGTTCCGCTCGCGTGACCCCTGCGGCGGGGCGCGGGCACGACGCTTCGCAGGTCCGCGATGAGACGGAGTCGGTGTTCTCCTTTGTCCGTGGGCGGGGGCGCGTTGCGGTCGTCACTGCCGGGGCGGGTGGTTTCGCTCGGGTGGCCTGGGCGGCTGCCGGGCGTGGGGCCGACGTCTCGCGGGCTCACCACGAGACGGAGTCGGTGTTCTCCTTTGTCCGTGGGCGGGGGCGCGTTGCGGTCGTCACTGCCGGGGCGGGTGGTTTCGCTCGGGTGGCCTGGGCGGCTGCCGGGCGTGGGGCCGACGCCTCGCGGGCTCACCACGAGACGGAGTCGGTGGTCTCCCTTGCCCGCCGGTGGGGGCGTGTTGCGGTCGTCGGCGCCGGGCCGGGCGGTTCCGCTCGCGTGACCCCCGCGGCGGGGCGTGGGCACGACGCCCCTCTCCGCCAAACCGTCGGAGACAAGCGGCGGGCAACCCTCCGGCGTGGGACGGCGTCCCTGACGGAGACGGTCGGTCGCGCACCGGTCGAGCAGGACGGCCGCCGCGCAGGGGAGGGTGCACGATGACCCACGGCACGGGATCCCGGGGGCCGGTCGCGGAGGGGCGGCACACCGTCGTGGTGGGCGGCGGGCTCGCCGGCGTCACCACCGCGCTCGCGCTCGCCGACGCCGGCGTGCGCGTCACCCTGGTGGAGGGCAGGCCGAGACTCGGCGGCCTGGCCTTCTCCTTCCAGCGCGGCGAGCTGACCGTCGACAACGGACAGCACGTGTACCTGCGCTGCTGCACCGCCTACCGCTGGTTCCTCGACCGCATCGAGGGCGCGGCGCTGGCTCCGCTCCAGGACCGGCTCGACGTGCCCGTTTTGGACGTCGCGCGGCCCGCGGGGCGGCGCCTCGGCAGGCTGCGGCGCGACGCGCTGCCCGTGCCCCTGCATCTGGGCCGCAGCCTCGCCACCTATCCGCACCTGTCGCTCGCCGACCGCGCCAAGGTCGGCCGGGCCGCACTCGCGCTCAAGGGGCTGGACCTCGCCGATCCGGCCCTGGACGCACAGGACTTCGGCAGCTGGCTGGCCGCGCACGGCCAGTCGGAGCGCGCCGTCGAGGCCCTGTGGGACCTGGTCGGGGTCGCCACCCTCAACGCGGTCGCGGGCGACGCCTCCCTGGGGCTCGCCGCGATGGTGTTCAAGACCGGTCTTCTGTCCGACCCGGGCGCGGCCGACATCGGCTGGGCGAGCGTCCCGCTCGGCGACCTGCACGACCGGCTGGCCCGCAAGGCGCTCGAATCCGCGGGCGTCCGCACCGAGGTCCGTACCCGCGTCACCTCCGTCTCCGACGACGGCAACGGCGGGTGGAGCGTCCGGGTTCCCGGCGAGACGCTCCAGGCGGACGCGGTGGTGCTCGCCGTACCGCAGCGCGAGGCGCACGACCTGCTGCCCGCGGGTGCCCTGGACGCGCCCGAGCGGCTCCTGGAGATCGGCACCGCGCCCATCCTCAACGTCCATGTGGTGTACGACCGCAAGGTGCTCGGCCGGCCGTTCTTCACCGCCCTCGGCACTCCGGTGCAGTGGGTCTTCGACCGGACCGAGGCGTCGGGCCTGCGCGACGGGCAGTACCTCGCCCTGTCCCAGTCGGCGGCCCAGGACGAGATCGACGAGCCCGTGGCCGTGCTGCGCGAGCGGTACCTGCCCGAGCTGGAGCGGCTGCTGCCGCTGACCCGCGGCGCCGCAGTGAAGGACTTCTTCGTCACCCGGGAGCGCACGGCGACGTTCGCTCCCACCCCCGGAGTCGGGCGCCTGAGGCCCGGCTCCCGCACCAAGGCATCCGGCCTGTACCTGGCCGGAGCGTGGACCGCCACCGGGTGGCCCGCGACCATGGAGAGTGCGGTCCGCAGTGGTGTGAGCGCGGCGGACGCCGTGCTGGGCGCCCTGGGCCGGCCCCGCCCTCGCCACCTCTTCGAGTTCGAGGAGGCGGCGTGATGCTCGCTCAGAACAGCGCGGCAGACGGCCCCCGCACCCCCGGTACCGCAACAAGAGGAGAGACTGTGCCCACTGTGCCCCCGGCCTCGAAGACTGCCGAGGCGGTGGACGTGACCGCGCTCCTGGAGCGCGGCCGGACCCTGGCCACTCCGGTACTGCGGGCGGCCATCGACCGCCTGGCACCTCCCATGGACACTGTTGCCGCCTACCACTTCGGATGGATCGACGCCCAGGGCCGGCCCGCGGCGGGGGACGGCGGCAAGGCCGTGCGCCCCGCCCTCGCGGTGCTGTCCGCCGAGGTCATGTCCGCCGCCCCCGAGACCGGCATCCCCGGCGCCGTCGCCGTGGAACTCGTCCACAACTTCTCCCTCCTCCACGACGACCTGATGGACGGCGACGAACAGCGCCGCCACCGCGACACGGTCTGGAAGGTGCACGGCCCCGCCCAGGCCATCCTGGTCGGTGACGCCCTGTTCGCCCTGGCCAACGAGGTGCTGCTGGAACTCGGCACCGTCGAGGCCGGCCGCGCCACCCGCCGCCTGACCACCGCCACCCGTGCCCTGATCGACGGTCAGGCCCAGGACATCTCCTACGAGCACCGCGACCGCGTCACCGTCGAGGAGTGCCTGGAGATGGAGGGCAACAAGACCGGCGCCCTGCTCGCCTGCGCCAGCTCCATCGGTGCCGTCCTCGGCGGCGCCGACGACCGCACCGCCGACACCCTGGAGAAGTACGGCTACCACCTGGGCCTCGCCTTCCAGGCCGTCGACGACCTCCTCGGCATCTGGGGCGACCCGATCTCCACCGGCAAGCAGACCTGGAGCGACCTGCGCCAGCGCAAGAAGTCCCTGCCGGTCGTGGCCGCACTCGCGGCGGGCGGATCCGCCTCCGAGCGGCTCGGCGAGCTCCTCGCCGCCGACGCCAAGAGCAGCGACTTCGAGAGCTTCTCCGAGGAGGAGTTCGCGGCCCGCGCCGCTCTCATCGAGGAGGCGGGCGGCCGCGAGTGGACCGCCGACGAGGCCCGCCGTCAGCACACCATCGCCATCGAAGCCCTCGACGCCGTCGACATGCCCGACCGGGTGCGGGAGCAGTTCACGGCACTCGCGGACTTCGTCGTCGTACGAAAGAGATGATCACTATCGGTCGAATAGCCCTCGCGTAGTCGCCGGCCGGTGCCGCGAGACACCACGGAGCACCGGCCGACGGCGGACCCACAGCAGCTGCACACCTTGCACCACTGCACGAAGGGGAAGCCATGACAGCGACGACCGACGGAAGCACCGGGGCACTGCCACCCCGCGCCGCCGCGGCCAGCGAAACCGACACCGACACGCCCGTGGCGGCCGGGGTAGAAGAAGCCGCCGCCCGCGCCGCACAGCGCGCCACGGACTTCCTGCTCTCGCGCCAGGACGCCCAGGGCTGGTGGAAGGGCGACCTCGAGACCAACGTCACGATGGACGCCGAGGACCTGCTGCTCCGTCAGTTCCTGGGCATCCGTGACGAGAAGACGACGCAGGCCGCCGCGCTGTTCATCCGCGGAGAGCAGCGCGAGGACGGCGCATGGGCCACCTTCTACGGCGGCCCCGGCGAACTCTCCGCCACCATCGAGGCCTACGTCGCCCTCCGCCTGGCCGGGGACGAGCCCGGCGCACCGCACATGGCGAAGGCCTCCGCCTGGGTCCGCGAGCAGGGCGGCATCGCCGCCGCCCGGGTCTTCACCCGGATCTGGCTGGCACTGTTCGGCTGGTGGAAGTGGGAGGACCTCCCCGAACTGCCTCCGGAGCTCATCTACTTCCCGAAGTGGGTGCCGCTCAACATCTACGACTTCGGCTGCTGGGCGCGGCAGACCGTCGTCCCGCTGACGATCGTCTCGGCGAAGCGGCCGGTACGCCCCGCGCCCTTCCCGCTGCACGAGCTGCACACCGACCCCGCCCACCCGAACCCGGCCAAGCCGCTCGCCCCGGCGTTCAGTTGGGACGGCGCCTTCCAGCGGATGGACAAGGGGCTGCACGCCCTGCGGAAGGTCGCGCCGCGCCGGCTGCGCAGAGCCGCGATGAACAGAGCCGCCCGCTGGATCATCGAGCGGCAGGAGAACGACGGCTGCTGGGGCGGCATCCAGCCCCCGGCCGTGTACTCGATCATCGCCCTGCATCTGCTCGGCTACGACCTCCAGCACCCCGTGATGCGCGAAGGGCTCGCCTCGCTGGACCGGTTCGCCGTGTGGCGCGAGGACGGGGCCCGGATGATCGAGGCCTGCCAGTCGCCGGTGTGGGACACCTGCCTGGCCGCGATCGCGCTCGTCGACGCCGGACTGCCCGCCGACCACCCCCAGTTGGTGAAAGCCGCGGACTGGATGCTGGGCGAGGAGATCGTCCGGCCCGGTGACTGGTCGGTGCAGCGGCCCGGACTGCCGCCCGGCGGCTGGGCGTTCGAGTTCCACAACGACAACTACCCCGACATCGACGACACCGCCGAGGTGATCCTCGCGCTGCGCCGGATCACTCACCACGACCCGGCGCGGGTCGACAAGGCCGTCGGGCGCGGCGTGCGCTGGACCCTCGGCATGCAGTCGAAGAACGGGGCGTGGGCCGCCTTCGACGTCGACAACACCAGCCCGTTCCCGAACCGGCTGCCGTTCTGCGACTTCGGCGAGGTCATCGACCCGCCCTCCGCCGACGTCACCGCCCACGTCGTCGAGATGCTCGCGGTGGAGGGCCTCGCCCACGACCCCCGCACCCGGCGCGGCATCGAGTGGCTGCTGGCCGAACAGGAACCCGACGGCTCGTGGTTCGGTCGCTGGGGCGTCAACTACGTCTACGGCACCGGGTCCGTCGTACCCGCCCTGGTGGTCGCCGGCATCCCCGCGGCGCACCCGGCGATCCGCCGGGCCGTGACCTGGCTGGAGGCGGTCCAGAACGACGACGGCGGCTGGGGCGAGGACCTGCGCTCCTACAAGTACGTGGGGGAGTGGAGCGGCCGGGGCGCCTCGACCGCCTCCCAGACGGCGTGGGCCCTGATGGCCCTGCTCGCGGCGGGGGAGCGGGACTCCAAGGCCGTCGAACGCGGTATCGAGTGGCTCGCCGCCACCCAGCGGGACGACGGTTCCTGGGACGAGCCGTACTTCACGGGGACGGGCTTCCCGTGGGACTTCTCGATCAATTACCACCTCTACCGGCAGGTGTTCCCGCTCACCGCGCTCGGCCGGTACCTGCACGGGGAGCCCTTCGCCGACCGGCACCAGGGCGGCGGGGCGGCCGGGAAACCGCTCGCCGCGGCCAACGGGAGTGGAGAGACCGGGAAGCCGCTCGCCGACGCCAAGGGGAGCTGATGAGCTCACAGCCCGCTCCGGCCCCGCTGCTGATCGCCTGCGCGCTCGGCATCGAGCAGCTCGCCCTGCGCGCGGGGGACCGTGGCGGCGCCGGCGGGCCGGTCACCGTGCTGCGGACCGGTATGGGTCCGGCGGCGGCCGAGCGGTCCGTCACCCGGATGCTCGCCGACCCGGCCCTGCGCGACGCGGCCGTCCTCGCGACCGGCTTCTGCGCGGGGCTCGCACCCGGCATGCACCCCGGTGACCTGGTCGTCGCCGAGGAGACCCGAGACCCGCGCGGTACGACCGCCTGCGTCGGGACCGACCTGCTGGTCAAGGAGCTGGGCCGCGCGGTGCCCGGGCGGACCGTGCACACCGGGCCGCTCACCGGCTCCGACCATGTCGTCCGAGGTCACGAACGGTCGGATCTGCGCGCGACCGGCGCGATCGCGGTCGACATGGAGTCGGCGGCCACGCTCCTGAGCGCCGTGCGCGCGGGCGAGCGCCCGGTTGCGGCCGTCCGGGTGGTCGTGGACGCTCCAGAACATGAACTCGTCCGGATCGGCACGGTGCGCGGTGGAATATCAGCTTTCCGTGTTCTTCGTTCGGTCCTTCCCGCTTTCTTCGAATGGCACCGTTCCTTGCTGCTCCCCAGGAGGTGAGCCAGATGGCCATGCCGCTCCGACAGTCCATCAAGGTCGCTACATACTTGGCTGAACAGAAGCTCCGCCGACGGGACAAGTTCCCGCTCATCGTGGAGCTGGAGCCGCTGTACGCCTGCAACCTCAAGTGCGAGGGATGCGGCAAGATCCAGCACCCGGCCGGGGTGCTCAAGCAGCGGATGCCCGTCGCGCAGGCCGTGGGGGCCGTGCTGGAGTCCGGCGCCCCCATGGTGTCCATCGCCGGTGGCGAGCCGCTGATGCATCCGCAGATCGACGAGATCGTGCGTCAGCTGGTGGCCAAGCGGAAGTACGTTTTCCTGTGCACCAACGCCCTGCTCCTGCGCAAGAAGATGGACAAGTTCAAGCCCTCCCCCTACTTCGCCTTCGCGGTGCACATCGACGGGCTGCGCGAGCGGCACGACGAGTCGGTGGCCAAGGAGGGCGTGTTCGACGAGGCCGTGGAGGCCATGAAGGAGGCCAAGCGGCGCGGCTTCCGGGTGACCACCAACTCGACCTTCTTCAACACCGACACCCCGCAGACCATCATCGAGGTGCTGAACTTCCTCAACGACGACCTCAAGGTCGACGAAATGATGATCTCGCCCGCCTACGCCTACGAGAAGGCCCCCGACCAGGAGCACTTCCTGGGCGTGGAGCAGACCCGCGAACTGTTCAAGAAGGCCTTCGCGGGCGGCAACCGGCGCCGCTGGCGGCTCAACCACTCCCCGCTCTTCCTGGACTTCCTGGAGGGCAAGGTCGACTTCCCGTGCACCGCCTGGGCGATCCCGAACTACTCGCTGTTCGGCTGGCAGCGCCCCTGCTACCTGATGAGCGACGGCTACGTGCCGACGTACCGGGAGCTGGTCGAGGACACCGACTGGGACAAGTACGGCCGCGGCAAGGACCCGCGCTGCGCCAACTGCATGGCGCACTGCGGCTACGAGCCCACCGCCGTCCTCGCCACCATGGGATCGCTGAAGGAGTCCCTGCGCGCCATGCGCGAGACGGTCTCCGGAAACCGGGAGTGAGGCCATGACCGCCATCCCGCTGGGCGTTCCCGAGGTACCGGTCCGGCCGATCGCGGAGCGGCGCGACTCGCGCCGGATCCAGGTCGGTCCGGTGGCGGTCGGGGGCGGGGCCCCGGTGTCGGTGCAGTCGATGACGACGACCCGTACGTCGGACATCGGCGCCACCTTGCAGCAGATCGCCGAACTCACCGCGTCCGGCTGCCAGATCGTCCGGGTCGCCTGCCCCACGCAGGACGACGCCGACGCCCTCGCCACCATCGCCCGCAAGTCGCAGATCCCGGTCATCGCCGACATCCACTTCCAGCCGAAGTACGTGTTCGCGGCCATCGAGGCGGGCTGCGCCGCAGTACGCGTCAATCCCGGCAACATCAAGCAGTTCGACGACCGGGTCAAGGAGATCGCCCAGGCGGCGAAGGATCACGGCACGCCGATCCGGATCGGGGTCAACGCCGGGTCGCTGGACCGGCGGCTGCTCCAGAAGTACGGCAAGGCCACCCCGGAGGCGCTCGTGGAGAGCGCGCTGTGGGAGGCGTCCCTGTTCGAGGAGCACGACTTCCGGGACATCAAGATCTCCGTCAAGCACAACGACCCGGTCGTGATGATCGAGGCGTACCGGCAGCTCGCCGAGCAGTGCGACTACCCGCTGCACCTGGGGGTGACGGAGGCGGGCCCGGCGTTCCAGGGCACGATCAAGTCGGCGGTGGCCTTCGGCGCGCTGCTGTCGCGGGGCATCGGCGACACGATCCGGGTGTCGCTGTCCGCGCCGCCGGCCGAGGAGGTCAAGGTCGGCATCCAGATCCTGGAGTCCCTGGGGCTGCGGCAGCGCAGGCTGGAGATCGTCTCCTGCCCGTCCTGCGGTCGCGCCCAGGTCGACGTCTACAAGCTCGCCGACGAGGTCACGGCCGGACTCGAGGGCATGGAAGTGCCGTTGCGGGTCGCCGTCATGGGGTGTGTGGTCAACGGCCCCGGCGAGGCACGGGAGGCCGATCTGGGGGTGGCCTCCGGCAACGGCAAGGGGCAGATCTTCGTCAAGGGCGAGGTCATCAAGACCGTTCCCGAGTCGAAGATCGTCGAGACGCTGATCGAAGAGGCGATGAAGATCGCCGAGCAGATGGAGCAGGACGGCGTGGGGTCGGGGGAACCGGCCGTCACCGTGAGCTGAACAGCACGGAACCGAAGGGGGCCCGATCGTGACGATTCTGGAGACCATCCGGGGACCACGCGACCTGAAGGCGCTGTCCGAAGCGGAACTCGGCGAACTGTCCGACGAGATCAGGGAGTTCCTGGTGCACGCGGTCGCCAGGACCGGAGGTCATCTGGGGCCCAACCTGGGGGTGGTGGAGCTCACCGTCGCCCTGCACCGGGTCTTCGAGTCGCCGGTCGACCGCATCCTGTGGGACACCGGCCACCAGAGCTACGTCCACAAGCTGCTGACCGGACGCCAGGACTTCTCCAAGCTGCGCGGCAAGGGCGGCCTGTCCGGTTACCCGTCGCGCGAGGAGTCCGAGCACGACGTCATCGAGAACAGCCACGCGTCCACGGCGCTCGGCTGGGCCGACGGGCTCGCCAAGGCCCGCCAGGTGCAGGGGGAGAAGGGCCATGTCGTCGCGGTCATCGGCGACGGCGCCCTGACCGGCGGTATGGCCTGGGAGGCGCTGAACAACATCGCGGCCGCCAAGAACCGGCCGCTGATCATCGTCGTCAACGACAACGAACGCTCCTACGCCCCGACGATCGGCGGCCTCGCCAACCACCTCGCGACACTGCGCACGACCGACGGCTACGAGAAGGTGCTGGCCTGGGGCAAGGACGTGCTCCAGGGCACGCCGCTGATCGGCACCACCCTCTACGAGGCCCTGCACGGAGCGAAGAAGGGCTTCAAGGACGCGTTCGCCCCGCAGGGCCTGTTCGAGGACCTGGGCCTGAAGTACGTGGGCCCGATCGACGGGCACGACATCGGGACCGTGGAGTCCGCCCTGCGGCGTGCGAAGCGCTTCCACGGGCCGGTCCTCGTCCACTGCCTCACGGAGAAGGGCCGCGGTTACGAGCCCGCCCTCGCCCATGAGGAGGACCACTTCCACACCGTCGGCGTCATGGACCCGCTGACCTGCGCGCCGCTCTCGCCGGCGGGCGGCCCCTCCTGGACCTCCGTGTTCGGCGACGAGATCGTCAGGATCGGCGAGGAGCGGGACGACGTCGTCGCGATCACCGCGGCCATGCTCCATCCGGTCGGTCTGGGCAGGTTCGCCGAGCGGTTCCCGGACCGGGTGTGGGACGTCGGCATAGCCGAGCAGCACGCGGCCGTGTCCGCGGCGGGCCTGGCGACGGGCGGCCTGCACCCGGTCGTCGCCGTCTACGCCACCTTCCTCAACCGTGCCTTCGACCAGCTCCTGATGGACGTGGCCCTGCACCGCTGCGGGGCGACCTTCGTGCTGGACCGGGCCGGCGTCACGGGCGTCGACGGGGCCTCCCACAACGGCATGTGGGACATGTCCGTCCTCCAGGTCGTGCCGGGCCTGAGGATCGCCGCGCCGCGCGACGCCGACCAGTTGCGGGCCCAGCTGCGCGAGGCGGTCGCCGTGGACGACGCCCCGACCCTGCTGCGTTTCCCGAAGGAGTCCGTCGGCCCGACGATCCCGGCCGTGGACCGGGTGGGCGGACTGGACGTGCTGCACCGCGCCGACCGGGCGGAGGTGCTTCTGGTCGCCGTGGGCGTCATGGCGCCGGTGTGCCTCCAGGCGGCGGAGCTGCTCGAAGCCCGCGGCATCGGCTGCACCGTCGTCGACCCCCGCTGGGTCAAACCGGTCGATCCGGCCCTCCCGGGCCTCGCCTCCGAACACCGCCTGGTCGCCGTCGTCGAGGACAACAGCCGGGCGGCCGGGGTCGGTTCGGCCGTGGCGCTGGCCATGGGCGATGCCGAAGTCGACGTCCCCGTGCGGCGCTTCGGGATCCCGGAGCAGTTCCTCGCGCACGCCAAGCGCGGTGAGGTGCTCGCCGACATCGGCCTGACACCCGTCGAGGTCGCCGGACGGATCAGCGCGAGCCTGACCGTGAAGGAAGAGCTGTCCAAGGAGCCACAGGAATGACAACAGCCGAGTCCGCGTCGGAGTCGTCGCAGGCCGGGGCGTTCGACCTCGGCGCACTCCTGGCCGAACGCGGAGCCGAGCGCTACGAGCTGCACACCCGGTACCTCAACCACCAGCTCCCGCGCATGCTGCACACCATCGGCTTCGACAAGGTCTACGAGCGCGCCGAGGGCGCCTACTTCTACGACGCGGACGGCAACGACTACCTGGACATGCTCGCCGGGTTCGGGGTGATGGGCCTGGGCCGCCACCACCCCGTGGTGCGCAAGGCGCTGCACGACGTCCTGGACGCCCAGCTCGCCGACCTCACCCGCTTCGACTGCCAGCCGCTGCCCGGCCTGCTGGCCGAGAAGCTGCTCGCGCACAGCCCGCACCTGGACCGGGTGTTCTTCGGCAACAGCGGCACAGAGGCGGTCGAGGGAGCGCTGAAGTTCGCCCGGTTCGTCACCGGCAGGCCCAGGATCCTGTACTGCGAGCACGCCTTCCACGGCCTGACCACCGGCGCCCTCTCCGTGAACGGGGAGTCCGGTTTCCGCGACGGCTTCGCCCCGCTGCTGCCCGACACGGCCGTCCCGCTCGGCGATCTCGACGCGCTGGAGAGGGAGGTGAGGAAGGGCGACGTAGCCGCCCTGATCGTCGAACCGATCCAGGGCAAGGGCGTGCTGGAGGCCTCGCCCGGCTATCTGCGGGCCGCCCAGGAGCTGCTGCACCGGCACAAGGCGCTGCTCATCGCCGACGAGGTGCAGACGGGCCTGGGCCGTACCGGCGACTTCTACGGTTACCAGCACGAGGACGGCGTGGAGCCCGATCTGGTGTGCGTGGCCAAGGCGCTCTCCGGCGGGTATGTGCCGGTGGGCGCCACGCTCGGCAAGGACTGGATCTTCAAGAAGGTCTACTCGTCGATGGACCGGGTGCTGGTCCACTCGGCGAGCTTCGGGTCCAACGCGCAGGCCATGGCGGCGGGTCTGGCGGTGCTGTCGGTGATGGAGAACGAGCAGATCGTCGCGGGCGTCCGCGCCACCGGGGAACAGCTCAGATCCCGGCTGGCGGCGCTGACGGACAAGTACGAGATGCTCGCGGACGTCCGCGGCCGGGGCCTGATGATCGGGATCGAGTTCGGCCGGCCGAAGTCGCTGAAACTGCGCAGCCGCTGGGCCGTGCTCCAGGCCGCGCGCAAGGGACTGTTCGCGCAGATGGTCGTCGTACCGCTGCTCCAGAAGCACCGGATCCTCACCCAGGTCTCCGGCGATCACATGGAGGTGATCAAGCTGATCCCGCCGCTGATCATCGGCGAGCGGGAGGTGGACCGGTTCGTCGACGCCTTCACGGCCGTGATGGACGACGCGCACGACGGCGGGCTGGTCTGGGACTTCGGGAAGACACTGGTCAAGCAGGCGGTGGCCAACCGGTAGCGCTCGACCCGGGCGGCGAACGATCGCGCCTGTTTGCCTCAGAGGCAAGAAATTTGCCGCTGAGGCAAGGCTCCGGCTGAATGGAGGCATGAGCTCCTCCGAGACCGGGCGGCCCGGGGCCGACCCGTCGCCCGACCAGGCGGCCGGTGCGCTGCCCGCCGTCGCACCGCAGCTGCGTGCACTGCGGCGCCGGGCCTCCCTGACCCTGGAGGCCGCGGCCCGCGCCGCCGGGCTGTCGCCCGCCCACCTCTCCCGCCTGGAGACCGGGCAACGCCAGCCCTCCCTGCCGATGCTCCTCGCGCTCGCCCGCATCTACGGTACGACGGTCTCCGAGCTGCTCGGGGAGACGGTCGCCGACCGGGACGCCGTCGTCCGCGCCGCCGACATGGAACCGACCGCGGCGGGCGGCTGGACGTACTGGCAGGCGGGCGCCTCCGGCCGCGGGATGCAGGCCCTGCGCGTGCACGTCCCCCATGGCTCCCAGGGCGACATCGTGCGCGTCCACCCCGGCGAGGAGTGGCTCCACGTGCTGAGGGGGCGGCTGCGGCTGAGCCTGGGTGACACCACGCACCAGCTCGCGCCCGGCGACAGCGCCCACTTCGACTCGCTGACCCCGCACCGGATCGCCGCCCAGGACTCGGACGGCGTCGAACTGCTCTTCGTCCACACCCTCTTGCAGAGCCCCACGGCCGCCCTGTGCCTGGGCCCCACCCCTGGAGACATGCCATGAAGGACATGGAGGAGAAGTTCCCCCGCGCTCTGTGGGTGCGGTTGTTCGTCTACCTCGTGGTGGGGCACATCTTCGCCGCGTTCGTGTACTTCCTGTTCGAGGCGGGGGCCCGTTAGCCGTGCACCTCAGTCGAGCAGTCGCTCGCGCAGCCGCTCCCGGGCCTCCGGGGTGAGCCCGAGTCCTTTCTCCAGATAGGAGTCGACGCCGCCCCAGGTCTCCTCGATGGTGTCGAAGGCCGCCGCCAGGTACTCGGCGCGCGCGTCGAACAGGGGGCTGAGCAGCTCCATGACCTCGGGGGAGTAGGCCGAGGCGGCGGAGCTGCTGCGGCGCACCTTGTAGCGCCGGTGCTTGGCGTTGGACTTCAGGTAGTCGTCGACGATCGCCTCGCGCTCGACGCCCAGGGCGAGCAGCGTCACGGCGATGGACAGGCCCGCGCGGTCCTTGCCCGCCGCGCAGTGCATCAGGGCGGGGACGCTGTCCTCGGCGAGCGCGTGCAGCACCCGGGAGTGCTCGGCCGTGCGGGTCCGGATGATCATGCGGTACGAGGCGATCATGCGGTCCGCGCCCTTGCCGTCCGAGAGGATCGCGCGGAGCTGGTCCAGGTCGCCGTCGCGGACCATCCGCCAGAACTCGGCGCCGTCGGCCGGGTCGCTCAGCGGCAGGTTCACATTGCGCACGCCCGGCAGCTCGACGTCCGGCCCCTCGAGCTTCTGGTCCGCCGCGTTGCGGAAGTCGAAGATCGTGTGCAGGCCCAGGGTGGCCAGGAAGGCGGCGTCCTCACCGGTCGCGTGCGCGAGGTGGCCGCTGCGGAACAGCACTCCCTGCCGCACCCGGCGTCCGTCCACGGTCGGCAGTCCGCCCACATCACGGAAGTTGCGCACTCCGGCCAGCTCGGGCTCGGTCGACGGGACCTGCTGTGTCACGAGGGCTCCTCCCCTTCGGCGCCGCCGGCGCGGCTCGTCGACGGGCACCACTCGACGATACGACATGCCTGCCTGGGGCAATGAGTTGTCCACAGCCGTTGCCGGGAGCCCCCGCAGCCCTTGATGATGTTGGGGCCTGGTCGCTCCTGAGCGGGCCTGTTCGAACCTGTGAGGGCTTGATGCTGGACATCTCCGAAGACGGTCGTACCTGGGTCCTCTCGGGGCCGGCCAGTAGCTACGCCGTCCACGTCACCGACCGTGACGAGCTGCTGCACCTGCACTGGGGCCCCCGGATCGGCCTCGCCGACGCCGAGGCCCTCGCCGTCCGGCCGCTGCCGGACTACTGGCCCTTCGAGTCCCCGCTCGACGGGCGCGAGGAGTACCCGGTCGAGGGCGGCCCCCGTTTCGTCCGGCCCGCCCTGTCCGTCCGCACCCCGGAGCGGCGCGGCACCGAGTGGACCTATGAGGGGCACGACGCCGGGGACGGCGAGCTGCGGCTGCGCTTCCGCGACGGTGACCTGACCATCACGCTGCACTACCGGATGCGCTCCTCGACGGACGTCGTCGAGCGCTGGGTGACCCTCGACAACCGCGGGCCGTCCGTCGAAGTGCTGCGCGCCGACTCCGCCACCTGGACCCTGCCCGACCGCGACACCTGGCGGCTGTCCCAGCTGCACGGCCGCTGGGGCGCCGAGTCCCGCCTGGAGCGCTCCGCCCTCACCCACGGCGAGAAGGCCATCGGCAGCCGCCGCGGCCACACCGGTCACCAGCACCTGCCGTGGGTCGCGCTCGACACCGACGCCACCGAGGAGCGCGGCGAGGTCTACGGATGCGCCCTGGGCTGGTCCGGGTCCTGGCGGATCGCCGTGGCCCGACTCCCGGACGCGCGCGTGCAGATCACCGGCGGGGCCGGGTACGACGACTCGGGCCTGCTGATGCTCGGCACGGGGGAGTCGTACACGACTCCCGTCTTCGCCGGGCTCTGGACCGACGGCGGCTTCGGCGGGGCGAGCCGCGCCTGGCACGCCTACCAGCGGGCGCACGTGATCCCGGACGCCGGCCGGGACCGGCCGGTCCTGTTCAACTCCTGGGAGGCCACCGAGTTCGACATCTCCGAGGAGCAGCAGCGGGCGCTCGCCGAGCGGGCCGCCGCCATGGGCGTCGAGCTGTTCGTGGTCGACGACGGCTGGTTCGGGGCGCGTACGAGTGACCGGGCCGGGCTCGGTGACTGGACTCCCAACCCGGACCGCTTCCCGGGCGGCCTCAAGCCGCTCGCCGACCACGTGCACGGCCTCGGCATGCAGTTCGGGATCTGGGTCGAGCCGGAGATGGTCAACGCCGACAGCGACCTGTACCGCGCGCACCCGGACTGGGTGCAGTACCAACCGGGACGAAAGCGGACGGAGTTCCGCAATCAGCTCGTACTGAACCTCGCCCGCGCGGACGTCCAGGAGTACCTCTGGCACCAGCTCGACGGGCTCCTCTCCAGCGCCCCGATCGACTACGTCAAGTGGGACTTCAACCGCTGCTTCACCGACGCCGGCTGGCCGGACGACCCCTACCCGCAGCGGCTGTGGGTCGACCACGTCCATGCCTTGTACGCCCTGCTGGACCGGCTGCGGGCCGCTCACCCCGGGGTGGCCTTCGAGTCCTGCTCGGGCGGCGGCGGCCGGATCGACCTCGGTGTGCTGAGCCGCACGGACCAGGTGTGGACCTCGGACAACACCGACCCGCTCGACCGGCTCGCCATCCAGCACGGCTTCAGCCAGATCCATCCGGCCCGGGTCATGGCCGCCTGGGTCACCGACAGTCCGAACGCCATGCTCAACCAGCGCGCCAGTTCCCTGCGGTTCCGGTTCGTCAGTGCCATGGCCGGGGTGCTCGGGGTCGGCGGCGACCTCACGAAGTGGACGGGGGAGGAACTCGCCGAGGCGCGGGACTGGGTGGCGCTCTACAAGGAGATCCGGCCCGTGGTGCAGCGCGGCGACCAGTACCGGCTGCGACCGCCGGAGGGCGGCCTGAGCGCCGTGCAGTACACCCTCGGCGGCGAGACCGTCGTCCTGGCCTGGCTCCAGGCGCAGCGCTACGGCGAGCCCGTACCGGCGCTCCGGCTGCGGGGCCTCGACCCCACGGCATCGTACGAATGCCTTAAAACGGGCGAAGTTCACCGAGGTGCCGTACTGCTCCATCACGGGCTGCGGGTCGGTCTGCGCGGGGATCTGGACGCCACCGTCGTCCGGCTTAAGCGTAAGTAGCCGTTCTGTCCGAATAGGGAGTTCTTCGGTTATTTCGACATAACGTGCCCCGATCGTAAAGGAGACGAGGTCGGGGTGCGTGAGCATCGTCATATTCGTGACGATGTGTTGTTGCCATGTACACGTAATTCTGGCGATATTCAGGGGTATTGAGGAAAGCGGGAGATCGCTAATCCACGCTCCGTCACGGAAAATGTGCCGGTGCGTCAAGAAAAACGCCGTCACAGGCAACCGGGAACTTGTCCCTTTGCGTCTTGGTCGCTTACGTTCCACCCCAATCCGGACGGACGCCTAATCCTGCCGCCGCCCGGAGCCCCACACACTGACCCGACGTACGGCAGGAGCGGGGGACCCACAGGTAAGACGCCTGTTCCGGTTCCCGGAACGGCTTGGGGTTAAGCCGCGCCTCGGCGCGGCCGGGCATCTCCAGCCCGAACCCGACAGCTCACCTCGCAGGCGACGGAGAGGAATTCGCCATGCCCGCGAAGGGTAAGCACCGCCGCCCGAAGACCCAGCGCTTCACCCGCTCCATCGCCGTCGCCGGAACCGGCGGAGCCGCTCTCGCCCTTCCGCTCATGGGCGCCGGCGGCGCCCACGCCGCCACCCCGCAGTCGGCTGCGGAAAAGACCGTCCAGTCCGCTCCGGCCGCCGAGAAGAAGGCCGCCGAAAAGGCCACGGGCGCCCGGACGTACACCGTGCAGTCCGGTGACTATCTCGCGAAGATCGCCGACGAGCAGAACGTCGACGGGGGCTGGAAGAAGCTCTACACGGACAACCGTGACGCCGTCGGCGACGACCCGTCGCTGATCCACCCGGGCCTGAAGCTGTCGATCGGCAAGAAGGCGGCGGGCGAGTCCAAGGCCCCGGCCCCGTCCTCGCCGAAGTCCTCGGCCTCCAAGTCCTCGAAGTCCTCGGCTGCCAAGCCCTCGGCTCCGAAGTCGTCCGCCTCCGAGTCGCCCTCGAAGCCGGCCGCCGCCAAGCCGGCCGCCGCGACCTCCAGCGGCTACAGCGCCCCGGTGGACGGTGCCACCGTCGGCACCCCGTACCGGATGTCCGGCAGCATGTGGTCCAGCGGCTACCACACCGGTGTCGACTTCGTCGTCCCGACGGGCACCTCGCTCAAGGCCGTCGGCGCCGGCACGGTCGTCTCCGCCGGCTGGGGCGGCGCGTACGGCAACCAGGTCGTCATCAAGCTCAACGACGGCAGCTACGCGCAGTACGCCCACCTGTCCTCGCTCTCCGTCTCGGCGGGCCAGACCGTGAGCGCGGGCCAGCAGGTCGGCCTCTCCGGTGCCACCGGCAACGTGACCGGACCGCACCTGCACTTCGAGATCCGCACCACGCCGGACTACGGCTCGGACGTGGACCCGGTCGCCTACCTGCGCTCGCACGGCGTCTCCGTCGGCTGACCGACCGCACGACCACCCGCCTGACACGCAACCGTCGGCCGGACCCCGATCCCCGGGTCCGGCCTTCGGTGTGTGCGGGCCCGATGTGATCGGTCGCGCCCAAGGGATCGACAGCGGGCGGCAGTTGGGACACAGTGATCCAGTCCGGAGCGCAAGCGCTTTCTAGAGCCTTCCAGGCGGATCACCGAGGAGACGTGTCCCGTGCCGACCACTCGCAGAGCGTTCGCAGCCCTGGCAGCCGGAGCCGGCCTGGTGGCCCTCGTCCCGACGGGCGCCGCCCATGCCGCGCCCCGGCACCGCCGCCTCATCGCCCACGACGACTTC
This sequence comes from Streptomyces coeruleofuscus, assembly GCF_039532725.1. Classification (NCBI taxonomy): domain Bacteria; kingdom Bacillati; phylum Actinomycetota; class Actinomycetes; order Kitasatosporales; family Streptomycetaceae; genus Streptomyces; species Streptomyces coeruleofuscus. The sequence continues at coordinate 1,174,197 of NZ_BAAASE010000001.1, forward strand.
TGCCACGGCCTCTCCCAGTGGGCGACCGAACTCCAGGACGGCGGGACCGTGACCGCCTCTCGCGGCGTCCTGGAGATCGACGTACCGAGCGGGGCGACCGTGTGGTTCAGGCGGCGGCTCGACGGGCCGTACGTCCTCGAGTACACCGCCACGCCGGTCTCCGAGGGCGGGGTCAACGACCGTGTCTCGGACCTCAACAACTTCTGGAACGCGACCGACGTCCGCTCCCCGGGCGATCTCTTCGCCACGCCGCGCGGTGGGGCGCTGGCGGAGTACGACCACCTGACGACGTACTACGCGGGCTACGGCGCGAACTACAACACCACGACCCGGCTGCGGCGGTACGTCGGCGAGCCCGGCGTGCGGCCCTTGGTCTACGACTACACCGAGCCGCTGCTGGTCCCCAACGAGCCCCACCGGGTCCGGATCGTCTCCGACGGCTCGACGGTCAGGTGGTGGAACAACGGGCGCCTCGTCTTCGACTACACGGACCCGCAGCCGTACACCCGCGGGCACTTCGCCTTCCGGACCGTGTGGAGCCACTTCCGGATCACGGGCTTCCGGGTATGGCGCCTGACCCCCCAACATCGCTGACGGGTGACGTATTCCGGAGTTGGCGAACACTTGGGAAGTGGCTTATCTCACCGCCCGTCAACCCCTGCCTACGGTCGCGTAGGTCACATTAGAGGGTGAATCATGAGCGGCTGTGGCAGACGATTCGAAGAGTGACAGCAGAGCAGTGATCGGGTCGTACGTGGCGGTGGGGGACAGCTTCACCGAGGGCGTCGGTGATCCCGGCCCCGACGGGGCGTTCGTCGGCTGGGCCGACCGGTTCGCCGTCCTGCTCGCCGACCGCCGGCCCGAAGGCGACTTCCAGTACACCAACCTCGCGGTGCGCGGGAAGCTCCTCGACCAGATCGTGGCGGACCAGGTTCCGCGGGCCGTCGAAATGGCCCCGGACCTCGTCTCCTTCTGCGCCGGGGGCAACGACATCCTCCGTCCCGGAACCGACCCGGACGAGGTGGCCGAGCGGTTCGAGCGGGCCCTCGTGCGGCTCACCGCCGTGGCCGGCACGGTGATGGTGACGACCGGGTTCGACACCCGTGGGATGCCCGTGCTCAAGCACCTGCGCGGCAAGATCGCGACGTACAACGGGCATGTCCGGGCCATCGCCGACCGGTACGGCTGCCCCGTCCTCGACCTGTGGTCCCTGCGCAGTGTCCAGGACCGCAGGGCCTGGGACGCCGACCGGCTGCACCTGTCGCCCGAGGGACACACGCGAGTGGCGCTCCGCGCGGGGCAGGTGCTCGGGCTGGAGGTTCCGGCCGACCCGGAGCAGCCGTGGCCGCCGCTGCCGGCGCGCGGGCCGCTCGAGGTCCGGCGGGACGATGTGCACTGGGCGCGGGAGTTCCTGGTGCCGTGGATCGGGCGGCGGCTGCGTGGGGAGTCGTCGGGGGATCACGTGACGGCGAAGGGCGCTCTGTCGCCGGAGGACATCAGGATGCGGATCGCTTCGGTGGCGTGAGGTTTCGTCGAGGTGGACGCGGGCGCCGGAGAACACCGCGTCGCTCGGTACATGGAGCAGGCGGAAGCCGTGCTTCGCCGCAGCCATCGCCAGGCGGGCAGGGCCCACGGCGGTGACCGCGCAGTCGGATTCGCGCGGCGTGACCACTGGCATCAGAACACCTCCCTGACCAGCATCCGCGTCGCCTTCTGGAACGGCTCGGCCAGTGACATCGCCGCGTCGTCCACATAGTTCAGCGCGGCGGTCAGGGTCTTGCCGCCGTCGGGCGTGCTGTACATCAGCGCTGCGTGGCCCGTGATGCCGCCGTTGTGGGTGATGATCGTGCCGCCGCGTTCCGTTTCCTGTACGAACACCCCCAGGCCGTAACCCGCCTTGGGATGCGGTTTGCACATCTCGGCGAGCAGCGGGGCCGGCAGGAGCTTGCCGCGCAGGAGTGCGGAGATGAACGTGTGGAGGTCCTGGGTGGTCGAGATCATGTCACCGCCGCCGGAGATCCAGGAGGGGTTCTGGCGGGTGACGTCGACCGTCTTCTGCCGGCCGTCCTCATCCTCGTACCGGTAGTAGGCATGGGCATGCGGCTCCGGGACCTCCTGCCGGGTGTACGGCGCCACCGTGCCCGACAGCCCGAGCGGGTCCAGGATCCGTCGCTGCATCTCCTCGGCCAGTGAGCAGCCGACGACCTTCTCGATCAGCAGCCTGGCCAGCACGTAGTTGGTGTTGGAGTAACTCCAGTCCGTTCCCGGCTCGAACCGCGCCGGCTTGGACAACGCCAGCCGCACCAGTTCCTCCGGCCGGTAGGTCTTGAATCGGTTGTCCACCCATTCCCTGCCCGTGACGGGGATGCCCGGCGTGAACGTCCCGTCGTCGTAGTACTCGCCGGTGAAGTTGAACACCCCGCTGGTGTGCTGGAGCAGCATCCGTACCGTGATCCGCCGGTCCAGCCCGAGCTCGGGCAGGTGTTCCGCCGCCGGGGTGTCCAGCCCGATCCTGCCTTCCGCCACCAGTTGCAGCACCAGGGTCGCGATGAAGGTCTTCGTGTTGCTCCCGATCCGGCAGTGTCCGTCGATCGGCGGCTCGGCGCTCTCGCCCAGCCTGCCGACCCCGGCGCTGCCGACCCACTCGCCCCTCTCGTCGTGCACGCGTAACTGCACCCCGGTGAAACCGGAATCGACGATCTCCTGAAGAACCTTCTGCAACATGGCTGTACCTCTCCCTCGCAGCTTTGTTTCGAACGCTGGAAAAGCTACGTTGCGTTCACGCAGATAGCAACATGGTTGTTGCGATGCATTGCCATTTATGCAGTCCAGCATCACGAAAACGTTGCAATAGATGTGGACTCAATGCAACGATCACCGAGGCGTTCGTTGCAATGAATTGGAAGTGAACGCTATGCTCGACGTGCCGAGCAACACGAAGGAGACCGCGATGCCGGGAGGCAGGCTCACCCAGCAGGAACGCCAGCAGATCGCGCAGGGGCTGGCCGATGGCCTCGCCTACGCGGAGATCGCCAGACGTCTCGAGCGTCCGACATCGACGATCACGCGTGAGGTGATGCGCAACGGCGGGCCCACCGCCTACCGTGCCGACCTGGCTCACCGCGCCACCGAACGCCGCACCCGCCGGCGCAGGCAGGCCGCGCCCCGGGGGGCGGAGGCGCCCGCACTGGGCCACGGGCGCGACGTCGAGGCCGTGCGCGAGTACGAGGAGATGTTCACCACCCTCCTCATGGGGCAGGGCCTGCCCAAGATGATGTCCCGGGTGCTGACCTGCCTCTACACCACCGACGCGGGCAGCCTCACCGCGTCCGAACTCGTCCGGCACCTCCAGGTCAGCCCGGCGTCCGTCTCCAAAGCGGTCGCGTTCCTCGAAAGTCAGGGCCTCATCCGCAGGGAACGCGACGAGGGCCGCCGCGAGCGCTACGCCGTCGACGACGACGTCTTCTACCAGTCGATGATCGCCAGCGCCCGGTCCAGCGCCCAGCTCGCCGAGGCCGCACGGCAGGGCGTCGGCGTCCTCGGCCCCGACACCCCGGCCGCCACCCGCCTCGAGAACATCGCCCGCTTCGTCGACTTCGTCGCCGAGAGCCTCATTCGCGCCGCGGAGCAAGCCCGAGAGGTTCTCCACATCAAACATGAGACGACCTCAGGCGGCGCCGACGATCGCAATTAGACGGTGGATGGGCGGCTGTCCTGGGTTGCCGGCCCGGTCAGGGTCGGGTCAAGACCGCGGATTCCAGGCCCAGTTCGCGAGCCAGTGCTTCCTCGGCCCACTCCTGCGCCCGAGCCCGCGGCAGCGCGCCCGCGTAGGACGTCAGCTGGACGGCGAGGCCGTCGAGGAAGGCGGTGAGGCGGAGGGCCGTGCCGTGCGGGTCGGGGCAGGGGAACTCGCCCGCCGCCACGCCCTCCGTGATGACCTCGGCGAGGGCCGCCTTCCACTGCCTGTCGAGGTCCTGGGTGACCTCCCGCAGCGCGGGCTCACGCAGTGCCGCCGCCCAGCCCTCGATCCACAGCGGCCAGCCCTTGGCCTGGCCTGTCGGGGCGTACCACCGTACGGCCGACCGCAGTCGGCGCAGCGCCGACGTGCGGCGGCCGAGCAGCCTGCGCAGATGGGCGAGATCGGCCTCGGCCGCGTGCCGGAACGCGGCGGCGACCAGCTTCTCCTTGGTCGAGAAGTGATAGAGCACCAGCGCGTTGCTCACGCCGAGCGCCGAGGCCACGTCGGCGATCCTGACCGCCGTCACACCCCGGGCCTCGATCTGCTCGACGGCGGCCCGCAGCAGTTCGCCGCGCCGTTCCGCCACGCTCAACCGGACTCTCGTCACGCCGTCACCCTACACACGCGCGTGTACCCGCTTGACGTGTGTATTCGGCCGGTCCGGCAAGGTGCCCGCAGGAGCCTCGCCGTCCGTCAGCGGTACCAGCCGAAGCGTTCCGCTATGACCGGCAGCCGGTCCGCCACGAGCGCGTGGGCGGCGGCCCGCGGTGTCGTGCCGTCGGCCTGTGCGCGGGCCAGCATCCGCTCGACCAGGGACCGCATCGAGCGGCGGGTGTGCGCGAACGCCTCCTCGGCGTCGGCGCCGATGTCCCCGAACAGCGTCCACCACCACCAGGCGTTCGTCCCGGAGTTGACCACGACGTCCGGCAGCACGGTCACCCCCCGTGCGGCCAGCAGCAGTTCCGCCTCCGGCCGTACGGGCATGTTGGCCGCCTCGACGACCCAGCGGGCGGTGATCCGGTCCTGGTTCCCGGCGTCGATCGCGTACGAGACGGCGGCGGGCACCAGGACGTCCGTGTCGGCCGACAACCAGGCGTCGCCCGGCAGTTCGCGGTCACCGGGACGCAGCGCGGAGCGGTCCACGGTGCCGAAGGCATCCCGTGCGGCGAGCAGCGCCTCGATGTCGAGCCCCGCCGGGTTGGCGATCGTGCCCTTGATGTCGGCGACGGCCACGACGGTGAGTCCCGTGCGGCTGAGGAAGCGCGCGGTGGCCCCGCCCATGGTGCCGAACCCCTGGACGGCGACCCGCGTCCCCGCGTGGGGCACCCCGGCACCGTCCAGCGCCGTGAGGGCCGCCTCGGCCACACCGCAGCCGCCCACCAGCTCGTCCAGGCCGATCCCGTCCACCTCCACCGCGAACGCGTCCCCGAGCCGCCGCCGGGCCTCGGCCCCGTCCTCCAGCAGCGGGTACACGGCCTGGACGGAGGAGACCAGCCCCGCCTCGGCCGCGGCCCGGTCCACCAGGTCCTGGCTGAGTCCGAGGTCCTCGCCGGTCGTCCAGAAGCTCTCGATGTGCGGCCGCATGGCGCGCAGGTACCGCACCAGCAGCGGGTAGGCCTCCGGGTCGCGCGGGTCGCAGTCGATGCCGCCCTTGGCGCCGCCGAGCGGGACGTAGCGGCTGTCCGGGTCGTAGTGGAGGGCCTCCTTCATGGTCATGCCGCGGGCCAGGCCGGTGACCTCGTCCAGGGTGCAGCCCGCCCGCATCCGCAGGCCGCCGCTGGCGACACCGCGCACCAGCCGGTCGACGACCAGGAAGCCCTGACGGCCGGTGATGTGGTCGGTCCAGGTGAGGGACAGCAGGGGACTGGCCATGCGGGCTCCTTCGCCGTGATTGCTGATTTTCGCCGTGATTACTGAATCTCCGTTCAGTATCACCGTCGTGGGACCCCTGCGGCCCAGTGTTGTCGGAGGGGCCGCCCATAATGGAAAGCCTGACCGACTCCACCTGGAGGTACCGTGGCCGGTTTCCGTTCTCTGAGCTCCGGGCTCCGCGCGCTCCGGCCCGGCGCGTTCGGCGCGGACCCGAGCGGCGAGCGCATGGCGCGCATCCGCAGATCGCCCCACTTCGAGAACGGGGTCTTCCGGAACCCCGGCGGCCCCGCGCGAACCCGGCCCTCGGGCTCGGCGCTGGACTTCGCGAAGGTCTTCTTCGACAAGGAGACCCGGCCGCGCCGCAGCCCGAAGGGCACCGTGCCGGTGCACGCCACCACCCTCGCCGACATCGCCCGGCCGCCGGCCACCGGGCTGCGGCTGACCTGGATGGGGCACTCCAGCGTGCTCGCCGAGATCGACGGCAGGCGCGTCCTGTTCGACCCGGTGTGGGGCGAGCGGTGCTCCCCGTTCCCCTTCGCCGGCCCCAAGCGGCTGCACCCGGCGCCCCTGCCGCTGGCCGCGCTCGGCCCGGTCGACGTCGTGGTCATCTCGCACGACCACTACGACCACCTGGACATGCCCACCATCAAGGCCCTGGCCGGCACGGACACGCTGTTCGCCGTGCCGCTCGGCGTCGGGGAGCACCTGGAGCGCTGGGGCGTCTCCGCCGGCCGGCTGCGCGAACTGGACTGGCACGAGACCACGAAGATCGGCGGCCTCACCCTGACCGCCACTCCGGCCCGCCACTTCTGCGGGCGGGGGCTGCGCAACACCCAGCACACCCTGTGGGCCTCCTGGGTCGTCGCCGGTGACGAGCACCGGATCTACCACAGCGGTGACACCGGCTACTTCGACGGCTTCCAGGAGATCGGTGCGGAGCACGGGCCGTTCGACGCCACGATGATCCAGATCGGCGCGTACTCCGACTTCTGGCCCGACATCCACATGACCCCCGAGGAGGGCATGCGCGCCCACCTCGATCTCCAGGGCGGACCGGAGCACGGACCCATGCTGCCGATCCACTGGGCCACGTTCAACCTGGCGACCCATCCGTGGGCGGAGCCCGGTGAGGGGACGCTGGCGGCCGCCCGTGCCGTGGGCGCCCGGATCGCCCTGCCGCACCCCGGTGAACCCTTCGAGCCCACGGCCGGGACCGTCCCGTCCGAGCCGTGGTGGCGTGGGGTGGCGCTCGCCCCGGCGGGCGGCTTCCCGGCCGGTGAAGCCCTCGCCGACGCCACGATCAGGACCGCGTCGAACGCGGCAGCCGTGGCCCAGGCCGATACGTTGAGTGACGAAGAGGGTAAGGCGGGGAAGGGTACGGAGGACCCTGAAACGCTTCCGGCGGGCTGAGCCGGAGCGGACGGCGGGGAGACGGCGAGGGCCGGGGAGCGCGAGGCTCCCCGGCCCTCGCCGTGTCTGTGTGACCGCTTCTGACCAGGTCGTATCGAACTGCTTTCGGTCGTGGCCGGACGTGTCTCGGAGTTATCGGTCTGTCGTACGAGACCTCATACCAGAGCGGGACGCTCACCGTATGAGTTTGTCAACTGCCCACCGCACATGATGCGCTGACGACTACTGTCAGTGTCCGTCGGGAAACAGGCGGATCAGGGAGTGGGGACCGGCACGTGCAGGCGCAAGGCGGACGAGGGAGTCGACGCGAGGGGGATTCCCGCTGCCCGCGCACGACCGACGCCGGTACGGGCGCCGCCGTGGCGGCCGCCTCCGGCCCCGGGCAGCGCACGGACTCCGGACGCGGCGGTGCCGGGCGGGAGCGGGGCGAGCCCGGGCTGACGGCTCGGAGCGCGCGGAAGCGACCCCGTGAGCCCGGGCGTACCACCGCAAGCCCCCCTGGCAGCCAGGCCCGACGGACCAGTTCGAGGACACCGATGTCGCACCTCCGCGCCCCCGCCGCACGCGCAGACCGCCGTGAAGGCGGGCGGCACGGGCGGCCGGCCGCCCGCACCGCACCCGCGCTGCCCGAGACTCATATACGGCCCCAGCTGCTGCGTCTCGCCGTGCTGCCGCCCACCGCCGTCGCCCTCAGCGGCTGCGCCGCCGTCCTCTTCACCGTCCGGTCCACCGGAGCGCGGCCGGGGCCGATGCTGTGGGCCGTGCTCGCCGGGGCGGTCTCGGTGACCCTCGTCGGCATCGTCGTCGCCGCGGTGGCCGCCAACCGGGCCGCCCGGTCCGTGTACGACCGCATCGGTGTCCTGCGTCGCACCACCGCACGGCGCGAAGCCGACCTGCGCGCCCTGGTGGAGACCCTGCGCCGCGGCGACGGACCGCCGCAGCTCGGCCCGCCGGCCGGTCAGCGCGGCGGTCCCGCCGAGGGCGCCGACGACTTCGAACTCCTCTCCGCCGACCTGACCCGTGCGCACGACGGCGCCGTCAGCGCCGTCGTGCAGGCCTCGCAGCTCTCCAGCCAGGCGGGCAGCGAACAGAAGCTCGAGGTGTTCGTCAACCTCGCCCGGCGCCTCCAGTCGCTGGTGCACCGCGAGATCTCCATCCTCGACGAGCTGGAGAACGAGATGGAGGACCCCGACCTGCTCAAGGGGCTCTTCCACGTCGACCACCTCGCCACCCGCATCCGCCGTCACGCCGAGAACCTCGCCGTGCTCGGCGGGGCGGTCTCCCGCCGCCAGTGGAGCAACCCGGTCCCCATGACCGAGGTGCTGCGCTCGGCCATCGCCGAGGTCGAGCAGTACTCGCGGGTCAAACTCGTACCGCCGATCGACGGCACCCTGCGGGGACACGCCGTGGCCGACGTCATCCACCTGCTGGCCGAACTCGTCGAGAACGCCACGGTGTTCTCCGCCCCGCACACCCAGGTGCTGCTGCGCGCCAACCTCGTCACCTCGGGGCTCGCCGTCGAGGTCGAGGACCGTGGACTGGGCATGCCCCTGGAGGAGCAGACGCGGATGAACGCGCTGCTCGCCGACCCGGACCAGGTGAACGTCGCCCGGCTCCTCGCGGACGGCCGCATCGGGCTGTTCGTCGTCTCGCAGCTGGCCAGGCGGCACGGCATCACCGTCCGCCTCCAGAGCAACATCTACGGCGGGGTGCAGGCGGTGCTCGTCGTACCGCAGGCGCTGCTGGGGGCGGAGGCGGGTGCGCCCGGGGGCACCGGGCAGCCGGAGGGCGGGGCGGGCGGTACGGATCGCCCTGCCGTACCGCTGCGGCAGACCCGGCAGCAGGGACAGCAGGGACAGCTCGGGCAGTCCGCGGCCGGGGCGGGAGACGGCGCGGCGTCCAGGGGGATGTCCCGAGCCGAGGGGACCGTGTCCGGTGGGGCCGGGCTCGGAAGCCCGCCCGAGGCCGGATCCGCGCCCGCGTCGGTGTCCTCGGTGGGGTACGGATTCTCGTCCGGGGCAAGTGTCGCGCCCGAAGCACTGCCGCCTGTCCCGCCCGCCGCATCCCGGACGCACCGGCAGGAGGCCGAACGGGGCTCCGGCGGAAGCCCGCAGAGCGGTCGGCCCGCGCCCCTGCCCGTGCGCGGGACCCGTCGGGAGCGGCCCAACCCGGCCGAGGCGAGGCCCGGTATCAGTGCCGACGACCGGCGTGTCCTCGCCGAGAACGTGACCACGCCGCCGACCCCGCGCAACGGCACCGTGCGCGGCACCATGGGCAAGCCCCAGCTGCCCCGCCGCCGCGCCCAGGAGCACATCGCCCCCCAGTTGCGCGACGGTCCCACGCCGCGCCAGGACTCCGACCACCTCGTCAGCCACGACCCCGGCCTGATGGCGGCCTTCCAGCGCGGCATCAGCCTCGCCGAGGCCCAACAGCACATGGAAGCCGGGAACATGGAGTGGGGCGACATGGAGCCGACGCACACGGAGTCGACGTACATGGAGCCGACGCACATGGAGTCGGCACACCTGGCGCCGGTACACATGCAGCCGCCCCACAGCGAGTCCGCACACCGGGAGTCCGCACACCGGGAGTCCGCACTGACGGAGTCCCCACACAGGGACCCGATCCCCATGGAGCCGGTGCACACCGAGTCCCTCCCCACCGTGGACGCGGCCCGCACAACCGAGGCGCGCGGCGCCCGGGACGGTGTGACCGCGTCCCACCCCGACCACACCACCACCCGGCACGACGGGAGCGCACCCGCCGGATGACCACCCCCGTTTCCACCCCCACCCCCACCCCCAGCGCTCCCGCAGACCTTCGTACCCCAAGGAGTCGATCCACCATGGCGAGCGATGCGCCGACCGCCCATGTTTCCGATCTCGACTGGCTGATGAGCGGCCTCGTGCAGCGCGTACCGCACACGACCGCCGCGGTGCTCCTGTCCTGCGACGGACTCGTGAAGTCCGTGCACGGCCTCGACCCGGACAGCGCCGACCACATGGCCGCCCTGGCCTCCGGCCTGTACTCCCTCGGCCGCAGCGCCGGCGTCCGCTTCGGCGACGGCGGCGACGTCCGGCAGGTCGTGGTCGAACTCGCCTCGACCCTGCTGTTCGTCACCACCGCCGGCTCCGGCACCTGCCTGGCCGTGCTCGCCGGCCGGGAGGCCGACGCGGCCGTCCTCGGCTACGAGATGGCGATGCTGGTCAAGAGCGTCCGCCCGTACCTGGTCACCGCTCCCCGCCAGCAGTCCGTCGAACCCCCGGCGATGAGGCCTTGAGCGTGGCGGCGGCCGGTGACGGGCCCTGGCTCGACGACGCGGCCGGGCGGCTGGTGCGCCCGTTCACGGTCAGCAACGGCCGCACCCGTCCCACCGTCGCGCTCGACCTCATGTCGCAGGTGATGGCCACCGGGGCGACCCCCCTCGGCTACCTCGGCCCCGAGCACGCGCAGGCACTCGAGCGGTGCAGTGTGCCCGTCGCCGTCGCGGAGGTCGCCGCCCATCTGAAGCTGCCGGTGGCCGTCACCAAGGTGCTGCTGGCGGACCTCGTCGACTGCGGGGCGCTGACCACCAAGCCCCCCGCGTTCCACCACAACCCGACGGACCGGGCCCTTCTGGAGGCAGTGCTCGATGGACTACGACGACAGCTCTGACTACGCCGACGCTTCCGGCCACGGCGGCGATCCCTTCCCCACCGCCCTCAAGATCCTGGTGGCGGGCGGGTTCGGCGTGGGCAAGACGACCTTCGTCGGCGCGGTCAGCGAGATCGCGCCGCTCAGCACGGAGGAGCTGCTCACCACCGTCAGCGCCGCGACCGACAACCTCGACGGCATCGAGAACAAGGTCGAGACGACCGTGGCCATGGACTTCGGCCGCATCACGCTCGACCCGAAACACGTGCTGTACCTGTTCGGCACCCCCGGCCAGGAACGGTTCTGGTTCATGTGGGACGAGTTGTGCGAGGGCGCGCTCGGGGCGGTCATCCTCGCCGACACCCGCCGCCTCGAGGAGTGTTTCGCGGCCGTCGACTTCTTCGAACAGCGCGGCCTCGGCTTCATAGTCGCCGTGAACGAGTTCGACGGCTCCTACCGCTACGACCCGGAGGAGGTGCGCGCGGCCCTCGACCTCTCCGAGGAGATCCCCGTCGTGTGCTGTGACGCCCGGATCTCCAGCTCCGGGGTCCAGACCCTGCTGACCCTCGTGCGTCACCTCATCGCCCATGCGCCCGCCCCCACGACGGGGTATGGCGCCCACATGTGATCCCCCAACACCCGCCAGGGAGCCCGTATATGACGCATGCCCACAGTCCGGGAGGACGCCCATGAGCTACGACCCGCCGCGTCCGGCCGGTCGTCTACTGCTCACACCCGAGGACAAGGAGGCCCCCGCCCGAGCCGGCCGACTGCGCCTGCTGGGTCTGGGGGAGCGCCCCGAACCCGCACTCGACGCCTTCGCGCACCGCCTCGCCGAGTTCACCGGGGCGCCGTACGCCATGGTCAACTTCCCGGACGAGCGGGGCCAGTTCTACGCGGGGCTGTACGTTCCGGCCATCGCGCCGGTGGTGCGGAGCGACGGTTCCAGCCCCCGGGTGGGCCGTACTCTGCCCCGCGACCATGGTTTCTGCCCCCATGTGGTGGCGCGACGCAAAGCCCTGGCCCTGGAGGACGTCCACGACTATCCGCGGTTCGCGGGCAACCCGGTGGTCGACGAGTTCGGTATCCGCTCCTATCTGGGAGCGCCCCTCATCGACGGTTCGGGCCTGGTGCTGGGCACGGTCAGCGTCGCCGACGTCGGGCCCCGGCCGTGGGGGAAGCCGGGCCTGACGGCCATCAAGGAACACGCCGCGCAGCTCGTCGTACAGCTGGAGGGCTGGGACGGCAGGCTGCCCTACTGACACGCCCCGGGTTCCCGCGGCGCCCCCGGGCGGGCGTGAAGGAAAGCTGAGGCGCCGCTTAAGAAAACCTCGATGGACCGGTGCGGCCGCCGTACGGCAGATTGCTGTGCGATTCCACTCCTTTCCCGGCCCAGGGGCACCTTCGGCGTGCCCGGACCCGGGACTCACCCCCTGGAGCCGTAGCGGTGAAGGCGCTGGTCAAACAGAAGGCGGAGCCCGGACTGTGGCTCGCGGACGTCCCGGAGCCCGCCGTCGGGCCCGGAGACGTACTGATCAAGGTGCTGCGCACCGGTATCTGCGGCACCGACCTGCACATCAGGGCCTGGGACGGCTGGGCACAGCAGGCGATCCGCACCCCGCTCGTGCTCGGCCACGAGTTCGTCGGCGAGGTCGTCGGGACCGGGCGGGACGTCACCGACATCGCCGTCGGCGACCGGGTGAGCGGCGAGGGCCACCTGGTGTGCGGCAAGTGCCGCAACTGCCTGGCCGGCCGCCGTCACCTGTGCCGGGCCACCATCGGGCTGGGCGTGGGCAGGGACGGGGCGTTCGCCGAGTACGTCGCCCTGCCAGCCGCCAACGTCTGGGTGCACCGCGTGCCCGTCGACCTCGACGTGGCCGCGATCTTCGACCCGTTCGGCAACGCCGTGCACACCGCGCTGTCGTTCCCGCTCGTCGGCGAGGACGTCCTGATCACCGGCGCGGGCCCGATCGGCCTGATGGCCGCTGCCGTGGCCCGGCACGCCGGAGCCCGCAACGTCATGATCACCGACGTCAGCGAGGAGCGGCTGGAACTGGCCCGCAAGATCGGTGTCAGCCTCGCGCTCAACGTCGCCGGCGCCACCATCGCCGACGGGCAGCGCACGCTCGGCCTGCGCGAGGGCTTCGACATCGGCCTGGAGATGTCCGGCCGCCCCGAGGCCATGCGGGACATGATCGCCAACATGACGCACGGCGGCCGGATCGCGATGCTCGGCCTGCCCGCGCAGGAGTTCCCCGTCGACTGGGCCCGGATCGTCACCTCGATGATCACCGTCAAGGGCATCTACGGCCGCGAGATGTTCGAGACCTGGTACGCGATGTCCGTGCTGCTGGAAGGCGGCCTCGACCTCGCGCCCGTGATCACCGGCCGGTACGGCTTCCGCGACTTCGAGGCGGCGTTCGCCGACGCGGCGAGCGGCCGCGGCGGCAAGGTCATCCTCGACTGGACCGCGTAACTCCCCTTCACCGCAAGCATTTCAGGAGCCCTCATGTTCGACTCCGTGCGCGACGACCTGCGCGCCACCCTCGACGAGATCCGCGCCGCCGGCCTGCACAAGCCCGAGCGCGTGATCGGCAGCCCGCAGTCCGCCACCGTGAACGTCACCGCGGGCGGCCGGCCGGGCGAGGTCCTCAACTTCTGCGCCAACAACTACCTCGGCCTCGCCGACCACCCCGAGGTCGTCGCCGCCGCCCACGAGGCCCTGGACCGCTGGGGCTACGGCATGGCGTCCGTCCGCTTCATCTGCGGCACCCAGGAGGTGCACAAGGAACTGGAGGCGCGGCTGTCGGCCTTCCTCGGCCAGGAGGACACGATCCTGTACTCCTCCTGCTTCGACGCCAACGGCGGCGTGTTCGAGACGCTGCTCGGCCCCGAGGACGCGGTCATCTCCGACGCGCTCAACCACGCGTCGATCATCGACGGCATCCGGCTGTCCAAGGCCCGCCGCCTGCGGTACGCCAACCGTGATCTGGCCGAGCTGGAGGCCCGGCTGAAGGAGGCCGCCGACGCGCGCCGGAGGCTGATCGTCACCGACGGCGTCTTCTCCATGGACGGTTACGTCGCCCCGCTGCGCGAGATCTGCGACCTCGCCGACCGCTACGACGCGATGGTCATGGTCGACGACTCGCACGCCGTCGGCTTCGTCGGCCCCTGCGGCCGCGGCACGCCCGAGCTGCACGGCGTCATGGACCGCGTCGACATCATCACCGGCACCCTCGGCAAGGCGCTCGGCGGCGCCTCCGGCGGCTACGTCGCCGCCCGCGCCGAGATCGTCGCCCTGCTGCGTCAGCGCTCCCGGCCGTACCTTTTCTCCAACACCCTCGCCCCCGTCATCGCGGCGGCCTCCCTGAAGGTGCTCGACCTGCTGGAGTCGGCGGACGACCTGCGCGTCCGGCTCGCCGAGAACACGGCCCTCTTCCGCGGCCGCATGACCGAGGAGGGCTTCGACGTGCTCCCCGGTGACCACGCCATCGCACCGGTGATGATCGGTGACGCGGCGGTCGCCGGGCGCATGGCGGAGCTGCTGCTGGAGCGCGGCGTGTACGTGATCGGCTTCTCGTACCCGGTCGTGCCGCAGGGCCAGGCCCGGATCCGCGTCCAGTTGTCGGCCGCGCACTCGACGCAGGACGTCAACCGCGCGGTCGACGCCTTCATTGCGGCACGGGCGGAGCTGGCCGGCTGAAAAGCACCGGCGACCTGAGAGAATCGATCGCATGATCGAAGCGCGGCGGCTCCACATCCTCCGTGCGGTGGCCGACCACCGTACGGTGACGGCGGCTGCCGCCGCGCTGTACCTGACCCCGTCGGCCGTGTCCCAGCAGCTCGCCGCGCTGGAGCAGGAGACCGGGCACCGGCTCGTCGAGCGCGGCGCCAAGGGCGTACGCCTCACCCCCGCCGGCGAGATCCTGCTCAGCCACACCAACGCGGTCCTCGCCCAGCTGGAGCGGGCCGAGGCGGAGCTCGCCGCCTACAGCTCGGGAGCGGCCGGCACCGTCACGGTCGCCTCCTTCGCGACCGGCATCGTCCTGGTCGTCGCGCCCGCGGTGGCCCGCCTCGCCACGACGGCGCCCGGGATCCGCATCCGCGTCCAGGACGCCGAGGGCGACGCCAGCCTGCCGATGGTGCTGGACCGGCAGGTCGATGTCGCCGTCGCCGTCGAGTACCGGGGCGCCCCGGCCGCCGATGACCCGCGACTGACCCATGTGCCGCTCTATGCGGAGCCCTTCGACGCGGTCGTGCCGGTCACCCACCGTCTGGCCGACGCGGTGGAGGTCCCGCTCGCCGAACTGGCCAAGGACTCGTGGATCGGCCCGTACCCCGGCAACCCCTGCCACGACGTGGTGGTCCTGGCCTGCGAGAACGCCGGCTTCCAGCCCCGCATGGAGCACTCCTCGGACGACTTCCGGGCGGTCGTCGCCCTCGCCTCCGCCGACGCGGGCGTCGCCCTCGTGCCGCGCTCGGCACTGCGCGGCATGGACCTCGCCGGAGTGGTCGTCCGCCCCGTCGACGGCACGGCCCCCACCCGGCGGGTCTTCGCCGCCGTACGCCGTGGAGCCGAGGAACACCCCCTGATCCGCCCGGTGCTGGACGCGCTCGGCGCGGCGGCCCGGGTGTGAGGATTCGTTAACGCGGGCGTCTCACATCCGGGATAGTGTCCCATATGTGAGAAGCGATGACATCGACGCGGTCGACACCCGGCTGGGCGCCCGCCTGGCCGAGCTGCGGACCGAACGCGGCTACTCCCTGGGCGAGTTGGCCGACCGCAGCGGGGTGAGCCGGTCCACCCTCTCCCGGGCCGAACGGGCGGAGATCAGCCCCACGGCCTCCCTCCTGAACCGCCTGTGCGCCGTCTACGGGCGGACCATGTCCCAGCTGCTCAGCGAGGTCGAGGCCGAACCGGCCCCCGTGGTGCGGACGGCCGACCAGCCCGTCTGGCAGGACCAGGCCTCCGGCTTCGTACGGCGATCCGTGTCGCCACCGCACGCCGCGCTGCGCGGCGAGCTCGTCGAGGGACGCCTCACCGCCGGCGCCGACATCGCCTACGACCGTCCGCCCGTGGCCGGTCTGGAGCA
Organism: Streptomyces coeruleofuscus; assembly: GCF_039532725.1. NCBI lineage: Bacteria > Bacillati > Actinomycetota > Actinomycetes > Kitasatosporales > Streptomycetaceae > Streptomyces > Streptomyces coeruleofuscus. The sequence goes on from NZ_BAAASE010000001.1 coordinate 1,189,944, forward strand.
GCACATCTGGGTCCTGGAAGGCGCGCTCGACGTGACCGCGCAGGACACCGAACACCAGCTGAGTGCCGGTGACTGCCTGCGGATGCGCGTGTGGGGCCCGACCCGGTTCCGGTGCGCCGCTCCCGAGGGTGTCCGGTACCTGCTGGCGGTGGTGCGGCCGTGATCCGTCTGGACGAGACTCAAGTGCTCCGGCACGCCGGGGCGTTGGCGGACCTGCTGACCGACACCGTGAACGGCGGTGCCTCGGTCGGCTTCCTCGCCCCGCTCGACCGTGCCGCGGCCCTCGCCTGGTGGGAGGAACGGGCCGCCGACGTGGCAGCGGGACGGCTCGCCGTGTGGGCGGCGCACGACGGGGACCGGGTGCTGGGCACCGTGAGCCTGGCCTTCCCCGCCAAGCCGAACAGCCGTCACCGCGCCGAACTCGTCAAGCTCATGGTGCATCGGGACGCCCGGGGCCGTGGCCTCGGACGCGGGCTCCTGACCACGGCGGAGCGCGCTGCCGCCGAGGCCGGCGTCACCCTCCTCCACCTGGACACCGAGACCGGCAGCCCCGCCGAGCAGCTGTACCGCTCCGCCGGCTGGACCGCGATCGGCGTGATCCCCGACTACGCGGCGAGCCCCGACGGGGAGCTGCGCCCGACGACGATCTACTACAAGCGCGTACCGGCAACCGCTCTCACCAGGTGATTGTCAGTGGCGGCCGATACCGTGCCTGCCATGCCGGATGCCGAAGACGTAAGACGTATCGCTCTGTCCCTGCCGGACACGACGGAGAAGATCGCCTGGAGCATGCCCACGTTCCGGGTCGCGGGGAAGATGTTCGCCACGCTGCCGGAGGACGAGACGTCCATCGCCGTGCGCTGCCCGAAGGAGGAGCGGGACGAACTGGTGCTCGCCGAGCCGGAGAAGTTCTGGATCGCCGACCACGAGGCGCAGTTCGCCTGGGTGCGGGCCCGGCTCGACGCGCTGGAGGACGAGGGCGAACTGCGGGACATCCTGGCCGACTCCTGGCGCCAGGCCGCCCCGACCCGGCTCCTGGAGGCACACCCCCGGCTGGGCCTCGCGGCGGGGGAGTGACCTCCGGGCCTCACGCGGGAACCGCCGCCCCGACGAAGCCCCCGATGCGCTCCCGCAGCGACCGGGCGTCGAGGCCGTGGGCGGCGACATGCTCCTCCACCTGCCCGTATCGCCGCAGTTCGCGACGGCCCACACCCAGCCCCAGCACCCGGTGCGGCACCTCGGACAGCGCGTCGTTGACGGCCGCCGTCGAGGTGCCCGCCAGGTAGGGCTCGACGAGCACGACGTCCGTCCCGGCCGTCTGGGTGGCCCGGCGCAGGGCGGCCCCGTCGAAGGGGCGGACGGTGGTCGCGTACAGGACCGTGACGTCGAGGCCCTCCGTGGCGGCGAGCACCGTGTCGAGCATCGGCCCGACGGCGACCACGACACCGGAGCGCCCCTCGCGGACCGTGCGGAAACGCTGCCCGTCGACGGGCAGTGCCCGCCCGTTGGACTGAAGGGACAGCCGCACGTACACCTTGTCGTCGCCCGCGGCGACCGCATGCCGCAGCAGCGTCTCGGCCTCGTCCGGGTGGCCCGGCACATGGACGGTCCAGCCGTCCAGGGTGTCGAGCAGCGCCACATCGCCCGGCGCCATGTGGGTGTAGCCCCCGGCCGGCCAGTCGAAGGAGGCGGCGGCGCTCACCAGCACCGCGCCCGCGTCCTGGTGCCCGAGATCCAGCTTGACCTGCTCGAAGGGCCGCTCGACGAGAAAGCTGGCGAACGTGTGCACGACGGGCCGCAGCCCGGTCAGCGCCAGCCCGGCCGCCGTCCCGACCAGGAGCTGCTCGCGGATGCCGACGTTGACGACCCGGTCGGGATGGCGGCGGGCGGCCTCGGCGAAGCCGTCCACGCCGATCTCGGCCAGGACCACGGCGACGCGGGGATCCTCGTCGAGCAGCCGGGAGACGACAGGGGCGAAACGGTCACGCATGGTGTCCATGGAGTTCTGCTTCCTTTCCGGCGGGGAGATCAGGCGGACTTGGGCTCGACCCGGGCCACGACCACGTGCGGGCGGCCCGGGTGCGATGCGGTGAAGGCGGCGTAGAGCGCCTCGTGGTCACGGCCGTCGACGGTCAGCGCGGACCAGCCCGCCGCCTCGAAGCGGGCGGCGATCCCGCCCGGCCGCGCGTAGGTCGCGGACGAGTTGTCGACGACGACCGTGTGCAGCCGGTCGAGCCCGGCGGGCCCGGCGAAGGCGATCGCCTCGTGGTTGCTGCCCTCGTCCAGCTCGGCGTCCCCGATCAGCGCCCACGCCCGCGGCTCGTCGAGCCCCTGGGCGCGCAGCCCCAGCGCCGTACCGACGGCGATCGGCAACCCGTGCCCGAGCGATCCGCTGCCGATCTCGGCCCCCGGCACGAGCGTGCGGTCGGGATGGTGACCGAGGGGCGAGTCGTACGAGCCGAAGCCGGGCAGCCACTCCACCGGCACGAAGCCCTTGGCGGCCAGCACGGCGTAGTACGCCATCGGCCCGTGCCCCTTCGAGAGCAGGAACCGGTCCCGCTCCGGATCGGCCATCCCTTCCGGGCTCACCCGCAGCACCCGGTCGTACAGCACCCACAGCACGTCCAGCGTGGACGTCGCGGCCGGGCCGTGCTTCTCGTCGCCGGTCATGAGGCCCATGAGCCCCGGCAGGTCGGCGTACGTGTGTGTCATGTCCGTCGCGTTCGTCATGTGCACGAGCGTGCAACCTCAACCAATGTTGAGGTCAAGCGGCGGACGCCCGGAAACGGATGCGCGATCACCGGTGCGAGTGCGGTATTGTTTCCCTGCGCGTTCGGCCGGGGGAATCCCCAGGTCAGATGGGCAACGGGACGTGGCGCAGCTTGGTAGCGCACTTGACTGGGGGTCAAGGGGTCGCAGGTTCAAATCCTGTCGTCCCGACAGAATCGATCAGCGGGTCGGCCGGTATCGGCGGACCCGCTGATTCGCGTTGCGTCAGCCGCCGCCGTCCAGGTCGTCGCGCCGGCGCAGCACCATCAGCTCATGGCCGCGGAGCTCCATCTCGTACAGCTTCCCGCGGGCGTTCTCGAACGGCCGGTGCAGGATCATCATCAGCTGCCCGTCGAAGGTGCGGAACAGCATGCCGTGGCCGCTGTCGTCACGGACCAGGGGCCGGTGCTGCTGCCACGGGCCCTGGATGTCCCCGGATCTCGACACGGCGTACGTCTGCACGTAGCCGCCGCTGATCGTGCCGTCCTGGCCGGCCGTGTTCTTCTCGTACGTCGACCACAGCATGAGCAGGGATCCGTCAGGGGTGCGGTACAGCTGGGGGCCGTCGGTGATGTACGGCGGCAGCTGGTGCGGTACGCCGGCGGGGATCTGCTCGGCGGTCCAGGGCGCGTCCGAGGCCTTGAAGAGGTGAACCGGGTCGCCGACCGTCCGGGACAGGTCGGGTGTCAGCCGGATCGCCTCCATGGTTCCGTCGATCGTCTGGAGCCACTCGTGCGCGTACACCATCCAGGCCTGCCCGGACGGGTCGACGTACAGCGTGCCGTCGAGGGTCATGAGGTGCTCGGGCGGGACGGGGCGTGAGGGGTCGAGGACGGTGAACGGGCCGAGCAGCGAATCGGAGACCGCCGTGATCGTGCCGCGCATATGGGTCGGGGTCCGGAACGGCACGCCCCACTGGTTCGGAGGCGGGACCGGCAGCGGCCTGTTCTCGTTGTGCAGCGTCGTGAAGAGGTAGTACCTGCCGTCCCACGCGTGTACCTCTGGCGCCCACGCGCCGTCCGTCGCCCAGATCCCCTCCTGCCCGGCGGTCAGGAACACCACGACGGGGCGCGTCCAGTCGAGCAGGTCGTGGCTGCGGTAGACCATCGTGCCGGTGCCGTCCACGCCCGACACGGACGGGACGTTGGACGTGTAGAGGTGATAAGTGCGGGTCTCGTCGTCGGCGACGACGAACGGGTCGTGCAGCGGCATGTCCAGGAGCCGCATCGGAGGGGTCGTGCCGCCGGCGCCCCGGGCGGTCAGATCGCACACCCCGCATGGGCCAGCGCCTGCTTCAGCAGCACCCCGTGGCCGCCCGGCATCTCGCTCTGCACCGCCTCCGAGACCGCCTCCTGCGGGCTGAACCACACCAGGTCCAGCGCGTCCTGCCGGGGCCGGCAGTCGCCCGTCACCGGCACGATGTAGGCGAGGGACACCGCGTGCTGACGGGGGTCGTGGTACGGCGTGATGCCCTGCGTCGGGAAGTACTCCGCGATCGTGAACGGCTGGAGCGACGCCGGGACACGGGGCAGCGCGACCGGACCGAGGTCCTTCTCCAGGTGGCGCAGGAGGGCGTCGCGGACGCGTTCGTGGTGCAGCACACGGCCGGAGACCAGCGTCCGGCTGACCGTTCCGTCTGGCCCCATGCGCAGCAGCACACCGACACTCGTGACTTCGCCGCTGTCGTCGACACGGACCGGGACGGCGTCGACGTACAGGATCGGCATGCGGGCGCGTGTCATCTCCAGTTCGTCGGAGGACAGCCAGCCGGGCGTGGTTTCGGTCATGTCAGACATCGCTTGATCATACTTTCAGCCGTTCGGACTTCCTGGATAGCCGCTCGGGAGGAACTGTGACCGGCCACACGCCGTTCAACCACCTCACGGGGAGTCGTCCGGGAACCGGTAGACCCGCCGGGCGTTGTCCCGGCCCGCCCACCGGGCGATCCGCAGCGCGTCCGGCAGGGACAGCTCGTCGGCGTCCACCCGCTCCTGGAGCAGTCCCGCCAGGCCCTGCCGGAAGGCGAGCGCCCCGAGGTGGAAGAACTCCGGCACACCATAGGCGTCGGAGCTGTACAGCAGTTTGCGGAACGGTGTGATCTCCAGTGCCTCCGCCAGGACCGCGCCGGCCCGGGCGGGGCCGACGTGGTGGAGCGTGAGGCCGACGTCGAGGTACACCTGCTCGAAGACCGCCGTGAGGTACGCGGCCTGCCGCTGGTAGGGCCAGCAGTGCAGCAGCAGGACCGGGATCGTCCCGGCGGTCAGGTGCAGCCAGTCCGTGAGGCGGGCCGGGTCGGCCCGGTGCAGACGGATGTCGTTGTCGCCGAACCCGGTGTGCAACTGGAGCGGCAGACCGAGGTCGACGGCGGTCCACAGCAGGTGCCGGACCAGGACCGGGTCGTCCAGCCGGCCGCCGCGGGCCGTCCAGTGCCGGGCGGCGCCGGTGACCTCAGCGTCCGAGGGGCGGGCCGGGTCCAGGTCGAAGCCGGTGCGGTAGGCCGCCACCGACTTCACGCCCACCACGCCGGGCCGCCGTACGGCGGCCAGCGCCGCCGCCCGGAAGGCGTCGGAGTAGCCGTCCGGCTCGACCCCCGCGGCCCGCACCGACTCGGCGACGCTCTCCAGCCGCACGACCTCGCACGCGGACCCGCCCGCGGCCTCGGCGATCTCGCGCGGGGTGGTGAGCCGGTCCGGGGCGAAACCGGTGTCGACACAGAAGACGTCCGTGCCCGAGGCGCGCAGGAAACGCCGCTGCACCTCGCGCCGGCCGAGCTCCGAGCGGCGGGCCAGGTACTGCTCGACGGGGGCGTGCCTGGGCAGGTCCAGCAGGGGAGCGCAGTGGCGGCGCACGGCCACGCCCACGGGGCTGTCGAACGGCGAGACGCCCGGCCACGCGTCGCCCTCCGTGAGGAGCGGCTCGAAGGCCTCCCGGTCGAGATCGGCGGCCACCGTGCCGTGGCAGTGGTGGTCGACCAGGCCCAGCGCGTCGAGCGCTTCGCGGACCGCGCCCACGTCAGTACTTCCACCGGTACGCCGCCGCCACCTGGTCGTCGTCGAGCCCGGTGACGGACGCCAGCTCTCCCCGCCGTACGGCGATCACCGCGTCGGCCAGGACCGGGCCGAGGGCCGCCCGCAGCACACCGTCCTCGCGGAACTCCTCGACGGCCTGCTCCAGCGAGACCGGCAGCCGCCGTACGCCCCGGGCCGCCGCCTCCGCCTCGCCCAGCCGCGCCGGGTCCCCGGTGGTCTCCTCGGGCAGGGCGGCGGACGAGGTCAGTCCGTCCAGCCCGGCGGCGATCAGGGAGCCGATCGCGAGGTAGGGGTTGGCGGCCAGGTCGACGGGCTTGATCTCCAGGTTCGCCGCCTGGTCGCGCAGGCCCGCGGTGCCGGTGACGAGGCGCAGGGCGGTCTCCCGGGTCTCGTGGCCCCAGGCGGTGAACACCCCCGCCCACTGGGAGGGCCTGAGCCGCAGACAGCTGGCGGGGCTCGGCGCGGTCACGGCCGTGAGACCGGGCAGGTGGGCGAGGAGGCCGGCCGTGAACGACTCCGCCTCGGCCGTCATGCCGTACCGGCCCTCGCCCCCGGCGTGCAGATTGACCGCGCCGCGCCAGGCGGAGAGGTGGACGTGCCCGCCGTTGCCGACGCCCTGCCCCACGACGGCCGGGGCGAACGAGACGCGCAGCCCGTGCCGTTGGGCCACCGCGCGGACCGTCTGCCGCACCAGCACGCTGCGGTCGGCCGCCGCCACCGGGTCGACGGCACCCACCGAGATCTCGAACTGCCCGGCCGCGTACTCGGGATGGACCTGTTCCACATCGAGGCCCTGGGCCGCGCAGGCGGCCAGCAGGTCCGCGGTGCAGTCGCCGAGCTCGACCTGCCGCGCGGCCCCGTACGCCGGACCGGTCGTCGCGGGCACGAACGCGTCACCCGGCGCGTCCCCCCGGGCCACGGTCCACTCGACCTCCACGGCGGCCTTGAACGTCAGGCCGTACCGCTCGGCCGCCTCGGTGACGACGCGGCGCAGGAACGTGCGCGCGCAGCCGGGGTGCCGCTCCCCGTCCTGCGTGACCCGGTCCACCGGCGCCCACGCCCAGCCGGGCTGCCCGGCCAGCACCACGAGCTGGTCGAGGTCGGGGTAGAGGCGCAGATCGCCGTCGGGGGAGCCGAGGACGTCGGTGGTGACGACGGAGTCGTTCGCCAGGAACGTGTCGAACACCGGGGACATGCCGACGCCCCAGGCCGCGGCGGAGGCGAGCCGGGCCGTCGGGACGGTCTTCACCCTGCCGATGCCCGCGGTGTCGACGTAGGACAGCACGACGCCGTGCACACCCCGCCCGGACAGCTCGCCGCTCAGCGCGGTGGCCCGCTCGACATCGCCGGGACGCCCGCCGGGCACGGGATCGGCCAGGGTCGTCATACGTCCTCCTCGACGAAGGTGGGCGCCCGGTGTCAGGGCTTCACGGCCACCGCGCCGTACTGCGGCACCAGCACGGCCGAGCCGGCGTCGGCGCGCCACTGCCCGCACGACACCATGCCCGGCTCGAGCAGTTCCAGACCGTCGAAGAACGCGGCGATGTCCGCGCCGCTGCGGGCGGTGATCGGGGGAGTGGCGTTCTCGTTCCAGAACTTCATGGCCGGGATCTGGCCCGCGCCGCCGAGCTCGTCGTCGAACGTCGGGTGCGTGAGGACGAGGAAGCTGCCGGAGGGGACCGCGGCCATCACGCGGCGCACGATGTCCCGGGCCTTGTCCGTGTCCAGGACGAAGTTCAGGATGCCCAGCATCATGACGGCGACGGGGCGGGTGAGGTCGAGGGTCTGCCCGGCCCGTTCGAGGATGGCCTCCGGGTCGTGCACGTCGGCGTCGATGTAGGCGGTGACGCCGTCATGGGTGCCGGTCAGCAGGGTACGGGCGTGCACCAGCACGATCGGGTCGTTGTCGACGTAGACGATCCGGGAGTCGGGCGCGACCCGCTGGGCGATCTCGTGGGTGTTGTCCGCCGTCGGCAGCCCCGTGCCGATGTCGAGGAACTGCCGCACTCCGCGCTCGCCGGCCAGGAACGACACGGCCCGGCCCAGGAAGTCCCGGTCCGCGCGGGCGATGTCCCGGATGATCGGGAACATGCCGGCCACGTGCTCGCCGACCTGCTGGTCGACCTCGTAGTTGTCCTTGCCGCCGATCCAGTAGTTCCACACGCGCGCGTTGTGCGCCACACCGGTGTTCAGCCTCGCCGAGCCGCTCGGCGGGGTGTGGCTCTCACTCACGTCTCTTCCTCTCCTCGCACGAGCGACCGGTACCGGCCGTCGGCGTCATTGTGCCGCTCCGGTGATCACGCCGTCCCGGGAATCGGCAGACCGGCGGGGCCGTCCGCGCGCGGTGGGGAGAGCCGCGGACCGTGTTACTCGAGATCGCCGGGGAACGGGGCGGGCGTCTTGCCGGCCTGCACGTCCTCGAGGCGCTGGGTGCCGAGCCGCACCGCCTGCTCGACGGAGTCGTTCTCGTCCCCGTCGAGCCCGCCCGCCGTGACGGTGATCGCGTCGTCGCCGACGCGTACGGCGGCGACGTCCAGGGTCAGTGTCGCCTCCGTGCCCCCGGTCGTGCCCTTCACCGTCACGCGCAGGCCCTCACGGGCGTCGCCCACGCCGGGCAGCGAGGTCTCGACGACCTGGACGGTGCGCTGTTCGCCGCCGTCGGTGACGGTGAACTGGTCGCATTTCTCCGGCAGGTTCGCCATCCAGTTCAAGGAGTCCTGCGGGTCGGTCCGTTCGTAGGAGGCGACCTGGTACAGCAGTCGCGAGTCGCCCTGCTCGAAGCCGCGCAGCTCGGACGCTCCGGACGGCCTGCCCAGCAGGTCGTCGTCGAAGAGGGAGTCGAGGAGCCGCCGGCAGTCGGCGGCCTGGGCCTTGGCGGTGAGGAAGTCGGAGACGTCGACCCTGCCGATGAGCAGGCTGTCGTGCCAGTTCTCGGCCTCCGTGTCCTTGACCTGCGTCCAGCCGTCCTCGACGTCCGCCTCGGTGACCAGCGCGGTGCGGGCGCGGTCCGTGGTGAGGGTGGCGGTGGGAGAGGGGGTCTGCCGCTGCCCGGCGGCCTGTGACGCGGTGACGCCCGAGACGCGCGAACCGTCCGTGCCGCCGTCGTCCGAGCATGCCGCGGTGGTCAGCAGCGTGCCTGCCGCCAGGGCGGAGGAGAGAACGCGGAGGAGCCGGTACGGACGACGGGTCATCGGGAGTGCCTCCTGGGAACGTGACGCGTGTCCTCAGGGCACCACCGGCACCGGAGGCCCACCACCGGCACCGGACTGTTCGGGTGAGCGCCGCCCGCTTCGCGGACGCCTACCTTCCGGCCCGGGCGTGCCCGTTCTGCCAGGCCCAGGCCGCTATCTCGACGCGGTTCCGGGCGGCCAGCTTGAGCTGGACGCTGGACAGGTGCGTCTTGACCGTGGAGAGGGAGACGTACAGTGCGGCCGCGATCTCGGCGTTGGTCCGGCCGAGGGCGACCAGGCGGACCACGTCAAGCTCGCGCTCGGTCAGCGGCTCCCGGAGAGGCGCCGCGGGGGCCGGGGGAGCAGGGGGCGCCGGCCGTGGCCGGGTGTCGGCGGCCGCCGGCGCGGTGACGTGCTTGAGCAGCCGGACCGTGACGGAGGGGGAGACCAGCGAGTCGCCCGCGGCGGCGGCCCGGACGGCCTCCGCGAGGAGGGTCGGCCCGGAGTCCTTGAGCAGGAAGCCGCAGGCGCCGCCGCGCAGCGCGCCGTACACGTACTCGTCGAGGTCGAAGGTGGTGACCACGACCACCCGCATCGGGTCGGCGACGTCCGGTCCGGCCAGCAGCCGGGTCGCCTCCAGCCCGTCCAGCTTCGGCATCCGGATGTCCAGCAGGCACACGTCCGGCCGCTCGCGGCGGGCCAGCGCCACGGCCTCCTCGCCGTCGCGGGCCTCGGCGACCACGGTGATGTCCGGCTGGGCGTCGAGGAAGAACCGGAATCCGGTGCGGATCATGTCCTGGTCGTCCGCGATGAGCACCCGGATGGGAGCGCCGCGGCGGCCTGCGGCGCCGGGCTCGCCGGCCGGGCCGGGTGGGACGGGTGTCGTCATGGGTCGATCATGCCTCAGGGCCGGGACGGGGCAGGGGCGTCAGCGTACGTGGCGGGTGCGGCTCCAGCCTCGCCCGCGGACCCGGGAGCCCGCCTCCGCCGAACGGCCAGGTCAGGGCGTCGGCCCCTCGGCCGTTCGGCCGATCCCGACGCTCACGGCCTCGCATACCGTGAGCCGCATGAGATCCACCTCTCCCCGGGGCTGTGTGCGGGGCTTCGGCGTCGGCCTGCTGCTGGCGGCCTCGGTCTTCGACCTGCTCATCGCGAACGGCCTCCGCGGCGCCCTCTGGCCGCCGGTGACGGTGCTGCTCGTCGGGTTCGCCGCCGTGCTGTGGCCTGTCGACCGGAGGCCGCCGTGGCTCACACCGCAGGCGCGCACCACCGTGCCCGCCGTGGTCTCCGGGCTCTTCACGGCGGGCGCGCTGCTGGCCGGCCGCGCGCAGGTGCCGTTCGGGCCGGGCGAGGTGGTGATCCTGCTGAGCCTGCTGTTCATCGCCGTACGCCACTGCCCGTGGCCGTGGGCCCTGGTGTGCGGGGTGCTCGACGCGGTCACCCTGCTCCTGCTGCCGGTGCGGTACTTCCGGTCGTCGCAGGACGAGGTGCTGGCGTACGCCCTGATCGGGCTGGTCCTGATCGGGCTCGTCACCGGGCTCGCCGCGTACCTGCGGTCCCTGGACTACCGGCGCACCGTCGCGGTCGGCGAGACCCGCCGCGCCGAACGCGTCGCCATCGCCGCCGACCTGCACGACTTCGTCGCGCACCACGTCACCGGCATCCTCGTGCAGACGCAGATGGCCCGCATGATGGCGGCCCGGCAGCCGCAGGACCTGGACCCCGTCCTGGCCGGCATCGAGCGCGCCGCGACCGAGGCGCTGGCGTCCATGCGGCGCACGGTGGGCGTGCTGCGCGACACCGGCCCGGAGGCCGCCGACTGCCGTCCCGTCGGCGACCTGGCCGCCGTCACGGACATGGTCGAGGGCTTCGCGACCCCGGCGCAGAAGACCGTCCTGCGGCGTGACCCGGCCGTGTCCGACGACCTGCCGCACGAGGTGCAGGCCGCCGCGTTCCGGGTCGTGCAGGAGGCGCTGACCAACGTACGGCGTCACGCGGGCGACGCCACGCGGGTCACCGTCCGTCTGGCCCGCCCCGGCGACCGGCTGGAGGTCACGGTGACGGACGACGGCCACGGCGGCACCCAGCTCCCGGAGGCCGCCCACGGCGGCGGCTTCGGCCTCGTCGGCCTGACGGAACGGGTGACGGCACTGGGCGGCGAGTTGCACGCGGGACCCCGCGGGGGCGCGGACGGGGGAGCGGGCTGGCAGGTGCGGGCGGTGTTCCCGGCAGGAAAGTAGTGGCGTCAGGGCTCCCGCGCACTGTTCAATGAGACTGCACACGCCGCCTGGGAAGTGAAGCCGCACGCCGGCTGAGGATCGAAGCCGCACGCCACCCGAGAGGAGCCGCCCGTGTCAGCCGCCGTCGTGCCGCCCGTCGGGGCGCGTATCCGGCAGGCGCGTCTGGAGCGCGGGACGAGCCTGCGTGCGCTCGCACGAGAAGTCGGTGTGTCGGCGAGCCTCGTGTCGCAGATCGAGACCGGGAAGAGCCAGCCGTCCGTCAGCACCCTCTATGCGATCACGACCGTCCTGGGCATATCCGTCGAGTCCCTCTTCGACGCCCGGGCCTCCTCGCCGATGGCCGGCGCGGACTCGCACGGCGCCGTCCCGCCCGCCCTCGCCGCCTTCGCCGCCGACCCGGGGCGGCGGATCGGCCCGCTGGTCGGCGCGGGTGAGCGCGAGACGCTGGAGCTGGACTCGGGCGTCGTCTGGGAGCGTCTCGGCCGGGTGCCGGGCGCCGATGTCGACTTCCTGCTGGTGACCTACCGGCCCGGCGGCTCCTCCTCCGGCTCGGGCGGCCTGATGCGGCACACCGGCACCGAGTACGGCTATCTCACCTCCGGCGAACTGATCCTCACGCTCGGTTTCGACGAGTACACCGTGCGCCCGGGCGACGCCGTCTCCTTCGAGTCGACGACTCCCCACCGCTACCGCAACGATGGAGAGGTACCGGCAGTGGGTGTCTGGTTCGTCTCCGGCGATGTTCAGTGACACTTGACACCCATGGCACCCGGGCGTTCACTCCGAAGTGGGGGTGGTCGCCATGGCGATCCGCACATACGGGCCCAACGCCGTCGACTGGGAAGAGCGCATCGACCTGGACCGGCTGCGCGGACAGCGCCTGGCCCGGCTGCACGAGTCCCTGAACCGCTCCGCGCTGGGCGCGGTGCTCAGCTTCGACTTCGCCAACATCCGCTACATGACCGCCACGCACATCGGCACCTGGGCGATGGACAAGCTGATCCGCTTCGCCCTGCTGGTGCGCGACGGCGAACCGGTCGTCTGGGACTTCGGCTCCGCCGCCCGCCACCACCAGCTCTACAACCCGTGGCTCGACTACAGCGACGGCAAGGGCGGCCCGCCCACCGGCGCGCGTGCCGGCATCTCCACCCTGCGCGGCGCCTTCCACCCGGACGCGGGCATCGCGCAGGACGTCGCCGCCAAGATCGCCGCCGAGCTCCGCGACCACGGGCTGGCGAACGAACCGCTCGGTGTCGACGTCGCCGAGATGCCCGTCCTCGCCGCCCTGCGCGCCGAAGGCATCGACGTCGTCGACGGGCAGCAGGTCTTCCTGGAGGCCCGCCGGATCAAGACCGGCGACGAGATCGCCCTGCTCACCCAGGCCTGCGCCATGGTCGACGCGGCCTACGAGGAGCTGTACGGCTACCTGCGCCCGGGTGTCCGCGAGAACGAGTGCGTGGGAGTCGTCAGCAAGGTCCTGTACGACCTCGGCAGCGAGTACGTCGAGGGCGTCAACGCCATCTCGGGCGAGCGGTGTTCACCGCATCCGCACGTCTACAGCGACCGCCTGATCCGCCCCGGCGACCCGGCCTTCTTCGACATCCTGCACAGCCACCTCGGCTACCGCACCTGCTACTACCGCACGTTCGCCGTGGGCAGCGCCTCCCGTGCGCAACGGGACGCCTATGCGCGCTGCCGCGCGTACATGGACCAGGCGATCGCCCTCGTCCGGCCCGGCGCGACCACCGCCGACATCGTCCAGGTCTGGCCGCGTGCGGAGGAGTTCGGCTTCGCCGACGAGACCGCCGCCTTCGCCCTCCAGTACGGGCACGGCGTCGGCCTGTCGATCTGGGAGAAGCCGATCTTCAGCCGTCTGGTCTCCCTCGACCATCCCGAAGTCCTCGAAGAGGGCATGGTCTTCGCCCTGGAGACCTACTGGCCGGCCGCCGACGACTGGTCCGCCGCCCGGATCGAGGAGGAGCTCGTCGTCACCGCCGACGGCTGCGAGGTCATCACCAAGTTCCCCGCCGAGGAACTGCTGGTGGCCGGGCGCAAGTACTGGACGGTGGGCGGTGAGCTGAACACCCGCCGGGAGGCGCAGTCCCATCTCAACACCTCTCGTGGCGACGGGGTGAACTGATGGACGACGTCGAACTCCTCGCCTGCTACGAGCGGATGGCCGTCATCCGCCGCACGGAGAAGGCCGCCCACGACCTGTTCCTCCAGGGGCTGGTGAAGGGCACCACGCATCTCGCCGCCGGGCAGGAGGCGATCGCCGTGGGTGCGAGCGCGGCCCTGCGCCCGGACGACTATGTGTTCGCCACCTACAGAGGCCACCACCATGCCCTCGCCCGGGGCGCCACGCCCGAGGAGTGCCTCGCCGAGCTGATGAGCCGGGCGACCGGGCTGTGCAAGGCCAAGGGCGGCTCCATGCACCTGACCAAGGCGACCAGGGGCATGCTCGGCTCGTACGCCATCGTCGGTTCCCATCTGCCGATGGCGGTCGGCGCGGCCTGGTCGGCCCGGCTGCGCGGCACGGACCAGCTCGCGGTCGCATTCTTCGGGGACGGCGCGACCAACATCGGCGCCTTCCACGAGTCGCTCAACCTGGCCGCCGTGTGGAAACTGCCGGTGCTGTTCGTGTGCGAGAACAACCAGTACATGGAGTACACGCCGATCGCCGACGTCACGGCGGTGGCCCGGCCCGCCGCCGACCGGGCGCCCGCCCATGGCATCCCCGGCGAGGTCGTCGACGGCAACGACGTCGAGGCCGTCGAGGAGGCGGTGGCGCGGCTCGCGCGGCGGGCCCGGGCCGGGGACGGGCCCGCCGTGCTGGAGGCCGAGACCTACCGGCACTTCGGGCACAGCCGCGCCGACCCGGCGGCCTACCGCCCGGCCGAGGAGGTCGAACGGTGGCTGAAGCACGACCCCTTGGACCTCGCACGGGGACGGCTCGCCGAGCTGGGGGTCGGGGCGGAGACGGTCGCCGGGGCCGACGAGCGGGCCCGGGCCGTCGTGGAGCGGGCCGTCGAGGCGGCGAAGGCCGGGCCACCGCCCGATCCGCGGGAGGCGCTGACCGACGTGTGGGCGGACGGAGGTGCCGCATGGCGGACGTGATCACCTACCGGGAAGCGGTCGCCGAGGGCATCGCGCGCGAGATGCGCCGGGACACGTCGGTCGTGTGCCTCGGGGAGGACATCGCCGCGGCCGGCGGCGTGTTCAAAACGACCGTGGGTCTGCTGAAGGAGTTCGGGCCCGAGCGGGTGTGGGACACGCCCATATCCGAGCAGGCCATCGTGGGTGCGGCGATGGGCGCCGCGATGACCGGGATGCGGCCCGTCGCGGAGATCATGTTCTCCGACTTCCTGGCCTGCTGCTGGGACTACCTCGCCAACGAGATCCCCAAGGTCCGCTACATGACCGGCGGCCAGGTGACGGTGCCCCTGGTCGTGCGCACCGCCAACGGCGGCGGGCTCGGCTTCGGCGCCCAGCACTCCCAGGCCACCGAGAACTGGGCGCTGACCGTCCCCGGCCTGAAGATCGCGGCACCGGCCACACCCGCCGACGTCATCGGCATGATGGCGGCGGCGATCCGCAGCGACGACCCCGTGGTCTTCTTCGAGCACAAGGCCCTCCTGGCCACCAAGGGGGCACCGCCACCGCCCGGTCATGTCGTCGAGCTGGGCCGGGCCGCCGTCGTACGCGAGGGCGCCGACGTCACGCTCGTCGCACTCGCCTCGACGGTGCCCCTGGCGCTGAAGGCCGCCGACGTGCTGTCGGGGGAGGGGATCGAGGCGGAGGTGGTCGACCTGCGCTGCCTGGTCCCCCTGGACGCCGCGACCGTCCTCGACTCACTGCGCGGGACCTCGCGGCTCCTCACCGTCGAGGAGAACCCGTACCAGGGCGGCTGGGGGGCCACTGTCGTCTCGATCGTCGCCGACGAGGGCTTCGGCCTGCTGGACGCGCCCGCGCGGCGGGTGGCGGCGGAGTGCGTCCCGCTGCCGTTCGCCGACGCACTGGAGGAACAGGTCATCCCCACCGTCGACAAGGTCGTCACGGCGGTCCGCGGACTCGCCGCCTACTGAGCTGCCCACCCGCCCACGCACCGAACACCCCATGGGAGGAAGCGCGATGACCACCAGAACACTGCTGCGCTCCGGTCACGTGATCTCGATGGACCCCGCCGTCGGGGATCTGCCCCAGGGGGACGTCCTCGTCGAGGACGGCAGGATCGTGGACGTGCGGCCCGAGATCAGCGCCGACGCCGAGGTGCTCGACATGACCGGCCGCATCGTGATCCCCGGCTTCGTCGACACCCACCGCCACACCTGGGAGGCGCCGATCCGGGGTGTCGCCCCCGACGCCACCCTCGACGACTACTTCGTCGAAGTCCTCGACACCTTCGCGCCCCTGTACACCCCGGAGGACGTCTACGCGGCCAACCTCGCGGGCGCGCTGGAATGCCTCAACGCCGGTATCACCACGCTCGTCGACTGGTCGCACATCAACAACACCCCGGACCACCCGGACGCCGCGATCCAGGGCCTGACGGAGTCCGGCATCCGGGCGCAGTACGCGTACGGCAGCGCCAACACCTCCCTCGCCGACTACTGGTTCGAGAGCAAGATCGCGATACCGGCCGACGACGTGCGGCGGATCCGCGCCCGGCACTTCGCGTCGGACGACGGCCTGCTGACCATGGCCCTCGCCACGCGCGGACCCGGTTTCTGCGTCAACGACGTCGTCGCCTCCGAGTGGGCCCTCGCCCGCGAACTCGGCATCCCGATCACCGTGCACGTGGCCATGGGGCGGCTGGCAGGCCGCTTCGGCATGGTCAAGCAGCTCCACGGCATGGGGCTCCTCGGCCCGGACACCACCTACGTCCACTGCTGCTACTTCAGCGAGGAGGAGTGGCGGATGGTCGCCGGCAGCGGCGGCACGGTGTCCGTCGCGCCGCAGGTGGAGCTCCAGATGGGGCACGGCTGGCCGCCCGTGATGCAGGCGATCGAGCACGGTCTGCGGCCGTCGCTCAGCGTCGACGTCGTCACCACCGTGCCCGGCGACATGTTCACCCAGATCCGCGCGGCCTTCGGCGCCGAACGCGCCCGCGTCAACGCCGACTGCTGGCAGGCCAACATGCCTGTCCCCAGCAACATGCTGACGGCACGTCAGATGCTGGAGATCGCCACCGTCAACGGCGCCCATGTGGCGGGCCTGGAGGACCGCACCGGTTCCCTGACCCCCGGCAAGCGCGCCGACATCGTCGCGATCGACGCCACCGCGCTGAACGTCGCGCCCGTGCACGACGCGGCGGCCGCGGTGACCCTGTGCGCGGACGTGTCCAACGTCGACACCGTCCTCGTCGACGGCGTGATCCACAAGCGTGACGGCAAGCTGCTCACCGACACTGGGCGTGCCCTGCGGCTCGTCTCCGAGGCCCGGGACCGGCTCCTCGCGGCGAAGGAGACGAAGGCGCCGAAGGGGGAGAAGGCCACGGCATGACGCATCACCTGGTCCGCCGCGCGGCCGATCTTCCCGGGCCGCCGTACGACGGCCTGGGCCACCGGCGGCGGACGCTGGTCGGCGAGGACGACGGCAGTGCGCACACCGGCTTCGGCCTGTGCGAACTGCGACCGGACGGCCGTGTGCCCGCCCATGTGCACTCGTACGAGGAGAGCTTCCACGTCCTCGACGGGGCCGTGGTCCTCGATGTGCCCGAGGGCTCGTACCTGCTGGAGGAGGGTGACTACGGCCTGCTGCCGATCGGCGTCCCGCACGCCTGGCGCGGCGCCGGGGCTACCGGCGGCCGCTGGGCGGACATGCTCGCCCCCGTGCCGCGAGCCAGTTACGGGTACGACACCCAGACGGTGCCGGACCTGCCCGTCCGCGACCCCGTCCGGGTCGACGTCCGCGACCCGCGCACCCGCTCCTTCGGCCATTTCGAGCCCGGTCAGATGGACCCGGGCAAGCAGTCCCAGGACCTGCTGGCCGTCACGGCGAGCATGCGCACCGCGCTGCTGGTCTACAGCGGCATCACCGTGAAGATGATGGTCGACGGCGACCTGGGCGCGGTCGGCTCGACGATGTTCATGGTGCAGTACGCCTCCGACGGCGTCATCGGCACCCACGACCACCCCTTCGAGGAGACGTATCTGATCCTGGAGGGCGTCGCCGAGGCCACCCTCGACGGCGAGCGGTACCGGCTGGAGCCCGGGGACCTCGCCTGGGCGGGCGCCGGCTGTGTGCATGGGTTCGTGAACGCTGGGCAGGGGCCCCTGCGTTGGCTGGAGACGCAGGCGCCGCAGCCACCGGCTCGGCACTCGTACCGGTTCACCAGGGACTGGGACTATCTGCGCCAGGTGCTTGAGGAGGGGTCATGAGCAGTGTCCTTGTCATCGGCGGCACGTCGGGCATCGGCCTCGCGTTCGCCCGGGCCCGCGCCGAGCAGGGGGACGAGGTGGTCCTCACCGGCCGCGACGCCCACCGCGCCGATCTGATCGCCAAGGAGTTCGGCGCCCGGGGCATCGCCCTCGACCTGGGGCGGCCGCTGGAGATCGCTGCGGCGCTGGCCGGCGTGGGACGCGTCGACCATCTGGTGCTCGCGGGGGTTTCCCGGGACGACAACAAGGTGAGCGAGTACGACATCGACGCCGCTCTGCGGCTGGTCACCCTCAAGCTCGTCGGTTACACCGAGGTCGTGCACACGCTGCGGACCCGGCTGCACGACGACAGCGCCATCGTCCTGTTCGGCGGACAGGCCAAGGAACGCCCCTACCCGGGGGCGACGACGGTGGCGACGGTCAACGCCGGCGTGCGGGGGCTGATGAACTCGCTCGCCGTCGAACTCGCTCCCGTCCGGGTCAACGCCGTGCATCCCGGTGTCGTCGGCGACAGCCCGTACTGGCAGGCCAAGCCGGAGAAGGTGCTCGAGGTACTGCGCACCGAGACGCCCACCGGGCGGCTCGCCGCGATGGCGGACGTGGTGGACGCGGTCGACTTCCTGCTGCGCAACCGGTCGGTCAACGCGGTCGAACTGACGGTGGACGGAGGGTGGTTGCTCGGCTGACGGGAGGTCCGGTCACCCGGCCCGCCGCATCGCGTCCTCGGCCACGTCCTTGTCCACCGCCGCCCGCACCAGCGCGGCGGCGAGGACGGCCGGGTCGGTGCCGCCCGCCAGTTCGACGAGGCGCTCCGTGTCCGCCGGCAGCTTCAGCCGTTCGGCACCCTGGAGGGCCTTCGCGTCGAGGTAGGGGGCGGCCTCCGGCCACACACCCTGTGCCTCGCGCAGGAAGATGTCGGCGCCGGCCGGGCCGATCCCGGGGAACTCCTGGAGCAGATGGCGCAGTTCGGACACCTTGCCGTCCGCCTCCCGGCGCAGCCGACGCAGGTCCCCGCTCCACCGTTCGTTCAACAGCTCGGCCGCCTCGCCGAGTTGGGTCGCCGTGCGCTCGTCGTAGCGCCGGTAGCCGCCCCGGCCGAGCGCGTCCACGCGCTCCTGCCAGTCGGCCTCCGCCATGCGGTGCGGGTCGCGCAGCCCCGCCTCGTGCAGGGCACGGGCGGTGGCCAGCGCGACCGAGGCCCGGATGCGGGCGCTGAGCAGATGGGCCAGCACCAGCAGCCGGTACAGCGGCTGCGGGGTGTCCCTCAACCGGATGCCCGCCTCATCCGCGTACGTCCGGCCGTGCGCGTCGAGGAGTGCGCGTACGACACGCCGCTGCCGATCCACGGCTGCTACCCCTTGAGCGGATCGTGGCCGACCGTCATCAGCCGGTGCCGGCGGCGTGTGTCCTCGGGCGTCACCTCGGGCAGCGGCTCGTCCTCCAGGTCCACCTGCGAGGTGACCCTGTCCACGACGTTCCGCATCACCCGCAGGTCGTCCTCGGTCAGGTCGGTGCGCCGCTTCTGGAGGATCGCCAGGACGTGCTGCCCGGTCTGCGTGCCCGCCTGCTCCGGCAGCGGCTCCGCGTCCTCGTCGGCGTCCCGCATCCGCAGCCAGGCCGCCAGCTCCTGCGAGGTCATGTTCACCACGCGGTGGAAGTCCTCCCACAGCGCGTCGAGTTCAAGGGCGTCGGTCATCACATGCCCCTTTCCGTACGTACGTGCGCGCCGGTCAGGCCTCGCCGGGGACGTTCTCGGCGTCGAACATCCACCGCTGCTTCTCCAGCTCGGCGGTGATGCCGATCAGCAGGTCCTGGGTGACCAGGTCGGCCTTCTCGGTGGCGTCGATGCGCTCGCGCAGCCGGCCGATGGCGTCCTGGAGGGACTCCACCATCACCTGTACGGCGTCCGAGTCGCGCACCCAGCCCTCCTTGGGGGCGGGCAGCGTGAAGGCCTTGGCGATGGTCTCGGGCCGGCCGTCCGGCGGGACGCCGAGCGCCGCGGACCGCTCCGCCACCGTGTCGGCGAAGTTCCGCGCCGCCGAGACCACCTCGTCGAGCTGGAGGTGGATCGACCGGAACCGCGGTCCGACGATGTTCCAGTGCGCCTGCTTACCGATCAGCGAGAGCCCGAGCAGGTCCACCAGGGTGTCCTGGAGTGCCTCGCACGAGACCCGGCGGGCCTCGTCGGGCAGTGTGCTCCGCACAGCCGTCATAGGGCGCTTCTCCTCCTCGCGTCGTTTCTCGTGGTCCGGAGCAGTGCGTCGCGCTCTTCCTCGCAGGTCCCGCCCCACACGCCCGAGGCCTGGCCGCTGCTCAGCGCGAAGCTCAGGCACTGGTCGGTCACCGGGCAGCGCGCACAGATCCGTTTCGCGGCCGTTACGTCCCGCAGGGCCGGACCCGTTGTGCCCACGGGGAAGAACAACTCGGGGTCCTCGTCCACACAGGCGGCGCTCCGCAACCACTCCATGCACGCGCGGGTGCCCCGGGCCCCCTGGGGCAAACCCGATGCGGAAGCACGGAGGCCGGTTGTTCCGGCCTGCGATGATGCCCTCCGAGCGCACCTCCGCCGCTGGAATCTTCACAGCAGCGGACCGAGGGTCTATAGTCCGAAACTAGCAGTGCTAATTAAGCGGTGTGAGGAGTCCTCTCGTGCGTCCCGTCCACTTCGCGGCCGCCCGCCGCACCCCCATCGGCAAGCTGCGCGGCTCCCTCTCGCCGGTACGGCCCGACGACCTCGCCGCCACCGTCGTCCGCGCCCTGGTCGGCGAGGTGCCCGCGCTGGACCCGGCCCGCGTCGACGACGTCTACTGGGGAGCCGCCAACCAGGCCGGCGAGGACAACCGCAACGTCGCCCGCATGGCCGCGCTGCTCGCCGGCCTCCCCGAGTCCGTGCCCGGCGCCACCGTCAACCGTCTCTGCGCCTCGGGACTGGAGGCCGTGACCACGGCAGCCCGCACCATCGCCTCAGGCGAGGCCGACATCGTGATCGCGGGAGGCTCCGAGTCGATGAGCCGCGCTCCCTTCGTCCTGCCCCGCCCCGACGAGGCCCTGCCGCACCGCATCGAGACCGTGGACACCCGCCTCGGCTGGCGCCTGGTCAACCCCGCCATGCGGGACCTGCACGGCCTGCTCTCGATGGGCGAGACGGCGGAGGAGGTCGCCGCGCGCTACGGCATCCCCCGCGAACGCCAGGACGACTTCGCCCTGCGCAGCCACCAACGCGCCGCCCTCGCCCGCAAGAACGGCCACTTCGACGACGAGCTCCTGCCCGTGGAACGCCCCGACGGGGTGGTCGTCGACACCGACGAGTGCGTCCGCGAAGACACCTCGTACGAGAAGCTGTCCCGGCTGAAGCCCGTCTTCCGGGAGGGCGGCACGGTCACCGCGGGCAACGCCTCCCCGATGAACGACGGCGCCGCCGGTCTCCTCCTGGTCAGCGAGGACGCCCTGCGCGAACTGGGCCTGGAGTCCCTGGGCCGCTACGTCGCCGGAACGTCGGCAGGCGTCCACCCCGACGTCATGGGCATCGGCCCGGTCCCCGCGACCCGCAAGGCACTCACCCGGGCCGGCTGGGACGTCGGCGACCTGGAGGAGGCCGAGTTCAACGAGGCCTTCGCGGCCCAGGCCCTGGCCTGCGTGGACCAGCTCGGCATCGACCCCGAGCTGGTCAACCCCAGCGGAGGAGCCATCGCCCTCGGCCACCCGCTCGGCTGCTCTGGCGCCCGCATCCTGACGACGCTGCTCCACCGGATGCGGCGTACGGGTGCACGGCGGGGACTGGCGACGATGTGTGTCGGGGTGGGCCAGGGGAGCGCGCTGCTGGTCGAGCGGGCGTAGCCACCCACTTCGTGCCACCAGGCGAGACGGCACTGCCGACCCGGTTCGTTGCACATAGCATCAGTGCTCGCATGAACACGATGACGCTCTGGCACATCACCGGCTGGGAGTTCGCCGCGCTCGCCTTCGCGGCCCTGCTCGTCGGCTTCTCGAAGACCGCCGTGAGCGGGGCCAACACAGTCAGCCTCGCCATCTTCGCCGCGGTGCTGCCCGCCCGCGCCTCCACCGGCGTGCTGCTGCCGGTCCTGATCGCCGGGGACCTGCTCGCCGTCGCCACCTACCGGCGGCACGCCCACTGGCCCACGCTGTGGCGGCTGTTCCCGGCGGTCGCCGCGGGCGTCGTCGTCGGCACGGTGTTCCTGATGTGGGCGGACGACGCGATCGTACGGACCTCGATCGGCGCGATCCTGCTGCTGATGGCCGCGGTGACGGTCTGGCGCAGGCGTACGGCGGAGGCCGAGCAGGAGCCGGAGTCGGTCACGACCCGGGCGGGCCGGATCAAGGCCCGCTCCTACGGCGTCCTCGGCGGCTTCACCACCATGGTCGCCAACGCGGGCGGCCCGGTGATGTCGATGTACCTGCTGTCCGCGGGCTTCCGCAAGCTCGGTTTCCTCGGCACGTCGGCCTTCTTCTTCCTGATCGTCAACGTCTCCAAGCTGCCCTTCAGCGCCGGCCTCGGCCTGATCGACGGCCGCTCCCTGCTGCTCGACCTGGCGCTCGTGGCGTTCGTCGTGCCCGGCGCGCTCTTCGGCAAGTGGGCGGTCAACAAGATCAACCAGCGGCTGTTCGAACAGCTGGTCATCGCGGCGACGGTCGTGGGCGGGTTGCAGCTACTGCTGCGCTGAACCCCGCAGCAGTGCCGGAAGGTCCGCGAAGGAGTCGATCACGTGGTCGGGCGTGCCGTCGGCGGCCCGGAGCACCTCCGGCTGGAACTTGCCGGTCCGGACGAGGACCCCGGTGATCCCGGCCCGCTGCGCCGCGAGCACGTCGGACTCGACGTCGTTGCCCACCATCACGGCCTCGCCCGCACTCGCGCCCAGCCGGGCGAGCGCCGCCTCGAAGAACGCCCGGGCCGGCTTCCCGGTGATCTCGGCCTCCACCCGGGCGGCCTGCTCCAGCCCGGCCAGGAACGCACCGGCGTCCAGCCGCAGTCCCTCGGCCGTACGCCAGTACAGGTTGCGGTGCATGGCGACCAGCCGGGCCCCGCGCTGGAGATGCCCGAAGGCCCGGTCCAGCGCCGCGTAGCCGAACTCCGGACCGGCCCCGCCGACCAGCACGACATCCGGCACGGGGCCGGAGTCCGCCGGGTCGACGACGACCACACCATCGAGGTCCTCCGCGATGTCGCCGCTGTTGAGCAGGGCGCACCGGGCGCCGGGGCAGTGCTCGGCGAGGTAGGAGGCGGTGGCGGCGGGCGCGGTCAGGATGTCCTCGGCGGACACCGGGAACCCCGCGTCCGTGAGCGTCCCGGCGATCGACGCCCGGGTGCGGGACGTGGTGTTGGTGACCAGCAGCACGGCGAGCCCGGCATCCCGGATATCCCGCAACGCCTCCACGGCCCCGGGCAAGGGCCGCCACGAGACGGTCAGCACCCCGTCGATGTCGACGAGCACGGCACGTACGGACTCCATGCCTGGACGATAACCACGGTGGGGCGTGTCCGCCGGTCGGTACCCGGGGCAGAGCGGCAGCCGCCCGTCACGCCGTGCTGGTCGCCAGGACCTTCGCCGGCCTGGCCGGCAGACCGTGGCTCAGGTCCTCCACCAGCAGCCGCTTGGCGATCGCGTCGACCGCGACGCGCAGGTCGCTGTCCGACGGACGGCCGATGTCCTGCCCCAGCCGGTCCTCCAGCCAGGAGGCCCAGGCCCTGGTGATGACCGCGGCCTCGCGGGCACCGGCCTCGGTGTGGGACAGGAGGGAGCCGTCGCGGGTCAGGAATCCCTCGTCGACCATCCGCTCGAAGACCGGCAGCAACACCTCGGGCGGCATCCGGCGCCGCGCGGCGATGAGTCCGAGACTGGCATGACCGACCATCCGCGAGAACAGCTCGACCTGCATCACCGCCCAGGCACCCGCCACATCGAGCCGGGTGTCCGACTCCAGGATGATCCGGCGCGCGGTGTCCAGGTCCGTACTGCCGATGATCTTTCCGACGGCGGCCTCCAGCACTCGTCGGGAGTCCGCGCCGCCCGGCGAGGCGAAGCCCTCGCCCATGTCGGTCGACCCGGTCCGCGCGGTGTCGCGCAGCCGGACCTGCTTGAGGAACAGGGCGACGAGGAAGCCCAGGGCGGCCACCGGCACCGTCCACAGGAACACGGTCTGGAGGGTGTCGGCGTAGGCGTCGATGATCGGGGCGGCCGTGGCCGGCGGCAGCTCGTGCACGCCGTCCGGGCTGGTCGCCGCCCCGGCGAGGGTGTCCGGCTCCACGCCGCCGGTCTGCGCCGCCCGCGCCACCCCCTCGCGGAGGTTGGGCGCCAGCGCGTTGGTGTAGATCGTGCCGAAGACGGCCGTACCGAACGAGCTGCCCAGCGTGCGGAAGAAGGTCACGCCGGAGGTCGCCGTGCCCAGGTCGGCGTAGTCGACGGTGTTCTGCACCGCGATCGTCAGCACCTGCATGCACAGACCGATGCCGGTGCCCATGACGAACATGTACAGCGACTCCAGCCCCGAGCCGGTGTCCGGCCCCATGCGGGACATCAGGAACAGACCGGCGCCCATCACCAGCGCGCCGACGATCGGGAACACTCGGTACCGCCCGGTCCTGCTGACGACGCCGCCGCTGAAGACCGACGCGATGAGCAGCCCGGCCACCATCGGCAGCGTCCGCACGCCGGACACCGTGGCCGAGTCACCGTCGACGTACTGGAGATACGTCGGCAGATACGTCAGCGCGCCGAGCATCGCGAAGCCGACGATGAAGCTCAGCACCGAGCAGACGGTGAACACCGGGTTGGCGAACAGCCGCATGGGCAGCATCGGCTCGCGCGCCCGGGTCTCCACCCAGCAGAACAGACCGAGTGCGACCACACCGCCCACGAACAGGGCGATGATCACGCCCGAGCCCCACGCGTACTCGTTGCCGCCCCAACTCGTCGCCAGGATCAGCGCGCTCGCGCCGGCCGCGACGAGCGCGATGCCCAGATAGTCGATGACCGGCCGGGACACCGACTTCACGACCGGGATGGTGCGGGCGGCCGCCGCGACGACCACGATCGCGATGGGCACGTTGACGTAGAACGCCCACCGCCACGTCAGATGGTCGGTGAAGAGCCCGCCGAGCAGCGGCCCGATGACGGTGGCCACACCGAACACCGCGCCGATCGCGCCCTGGTACTTGCCGCGCTCGCGCAGCGGAATGACGTCGGCGATCAACGCCATCGACGTGACCATCAGCCCGCCGGCGCCGATGCCCTGCATCGCCCGCCAGGCGATCAACATGGACATGTTGGTGGCCAGACCGCACAGGAACGAGCCCGTGATGAACACGATCGCCGAGACCTGGAAGACCACCTTGCGGCCGAACAGATCGCCGAACTTGCCGACCAGCACGGTCGCGACGGTCTCCGCGAGCAGGTACGAGGTGACCACCCACGACATGTGGTCCGCCCCGCCCAGGTCCGAGACGATGGTCGGCAGAGCGGTGCCGACGATGGTCTGGTCGAGGGCCGCGAGCAGCATCCCCAGCATGATCGTCACGAAGACGACGTTGCGGCGACGGGTGTCCAGCACCGGGGGCTGGGAGGCGGGCAGTGCGGTTTCCTCCACGACGGTCACGACGTCACCCTCACACCAGTGGACTACGTGCGCATGCCAGAACGTCCGCACGGGTGCCCGGTGATGGGCGCGCCAGTCGTGTCAGTCGTGGGGGTGCTGTCAGCGCCCGGCGTCCGCACCCCGCAACCGGGGCGCCCGCGCCCCCGCGTCCACCGGCCGGCCCTCCCGCTCCACGTCCTCGGCCAGCCCCCGTGCCCAGGCGGCGACGCTCGCGACGTCGATCCCGTGTGGCGTCGCCTTCCCGGAGCCGGACGCCCACGCCTCGGCCGCGCCCGCACCGCGCCGCAGCAGGCGTACCCCGCCCGTGAGGTTGCCGCGGGCGGTGTGTGTCAGGCCCACCGCGAGCTGGGCGAGCCCGCGCCACAGTTCCCGCTCCGCGTCGGGGCCCGACTTCCAGGCGTCCTCGAAGACCTCGTGCGCGTGGAACGGCTTCCCCTCGTCCAGCAGCCGCTGCGCCTCGACGACGGTCTCCTCCGGGGTGCGGACGACGCCCTCGGGCTGCCGCGGCACCCCCGGCGCGTCGTACGGCAGGGGCCGGCCGAGACCGTCCCGCGGCCGGGCGTTGCGCGCCCGCCCCTCGCTGTCGCGGTCGCGTGCGCCGCCCGGCCGTCCCGTGCTTTCCTCACTGCCTGTGCTGCCCATACGCCGATTGTCCCGCCCGGGCCGCTTTCGGCGCGGCCAGGGGTGTGAGGTAAAGTGCTGTTCGCGCGATCACGCGGTTCACCGCGGCGGTGCGCGCACCGGGACGTGGCGCAGCTTGGTAGCGCACTTGACTGGGGGTCAAGGGGTCGCAGGTTCAAATCCTGTCGTCCCGACGGTGCGGAAGGCCTCCGCGGGCAACAGCCTGCGGAGGCCTTTTCCTTTGGGCCGGGGGAGCAGGCGATCAAGGCACCCGGTGTCCGTAGAGCCAGTCCAGCCGGCGGTGGTAGGCGCGGGGAGCGAGTTTCCCCAGGAACCACAGGGGCAGGTGGGCGAAGGTGCTTCCCTGATGGAACCGCTGCCCGTTCTGGCGTGATCCGGCCTGGACACGTGCGGTACGCGGCCGCCGCGTGGCGGAGTAGGAGAGCAGCGCCCGGGGCACGTCGTCGGTGCCTTCGAGCCGGTGGGCGAGCACCTGTGCGTCCTCGATGGCCATGGTGGCACCCTGGGCCAGGTACGGCAGCATGGGATGGCACGCGTCACCGAGGAGCGCGACGCGTCCGTCGGTCCAGGTCTCCAGGGGCTCGCGGTCGAACAACGCCCAGCGGTAGTGGGCGTCCGCCTCCCGGAGGGTGGTGGTGACCGTGGGGTGCCAGCCCTCGAAGTCGGCCAGCGCGTCCTGCCGTGTGCCGCGCTCGGTCCAGGACTCTCCCCGCCACTCGTCGCGCTCCACGACCGCCACGAGATTGGCCAGTGCCCCGCCCCGGAGCCGGTAGGTGATCGCGTGACGCCGGTCGCCCACCCACAGGCACGCGGTGGGCGGGGGCGCGTCACGCCCCAGACGCTCGACCGGGACGGTGACCCGCCAGGCGACATGGCCGGTGAACCGGGGCTCGCCCGCCCCCAGCATCTGACCGCGGATCACCGAGTGGATGCCGTCGGCACCGACGAGCAGGCTGCCGCTGACGCGCCGGCCCGAGTCGAGCAGTGCCGTGACCTCCTCGGGGCTCTGCTCGTAGCTCTTCACCGCCGACCCGGTGTGGAGCGTGATGTCCAGGCCACTGCCGACCGTCCCGGTGTGGAGGACGTCGATCAGGTCCGCACGGTGGACGTGCAGATAAGGGGCGCCCCACCGCCGTACGGCGGTCTCGGCGAGTTCGATGCGGAACACGTGCCGACCTGAACGGCCGAGCCGCATCTCGACGGCCTCGGGACGGAACGTCGTGGGCAGCAGCCCCTCCAGCACCCCGAGGGAGCTCAGCACGCGCACCCCGTTGGGACTGAGCTGGATTCCCGCGCCGATCTCCCCGATGGCCGCCGCCCGCTCCAGCACGGTCACGCGCCACCCGGCACGGCCGAGGGCGAGCGCGGTGGCCAGTCCGCCGATACCGGCGCCGACGACGAGCGCGTGCCTGTTGCTCCGGCCGGTTTCCATGGGTCCTCCCCCGTGAGGCGAATCGAAGCGCCGTGGCCCGCAGGCCTGCCGCAGAGGCCGCGACACCGGCCTCCCACTGTCTCCCGGCTCACCGGGCGACGGGCAGGCGCAGACGCGTCACCTCCCGTGTCCGACACCCGTGCCGATCCGGAGCGTGCGGCACCGGGCGGTCCCGGATGGTAGAAGCGGGCATGACCACTTCGCCCTTCTCCGCCCGCCCGGCCGGTGCCCGATGACCGCCGGCATCGACACCCCTGACCGCAGGGGCCGCACCGGACTCGACCGGACCGGCCGGGACCTGACCGGCAACCCCCGCGTCAAGGTGCGGGACGTGAAGCTCCTGTCCAGCCACTGGTACGTCGAGCGGACCACGACCTTCGACTTCCGGCACGCCGACGGCACCTGGAGCACCCAGGAACGCGAGACACACGACCGCGGCAACGGGGCCACCATGCTGCTGTACGACACCGAACGCGAAACCGTGCTGCTCACCCGCCAGTTCCGCTTCCCCGTGTACGTCAACGGGCACCCCGACGGCATGCTCGTCGAGACCCCGGGCGGCCTGCTCGACGACGATGACGAGCACCCGGAGATCGCGGTGCGGCGCGAGGTCGTGGAGGAGACCGGCCACACCATCGGCGAGGTCCGGCACGTCTTCGACGTCTATATGAGCCCCGGCTCGGTCACCGAACGCGTCAGCTTCTACGCCGCCGCCTACGGCCCGTCGACCCGCACCCACGAGGGTGGCGGTCTGGACGAGGAGGGCGAGGACATCGAGATTTTCGAGCTGCCCTTCCGCAGGGCCCTGGAGATGATCCGCACCGGTGAGATCGCCGACGCGAAGACCATCATGCTGCTGCAGTGGGCGGCGCTGGAGGGACCGTTCGCCGACTGACCCGTGCGGGTCTTGACTTGAAGTGCGCTTCAAGATGAAGACTGCCGTTCGTGCCCCGACCCCCGGGGCGCGCACGGGAGGAGCAGCCATGAAGTACCGCACGATCGGCACGGATCCGCACACCCGCCGCGAGGTGAGCGTCCTCGCGCTCGGCGCCATGCTGTTCGGATCGGTGACGGACGAGAAGACGTCCTTCGCCGTCCTCGACCGCTACGTCGAAGCCGGCGGGAACTTCATCGACACGTCCGACAACTACGCCTTCTGGGTCGACGGCGGCCAGGGCGGCCAGAGCGAGGAACTCCTCGGCCGCTGGCGGCGCAGCCGCGGCATCGGCGACGAGATCGTCATCGCGACCAAGCTCGGTGCCCGCCCCCTGGCCCCCGGCACCAGCTATGTCGACAACGCCGAGGGCCTGTCGGCGAAGGTGATCCGCGAGTCCGCCGAACGCAGCCGCGAGCGGCTCGGCGTGGCGAAGCTGGACCTGCTGTACGCCCACATCCAGGACCACGAGGTCCCGCTCCAGGAGACCGTCGAGGGCTTCGCCGCCCTGGTCGCCGAGGGCACCGTCGGACTGCTCGGCGTGAGCAACCACGCCGCCTGGTGGGTGGAGCGGGCCCGCGCACTCGCCGCCGCGGCCGGACTGCCCGGCTACGAGGTGCTCCAGTACGCGCACAGCCACCTGCGCCCCCGCACCGACGTACCCGAGAGCCTCTTCCCGGACGGCAGCCTCGGCCACGCCGGCCCCGACCTGCTGAGCTACCTGCGGGCCGAGCCGGGACTGACCCTGGTCGCCTACTCGCCGCTGCTGAAGGGCGCCTACACCCACCCGGACCGGCTGCCCGCGGACTTCGACCACCCCGGCACCCCCGCCAGGCTGGCGGTGCTGCGGGAGGTGGCCCGGGAGACCGGGGCGACCGTCAACCAGGTCGTGCTGGCCTGGCAG
The DNA here is from genome assembly GCF_039532725.1 of Streptomyces coeruleofuscus. Taxonomy (NCBI): domain Bacteria; kingdom Bacillati; phylum Actinomycetota; class Actinomycetes; order Kitasatosporales; family Streptomycetaceae; genus Streptomyces; species Streptomyces coeruleofuscus. The sequence continues at coordinate 1,219,055 of NZ_BAAASE010000001.1, forward strand.
ATCGGCGGTGAGCTGCCGATCGTCCCGCTGGCCGGGGTCTCCTCGGTGGCCCAGCTGGAGGAGAACCTCGCCGCGGTGGACCTGGAACTGACCGCCGGGCAGCGGGCCAGGCTGGACGCGGCCCACTGAGCTCGTGGGACCGTGGAGGGAACCGGACATCCGGACCTCCGGAAGGAGCACCGGCCATGACCACCCACCCGGCCCACCCCGCCGCCCGGTCGATCAGGACCACCCCCGAAGGCCTCATGTGGGAGCCCAGCGAGCGCTGGGTGCGCGGCCGCAAGGGCGACGTCACCGTCGTCGACAGCCGGCACCCCGTCCTCGTCTGGGAACCCCACCTGCCCGTACCGCAGTACGCCTTCCCGCACGACGAGGTCCGCACCGACCTCCTCCGCCCGGCGCAGAACCCGCCCACCGGCAAGCACACCGGCTCCCGGATCTTCTACGACCTCGACGCCGACGGCGAGGTGCGCGCGAACGCGGCCTGGACGTTCCCCGCCGACGACCTGGCCGGCCACATCGCCTTCGAGTGGTTCCTGCGCACCGACACGGGCCTGGACCACTGGTACGAGGAGGAGGAAGAGATCTTCATCCACCCCCGTGACCCGCACAAACGCGTCGACGCGCTGCCCAGCAGCCGCCATGTCCGGGTCGAGATCGACGGCCGGGTCGTCGCGGACACCCACGCCCCCGTCCTGCTCTTCGAGACGTCCCTGCCGACCCGGTACTACCTCCCCCGCGAGGACGTCCGCCTGGACCTGTTCGACGCCACGGACCACAGCACCGGATGCCCCTACAAGGGCACCGCCGAGTACTGGTCCTGGCGCGACGAGGGCGATGTGCCGCCCAACATCGTCTGGAGCTACCCCGAGCCGCTGCCCGCCGTGGCGGCGATCCAGGGACGCGTCGCCTTCTTCAACGAGGCCGTCGACATCACGCTGGACGGCGAACGCCTGGAGCGCCCGGACACGCCGTTCAGCCGGATGCTGCGGAAGGGGGACCGCTCTTGAAGCTGCCGGCCAGGGCGTCGAGGCCGGCCGCGAGGCCCTCGGAACCGCCCCGCTCGCACCCGCGCTCGGAGTCCGGTCACGGCCTGACCAGCAACTGGAAGTCGAACGTGTACCGCGACGCACGGTAGATGTGCGTGCCGTACTCGACCGCACGCCCGGTGTCGTCGTAAGCCGTGCGCTGCATGGTGAGCAGCGCCGCTCCCTCCTCCTCGTCCAGGCACGCGGCCTCCTCCGCCGTGGCCGCGCGGGCGCCGACGCTTTGCCGGGCGCTGTGCAGGGTGATGCCCGCCGAGCGCATCATCCGGTACAGGCCCGTCGACTCCAGGCGTGTGTCGTCGAGGGGCACGAGAGACGCCGGCAGGTAGTTGCACAGCAGGGCCACCGGCTGGCCGTGGGTGCGGCGCAGCCGGTCCAGGACGGTGACCTCGCTGCCCTCCGCGACGCCGAGCGCCGCTGCCACGTCGCAGGAGGCCGGGACGACCTCGTTGCGCACGACCTGGGTGGTGGGTCCCTGCCCGGCCTCCTCCAGGTCGTCGTAGAGGCTGCTCAGCTCCAGGGGGCGCTTGACCTGGCTGTGCACCACCTGTGTGCCGACCCCGCGCCGCCGGACCAGCAGTCCCTTGTCGACGAGGGACTGGATGGCCTGGCGGACGGTGGGGCGGGACAGGCCGAGGCGCACCGAGAGGTCGACCTCGTTGCCCAGGAGGTTGCCCGGGGCGAGGACCCCGTGCTCGATCGCCGACTCCAGCTGCTGCGCGAGCTGGTAGTACAGCGGCACGGGACTGCCCCGGTCCAGGGCGAAGTCCAGCGCGCTGAGCGCGGGGACTGCTGCCGTGCGGGCCCGGTCACCGGTCCTCGCCATGGATTACCCCCCATCGGTGTGCCACGGACTGCCCCCCTTCGGCGTCAGGAGTTGCTCGGGAAGCCGAGGTTGATGCCGCCCGCGTCGGCCGGGTCCGGCCAGCGGGTGGTGATGACCTTGCCCTGGGTGTAGAAGGCGATGCCGTCGTTGCCGTAGACGTGCAGGTCGCCGAAGAGCGAGTCCTTCCAGCCGCCGAAGGAGTGGTAGCCCACCGGGACCGGGATGGGGACGTTGACGCCGACCATGCCGGCCTTGACCTCCAGCTGGAAGCGGCGGGCGGCGCCGCCGTCCCGGGTGAAGATCGCGGTGCCGTTGCCCCAGCGGGAGTCGTTGATCAGCTTGATGGCCTCTTCGTACGTGTCCGCGCGGACCACGCACAGCACCGGGCCGAAGATCTCGTCGCGGTACGCGTCCGCCGTCAGCGGCACCCGGTCCAGGAGGGAGACGCCGAGGAAGAAGCCGTCCTCGTGGCCGTCGACCGAGAAGCCCGTGCCGTCGACGACGACCTCGGCGCCCTGCTCGGCGGCCGACGACACGTAGGACGCCACCTTGTCGCGGTGCTCACGGGTGATCAGCGGTCCCATCTCGGACGCAGGGTCGTCGCCGGGGCCGATCCGCAGGTTCTTCGCCCGCTCGGCGATCTTGCCGACCAGCTCGTCACCGGTGTCGCCGACCGCGACCACGACCGACACGGCCATGCAGCGCTCGCCCGCCGAGCCGTACGCCGCGTTGATCGCCTGGTCGGCGGCGTGGTCCAGGTCGGCGTCGGGCAGGACCAGCATGTGGTTCTTGGCGCCGCCCAGGGCCTGCACCCGCTTGCCGTGCTCGACGGCCTTGAGCTGGATGTACTTGGCGATCGGGGTCGAGCCGACGAAGGAGACCGCCTCGATGTCCGGGTGCTCCAGGACGCGGTCCACGGCCGTCTTGTCGCCCTGCACGACGTTCAGGACGCCGTCCGGCAGGCCCGCTTCGGAGGCCAGCTCGGCCAGGCGGAGGGAGGCGGAGGGGTCCTTCTCCGACGGCTTCAGCACGAACGTGTTGCCGCACGCGATGGCGAGGGGGAACATCCACATCGGCACCATCGCCGGGAAGTTGAACGGCGTGATGCCCGCGACCACGCCCAGCGGCTGGCGGATCGAGGCGACGTCGACCCGGGTGGAGACCTGCGTGGACAGCTCGCCCTTGAGCTGGACGCTGATCCCGCACGCGAGCTCCACGATCTCCATGCCGCGCGCGACCTCGCCGAGCGCGTCGGAGTGCACCTTGCCGTGCTCGGCGGTGATCAGCTCGGCGATCTCGTCGCGGTGGGCGTCCAGCAGCTCGCGGTACTTGAACAGGACCGCCGTGCGCTTGGCGAGCGAGGACTCCCCCCAGGACTCGAACGCGGCCTTGGCGGAGGCGACGGCGGCGTCCACCTCGTCGACGGTCGCGAACGCGACCTGCTTCTCCTGGGCGCCGGTGGCCGGGTTGTAGACGGGGCCGAAGCGGCCGGAGGTGCCCTCGACGGGCTTGCCGTCGATCCAGTGGGTGATGGTCTTCATGGGGAGCAAGGGCCTTTCGTGGAGCCTGATTTCACGGGGAGTTCGCGGGGACTTCGCGGGAGTTCAGAGGTGGCGACGGCGTCCGGCGACCTGCCGTTCGTAGCGCTCGCGGGCCTCGACGGCGGCCTCGCGGGAGGCGGTCTCGGCCACCGGCACGTCCCACCAGGCCTCGGCCGGGGGAGCGGTCGGGGCCGGGTCGGTCTCGACGTACACGCAGGTCGGCCGGTCGGAGGAACGGGCCGTGGCCAGCGCCTCGCGCAGCTCGCGCACCGTCTTGGCGCGCAGGACGTCCATGCCGAGGCTGGCCGCGTTGGCGGCCAGGTCGACGGGCAGCGGGGCGCCGGTGAAGGTGCCGTCGGCGGCCCGGAAGCGGTAGGCGGTGCCGAACCGCTCGCCGCCGGTCTCCTCCGACAGACCGCCGATGGAGGCGTAGCCGTGGTTCTGGAGGAGGACGATGTTGAGCGGCAGGCCCTCCTGGACGGCCGTGACGATCTCCGTCGGCATCATGAGGTAGGTGCCGTCGCCGACCAGCGCCCACACCGGCGTACCGGGAGCGGCCTGCTGGACGCCGATGCCGGCCGGGATCTCGTAGCCCATGCAGGAGTAGCCGTACTCCAGGTGGTACTGGCGCGGGCTGCGGGAGCGCCACAGCTTGTGCAGGTCGCCGGGGAGCGAGCCGGCCGCGTTGATCACCACGTCGTCGTCGCCGACGGCCGCGTCCAGCGCGCCGAGCACCTGCGTCTGGGTCGGGACCGCGCTCTCGTCGTCGGCGCGGTAGGCGGCCTCGACGACCTCGTCCCAGCGCTCCTTGCCGGCGCGGTACGCGGCCTCGTACGCCTCGCTCACCCGGTGTCCGGAGAGCGCCTCCAGCAGCCTTTCGAGGCCCGACCGCGCGTCGCACACCAGCGTGCGCGCGGCCAGCTTGTGCGCGTCGAAGCCGGTGATGTTGAGGTTGAGGAACCGCACGTCCGAATTCTGGAAGAGCGTGCCGGAGGCCGTGGTGAAGTCCGTGTAGCGGGTGCCCACGCCGATGACGAGGTCCGCGGCGCGGGCGAGGTCGTCGCTGACGGCCGTGCCGGTGTGGCCGATGCCGCCGAGGTCGGCGGGGTGGTCGTGGCGGAGCGACCCCTTGCCGGCCTGGGTCGAGGCGACCGGGATGCCGGTGGCGTCCACGAACGCCCTCAGCGCCGACTCGGCCTCGCTGTGGTGGACGCCGCCGCCCGCGACGATCAGGGGGCGCTCGGCCGACCGGATCGCGTCGACGGCCGCCGTCAGCTCCACCGGGTCGGGCGCGGGACGCCGTACGTACCAGACGCGCTCGGCGAAGAACTCCTCCGGCCAGTCGTACGCCTCCGCCTGCACGTCCTGGGGCAGGGCCAGGGTGACGGCGCCGGTCTCGGCCGGGTCGGCCAGCACGCGCATCGCCTGGAGCGCCGACGGGATCAGCGCCTCGGGGCGGGTGATCCGGTCGAAGTACCTGGACACCGGGCGCAGGGTGTCGTTGACCGACACGTCGGCCTCGACCGGGTGCTCCAGCTGCTGGAGCAGCGGGTCGGCGGAGTGCGTGGCGAAGTAGTCGCCGGGCAGGAGCAGCACCGGCAGCCGGTTGATCGTCGCCAGGGCGGCACCGGTGACCAGGTTGGTCGCGCCCGGGCCGATCGAGGTCGTCACGGCCTGCGCGGACAGGCGGTTGAGCTGCCGGGCGTAGCCGACCGCCGCGTGCACCATCGACTGCTCGTTGCGGCCCTGGTGGAACGGCATGACATCTTCGCCCGCCTCCAGGAGCGCCTGGCCGACACCCGCCACGTTGCCGTGGCCGAAGATCCCCCAGGTCCCGGCGATCAGCTGGCGGCGCACGCCGTCCCGCTCGGTGTACTGGGCGGACAGGAACCGCACCAGGGCCTGGGCGGTCGTCAGTCGGCGGGTGCGGGCGCTCATGCGGAGGTCTCCGGGGCGGTGTAGAGGGGGAGTCGGGGATCGACCGGCTGGTCCGGCCAGGTGTCGCGGACCCAGGCGTGGTCGGGGTGGTCGCAGATCAGCCAGGCGCGCTCGGCCTCCGGGCCCGCCATGACGTTGAGGTAGTACATGTGGTGGCCGGGCGTGGCCATCGACGGCCCGTGCCAGCCGTCCGGGATCAGGACGACGTCGCCGTCGCGGACCTCGGCCAGGACATCGGTGTCGCGGCCCGGTCCGGACGGGGAGACGCGCTGGTAGCCGAGGCCGGGGATGCCGTCGTGGCCGGCGAACTCGAAGTAGTAGATCTCCTCCAGCACGGACTCCTCGCCCGGCCGGTGCTCGTCGTGCTTGTGCGGCGGGAACGACGACCAGTTGCCGCCCGGGGTGATCACCTCGACCGCGATGAGCTTGTCGCACTCGAACACGCCCGCCGCGCCGAAGTTGTTGACCTGCCGGGAGCAGTTCCCGGTGCCCCGCAGCTCCACGGGCACCTCGGAGGCCGGGCCGTAGCGGGCGGGCAGCCGGCGGGTGCAGCGCGCGCCGGTCAGCGCGAACCGGCCGCCGCCGGCGGACGTCACGGTCGCCCGGGCGTCGCGCGGCACGTACGCGAAGTCGCTGACGCCGCTGAAGACGTCCCGGCGGCCCTGGAGCTCGAAGGTGTCCTGGCCGAAGTCGTCCGTCGCGGCGACCGTACAGCCGCCGCTCAGCGGGACGACGATCCACTCGCTGTCGCCGGCCTCGAAGGAGTGCGTGCCGCCCGGCGGCAGCTCCAGGATCCGCAGGCTGGAGTGGTCCCAGCCGGCCTTCTCGGGCGTGACGTCGACGATGTAGGGGACGCCGAGGGCCTTACCCGCGGGAAGGTGATACGTCATCGTGTGCCTTTCGGGTCACAGCAGGTGCCTCTTGCATCACAGCAGGCCGACGGCCGTGTCCACCGCCTCTTCCACGCTGCCCCCGGCCGGGTAGAGCAGCGAGCGCCCGACGACCAGACCCTGCACGGTGGGCAGGCGCAGGGCCTTGCGCCAGCGTTCGTACGCGCCCTCCTGGTCGCCGCCCACCTCGCCGCCGAGCAGCACGACCGGGAGCGTGGAGGTCTCCAGCACCTGGGCCATGTCGTCCGGGTCGTCGGTGACGGGCAGCTTCAGCCAGGTGTAGGCGGAGGTGCCGCCCAGCCCCGAGGAGATCGCGACGGACCGGGTGACGGCCTCGGCGGACAGGTCGTTGCGCACCTTGCCGTCGACCCGCCGGGAGATGAACGGCTCGACGAAGAGGGGGAGTTGCCGGGCCGCCATGGCGTCGATCGCCCGTGCGGTGGACTCCAGGGTGGTGAGCGAGCCCGGGTCGTCGTAGTCGATGCGGACCAGGAGCTTGCCCGCGTCGAAGCGGAGCCGGGCGATGTCCTCGGCGCGGTGGCCGGTGAAACGGTCGTCCATCTCGAACGTGGCGCCGGCGAGGCCGCCGCGGTTCATCGAGCCCATGACGACCTTGTTCTCCAGCACCCCGAGCAGGAGCAGGTCCTCGAGGATGTCGGCGGTGGCGAGCACCCCGTCGACCCCGGGCCTCGACAGCGCGACGCAGAGCCGTTCCAGCAGTTCGGCGCGGTTGGCCATGGCCAGGCGCCGGTCACCGACCCCGAGGGCGCCGCGCGCCGGGTGGTCGGCGGCCACGATCATCAGCCGGCCGCTGTCGCCGATCAGCGGCCGGCGCACCCGGCGGGCGGCCGCCTCGGCGACGGCCTCGGGATTCCGGGCCCGGACCGTGGTGAGGTCGGGGATGCCGATGTTCAATGCAGGCTCCGTTCAGTGACTCGTGCTCGGCGACGACACCCCGGCGAGGAGGTCCTCGACCTCGGACTCGGCGGGCATCGCGGAGGAGCAGGCGAGGCGTGAGGCGACGAGGGCACCGGCGGCGTTGGCGTGGCGCATGGTCTTCTCCAGGTCCCAGCCGGCGAGCAGGCCGTGGCAGAGGGAACCGCCGAAGGCGTCGCCCGCGCCCAGGCCGTTGACCACCTCGACCGGCACCGGCGGCACCTCGGCCCGGGTGCCGTCGCGGTGCACGGCGAGGACGCCCTTGGGGCCCTGTTTGACGACGGCCAGTTCCACGCCCGCCTCCAGCAGCGCGTCGGCGCAGGCCTGCGGCTCGCGCACGCCGGTGGCGATCTCGCACTCGTCGAGGTTGCCGACCGCGACCGTGGCGTGGCGCAGCGCCTCGCGGTAGTACGGGCGGGCCTCCTCGGGGTCGGCCCAGAACATCGGCCGCCAGTCGAGGTCGAAGACGGTGACGCCCGCCTTGTCGCGGGCCTTGAGGGCGGCGAGCGTGGCGGAGCGGCTCGGCTCCTCGCTCAGGCCGGTCCCGGTGATCCAGAAGATCCGGGCTCCGCGGATCGCGAAGAAATCCAGCTCGTCGGTGTGGATCTCCAGGTCGGGGGCCTTGGGGCGGCGGTAGAAGTACAGCGGGAAGTCGTCCGGCGGGAAGATCTCGCAGAACGTGATCGGCGTGGGATACGCGTCGACCGGGGTGACCCAGCGGTCGTCGACGCCGAAGGACCTCAGCTCCTCGTGCAGGTAGGTGCCGAAGGGGTCGTTGCCGGTCCGGGTGATGACCGCCGTGCGGCGTCCGAGGCGTGCCGCGGCGACCGCCACATTGGCCGCCGAACCTCCAAGGAACTTCCCGAACGTCTCCACTTGGGGAAGAGGGACGCCGGTCTGGTGGGGATAGAGGTCGACTCCGATGCGGCCCATCGTGATCAAGTCGAAATACTGGGCTGGCCCGGCCATGCGCGACCTCCTCGGGAAGCTGGGGATGCGGGTCCGGAGCCGCCCTGACACCGTGGGGCGTGGGTGACCTGGGACCTGCCGCTTAACAGGTGTAGGTGCCCGAGCAGGGCCCTGTCAATAGTTTGTACTTACATTCGGACCTGCTTGTGAAATGATGTCTTAACAAAGTATTGACAGCGGGCGCGGCAGGGACTTGTATCCCGTGGCATCGCAACAGTCTGTTTGCGGCATCATGATCCGGACTCCGTAAGGCTCCGGGACCACGGATCCTCGTGATCCCCTCCTTTCCCCCGCAGTAGCACAGTGAGGTGCCAGGAAAGATGGACCGCTCTTCTCACCCCCGCTCCCGCAGAATCGCGCCGGTTGTCGCCGTTGCCGCGGCAGCGGCCCTGACCCTCGCCGGCTGCTCCAGCAGTTCCGGGGGCAAGAAGTCCGAGGAAGGCGCTGCCGACGCCTCCGCGGGCAAGGCGACCACGCCGCGCATGACCGTCGCCCTGGTCACCCACCAGGCCCCCGGTGACACCTTCTGGGACACCGTCCGCAAGGGCGCCGAGGCCGCCGCCGCCAAGGACAACATCAAGCTCGTCTACTCCGCCGACCCGAACGCGGGCAACCAGGCCAACCTGGTCCAGAACGCGATCGACCAGAAGGTCGACGGCATCGCCGTCACCCTCGCCAAGCCGGACGCCCTCAAGGGCGTCATAGGCAAGGCCGAGAAGTCCGGCATACCCGTGGTCGGACTCAACTCCGGCCTGAGCGACTGGAAGAAGCTCAACCTGCTGGAGTTCTTCGGCCAGGACGAGTCCGTCGCGGGCGAGGCCTTCGGCAAGAAGCTCAACGAGGTCGGCGCCAAGAAGGTCCTCTGCGTCATGCAGGAGCAGGGCAACGTCGGCCTGACGCAGCGCTGCGACGGCGTGGCCAAGACCTTCGAGGGCAAGGTCGACCCGCAGAACGTCAACGGCACCGACATGCCGTCCGTGAAGTCGACGATCACCGCCAAGCTGAAGCAGGACCCGTCCATCGACTACGTCGTCACCCTCGGCGCCCCCTTCGCGCTGACCGCGGTGCAGTCGGTCTCCGACGCCGGCAGCAAGGCGAAGATCGCCACCTTCGACCTGAACAAGGACCTGATCAAGTCCATCAAGGCCGGCGACATCCAGTTCGCCGTCGACCAGCAGCCCTACCTCCAGGGCTATCTGGCCGTCGACGGCCTGTGGCTCTACAAGAACAACGGCAACTACAGCGGCGGCGGCGAGCAGCCCGTGCTGACCGGCCCGGCCTTCGTCGACAAGTCCAACGTCGACAAGATCGGGGAGTTCGCCGCGAAGGGCACCCGGTGATGAGCATGACCCAACAGGCTGCGCCGGCGGTGGACACACCGCCGGCCCCCGGCCCCAAGCAGTCCGACGGCCGCACGCGGCAGCGCCCGATGGCGCTGCGGCTGCTGGCCCGGCCCGAGGTCGGCGTCTTCCTCGGCGCCGTCGCCGTGCTCGTGTTCTTCCTGTTCGCGGCACCGCCGGTGCGCGACGGCAGCTCGATGGCCAACATCCTGTACCAGTCGTCGACCATCGGGATCATGGCACTGCCGGTGGCCCTGCTGATGATCGGCGGCGAGTTCGACCTGTCGGCCGGTGTCGCCGTGGTCACCTCGGCGCTCACCGCGTCGATGCTCAGCTACCAGCTGACCATGAACGTCTGGGTCGGCGTGATCGTCGCCCTCCTGGTGTCGCTCGCCATCGGGGCGTTCAACGGCTGGCTGCTGGTCAAGACCGGGTTGCCCAGCTTCCTGGTCACCCTCGGCACCTTCCTGATCCTCCAGGGCGTGAACCTCGCCGTGACCAAGCTGGTCACCGGCAACGTCGCCACCGACGACATCAGCGACATGGACGGTTTCTCCCAGGCGCAGAAGCTCTTCGCCTCGACGTTCGAGGTCGGCGGGGTCAACGTCAAGATCACCGTGGTGTGGTGGCTGGTCTTCGCGGCCCTGGCCACCTGGGTGCTGCTGCGCACCAAGTACGGCAACTGGATCTTCGCGGTCGGCGGCAACAAGCACTCCGCCCGGGCCGTCGGTGTCCCGGTGACCTTCACCAAGATCTCCCTGTTCATGCTGGTCGGCTTCGGCGCCTGGTTCGTCGGCATGCACCAGCTGTTCTCCTTCAACACCGTGCAGTCCGGCGAGGGCGTGGGCCAGGAGCTCATCTACATCGCCGCGGCCGTCATCGGCGGCTGTCTGCTCACCGGCGGCTACGGCTCAGCGATCGGCCCGGTCTTCGGCGCCTTCATGTTCGGCATGGTGCAGCAGGGCATCGTCTACGCCGGCTGGAACCCGGACTGGTTCAAGGCCTTCCTCGGCGTGATGCTCCTCGGCGCCGTCCTCATCAATCTGTGGGTCCAGCGCACGGCGACCCGGAGGTGACCGCAATGACCAGCAACGAAACCGGCACCCACGGCGCCGTCCTGGAAGACACGCCGCCCGAGAAGGACCGACCCCTCGTCGAACTCCGCGGCGCCGGCAAGTCCTACGGCAACATCCGGGCCCTGCACGGCGTCGACCTGAAGGTCTTCCCCAACCAGGTCACCTGCGTCCTCGGCGACAACGGTGCCGGCAAGTCCACCCTCATCAAGATCGTTTCGGGTCTGCATCAGCACACCGAGGGCGAGTTCCTCGTCGACGGCGAACCGGTGCGCTTCTCCACCCCGCGCGAGGCCCTCGACAAGGGCATCGCCACGGTCTACCAGGACCTCGCCGTCGTCCCGCTGATGCCGGTGTGGCGCAACTTCTTCCTCGGCTCCGAGATGACCAAGGGCCCCTGGCCCGTCCGCCGTCTCGACATCGAGAAGATGAAGAAGACCGCCGACGAGGAACTGCGCAACATGGGCATCGTCCTCGACGACATGGAGCAGCCCATCGGCACGCTCTCCGGCGGCCAGCGCCAGTGCGTCGCGATCGCCCGCGCCGTCTACTTCGGCGCCCGCGTCCTCATCCTGGACGAACCGACCGCCGCCCTCGGCGTCAAGCAGTCCGGTGTGGTGCTGAAGTACATCGCCGCCGCCCGCGAGAAGGGCCTGGGCGTCATCTTCATCACCCACAACCCGCACCACGCCTACATGGTCGGCGACCACTTCAGCGTGCTGCGCCTCGGCACCATGGAACTGTCCGCCTCCCGCAGCGAGGTCAGCCTCGAGGAGCTGACCAACCACATGGCCGGCGGCACCGAACTCGCCTCCCTCAAGCACGAGTTGTCCCAGGTGCGCGGCGTCGACGTCGAGGAGCTCCCCGAAGCGGGAGACCTCACCGCCCCCGTAGCCACGTCTTCGGAAGGAAAGTCCTGACATGGCCCTCGCGCTCGACCGCATCCGGGTCGGCTCAGCCCCCGACTCCTGGGGCGTCTGGTTCCCCGACGACCCCCAGCAGGTGCCCTGGGAACGCTTCCTCGACGAGGTCGCCGAGGCCGGCTACTCGTGGATAGAACTCGGCCCGTACGGCTACCTGCCGACCGACCCGGCCCGGCTCACCGACGAGGTGACCAAGCGGAACCTGAAGGTCTCCGCGGGCACGATCTTCTGCGGCCTGCACCGCGGCCCGTCCGAGTGGGACTCCACCTGGGAGCAGGTCAGCCGGGTCGCCGCCCTCACCCAGGCCATGGACGCGAAGCACCTGGTCGTCATCCCGTCCTTCTGGCGGGACGACAAGACCGCCGAGATCCTGGAGCCGCCGGAGCTCACCACCGAGCAGTGGCGCAACCTCACCACGGGCATGGAGCGCCTCGGCCGTGAGGTGAAGGACACGTACGGTCTGGACATCGTCGTCCACCCGCACGCCGACACCCACATCGACACCGAGGAGCACGTCGAGCAGTTCCTCGACTCCACCGACTCCGGCGCGGTCAACCTCTGCCTGGACACCGGGCACTACGCCTACTGCGGCGGCGACAGCGTCAAGCTGATCGAGACGTACGGCGAGCGCATCGGCTATCTGCACCTCAAGCAGGTCGACCCGGACATCCTCGCCGACGTGGTCAAGAACGAGGTCCCGTTCGGCCCCGCCGTGGCGCGCGGAGTCATGTGCGAACCGCCCGCCGGTGTGCCCGAGCTGGGACCGGTCCTCACGGCCGCCCAGAAGCTGGGCGTGGACCTGTTCGCCATCGTCGAGCAGGACATGTACCCCTGCGAGCCGGACAAGCCGCTGCCGATCGCGGTGCGCACCCGCAAGTTCCTGAGGTCCTGCGGCGCCTGACGATCCGAAAGGACGGCCATGACTGAGCGCGCCACCCTGGGAGTCGCGGTCATCGGTACCGGAAGAATGGGCGCCGACCACGTGCGCCGCCTCCACGAAGTCACCAGCGGAGCACGGGTGGTGGCCGTCGCGGACGTCGACGCGGAGCGCGCGAAGGCCGTCGCCGCCCGCGTCGACGGCTGTACCGCACACACCGACCCGGCCGCCGCGCTGGCGGCCGCCGACGTCGACGCCGTCCTGATCGCCTCCCCGGGCCCGGCCCACGAGGCCACCCTGCTCGCCGCCTTCGAGCGCGACCTGCCCGTCCTGTGCGAGAAGCCGCTCACCCCCGACGCGGCCTCCGCCCTGCGCGTCCTCGAAGCCGAACTGCGCCTCGGCCACCGCCGTGTCCAGGTCGGCTTCATGCGCCGCTACGACCCCGAGTACGCGAAGCTGAGGGCCCTGCTGACGACGGGCCAGCTGGGCCGTCCGCTGATGCTGCACAACCGGCACCGCAACGTCGCCAGCCCGCCCTTCTTCACCAGCTCCATGCTCATCAGCGACTCCGTCGCCCACGAGGCGGACGTGACCCGCTGGCTGCTGGACCACGAGATCACGGCGGTCACGGTGCTGCGCCCGGCCCCGTCCGCCAACGCCCCCGACGGACTGCGCGATCCGCAGTTCGTCGTCTTCGAGACCGACGGCGGCGCCCTGTCCGACGTGGAGATCTTCGTCAACTGCGGCTTCGGCTACCAGGTGCAGGCCGAGGTGGTCTGCGAACGCGGCACCGCCCGCATCGGCGACGGCCACGCCCTGGTCACCAACATGGCCGGCCGCTGGGGCGGCACCATCGCCCAGGACTGGACCGAACGCTTCGAGACGGCCTACGACCGGGAGGTCCAGGCGTGGGTCGACGCCACCCGCCGCGGCGAGGTGACCGGCCCGAGCGTCTGGGACGGCTATGCAGCCGCCGCGGTGTGCGAGGCGGGGGTGCGGGCGCTGGAGGACGGCGGCCGGGTCGAGGTCGAACTGGTGGAGAGGCCGCCCCTGTACCGGTGACCTGGCTGTCCGGAGGGATCCGGGAACCCAAGTCACTCATTGGGATTGTCGTACCGGAAGGGGGGCGCAACGGGACACACCGGCCGCTAGGATCCATTCCTCGCAGAGGGGGGTCTCAGTGATCGAAGACATCGCGCTTCGCGTTGCCGCCACGGTAGCCGCGGCATTGGTCATCTACATCGGCAAGACGGTCTGGCAGAACCGGCGGCATCTACGGCTGCTGCTCCTCCTGTTCACGCCGTGGCGGCGTGTGCGCGTCTCCGTGGCCGTGCTCCTGCGACTCGGCGATGAGGATCGCTACGTCCTGTTCGACTCGCCCACTCGGCCGGCGGCCTTCGGCCCGCCCGGAGGAGTGGTCAAGTACCACGAGACCGGGCTCCGCAAGCTGGACAAGCTGGGATTCGAGTACGAGGAACGCAGCCAGGAGGTGATGAGGTGCGACTTACGAGGCTTCGTGCGAGCGGCCAGGATGCCGGACTTCGCTCGCTGGTTGCACGGCGGCACCGGCCGTGAGTCGGCGGCCGACTGTCTGCGCCGCGAGCTCGTCGAGGAACTCGGCGAGGTCGGTCACCCCGAACTGGCCCCGCTGGTGGCGTCCGTCAACTTCACCCTGGTCCGTCGTGTGACCGACGGACCACTGAAAGTGGCCGGTGCGTCGTACCAGCAGGTCCGCTTATTCGAGGTGCACGACCTTCTGCTCGACAAGCCGCACGCCGTCGAACTCCGTTCAGCGTTGCTGGCCCTGGCGCGTGACCCCGCGGAACAGCACGTCATCGCCGTGGGCCGGCAGGGCATCGCTCTCGGGCGGGAAGGTGTGCACATGGTGCTTCCGCAGTCCGCCTTCCTGATCGGCGACGAGCGCCTGCGCGAGGACATCCAGCCGGTGCGGCGGCCCACCGCCGGACAGGCGGAGACCCCGTGAGCGAAGATCTCCTGACGCTGCTGTACCGGCAGACGCTCACGCTGAACTTCCCGTTCACCCCTGACCTCCTGGACCGGGTGACGGACTTCTGCCCGGACGGCACCTTCCAGCAGCTGTTGGACCCCCGGACCGCCCTGGGCGCCCTCCCCGTCGTCTGGCGCGCGTCCTACAACGAACTCGAGCCCGAGCGGGCCATCCTCGTCTGTCTCGCCATGCGCAACGTCCTGCGACCGGGGCCTGCCGTGGTCGGGACGCGGTTCGCCGGACTGCGCTGGGACGCGACCTTCTTCCACGTGCACCTGTATCTGGCCGGGTCGCTGCAGCAGTACGCCACCGAACAGATGGCCCGGGGACGCAGCCGTCTGGTCCGCCCCATGCTGGAGGAGGCCATCCGCTGCTGGGAGATCGTGGAGCCCGACGCGGACCGGTTGTTGGCTCCCACGAGCAAGGCACGCCGCATCTGGCGCGGGAAGCGCGGAGTCACCCGGCTCTACCTGGCCCGCAACACACGGCAGCCCTTCGAACTCCTGCGGGGAGCCCGCACGGACCTGGAGTACGCCGAGGCGGCGGACGACCACAGCCCAGGGCACTACACGTTCCTGCTGGAGGTGCTCACCCGGCTGTCCGACGACCCGGCTGAACTGCCCATGCTCTGGGAGGCTGCCGATGCCCTCATCGAACGGGCGGCCCCGCGGGTTGTCGGTTCCTCCCGCTGGCTGGTCACTCTTGGGGAGCATCGGCTCAAGCGGGCGCAGTCACCGTACGGACACCCCGCCGACGGACTCGACGTCCAGTCCGCCTCCGCGCTGTACAGGCAATTGTGCACCGACCTGGTGGCGGCCGATGAGCAGAGCAGGGAGGCCAAGGTGGTGCTGGGGCGGGCGGCCCTGCACTACGCGAAGGTCATGAAGCTCGCGGGCGGCGCGGACGACGAGGCGGTGATGCTCCTGCGCGAGGCGAGGGACGTCCTCACCGCGTGTCTCGACGACGACCCGGCCGACACCGGCGGGGAAGTGGACGTCCAGGAGATCTCCTCCGCGCGTGTCACCGGCATGCTCGGCGAGGTCGCACTGCGATTGCACTCGCTCACACGGGTACAGCACCATCTCACCGAGGCGATCAGTTGGCTCGAAACGGCCTCTCAGGATCCCCACGCCCCGGACAATGTCCACGGCCTGCTGGGTGAGGCGTACCTGCGGCGGGCCCGTACGGGCAGTGAGAAGGACCTGCGGACCGCACTCGAGTACAAGGCCAGGGCTCGCGACGTCGGCGACTCCAACCCCGGGAACTTCAGCGTTTCGGCCGCCGGCCACTTCCAGCTGTGGCGGAAGACGGGCGCGCCTCAAGAGTTTTCCACGGCGGTCGACCTCGCTGTCGCGGCGTGGGAACTCGATCCCCAGTGGCCCTGGCCGCTGATGCAACTCGCGGAGTTCGCGGCAGCAGGGGCCCGGAAGGGCATACCGGCAGGGCCCCCGCAGGAGAGTGCGACGCCGGAACTCGAGGAAGAAGGGCATGCTGACCCGAAGGGGTCGGAAGTTCGGCGTGCGGTCCGCGAGGGCGATCAGGCCCGGCTTTACCAGGAAGCGGCATGGACTGCCGTGCACGCCCAGCCCTTCCGCCAGGAGGTTCTCGGAGGACGGTCGGAAACCTTCGTACTGGACGATCCCCAGCGTCTCCTGTCGGCGACGCTGGTGCTGAAACCGACCAGCCGGGCTGAGGCCGAGGCGGAACGCGACCACCTGGCGTCACTGCGGCAGTATCTGCGAAACACTGGGGCACCGGGCTGGATGCTGTTGCCCGTCCCCTTGGCGATGGTCGAACTTCCCCGGGACTGGCCGACTTCGCGTGATCCCGCGCCGGACACCGCGCTGGCATCGCGTCGCGCGGTGGGCCGCAGCCTGGCAGCGGCCATCGCGGACGCTTACGAAGGGCGGAGCGGGCAACCGCTGGCCTCGGTCTCCCAGGCGATCCGATACCTGGCACGCATCCACGTCTGGGCGACGGAGATGTCGGGACTGCGGCCGGGACAGGCACCCGCGACCACGAGCAACGCCTACGAGAGGGTCGCGGATGACCTGACGAAGCGCGCGGGTCGGCTCGGCGTCCCTGACGCGAACGCGTGCGCTGCTCGCTGGAGGTCGGTGACACCCTCCGCGCTTCCTCCGGTACCGGGTCGTGACGCGCACGCGGAGAACTGGCTGGTCACCGACAACGGCCGGATGGTCGCGCTCGACCTCGAACCGCACGGCCACCTGCCCCTGCTCTACGAGGTGGCTCAGTTGGTCGAGGACCATGCCGCCCTGGACCTCAAGGACAGCGACTGGCCGGAACGCGTGGCTCTGTGCCAGCTCTACCTGGACGAGTTGGCGCACCTCGGATACCCGGTCACTGTCGCCCACGCTGACGTACTTCCCGCCTACCAGTCGTTCGCCCTGGTACGCGCGTTGTTCCTGATGGAGCATCTGTCGGAGACGGCGGCAGCCGACTCCGCCGTGTCCACGGGCTCACGCCGCTGGGCGCAGCGGCGTCTCTTCCATGCTCACGCTCTGCTGGAACGGTGCGAGGAGACGGCGGCCGCACCCGGGCTGCGCGACTTGGCCGGGGAGCTGCGGGGCTTCCTCGACGGCTGACGGCGGGTCCGTGCTCCTTCCACGGCACGGACCTGACCTCGCGCGACAAGGACGGCCGTCAGCCCTCCCGCACCTCCGCGATCGTCACAGGGCGGTGCTCGTGCAGCGACAGTGTGCACGCGTCGGCGATCCAGCCCGCCTCCAGGGCGTCCTCGATCGTGCAGGGGGAGGGGCGGGTGCCGGCGACGACCTCGGTGAACGCGGTCAGTTCGGCGCGGTAGGCCTCGGTGAAGCGGTCCATGAAGAAGTCGTGCGGGGTGCCCGCCGGGAAGGTCACGCCCGGCTCGACCGAACGCAGCGGCAGCTTGTCCTCCAGGCCGACGGCGATGGAGTCCGTGAAGCCGTGGATCTCCATGCGGACGTCGTAACCGCGGGCGTTGTGGCGGGAGTTGGAGACCACCGCGATGGTGCCGTCGTCCAGGGTGAGGATCGCGCCGGTGGTGTCGGCGTCACCGGCCTCCTTGATGAAGTCGGCCCCGCGGTTGCCGCCCACGGCGTACACCTCGGTCACCTCACGTCCGGTCACCCAGCGGATGATGTCGAAGTCGTGCACCGAGCAGTCGCGGAAGATGCCGCCGGAGGCGGCGATGTACGCGGCGGGCGGAGGCGCCGGGTCGAGCGTGGTCGAGCGGACCGTGTGCAGCTTGCCGAGCTCGCCGCCCTGCACGGCGGCGCGGGCGTTGACGAAACCGGTGTCGAAGCGGCGGTTGTAGCCGATCTGGATCGGCACGCCCTTGCCCTGGACGGCCTTCAGCACCTCGACGCCCTCGCTCATCGTCTTGGCGACGGGCTTCTCGCAGAAGACGGGGATGCCGGCCTCCACCCCGGCCAGGATCAGCGCGGGGTGGGCGTCCGTCGCGGCCGCGACGACGATGCCGTCCACGCCGGCGGCCAGCAGGGCCTCCGGCGAGTCCACGACCTCTGCGCCGAACCGCTCGGCGGCGGCCTTGGCGGCGTCCGCGAACGGGTCGGTGACGACGAGGGACTCGACGGCGTCGAGCCCGGAAAGGGTCTCGGCGTGGAAGGCGCCGATGCGGCCGAGACCGAGGATTCCGATACGCATGGGGTGTTGCTCCTTGTTGCAGGGTGTGATGCGCCCCTAAGGGGCGCGGGGAACTGCGCGACGAGCCACAACGGCGCCGCACACGACCAACGACAAAGCGCGGCAAATCCTTAGTCGAGTCCTCCGAGCACGTTCTGATCCCAATCGATCACCGACCCGGTAACCACCCCGGACCGCTCCGACAGCAGAAACACAACAAACTCGGCGATCTCATCCGGCTGGCCCAACTTGCCCATGGGCAGCCGGGCAGCAGCGACCTCACGCCAGTCGTCCCCGGCCCCGTGGAAGGCCTTCTGCGTGGCGTCCTCGCCTTCCGTCGCCGTCCAGCCGATGTTCAGCCCGTTGATCCGGATCCGGTCCCACCGATGCGCGTGCGCGGCGTTCCGGGTCAGGCCGATCAGGCCGGCCTTCGCGGCGACGTACGGCGCCAGGAACGGCTGCCCGCCGTGCGCCGACGACGTGATGATGTTGACGATCGTGCCGGGTGCCTCACGCGCGACCATGTCCGCGACCGCCGCCTGCATGGCGAAGAACGGCCCCTTGAGGTTGATCGCGATGTGCTGGTCGAACAGCTCGGGCGTGGTGTCCAGCAGCGTCCCCCGGGAGGTCAGCCCGGCGGAGTTCACGAGGCAGTCGACGCGGCCGTACGCCTCCACGACCCGGGCCACGGAGGCCTTCGCCTGCGCGGCGTCCGACAGGTCGGCCCGGACGTACAAGGCCTTGCCGCCCGCGGCGGTCAGCTCCGCCACCAGGGCCTCGCCGGGCCCGGGGCGCCGCCCGGTGACGGCCACGACCGCCCCCTCGCGGACCGCGGCCCGCGCGATGGCGGCGCCGACACCCTGGCTGCCGCCGTTGACCAGGACGGCCTTGTCGTCGAGAAGTCCCACGATGTCCCTCAGCTCTCTCGCCGTGCGGTACCGGCCCGCAGCTCCGCCCGGAGCACCTCCGGCGGCCACCCCTCGTACAGGGCCCGCCGCACGAGATCCGCCTGCGAGGGCGGGGCCAGGCCGTCGACCGGCGGATCGCTGTCGAGGTTGGTGGGGAAGGGGTAGCCCTCGGCGCTCGCCGCGATGACGTTGGCCAGCCACGCGTCGCTCGCGCCCTCGGCCTTCCGCTTCAGCAGCACGGGGTACACCGCGTTCGCCACGGCCTCCCGGTCCACCGTCTCCATCGCGCGCCCGAACGCGGACGACACCTGCAACAGGTTGGCCATGCGCCGGATGTCCGCCGAACGGTTGGTGCCGGCGGCGTGGAAGAGAGCCGGGTTGAAGAAGACCGCGTCGCCCTTCGCGAGCGGCAGCTGCACCTGGTGCGCCTCGAAGTACGCCCGGAACTCCGGGCGCCGCCAGGCGAGGTAGCCCGGCTCGTACGTCTGCGAGTGCGGCAGATACATCGTGGGCCCCGACTCCACCGGCATGTCGCAGTGCGCGACCGCGCCCTGGAGGGTCAGCACGGGGGAGAGGCGGTGCACGTGCCCGGGGTAGGCGGCGGCGGCCTCGTCGGACAGGAAGCCCAGATGGTAGTCGCGGTGCGCGGTCTGGGCGGCGCCGCCCGGGTTGACCACGTTGAGCTGCGAGGTGACCTGGTAGCCGGGGCCCAGCCAGGCCGTCGCCACGAGGGCCAGGACGTCGTTGGCGTAGTAGTCGGCGAACGCCTCCGCGTCGTACAGGGCCGCCTTCTCCAGCGCGTTCCACACCCGGTCGTTGGCGCCCGGCTTGGCGAAGTGGTCACCGGCCGTCGCGCCCGAGGCGCGCTGCTCGGCGATCAGGGCGTCGAACACGGCGGTGGCCCGGTCCACGACCTCCGGGTCGGGAAAGGCACCGCGGAAGACGACGATGCCGGGCCCCTCGGCGAGCGCGCGCACCAGCTCGGCCTGGACCACCCGGTCGCCCTCGAGCAGACCGGCGTCGTAGACCGGCACGTTCCGCTCCACGGCCGAGGCGTGCGGATAGTCGGCGGGGTCCGTCGCCCGCTCGACCAGCGCGCGGAACGCGTCGAGATCGCAGTCCTGCTCGGACAGCCAGACACGGGGGTGTACGGAAGTGAAGGACATCGTCGTCCCTTCGGGGTCATGGAGCGACGCAGCCCTGTCATTCTTGTCAGTACAAACCCCTCGAACAACCAGCAGGCAGCCATCAAAAACCCCTCAAGGAGCCGGCGCATGGGCCACCCCTTCCCGATCCGGGAGATCGCCCGTCAGGCGGGCCTGAGCGAGGCGACCGTCGACCGCGTCCTCAACGGGCGCGGCGGGGTCCGGGAGAGCACCGCGCAGGAGGTGCGCCGGGCGATAGCCGATCTGGACCGGCAGCGCACCCAGGTCAGGCTCGTCGGCAGGACGTTCATGGTCGACATCGTGATGCAGGCGCCCGAGCGCTTCACCACCGCGATCCGCGCCGCCCTGGAGGCCGAGCTGCCGTCCCTGCACCCGGCGGTGCTGCGCTCCCGCTTCCACTTCCGCGAGACCGGCCCGGTCGGGGAGCTGGTGCGGATCCTGGACCGGATCACCCGGCGCGGTTCGCAGGGCGTGATCCTCAAGGCCCCGGACGTCCCCGAGGTCACCGCCGCCGTCGGCCGCGTCGAAGCCGCCGGCATCCCGGTCGTGACCCTGGTGACCGACCTGCCCGCCAGCGCCCGCCGCGCCTACGTCGGCATCGACGACCGGGCGGCGGGCGCGACGGCCGCGTATCTGATGGGCCAGTGGCTGGGGGAGCGCCCGGGCAACATCCTGACCAGCCTCAGCAGCGGTTTCTTCCGCAACGAGGAGGAGCGCGAGATGGGTTTCCGCAGCGCCATGCGGGCCCGGCACCCCGAGCGCACGCTGGTCGAGATCGCCGAGGGGCAGGGGCTGGACGCCACCCAGTACGACCTCGTCCGGGCCGCGCTGGAACGCGACCCGGACATCCGCGCCGTGTACTCGATCGGCGGCGGCAACATCGCCACGCTGAAGGCCTTCGACGACCTCGGCCGCGACTGCGCCGTGTTCGTCGCGCACGACCTGGACCACGACAACACCCGGCTGCTGCGCGCGCACCGCCTGTCCGCCGTGCTCCACCACGACCTGCGTCAGGACGTGCGCGAAGCCTGCCACACGGTCATGCGGGCGCACGGCGCGCTGCCGCCGGCCGGGCCGTCGTTGCCGTCGGCGATCCAGGTGGTGACGCCGTACAACATGCCGCCGCAGGCGACGGCCGTGTGAGCCCGGGTGGTGTCGGGCGGGACCTCGGCGTGTATCCGGAGCGCGGTGCGCCACGGCCCCTACGGTCGTCCTCATGTGGACCTCGCGCCCGGACGGCGGGCCGGACCGGTTGCTGACGCTCGCCGACGGCGTGTTCGCCATCGCCATCACGCTGCTGGTCCTGGACCTCTACGTCCCGCGCGGCCTGGACGCGGACGAGTATCGACAAGCCCTGCACCGGCTGCTCCCGGACCTCGGGGCCTACGCGCTCAGCGTCGCGGTGCTCGGCAGCTTCTGGCGCGACCACCGCAGGATCTTCCGTGACGTACGGGAGGTCGACGGACATGTGGTCATCCTGTCCCTCACCGGCCTGGGCGTCGCGGCCCTGGTGCCCTTCCCGACCAGGCTGCTCGCGGAGTACGGCGACGTGCCCGTGTCGGTCGCCGTGTACGCGGCGGCGGTGGCCGCACTGGGCGCCTGCCATCTGGCACTGGCCGCCGTCCTGGCGAAACGCCCCTGGCTCCGTGACGGCACCCCATCCGACACCAGCAGCACGCCTTACCTCCTCGAGAGCGCCACGCTGGTGGTGGTGTTCGCGGTGACCGTCCCGTTGGCCCTGGTGGCCGGGGCCCACGCCATGTGGCTGTGGCTCGTCCTCGCCCCGGTGAGGTTCGTTCTGGGCCGCCGCCCCCAGAGGGCGGCGGGCTGAACGTCAGGCCCCCGCAGCCACGTCCGCCCACGCACCGCTCGACGCCGACCGCGCCATCGCGTCCAGCGCGGCCGCACTGTGCACGGCGTCCGCGAGGGTCGCCCCGTGCGGGGTGCCCTCGGCGACCGACCGGAGGAAGCGGTACGCCTCGATGACCTTCAGGTCGTCGTACCCCATGGCGTTCGCCGCGCCGGGCTGGAACGCGGCGAACTCGCCGTGGCCGGGGCCGACGTACACCGTCGTGACGGCCTGGTCCTGGTAGGTCGTGCCGTGGCTGATCCCCAGCTCGTTCATGCGGCGGAAATCCCAGAACACCGCGCCCTTGGTGCCGTGCACCTCGAAGCCGTAGTTGTTCTGCTCGCCGACCGAGACCCGGCAGGCCTCCAGCACACCGCGCGCCCCTGAGGCGAAGCGGAGCAGGCAGCTGACGTAGTCCTCGTTCTCGACCGGGCCGAGCTCGCCGCCGGATGCGCGGCTGTGGCCCGCCGTCGCCCCGGCGGGACGGGCCCGCTCCGGAAGGAAGATCGCCGTGTCGGCCGTCAGGGACGCGATGTCGCCCAGCAGGTGACGGGCGAGGTCCGTGCCGTGCGAGGCCAGGTCGCCCAGCACGCCGCTGCCGCCCCGCTCCCGCTCGTACCGCCACGTCAACGCGCCCTCGGGATGGGCCGCGTAGTCGCTGAACAGCCGGATGCGCACATGCGTGACCGTGCCGATGTCCCCCGAGGCGATCAGCTCGCGGGCCGCCTCGACGGCGGGCGCGTTGCGGTAGTTGAAGCCGACGGCACCCTGCACACCCGCCCGGGCCACCGCGTCCGCCACCGCACGGGCGTCCCCGGCGGTCAGACCCACCGGCTTCTCGATCCAGATGTGCTTGCCCGCCTCGGCCATGGCGACCCCGATCTCGCGGTGCAGGAAGTTCGGCGCGGTGATGCTGACCGCCCGCACCCGGGGGTCGTCGGCCACCTCACGCCAGTCACGCGTGGTCGACGCGAACCCGAACTGCGCGGCGGCCTCCTCCGCCCGGCCCGGCACCTCCTCGGCGACCGTGACCAGCTCCGGAACGAGGGGCAGCTGCGGATAGTGGTGCCGCACGCGCGCGTACGCCTGGGTGTGCACCCGCCCCATCCAGCCGAAACCGACGACGGCGACGCCGAGCGTGTCCACCATGAGAGCCCCTCTTTGGACCGTTCCACAACCTGTCCCGGCCACCCTGGGCGGGATTTCCCGTTGCTGTCAACCCTTTGACAAGCAGCTGACCCGCATGGAACGGTCCACCTCATGAGAGCGCCGACGATCCGCGACGTTGCCGAACGGGCCGGCGTCTCCAAGTCGCTGGTCTCCCTGGTGCTGCGCGGCTCCGACCAGGTGCGCGCCGAGAAGCGCGAGGCCGTGCTCCGAGCCGCCCAGGAGCTCGGCTACCGGCCCAACGCCGCCGCGCGCAGCCTCAGCGAGCGGCGCACCCGCACGGTCGGCGTCCTGCTGAACGACCTGCGCAACCCGTGGTTCGTCGAACTCCTCGACGGCCTGAACTCCCTCCTGCACGCCAACGGCCTGCAGATGCTGCTCGCCGACGCCCGCCTCAACCGCCGCACGGGCCAGGACCCGGCCGAACCGCTCCTGGACCTCCGCGTCGACGGTCTGGTCGTGGTGGGCACCCTGCCCGATCCGGCGGCCCTCGGCGCGGTCGCCGAGCGGATGCCGGTGGTGCTGGCGGGTGCCCGCGAGCCCGTGCCACCCGGGGTGGACCAGATCGCCGGCGACGACGAGCAGGGCGCCCGGCTGGTCACCGAGCACCTCATCGGCCTCGGCCACCGCCGCATCGCGCACCTCGCGGGCTACGGAGCCGTCGGCGAACTGCGCCGCCGCAGCTTCGAGGCGACGATGCGGGCGCACGGCCTGGCGGACCGGGCCGTCGTCGAGACCGGCGACATGACCGAGGAGAGCGGCTACCGCGCCACCGTCCGCCTCCTCAGCCGCCCCGACCGCCCCACAGCCGTCTTCGCCGTCAACGACATCACCTGCGTCGGCGCCCTCTCCGCGGCGGAGGAACTGGGCCTGCGCGTCCCGCACGACGTGTCCGTCGTCGGCTACGACAACACGAGCATCTCCCGGCTGCGCCACCTGTGGCTCACCACCGTCGACAACGCCGGCCACGAGGTCGGCCGCCGCGCCGCCCGCTTCCTCCTCGACCGGTTCGAGCGGCCCGGGGGAGAGGGGCGGCTCCAACTGGCGGCGCCGACACTGGAGATCCGGGGGACGACGGCGCGGCCGTCGTAGTGACCGAGGGCAACGCCGGCGTTCGCACTTCCCTGAGCGGGGAACGGACCGCGTTGTCCGTCTCGACCTCTATGCCCTGGTCAGGTGTACCCGTCGACTTAGCGTATTGTTTGCGGCATATGCCCATGAGTTGAGGCTTGCGGGCATCCTAGGGCGAAGGGGGAGCAACGGGTGGATGACGCGCGGGACCGGCGTGTCCGGCGAGCCGAAGCGACCGGAGGTGCCGTCACGGGCCTCCTCGCCATCGCGTCCTGTGCCGGACACGCGACCAAGGCGGACCTGCCCTGGTGGGCCGTCCTGGCCGTCGCCGTGTCGACAGCGGCCCTCGTCGGCTGGACCGGGGCACATCTCGGCGGCCGGTGCGGGGGACGCGACGAGGCCGCCTCGGAGCCCGGCGAGAAACCCCTCGGCGCGTGTGCGATCACCGGTTACCCGCCGCTGGATGTCCACGAGGGCACGGTGTGCGGATGCGGTAGGGTTGACCTGCGCGATCACGCGGTTCACCCGCGCGAGGGCGCATCGGGACGTGGCGCAGCTTGGTAGCGCACTTGACTGGGGGTCAAGGGGTCGCAGGTTCAAATCCTGTCGTCCCGACTGTGCGGAAACGCAGGTCGCAGGCCGTTCTCTCATCCATGAGAGAGCGGCCTTCGTGCTTCGCGGGCGTGGTGATCGCGGCACTCAAATGGTGCAGGTGCCCGAGCCGACGAACTGGCGCGTGCCGGTGTACGCGTCGTGGACGGCGACGGCCCACCGTGTGTAGTTCCAGCTCTTGTCGCTGTTGAACTCGTCGGTGAGTTTGCGGCAGACCGCCGCTTCGACGGCGCCTTTCAGGTTGGACTGGGAAGCGCGGCTGGCGAATCGGCTGTTGGGATCGTCGGTCCATACGTACGCGGCGCTTTCGACGGGGTCGAAGCCGAGGCTGATGCCGTCGTTGACCGTCAGGGCGTCCTCGTTTGTCTCGGCGGTATGGGCGTTCCAGGTGGCGACGATGGCCTTGACCGTGGCGTCGGCGACGCGGATCTCCGATTTGTCACTGCTGGGAATCTCAGCCGTTGCCATACCGAACTCGTCTCCGTGCCATTGGCCGGCTGTCTCCGCGACGCAGCCGTCAGTGGCCTCTCCGAAGCCGAGGGCCGCTGCGCCGAGGTCGCCGTCGGATGTCTTCCAATGGACGGAGAAGCGGCCGTAGGGCCAGGTGGTCGGGTCGTTCTCGAGGCGATGAGCGAGGGTCGAGCAGGCCGCCATCTCGCCGACCCTGCGGAACACGTCCTGATGGTCCTCGGGCAACTGCGAAACCGGCCCACCGGTCACCAGCACAGTCTGTGCCCGCTGGTTGAAGGTGATGGTGGGCTGCATGAAGTCCATGTCCTTGGTCGCCAGCATGGACAGCATCCGGTCGCGGATCGTCTTCGCCGCGTCCCGTTCTTCAGGACTGTCGGCGGTGGTGCTCGATCGCCACTCGTCGGGGTGCGGCTGTGTCTCCTCACCGGCACGGGTATAGGCAGCGTTCCGTCGGCGCCCCACTGACGGGCCACGACGCCCGGATGGCGCAGCAGCGCGTCGAAGGAGTCGCGCTCGCCCCGGCCGGGCATCGGCGTGAACGAGCGGATGGCGGCGCACGCTCCGGCGGGCCGCACCCGGCGGTTCAGGGCGGCGTGGCCGACGACGCATGGCGTGGTCGAGGACGTCGCCCACCCCCATGAGGCGACGTCCTCGACCCTTCCCCCGGCGCCGGACTGTGGCTCAGGTGCCCGCGCGGCGGATCCGTGCCGTCACCAGCACATCACCGCCGTCTCGCCGGAACCCCAGGCGGAGTACAGGCGTACGCGGACGAAGTAGCGGCGACCCTTGACGAGCCGCACGCTGACCGTGGCGTTGTGCGGAGTACCTCCGTCGTCCTGCCCGGCGAGGTAGCGGGGTTCCCCGTCCCGCTCCTCGAAGACCACGACGACGGCGTCGCTGTCGCCGAAGGTGCCCAGCGTGTACGTGCGGGTCTCCGGCGGGTCGACGACGAAGTCGGCCTGCTCGCCCGGCCCGAGACCGAGCGGCGCCGAGCGGAACGGCACCAGCGCGGGCGGGCCCGCCGGATGTGCCGGCGGATACCAGCGGAGCGCGAACTCCTTGTCGGCGGCGGACAGGGTGCCGGGCGGGCTGAGACCCGCCCGGTACTGCTCGGGCTCCAGGACCAGCCCCGACGGGAACGGAAACTCCATGATCGAATGCGGGTCCCAGACGGAGCCGTTGGCCTCGTCCGGGTCGAGCTTGCGCAGGATGTTGTAGTGCGTCCGCTCCCGGCTCCAGTGGTGGGGCGGGCCCGCCAGTTCGGCGTACACGGCCTCGTCGTCCCAGTGGAGACCGGCGAACGGGCTCTGGTGCTCGTGCAGCATGCCGAGCGCGTGCCCGATCTCGTGCAGGGCCGTCCCGCGCTCCCCGGGCGCGATCAGGTCCCAGCCGAAGTTCATGGTGCGCTCGTTCCGGCCGGCCGGCAGCGCGTCCCGGCCCACCGCCGACCAGGAGCCGGCGCCGAACTGGAACGCGATGCGCAGTTCGGCCTCCGAAGGGTCGTCGACCTCGGCGAAGGTGATCCCGATGCCGAGGTTCTGCCACTCCTCGAAGCACTCGCGCACCACGTCCCGCTGCTCCCTGGCGCCGACCCACGACACCCGTCGCGTCATCCCCGTCCCCGGCACGGGGATGACGGACGCGTCGGTGTCACGGTCGAAGAAGCAGTAGTGCAGGACCGTGCCGTTGACCCACATCCGCCGCCCGCTCGCGAGTGCGCTCAGCCGCTCGGCCGCCAGCCCGGGTGCGAAGGCGGGCGCCGGCGCCTGTGCCAGCGAGCAGTAGCGTGCGGTCATGGCCACAGCCTGCCCCGCGGCCGGTCCCGGGCGCCTGAGTCGGGGGCTACTCAAGTCGCCCTGTATCAGAAGTGAGCAGCGGCGCTCATGCATGTGTGACGACTTACGAGCGGGACGCGACGACGCTGGAGCTGCCCTGGCCGTTCGCCGGGCGGGAGGACGAACTGGAGCTGGTCCGCCGGTCCCTGGCCGGCGGACGCCGCGGCATCGTGGTGACGGGCCCGGCGGGTTGCGGCAAGACCCGCCTCGTCACCGAGGCGCTCCGCGGCACCGACTGCGCCCGGGCGGCGGGTACGCCCGAGAGCCGGGCCATCCCCTTCGCCGCGTTCGCCCATCTGCTGCCGGAGCCGGTCACCCTGCACCGCGCGGTCCAGCTCCTGTCGGGCATGCGGACGTTGGTCGTGGACGACGCCCAGCTGCTCGACGACGCCTCCGCCGCCCTGGTCCACCAGCTCGCCGTGCATGGCCGCACCCGCCTGCTGGTCGTCGCCACGGACGGCAGCCCGGTGCCGGGTGCGATCTCCCGGCTGTGGACCGGCGAGCTGCTGCCGCGTCTCGCCCTGGAACGGCTGCCCGAGGAGGAGACCGCGCAACTGCTCGCGGCGGCCGGGGCCGGACCCCTCGAACCACTGACCGTCAACCGGTTGCGGCGCCTGAGTCAGGGCGACCTGCGGCTGCTGCGCGACCTTCTGGGGGCCGTCCGCGGACTGCTGACCCCCGTGCCCGGAACCGGCGAACGGGCGTGGCGCGGCCCGGTGCCGCTGACCACGGCCGTCCGCGAACGCACCGCCCAGGTCCTCGGCCGCACCTGCCCGCTCGAACGGGAGACCCTCGACCGCCTCGCCTTCGCCGAACCCCTCTCGCGGACACTGGACGACCTCGACCTCGGAGCCCTCGAAGTCCTGGAGTCCGACGGCCTGATCGAGGTCGACGACCTGGGCGGCGTCCGCCTCGCCCACCCCCTCCACGGCCCCGTGCTCAGAGCCGCGGCCGGCCGGCTGCGGGCGCGTCGGCTGGCCCGGACGCCGGACGCGTACGCCTCGGCGCTCGACGCCGAGTCGGCCGCACTGGCCCGCCGGATCGACCGGGACGACGTACGGGCGATGCCCACGCCGGTGGGGGAGTGGCTGGTCGCCGAGGGCGGCCCGCTGCTCGGCCGGTACGCCGCCGTACGCGCCCGGTTCGCCCGGCTGCGGGGCGAGGTGAGGGAGGCGGAGGCCTGGGCGAGGGAGGGCCTGCGGGGCGATCCCGGGGACGCGTCGTGCCGGGACGAACTCTCCCGCGCCTCCGCACCGGTGGACATCCGGGGCGACCTGGACCTCGAAGCCCTCACCGACCCCTACGACGCCGTCCGTCTCGGCGCCCCCGAGAAGGTCATCGACCGGCTGACCGGCGTGTTCGCCCGGCACGCCGACGCGCTGACCCGTGCCGACGGCCCGGCCCTGGACGAGGTGGCCGAGGAGCTGGAGCGGCGCGGCTTCACGCTGTTCGCCGCGGAGGCGCACGCCCAGGCCGTGCGCGCCCACCGTGATCCGAGCGCCGCCCGCCACTCCCGCACCCGGGCCGTCGCCCTGGCCCGGCGCTGCCAGGGTGCCCGCACACCCGCCCTGTCCGGGCTGGTCCTCGGCGAACTCACCGCCCGGCAACGGCAGATCGTCACGCTCGCGGCGGCGGGCCTGAGCAACCGGCAGATCGCCGAACGCCTCACCCTGTCGATCCGGACCGTCGGCAACCACCTGTACAGCGCCTACGCCCGCCTCGGCGCGAGCGACCGCGGCGCCCTGCCCTGGCTGACGGAAGTCCCGCAAGCCCAGCCGGCCTGAGGCCGCACCCTGACCGGCGGCCTGACCCGAACAGGGGACGGGTCAGGCCGCCCCGAACGCCGAGAACGCCCACCCCGTGGCCTGGTGCAGCGCGTCGCCCGGCAGGGCGGCCCGGGCGTCGCGCAGCGCCTCCGCCAGGGACAGGCCGGCCCCCAGGCCCTTGTGCAACGCGAGCATCAGCGGCACCACAGCGGCGTCGTTGACGGGCGCGCTGCACGCCACCACCCCGGCCGTGCCGAGCGGCAGCAGCGCGGTGACCAGGCCGAGCAGTTCGTCGGCGCCGACGGAGGCGAGGAGAGCGGTGTCGCAGCAGGACAGGATGATCCGGTAGGGGCTGCGGGTCAGACGCTCGAAGTCGTGCACGACGATCGGGCCGTCGGCCATCCGCAGTGAGGAGAACAGCGGGCTGTCCGCACGGAACGTGCCGTGCGCGGCGATGTGCGCCAGCGCGGCCCCGTCCAGCTCCTCCAGCACCCGCGGCACCCGCGCCTCGTCGTCCTCAAGAACCGTCGCACAGGCATAGCGGTCGGCCAGTTCGGGCACCTCGGCGCCGCCCGTGGCCAGGCCCGGGCCGCGTACCAGCACATGGCGGCCGTCCGGTGGCGGCGCGGTCTCCCGGGCCCGCAGCCAACTGCCCGCCGACGGCGACACGCTGAGCACCCGTTCCCGCAGCGACGGCAGCAGCGCCCACGGCACCCGGTGCAGCCGTCCCGGCGGCACGATCACCACCGGGCCGCCGCCCAGGTGCGCCGCGGCCGGTCCGAGCAGCAGTTCCTCCAGCCGCCGCCCCGCGGCCTCCACCACCGGAAGCCGCGCCTCGGCCCCCGGGTGCGCCAGCCGCCGCAGCCCCGCCTGCACGTGCTCGGCCTCGGTCTCCGCGTCGGCCAGCAGCCCGGCCTCGAACCTGCGCACCCGCCCCTGCCCGCACAGCAGCACCTGCACCCGCCCGTCCAGCACGGCGAGTTCCACCAGCCGCACCTCGTCGCCCAGCCGCTCCAGCAGCCGGCCGACGTCGAAACGATCACCGCCACCGGGGGCCTCGCCGCGCATGTGCAAGGTCCGGGAGCGGATCTGCCGCTCCAGGCGCCGCTGTTCACGCTCCAGGGCCGGAACCGGCCGGCCCTCCATCCGGGCGGCCTCCGCCCGGGAGGCGATCTCACGGAAGGCCGTCATGCCGCTGAGCAGTTCCGGGTCGGCGGGAGGCCGGGTCGGCGGGGTGGACAGCACGGTGGCCCGCCAGCGCTCGCTCCACACCAGCAGCCGCCGCGGGCCGCCGGAGGCGAGGCTGGCCCGTCCGGCCAACGCGGCCAGTTCCGCGCCCTGTTCGGTGGCGCGGGCCCGGAGTTCCGAGGCGCCCAGCGTCATCCGGTGGTCGTCGAGCACGTCCAGGCCGCGCCGGCACGCCTCCAGCACGCCCCGGGTGGACCCGGCGGCCCGGGCCCGCAGCGCCTGCGCCGCCCAGCCCGTCATCCGCGCCAGCGGCGGGCCGCTGCGTCTGCTGCGGGCGGCGACGGCCAGATGCCGTTCCGCGTCCGCCGTCCAGCCCAGGCCCAGCGCGATCCGGCCGGCGAGCAGCGACGCCTCCGGTGCGGCCGGCGCGCCGAAGGCGGCCAGCTTCCCGGCCACCGCGGCGGCGTCGGCGACCAGCCGCCCCGAGCCGCGCCCGGCCGCGTGCCGCGCCTCGATCAGCACCAGCCGGGCGTGCGTCTCCCACCAGGTGCGCCGCTGCCCGGCGAACAGCCGTACCGCCAGGGCGGCACGGGCGATCGCGGTGTGCGGGTCCCCGGCCAGCCGTGCGGCCCGGGCGGCGGCCAGCAGCAGCTCCGCCTTGCGGGTGGACTGCCCGCCGATCCCGTCCAGCTTCCCGATCGCCGCGTCCGCCTCGGCCAGCGCCTCGGGAGCCAGCCCGGCCGCCATCAGCACCTCACAGCGCCGGATGTTCAGCATGAACGTCGGCGTGCCCAGCCGGGCGTAGCGCTCCTCCGCCTCGTCGAGCAGCCGCAGCGCCGCCGGCACGTCACCGGACCGGAACGCGGCGAGCCCCCGGCTCTCCACCGCGTCGGCCTTGTCGTGCTCCTGGCCGGTGGTCTCCCACAGCGTCTCGGCCGCGGTGAAGTCCGCCTCGGCCCGCTCCACCGCGCCCAGCGCCAGGTGCACGGTCGCCCGCAGGGTCAGCGCCCGCGCCGTCCAGATCACGTCCTCCGCCTGGCGCAGCACGGGAATCGCCCGGCGTACGTCCTCCAGCGCCTCGCGATGGTGACCGAGCACCCACCACACGTACGCCCGCCGGTACAGCACCCGCGCCCGCGTGTGCCCGCCGCCCCGCGCGACGCCCCGCTCGAACGCCGCCAGGCCCTCCCGGGTGCGCCCCGCGTGCACCAGCGCCACCCCCAGGGTGGCCAGCACGTCCGCCTCCCGGTCGGCCGAGTCCGCCCGCGCCGCGAACTCCCGGGCCCGCCGCAGGTGGTTCAGCGCGAGCCGCAGATCACCGAAATCCCGCTGCCAGATACCGATCACCTGATGCGCGACGGAGGCGTCCAGCGGAGAGGGATCGGCGCCGAGCAGCGCCCGGGCCCTCGCGAGAGCCTCGCCCGGATCGGCGAACACCATAGGCAGCAGTTCCTGCACCGAGCCGCTTCCCGCTGTCACTCCTCGGATGGTAGTGGCCCCCGAACCGCGGCACACAGGGTTGGCTCTGTATCAAAAAGCCGCCCGACGGCTCTTGTCGACGAGTACCGACGACCGTTCGCCGCACCGACCGACGCCGTCGCCCAGTGGGAGGACCCGCATGGCACCTCAGCGATTCCACGAGCAGTTCGACCAGATCCAGCGCTCGATGCCGGACGTCCCCCTGGCGATGGGACCGGACGACTCGGCCGAATTCATGTACGAGAAGGGCGTCGTCCTCGTCCGCGACGGCGAGGAGGCCCGGATCGTCGAGGACACCGTACGGGCGCACTTCACGGCGGCACCCGACCTCGACCAGGGCCAGGTCCGCCGGGCGGGCCCGCGGGCCAACCGCAGCGGAGTCACCCGGATCAGGGTCGGCGACCCCGGCGAGGGGAGCCGGGGAACCGACCGGGCCGTCGCGCAGGCCCTTCGGTCCGTGCGCGAGCGCGAGGCCCGGGCCGGGCACCGGATGGTCGCCCGCAACCACGTGGTGCACATCGCGGTCAACGCCTGCCCCGGCGACGAACCGGTACCCGTCCCGGCGAGCGAGCCGCCCAACCCGGCGGCCGCGGACACGGCGTACGACCCGGGCACCGCCGTCGGCGTCCTCGTCGTCGACACCGGCCTCACGCACGACTACCGCTCCTGCACGCTCCTCGCCCACGCCGACGGCGACGCCCAGGTCCAGGAGTGCGACGAGCAGGGGATCCTCCAGCAGTACGTCGGGCACGGCACGTTCATCGCCGGGCTCGTCGCCGCAGTCGCCCCCAACACCGACATCACCGTGCGCGGCAGCCTCAACGACGCCGGCGCCATCCTGGAGTCGGAGTTCGGCGAGAAGCTCTTCGAGGCCGTCGACGCCGGCGGCTGGCCCGACGTCCTCAGCCTCTCCGCCGGCACCTCCAACGGCCGCACCGACGGCCTGCTCGGCGTGGAGAACTTCATGCGGGAACTGCGCGAGCAGCGCACCCTGCTGGTCGCCGCCGCCGGCAACAACGGCAGCGCCACGCCCTTCTGGCCCGCCGCCTACGCCGACCTGCCCGGCTGGGAGGACTCCGTGCTGTCCGTCGGCGCGCTGCGCAGCGACGGCGAGTCCGGCGCCTGCTTCACCAACCACGGTTCCTGGGTGAAGGTCTACGCCCCCGGCGAGCGCCTCACCAGCGCCCTCACCGGCTTCGAGACACCCGTCCCGTACGTCTACCAGCACTCCACGTACGACGCCTGCCGCTACGGCTTCACCTACGGCTGCACCTGCCGGCACCCCCGCCACACCGGAGTGCTGAGCGACGAGAACGCCTCCGCCAAGCCGGACCAGGTGATGTTCGAGGGGTACGCGCAGTGGAGCGGCACCTCGTTCGCCACCCCGGTGACCGCCGGTCTGGTCGCCGCCCACATGACGGCGCACAAGGAGACCGACCCGCGCGCGGCCCGGCGGCGACTGCTCGCCGCCGACACCGGGTTCGCGGAGGTGTGCGGGGCGCAGGTACCCGCGCTGCGCCCGCCCACCTGGCGCCCTGTCCCGGTCGTCCCTCTCGCCCCCGGTCTGTGAGGGCCGGAACCGCCCCCTCCGCGGCGTACGATGACGTGCCGTACTCGAGGGGTGGGGCTGCCGTGGACCGTACTGATGCCGGGGCGCTCGTCCAGGCCGCCGCCGACGGCGACGCGGCGGCCTGGAAGGCGCTCGTGGAAGGGCTGAGCCCCCTGGTGTGGTCCGTGGTGCGGGCCCACCGGCTGTCCGACGCGGACGCCCACGAGGTCTACCAGACCGCCTGGTTCCGCTTCGCCCAGCACCTCGGGCGGATCCGGGAACCCGGCAAGGCCGGCGCCTGGCTGGCGAGCACCGCGCGCCACGAGTGCCTGAAGGTCATCCGGAGCTCGCGACGGCTGACCCTGACGGACGATCCACGGCTCCTGGACCGGGTCAGCGAGGACGGCACGCCGGAACAGTCGCTGCTCGACTCCGAGGAGGCCGCCGCCCAGAGCGAACGGGTACGGCGGCTGTGGCAGGAGTTCGAGGAACTGGGCGAGCGGTGCCGGCAGTTGCTGCGGGTGCTGATGGCCACCCCGCCGCCCAGCTACCAGGACGTGTCCGCCGCGCTCGGGATCGCGGTGGGCAGCATCGGGCCGCTGCGCCAGCGCTGTCTGCGCCGCCTGCGGGCCCGGCTCGAAGCGCGGGGGGCGGTATGAGCGACTTGAGCGACGACGAGCTGTTCGACGAAGACGACCGGGGGGACGAGGCGTTGGACGCGGGGCTGCTGGAGGAGGAACTCCGGCGGGCCGCCGCCGTCCTGGACCCCGTGCCGGCGGAGCTCCAGCAGATCGCCGTCGACGCCTACGCGCTGCACGACCTGGACGCCCGAGTCGCGGAACTCACCTTCGACTCGCTGGTCGACGCCCTGCCGGTCCGGGGAGCCGGCGACCCGCCCCGGATGCTGACCTTCCAGGCGGGCGAGGTGACCGTCGACGTCGAGGTCACCGGACACGGGCTGATGGGGCAGGTGCTGCCGCCTCAGCCGGCCAGGATCGAGGTCCTGACCGGACCACGCCCCGGCTCCTCGCTCACGTCCGACGACCTGGGCCGCTTCACCGCCGACGCACCGCCCCTGGGCCCCTTCGCCCTGCGGCTGCGGACCGGCGGGGACGTGGTGGTGACGGAGTGGCTCCGGGCGTAGTCCCCGGATGCCGTGCGCCCGGCGGCCGACTGCGCCGGGCACACAGGCTCACGGGCGCGCCGAGGAACCGGGTGCAGGCGTCAGGCCGGCGAGGCCGCCGGGGGAACCGGGCGCAGGCCTCAAGTCCGCGGGCCCGCCGGGGGGAAGCCGGGGCAGTGCCCGGGTTGGGCCGGAACCCGGTGGGCAGGGCCGAGTCGGATCGGCCGGTGGACCGTCCCGTACGACCTCGTCCACCAGTTCGTCGAGCAGGTCTCGGTCAGGACACGGCGTCGACCAGGCGGGCCAGCGCGGCGGCGAGCCGCTCGAGGCCGGGACCGGCGGGACCGCCCGGCTCGGTCATGTAGGTGTCCCGGCGGATCTCCACCATGAGCGCCTCGACCCGCGGGTCGGTCCCGTAGAACTCCAGCGGCACATAGGCCCCCCTGAACGGGCTGTCGAGCCCCGTCTCCCCGACGTCCCCGAAGGCCTGCCGCGCGGCGTCCAGCAGCGCAGGAGAGGTGTGGAAGGAGTCGGTGCCGAGACACACCGGCGGGCGGGGTCCCTCCCCGTGCAGCTCGTACGGCAGTCGGGCCCGGGGATAGGAGTGCACGTCGATGATCACGGCCCGCCCGGTGGCCGCCAGCCGGTCCGCCACGGCCTGCGTCATCGCCCGCGCGTACGGCAGGAAGTACCGCTGGACGAGCGGCCCGGCCTCGACCTTCCCGGACCGCAGCACGGCGCCGTGCGTGGTCCGGGTGTAGACCGCGCCCATGCCGACGGCCCGCATCTCCTCCCGTTCGTCGGGGAAGCGCTCGGGGTCGACGACCAGCCGCGACAGCCGGTTGACGAACCGCCACGGGACGACACCGGCCGCCCCGGACGCCGACTCGGCGATCTGAGCCGTGTGCGCGTCGGTGATGTGGTCCAGCTCCCGCGCGAGCTCGTCGTCGCCCAGCACGATGTCCGCCCGCACGGACGGCGGTATCTCCCGCGCCGAGTGCGGGACATGCAGGATCACGGGGGAGCGCCCGGCACCGGGCAGGACGTCGAAAGACCGGAGGTCGTCGGTCACGCGGCGGCTCCAGGGGACGGTGTCGGGGGGCTCCGCTCGAAAGCCCGGCCTCTTCGAACATAACTCCGCCCCGGCCGGGCGGTGCGCAGGCCGGGGCGGAGCGGAGGGACCGAGTGGTCCGGGGCGTCAGCTCAGGGACGCCAGCGCCTCGTTCCACGTGGCGGACGGGCGCATGACCTCGGCGGCCTTCGCCGGGTCGGGCTGGTAGTAGCCGCCGATGTCGGCCGGCTTGCCCTGGACGGCGTTCAGCTCGTCGACGATCTTCTGCTCGTTGGCGGCCAGCGTCTCGGCGATCGGGCCGAAGGCCTTCGCCAGGTCCGCGTCGTCGGTCTGCCCGGCCAGCTCCTGCGCCCAGTACAGGGACAGGTAGAAGTGGCTGCCGCGGTTGTCGATGCCGCCGACGCGCCGGGTCGGGGACTTGTCCTCGTTGAGGAAGGTCGCCGTGGCGCGGTCGAGGGTGTCGGCGAGGACCTGGGCGCGGGCGTTGCCCGTCACCTTGGCGAACTGCTCGAGGGACGGCACGAGGGCGAAGAACTCACCCAGGGAGTCCCAGCGCAGGTAGTTCTCCTTGACCAGCTGCTGCACGTGCTTCGGCGCCGAGCCGCCCGCACCCGTCTCGAAGAGGCCGCCGCCCGCCATCAGCGGGACGACCGACAGCATCTTGGCGCTGGTGCCCAGCTCCAGGATCGGGAACAGGTCGGTCAGGTAGTCGCGCAGCACGTTGCCGGTGACGGAGATGGTGTTCTCGCCGCGCCGGATGCGCTCCACCGACAGCTTCGTGGCCTCGACCGGGTTCAGGATCCGGATGTCCAGGCCCTCGGTGTCGTGCTCCGGCAGGTACTGCTCGACCTTGGCGATCAGGTTGGCGTCGTGGGCGCGGGTCTCGTCCAGCCAGAACACCGCCGGGTCGCCCGTGGCGCGGGCGCGGGTGACGGCCAGCTTCACCCAGTCCCTGATCGGCGCGTCCTTGGTCTGGCAGGCGCGGAAGATGTCACCGGCCGAGACCGTCTGCTCGATGAGCGCGGTGCCGTTCTGGTCGACCAGGCGGACCGTGCCCGTGGTGGCGATCTCGAAGGTCTTGTCGTGGCTGCCGTACTCCTCGGCCTTCTGCGCCATGAGGCCGACGTTCGGCACCGTGCCCATGGTGGACGGGTCGAAGGCGCCGTTGGCCTTGCAGTCCTCGATCACGGCCTGGTAGACGCCCGCGTAGGAGGAGTCCGGGATGACCGCCAGGGCGTCCTGCTCCTGCCCGTCCGGGCCCCACATGTGGCCGGAGGTGCGGATCATGGCCGGCATGGAGGCGTCGATGATGACGTCGGAGGGCACGTGCAGGTTCGTGATGCCCTTGTCGGAGTCGACCATCGCCAGCTCCGGGCCCTCGGTGAGCTCGGCGTCGAAGGAGGCCTTGATCTCGGCGCCCTCGGGCAGGGCGTCCAGGCCCTTGTAGATGCCGCCCAGACCGTCGTTCGGGGTCAGGCCGGCCGCGGCGAGCTTGTCGCCGTACTTCGCGAACGTCTTCGGGAAGAAGGCGCGCACCACGTGGCCGAAGACGATCGGGTCGGAGACCTTCATCATCGTCGCCTTCAGGTGCACCGAGAACAGCACGCCCTCCGCCTTGGCCTTGGCGACCTGCTCGGTCAGGAACTCGCGCAGCGCGGCGACCCGCATCACGGAGGCGTCGACGACCTCGCCCTCCTGGACGGGTACGGACTCGCGCAGCACGGTGGTGCTGCCGTCGTCGCCGACGAGCTCGATGCGCAGCGCGCCGTCCTCGGCGATCACCACGGACTTCTCGGTGGAGCGGAAGTCGCTCTGTCCCATGGTCGCCACGTCCGTCTTGGACTCGGCGGACCAGGCGCCCATGCGGTGCGGGTGGGACTTGGCGTAGTTCTTGACCGACGCGGGGGCACGGCGGTCCGAGTTGCCCTCACGCAGGACCGGGTTCACGGCGGAGCCCTTGACCTTGTCGTAGCGGGCGCGGATCTCGCGCTCCTCGTCGGTCTTCGGGTCGTCCGGGTAGTCCGGCAGCGCGTAGCCCTGGCCCTGGAGCTCGGCGATCGCGGCCTTGAGCTGCGGGATGGACGCCGAGATGTTCGGCAGCTTGATGATGTTGGCGGCGGGCGTCTTGGCCAGCTCGCCGAGCTCGGCGAGGGCGTCCGGGATGCGCTGGTCCTCGGTCAGGTACTCCGGGAACAGGGCGATGATGCGCCCGGCCAGCGAGATGTCGCGGGTCTCGACGGCGACACCCGCCTGCGAGGCGTACGCCCGGACCACCGGCAGGAAGGAATACGTTGCCAGGGCCGGGGCCTCGTCAGTGTGCGTATAGATGATGGTCGAGTCAGTCACCGGGTGCTCCGCTCCACGTCTGCAACATTGCTCGACATCAAGATATCTCCTGACGGACCTCGTCTCGACAGGGGTCCACGCCCAGTTTCGCGCCACCGACGGCTCCGGGGCCCGGGCCGGGGAGACAGTGCGGCGGGTGGCGGCCCCGCGACTGCCCTGGTCGGCGCGGCGGCGGCTCCGGCGGGAGGGCCGCCGTCGTCGGTGGCACGGGTTTCTCCGGCCCCGGCCGCGCCGGCCGGCCGCCTCGCGCGTTCGTCAGCTTCCCGCGAACGCCTGGGCTGGGATGCCGACGTGCTGCCGCACGTCGTCGGCGGCCGGCTCGGGAGCGACCGGCGACCTGGGACCGGCGTCGGCGTCCTGGTAGTCGATCGGCGACGGGAGCGCGTACGCGTACCCGTCCTGCTCGCTCATGGCCGCTGGTCGGCGCGGCGGCGGCTCAGGCGGGAGGGCCGCCGTTGTCGGTGGCACGGGTTTCTCCGGCCTCAGCCGCGGCCGGCCGCCTCGCCCGCTCGTCAGCTTCCCGCGAATGCCCGGGTCGGGATGTCGGCGGGCTGCCGCACGCCGTCGGCCGGCTCCAGAGCGACCGGAGTCCGGCGCCCGGCGGCCGATCGGCGAGCGGATCGCGTACCCCGTACCCGTCCCGCTCGCTCATGGCCCCAGGGGTCGTGCAGGTCACGGTGGCCGGCCACCTGATCAGGAGCACCGCAGCGGCCCCGCGAGGCCTCAGTCGAAGCGGACCGAGGAAATCTCGTTCGGCTCGATCTCGCCCGTGCGCTGATGCGGGATGACGACCCCGCCCTGCTGGAGCGCCACCGTCCGGGCCGGGGCGGGGATGCGGATGCCCTCCGCGCGGTAGCGCTTGTGCAGGCGCTTGATGAACTCGTGCTTGATCCGGTACTGGTCGCTGAACTCGCCGACGCCCAGGATGACGGTGAAGCCGATGCGGGAGTCGCCGAACGTGTGGAACCGGATGATCGGCTCGTGGTCCGGCACCGCGCCCTCGACCTCGGTCATCGTCTCGGCGATGACCTCGTTGGTCACCCGCTCCACGTGCTCCAGGTCGCTGTCGTAGGCCACCCCGACCTGGACCAGGATGGTCAGCTGCTGCTCGGGGCGCATGAAGTTGGTCATGTTCGCCTGCGCGAGCTGGCCGTTGGGGAGTACGACGAGGTTGTTGGACAGGTTGCGGATCGTCGTCTGCCGCCAGTTGATGTCCTCGACGTAGCCCTCCTCGCCGCTGCTCAGCTGGATGTAGTCACCGGGCTGGACGGTCTTGGAGGCGAGGATGTGGATGCCCGCGAAGAGGTTGGCGAGGGTGTCCTGAAGCGCCAGCGCGACCGCCAGACCGCCGACGCCCAGGGCGGTGAGCATCGGGGCTATGGAGATCCCCAGCGTCTGGAGCACCACCAGGAAGCCGATCGCCAGGACCAGGATCCGGGTGATGTTGACGAAGATCGTGGCCGAGCCGGCGACACCGGAACGGGACTGGGTGACCGTGCGCACCAGGCCGGCCACCACCCGCGCCGCCGACACCGTCGCCACGGAGATGAGCAGCACCGTCAGCACCTGGTTGGTGTGGTGCTGCACCGTCTTCGTCAGCGGCAGTACCGCCGCCGCGCCCGCCGCGCCGCCCACCACCGCGGCCCACGGCAGCACGGCCCGCAGCGCGTGCACGATGACGTCGTCCCCGCTCCAGCGGGTGCGGTCGGCGTGCCGGCCCAGCCAGCGCAGCAGCATGCGCAGCGCGAAGGCCGCCAGCAGGCCCGACACCAGGGCGATGCCGGCGAAGACCAGATCGTCCGCGGTGAGCGCCCGGTTCACCTGTCACCTCCGGGAAGAAGAACTGCGGCGGACGCCGTTGCCGGCGGCCGGATGTGAAGTTTCGTCACGTCGTCACCTGTTCGTCCTGCGGGATGTCCGGTCGCGCCCGACCACCCTGACCCGGGGTCGGCACGATCGTTCATCCTGCCGCATTCCGCATGGGGTTTCGTACCGTGGAACCGGCCGAGCCGGGGAGCTCCGCCCGGACACCCGGGACCTGTCGGCCGGTCAGATCACCTTGAGGCGTACCAGCGCCGCCAGCGTCAGCGCGCCCGGCAGCAGGGGCAGCCAGACCGTGATGACGCGGAAGGCCAGCACCACGGCCGTGGCCACCGCGGCCGGGCCGCCCGCCGCGACCAGCGCCATGACCAGTGCGGCCTCCACCGAGCCGATCCCACCCGGGGTGGGCACCAGCGCGACGGCGACCGTCGCCGCCAGGTAGGCCACCGCCATGTGCGCGGGCGGCACGTCCAGCCCCATCGCCCGGCCCACCAGCACCAGTACGGTCGCCTGCAACGCGGGGAACGTGAAGGAACCGCCCCACAGGGCCAGGGCCCGGGCCGGGCGGGTGTGCACCGAGCGGGCCTCGCCGAGTGCCGTCCGCAGGAAGGACAGCACGGCCGAGCGCACCCGGCGGACCAGGACCAGCACGGCCACCGCGATGACGAACACCACACCCGCACCGGCCAGCAGCGGGCCGAACGCCGTCTGGGGAACCAGCGTGCCGAGCCGCAGCGCGTCCGGGAACGCGACGAGCAGGATGCCCAGCAGGGCCACCCGGCCGACGCTCTCCGCCAGCAGATACAGCGCGAGGGCCGCCGACGAGCGGGCGAGCGGCAGCCCGCACACCGTCATGAACCGCAGGTTGACCGCGCTCGCGCCCAGCCCGGTCGGCAGCAGGTGGTTGGCCGCGCCCGCCGCGAACTGCGTGGCGAGCAGCCGCCGTCGGGGCAGCCGCTCGACGACCGCGCCCTGCCGGGTGCAGGCGGCGGCGACCCAGGTCAGACAGGTCGCGCCCGCCGCGGCCAGCAGCCACGGCCATTCGGCGTTGCCCAGATGCGCGAAGCCCTCGGCCAGCACCGACCGGTGCCGCACCGCGACCACGGTGACCAGCAGGAGCGGAAGCAGACACAGGATCTGACGCAGGAGGCGGACCGGGACGCGACGGGGGAGTCGCCCCGGGCGGAGTTCGGGGAGTTGTACCGCTGTCACGTCCGCAGAGGCTTCCCACGCCCCGCCAACGGCGGGTTGCGGACGGGCGGACGGCGTCTTACGCGCGGGGAGCGGCTGGGAGGAGAGCGTCATCGGGGCCTTTGCGGGGGGACGGGGAGAGGGGGTTCGGGCCGATTGTGCGGGATGTCGGGGCGATGTGCGAGCGCCTTGACCTCAAGATTGCTTGAGGTTCTACGTTCTCTGCCATGAGTATGGAGACCACAGCGTGGACACAACTGCACAGCGTCATGAACGCCCAGGAGGAGCGCCGCCCGTTCGCCCTCGCCACCCTGCGCCGCATCGGCGCGTTCGCCCGCCCGCACCGGCGCCGCATCGCCCTCTTCGTCCTGCTCGGCGTGGGGACCGCCCTGCTCGCCGTGGCGACCCCCGTCCTGGCCGGAAGCGTCGTCGACGCGATCGTCTCGGACGGCACCGAGAGCACCGTCGTACGCCTGTCCCTGCTCATCGCGCTGATCGCGGTGGCGGAGGCGGCGCTCGGCATCCTCGGCCGGAGGCTGTCGGCGACGCTCGGCGAGCACCTCATCCTCGATCTGCGGACCGCCGTCTTCGACCATGTGCAGCGCATGCCGGTGGCGTTCTTCACACGCACTCGTACGGGCGCCCTCGTCTCCCGACTCAACAACGACGTCATCGGCGCCCAGCGGGCGTTCAGCAACACCCTGTCCGGCGTGGTCAGCAACCTCGTCACGCTGCTGCTCACACTCGCCGTGATGCTCACGCTGTCGTGGC
Organism: Streptomyces coeruleofuscus; assembly: GCF_039532725.1. Classification (NCBI taxonomy): domain Bacteria; kingdom Bacillati; phylum Actinomycetota; class Actinomycetes; order Kitasatosporales; family Streptomycetaceae; genus Streptomyces; species Streptomyces coeruleofuscus. The sequence continues at coordinate 1,260,455 of NZ_BAAASE010000001.1, forward strand.
AGATCACCCTGCTCGCCCTGGTGCTGCTGCCGGTGTTCGTCATCCCGGCCCGGCGCATGGGCAGCCGTATGGCCCGTATGCAGCGGGAGGCCGCGACGCTCAACGCGGCCATGGGGACCCGCATGACCGAGCGCTTCTCCGCACCCGGCGCCACCCTGGTCAAGCTCTTCGGGCGCCCCGGGGAGGAGTCGGCGGAATTCGCCGAACGCGCCCGCCGGGTCGCGGACATCGGCGTCCGGACGGCGACCGCCCAGGCCGCGTTCATCACCGCCCTCACCCTGGTCTCCGCCCTCGCCCTGGCCCTGGTCTACGGCCTCGGCGGCACGCTCGCCCTGCGCGGCACCCTGGAGCCGGGCGCGGTCGTGTCGCTGGCGCTGCTCCTGACCCGGCTCTACGCGCCGCTGACCGCGCTCGCCGGGGCGCGGGTCGAGGTGATGAGCGCCCTGGTGAGCTTCGAGCGGGTCTTCGAGGTGCTGGACCTGAAGCCGCTCATCGAGGAGAAGCCGGACGCGCGCCGGGTACCCGACGGGCCCGTCGCGGTCGAGTTCGACCACGTCCGCTTCGGCTACCCTGCCGCCGACAAGGTCTCCCTGGCCTCCCTGGAGGAGGTCGCCACACTCGACAAGCGGGGCGGTGACGAGGTCCTGCACGGCATCTCCTTCCGCGCCGAACCGGGGCAGACCGTGGCGCTCGTCGGCTCCTCCGGCGCGGGCAAGTCGACCGTCGCGCAACTGCTGCCGCGCCTGTACGACGTCGACGAGGGCGCCGTACGCGTCGGCGGCGTCGACGTCCGCGACCTGAGCGCGCGCTCCCTGCGGGAGACCCTCGGCATGGTCACCCAGGACGGGCACCTCTTCCACGACACCGTCCGCGCCAACCTCCTCCTCGCCCGCCCCACGGCCACGGAGAGCGACCTGTGGGACGCCCTGCGCCGCGCCCGGCTCGACGACCTCGTACGGTCGCTGCCCGACGGTCTCGACACGGTGGTCGGCGAACGCGGCTACCGCCTGTCCGGCGGGGAACGCCAGCGCATGACCATCGCCCGGCTGCTGCTGGCCCGGCAGCGCGTCGTCATCCTCGACGAGGCCACCGCCCACCTCGACAACACCTCCGAGGCCGCCGTCCAGGAGGCACTCGCCGAAGCCCTCGAAGGCAGGACGGCGGTCGTGATCGCCCACCGGCTCTCCACGATCCGGACGGCCGACCAGATCCTGGTCGTCGAGGCCGGCCGGATCGTGGAACGCGGCACGCACGAGGAACTCCTGGCGGCGGGGGAGCGGTACGCGGAGCTGTACCGGACCCAGTTCGGCGGGACGGAGAGCCCGGTCGTGGAGGAGGCCGCCGCGTAACACGCCCGGCCTCGGTGAACGGCTCCGGGTGCGCGTCCGTACCCCTGACGAGTACTCCTGCCCGCCCGCGAGGGCGGGACGGTCCGCATCCGGAGAGACGACGTGTCCCAGCAGCAACCGCACGCACGATCCAGCCGCCGGTCCCTGCCCCGGGCCCTGCGGCTGCGCGCCGCCGCACCGGCCGCCGCACTGGTGATGCTCCCCCTGGTCACCGCCTGCGGCGGTGGTGACGACGCCAAGCCGGCCGCCCGCGGCAGGGCGGCCACCCCGAGCGGGTCCGCCGCTCCCGCCGCCGGAGTCGTCGCGCCGGCGAAGGTGGAGGTGATCGCCGGCCTGACCGGCTGCAAGGTGAAGATCCGCACCGAGGCGGACGAGCTGCGCGAGGGCGTGTGCCACACGAAGAAGGGTGACTACCTCATCACCACCTTCCCCGAGGAGAAGCTCAAGGAGACCTGGCTGGAGTCGGCCAGCGTCTACGGGGGCAAGTACCTCGTCGGCATGCGCTGGGTGGTCAGCGCCAAACCGGAGATGCTCGAACCCCTTCGCGCGAAACTGGGCGGCTCCGTCCGGGAGTTGCGGGGCATCGGGCCCAGCGCGAAGCCCTCCTGACGTCACCGCCGTCCGAGCCGGCGGACGAGACCGGCGACCTGTTCGTCCTGCCGGGCCAGGTAGGACTCGAAGGCACGGCCGGTGGCGAACACGTCCCTCCAGCCGTGCCGCCGGAGCTCGGCCCGCCACTGGCGGGAGTCGTGCAGCTCGGTCAGGGCCTCGACCCAGCGCCGCCGGTCGGTGTCGCTGATGCCGGGCGGGGCCACGATGCCCCGCCAGTTGGCGAAGACCAGGTCGATCCCCGAGGACTTCAGGGTCGGGACACCTGGCAGCACACCGACCGGCCGCTCGCCGGTGACGGCCAGGACCCGCAGCCGGCCGGCGCGGATCTGGTCGAGGAACTCGCCGAACCCGCTGGTGGCGACGGAGACCCTGCCGTCCAGCAGCGCGGGCAGCAGCTCACCGCCCCCACCGTCGTAGGGCACGTAGACGACCTTCCTCGGGTCGATGCCGACCGTCTGCGCCAGCCGCATCGGCAGCAGGTGATCGGGGCCGCCGGCCGAGGACCCGCCGCCCACCCTGAGGCTCCCGGGGTCCTCGCGCCAGGCGTCCACCAGCGCGCCGATCGTCCGGTACGGCGAGTCCTTCCGGACGACGATCGCGCCGGCCTCTTCGACGAGGCGTGCGATCGGGGTGGTCTCGGTGACGGTCACCTTCGACCCCGCCGCGTGCGCCGCGCCCACGACTCCGAGGCCCATCTGGAGGGCGAGATCACCGTTGCCCCGCTCGTCGGCGAGGCGCTTCAGGCCCACCGTGCCGCCGGCGCCGGGCAGATTGAACACCTGCACGTCCGAGGCGATCCCGGTCTCCTCCATGACCCGGGCCGCGGTACGGGCCGTGGTGTCGTAGCCGCCGCCCGGCGTGTTGGGCACCATGAGCCGCAGGTCCCGCGCGGGTCCGCCGCCCGGCCACCCACCGCACGCCCCGGCCGCCAGCAGGGCCAGGGCGGACAAGGCGCCGAGCAAGGCGCGTGCGGGACGTCTCATGACACCTCACTTCCGGTTTTCCCTGGCCGGCGTCATGATTGTGCGACTCGGCACACGAGCCGCCCCACCTGTGTCGGCATTGAAGATTGAGTTCATTGTGGTCGCCACCTTTCGTCGCCATTCGCTCGCGGGCGAGATGCTGGTGCTCCAGCTCGCCATCGTCGTGGTGGTGCTGCTGGCGGTCGCCGCGGTCTCGCTCGCCCAGTCGCAGGCCACCTTCAACCGCGTCGAGGGACGCCGGGTGAGCGCGCTGGCCGAACAGCTCGCCGCCAACCCCCTGGTACGCAGCCAGCTCGTGCGTCCCGCGCCCGGCGAGACCCTCGCCCCGCTGGTGCTCGCCACGCAGGCGCAGTCCGGAGTGACCTCGGTGACGGTGGCCGACGCCTCCGGCCGGATCGTCAGCTCCACCAATCCCACGGTGATCGGCGAGCGGCTGCCCCCGGGGCACGCCACCGACCAGGCGCGGGGCTGGGCGGGGCCGCTGACGCTGGACGGCAACCGCGAGCTGGCCGCCCGGGTCCCCGTCCTCGGGGCGACGGAGGAGAACCTCGGCCGGATCCTCGGCACGGTGATGATCGGCGAGGCCGATCCGACGGTGTGGCAGCGGCTCAACGGCGCCTCCTCGTACCTGCTCGCCTATCTGGGCATCGCCAGCGGGCTCGGCGTGGCCGGCTCCTGGCTGCTCGCGCGGCGGGTGAAGCGGCAGACCCTCGGGCTGGAGCCGGGGGAGATCGCGGGACTCGCCGAGCACCGGGAGGCGATGCTGTACGGCATCGCCGAGGGCGTGGTCGCCCTGGACCCGCAGCACCGGCTCACCCTCGTCAACGACATGGGCCGCCGCCTGCTCGACCTGCCCGAGGACTGCGTCGGCCAGAACCTGGACGGCCTGGGCATCGACGGACGGCTGCGCGACGTGCTGGCCGGAACCGCCGCAGGCAAGCGGGACGAGGTCGTCGTCCGCCACGGCCGGGTCCTGGTGATGAACCGGATGACCGTCACCAAGGACGGCCGGCTCCTCGGCTCGGTCACCACCCTGCGCGACCGTACCGAACTGGCCCGGCTGGAGCGGGAGATCGGCTCCTTCCGCAGCTCCTCGGAGCTGCTGCGGGCGCAGGCGCACGAGTTCGCCAACCAGCTGCACACCATCTCCGGGCTGATCCAGATCGGCGAGCAGGACGAAGTCGTGCGCTACATCCGCGCGTTGAACCAGCACCGCCAGTCCCTGGACATCACCCTCAGCCGCCGCGTCCGCGACAGGGCGGTGGCCGCACTGCTGATGGCGAAGGCGTCCCTCGCGGCCGAACGGAAGGTCAGCCTGCGCATCTCGGACGACACCGCGCTGGAGCGGCTGGCCCCGGAGGACGCCGCCGACGTGGCGACCGTGGTGGGCAACCTCGTGGACAACGCCGTCGACGCGGCGGCGCACCACGGGGAGCGGTGGGTCGAGGTGGCGCTGCGGCAGGACGCCTCCAGCGTGGAGATCGTGGTCCGCGACTCGGGGCCGGGCGTGGCTCCGGAACTGGCCCGCGAGGTGTTCTCCCACGGCTTCACCACCAAGGCCGCGCGGGAGGGCGAGCGCGGCATCGGACTGGCCCTGACCAAGCTGGTCTGTGAACGGCACGGGGGAGAGATATCGGTGGCCAACACCCCCGACGGGGCCGTGTTCACCGCACGCATGACCGTCAGCCACCTCCCCGAAGCGGTGGCGGAAGGAGCGGCCCCATGACCGGAACACGCGACACGACGGAAACGCACGCCACCACCGGAACGCGCGACAAGGCGGGCACGATCGACGTCCTCGTGGTCGACGACGACTTCATGGTGGCCCGGGTCCACCGCGCGTTCGTCGAACGCGTCGAGCCGTTCCGTGTCGTCGGCGTGGCCCACACCGGCGGACAGGCGGTCGAGGCCGTGGACGAACTGCGCCCCGACCTCGTCCTGCTGGACCTCTACCTCCCCGACCTCTTCGGCCTGGACGTCATACCCCGGCTGCGCACCGCCGGCCACGACTGCGACGTCATGGTCATCAGCGCCGCGCAGGAGGCCGACGCGGTCCGCGGCGCCGTCCGCCAAGGGGTCGTCGACTACCTCCTGAAACCCTTCGACTTCGAGGACCTGCGCACCCGCCTGGAGCGCTACGCCGCCCAGCGGGGCCGGCTGCTCACGACGGTGGTACGAGGCCAGGCCGACATCGACCGGGTCCTGGCCGGAACGGCCGTCCCCGCACCGGCCCCCGCGCTGCCCAAGGGCATGAGCGTGGAGACCGCCGAACTCGTCGAACGGGCCCTGCGCGCGGCGGACGGCACCCTGTCCGCCTCCGAGTGCGCCGCGCTGACCGGCGTGTCCCGCGTGAGCGCCCGCCGCTACCTGGAGTACTTCCACGGCACCGGCAGCGCGGAGGTGTCCCTGCGCTACGGCGTCGCCGGCCGGCCCGAACGGCGGTACTCCTGGCGGACGTGATCCCCCCGACTACGACGGGCCGTCGCCCCCCGGAGGGCCGGGCGCCGGCAAGGGGGAAGGCGCGGGGACCGGGACGGAGACCGTCGCGGCCGAACCGCCCCGGCCCTTCGGCGCCGAGGCGCCCGGCTTCCCCGTCGTGTCCTCCGTGATGGTCACGGTGTACAGGCCCGGGCTCTGGTCATGCCACCGTCCGGTTTCCGGTCCGAGAGCCGTGGCGGCGGTCAGGGGGAGCACCACGGCCCCGGTGAGCGCCAGGACCCAGCCGAGGACGGGGCTCAGGAGCGTGCCGGCAGTCCGGTGGTACGTGTCGTGGTAGGCCAACTGTCGTCCCGGTGGTTCGACTTGACGTCATGTACTGCCCCCATGGGCCTTACTGTCGCAGCCGCCGCCGGCAAAGGGAATCTTGAAACTTAAAGTCCCACGCGTTGCACAGAAGTTTCACAGCGGTGTCAGGGCTGGTTGGTCAGGTAGCCGCCCATGGCGGTGAAGTACTCGGCCGCGGGCAACTCCCGGCCGTCCTCGGTCCGTACGCGCGTGATGGCCAGGCCGTGGTTGCGGCCGGTGCGGGCGTCGGCCCCGGCCACGATCACCACGCCCTCGCCCTCGCGGTAGAAGATGCGGCCGGGCGTGCCGCCGTACCGCCCCTCCGAGACGACGGCGGTCAGGACCTCGAGTCGCTTGCCCTTGTGGAAGGTGAACGCGCTGGGGTACGGCTCGGACTGGGCGCGGACCAGGCGCTCCAGGTCTTCGGCCGGCCAGGTCCAGTCGATGCGGCTGTCCTCGATGGACCGCTTGTGGAAGAAGCTGGCCTGGGAGCGGTCCTGCTTGGTGAACTCCGTCTGCCCGGAGGCGATGAGGTCGAGCGCGCCGATGGTGACCGGGGCGATGAGGTCGACGGTCTTGTGGAACAGGTCGGTCGCCGTGTCCGTGGGCCCGACCGTCACCGCCTCCTGCCGCACGATGTCGCCGGCGTCCAGTTCGTCGTTCATCATGTGCGCGGTGACGCCCACTTCGGGCTCGCCGTTGATCAGCGCCCAGATCAGCGGGGAGAAGCCGGCGTACTTCGGCAGCAGCGAGTCGTGCACGTTCAGCGTGCCGTGGCGCGGCAGGTCGAAGATGCGCGGCGGGATCCACGTACGCCAGTTGTTGGCCACGATGATGTCCGGGTCGGCCTCCTTGAGGCGCTGGAACAGCTCGTCGTCGTCGGGGCGGTTGCGGATCACGACCGGTACGCCGTTCTCCTTGGCGAGGTCGGCGACCGAGTCGCTCCAGATCTTCTCGTACGCGTGCTCGCTCTTGGGGTGCGTCACGACCAGGACCACGTCGTGCTCGGAGTCCAGGAGGGCTCGCAGGGTGCGGTGCCCCCAGGTCTGGTAACCGAACATGACGACCCGCATGGGGTTCCTCCTCGAAGCAGGGAATGGCCGTGACCAGTAAAGCAAGGCTTACCTAAGTGGTCAACGGGGCCAGTTCGCCCACGTGTTGACGACTCACCCACTCCGGCGTGTCCGTTTTGTCTATGGACACCCTCACGGGATGAGCTTAGCCTTACCTAAGTTTTGGGTGGTGCCTCTTCGGCGTGCCCGACTTCCGTACTTCCCGATGCTCGACCGACGGCTGCCTGCACAGAAGGGCCGCCGCACCGCACGATGGGAGTGACATGGCACAGGCTCGTCCTGGCGACGCCCCTTTGATCCACGACCTCATAGGCATCGGCTTCGGGCCGTCCAACGTGGCCATGGCGATCGCGCTCAGCGAGCACAACGCGGGCGCCGGCGGGGAGGAGGCGGTCTCCGCTCACTTCTTCGAGCAGCAGCCGCGCTTCGGCTGGCACCGAGGCATGCTCATCGACGACGCGACCATGCAGGTGTCCTTCCTCAAGGACCTGGTGACGCTCCGGAACCCCGCCAGCGAGTACAGCTTCCTGTGCTACCTCAAGAGCAAGGGACGGCTGATCGACTTCATCAACCACAAGAACCTCTTCCCGCTGCGGGTGGAGTTCCACGACTACTTCGAGTGGGCCGCGGGCCAGGTCGACGACATGGTCTCCTACGGCCACGAGGTCGTCGGCGTCATGCCCGTCGTGCGCGACGGCGTCGTGGAGTACCTGGACGTGACGGTCCGTTCGGGGGAGGGCCTCGAGGTCCACCGGGCCCGCAACCTGGTCCTCGGCACCGGTCTGCGCCCCCTCATGCCGGAGGGCGTGGAGCGCAGCGACCGCGTCTGGCACAACTCCGAACTGCTGGGCCGGGTCGACGCGCTGGAGGGCACCTCACCCTCCCGGTTCGTCGTCGTGGGTGCCGGGCAGAGTGCCGCCGAGAACGTCGCCTACCTGCACCGCCGCTTCCCCGGGGCCGAGGTCTGCGCCGTCTTCTCCCGCTACGGCTACAGCCCCGCCGACGACAGCGCCTTCGCCAACCGCATCTTCGACCCCGAGGCCGTCGACCAGTTCTTCGCGGCGCCGAAGGACGTCAAACGCCGGCTGATGGACTACCACGGCAACACCAACTACTCCGTGGTGGACATCGACCTGATCGACGACCTGTACCGGCAGATGTACCAGGAGAAGGTCCTCGGCACCGAGCGGCTGCGCTTCCTCAACGTGTCCCGGCTCACCGGTGTCACGGAGACGCCGGACAAGGTCACGGCCGCCGTCACGTCCCTCGTCACCGGCGAGAAGACCCTCCTGGACGCGGACGTCGTGGTGTTCGCCACCGGCTACAGCCCCGCGGACCCCGTCGGTCTGCTCGGCGAGGTGGCCGACCGCTGCCTCCGGGACGACGAGGGCCGCATCCGCGTCGAGCGCGACTACCGCATCGCGACGGAGCCGGATCTGCACTGCGGCATCTACCTCCAGGGCGGCACCGAACACACGCACGGCATCACCTCGTCCCTGCTGTCCAACACCGCCATCAGGGTCGGCGAGATCCTCGACTCGCTCCTCGACCGGGGCCGCAAGTCCGCCTCGGACGAGGCCCGGACGGTCGCCGACGGAACCGGAAGCGCGACCCGCTAGTCCACCCACCGGTTCCGCCGGCACATCGTCGCGCCTCGCCGGGTGGGCCCACCCGGCGAGGCGCGACGGCACTGATCAAAGGGATAACGTACGTCGACATGGGCACGATCGCAGTGGAGCGCCCCGCGTCCAAGGTCACAACTCAAGCCCGTCGGCGGCGAGTTGTAGGACTTGGCGCGCTGGTGCTGGTCCTCGTCGCAGCGGGGGCCGTGTCGTTGGCCGTCGGGGCGCGCGCGCTGAGCCCCGGCGAGGTGTGGCACGGGCTGTTCGCGGCACCGGAGTCCGACCAGCGTCTCACCGAGATCAGGCTCATCGTGGAGACCGTGCGGGTGCCCCGGACGGTGCTCGCGATCGTGGCGGGCGTCGCCCTCGGGGTCGGCGGGGCGCTGATCCAGGGGTACACGCGCAACCCGATCGCCGACACCGGCCTGCTGGGCGTGAACTCCGGCGCCTCGTTCACCGTCGTGACGGTGATCGCCGTGTTCGGGCTCTCCGACCCGTTCCATTACATCTGGTTCGCCTTCCTGGGGGCGGCGGTCGCCGGTGTCGTGGTGTTCGGGCTGGCGAGCATCGGCCGCGGTGCCGGGAACCCGCTGACGCTCGCCCTGGCCGGGCAGGGGGTCACGGTGTTCCTCGCGGCGATGACCACGGCGATCGCGCTGTCGGACCAGAAGTCGCTGAACGCGCTGCGGTTCTGGAACGCGGGCTCCGTGGCCGGCGTCGGCTTCGGCGTCATCTGGCCGGTGACCGCGTTCATCGCGGCCGGACTGGTACTGGCCCTGATCACGCTGCCGGCCCTCAACCTGCTCAACCTGGGTGACGACGTGGCGCGCGGCCTCGGGGTGAACATCGCACTGAGCCGGACCATCGGCATCACCGCCATCACCCTGCTGGCGGGCGCCGCGACCGCCGCGTGCGGGCCCATCGCGTTCCTCGGGCTCATGGTGGCCCACGTGGCCCGGTACCTGACTGGCCCCGACTACCGCTGGCTGGTGCCGTACGCGGGTCTGCTCGGCGCCATCGTGCTCCTGGTCTGCGACATCGTGGGCCGTCTGGTGGTGCGGCCGAGCGAGCTGGACGCGGGTGTCGTCGTCGCCCTGCTGGGCGCCCCGTTCTTCGCGGCCCTGGTGTGGCGCGGAAAGTTCAAGAACGCATGAACAGGACAGACGTGAAGCCGTCGGTGACGCCGGGCGTGCGGCTCGGCCAGGTGTCGTTCGTGTGGCGGCCGTGGATCGTGTGCGTCACGCTGCTGCTCGCGGCGGCGACGTTCCTGGTGTTCTGCCTGTCCATCGGCGTCGGGGACTTCCCCATCCGGCTGCCCCAGGTGATCGCCACGCTCCTCGGCCGGGGTGAGCAGGTCGACGAGTTCGTGATCATGGATCTCCGGATGCCGCGCGCCCTGGCCGGGGTCGTCGTCGGCATCGCGCTGGGGGTGTCCGGGGCGCTCACGCAGTCCATCGCCCGCAATCCGCTGGCCAGTCCGGACGTCCTGGGGATCACGAACGGCGCCAGCGCGGTCGCGGTGTTCCTGGTGACGGTGTCGGGCGGGACGGCGGCGGCGATCGTCAGCTCCGTGGGCCTGTCGGCGGCGGCCCTCATGGGCGGTCTCGGCACGGGCCTGCTGGTGTACTTCCTCGCCTGGCGGCGCGGGATCGACGGCCTCCGGCTCATCCTCATCGGCATCTCGGTGAGTGCCGTGATGGAGGCCCTCACGACCTGGCTGCTGGTCACGGCCGACATCAGGGACGTGGCCCAGGCCCAGACATGGCTGGTCGGCTCGCTGGACGACCGGTCGTGGGACGAGGTCCAGGTGGCCGTCTGGGGCACGCTCGTCCTGCTGGTCGTCGTGGCGGCCGCCGCCTTCCAGTTCAAGCCGATGCACCTCGGTGACGACGTCGCCGCGGGCCTGGGGGTCCGGTACTCGGCCGTGCGCGCGGTCCTCCTGCTGTGCGCGGTGCTGCTGGCCGGCGTGGCGGTGAGCGCGGCGGGCCCGGTCCCGTTCGTGGCGCTGGTGGCCCCGCAGGTGGCGATGCGTCTGGCGCGCTGCCCGACGCCGCCCATGGTGGCCTCCGCGCTGGTCGGCGCGCTGCTGCTGACCGGCTCGGACCTGGTCGCCCGCACGGCCCTGCCCGTCAGTCTCCCGGTCGGCGTGGTCACCGCGGCGATCGGCGGCCCCTTCCTCGTCTATCTGCTGGTACGGGCGAACCGCAGATAGCTGGTACAAAGTCAGGCGAGCCTAAGTAAGGGGGCCTTGTGGTCACTCAGTCCGTCACCGGGGTCGAGTCGAAGTCCGATCAAGCCTCACGGCTGGCAGCCAGGGGCATCACGGTCGGCTACGGCGCCCGGGCCGTCATCGACGATCTCGACGTGGCGATACCCCCCGGGGTGATCACCACCATCATCGGCCCCAACGGCTGTGGAAAATCGACCCTGTTGCGCACCCTGTCCCGGCTGCTCAAGCCGTCCAAGGGGACGGTCGTGCTGGACGGCGACGACATCGCCCGGCTCAGGACCCGGGACGTGGCGAGGAAACTCGGCCTGCTGCCGCAGGCGCCGGTCGCGCCCGAGGGGCTGACGGTGGCCGACCTGGTCGCCAGGGGCCGCCACCCGCACCAGAGCTGGCTGCGGCAGTGGTCCTCGGACGACGCCGACGTGGTGGAGCGCGCGCTGGCCATGACCGGGGTGGCCGACCTGGCCGACCGCCCGGTCGACGCGCTGTCCGGCGGGCAGCGGCAGCGCGTCTGGATTTCGATGACCCTCGCCCAGGGCACCGATCTGCTGCTGCTGGACGAGCCGACCACCTATCTCGACCTGGCGCACGCGATGGACGTCCTCGATCTGGTCGATGATCTGCACGAGTCGGGATGCACCGTGGTGATGGTGCTGCACGACCTCAATCTGGCCGCGCGCTACAGCGACAACCTCATCGTGATGCGGGAGGGGTCGATCCTGGCGCAGGGCCATCCCCGTGACGTGCTGACCGCCGAGCTGCTGCACGAGGCGTTCGGACTGCGTGCCAAGGTCATCGACGACCCGGTGGGCGACCGGCCGCTCATCGTCCCGATCGGTCGCACGCATGTCCAACTCGACTAGTTCGCCATAAAGTTACGTAAGTAAGGCTAGGCTTACCTTACTGCCTTGCGATACGGTTTGCCTGCCCTTACCCGGGGGCGCAGTGGACAGTGCGAACAGCAAGGGGATTGACGGATGCTCCTCCACAGAACGACGCGCAGGACGCCATGGCGGCGGGCCGCGGCGCTCCTCTCCGCCGCGGCGCTCGGCGTCGGCCTCCTCGCGGGGTGTGGTTCCGAATCGGACTCGGCGGACAAGGGCAGCGACAACACCTCGACCGCCGCAGCCGGCGCCTTCCCGGTCACCGTGGAGCACGCGTTCGGCACCACGAAGGTCACCGAGACCCCGAAGCGGGTCGTCACCGTCGGCTACACCGACGACCAGACCGTCCTGGCGTTCGGCATCAAGCCGGTCGGCATGACCGACCAGTACCCGAACCCGGCGGGCAAGAGCCCCGACATCAACACCCAGTGGCCCTGGGTGAAGGACAAGTGGGGCGACACCAAGCCCGAGGTCATCATGAAGAACGGTGACACCGGCCCCAACTACGAGAAGATCGCCGCCCTGCGCCCCGACCTGATCGTCGCGGTCTACTCCGAGATCGACCAGGCCGGCTACGACAAGCTCTCCAAGATCGCGCCCACGGTGGCCCGCACCAAGGCCGAGAAGGAGCCGTTCAGCGCCCCCTGGCAGGACAACGCCCTGCACATCGCCAAGGCACTCGGCAAGGCCGAGGAGGGCGAGAAGATGGTGCAGGACATCCAGGGCAAGCTCGACGCGGCCAAGAAGGCGAACCCCGAACTCGCGAAGCAGACCGCCGTCGTACTGTCCTGGTACGAGAACTCGGTGGCGCCGTTCACCTCCACCGACGTGCGCGGCAGGCTCGTGACGGGTATCGGCTTCAAGTACCAGACCGAGATCGACAAGGTCGCCGACGGCAGCTTCTACACCAAGCTCTCGCCGGAGCGCGTCGACCTGGTCGACGTCGACCGCATCTTCGTCATCAACGACAAGGCCGACACGGCGGCCCTGAAGAAGTTCAAGCTGTTCGCCAACCTGGACGCCGTGAAGAAGGGCAACGTGTCCTACCTGCTGGACAGCGAGGGCCCGGCGGTCGGCGCGGCCATCTCCCAGGGCACCCTGCTGTCCATGCCGTACGCCGTCGACGAGCTCGTGAAGTCGGTGGCCGAGTAGCGATGCCGGTCACCAAGTCCTGTCCTCTCCCCACCCGGGTCGCGGTGTGAGCGCGACCGTCACCCGCCCTGCCCCGGCGACGCTGCACACGGCGACCGGGCGCGAGGCCGCCCGATGGGTCGCGGCGCACTGCCGCGAGGTGCCCTTGCTGTCGGCGGCCACCGTGCTCACCACGGTGGCCGGCGCGGCGCTCCAGGTGCTTCCGGTCCTGCTGCTCGGCCGGGTGGTCGACGGCGTGGTCGAGGGCGAGTCGCGCTCGATCCTGGTCACCATCGGGGTGTTGATCGGGGCCGCCGCGCTGCTCGGCGCGGCGGCCACCGCGGTGTCGACCTACCTGATCGGCCGGCTGGGCGCCGACCTGCTCGCGCGGCTGCGGGAAGGAGCCGTCCGGGCGGTGCTGGGCATGCCGAGCGCCCGCGTCGAACAGGTCGGCCGGGGAGACGTGCTCTCCAGGGTCGGCGACGACGTGGCCGTCATCTCCAAGGGCATCCGTACGGCCATCCCCACGGTGTTCTCGGCCGGAGTGCTGGTCACCATCGCCACGTTCGGCATGTTCGGGCTGGACTGGCGGCTCGGACTGGCGGGCGCCGGCGCGCTGCCCGCGTACGCGCTCGCCCTGCGCTGGTACCTCCCCCGCTCCGCGCCGCTCTACCGGAAGCAGCGGGTGGCCCAGGCCGACCGTGCGCAGGCGTTGATCAGCGGTCTGAACGGGATCGACACGGTCCGCGCCTACCGGCTGGAGGGCGCCTTCCGCGAGAAGGTCACCAGCGAGTCCTGGCGGGTGCGCGATCTCGGTATCGAGGTGTTCCGGTTCTTCGGCCGGTTCGTCGGCCGGGAGAACCGCGCCGAGTTCATCGGGCTGGTCCTGATCCTCCTGGTGGGGTACGCCCTGCTGGAGGCCGGCGCCGCCAGCCTGGGCGAGGTGTCCGCGGCGCCGCTGCTGTTCCACCGGCTGTTCGGCCCGCTGGGCCTCATCATGTTCACCTTCGACGAGGCGCAGAAGTCGGGCGCGAGCCTGACAAGGCTGGTCGGCGTGCTGGGGGAGGCCGGGGAGGGCCGGCTGGTGGGTGACCCGGCCGTCGCGCCGGCGGACGCCGAGCCGTTGCAGGTGACGGTGCGGGGGCTGACGTTCCGTTACCCCGGCGCCGAGGAGCCGGTGCTGAGGGACGTCGATCTGACGATCCCGGCCGGGGGTTCGCTCGCGCTGGTGGGTGCGACGGGTGCGGGCAAGACGACCCTGGCCGCGCTGATCGCGGGCATCGGGACCCCCGAGGCCGGGTCGGTGCGCATCGGCACGACCGACCTGGCAGGCCTGGACGAGGCCGGGGCGCGGGCCCTGGTGAGCATCCTGACGCAGGAGACGCACGTGTTCTCCGGCCCGCTCGCCGACGACCTCCGGCTGTCCGCGCCCGGAGCGACCGACGCTGAACTGACGGAAGCACTGCGCACGGTCGGCGCCGACGCCTGGGTGCAGGCGCTGCCCGACGGGCTGAACACCACGGTCGGCGAGGGCGGCGAGCGTCTGGACGTCACCAAGGTCGCCCAGATCGCGCTGGCCCGGCTGGTGCTGGCCCGCTCGCCCGTGGTGGTGCTCGACGAGTCCACCGCGGAGGCCGGCAGCGAGGGCGCCGCCGAGCTGGAACGCGCGGTCGTGGCCGCGTGCGCGGGCCGGACCACCCTGTTCGTGGCGCACCGGCTGACCCAGGCGATGGCGGCGGACCGGATCGCCGTGCTGGACGCGGGCCGTGTCGTCGAACAGGGCACGCACGACGAGTTGGTGGCGCTGGGCGGCCGGTACGCGCGACTGTGGCAGGCATGGCGCGAGGGCAGTTAGGCAAGCCTAAGTTAGGCTGGGCTTACTTTGGTTTCCTTGAAAGGGTGCTGAGTCTTCGATGATGGAACCGAGCGCTCGTCTCGTACGGCTTTCTCCCGCACGCCTGGCCGACGTACGCCGGCGGACCGGCGACTACTCCGACAGGACCATCACCGAAGCGTGCGCCATCGGGCTGTCGTACTGGACGACGGGCCGCAGCCCCGACGGCATCGACCTCACCCCCGGAACCCTGTTCGCCGACGTCCTCGGATGGGTCGACAACGGCGGGGCCGGGCCCGGTGACTGGGAGGTCGGCGCGGACGGCCGGAGCATCACGGTTCCGGACGGTGTCGCACCGGCCGAAGCGCAGCTCGCGCTGGACGACCTGGCCGACTTCCCGGACCGGCCCCTCGGCACCATCGGCCCGGCCGGCGTGGCCGCGAGACTCGAACTCCTGGCCCGCTGGAACGACACCGAAGCCGACCGGATCCGCCCGACCATCGTCGAGATGTTCCGGGAGCAGGCCCGGACCAGGCCGGACGCCGTCGCCATCGTCGACGAGCACCGGTCGCTGACCTACCGCCAAGCAGCTGAACACGCCGGCCAGTTGGCCCACCACCTGATCGAACGCGGCCTCGGCCACGAACAGGTTGTCGGCATCTCGCTGGGCCGCTCCGCCGACATGGTCATCGGACTGCTCGCCGTGCTCCAGGCGGGGTGCGCGTTCGTGCCGCTCGATCCGCAGTGGCCCGCCGCGCGCCGGGCCGTCGTCATCGAGGACGCCCGGGTCGTCGTACAGCTCAACGCCTCGGGCGAGCACGACCCGGCCGAACCGCCGGCCCTGGCCGTCGACCTCGACGACTGGCGCTACGGTTCCCACCCCACCGAGGGAACCGGCGTCACCGTCCACGGCGACGCCCTCGCCTACGTGATCTTCACGTCCGGCTCCACCGGACGGCCCAAGGGCGCCATGATCCGCCACGAGGCGATCAGCGAGCGCCTGCTGTGGCAGGTGAACGAGATCCTGGGCTTCGGCCACGACGACGCCTCGCTGTTCAAGGCGCCGTTGTCCTTCGACATCTCCATCAACGAGATATTCCTGCCGCTGGTGTCCGGCGCCCGCCTGGTGGTGCTGCGGCCCGGCGGCGAACGCGACCCGCACCACCTGCTGAGCGTCATCGCCGAACAGCGCGTCACCTTCACGTATCTGGTGTCGTCCATGCTGGACGTCCTGCTGGAGATCGCCGGCGAATCCGGCCGCCTGGACAGCCTGCGGCACGTGTGGTGCGGCGGCGAGGTGCTGACTCCGGAGCTCTACGAGCGGTTCCGCACCAAGCTCGACATCCCCATGTACCACGGCTACGGCCCGGCCGAGACGACCATCGGCGTCTCCCACGTCATCTACCGGGGAGAGGCGGAACGCCTGTCGACCTCCATCGGCAAGGCCAACCCCAACACCCAGCTCTACGTCCTCGACGAGGAACTGCGCCCGGTCCCCGTCGGCGTCGGCGGCGAACTGTACGTGGGCGGGTTCCTCCTGGGACGCGGCTACGTCAACGCGCCCGGTCTGACGGCCTCCCGGTTCGTCGCCAACCCCTTCGCCGGCGACGGCTCCCGCCTCTACCGCACCGGTGACCTCGCCCGGTTCGCCCCGGACGGCTCCCTCGACTTCCTCGGCCGGGCCGACAACCAGATCAAGATCCGCGGCATGCGGCTGGAGATCGAGGACGTCGAGGTCGGCCTCGCCGAGCACCCCGGCGTGCGGCACACCTGCGTCGTCGCACGGAAGAACACGGCGGGCGGCACCTACCTGGTGGGCTACGTCATCCCGGCCGCCGGCAGCGAGGACCTGCGGGCGGACGAGGTCAAGGCGTGGGCCGCCGAGCACATGGTCGAGTACATGGTGCCCGCCCACATCGTCGTCATGACGGAGTTCCCGCTCACCGCCAACGGCAAGCTCGACCGCAACGCCCTGCCGGAACCCACGATCGGCACCGGCACGCTCGTACGGCCCACCACCGACGACGAGCGCGCGGTCTGCGCGGCGGTCGCGGCGGTGCTGCGGCTCGAAGAAGTCGGCGTCGACCAGGACTTCTTCCAGCTCGGCGGCGACAGCATCCTGGCGATCTCGCTGCTGACCGCGCTGCGCGACGCGGGCCTCTACGTCACGGCACGGCAGATCTTCACCCACAGCACCGTGGGAGCCCTGGCCGCGGTCGCGAGCCGCGAGGACGTCTCCACGGTCGACCACCGCGACGTGGCGACCGGGTCCGTCGTGGGTTCGCCCATCGTGCAGTGGCTCGGCGAGACCACCGACGCGATCGACGGCTTCGTGCAGTCCGTCGTGCTGAACACCCCGCCGGACCTGACCGCCGACGCGCTCGACGAGATCCTCACCGCCGTGGTCCGCAGGCACGACATGCTGCGCGCCAGGCTGGTGCGCGCGGACCGCTGGAGCTTCGACATCCCGGAACCGGGCCGGGCCGTCGCGGGGTGGCAGGAGAGCGACCGGCCGCTCGACGCGTGCGTCGCACTCGCCACCGACGCCCTGGACCCCGACAACGGGGTGATGCTGCGAGCCGTCTGGCGCCGTGAGGCGGGGCAGCTGGTCCTGGTCGCCCATCACGTGGTGATCGACGGAGTGTCCTGGCGGATCCTGATGGACGACCTGGCCACGGCCTGGCGGCAGTTCACCTCGGGTACTCCCGTCGAGCTGCCTCCGGTGGGCACGTCCTTCCGGCGCTGGACGCAACTGCTGGAGCGCGCGGCGTTCGACGCGGACAGTTCCTACTACTGGCGCCCCCTGCCGGGAGCGGACCACCCGGTGGGCAGGCGGGCGCTGTCCGACGCCGACACCGTCGCCACCGAGCGGCTGCGGACCGTCTCGGCCGGCCCGGAGGTCACGTCCGCGCTGCTGGGCGAGATCCCCGCGAAGTTCCACGCGGGCGTCAACGACGTCCTGCTGACCGGGCTCGCCGTCGCGCTCGCCCGATGGCGCCGCGACCTGGGACAGGACCAGACCTTCGCGCACATCGAACTGGAAGGCCACGGCCGCGAAGGACAGTTCGTCGCCGCCTCCGCCGGCTTCGAGCCCGAACTGTCACGTACCGTCGGCTGGTTCACCACCCTCTTCCCGGTCACCGTCGACCCCGGCCCGGCGGCCGACTTCACCGCCCCCGCATACCTGACCGCCGCCCTCAAGGCGGTCAAGGAAGACCTCGCCCGGGTGCCCGACAACGGCGTCTCCTACGGTGCCCTGCGGTACCTGACCGACACCGAGTTCGACGCGCCCGCACCGCAGGTGCTCTTCAACTACCTGGGCCGCTTCGCCGCCGGTGAACCCGGGGACTGGCAACTCGCCCAGGCGACGGGCCAGTTGGGCGAGAAGCGGGACCCGCGGATGCGCCTCCCGCGCGCCCTGGAGTTCAACGCGATCGCCGAACCGGCCCCGAGCGGCGACTACGACCTGGTCACCACCATCTCCTGGCCCGACGGCATGTTCAGCGACGAGGACATCGCCACCATCGGCGGCTACTTCCGGGACGCCCTGGCCGGACTCGCCGCACTCGACCCGCAAGGCGGCCACTCGCCCAGCGACTTCGGCCTGGTGCCGCTGACGCAGGCCGACGTCGACGCGCTGGACGGCCCGGCGCTGCGGGACATCCTGCCGCTGACGCCGTTGCAGGAGGGCCTGTACTTCCACTCCGTCTTCGACGACGACTCGGCCGGCGCCTACGTCGAACAGCAACTGCTCACCCTGGACGGCGAGGTGGACGCCGACCGGCTCGCGGCGGCGGCCACCCGGCTGCTCACGCTGTACCCCAACCTGGCCGCGCGGTTCGTGGCCCTCGCCGACGGCCGCGTGGTCTCCGTACTGGAGGGCGGCGCCGAGGCGCCCTTCACCATCCTGGACCGCCCCGGCATCACCGACGCCGAGCTGCGCGACCTGGCCGAGCGGGACCGCCGCGCCGGATTCGACCTGGCGACCGGCCCGTTGATGCGGTACACCCTCGTCCGCGGCGGCCCGGGCCGCACCGTCCTCGTGCAGACCGTGCACCACATCATCGCCGACGGCTGGTCGGTGCCGCCGATGCTCCGCGCGCTGCTCGCCGAGTACCACGCGCCGGGGACCGTCTACCCGGTCGGCGGTTTCTCCGACTACGTACACTGGCTCGCCGGACGCGACGCCGACGAGAGCGACCGGGTGTGGCGCGAGCAGCTCGCCGAGCTTCCCGGCCCGTCGCTGGTCGCCGAGGGGCACACCCCGTCCGACCGGTTCGCCGACACCGCCGTGCGGCCGGAGCACGACATCGACGCGGCCGCACGGTCGGCCGGCGTGCCGCTGAGCGTGGCCGTGCACAGCGCCTGGGCGGTGACGCTGGGCGGCATCCTGCACGGCAGGGACGTGGTGTTCGGCTCCACCGTGTCCGGCCGCGACGCGGACGTGCCCGGCATCGAGGACATGGTGGGCCTGTTCATCAACACGATTCCCGTACGCGCCCGTTGGACCGGCACCACCACCGCGCGGGACCTGCTCTCCTCGGTGCGGGAACACCAGGGCGCCGTCCTGCCGCACCAGCACGTCTCACTGGCCAGGATCGGCCGCCAAGCCGACGCCGGCTCCCTGTTCGACACCCTGGTGGTGTTCGACGTCGCGACCGACGTGGACGGACTGCGGCGGCCCGGCGACACGCTGGTCGTCACCGACCTCGTCAACGAGGGCGCACCGCACTACCCGCTGACCCTCGTCGTGGAACGCGCACTCGACGGCCGTCCCCGCTTCAACCTGATCTACGACGGCGAGCTGCTGCGGGAGACCACCGCCCAGTCGATCCTGCGCACGTTCACCTCGGCCCTCACCGCCCTCCTCACCCGACCGGACACCCTGGTCGACGACGTGGCGTCCGAGGGCGACCGGCGTCCCGCGCGCATCACCCCGACGACCCTGGGCGGCCTCTTCGACGCCGCCGCGCGGCGCGACCCGGCCGCCACCGCCGTCACCCAGTGCGGCCTCGACGGCGGTACCCGGTCCCTGACGTACGGCGAACTGGCGGAGGCCAAGAACCAGTTGGCCTCCGCACTGCGCGCGGCCGGTGTCGGCCCCGGCCGGCGGGTCGCCGTCGCCGTCCCCCGGTCCGTGGAGCAGGTCGTCGCCCTGGTCGCCATCGTCACCGCGGGCGGCGCGTACGTACCGCTGGACCTGGCCTACCCGGACGAACGGCTGGAGTACATCCTCGCCGACGCCGCCCCGCAGGTCGTCCTCGTGGACCGCGAGCAGCGGGACCGCTTCACGGAACTCCTGGCCCGCACAGGCGTGCCGGCCGCCGTGCTCGTACAGGGGGACGAACTGCCGGTGGGGGAGAGCACCGCGCCCGACGCCAGCTGGCACGACCCCGCGTACGTGATCTACACGTCCGGATCCACCGGACGCCCCAAGGGCGTCGTCGTCCCCCACTCCAGCGTGGTGACGCTGCTCGCCAACACCCAGCCCGACATGGACTTCGGACCGCACGACGTCTGGGTCCAGTTCCACTCCTTCTCCTTCGACTTCGCGGTCTGGGAGCTGTGGGGAGCGCTCGCGCACGGCGGTGAGCTGCTGGTGCCGGAGTACGGGCTGACCCGCTCCCCGGTCGACTTCCACCGGCTGGTCCGCGAGCGCGGGGTGACCGTGCTCAACCAGACGCCGTCCGCTTTCTACCAGTTCATCGAGGCCGACCGGCACGACGGCGAGCCGCTGCCCGCCCTGCGCCGCATCATCTTCGGCGGCGAGGCGCTGGACCTCGCGCGGCTGCGCGGCTGGGTCGAGCGGCACGGCACCGGCTCGCCCGAGCTGGTCAACATGTACGGCATCACCGAGACCACCGTCCACGTCACCCACCGCGTGCTGACCGAGGAGGACTTCGGCCCCGGGGACGACATCAGCCCGATCGGCGGCCCCATACCCGGCCTGGTCACCTACCTCCTCGACGACCGGCTCCGGCCGGTGCCGCCGGGCCGGGTGGGTGCCATCTACGTCGCCGGCGACCAGGTGTCGCTCGGCTACCTGGGCAGGCCCGGCCTCACCGCTGGCCGGTTCGTGGCGAACCCCTTCGCCGGCGACGGCTCCCGCATGTACCACACGGGCGACCTCGCCCGCCGCACCCTCGACGGCGAGCTGGAGTTCGCCGGCCGCGCCGACGACCAGGTCCAGCTCAAGGGCTTCCGCATCGAGCTGGGCGAGGTGGAGTCCGCGATCCGGGAACTCGACGGCGTGATCGACGTGGCTGTGACGGTGGCGGACAGCGGGGATCATCTGGTGGCGCACGTGGTGGGCCGGGTGCCGGGGGACTTCGCCGAGCGACTGGCGGGGAAGCTGCCCGTGCACATGGTGCCGGGGCGGGTGCTCACGATCGATGCCCTGCCCCTGACGGTCAACGGCAAGCTCGATCGAAAGGCCTTGGAGAAGCGCGCCTCTAGGGGCGCGGGGAACTGCGCGACAAGCCACGACGCACCCGCAGACGAAAACTCAGCTGTAGCCGCACTCACCAAGATCTTCACAGAGACACTGCCCGGCTCGGACGTGACCGCCGACACCGACTTCTTCCACGCCGGAGGCGACAGCATCATCGCCATCACGGTCGTGAACAGGGCCCGCACGCTCGGCCTGCCCATAGCCCCCCGGGACGTGTTCCTGCACAAGACCCCTCGCGCGCTCGCCGCACACCTGCCAACGCGCACACCACAAGCGACCGCCCCCACCCACCGCGAGGACGGCCCCCTCCCCCCGACGCCGATCATCCTGCGCCAACGCGAACTGGGGGGCTCACTCACCCGCTTCGCCCAGGCCAGAACGCTCGTGGTCCCGGACAGCTCCTTCGCCGATGTCGAACGCGCCGCGAACGCCGTGGTCGCCACACACCAGACCCTGCGACTGAGGCTCGGTACCGAACACGGAGTGTGGATCCTCCGCACCGAACCCGCCCGCGAAGTCACCGTCGTACGCCCGGACACCACCGACACCACGACCGCCGCGAACGAGGCCGCCGGGCGGCTCGACCCCGAGTCGGGCGAGGTCGTCGCCTTCTCGTGGCTGGAGGCGAGCCGGACCCTGGTCGTCACCGTGCACCACCTCGCCGTCGACTCGGTGTCCTGGCTGATCCTGCTGGACGACCTGGCCGCCGCCCTGCGCGGGGAAGCCCTGGCCGCACCGACGACGTCGTACGCCGAGTACGCCGAAGCCCTGGCCCTCCGGTCCGCCCACGCGACCGACGACCTCGGGCACTGGCTCACCACGCTCCAGGCGCCCCCGCTGCTGCCCGCCGTCGGGGGACCGCGGGAGACCACGGTCGTCCTCCCGCCCGAAGCCACCGACCGCCTGACCCGCACCGCCCCCGCCACACTCGGCATCGGCCTCACCGAGCTGCTGTGCGGAGCCCTCCGCACGGCGCTGACCCACATCCAGCCCTCGCCCACCGACCTCGCGGTCGACCTGGAACGGCACGGCCGGGTCCCGGTGCTGGAACATCACGACTACACCCGTACGGTCGGCTGGTTCACCGCGATCGCACCCGTACGCCTCACCGCGCACACGGACCCGGTCGCGGCGGCCCGCGAAGTCGCCGAACGCCAGCCGGACGAGCGCGCCCACGTCGCCTACGGACAGCTCAGGTATCTCAACCCGCAGACAGCCCCGCTGCTCGGCACCGCCCGCCCGCAGGTGCTGTTCAACTACCTCGGCCGGGGCAGCGAGTCCCAGGCGGTGCACCTCACCGGCGGCGACCAGGGCAGCCCGTACGCCGTCGAGGTCAACGCCTGGCTCGACGAGACCACCGGCAGCCTGCACGCGGCATTCACCCTCGCCGAGGGCATCCCCGACGAGATCACCGAGCACTGGCACCGCGCCCTCCAGCGCATCGCGGACGCCGCCACGACAGCCGAGCGCACCGCACCGGTCACCCCGCTCCAGCGAGGCCTGTTCTTCCAGGCCCAGATGGCGGGCTCGGCCGGGCACTACGTGGCGCAGAGCTGGTTCACGTTCGACCGGCGCCTGGACACCGGCGCGCTGGCCGAGGCGATGGCGTACGTGATCGCCCGGCACCCGGTGGTCGGCGCGGGCTTCACGACCGACCCCGACGGCAATCCGGTCCAGGTCCTCAAGGCCGGCCGGCGGGTCGACGTCCGCACGGTCGAGCTGGCGGCGGAAGCCGAGGTCGACGCCCTGCGGGCCCGGGACCGCGACACGGGGTTCGATCCGGGTGAACCGCCGCTGATCCGGCTGACCGTGGTGCGTCTGCCCGACGACCGCGACGGCCTGCTGCTCAGCTACCACCTGCTGCTGTGGGACGGCTGGTCCCGCGAGATCCTGCTGCGGGACCTGTTCGACGCCTACGAGGCCGCCGTCGCGGGCGAACCCCTCGACGCGGTTCCGGCCACGCCGAGCTTCGAGGACTACGCCCGGGCGCTCGACGCCAAGGACCCCGCCGTCTCGGAACGCTTCTGGGCGGAGCACCTGGCCGGCCTCCCCGGCCCCACACTGCTCGCCGGACCGGCGCCGTCCTTCTCGGACGACCTGCCGCGCGCGCTCGTGCACACACTGTCCGCCGAGCAGTCCGACCTGCTGCGGGAAGCGGCCAGGACGCACGGCGTCACCCTGAACTCCGTGCTGACCGGCGCGTTCGGTCTCCTCCTCGGCGCCCACACGGGCCGCAGCGACGCCGTGTTCGGCGTGACCGTATCCGGCCGGGAGGGCGAGGGACTGTCCGACATCGTCGGCGTGCTCCTCAACACCGTGCCGATGTGGACGCGGCCCCGGCCGGACGACACGGTCCGCGACTACCTCTCGGCCGTGCAGACGGCCAGGGTCGAGGCGATGGAGCACGAGCACCTGGGGCTCGGCGAGATCCAGCGGGCCAGTGGGCACGACACCCTGTTCGACAACCTGTTCGTGCTCCAGAACTTCCTGGACATGGACGCCTTCGCCGAGATGAACGCCCGGCACGGCATCACCTCGGTGAAGGCCGACGACTCCACCCACTATCCGTTCACCTGGGTCGTCACGCCCGGCGACCGGCTCACCGTCAAGCTGGAGTACCGCGACCAGGACACCGGGAACGCCCGCCGCCTCCTCGACGACTACCTGCGCGTGCTGGAGGACCTGGCCCGGTCGACCGGCCCGGTGGGCGCGCTGCGGGGCCTCGGGCCCGAGCCCTCCCGGGGCGAGCGCACGGACGTCGGCACGGACACCGTCGTCGACCGGTTCGACCTGGCGGCGGACCGCGCACCGGAGCGGGTCGCGCTCGTCGCCCACGGTTCGACGATGACGTTCGCCGAACTCCGGGACCGCAGCCGCGCGGTGGCCGGCGTGCTGGCCCGGCGGGGCATCGGCCCCGAGACGAACGTGGGGCTCGCGATCCCGCGCTCCCTCGACTCGATCGTGGCGCTGTTCGCGGTGCTGCGGGTCGGCGCCGCGTACGTGCCGCTGGAGCTGGACCACCCGGACGAGCGGATCGCCGCGATCGTCGAGGACGCCCGCCCGGAGGTGATCCTCACCGTGAGCGCCGTGTCGCCCCGGCTGACCTCGCTGAACGGCGAGCTGATCGAGCTGGACCTCCCGCTGCCCGAGGCCGAGCCGTACGTGACGTTCGCACCGGACGACCCCGACCGCCTGCGGCACCCCGCGTACACGATCTACACCTCGGGATCGACCGGCAAGCCCAAGGGCGTGGTGACCGAGTACGCCGGACTCACCAACATGCTGATCAACCATCAGCGCCGGATCTTCGAGCCGGTGCTGGCGGAGCACGGCCACCGGATCTTCCGTATCGCGCACACCGTGTCGTTCGCGTTCGACATGTCCTGGGAGGAGCTGCTGTGGCTCGCCGACGGGCATGAAGTGCACGTCTGCGACGAGGAGTTGCGCCGCGACGCGCCCCGGCTGGTCGAGTACTGCCTGGAGCACGGGATCGACGTCGTCAACGTGACCCCGACGTACGCCCAGCAGCTCGTGGCCGAGGGCCTGCTCGACAACCCGGAACGCCGGCCGCCGCTGGTGCTGCTCGGCGGTGAGGCCGTCACGCCGACGCTGTGGCAGCGGCTCGCCGAGACCGGGGGAACGGTCGGCTACAACCTCTACGGACCCACCGAGTACACCATCAACACCCTCGGCGTCGGCACCTTCGAGTGCGAGGACCCGGTGGTGGGCGTGGCGATCGACAACACGGACGTGTACGTCCTCGACCCCTGGCTGCGCCCCCTGCCGGACGGTGTCCCCGGTGAGCTGTACGTGTCCGGCATCGGCATCGCGCGCGGCTACCTCGGGCAGCCCGCCCAGACCGCGCACCGCTTCGTCGCCTGCCCCTTCGGGGAACCCGGCGAACGCATGTACCGCACCGGGGACCTGGTGGTCCGCCGGCCCGACGGCAACCTGATGTACCTGGGCCGCACCGACCAGCAGGTCAAGATCCGCGGGCACCGCGTCGAACTCGGCGAGGTGGAGGCCGCGTTCGCGGCACACCCGGCGGTGCGGTTCGTCGCCGCGGTCGCCCAGCCCGACCCGCAGGTCGACGGCTCGTACCGGCTGGCCGCCTATCTGGTGCTAAACGGGGCGGAGTTGGCGACGGTGGCGGCCGATGTCGGCGCCGGACTGCCGGACTTCCTCCGCCCCACGCACTACGCCCAGGTCGACAGCATCCCGCTGACGGTGAACGGGAAGGCTGACACCAAGGCGCTGCCGGAGGCCAAGCCGCTGGGCGCGCTGACCACGGTGGGGGAGCGGGGGCCCGAGACCGAGACCGAGACCGTGGTCTGCGAGTACTTCGCCGAGGCACTGGACCTGGACGACGACGAGGTGAGCGCGGTGAGCGACTTCGTGTCCCTCGGAGGACACTC
Organism: Streptomyces coeruleofuscus; assembly: GCF_039532725.1. NCBI lineage: Bacteria > Bacillati > Actinomycetota > Actinomycetes > Kitasatosporales > Streptomycetaceae > Streptomyces > Streptomyces coeruleofuscus. The sequence continues at coordinate 1,285,820 of NZ_BAAASE010000001.1, forward strand.
CATGCTGGCGGTGCGGCTGATAGGGCTGCTCCGCCGCGAGTACGGTCCAGTGATCACGATCCGAGATCTGTTCACCCTGCGCACCCCGGAAGCGATTGCCCGCCACCTCGATGACAACTCCTGACACGCAGCGGCCCCGCTCGGGGTCCGACATCCTCCGCACCGCACTGCGCCGCAACGTGGGCGCCATGGCCGGCGGCACCTTCCTCATGGGCATGTACCAGGCGGGCGAGACGGCCTTCCCCATCGCGCTCGGCCTGATCGTCGAGCACACGATGCGAGACCGGAGCCTCGGTGCGCTCGGCCTCTCGATCGCCGTGCTGGCCGTGATCATCACGACCGTGTCGCTGTCGTGGCGGTTCGGGATGCGCATCCTTCAGAAAGCCAACACGACGGAGGCGCACCGCTGGCGCGTGAAGGTCGCGGCCTGCGGACTCCAGCCGGTGGCCAGGGACGTCGACCTGAAGTCCGGCGAGGTGCTGACCATCGCCACCGAGGACGCCGACCAGACCGCCGACATCATCGAGGTGGTGCCGCTGCTGATCAGCTCGCTGGTCGCGGTGGTGGTCGCGGCGGTCGCGCTGGGTATGGCCGACATCCGGCTCGGCCTGCTGGTGATGGTGGGAACCGTCGCGATCCTGTCGTGCCTGAGCGTGCTGTCCAAGCGGATCGGCACCAGCACCCAGGAACAGCAGGCCCGGGTGGCGCGGGCGGGCGCGAAGGTCGCCGACCTGATCACCGGCCTGCGCCCGCTGCACGGCTTCGGCGGCAACCACGCGGCGTTCCGCTCCTACCGTGAGGTCAGCACGGAGGCGAAGGTCCAGGCGATCACGGTCGCCAAGGTGAACGGCGCCTATGCGGGCACCGCGCTGGCCCTCAACGCGGTCCTCGCCGGCGCTGTGACGCTGACGGCGGGCTGGCTGGCGTTCGACGGCCGGATCAGCATCGGCGAACTCGTCATGGCCGTCGGGCTGGCGCAGTTCATCATGGAACCGCTCAAACTGTTCTCGGAGATGCCGAAGTACGTGATGATGGCGCGCGCCTCGGCCGAGCGCATGGCGCTGGTGCTGACCGCGCCGCCGGTGATGACGCCGGGATCCGAACGCCCGGCCGAGAGCGCGGACGTGGAGATCGACTGTGTCCGGTACGGAACCCTGCGCAAGCTGAAGTTCCAGGTATCAGCAGGGGAGTTCGTGGCGATCGCCGCCTACCAGCCGCGTGCCGCCGCCGACCTGGCGTCGATCCTGGCCGTGAACGTCCCGCCCGGCGCGTACGAGGGAACGGTGCGGGTCGGCGGGCGGGACCTCGCGGACCTGTCGGTCGAGGCGGTCCGCGAGCACGTGCTGGTGAACCCCTACGACGGGGAGATCTTCGCGGGGACGCTCCGTTCGAACATCGACCCGTCGGGCACCAGCCGCATGGTCCCCGAGGCCGTCGAGGCGTCCATGCTGACCGACGTCGTCGCCCTCCACCGCGAAGGCCTCGACTACGGCGTCCGCGACCGCGGTGCCAACCTCTCCGGGGGACAGCGCCAACGGCTCTCCCTGGCCCGCGCCCTGGCCGCCGACAGCGACGTGCTCGTGCTGCACGATCCGACGACGGCCGTCGACGCCGTCACGGAACAGCTCATCGCACGCAACGTCGCGAAGCTGCGCCGGGGCCGCACCACCATCGTCCTCACCAGCAGCCCGGCCCTCCTGGACGCCGCCGACCGGGTCCTGGTCGTGGACGACGGCGCCGTCACGGCCGAGGACACCCACCGCAACCTCCTGGCCACGGACGAGGACTACTGCCTCGCGGTGGCCCGGTGAGCCGGTGGCCCGGTGACCGGTGGTCCGCTTCAGCGGGCGGCCGTCGCGGCCCACTCGTCCCCACGACCGCCTCCTAGCGCATCTTTTCGGCCACGGTACGAGGCCGGCTCAGGGGCATATTCCGGCCCGAACCGCCGCGCTGGTGCGGCCCCCCGCCTCTTCGGCGAGCCGTGGGGGCGGCGAAGTACAGACGAGGTAAGGGGAGTGTGAAGCACTTGCGTGAAAACGGGGCAGTACTCCACACCGCAGTACTTTAATCCTCACCGACCTCCGGCAAGCAGTGGCGTGATTGCGTTCCCCCGGGTCTCTGTTACCGGCGGTACTTACGTGCGCGCTGAGCTCTCCGCCCGGCGGGCGAGAGGGGGTTTCCCCGTGGGACACATGGATCACTTCAGCGCCGGATGGGTCACTCCCGTCCTCTCCTACATCATGGCCTGCGTCGGCTCGGCCCTGGGTCTGCGGTGCACCGTCAGGGCCCTCGAGACCGACGGCGCCTCGAAACGGAACTGGCTGCTGCTGGCCTCGTTCGCGATCGGTTCCGGCATCTGGACCATGCACTTCGTCGCGATGATGGGCTTCGGCGTCGAGGGCACGCCCATCCGCTACGACGTCCCGCTCACCGTCCTCAGCCTCGCCATCGCCATCGCCGTCGTCAGTGCCGGCGTCTTCACCGCCGGGTACGGGCGCTCGCGCGTCGCGTCGGTCGCGCTCGGCGGGCTCGGCACCGGACTGGGTGTCGCGGCCATGCACTACACCGGCATGGCCGCGCTCAACCTGCACGGCACGGTCGACTACGATCCGGTCAGCGTCACCGCCTCCGTCGTGATCGCCGTCGTCGCCGCGAGCGCCGCGCTGACCCTCACCCTCACCGTGCGTGGCCCCGTCCTCGCCGCCGTCGCCGCGCTCGTCATGGGACTGGCGGTCAGCAGCATGCACTACACGGCCATGTACGCAGTCGACGTGAGCCTCGCGCCCAGCAGCGCGGAGCTCCCCGGGGCCACGGCCACCGAGTTCCTCTTCCCGCTCGCCGTCGTGCTCGGCTCGTTCCTCTTCCTCACCTCCGCGTACGTCGCGCTCTCCCCGACCGGCAAGCGCGCCGAGTCCGTCGCCGCCGAACTGCTGCGCGAGGTCGAGCTCTCCACCGCGACCGCGACCGCCACCGCGCCCGCTCCCGCCACCACAGCGACCGCCTGAGCCGCACGTCCGCAGAGCCGCACCACACCCACCCTCGAAGAGGTATCCCATGCGTGTCATCCGCCGTACAACGGAACGGCTGCGCCCCAGATCGGTCCGGGCCAAGATCGTCGCGCTGCTCATGCTGCCCATCGTGTCCCTCATGGCGCTGTGGGGCTTCGCCGCGGTGACCACGGCCTCCAGCATCGGCGACGCCGAGCGGGTCAAGGACGTCAACGCCGAACTCCTCGCCCCGCTCGACGGCTTCGTCACCGCGCTGCAGGCCGAACGGACCGCCGCCACGCGTCACGCCGCCGCGCCGGGCACGGCCGGCCCCGACACGATCGAGGAACCCCGCAAGGCCACCGACCAGGCCGCCGCCGCCTTCCGTGACGGCGCCAACGCCGCCACCGCGGACGCCGAACTCCTCGACGCCGGGCTGCCCGCCCGCATCGACCGCCTGGAGGCCGACGCGCGCGGACTCACCGAACTGCGCGCACGGGCCGACGCGAAGGGCGCCGCCCAGACGCTGTTCACGGGGTACTCGACGGTCATCGAGCACGCCTTCGCCGTCACCGGCGCGCTCACCGGCGAGAACGGCACCGACGCCGCGTCCGAGGCGCGGGTCGTCCTCGAACTCGCCCGCGTCCGCGAGGCCGTGGCCCAGGAACAGGCCCTTATCGCGGCGGCGAGCGGGGCCGGGAAGCTCACCACGGAGCAGTACACGCTGTTCGTCGGTGCCGTCGCCACCCAGCGGGAGCTGCTGGAGCCCGCGGTGGCCGACCTGAAGCCGGAGCACCGGACGGCGTACAACGCGGTGCTTCGGGACGGGAGTTACGACACCCTCAGGGCCGTCGAGAACAAGGTGCGCGGCGCCGGGCCCGGCACCTCGGTCATCTCCGCGGGCCTCCTGAGGGACTGGGACGAGGCCGCCGACACCGTACTGGAGGGGCTCGCCCGGGCCGAGTCGGACGCAGGCACGGGGGCCACGGCCAAGGCGGACCCGTTCGGCTGGGACACCCTGGGCAGCTCCGGCATCGCCGTCATCCTCGGTCTGGTCGGCGTGCTGCTGTCGCTGCTCGTGTCCGTGGGCGTCGGCCGGGGGCTCATCGTCGAACTGCTCGACCTGCGCGACTCCGCCCTGGAGGTCGCCGGGCGCCGGCTGCCGCGGGCCATGCGCAGACTGCACGCAGGGCAAGGCGTGGACATCGACGCCGAGGCCCCGATGCGCCGCCTCGTGGGCGACGAACTCGCCCAGGTGGGCACCGCACTCACCGCCGTCCAGCGGGCCGCGCTCAAGGCCGCCTCCGAGCGCGCCGAACTGCAAAGCGGCATCTCCGAGGTGTACGTCAGCCTCGCCCGCCGCAGCCAGGTGCTGTTGCACCGCCAGCTCGACCTGCTCCACCGACTGGAGCAGCGCCCGCGCGAACCTGCCGAGATGCAGGAGCTGTACCAGGTCGACTACCTCGCCACCCGGATGCGCCGCCACTCCGAGAGCCTGCTCATCCTGTCCGGTCTCGCGCCCGGACGCGGTTGGCACGACCCCATCCCGCTGGTGGACGTCCTGCGGGCCGCCGTCGCGGAGATCGAGCAGCCGGGCCGGGTCCGGCTCTGGGCCATACCGCGCGTCTCCCTCAACGGCGGCTCCGTCGCCGACGTCATCCATCTGCTCGCCGAGCTCGTCGAGAACGCGGCCTCCTTCTCACCGCCCAGCGCTCATGTCCATCTGCGGGCCGCCCGCATGCGTGACGGCCTTCTCATCGAGATCGACGACAGCGGCTTCGGCATGGACGAGGAATCGATGGCCGAGGCCAACCGCAAGATCCGGTCCGAGGACGTCGACCTGCTCGACGCCAAGCGGATCGGGCTCATCGTGGTCAGCCGCATCGCCGCCCGGCAGGGCCTGGGCGTCGAACTGCGCTCCTCGGAGAGCGGCGGGGCCACGGCCGCCGTCCTCATCCCCGAGAACCTGATACGGGACGACATGCCGGTGCACGACGAGACGGTCCCCGGCGGCCAGGGCGACGGCCGGACACTGGCCCCCGCGGCGGCGTTGATCCCGCCGCAGGGGGAGTGACGACGACTGTGGGCCGCAGGGCGTGCTGATGACAACGCTCAACCACTCATCACGCGGACACGGCTCAGTCGGATCTTCTCATCGCGTCAGCCGTGGTGAGCGAGGGCCCAGGCGACATCCCTGAGCAGGGCCTGCCGCCACCCCGCCCGGTCGTGGCCCGACGCCGACCGCGCAACCCGAACCGTCGCACCGGCCTGTCCGGCCTGGGTCTCGACCAGCTCGCAGTGGGGCAGCATCCGCTTCTCGTGTTCCCCCACGTCGAACGCGACCCGCAGACCGGACAGGTCGGGGCGCTCCCGCAGGCGCGCGGCGATCGCTCCGCCGACCGGGCCGCCCAAGGGGTCCGCCAGGCCCAGGGCATCGGGTGTCCACCAGAACGACGGTGACTGGCAGGCGACGCGGGACACCAGGTCAGGGAACTCCAGTGCCGCGTACAGCGCGCTCAGCCCGCCCAGGCTCTGCCCAACGACCACCAGCCGGTCAAGCTCGGCGGGGACCCCGGACTCCACCACCAGCGGCAGCAGTTCGTCCCGGACCGCCTCCCACAGCGCGGCCCGGCACGCGAACTCGGCCTCCCTGTCCTTGGCCGGCAGGAAGACGAGAGTGACCGGTGGCATCTCCCCACTGGCGACCGCCGAGTCGAACGCGGTCATGGCCGGGTGCAGATACAGCCAGTCGTCCCCGTCGAGGAGCAGGACCACCGGCCCGCCGCCGCCCGCCGGATGCACGCGCACGGTCCGCCGCCCGCCCAGCCGTTCACTGGCCCAGCGGATCCGGGTGCGGGGGAGGGGAAGCACGCCGTCGGCGCCGACAGCGGGCCAGTGCGGCTGGGCCGGCGCGTCCGGCGTCGCCGCGATGGACCGGTCTCCGCCGGCCCCGACCGGGTTGAGCGCATCGGCGTACGCCTCCTCGCCCACGCGGAACTGATACGTCACCCGCAGCCGCGCGGGCATGCGCACCTCGGCGTACCAGCAGTCCGTGTCGCCGAACCGGCGCAGGGGCACCGGCTCTGACCAGCTCTCGAAGTCGATGCTCGCCGCATCGGACCCACGCCACAGGAAGAGGGTCGTCCAGCCGTCGCCGTCGGGTATCGACACGGGTGTCCGCGCGGCCGCCCAGAACGCGTCGGAGCCGGGTGTGCCGGGCAGTCCGAACGCGGCGAACGTGTCTTCCCCCACCAACCTCATTGCACGTCTCCTTGTGGAGCGGAAAGCGAGAAGGCTAAGCTCAGTTGCGATTAGGCGAGCCTAACCTAATTTCACAGGAGGCACCGGCACATGAGCACCAACCCCTTCGACGACGCCGACGGCCGTTTCCTCGTCCTCGTGAACGACGAGGGCCAGCACTCGCTCTGGCCGTCCTTCGCGGATGTGCCCGGGGGCTGGACCATCGCCTTCGCGGAGAACACCCGGGAGGCCTGCCTGGAGTACGTCGAGGCCAACTGGACCGATCTGCGCCCCCGTTCCCTCGCCGAGTCCATGGACGCCTGACACCCGATGCTCTGCACCAAACTGACGAACGCCCGTTTCGTCACCATGGACCCGGCCCACCCCGTCGCCCACGACCTGGGCATCTGGAAGGGCCGGATCGTGGGCCTGGACGAGGCCGTGACCTCGCTGCCCGCACGGGAGGTGATCGACCTTCAGGGCGCCACCGTGCTGCCCGGGTTCATCGACGCCCATGTGCACCTGGCCTGGACCGGCTTCAAGCAGAACACGCCGAGCATCGCGGGCCGCACGCGGATCGACGACGTGCTGGCCGTCGTCGAGGAGGCCGTCCTCCGGAAGGGCTCGCCCGGCGCCTGGGTGAGCATCGCCGGCTACGACCAGCGGGCCCTGGGCCGTCATCTGACCGCCGCCGAACTGGACCGGGTGAGCCACGGACGCAAGGTGTTCGTGCTGCACGACTCCGGACACGGCTGCGTCGTCAACACCGCCGTCCTGGACCTGCTCCCCGCCGGCGTTCCCCACGGGGACGGTTTCCTCGCCGAGGGCGCGATGGGCGCCGCCCGCGCACTGCGCCTGCCGTACTCCCAGGACGAACTCGCCGAGGCGATCGGACGCGCCGCCCGGACCTGCGTCGCCGAAGGCGTCACCGCCTGCGCCGAGGCAGGGATCGGCGGCGCCCTCTTCGGGCACAGTCCGGTCGAACTCGGCGCCTACCAACTCGCCCGTGAAAAGGGCCTGTTGCCGCTACGGGTGCAGCTCATGGTCGCCGCGGACCGGCTGCGGCCCGTCGCCGCGCACGAGGCCGACGGCATTCCCAGGGCCCTGGACCTCGGCCTGCGCACGGGTTTCGGTGACGACTGGCTCTCCGTCGGCGCGCTGAAGATCTACACCGACGGCGGCATGATGGCCCGCACCGCCGCGCTGAGCAGCCCCTATGAAGGGCTGGACCACACGGGCCAGTTGCAGGACGACCCGGAGACGCTCACCAAGACGATCGTGGCCGGCCACCTCGCCGGCTGGCAGCTCGCCGTGCACGCCATCGGCGACCGCGCGGCCGACGTCGCCCTCGACGCCCTGGAACGGGCCCAGCGCCTGCGCCCGCGCCACGGCGTCCGGCACCGTGTCGAACACGCGGGCCTCATCCGCCCCGACCAGCTCTCGCGCTTCGCGCGGCTCGGCGTGAGCGCCGTCGTCCAGCCCAACTTCCTGCGCTACTTCGGCGACGACTACGCGGCGATCATGGGCGCCGAGCGGGCGCCGTGGCTGTACCGGGGCAAGGCCTTCCTGGACCACGGCATCACCCTCGTCGGCAGCTCCGACCGTCCGGTCACCGACGGATCCCCACTGCGGGCCGTCCAGTTCATGGTCGAGCGCGCCTCCGAGTCCGGCCAGGTGATCGGTCCGGACGAGGGCATCACCGTGGAGGAGGCGCTGCGCGCCTACACCGTCGCCGGGGCCTATGCCTGCCACTGGGAGGACAGCGTCGGCAGCCTCTCCCCGGGCAAGCGCGCCGACCTGGTCGTGCTCGGCGACGACCCGCGACGCGTCGACACCTCCCGCATCGGCGACATCGAGGTGGTGGCGACGTACGTCGACGGTCGCGATCGACGCGACGGCGGACCCGAAAGCGGGGAAGGGAAGCCTTGAACACGGCTACGCACCGCATGGCACCGCCGTTGCCGCGTGCTCCTCTCACAGCGACCTCCGTCGTACGCCCCGCCCGCCCCGAGGACGCCACCGCACTCGCCGCCTTGTCCCAGCCCTTCGTGCGTTCGGGGGCGTTACGCCGCCGACCGGCCTCGCTCTATGCCGCCCACGCGGCCGACTTCGTCGTGGCCGAGGGATCCGACGGCGCCCTGGAAGGCTGCCTGGCCCTGCGCGTACACGTGGCCGACGCGGAGGCGGGTCGCGGTCCCGCGGGCGTCCTCTACAACTTCTGCGTGGCCCGGCACCGGCAGGGCAGCGGACTGGGAGGCCGGCTGCTGCGTGCCGCGGTGGCCAGGGCGCGCGCCCAGTCGGTGGGCTCCTTGTTCACCGCGACGGTCGGCGGCGGCGGCCTCTTCCTGCGGCACGGGTTCGCCCCGGCCGGCGTGCGCCTCGCGCCTCCGGCCTGGGCGACCTCCCTGGACCCGCGCCGCAACGCGCGCGTCCTCGCGCTGACCCTGTGACGGCCTCGGATCCTCAGGCGAAGCTCGCCCCGGCGCCCGGGCCCTGCTCCGGCAACACCGTGGTGCCGGGGCTGTTCCGGCCCAGTACGCCCCGCAGCAGTGCGTGCGGTACACGGCCGTCGAGCACGTGCGCCCTGTCCACGCCGCCGCGGACGGCCCGCAGACAGCCCTCCATCTTCGGCAGCATCCCGGCCGCCAACCCAGGCAGCAACGCCGCCAGTTCGTCGGCCGTCAGCCGCTCGATCACCTCGGTGCTGTGCGGCCAGTCGGCGTACAGTCCCGCCACGTCGGTGAGCACCACCAGGCGGGCGGCGTCGAGAGCCACGGCCAGGGCCGACGCCGCCAGATCGGCGTTCACGTTGTAGACCTGCGCGTCCTCACCGCGGGCCACAGGGGAGACCACGGGGATGTGCCCCTGCTCCAGGAGCGTGCGCACCGCGCGCGGATTCACGTCGACGACGTCGCCGACCAGGCCGATGTCCACCGCCCGGCCGTCCACCCAGGCCGGCCGCCGTACGGCCGTCATGGTGTGCGCGTCCTCGCCCGTCATCCCCACGGCGAGGGGGCCATGGGTGTTGATGTGGCCGACCAATTCCCGCTGGACCCGTCCGGTCAGCACCATGCGCACCACGTCCATGGTCTCCGGGGTGGTGACCCGGAGGCCCGCCTCGAAACGGCTCTCCAGGCCGAGGCGGTCGAGCATCGCGCTGATCTGCGGTCCGCCGCCGTGCACGACGACCGGGCGCAGACCCGCCCGCCACAGCTCCACGACGTCGTGGGCGAACGCCTCCTGGAGGCCGGGGTCCACCATGGCGTGGCCGCCGTACTTGACGACGACCGTGCTGCCCCTGAGCTCCTCCGGCGGGTGGAGCTCTTCGGGGGACCAGGTCGCGACCTGGTCGGCTCGGATCACGCTCACGGAGCCACTCCATTCATGGGCAGGCCAGGACTTCGGACGGACAGGGGGAGCGTCGTCACGCGTTCCGCCGCTCCTTGTCGAGGAGCAGGCCGCGCAGCAGGGAGTCCGTTGTGCAGACCACGCCGCTGCGCGCGGCCCATCGAAGGGCCAGGGAGTGTTCCTCGGCGGAGATGTCGGCCACTGCGTCGGCGACGACGAACGGCTGGAAGTCGTTCATGAAGGCGTCCGCCGCCGTCAGCAGGACGCCGAGATGTGCGTGCACCCCGCAGATGATCAGCTGGTCGCGGCCCTTGGAGCGCAGCAGTCTGCCGAGATGGCTGCGCAGGAAGGCGTTGTGCCGCACGTTCGCCAGCAGATGTTCGCCGGGGCGGGGCCGGAGGGGCGCGATGATCGCGGCGGCATCCGGCTCGTCCCCGATGCCCGGCCCCCACATGTCGGCGACCAGACCCCGCGTGCCCGGCGGCTGTCCGGCCGACTCAGCGCTGAAGACGACGGGCAGGCCCAGGGCGTCGGCGAGTTCGCGCAGCGCCACGATGTTGTCGACGAGTTCCACCACGGGGGAGCGCCCAGCCGGGAACGCCCCGACGAAGTGGTTCTGCACGTCGTGGACCAGCAGCGCCGCACGGGCCGGGTCGATCCTCCAGGAGACATGCGCGCGGGGAAGGCAGGAACGATCCGGCATCGGAGACGAGTCGATGGTCGGCAAGCCCACGGCGGTTCCCTCCCCTGATGACGCACCGCACGGATCCGAACTCACGAGTGCCGCTTAGCTTAGCCTAACCTAATTAATTTTCCCGGAAGTTGACGCACTGCGCGTGCACCCGGACGCCCGAGAGCATCCCCGCGACGACCAGGTTGAGTGCAAACAGATAACTGTTGACAGTTGGCAGAGGGCGTCTTACCGTCACTCCATCGACATCGGGCCGCCTCCCAGAGGCGGCCCGGATCGCGCAGTGGAAACCAGCACGCGAACCGGCTCGGCTTCAGCGTTTACGTGTCGGGCCAGCTTCCCTACAAGGACGGTGTGCTGCTGGGGCAGGGAATCGTCGGCCGGGACGTCGAGATGGAGGCGGCCCGGGGCTTGGCACGTCAAGCGGTGGGTGACCTGGACCGGGTCCGGATCGTGCAGATGCTGGTCTTCGTCGCCAGTACGCCGGAGTTCGGTGAGCAGTCAGGTGGCCGACGCGGAGAGGGTAAGGAGCGCAGCGTGCACCGGCTCCAACGAGCACTCGACGCGCTGGTCGAGCGGGTGGGCACGCCCGCGCCCATCGTGCTGATCGACCTCGTGCAGCGGAACATCGACCGTTGGTCCTGTCGAAGCTCAACGAGTACCACGGCTTTCTCGCCGTGCCCCCCGAGGAGCCGCGGCCGAGTCTCGGAACCGTCCTCCCGATGGTGCCCAACCACGTGTGCCCGATCGTGAACAACTTGAGGAACTGATCGTGACCGACTCGCAGGGCACGATGCCGCAGCGATGGCCGGTCGCGGCCCGGGGCCGTCTCAGCTGAGCGGCCGCGCGACAGCGCCCCCCCCACTTCCCCGCCCAACCAAGAAAGAGTGGCTGACATGAGACTTGAGAAGGTCACGGCGCTGGTTACCGGAGCCGGTAGCGGAATCGGGGAGGCGGTGAGCTCCCACTTCCGCCGGGAGGGCGCACGGCTGCTCCTCACCGGCCGCAGGGAGCAGCTGCACACCGCCGAGCCCGACGACCTGTACGTCCCCGGCGACCTCAACGACGAGACGTTCGTCGCGAGCCTCGCTCAGCGGGCCGTCGAGTCCCTGGGGACTGTCGACGTCGTCGTCATCAACCACGGTCTGCAGGTCAGCAGCCCGCTCACCGAGATGGCGTACGAGGACGCGAAGAACGTGCTGCACAGCAACCTGCTCAGCGCGTTCCTGGTGATGAAGCACTTCGCGCCGCTCATGCCCGAGACCGGGGGCTCCTTCGTCTGCGTCGGCTCACGGCTCGGCATGGTCGGCAAGCCCGAGGAAGTGCTGTACTCCGCCGCCAAGGGAGGCCTCATCATGCTGGCCAAGGGAGCGGCCATCGAATGGGCGCCCCGCAACATCCGCGTCAATGTCGTCGCTCCGGGCCTGACCGTCACACCCGTCATCGAGGCGTCGTTCCAGCGCCGGCCCGACCCCGAGGCCTACCGCCGCGAGCGTGAAGCGCAGATACCGCTCCAGCGCCTCGCCAGCCCCGAGGAGATCGCGAACGCGGTCCTGTTCCTCGCCTCGCCGGAGTCGTCGTACATCACCGGAGCGGTCCTCCCCGTGGACGGCGGCTACACCGCCTTCTAGTTGCTCCACCGCGGCGAGGCCCCTGACCTCGTGCGTCACTTCCGGGGGGCCGGTCCCTCCGCGTCCCGGCCGGCCAGAACCGACACAGCGTCATCGAAGTGCTTCTTCAGCGCCTCCAGCGCGCCCGCGGTGTCGCCGTCCCGGATCATCTCGCTGATCTTGCGATGCGTGCCTTCACCCGGGCTTCCACCTTCGTGACCGTGCCGGGCCTCCTCCGCGGTGAGGACGCCGACACACAGCCGGGTCTCGGAGATCACCGTGCTGAACATGCGCTGGAGTCGCCGGCTCCCCGAGGCGGCCACCAGGACGGTGTGGAACTCCAGGTCGTGCCTCTTCACCGCTTCCCAGTCGCCGGCCGCTTCGGCGGAGTCCATCGCCCTGACGTTCCTGTCCAGTTGCTCGAAGGCCTCCTCCGACTTGCCGGAGGCGATGATGGACTGGGCGGCCGCGGACTCCAACGCCGTACGGGCCAGGTAGATGTCGGCGACGTCCTCCTTGGTGAGGACCGGGACGGAGACCCGCCGATGAGGCTCGCCGCGAAGCAGCCCCTCCTGGATCAGCCGCTGGAGCGCCTCACGGATCGGCCCGCGGCTCACCCCGAAGTTCGTGGCCAACTCCACCTCGCTGAGCTGTGTGCCGGGGGCGAGGGTGCCATCGATGATGTCCTCCCGAAGGCGTTCGGTCACCATCGAGGCGAAGGTCTCGCGAGGCAGTCGGGTCGGCCTTGCAGACTGTGGACTCACAGGGCTTCCCTCTCGTCGGTCGCGGTCCGTGGCGCTCTTCTTAACATTCATGAACGCAGGTCTGTCAAATGTCAACAGTCGGCAGTGCTGTCTGCATGGGTCAGTGTCAGTGTGAGTCCTCGAACATCTCGGGACGGCTGGCTGAACACGCGTATCGGGGTGATCTCCGGATGCCGTACTTGACCTGCGATGAGCAGGCAGGGAGCAGACAGCGCGGCCGAATCCCTCGGCGGACACGCGGCCCCGGCCGCACGTGTGGCGCAGCAGTCGTGGGCCTGCTGGGTCGTCACCAGGCGTGAGCGAGGCGCCGGCGAGTCCCCAGGAGCTCTCTGCGGAGGACCCGGCCCGCACACGAGACGGATTCGCCTGGCCCTGGTCGGTCTCGGGCAGGGGACGCAGCGGCTGTGGCGCGGGTGAGCGTGAAACCTGCCGACGGCCGCTGCGCGGGCCGAACCGACTACGAGCCTGCCGAGTGGGCCCGTCGGGAGGCGGCCTGCAACCGTCCAGCACGATCAACTCAAACGCCTGTACAAGCAGAGGTGCGAGGCATTTCCCCGACTCCTTCCTGTCAGACCGATCACAGGCCTCACCGCCACGATCCGCCGGCCGAACCTAGATGTCCGCTGGCGAGCCCGCGCTGTCGGGCAGGGCCTGGCCCCGACACCGGAGCAACTGGGGAACCGCCCCTGACGGCCCTGTCGATCGGTCCCTCACCCGGCGGCGGCCGAACGAGCCCGCGCACGATCGAGAGCTGGAAGCCGCACCACTGTCCGCTCACGCCTGGGCTGCCCAACACCTGGAGGGAGCACGCCGCGGCGGCGCACTCGCCCGCCAGAGCCTGCTCGGCGCGAACACCGTCGTCACTCAGGCGATCCGCACCTGGCGAGGTTCTTCCCCGGCATCGGTTCGTGCCCCCGGCCCGCCGGGCCCTGTCCACGCATGGGCTCGGTCAATGTCGACGAGATCTTCAGCACGGTGCTCACCTACCTGCGCCCGACCGGCGACACCTGGCGCGAGGCGGCCTTGCAGGGGTGGGCGGGCCCACCACCACGTGGAATCCCACGATTTGCGCGAACTGCGCGGCCTGCTCCTGGCCATACCCATCTCGGACCCGGGTCCACGTCTGCGAGACCCCCCGTCTGACCGAGTGTGCCGTCGGTTCCGGCGAGCAGTACGGCGCCCTTGAGCGCACCTCGGGTGGCGTGCCGACGGTCTGCCTAGACATTCTGTACACGGTGGCGACGGCCGACTGCAGGTCCTTCTATGACGGTGACTTCGCCTGGTCTGGCATCGCACTGGCCACAAGCCGATGGTGTAGCGGTGCCACGCCAAATGCGCCCTCCAACAGGGCCGTCAGTGCTGCCAGGTACCCTCGACTCGTCGTCAATGCGGCCCGACGGGCTTCCGCTCCACCTCGGTGGAGTTTCGAAGGACATGCCCCCACCCGCACGAGTCTCTTCGTGCTGCCCGGGGGAAGTCCTTGCTGTTCCGCGCGTCCGCGAAAACGGTCGCCGTCATGGCGCTCGACGGTTCGCTGTTCCTGCACCTCACCGACAATTTCGTCCACATGCACGGCTACCGGCCCGGTACCTCGGAGCTGCGCTCCTGGGAGCGCAGCATCCCCGTCCTCGCCACCGCGCTCAACGACGCGGGCCTGGGCGACGTGGAGGTCATGCTGGAGTACGCGCTCCCGCTGAACAGCAAACGGGCCGACGTCGTCCTCGCCGGAGTCCACCCGGCCACAGGGGAGCCGTCGTACGTCGTGGTGGAACTCAAGCAGTGGAGCCAGGCCCTTCCCCACGAGGACGATCCCACCCTCTGCCATGTCGACGCCTACGCCCACCCGGTCCTCAACCCGGTCGAGCAGGTGCGCCGCTACTGTGAGTACCTCGTCAACTTCAACGGGGCCCTGGCCGGACACGGCCACCGGGTCAACGGGGTGGCGTTCCTGCACAACGCCACCGAGTTCGGTGTGACCGGGCTGAGGGAGATCGAACGCAACGGTCATGGCCTGCTCTTCACCGGGGAGCGCCGAGGCGCCTTCCTCGACCACCTCCGTACGAGGCTGAGCGACAAGCACCCGGGGTCAGGGGCGGCGGACGAACTCTGCGCAGGCGTCGCCGTGCCGTCGAAGCAGCTGATGTCCGTGGCCGCCGAAGAAGTGCGGGAGCGTACGCAGTTTGTGCTCCTCGACGAACAGCAGGTCGCGTACCGCATGGTGCTCAACGCGGTGCAGAAGGCGAAGAACGCCGACCGTAAGGAAGTCGTCATCGTCACGGGAGGACCCGGCACCGGAAAGAGCGTGATCGCTCTCCAACTGCTCGGAGAGCTGTACCGGCGTGGCGTACCGGCGCTGCACGCCACCGGATCCCAGTCCTTCACCAAGACGATGCGGAAGATCGCCGGGGCCCGCAAACGTGAAGTCCAGGACCTGTTCAAGTACTTCAACAGTTTCATGACCGCCGAGAAGAACAGCCTGGGCGCCCTGATCTGCGACGAGGCCCACCGCATCCGGGAGACCTCTGCCAACCGCTACACCCGCGCCGAGCACCGGACCGGCAGGGCCCAGATCGACGAACTCATCGACGTCGCCTACGTGCCCGTCTTCTTCCTCGACGAGCACCAGGTCGTGCGCCCCGGCGAGATGGGCACCGTCGCCGACATCAAGGAGGCGGCGGCGAAGCGCGACATCCCGTGCCACGTCGTACCCCTGGACAGCCAGTTCCGCTGCGGCGGCAGCGACGCCTACCTGCGCTGGGTGGTCCGACTCCTCGGACTGGAGCTCGGCGGACCGGTCACCTGGGAGCCCGACGGCCGTATGCAGCTGCTGGTTGCCGAGAGCCCTCAGGAAATGGAGGCGTTCCTTGAGGCCCGGAGAGCCCAGGGCTACGGTGCCCGCATGTCCGCCGGCTACTGCTGGCGCTGGTCCCCAGAGCCCAGGCCCGGCGAGCCGCTGCCGCCCGACGTCGTCATCGGCGACTGGGCCCGCCCCTGGAACTTGCGTGGCGACCGCTCCGTCTCCGGAGCTCCACCGGCCGCCCTGTGGGCCACCGACCCGGCCGGCTTCGGCCAGGTCGGCTGCGTCTACACCGCCCAGGGCTTCGAGTACGACTGGTCCGGCGTCATCATCGGCCCCGACCTGCTCTGGCGCGGCGACCGCTGGGTCACCGACCGCACGGCGTCCAAGGACCCGGTGTTCAGGCGGTCCACCTCCGACGCCGACGTGGACCGCCTGATCCGCAACACTTACAAGGTGCTGCTGACCCGGGGCATGGTCGGCACGGTCGTGTACTCGACCGACTCGGAGACGCGGGCGAAGCTGAGGGAACTCGTGGGTGGTTCAGCGCGGGAATCGGCTCGAGTGTGACAGCGGAGCGCACGGCAGGACAGCGCGCTTGTCGCGAGTCGGCCAAGCCATTCCATTGAACTGGCCGAAAGGCGTTCGTCGTTTTCGGGACGAGTCGGTGCCTGTCTAAGATCACTGACACCGGTCGCGGCCCGACGAGCTTCCTGCGCGGACACGCCCTCACCCGCACGGGTTACTTGTGCCGTCGCTGCGCACCTCGGTAGCGATCTCCAGTCGGACCGCGGCCAGTAGCTCGTCCACCGGATACGGCCGGGTTGACTCTGGTATGCGCCCTGGGGGCGCATACCGCATGGCGAGCCTACGTACACCGAGGTGGGGCGAGCGTTCTTTACGGTCAACCCTGGTCCCGGGACCTTCTCCGACTTTGCTGTCACCGACGTCGCCGGGCGCTAGTGTGTCCGCTCCGACACGGCTCGTAGAACGGGGGGGAACCCGTGAAACTCACCTATGTGCGCTTTGAGGGCACGCCGCAGGAGCTCGACGCGTCCGACGTAGTTCGCGAGCTCATCCAGCAGCAACTCCCCGGCACGGTCGACACCGCTCGCCCGACGCCTCAGGTGGTCGCTGACCCCGACAGTGATGACTTCGTGAACTTCGGATGGCAAGTCGAGGGTGACGTACCGGGGGTGGCGGACGAGGGGCAGGAGACGGTGAAGGCGCAGCTCGGCTTCAACCCCGCTGCGCAGCAGTTCATCGACTTCATGGCGGAAGCCGGCTCCTGGGAGAGCGTCGGAGTGCACGGCATCAAGCGCAAGACGTGGCAGGAGGGCGATCCGCTCGACTATTCCGGCTACCTCCGGCTCCGCCGCAAGGGCAGCCAGTACGGCGGTTTCGCCTATGCCTTCGCGTCCACGGGCGTGGTCAACTTTCGTCTGCTGCACAGCGCTGAGATCGCGGAGCTGGCGCCGGACGCCTATCCGCTCGCAACTGGGCACCGCCGATACCGGGTGAACATTCAGATTCGTGACGAGAAGACCCTGAAGCAGGCCCTCGCCTTGGCTGAACTTGCGTACGACGCCACATGAAGGGTGCTTTGCTCTCGTATGTAGTTGATCAGGTGGCTTCTGCCGCTTGCGTTGGCAGGAGGCGGCACGAGGATGCGGCCCGTATGGGCTGATGTCCCATATTCCCGTCCTTTACGGACTCTTCCCATGTACCAGGCAGTCGCTAGGATTTGAGACATCAGTGCCCGCAAGTTCTTCAGGTGGGCGATGCCGTGTCGACCAGGACATGTCATGAGGAGTCTTTGCGCCGGCCTTTGTGCATCCCAGTATGAGCACGCCAGGGATGCCACTGAGGCCGAACCCGCCGACGGCCAGCAATGCGCCGTCGGAGATGTCGGCGACCGCTTCGGCGGCACCGGCGCGGACCTTGTCCATGGGAGAGGGAGCCGTTCTGCTGCCTACTGGTGGTACGGCGTCGGCGTCCGGGCTCGGCTGCCAGCGTACGGCGTCCGAGATCGGCGTGGCGCCGCCGTGCGCGGTGAGTCCGCCGCCCACCGGGATCTCGGCGCCGGTGATGAAGGAGTCGTCGGCGGAGAGGAGGAATACTACAAGCGGGGTGACCTCCTCCACACTCCCTGTGCGGCCCAGCGGTGTCCCGAGGACGTTCGTCTCGCGGAACGCGGGCGCGGGGGAGGCGGTCATGTCCGTCTCGATGAAGCCGGGGTGGATGATGTTCACGCGGACGCCGCCGGGCCCCCTGTTCTATGCGGCCGTCTTCGACAGACCGCGCAATGCCCACTTGCTGGTCGTGTACGCCACCAGGTACTGGGCGGTCAGCGCCGCCGACGAGCCGGCTTCACGATCGGCGCCCCCGGGCGCATCGGGGGCGCCAGGTGCTGGATGCCGAGCAGCGGCCCGGTGACGTTGATGGCGTGGCCGTGGGCCATGTCCTGAGGGGACACGTCGTCGAGGCGGGCAAGCTAGGTGATGCCGGCGTTGTCGACCAGGCCGCGCACCTGCCCGTACGACTCCTGTAGCTCAGCGGCGAGCTCGGGCGGCTCCTGCTCGCCGCGTACGCCCCACAGTTCGGCGAGGCAGCCACCGTTGCCGCAGGTGCCTGAGCCGAGGACGTCACCGGCGCGCACCCAGGTGCCGCGCGAGGCGTGGCGACCTTCTCCTCGAATGTCCAGCTCGTCCGGAAGCGCAGGCAGGGAGCCTTCTCATCACAGCGAAGCGATGTTCTCACACTCTTCGAGTCCAACGCGTGCCGTTGTACAGTGACGAACGCCCTTGACCTGCAGCAAGCAGGCAGGGAGCCGTCTTCTGGGAGTTGAAAATGCTTCGTACCATGTTCAAGTCCAAGATCCACCGAGCCACCGTCACCCAGGCCGACCTGCACTACGTCGGATCGGTGACCATCGACGCCGACCTGCTGGACGCCGCCGACCTGCTGCCCGGCGAGCTCGTGCACATCGTGGACATCACCAACGGCGCCCGGCTGGAGACGTACGTCATCGAGGGCGAGCGGGGATCCGGTGTCGTCGGGATCAACGGGGCCGCCGCCCATCTCGTCCACCCCGGCGATCTGGTGATCATCATCAGCTACGCCCAGGTGACGGACGCCGAGGCGCGGGCACTCACCCCCCGGGTCGTACACGTGGACCGCGACAACCGGATCGTGGACCTCGGCGCCGACCCGTCCGAGCCGGTACCGGGCTCGGACCAGCAGCGCAGCCCGCAGGCCGTCCGGGCCTGACCGACGTACAGGGGACAGGAGCGTGTCCATGAAGGACCTGGAGATCCGCGACGAACGCGAGGCGGGCCGCCTGGAGGCGGTGTCCGGCGGTGAAGTCGTCGGCCGCATGGAGTACTTCGTCCTCGACAGCCCCGAGCGCGCGCTCGTGCCCGTGCACACGATCGTCGAACCGGCCCACGAGGGCCAGGGCATCGCGGGTGCGCTGGCGCGAGAGCTCTACGGCATCGCCGGCCGCGAGCACAGCGCCGTCGCCCCGCTCTGTCCCTACATCGCCAAGTGGTCCGAACGCCACCCCGACGAGGCCCCACCGGCTGACCAGGCCCTACTGACGGCCGCGAAGGGCTGGTTGACCGAACACCCCGGCCGCTTCTGACTCCGGAGCCGGGACGTACGGTTCCGGGCCCGGCCCCGTTACCTCCACCTGGCCCCTCCCCGTCCCGCGCGGGGGTGACTGGGGAGGCGGCCGACGGGTAGGCGGGGGAGTAGTCCAGAGCCGGAGTCGAGCGACTGGCTGGAGGACCTCATGACGAATCCGTATCCCGACCCCGTGCCGCCGGGGCCGACGCCGGGCCCCGAGCCCCAGCCCCCGGAGCCGCACCCCGATCCGGTGCCGAACCCGCAGCCGCCGCCGGGCCCGGAGCCCACCCCTCCGCCCCCGGCCCCGACCCCGCCGCCGGGTCCGACTCCGCCGGGTCCGACTCCACCGGGACCGACCCCGCCGGCACCCCCGGGCCCCGACCCGGTGCCGGGACCCGACCCGTCCCCGATCCCGCCGGGACCGGAACCCGTACCGAACCCCGAGCCGGGCCCGCCGCTGTCCTGAACGGCGGTATGAGAACCGGCACAGGGCATGAGAACGGGGCCGGTGGACAGCCGATGCGGCCGTCCACCGGCCCCGTACCGTTTCCGTCAGCGCGGAGCGCCTACGCGGAGACCTCCGACCGGTCGCCACCCCACAGCGTGTGGAACGACCCGTCCCGGTCCACCCTCCGGTAGGTGTGCGCACCGAAGTAGTCCCGCTGCCCCTGCGTCAGCGCGGCCGGCAGCCGCTCCGCGCGCAGGGCGTCGTAGTAGGCGAGCGCCGCGGCGAAACCGGGCGTCGGCACGCCCTGGCGGGTCGCGGCGACCAGCACCTCGCGCCAGTCGTCCTGCGCGTCCGCGATCTCCCGCGCGAAGGTGTCGTCCGCCAGCAGGCTCGGCAGGTCCGGCCGGGCGTCGTAGGCCGCGCGGATCCGGTCCAGGAAGGCCGCGCGGATGATGCAGCCGCCCCGCCACAGCGCGGAGACCGCGCCGAGGTCGATGTCCCAGCCGTACTCGCCGCGAGCCGCGTCGATCTCGTGGAAGCCCTGCGTGTACGACACGATCTTCGACGCGTACAGCGCCTGCTCCACCCGGTCGGCGAAGGCCCCGGCCTCCGCCTCGCTCATCGGCTGCGCCTTCGGCCCGGCCAGCCCGCGCGAGGCCTCCCGCAGCTCCGCGTGGCCCGACAGCGAACGGGCGAAGACCGCCTCGGCGATGCCGGACACCGGCACACCCAGGTCGAGCGCGATCTGCACGGTCCAGCGGCCGGTGCCCTTCTGCTCGGCCTGGTCCACCACCACGTCCACGAACGGCTTGCCCGTCTCCGCGTCCACGTGCGAGAGCACCTCGGCCGTGATCTCGATCAGGTACGAGTCCAGGCGGCCCTGGTTCCAGGTGCGGAAGATCTCCGCGATCTGGGCGGGGGAGTACCCGGCGACGTCGCGCAGCAGCTGGTACGCCTCGCCGATGAGCTGCATGTCCGCGTACTCGATGCCGTTGTGCACCATCTTCACGAAGTGCCCGGCACCGTCCGGACCGACGTGCGAGACGCACGGCGAACCGTCGGCGGCCTTGGCCGAGATCTTCTCCAGCATCGGGCCCAGTGAGTCGTACGACTCCTTCGGGCCGCCCGGCATGATGCTCGGCCCGTTGAGCGCGCCCTCCTCGCCGCCGGACACGCCCATGCCGACGAAGTGGATGCCCTGCTCGCGCAGGTCGCGCTCCCGGCGCCGGGTGTCCGCGAAGTGCGCGTTGCCGCCGTCGATGATCATGTCGCCGGGCTCCAGCAGCGGCGCGAACTCCTGGATCACAGCGTCCGTCGGCTCACCGGCCTTCACCATCACGACCAGCCGCCGCGGCCGCTCCAGCGCGGCCACGAACTCCTTGGCGGACTCGCACGCGACGAACTCACCCTCACCGCCGAACTCGTCGACCAGGGCGCGCGTGCGCGCGGGGGTCCGGTTGTGCACCGCCACCGCGTAGCCGTTGCGGGCGAAGTTGCGAGCGAGGTTGCGGCCCATGACCGCGAGACCCGTGACGCCGATCTGCGCTGTACTGCTCATTCGGTTGGCTCCTAAAGACCTCGGTATCGGTGCTGCGGTGCTGTCCACCAGCATGCCCCCGTCGCCCATCCTGACGTGCCGCTACTTCGTCCGCACGCGCGGGTCGCACGACGTCGCGCAGGCAGATACGCACAAGAGCCCCCGTCGCACTCACCCGACGTACGCGTCCCCGCGTGCGCCGCACCCGCGCACCGGGTGCCGTACGCGGTGCACCGCCGAGGCGCACGACGCGCAACAGGGGCCTCATCCCGGCCATTTGGGCAACCGGGCGGCCGATAGCCGCCTTGTCCTGGCCGGTTCGCAGCGCTTACTTTTGCCCCTCCTGACGCATGTCTAGGGGGGCTCTCGATGGCCGTACGCGGCCGGCATCGCCGGTATCAGCCGAACAGGATCAACCGCGCCTCACTCACCGTCACGGCGGGCGGCGCGGGCATGGCGCTCCCGTTCATGGGCGCCGGCACCGCCCAGGCGGCGGACGTGGACACCTGGAACAAGGTCGCCGCCTGCGAGTCGAGCAACGACTGGAACATCAACACCGGCAACGGCTTCTACGGCGGACTCCAGTTCACCCAGTCCACCTGGGAGGCGTACGGCGGCCGGGCCTACGCGGCGCGCGCGGACCTGGCCGGGAAGGACCAGCAGATCGCCGTCGCCGAAAAGGTGCTCGACGGGCAGGGCCCGGGCGCCTGGCCGGTGTGCTCCGTACGGGCCGGACTGACCCGGGGCGGAGCCGAGCCCGACATCCGGCCGGCCTCCGAGAGCACGAGGAAGGGCGAGAAGGCAGACCGGAAGCAGAGGCCCAAGACCTCCATCGAGGACGTGCGGCCGCAGTCCACGCCGCAGTCCCGGGCGGGCAGCGCCGAGATGTACACGGTGGTGCGGGGCGACACGCTTTCGGGCATCGCGGAGGAGCGGGAGGTGCGGGGCGGCTGGCGAGGTCTGTACGCCGCCAACCGCTCGGCCATAGGGAGCGATCCCGATCTGATAGTGCCGGGCCAGCGGCTCGCGCTGAGCGGCGAGGGCGCCACGAAGACGCGCCCCGCGCCCGAGCGGGTCCCGTCGGCCAAGCCGTCAGCGAAGAAACCGCCGTCGCAGAAGCAGTCATCGCAGAAGCAGTCATCGAAGAAGGCGTCCCCGGACCGCGCCGGGGAGCGCGCCAAGGACCGGTCCAAGGACGAGAACAAGGAGCGCGCCGCACGGTCCACGGCCACCCGGCAGGGGCTGGTCGCCCCCGTCAGCGCCTCCCTGGGGACGCCCTACCGCAAGGCGGGCTCGTCCTGGTCGAAGGGCTACCACACCGGCGTCGACTTCCCCGTGCCCACCGGCACGTCCGTGAAGTCGGTCGCCTCGGGCAGTGTCGTCAGCGCGGGGTGGGGCGGTTCGTACGGCTACCAGGTCGTGATCCGGCACGGCGACGGCCGCTACAGCCAGTACGCCCACCTGTCGGCGATCTCCGTGCGGGACGGGCAGACGGTGAGCGCGGGCCAGCGCATCGGCCGCTCCGGCTCCACCGGGAACAGCTCGGGCCCGCATCTGCACTTCGAGGTGCGGACGGGGCCCGGGTTCGGCTCGGACGTCGACCCCATCGCGTACCTCAGGGCCGGCGGCGTCAGGATCTGATGCGCCTGCGGTGCCGGTCCACCGTGGGCATCGCCACGTACGGGATCCCGTAGAAGGCGGCGTAGGAGAGCGGGCGTTCCCCGGCGGACACCGACGGTTCCCCGCTCTCGTACGTGACGTCCGGACCCACGTCGGTTTCATCGGCGACGTCGGCGACGGCAACAGCGGGCACGGGCACCGACACGTCCCCCGACGGCCCCCGACCGGCTCCGCCGAGGTCACCGGCCCCGACGCCCGGCGCCACAGTCCCGGGCAGCGCGCCGACGCCGGTCGGGGAGCCCAGGGGCCCGGCCTCGGCACTTACCGTCTCCAGCAGATCCCGCCGGCCCCCGGCCGGCCCGGGCAGGCTGCCGATGGTCCCGGCCAGGTCACCCGCGAGCCGGGATTCCGCAGCCACAGCCCCGCTCAAGTCACCCCCGCGCCCGGCCTCCGCACCCACGGCCTCCAGCAGACCCCGCCCGCTCCCGGCCGGTTCCGCGGCGGGCCCGGGCAGCGTCCCCGTCGTCCCGAGGCCCGTGTCCACGGGAACCAGTCCCGTGCCGGCGACCTCCAGCCCCGTGCCCTCGCCCTCCGGGTGGGCGTGGGTGAGCCGCTCCGTTGTCAGCAGGATCAGGCCGCCCGCCGCCACCACGCCGCAGCTCAGGGCGAGCGCCGTGCCCGTCGTGCCGTAGCGGAAGGTTTCGCCGAACATCGTGATGCCGACCGCGGCCGCCACCACCGGGTTCACGACCGTCAGCGTGGCCAGCGGGGCCGCGAGGCCGGCGCCCCGGTAGGAGGCCTGCGACAGCAGCATGCCCGCCGTGGCGAGGACGCCGATCACGGCGAGGGACGGCACGTCGGCCGCCGACACACCGCCCGTCCAGTCGACCGCCACGGTCTTGGTGAACACCGAGGACATGCCGAACGCGATACCGGAGGCGGTCGCCAGCAGCATGCTGCGCACCGCCGGGTGCCGGTGCGCGGCCCGGCCGGCGATCATCAGCGCCACGACCACACCCGCGGTGACCACGGCCACGGCCACCCGCTCCGCCGCGTCCAGCGACTGCGCGTCGGACGCGGCGACCAGGGACAGCAGACCGGCGAGCCCCACCGTCGCCATGATCGCGCCCCGCCACGCCGTGGCGCCCGCCTTGCGGCCGACGAACAGCGCCGCCATCGGCAGGGCCACCACGATGGTGAGCGCGCCGAGCGGCTGCACCAGGCTGAGCGGACCGTACGCCAGCGCCACCACGTGCAGCAGCCCGCCGAGGCCGTTCAGCGCGACCGCCGCCCACCAGCCCGGCCGGCGCAGCGGCGCGTACTGCTCGTCCGGCGACGACACCGCGACCCGCTCCTGCACGATCGCCCCGCCCGCGTAGGCGAACGCGGAGACGAGCGACAGCAGGACGGACAACGCGAGGGCGCTCATCGGCTGCTCCTCTGCGTCAGGCGGGGGCGATCAGCCCGGCGCGGCGAAAGGTCGGCTTTCATGACCAACACCCTGCCGTGTCCAGGTCTTCCCGTCGTCGTCCCTGAGCACTCATTGGGTCCTACTGCCGATGGAGTACGAGGGGACACCCGTCATCCCCAGGGTGGGCGCCCCGGTCGGGGGTCACCGGGTCGCGTCCCTTAGGGGCCTTGGTACTACTGCTCTTCGTGAACCTCGACCCCGACCTCGCCGCGCTCCGCCCGCTCGGCGGCTACTTCGTGCTGCGCACGGGAGGAGCGGCGGCCGGGCCTCTTCCCACTCTCGCACAGGCCTACGCCGCCGCGGCACCGGATGTATACGGAAATCCCCTGATTTTCCGTGTCGGAAAAGTAGCGACCGCCCTGCGCACCCCGGAGCCTCGCGTCGCGGCGTCCGTGGCCCACCTGGGACTCGCGGCCCGCCTCTGGTCCGTGGCGCTCGGCTGTGCCGCGCTCTACGGCCGTGTCCCCGACCTCGACGCCCGGCTGCTGCACTGGGACGCCGACGCCGGCGCCCCCGACGACCTGTGGCTCTCGGCGGTACGGCCGCTCCCCGGGGACGCACAGACCCTCGCGGACGTCGTCCTGCGCGGCCACCTCGACCCCCTCTCGGCTGCCCTGCGCGCTCACCACCGCCTCGCCCCGGGCCTGCTGCGGGGCAACGCCGCCTCCGCGCTGGCGGGCGCCGCCCGGGAACTCGACCGCTGGGCCCGGCGGCACGGCCGGACGGACACCGCCGCCCGGGCCCGTTCCCTGGCCGGGGAACTCCTCGCGCACCCCCTGCTGGCCGGCTCGGGAACCCTCACCGGGACCGCCTTCCGGCGCCGCAGCTGCTGTCTGTACTACCGCGTGCCCGGCGGGGGTCTTTGTGGTGACTGTTGCTTCACACGGACGCCCCGCTCTTCCCCACAGGCCCCATCTGGGTGACCATGAAAGGGAACGACCGCTGAGAGCAGGGAGTTGCGGGTGCGAGTGGGACTGCTGACCCGGGAGTACCCGCCGGATGTGTACGGCGGTGCGGGCGTCCACGTGGAGTTCCTCGCCCGGGAACTCCGGCCTCTGGTCGACCTGGACGTGCACTGCTGGGGCGAGGGCCGCGCCGACGGCGTGCGGCGCCACCGGCCCTGGTCCACGCTCGACGGCGCCAACGACGCGCTGCGCACCTTCTCCGTCGACCTGGCCATGGCCGCCGCCCTGGAAGGCCGCGAGCTGGTCCACTCCCACACCTGGTACGCCAACCTCGGCGGCCACCTCGCCAAGATGCTCTACGGCATCCCGCACGTGATGACCGCGCACTCCCTGGAGCCGCTGCGCCCCTGGAAGGCCGAGCAGCTCGGCGGCGGCTACGAGCTGTCGAGCTGGGCCGAGCGCACCGCGATCGAGGCCGCCGACGCGGTGGTCGCCGTGTCGGGTGCCATGCGCGAGGACATCCTCGGTTGCTACCCGGCACTGGACCCGGACAGGGTCCACGTCGTGCACAACGGCATCGACACGAGCCTGTACCGGCCCGACCACGGCACGGACGCCCTGGACCGCATAGGCCTCGACCGCTCCCGTCCGTACGTGCTGTTCGTCGGCCGCATCACCCGCCAGAAGGGCGTGCCCCACCTGCTGCGCGCGGTGCGGGACATCGACCCGGCCGCGCAGGTCGTGCTGTGCGCGGGCGCGCCGGACACACCGGAGATCGACCAGGAGTTCCGCGAGCTGTTCGGGGAGCTGAGCCGGGTCCGCGACGGCGTGTTCTGGATTCCGAGGATGCTGCCGCGCCCGGAGGTGATCCAGCTCCTCACGCACGCCGCCCTGTTCGTCTGCCCCTCGGTGTACGAGCCGCTCGGCATCGTGAACCTGGAGGCGATGGCCTGCGGCACGCCCGTGGTGGCCTCGGCGGTCGGCGGGATCCCCGAGGTCGTGGACGACGGCAGGACGGGCCTGCTGGTCCCGGCCGGCGACGGCTTCGAGGCGGGACTCGCCCGGGCCATGGACTCCGTACTGGGCGACCCGGAGGCCGCCCGGCGGATGGGCGAGGCCGGGCGGGAACGCGCGGTCGGCGAGTTCGGCTGGGACGCGGTGGCCCGCCGCACGGTACGGCTCTACGAGGAGATCCTGAAACAGGCTTAGTACGAGCTGCTCAGGGGCAGGCATCGGGAAATCTGCGTGAGGGGAGCGGCCATGCGTCGTGGTGGTCCTTCGGTCCTGGGAATCGTGCTGGCGGGCGGAGAGGGCAAGCGTCTGATGCCCCTGACCGCGGACCGGGCGAAACCCGCGGTGACCTTCGGCGGTACGTACCGCCTGGTCGACTTCGTCCTGTCCA
This sequence comes from Streptomyces coeruleofuscus, assembly GCF_039532725.1. NCBI lineage: Bacteria > Bacillati > Actinomycetota > Actinomycetes > Kitasatosporales > Streptomycetaceae > Streptomyces > Streptomyces coeruleofuscus. Next base: position 1,312,267 of record NZ_BAAASE010000001.1, read on the forward strand.
ACCTCGTGAACGCCGACGTGCTGCGCATCTGCGTCCTGACGCAGTACAAGTCGCACTCGCTGGACCGGCACATCACCACCACCTGGCGGATGTCCAGCCTGCTCGGCAACTACGTCACCCCGGTGCCCGCCCAGCAGCGCCTCGGCCCCCGCTGGTACCTGGGCAGCGCCGACGCGATCCTCCAGTCGCTGAACCTGATCTACGACGAGCGCCCCGAGTACGTCGCCGTCTTCGGCGCCGACCACGTCTACCGCATGGACCCCCGCCAGATGCTCACCCAGCACATCGACAGCGGAGCGGGCGTCACGGTGGCCGGGATCCGGGTGCCGCGCACCGAGTCCTCGGCGTTCGGCGTGATCACGCCGGGCTCGGACGGCCAGACGGTGGAGCGCTTCCTGGAGAAGCCGACGGACCCGCCCGGCCTGGCCGACGACCCCGAGATGGTCTTCGCCTCCATGGGCAACTACATCTTCACCACGAAGGCCCTCATCGAGGCGCTCCAGCGGGACGCCGAGGACGAGCGTTCCGTGCACGACATGGGCGGCTCGATCCTGCCCCAGCTCACCGACCGGGGCGAGGCCGCGCTGTACGACTTCAGCGCCAACCACGTGCCCGGCGAGACCACCCGCGACCAGGGCTACTGGCGGGACGTCGGCACGCTGGACGCCTACTACGAGGCGCACATGGACCTGATCGCCGAGCGCCCGGCCTTCAACCTGTTCAACCGCAGCTGGCCCATCTACACCCACTCGTACCAGCTCTCGCCGGCCCGCTTCAACGCCGGTGGCATCGCCAGCGAGTCCATCATCAGCGCCGGCTGCCTGATCCGCGGCCAGGTCACGCGGTCCGTGCTGTCGCCGGGTGTGGTGGTCGACCCGGGGGCCGTCGTGCAGGGGTCCGTGCTGCACGACAACGTGCACATCGGCCGGGGCGCGGTGGTGCGCGGCGCCGTGCTCGACAAGAACGTCGAGGTGCCGCCGGGCGCGACGATCGGCGTCAACCCGGAGCGCGACGCGGAGCTGTACACGGTCTCCAAGGGCGGCGTCATCGCCCTCGGGAAGGGGCAGCTGGTCACCTGACGAGGAGCGGCCGGGGGACTTTGTCCTGCCTCTGGACGAAGAACGGAATCCGTGTTGTCATGCGAACTCCTGTCCATGACAACGTTGTTATGGAGGTTCCGTGCGTACCAGACGCCTCAGAACCCGACTCGCGTTACTTCTCGCCGCGCTCCTCGCCCTCACCGGCCTGACCGCGGCACCCGCCCTCGCGGACGACCCGGCCGGGATCCACGGCCTCAAGGGCGAGTACTACACGCACTCCGCCCCCGGCGCCTTCGACTTCCACACCCTGAAGGCGACCACGTTCGACCAGGACCTCGATTTCGACAACCTGGAGCCGCGCCTGACCTTCACCACCGGACAGTCCGACGACGTCAGCGTCCGCTGGACCGGCAAGCTCGTCCCGGAGAAGACCGGACCCCACACCTTCTCGATCATCGGCGACAACGGCTTCCGCCTCTGGATCGACGGGCAGCTCGCCGTCGACCACTGGGTCGACGACTGGGACCGCGAACAGACCGCGCAGCCCGTCGACCTGACCGCAGGCACGCCCTACGACATCAAGGTCGAGTACTTCGAGCACTACGGCGGCTCCAACCTCCACCTCCGCTGGACGCAGCCCGGCGGCGGCAAGGAGCCCGTCCCGCAGTCGGCCTTCCGCCTCCCCGACGGCTTCGACTACGACGGAGCCCTCGCGGCCACGGTCCAGTCCACCGGCCGCACCCTGAAGCTCGACTTCGCCCAGCCCCTCGCCGCACCCCCGCCCGGCTTCACCGACCACCTGCGCGCGCTGATCGGCGGCGCCGAATGGCCCCTGGGCGCGGCACGGCCGGACCCGTCCGACCCCACGTCCCTCCTGGTCACCCTCGACGAACCGGTCGTCGGCAACAAGACCGGCACGGCCCGCGGCACGGCCGACGTCCGCTACGACGGCCGGGGCGGCCTCGCCGACACCGACGGCAACGTTGTCAAGGAGTTCTGGAGCAGCGGCCCCAACCGCTCGACGTACCAGCTGCGCACCCGCTGGGCCGACGAGGTCGGACCCGGCAACGCCCTCCCGGAGTACCCGCGCCCGCAGCTGACCCGGGACGCCTGGCGCAACCTCAACGGCCGCTGGCAGTTCGCCGCCGCCGAGCCGGGCGAGCAGCCGCCCGTGGGCAGGACCCTCAAGGAGCGCATCCTCGTCCCGTACCCGGTGGAGTCCCAGCTCTCCGGCATCGAACGGCACGAGGACCGCATGTGGTACCGCCGCACCTTCACCGTCCCCGCAGACTGGCGGATCGGCTCCGGCAAACGGCTCAAGCTCAACTTCGGCGCCGTCGACTGGCGCTCCGAGGTGTACGTCAACGGCACCGAGGTCGCCGAGCACGAGGGCGGCTACGACAAGTTCAGCGCCGACATCACCGACGCGCTGAAGCCCGGCCGCACCCAGGAGCTGATCGTCGGCGTCTACGACCCCACCGACGCGGCCTCCGGCGAGAACCCGCCGCTCGGCAAACAGCGCCTGGACCCCAGCGGCATCTGGTACACCCCGTCCTCCGGCATCTGGCAGACGGTCTGGATGGAGCCGGTGGCCCGCGACCACGTGGACTCCCTGAAGCTCATCCCCGACGTGACCGGCGAGAAGGTGACCGTCGAGGTCCGGGGCGTCCGGGACGGCGTGCCGATCACGGCGACGGCGTACGACGGCCGGCGCGAGGTGGCCACGGCGAGCGGCCGCACCGGCAGCCCGCTGACGCTGACCGTGCACGACCCGCACCTGTGGTCCCCCGACGACCCGTTCCTCTACGGCCTGAAGGTGAAGGTCGGCGCCGACCGGGTCGGCAGCTACTTCGGCATGCGCTCCATCACCGTCGAGAAGGTCGACGGCGTCCCGCGCACGGTCCTCAACGGCGAGCCCGTCTTCATGATGGCCACCCTCGACCAGGGCTTCTGGCCCGACGGCCTGCACACCGCGCCCACCGACGAGGCCCTCGCCCACGACCTGAAGGCGCACAAGCGGCTCGGCTTCAACTCGGTCCGCAAGCACATCAAGGTCGAACCGGACCGCTGGTTCTATTGGGCCGACCGGCTCGGACTGCTGGTGTGGCAGGACATTCCCGCCATGACGGCCGGGGTGAACCCGAGCCCCGCCTCCCGCGCTCGCTACGAGCGCGAGCTGAAGGAGATGATCGACGAACACGTCAGCAGCCCGTCGGTCGTCATGTGGGTGACCTTCAACGAGGGCTGGGGCCAGTACGACGTCGGCCGGATCGCCCAGCAGGCCAAGGCCTGGGACCCCACCCGCCTCGTCAACGGCCAGTCCGGGCTGAACCTCGGCGCCGACGGCGGCACCGGCGACATCATGGACGAGCACGGCTACCCGAGCCCGGCCCTGCCGCCCCGCCCCGACGGCGAGCGCGCCCTGGTCAGCGGCGAGTACGGCGGCCTCGGTCTCGCGGTGCCCGGCCACGCCTGGTCGGTGCAGCAGTCGTACGTCGACGTGGACCCGGCCACCTACACGGACGACTACCTGGCGAAGCTGGACGAGGTCCGGGCGCTGGTCTGCCGGGGCGGCAACGGGGCCGTCTACACCCAGATCGCGGACGTCGAGGGCGAGCTGAACGGCTTCCTGACGTACGACCGGGCCGTGCTGAAACCGGACACGGCCCGGCTGAGGACAGCCCACCAGGCGCTGATCCGTGACGCCTCCCGGGTGACTCCCACGGGGTGCCCGGCGCCGCGTCCCGTGCTGGACTGACCTCACATGCACCATAAGTCCCGCCCCTTTCATCGGGGCGGGACTTAATCTGCTGTTAACTGTACGTAGCCTGATCGTACTTGACCGTAATCGGCTGGGGGCGATTGACTGCTGGCCCACCCGTCGTCGACGCGAGGCAAGCCCTTGACTGCTGACCTGCTCGCTCCTCTCGACCTGGCGTTCTGGAACATCGAGTCCGCGGACAACCCGATGCACCTCGGTGCGCTCGGGATCTTCTCGGCACACTCGCCCGCCGCCGGCGCCCACGCGGCCGACCTGCTCGCGGCCCGCGCCGCCGGCGTGCCCGGACTGCGGATGCGGATCCGCAACGTGTGGCAGCCGCTGCCCGCCGCGCTGCGCCGGCCCCTCGCCTTCGGCGGCGCCGCCCGCGAACCCGCCCCGGACTTCGATGCCCTCAACCATGTGCGGCTGCACGCCCCGACCGCCGACTTCCACACGGTCGCGGGCCGGCTCATGGGACGTCCGCTGGAGCGTGGCCGGCCGCCGTGGGAGGCCCATGTGCTGCCCGGCGAGGACGGGATCTCCTTCGCGGTGCTGTTCAAGTTCCACCACGCCCTGGCCGACGGCCTGCGGGCGCTGACCCTCGCCGCGGGCGTCATGGACCCGATGGACATGCCCGCACCCCGGCCCCGCCCCGCCGAGCCCCCGCGCGGCCTGCTGCCGGACGTCCGCGAGCTGCCCGGGAGGGTGCGCGGCGCCCTGTCCGACGTGGGCCGGGCCCTGGACATCGGCGCATCCGTCGCCCTCTCCTCCCTCGACGTGCGTTCCACCCCCGCGCTCACCTGCGAGCCGAGCGGCACCCGCCGCACCGCCGGAGTGCTGCTCGACCTCGACGACGTGCACCGCGTCCGCAAGACCGTCGGCGGCACCGTCAACGACGTCCTGATCGCGGTCGTCGCGGGCGCGCTGCGCCGCTGGCTCGACGAGCGCGGCGACGGCAGCGAGGACGTCGCGCCCCGCGCCCTGATCCCCGTCTCCAAGCGCCGCCCGCGCACCGCGTACCCGCAGGGCAACCGGCTCTCCGGTTACCTGATACGGCTTCCGGTGGACGACCCGGACCCGCTGGCCCGCCTCGCCTCGGTCCGCACCGCCATGGACCGCAACAAGGACGCCGGCCCCAACCGGGGCGCGGGCGCCGTCGCCCTGCTCGCCGACCACGTCCCGGCCCTGGCCCACCGGCTGGGCGGACCCCTGGTCGGCCAGGCGGCCCGGCTCTGGTTCGACATCCTGGTCACCAGCGTGCCCCTGCCCAGTCTCGGCCTGAAGCTCGGCGGCAACCCGCTCACCGCCGTGTTCCCCCTCGCCCCGCTGGCCCCCGGCCACTCGGTGGCGGTGGCGGTCTCGACCTACCGCGGGAGCGTCCACTACGGGCTCGTCGCCGACGGCGAAGCCGTCCCGGACCTCGACCGGCTCGCCGCGGCCGTCACGGAGGAGGTGCGCACTCTGATCACCGCCTGCCGGTCCTGAACCGGGCGGGTTTGGCGGTGTGGCCCGCCGCTGACGTAAAATTCGTCCTTCGAAAGCGGGCGCGACCGGCGCGCCGCCACAGCAGAGCAGGGAACGACAGCGGCGATGACGGTGACAGAGGACGGCCCGCAGGCCATGGACGAGGCGAGCGGGTTCTCGTACGGACCCGGCATCGACCCGGAGCGGCTGGCCGTCTGCCTCAGCGTGCTCGAGGAACTCGACAAGCTGGAGGTCGACCACCCGGACGCCGTCGCCGTGCGCCGGGCCACCGCGGGCGTCTACCGCACGGTCAAGCAGCGCCGCCGCCAGGAGCGCCGGGCCGCCAAGACCGCCCACGACAAGGCGGTCACGGAGGCCACGGCGACCGGCTCCGCCCAGCGCATCGACGACGAGACCGAGGGCCTGCTGCCCTCCTCGCGCACCGAGGAGGGCCGGATCGCCGGGATACTCCAGCGCCCGCGCTCCTGCTACACGTGCAAGACCCGGTACGTGGAAGTCGACTACTTCTACCACCAGCTCTGTCCCGACTGCGCCCGCGTGAACCGCGAGAAGCGCGACGTCCGGGCCGACCTCAGCGGCAAGCGCGCCCTGCTCACCGGCGGCCGGGCCAAGATCGGCATGTACATCGCGCTGAGGCTGCTGCGCGACGGCGCGCACACCACGATCACCACGCGTTTCCCGAAGGACGCCATCCGCCGCTTCAAGGCGATGGACGACTCCGCGGACTGGATCCACCGCCTGGAGGTCGTCGGCATCGACCTGCGCGACCCGGCCCAGGCCGTGGCCCTCGCGGAGCAGGTCGCCGAGGCGGGCCCGCTCGACATCCTCGTCAACAACGCGACCCAGACCGTACGCCGGCTGCCCTCCGCCTACGCGGCGCTGGTCGAGGGCGAGAGCGCCCCGCTGCCCGCCGGTGAGCTCCCCGCCCACCACGTCATCGGCGCCTTCAACTCCGGCGCGGTCGACGGCCTGGCCGCGCTGCCCCTGGGCACCAGCGGCCTCGACGCCCAGCAGGTCGCCGACCTCGCCCTGGTCGCGGGCAACGCCAGCGTCGAGCGGCACCTCGACGGCACAGCGATCGACGCGGGCGGGCTGGTCCCCGACGTCGTCGACAGCAACACCTGGGTGCAGACGATCGAGCAGATCTCCCCGGTGGAGCTGCTGGAGACCCAGCTGTGCAACTACACGGCGCCGTTCATCCTGATCAGCCGGCTGCGCCCGGTCATGGCCGAGGCCGCGAAGAAGGCGGCGAGCGGACGCGCGTACGTCGTGAACGTCTCGGCCATGGAGGGCGTGTTCGGTCGCGGCTACAAGGGTGCGGGGCACCCGAACACGAACGCCGCCAAGGCCGCCATGAACATGGTGACGCGGACCAGTGCGCAGGAGATGTTCCAGACCGACGGGATCCTGATGACCTCGGTCGACACGGGGTGGATCACGGACGAGCGGCCTCACTACGACAAGCTGCGGCTGGCCGAGGCGGGGTTCCACGCACCGCTGGACCTGGTCGACGGGGCGGCCCGGGTGTACGACCCGATCGTGCGGGGTGAGGCGGGGGAGGATCTGTACGGGGTCTTCCTGAAGGACTACGAGCCCGGGAAGTGGTAGAGGTTCGCGGTTCGGTGTCAGCGGATTGAGTGTGGCTGGGCGCGCCCACGCGGCGAAGCCGCATGTCGATACAGCCCCGCGCCCCTAAGAGGCCGGGGTGCGCGCTGCCCGTGCCCGGGTGCCGCCGTCCACCACGAGGTCTGCCCCTGTCACCCACTCCGCCTCGTCCGACGCCAGCCACACCACCGCCCGTGCGACGTCCTCGGGCTCCCCGATCCGGCCGAGCGGCAGCCCCGCGGCGATCTGTTCCTCGCCTGCCTCCCACATGAACCGTGCCATCTCGGTGCGGACCAGGCCGGGGGAGACGGAGTTCACCCGCACCCGGGGGCCCAGCTCGCCCGCGAGCTGCTGAGTCAGGTGCAGCAGCGCGGCCTTGCTCGTGCCGTACGCGCCCACGTTCGGGCCGACATGGCCGGCGCCCTCCGTGCACACGTTGATCACCGTGCCGCCGTGTTCCGACATCCACGACCGCCACGCGCACTGCACCAGCCGCAGCGGTGCCTCGACATTGACGGTGAAGGCCTCGCGCCAGGCCTCCGGGGCCGCGTCCATGAGCGGTCCGTACGGCTGGTTGGTCGCCGCGTTGTTGACCAGGACGTCGAGGCGGCCGAACTCCCGAAGGGCCAGCTCCGTCAGGCGCCGGGGATGACCCGGGTCGGCGACGCTGCCCGCGAGCCCGATACCGCCCAGTTCCAGGGCGGTCCGCCGTACTTCGTCCGCGTCGCGCGCGGTGACGCACACCAGTGCGCCCGCTGAGGCGAGCGCTTCGGCGACAGCGCGTCCGATGCCGCGTGTGGCCCCGGTGACCACGGCGGCCCTGCCCTCCAGGCCGTACGACGGTGACGTCATCGACGTACCGTCTCATGACGGTCCGTCAGCCGACAGCCCCGAGGCGGCATGGGGCCCGCGCCGCCGTCTGGAAACCGCCGGTGCGGGCTTAAGCCGTTCGAGTGATCTGCGAAACGTCCTTTCCGTGGTAAATCGGTGCGTAAACCCGAGTTGAACACGGGATGACGCGCGATCGTTACCGCTAGTTTTCAGCCCCATCGAGCGGGGGGCCGCTCATTTGGTTAATCTGGGGCGGACGGACAGCAGGACGGGACCCACACCCACGGTCCGTCATGGGACAAGCCGGTACACCACGGCCCGCGCTCCCGCGAAGTACCGGCGCCACCGCGTCCGAACTGCATTTGGCATCAGACCCGAGCGGGCGTCAGGCGTAGAGCAGGACCGGCGCACACGTCCCGAGGGTGACCGACACATAAGGAGTGCGCGGTGACACCGGAAAAGACGAATCGCGAGCAACGCCCCAAGGAACGCACCGAGCGCAAGGGCCGCCGGTCCGACGAGCTCGGCAGCCTCGACGTGTGGGCCCGGTCGGCCCCGATCCGCCTCGCGGGCTACGAGGAGGACCTCGCCGAGCCCCACATCCTGCCCAGCGTCGACTGAACGGGCGCCGTACCCTCCGCGTTCGCCGGTCAGCATGGGCGTGCCAGACTCGCGTCCATGCTGATCAGGGAAGCAACGGCTGACGACTGGCCGCGCATCTGGCCGTTCTGGCACCGCATCGTCGCCGCGGGTGAGACCTACGCATGGGACCCGGGCACCTCCGAGGACGAGGCCCGGGTCCTCTGGATGAATCCGGCGAAACGCGTCTACGTCGTCGAGGACGACGGCGGCGGCGTCGTCGCCTCCGCCTACCTCACCCCCAACTACGGCGGTCCCGCCGCCCGCATCGCCAACGCCGGTTTCATGGTCGACCCTGACCAGGGCGGCCGGGGCTACGGCCGGGCCCTCGCCGAACACCTCCTGACCCAAGCCAGGGCCGCCGGATACCGGGGCATGGTGTTCAACGCCGTCGTCGAGACCAACCCGGCCGTGAAGCTGTGGACCTCCCTCGGCTTCACGGTCCTCGGTACGGTGCCCGACGCGTTCGACCATCCCCGGCACGGCCTCGTGGGACTGCACATCATGCACCGGGCGCTCTAGAGCATCAGCACATCGGAGGTGCCATGGCCGGCTTTCGGGTGAGGCCCCTGGAGGCGGCGAGCTGGCCCGACTTCGCCGGTCTGGTCGAGCGGCACAAGGGCGTGTGGGGCGGCTGCTGGTGCATGGCCTTCCACCCCGAGGGCCTGAGCCGCACCAAGACGCCCGAACAGAACCGCGCCGAGAAGGAGAGCCGGGTCCGCGAGGGCCGCGCGCACGCCGCCCTCGTCTACTACGGCCAGGTCTGCGTGGGGTGGTGCCAGTTCGGGCCGACGCCCGAACTGCCCCGCATCAAACACCGGCGTGCCTACGAGAAGGACCTCGACGTCCTTCCGGACTGGCGGATCACCTGCTTCTTCGTCGATCGGGCCCACCGCCGCAAGGGCGTGGCCGCCGCCGCTCTCGACGGCGCCCTCCACGAGATCGCACGCCTCGGCGGCGGCACCGTGGAGGGTTACCCCGAGGACGCCGAGGGCCGGTCGGTCTCCGCGTCGTTCCTGTACACCGGCACGGTGACCCTGTTCGAGAGCCACGGCTTCGAACGGATCCGGCGCCTCGGCAAGCACCACTGGGTGGTGGCCAGGACGGTCTCCCGGGCGGCCGTCAGGGACGGACGTACGGTCGCGTCATGATCTCCATGTTGTGGCCGTCCGGGTCGGCGAAGTAGGCGCCGCGGCCGCCGAAGAGGTCGTTGACCCGGCCGGGCTCGGTGTGGCCCGGGTCGGCGAAGTAGGTCACCCCGAGCGCCTCCAGCCGGGCGATCATGGTGTCGAACTGCTCCTCGGGCACGAGGAACGCGTAGTGCTGCCCTTGGATCGGCTCGTCGCGCTTCTCGTAGTAGTCGAGGGTCACGCCGTTGCCCAGGTCGACGGGCAGGAACGGCCCGAAGGGGGCGCCGACCTCCAGGCCCAGGACCGCCGCCAGGAACTCCGCCGACAGTTGGCGGTCCGAGGCGAAGACGGCGGTGTGGTCGAGGCGGGCGACGGTGGCCGGCAGTTCGGGTGTGTGCTGTGCGTGGGACATGAGTCTGAAGGGTCTCCGGGTCTCGGGATCCGTGGTGAAGCGCCGCAGCGGGCGCGAGGGGATGAGGACACGGAGACGGGAGGCGGGGCTCGTGCCCTCTCCGGCTCTCGGGCGGGCCCGGGCGGGGTCACCCCCGCCGCGCTCACTCCGAGGCCGGGCGCCTCACTCGTGCATGGCCTACGGCCGACCCGGCAGTCACCCGGCCGACTCTAGTTCATCGGCGCCGTACGCCGCCACGGATTACGTTCCTGCAACTGCTGGGCCACTTCCAGGAGTTGGTACTCCGTGCCGGGACGTCCCACCAACTGCACGGCACACGGGGCGCCGGAGGGGAGGGTTCCGCAGGGGACCGACATGGCGGGCCAGCCGGTGAGGTTCCACGGGGGCGTCAGCGGCGAGTAGTTGGTGTTGGCCAGGACGTTGCTCAGCCAGCCCCGCTCGTGCCAGGGCGTGGCCTTGGGGGAGCGGCGGGCGAGCGCGGGCGTGAGCAGCACGTCGTACTCGCCGAAGAACGGCTCCAGCCGCCGGCGCAGTTGCTCCCGGGCCGCCCCGGAGCGCACCCTGCCCATGAGGGGCCGGCCGAGTCGCGCGTGGACCCGGGTGCGTCGGGTCAGCAGACGTGGGTCGAGGTGCTGGGCGTCCGCCGCGGTGCCGGCCGTCCAGTGGGCCAGTGAGGTCGTGGCGAGCGACATCGGGTAGGGCGGATCGGCGCGCCGGACCTGGTGGCCCGCCTTCATCAGCACCCCGGCCGCCTCCCGCGCGGCCGCCGCGTACGGCCGGCTGATGGTGACGCCGGCGACCGGGCTGCGCAGCGACACGGCGACCCTGAGGGGGCCGGGCTCGGAGCGGAGGGCGGGCTCGTCGTCCGCGAGCACCGAGAGCATCAGACGGGCGTCCTCGACGGTCGTGGCGAGCGGTCCGTTCTCCGACAGGCCGAACCAGCCGCCGTCCCCGGCACCCGTCGGGACCACTCCGTGTCCCGGCTTGATGGTGACGAGGCCGCAGTTCGCGGCCGGTATGCGCAGGGAGCCCATGCCGTCGTTGCCGAGGGCGATCGGCACCATCCCGGCGGCGACCGCGGCGGCGCTGCCGCCCGATGAACCGCCCGCCGACCGCGTCGGGTCCCAGGGGTTGCGGGTGGTGCCCAGCACGCCGTCCGTCGTGCCGAAGACACACAGCTCGGGCACGTTCGTCAGGCCCACGACCACCGCGCCCGCCGCCCGCAGCCGGGCCACCGTCACATGGTCCTCGGCGGCCGGAGTGTCCGGTGTGGCGGCCGAGCCGACGCGGGTGGACTCGCCGCGCACGGCGAGGTTGTCCTTGACGGCCACGGGCACCCCGGCCAGGGGCAGACGGTCGAAGTCGCCGCGTGCGGCCACCTCGTCGGCCTCGGCCAGCGCCGCCTCGGCGCGCACGGTGCGGAAGGCCCCGACACGGCCGTCGAGCCGCTCGATCCGTGCGAGGTGCTCGGCGGCCACCTCGCGCGGGGTGACCCGCTTCTCGCGTACGGCGGCGGATATCTCGGCGGCGGTGCGGCCGGCCCAGGTGGTCACAGAGGCTCCAGGAGTGGAAGGACGGGCTTACTGGCGAGTACGTAGGGAGAACTGTGCACCGGCCGGGGGCGCACGTCGAGGCCCTCGGCAGCCGGATGATCCGAGCGGTTCAGCGCAAGTGGCGTGCGAAGAAGGCTTCGGTGAGGTCCATCGAGGCCGGCCACCGCGGTCCGAAGGTGTGTCCCTCGCCGGCGTGGGTGCGCAGTTCGACGTCCTTGCCCGCCTTCTCGAACGCGGCGGCGACCTGCCGTGACCAGGTGAGGGGGCAGGTGTCGTCCGCCGTGCCGTGCTGGATCAGCAGGGGCTCGGTGACACGGTCGGCGTACGTCAGGGGCGACACCGCGCGCCAGAAGGCCGGGTTCTCCTCCGGCGTGCCGTGCTCCTCCTCGATCTCGGTCACGAGGGGATCGCCTTCGGGCCGCTGGAAGTGGTCGATGTTCTCCTCCGGGCGGGCGCTCACCGGCGCGTACACCACCGCGGCGTCGAACAGGCCGGGCGCCACGACCAGCGTGTTGTACACGACCCCGCCGCCCATCGACCGGCCGAACAGCCCGATCCGGTCGCCGTCGATCTCCGGCCGCCCGGAGTCGCGCAGGGCCAGGGCCGCGCCGATGACGTCCTCGGTGTAGCCGAGGCGCAGACCGACGTCGTTGTCGGGGTCGTCGTCGGAGCGGGCGTGGTTTCGGTAGTCGGTGTGCAGGACGACGTAGCCGCTGCGGGCCAGGCGGTCCTGCTCCCGGGGCATGCCCTGGCCGCTGACGTAGACGTCGGGGTCGACGTAGCCGTGCGCCAGCACCAGTGCCGGGAACGGGCCCTTGCCCTCCGGGATGTTCATGATCCCGGAGATGGTCAGGCCGTTCGCCTCGTACGTGACCGCGTAGCGGGTGTAGTCGGAGGTCCGGTCGAGCACGTCCCCGAGCCGCAGGTCGGAGCCGGTGTGCTTGCGCTGCATCAGGGCCGGGAGGGAGACGGGGTCGGCCGCGGTGGGGGAGGGCGTGGTGCGAGGCCGCTCGCTCGTGGCCCGGGTGGACGTGGGAGACGCCTCGGGCGCGCTTTCGTCCCCGCCGCCGGTACAGCCGGTCGCGACGGCCGCCAGGAGTCCGGCGCTGACCCAGGCCGTGCCCCGCAGTCGCATACGGCCCATTGTCGCCCTGCGGGAGACGCACGTCACATTCCGCGATGTCACATCGAGCCGGACCGCCGACTCATAAGGGCGTAAGCATCGACAACGACACAGGAGTTCACCATGAACGCGCGACTGGACGTCTTCGCCCTCCCGAGCGCCGCCAAGGTCATCAAGCAGTTCATGTCCCTGGGGCGGCTGGTCGTGGACTCACCGCTGCCCGCCACCACCCGGGAGCTGGTCTCGCTCCGCGTGAGCCAGATCAACGGCTGCGCGGTCTGCATCGACATGCACACCAAGGAGGCCGCGGCGGCGGGTGAGACCTCCGTGCGCATCAACCTGGTCGCCGCGTGGCGGGAGGCCACGGTCTACACCGAGGCCGAGCGCGCCGCACTGGAGCTGGCCGAGCAGGGCACCCGCATCGCGGACGGCGCCGGCGGGGTGCCGGACGACGTGTGGGAGCGGGCCGCCAAGCACTACGACGAGGAGCAGCTCGTCGCCCTGGTGACCCTGATCGCCTTCATGAACACGGCGAACCGGCTGAACGTCATCCTCCAGCAGCCGGCGGGCGACTACCAGCCCGGTCAGTTCAAGTAAGCGGCGGCACGTCGGGCCCTGGGGACTGTCCCTGGGGCCCGAGCTGTGCCCGCAGCCACTCCTCCACCTCGCCCACGTGCGCGGCCGCCGCCGCGCGGGCCGCCTCCGGGTCGCGGGCGGCCAGGGCGCGGTGGATCGCGGCGTGTTCGCGGCGGGTGCGGGCGAAGGCGCCCTCCTCCTGATAGCCGCGCCAGACACGGGCGCGGAACGTCCGCGACGACAGTCCCTCCAGGATCGCGGCCATGGTCTCGTTGCCCGCGGCCACCGCGATCTCACGGTGGAAGGCCAGGTCGTGGGCGAGGATCTCCTCCGGATCGTCCGTGGCGTTCATCGCCGCCAGGTGCTTCTCGACCTCGGCCAGCTGGTCCGCGGTGATCCGGGCGGCGGCCAGCGCCGTCGCCGTCGACTCCAGGATCCGCCGGATCTCCAGCAGTTCCACCAGACGCGGGCCGCGCGACAGGTCCGCCACGACCCCGAAGGTCTCCAGCAGGTCGCCGGCCTCCAGCTGCGTGACGTAGATGCCCGACCCGTGCCGGGCCTCCAGCACGCCCAGCACCGTGAGCGCGCGGATCGCCTCCCGCATCGAGCTGCGGGAGATGCCGAGCTGGACGGCGAGGTCACGCTCGGTGGGCAACCGCTGGCCCGGCTCCAGCCGGCCCTCGCCGATCATCGCCTTGATCCGCTCGATGGCGCGCTGCGTCACGGTGCCCTTCTGCGGGGCTGTCTCGTCGTCCACGCCATTCCTCCGATCACCGGCTGCGGCGCAGTCTAATCGGCGGAGTGGTCGGACCACTATGCGCCAGAAGCGCGAAAATCTGGTGTCGCAGGGTGTTCTGGCGGGCGAGTGGTCTGATAAGTATGCGGACATCTGCTGGAACACCGGTCGATGGGAGCACCCTCGGATGCCCGGAAGCACAGTGCCCAAGCGCAACAGGTCCCGGATCGTCGGCACGGTGGCCCTGGCCGCCGGTGCCTGTCTCGTGCTCGCCGCGTGCGGCAGCACCAAGGACACCGGCGCCTCCAGTACCGGCGGCGGTGACGGCAGCGGCAAGGTCGGGGTCGTCCTGCCCCTGCTGACCTCACCGTTCTGGCAGTCGTACAACGACTACGTGCCCAAGATGGCGAAGTCCGAGGGCGTGGACGCGATGAAGACCGTCAACTCCAACAGCGATCCCTCGCAACAGATCACCGACATCAACAACCAGCTCAACCAGGGCGTCAAGGGCCTGGTCGTCGCGCCGCTGGACAGCGCCGCCATCGAGGCCGGCCTCGACCAGGCCGAGCGCAAGGGCGTACCGGTCGTGGCCGTGGACGTGGCGCCCGACAAGGGCAAGGTCGCCATGGTGGTCCGGGCGAACAACGTGGCGTACGGCGAGAAGGCCTGCCAGTACCTCGGCGAGCACATCACCTCCGGCAAGGTCGTGCAGATCATGGGCGACCTCGCCTCGGTCAACGGCCGCGACCGCTCCGAGGCGTTCCGCGCCTGCGTGAAGAAGAACTTCCCGAAGCTGAAGGTCCTGGAGATCCCCGCCAAGTGGGAGTCCGACGCGGCGGCCTCGAAGCTCGACACCCTCCTCAACGCCAACCCCGACATCAAGGGCATCTACATGCAGGCGGGCGGCGTCTACCTCGCGCCCACCCTCCAGACCCTCAAGTCCAAGGGGATGCTGAAGAAGGCCGGGCAGCAGGGCCACATCACCATCGTCTCCAACGACGGCATCCCGCAGGAGTTCGACGCGATCCGCAAGGGCGAGATCGACGCGACCGTCTCCCAGCCCGCCGACGCCTACGCCAAGTACGGCATGTACTACATCAAGGCGGCGATGCAGGGGAAGACGTTCGAGCCGGGCCCGACGGACCACGACTCCACCATCGTCAAGCTGCCCAGCGGCATCCTGGAGGACCAGCTGCCCGCGCCGCTGGTGACGAAGGACAACGTCGACGACCCCAAGCTCTGGGGCAACACGGTCGAATGAGCACCCCACTGGCTGAAGCGCGGGGCGTCGTCAAGCGGTACGGCCCCACCACCGCCCTCGCCGACGGGCAGCTCACCGTCCTGCCGGGCGAGTCCCACGCCCTCGTCGGGCGCAACGGCGCGGGCAAGTCGACCCTCGTCAGGATCCTCACCGGCCTTCAGGCCCCCGACGAGGGCACCGTCCGCTTCGACGGCGACCCCGCGCCCCCGCTCACCGACCGCGACGCCTGGCGCCGCAAGGTCGCCTGCGTCTACCAGCACCCGACGGTCGTCCCGGAACTGACCGTCGCCGAGAACCTGTTCATCAACCGGCAGCCGCTCCAGCGAGGGTTCATCAGCTGGCGCCGCCTGAAGACCGAGGCGGCCCGGCTCCTCGACACCTGGGACGTGCGCGTCGATCCCGGCGCCCGCACCGCCGACCTCAAGGTCGAGGACCGGCAGATGGTGGAGATCGCCCGGGCCCTCAGCTTCGGCGCCCGCTTCATCGTCCTCGACGAACCCACCGCCCAGCTCGACAACCGGGAGATCGAGCGGCTGTTCACGCGCATGCGCGCCCTCCAGGACTCGGGCGTCACCTTCCTGTTCATCTCCCACCACCTCCAGGAGGTGTACGAGGTCTGCCAGACCGTCACGGTCCTGCGCGACGCCCGCTGGATCACCACCGCGCCGGTCGCCGACCTGCCCCGCCGGGCCCTGGTGGAGGCCATGGCGGGGGAGACGATCGCCGAACAGGCCGAGCGGCTGAGGACCGTCGCGGCCGCCGGGCCCGTCCTCCTCGACGTCAGCGGCCTCACCTCGCCGGCGTACGAGAACGTCGACCTCACCGTCCGCCGCGGCGAGGTCGTCGGACTCGCCGGATCCAGCGCCAGCGGCAAGATCGAACTCGCCGAGTCGTTCACCGGGCTGCACACGCCCACAAGTGGGACGGCCCGGATCGACGGCGCCCCGCTGCCGTTCGGGGACGTCCAGGCCGCTCTGAAGGCGGGTGTCGGCTTCGTCCCCCGTGACCGGCACGACGAGGGGCTGGTCTTCGGCATGTCCATCGGCGACAACGCCACCCTCAGCGTCCTGGACCGGCTCGGCCGCTTCGGCTTCGTCGGTACCGACCGCAAGCGCGGTGTCGCCACGGCGCTGATCGAACGCCTCGACATCCACGCGGAGGGCCCCGACCAGCCCGTCTCGGACCTGTCCGGCGGCAACGCGCAGAAGGTCGTCATGGCCCGCGCTCTCGCCTCCGACCCACGGCTCCTCGTCCTCGTCAACCCGACCGCGGGCGTCGACGTGAAGTCCAAGGAGTCCCTGCTCGCCCGGGTGGACAGCGCCCGCGAGGACGGCACCGCCGTGCTGGTCGTCTCCGACGAACTCGACGACCTCAGGCGCTGCGACCGGGTCCTCGTCCTCTTCCACGGCCGTGTCGTCGCCGAGCACCCGGCGGGCTGGCGCGACCACGAGCTCATCGCCTCCATCGAAGGAGTGGACCATGGCTGATACCAAGGCGGCCCCGCCGCTCGCGCCCGCGCGCGTCACCGACCCGCGCGCCGCGAAGGCCGTCCTGCTCCGCCGCGCCCGCGAACTCGCCCTCGTGCCCGCCCTGTTGCTGCTCCTCGTGCTCGGCGCGGTGGTCAACGACTCGTTCCTCACCGAGCGGAACATCATCTCGATCCTCGGCGCCTCCGCCGCCCTCGCGATGGTCGTGCTCGCCGAGTCCCTCGTGCTCATCACCGGCAAGTTCGACCTGTCCCTGGAATCGGTCGTCGGCATCGCACCCGCCGTGGGCGCCCTGCTCGTGCTGCCCGCCGCCCAGTCCGGCTGGGGCACCGAACTCCCGGTGGCTCTCGCCCTGTTGGCGGTCCTGGTCGCGGGTGCGGCCGTCGGCGCCTTCAACGGCGTGCTGGTCGTGAAGTTCAAACTCAACGCGTTCATCGTGACGCTCGCGATGCTGATCGTGCTGCGCGGCCTGCTGGTCGGCGCCACCAAGGGCAAGACGCTGTTCGGAATGCCCGACAGCTTCTACTCGCTGGCGACCACCACCTTCCTCACCGTCCCGCTGTCGGTGTGGATCGCCGCGATCGCCTTCGCCGTCGCCGGGCTGGTCCTGAAGTACCACCGGGTCGGCCGCGCCCTGTACGCCATCGGCGGCAACGCGGACGCGGCCCGGGCGGCGGGCATCCGCGTCGAGCGCGTCATGCTCGGCGTGTTCGTCGTCGCGGGCGTCCTCGCCGCCGTCGGCGGCATCATGCAGACCGGGTACGTCGGCGCGATCAGCGCCAACCAGGGCCAGAACATGATCTTCACGGTGTTCGCGGCCGCGGTGATCGGCGGCATCGCCCTCGACGGCGGCAAGGGCACCATGTTCGGCGCCCTGACCGGCGTCCTCCTCCTGGGCGTCGTGCAGAACCTGCTCACCCTCGCCCAGGTGCCGTCGTTCTGGATCCAGGCCATCTACGGCGGGATCATCCTGGTCGCCCTCATGATCGCCCGGGTCACCACGGGCCGCGCCCAGGACTGACCCGCCCGCCTCCGCAACCGACCCGAAAGGCCCTCTGTGTCCCCGACGCCCGCCCGCATCACCGCGGTCGACACCCACGACATCCGCTTCCCCACCTCGCGCGAGCTCGACGGCTCCGACGCGATGAACCCGGACCCCGACTACTCGGCGGCCTACGTCGTCCTGCGCACGGACGCGGCCGACGGGCACGAGGGGCACGGATTCGCCTTCACCATCGGGCGGGGCAACGAGGTGCAGGTCGCGGCGATCGACGCGCTGCGCGGACACCTGATCGGCCGCTCCGTCGACGACCTGTGCGCCGATCCGTCCACCCTGAACCGCGACCTGATCGGCGACAGCCAGCTGCGCTGGCTCGGGCCCGAGAAGGGCGTGATGCACATGGCGATCGGCGCGGTCGTCAACGCCGTGTGGGACCTGGCCGCCAAGCGCGCCGGCCTGCCGCTGTGGCGGCTGCTCGCCGAGGCCGAACCCGAATGGCTGGTACGCCAGGTCGACTTCCGCTACCTCACCGACGCCCTCACCCCCGAGGAGGCCCTGACCCTGCTGCGCCGGGGCAGAGAGGGCGCCGAGGAGCGCACGGCCCGGCTGCTGGAGCGCGGCTACCCCGCCTACACCACCTCGCCCGGGTGGCTCGGCTACGACGACGAGAAACTCACGCGGCTCGCCGCCGGGGCCGTCGCCGACGGTTTCCGGCAGATCAAGCTCAAGGTCGGCGCCGACCTCGACGACGACATCCGCCGCTGCCGCGTGGCCCGTTCCGTCATCGGCCCGGACGTCCGCATGGCCGTCGACGCCAACCAGCGCTGGGACGTCGACGAGGCCATCCGCTGGACCAAGGCCCTCGCCGAGTTCGACCCCTACTGGATCGAGGAGCCCACCAGCCCCGACGACATCCTCGGCCACGCGGCGATCCGCCGGGCCGTCGCCCCCGTGAAGGTCGCCACCGGCGAGCACGTGCACAACCGGATCGTCTTCAAACAGCTCCTCCAGGCCGGCGCGCTGGACGTCGTCCAGATCGACGCGGCCCGCGTCGGCGGCGTCCCCGAGAACCTCGCGGTCCTGCTGCTCTCGGCCAAGTTCGGCGTCCCGGTGTGCCCGCACGCGGGCGGTGTCGGCCTGTGCGAACTGGTCCAGCACCTGTCGATGTTCGACTACGTGGCCCTGACCGGAACCACCGAGGACCGCGTCATCGAATACGTCGACCATCTGCACGACCACTTCCTCGACCCGGTGGTCATCCGCGAAGGTCATTACACGGCACCCTCCGCGCCGGGCTTCTCGGCCGCCATGCGGCCCGAGTCGCTCGCGCGGTTCACCTACCCGGGCGGCGAGTTCTGGGCCGCCGACCTCGACAAGAAGAAGGGTCGGGCTGCATGAGCGACTTCGAGGGCATCAGGGCCCTGGTGACGGGCGGCGCCTCCGGCATCGGCCGGGCCGCCGCGGAACTGCTGGCCGAGCGCGGTGCACAGGTCGCCGTCCTCGACCTGGACCCGTCGTCGGTCGACAAGCCCCTGCTGGCCTACCGGGCGGACGTCACCGACGACGCGTCCGTGCGCGAGGCCGTGGCGGCGGCCGTCGCCGACCTCGGCGGGCTGGACGTCCTGGTGAACAACGCGGGCATCGGCGCCCAGGGCACCGTCGAGGACAACTCCGACGACGACTGGCACCGCGTCTACGACGTCAACGTCGTCGGCATGGTGCGCACCGCCCGCGCCTGCCTGCCCCACCTGCGTGCCTCCGCGCACGCGGCGATCGTCAACACCTGCTCCATCGCGGCCACCGCGGGCCTGCCGCAGCGGGCCCTGTACAGCGCCACCAAGGGCGCCGTGTACTCGCTGACCCTCGCCATGGCCGCCGACCACGTCCGCGAGGGCATCCGCGTCAACTGCGTCAACCCGGGCACGGTCGACACACCGTGGGTCGGCCGCCTCCTCGACGCCGCCCCCGACCCGGCCGCCGAACGCGCCGCCCTGGAGGCCCGCCAGCCCACCGGCCGCCTGGTCGGCGCCGGCGAGGTCGCGGGCGCCATCGCCTACCTGGCGAGCCCCCTGTCCGGCGCCACCACGGGCACCTCGCTCGCCGTCGACGGCGGCATGCAGGGCCTGCGGCTGCGGCCGGTGGCCCGGTGAACCGGCTCGGCGGCAGCGGCGTCGAGGTCAGCGCCCTGTCCTTCGGCGCGGCCGCGATCGGCAACCTGTACACGGCCGTCGGCGAGGAGCAGGCCCGCGAGGCCGTGGAGGCCGCCTGGCAGCGGGGCATCCGCTACTTCGACACCGCCCCGCACTACGGCCTCGGCCTGTCCGAACGCCGCCTCGGCGCCGCCCTGCGCGACCACCCCCGCGACCGGTACACCGTCTCCACCAAGGTGGGCCGCCGTCTGGAGCCCACGGACGGCACCGGCGACGACCTCGCCGGCGGCTTCGCCGTGCCGGCCACCCACCGGCGCGTCTGGGACTTCAGCGCCGACGGCATCCGCCGCACCCTGGAGGCCAGCCTGGAACGCCTCGGTCTCGACCGGGTCGACATCGTCTACCTCCACGACCCGGACGAGCACGCCGAGTGGGCCTTCCGTGAGGGCTACCCCGCGCTGGAGAAGCTCCGCTCGGAGGGTGTGGTCGGGGCGATCGGCGCCGGGATGAACCAGGCGGAGATGCTCACCCGCTTCGTCCGCGACACCGACGTCGACGTGGTGCTGTGCGCCGGCCGCTACACCCTGCTCGACCAGAGCGCCCTCACCGGCCTGCTGCCCGCCGCCCAGGAACGGGGCAGGTCCGTCGTCATCGGCGGTGCCTTCAACTCCGGCCTGCTGGCGAACCCGCAGCCGGGCGCGAAGTACAACTACACCGTCGCACCCTCCGACCTGGTCCAGCGGGCGCTGCGCCTGAAGTCCGTCGCCCACCGCCACGGCACCACGCTGCGCGCCGCCGCCCTGGCCTTCTGCGCCGCCCACCCGGCCGTCGCCAGCGTCCTCGTCGGAGCCCGCTCTGCGCATGAAGTCCGCGACTGCGCCCACCAGTTCGCGGCCCGCGTGCCCGCCGCGTTCTGGCAGGAACTGCGTGCCAAGGGCCTGCTGCCCGCAGACGCCCCCGTGCCCGCCGAGGAGCAGTCCGAGACGCCGGCCAAGGAGCCGTCATGAGAGTCGCCCTGCACACCAAGGTCCGCGCCGACCGCATCGCGGAGTACGAGGCCGCCCACCGCGAGGTGCCCGGGGAGCTCACCGACGCCATCCGCGCCGCGGGCGCCACCTCCTGGACCATCTGGCGCAGCGGAACCGACCTGTTCCACGTCCTGGAGTGCGAGGACTACGCCCGCCTCCTCGCCGAACTGGAGAAACTGCCGGTCAACGTCGCCTGGCAGGCCCGCATGGCCGAGCTGCTGGACGTGGTGCACGACTACTCCGGCGAGGGCGCGGACGCCGGCCTGCCCGTCGTCTGGGAGCTGCCGTCATGACCGTGGTCGACGCGCACCACCACGTGTGGGACCTGTCCGTGCGGGACCAGGACTGGATCACGGAAGGCAGCCCGATCCGGCGCGACTTCACCGTGAAGGATCTCGCACCCGAGGCTCGCGCGGCGGGCGTCGACCGCACCGTCCTCGTCCAGACCGTCACCGTCCCCGACGAGACCCCGGAGTTCCTGGCCCTCGCCGACGAGCACGAGCTGATCGCCGGGGTCGTCGGCTGGACCGACCTCACCCGCCCCGACGTGGCCGACGAGCTGGCCCGGCTGCGGGAACTGCCCGGCGGGCGATACCTGAAGGGCATCCGGCACCAAGTCCAGGGCGAGCCGGATCCGCGGTGGCTGCTGCGTCCGGACGTACGCCGGGGCTTGACCGCCGTGGCCGAGGCGGGGCTGGTGTACGACCTGGTCGTGCTGCCCCACCAGCTCCAGGCCTGCACCGAGGCGGCGGCCTCCCTGCCCGGACTCACCTTCGTCCTGGACCACTTGGGCAAGCCGCCCATCGCCTCCGGCGCGATCGAACCCTGGGCGTCCGACGTCCGTGCCCTCGCCGCACTGCCCAACACCGTCTGCAAGCTCTCCGGCATGGTCACCGAAGCCGACCTCGCGTCCTGGACGATCGACGACCTGCGCCCGTACGCCGGCACGGTGCTGGAGGCCTTCGGCCCGGAACGCCTGATGTTCGGCTCGGACTGGCCGGTGTGCACCCTCGCGGCGACCTACGGCGACGTGCTCGACACCGCACGCCGGCTGACCGGCCCGTCCGACCACGCCCGGATCTTCGGTGCCACGGCCACCCGCGTCTACGACCTCTGAACGGTCTCCGCCAGCCGCGTCGGCGGCAGGAACTCCCGTACGTACGTCCGCTCCCAGCACGCGCCCGTCTCCCGCAGCTCGCTCCAGGTCGTGTAGCGGTAGCGGAAGAGGCGGGCGCGCACGTACCGCGGGGGCTCGTCCGGCGGGAACGGCGAGCGGCGCAGCAGCTTCAGCGTGTCGCGGTCGTTCTCCAGCAGCCGCTCCACCAGGGCGCCGAACCAGGACCCGGCGTACGCGGGGGAGAGGGCCGCGAACCACATCAGCCAGTCGAGCCGCAGATGGTACGGCGCGAACTGACGCGGCCAGCGCCGGGGATCACCGGGCTTGCCCTTGAACTCGTACTCCTGCCAGTCGGAGTCCTCGCGGGGCACGTCGTCGGCCGTGCCCTCGACGACCACCTCGTGGCGGACCCGGCTGACGCTGCCGAACGCGCCGTAGGTGTTGACCAGATGGAGCGGGTCGAAGGACCGGTTCATCACCTGGCGGCGGGAGATCATGTTGCGGACCGGCTGGTAGCTGAGTCCCAGCAGCAGCGCGGCGACCACGAGGACCACGACCTCGTACCAGAGCGGCGCGCCGGGCACCGACGGCGGATCGGCCGGGAACCGCACCGCCGGCAGGGCCAGCACGATCGTGATCCAGTTCAGCCAGGCGAAGTTGCCCGACAGCACCAGCCACAGCTGGGTGACGATCATCAGCGCGGCGGCGGCCGTCGCGACCGGCTGCGGCGTGAACAGCAAGAACGGCACGACGAGTTGTGTGAAGTGGTTCGCGGCCACCTCGACCCGGTGCAGGGGGCGGGGCAGATGGTGGAAGAACCAGCTCAGCGGGCCCGGCATCGGCTGCGTCTCGTGATGGTGGTCCAGGCACGTCAGCTTCCGCCAGCACTCGTCGCCCCGCATCTTGATCAGCCCCGCGCCGAACTCCACCCGGAACAGGATCCAGCGCAGCAGGAACAGCACGACGACGGGCGGCGCCACCTCGTCGTTGCCGAGGAACACGGCGAGGAAGCCGACCTCCAGCAGCAGCGACTCCCAGCCGAACGAGTACCAGGTCTGCCCGACGTTCACGACCGACAGGTACAGCACCCACGGCACCAGCCACAGCAGCATGCCGCCCCACAGCGGCAGCAGCGAGTCCAGCCCGGCCAGCAGCGCCGCCGACACCGCGCAGCCCGCCCACGCGCAGACGGCGAAGAAACGGTCCGAGTAGTGCAGCTGGAACAGGCTCGGTGCCCGCTTGAAGGGCACCCGCTCGACGAACCTCGGCACCGGCAGCATGCCGCGCTGCCCGATCAGCGCGCGGAACTGCAACGCCGCCGTCAGGAACGCGACCAGGTAGACGGCGGCCAGCGCCCGCTGGAAGACCAGCCGGCTCAGCCAGTAGTCGGATGCGGTGAACCAGTCCACGGCCGTGCGCTCCTCCCAGTGCCGCGCCAGACCCGTTGTCACGCTCCGTGAGCAACCACTCCGGTTGCGTGACCCGAGTGAGTGAAGCAAACAATAGTGATCAATTACCTCATACGTGACGAAGTGGGCTGGAGGGCGACGTGCGGACACCTACCGGGACCCTCGCCACGGTCTGCGTGCTCTTCGTGACGTTCCTCCTCTCGGGCTGCGGCGGCGACGGTGACGGCGCCGGCGAGGACGACGCCGCGGGCGCCGACGGGGCCCTCTTCCTCCAACCGGCCGCGGCCCAGGGGCCGAACCCCTTCACGGACTCCACGGCCACCACGACGGCTACCCCGTCCCCCATCCCCCGAACGCCCGAGACGGCCGGCCCGGGCGACGCGGCACCGGTCTCCGCCGACCTGAGCGGCCTGCGCTCGCTCTCCGGCGGAACACCCGGCCTGTACGGCGGCATCGAGCGGACCGGCAGCTGCGACGTCGCCCGGCAGATCGGCCACCTCACCCGCGACCGGGCCAGGACACGCGCCTTCGCCCGGGTCGCGGGCGTCTCCCCGGCGTCCGTCCCGGATCGCCTGCGCGATCTGACGCCGGTCGTGCTGCGTGCCGACACCCGCGTCACCAACCACGGCTTCCGGGCCGGCCGGGCCGTCGGTTACCAGGCCGTCCTCCAGGCGGGCACCGCCGTCCTGGTCGACGGCCGGGGCGTGCCGCGCGTCCGGTGCGCCTGCGGCAACCCGCTCCGCCCCCCGGTGGCGCTGCGGGGCACACCGGCCGTCCAGGGCACCCCGTGGCCCGGCTACCGGCCCGGCCGGGTCGTCGTCGTGAGGCCCGCTCCGCAGACGATCACCGACTTCACGATCGTCGACGTCACCACCCGCACCTGGATCGAACGGCGCACCGGCCACGACGTGCGCCGCGACCGGGCCCTGCCGCCACCGGTCTGGGCGATGAACTCCCCGGCTCCGACGCCCCGGCCGTCCGAGCCACCGCCCCCCGCTCCACGCGAGTCCGGCGTCTCCGCGGACCCGCGCAGCACGTCCCCCCGGGACGTGAGCTCCCCGGGTGACATCAGCCCCCCGGTCACCGTCACGGACGCACCACCGCCCGACGAGCCCGGCCCGATGCCCGACGAACCGCCCCCCGACGACCCCGGCGGCCCCGACGAGGTCGGCCCCGTCGCCGTGCCGGACAGTCCCGATCTGCCCGACGGAGCCGGGCTGATTCCCGATGATCCGGCCGACGGCAGCATCCTCGGCAGCCCCACGGACGTCTTCGGTAACTGAGGGCCGGTTCGGCGGAGTGGCCCGTAAACTCAGCACATCCGGTCGAAGAATCGGACGAATCCTGGCAAGGTGGGCCCATGGCTGATCGGGGAGCGAGCGCCCTGTCCCTCCCGGACGACTGGCCCACCCACCCGGACCCGATCCTCGCGCTCAACCGGATGGGCAGCTTCGACTGGGATCTGGACACCGGCCTGATGCAGATGGACGCCCGGGCCCACGAGGTCTTCGACGTGCGCCCCGACGAGTACGACGACCACCCCGAGACCCTCTCCAAGCGCGTCCCGCCCGGCGAGGCCCGGCGCCTGGACACCGCGGTCACCCAGGCCCT
The DNA here is from genome assembly GCF_039532725.1 of Streptomyces coeruleofuscus. Lineage (NCBI taxonomy): Bacteria > Bacillati > Actinomycetota > Actinomycetes > Kitasatosporales > Streptomycetaceae > Streptomyces > Streptomyces coeruleofuscus. Next base: position 1,337,221 of record NZ_BAAASE010000001.1, read on the forward strand.
CAAGGACGGCAGCGAGAACTACGGCGCCTACTTCCGCGTCCGCTGCCGCGACGGCTCCCTGCGCTGGACCCACACCCAGGGCTACATCCGGCGCGACGACACCGGACGGCCCCGCCGCATCATCGGCATCGTCCGGGACGCCACCCAGGAACTCGCCGAGAGCGAGGCCCGCAGCGACCAGGCCGCCCAGGACGAGGCCCGCCGGCAGCAGACCAGCGTCGTCGAACTCACCACGGCCGCCCTCGCCCACGCCCGCACCGTCCAGGACGTCATCGACGTCCTCAAGGACACTCACGGCCTCACCCACCTGGGCGCCACCAGCCTCGTCATGGGCCTGGTCGAGGCCGGCCGCATCCGTCTGGTCGCCGAGGGCCCCTCGGACAGCTTCGTGCCCGGCACCCGCGTCACCCGGATCGACGAGCCCTACCCGATGAGCGAGGCCGTACGGACCCTCGCTCCCTGCTTCATCGAGTCGCCGGAGGAGTTCGCCGAGCGCTACCCGATCCTCTGGCCGCACATCACAGACCTGAACATCACGTCGGCCGCGTATCTGCCGCTCATCGTCCAGGCACAGCCGATCGGCGCGATGGGCCTGCTTTACAGCGACCGGCACGGTTTCACCTCCGAGGAGCGCAACATCCTCGTCGCCCTCGGCAGCAGCATCGCGCAGAGCCTCCAGCGGGCCATGTTCTACGAGCAGGAGATGGACCTCGCGCAGGGCCTCCAGCAGGCCATGCTGCCCCGGACCATCCCGAGCGTGCCCGGTGCCGACATCGCCGTCCGCTACCGCGCGGCCACCATCGGCGGCTCCCTCGGCCGTGACATCGGCGGCGACTGGTACGACCTGATCCCGCTGCCCGGCGGCCGGGTCGGCGCCGTCATCGGCGACGTCCAGGGCCACGACACGCACGCGGCCGCCGTCATGGGCCAGTTGCGCATCGTGCTGCGCGCCTACGCCGCCGAGGGGCACACCCCGGCCACCGTGATGGCCCGGGCCTCCGTCTTCCTGCACGAACTCGACACCGACCGCTCCGCGACCTGCCTCTACGCGGAGGCCGACCTGTCCACCGGCGTGCTCCAGGTGGTCAGGGCCGGCCACATCGATCCGCTCGTGCGGCAGACCGACGGCTCCTGCCGCCGCGTCACCGTCCCGGGCGGTCTGCCGCTCGGCCTGTCCGCCGAGTTCGGCCGCCTCTCCTATCCGGTGGGCACCGTGGAACTGGACCCGGGCGAGACACTGCTGCTGTGCACCGACGGGCTGGTGGAGCAGCCCGGCGCCGACCTCGACGACGGTATGCGCACCCTGACCGCGCTCGTCGCCACCGGTCCCGACGACGTACGGGACCTCGCCGACCGGCTCATCGACGTGGCCGCCGAACGCGGCGGCGACGACGACGTGGCGCTGCTCCTGTTGCGCCGGCGAGGGCCGGACGGCCCGCAGTCCGGCCGCCGGCTCCAGTGGCTCGTCGCCCCCGGCGATCCGGCGGCCCTGGCCGAGGCCCGGCACACGATCCGCACCGCGGTCGGCGTCTGGGGAGCCGCGGACCGCGCCGACGAGATCGAACTGGTCGCCGACGAGCTGGTCACCAACGCCCTGATGCACACCGAGGGCTCCGCGATCGTCACCCTGCGGGCCCTCACCGGTTCGGAACGCCGGCTGCGCGTCGAGGTCGAGGACTCCTCCAGCGCCCTGCCGCGCCGCCGCGAGGCGGGCGAGTCGGGCGTCTCCGGGAGGGGGCTGCTGCTGGTCGAGCTGCTCACCGACGTGTGGGGCGTGGAGGCGCGCGGCGGCGGCAAGGCCGTGTGGTGCGAGTTCGTGGTGCCCGACCCCGAGTGAAACCGCGTGGCACTCTGGACCTATGCCGGAACTCCCCGAGGTCGAGGCGCTCAAGGACTTCCTCACCGAGCACCTCGTCGGCCACGAGATCGTACGGGTGCTGCCCGTCGCGATCAGCGTCCTGAAGACGTACGACCCGCCCCTGTCCGCGCTGGAGGGCCACGAGGTGGCCGCCGTGCGCCGGTACGGCAAGTTCCTCGACATCCGGACCGCGGACGGCCCGCACTTCGTGACGCACCTGGCCCGCGTCGGCTGGCTGCACTGGAAGGACCGCCTCCCCGACGGCCCGCCCCGGCCCGGCAAGGGCCCCCTCGCCCTGCGCGTGGCCCTGGAGACCGGAGCCGGTTTCGACCTGACCGAGGCCGGCACCCAGAAGCGGCTCGCGGTGTACGTCGTGGCGGACCCCCAGGAGGTCCAGGGCATCGCCCGGCTCGGCCCGGACCCGCTGGCCGACGACTTCGACGAGCGGCGCTTCACGGAACTCCTGGCCGGTGAACGGCGGCAGCTCAAGGGCGCGTTGCGCGACCAGAGCCTGATCGCGGGCGTGGGCAACGCCTACAGCGACGAGATCCTGCACGCGGCGAGGATGTCGCCCTTCAAGCTGGCCGCGTCCCTGAGCGAGGAGGAGACCGGGCGGCTGTACGCGGCCCTGCGCGACACGCTCACCGAGGCGGTCGAGCGCTCCCGGGGCGTGGCGGCCGGCCGGCTGAAGGCCGAGAAGAAGAGCGGCCTGCGCGTGCACGGCCGCACGGGCGAGCCCTGCCCGGTGTGCGGCGACACCGTCCGCGAGGTGTCCTTCAGCGACTCCTCGCTCCAGTACTGCCCGACCTGCCAGACCGGCGGGAAACCGCTGGCGGACCGCAGGATGTCCCGGCTGCTGAAGTGAGCTGCCGCGGAAGACGGCCTTCTGGATCCATCGCGCCGGCCGGCGCCGCCGGACCCGGCTACAGGAGCGCCGGCGCGTGGAATTCACCGAGACCGGAGGTCCCGTCCCGGTCCAGCCAGTAGCGGCGCGGTTCGGCCAGCATGACGCCGACGCTGACGGCGAGGATGCCGGGGATCCCGGACAGTTCGTCGTCGACGAAGCGTGCCAGGGCGGAGCGGTCGGTGACCAGGCCGGTGGCGAGGACGGACAGGTCGCTGGCCACATGGACGGCGAGCCGGGTCTGGGGGAGCCGGTCGATACGGTGCATGACGTCGGGGGTTTCGCCGGGGGCCACGCGCAGGCGGAGCATGAAGGGGGTCTGGAAGCCGAGCCATTCCGACACGATTTCCAGGCGCGGTTTGACCCACCCCTCGTCCAGGACCCGGCGGACGACGCGGTGTGCGGTGGAGGTGGCCAGACCGGCGGCCCGGGCGATGCTCGCGGCGGATGCGCGGCCGTCCTGGATGAGCTGGGCGACGACCGTGCGTTCGGCCTCGCTGAGCGGTTTGGCGGGGGGTGTCGCCGTCGCGGTGCCCTCGGGGCGGGCTCCGGTGAGCTCGAGCAGCCCGGCGCGTTCGGCCTCGGTGAGAAACCCGGGATCCCAGGTGATGCCACGGCGCAGTGTGCTGAGGGCCGGCAGGGCGTTGACGCGGCGGACGCCGGGGATGGAGAACATCCGGTCGATCGCCTCACTCGTGGCGGCCTCGGTGGGGGCGTGGACCACGACGTAGAGGGGGTAGTCGCCGGAGATCTGTGCCAGGAGCTGGAGGTGGGGCAGGTCACGGAGCCGGTGGAGGACGGCCAGCGGGGTTTCGCCGGTAATGTCCAGGAAAACGTGGACCGGCATCGTCGTGGAGTGCATGCCCCAGTCGGCCTGCCCGATCACGCGGACCATCCGGGCCTCGTGCAGCCGGTCGTAGCGGCGTTTGAGCGTGCTGGCGTCGGCGGCCAGGATCCCGCCGATGTCGTCCCAGGTGGCCCGGGGTGCCAGGTGGAGTGCGCCGATGAGGCGCCGGTCGAGCTCGTCCAGGAGAGGGCGGGTCATAGCACTCCACCTTAGACTGCCGATTAATCCCACTGTTACATCCAGAGGCTAGAGAATCTCTCATCGAAGTGCCATTGTTCGCAGGAACATCCCTCGAATGTGCGAAGAGGAACCGATGAGTACCACCTCCGCCCAGCCCCAGCCGACCGAGCCGCGGTCGAGACTCCTGCGCGCCGCGTTCCGGAGTTTCGCGGCGATCGAGAAGGTCGGTAACAAACTCCCCAACCCGTTCTGGCTGTTCTGGATCCTCGCGGGGGTCGTCGCCGTCCTCAGCGCCGTACTGGCGACGGTCGGCGTCAGCGCCGTGCACCCCGGCACGCACGAGACCATCGACGTGCGGAACCTGCTCAGCAAGGACGGCCTCACGATGGCCGTCGAGGGAGCAGTCGACAACTACGCGGCCTTCCCGCCGCTGGCCACCATCCTCACCGTGATGTTCGGCATCGCCGTCGCCGAGAGGAGCGGGCTGTTCGCCGCCCTGCTGCGCCGCATGGTCGCGCGGGTGCCGGGCAGGTACCTCACCTTCGCCCTGTCGATGACGGCCATGGTCAGCCATGTCGCCGGCGACGCCGCCTACGTCACCCTCATCCCGCTCGGCGCGCTCATCTTCCGTGCGGCGGGCCGCAGCCCGGTGCTCGGCTGCATCGTCGCCTACGTCTCGATCTCCGCCGGCTACGACGCCTCCCCTTCGCTGACCCCCACCGACGTCCTGCTGTCCTCGATCTCCACCGCCGCCGCCCACACCATCGACGGCGACTACGTCGTCACCCCGCTGGCCAACTACTTCTTCGGGCTCGGCTCGTCGGTCCTCATAGCCCTGGTGATCACGCTCGTCGTCGACAAGGTCCTCACCCGCCGCTCGGACCTGGAGCCCGACGAGCCCGTCACCGAACCGGACGCCACGGATCTGACGGCGATCGAGGTCACCGGGCAGCAGCGCCGTGCCCTGCGGGTGACCGGGCTGGTGGCAGTGGGCTTCCTGGGGCTCCTGGCGGTGTCGATGATCCCCGCGTCCTCACCGCTGCGCGGCGAGGACGGCGGCATCGTCGACTCCCCGCTCATCGGCGGGATGGCGCTCGTCCTCGGCGTGTTCTTCGCCCTGCTCGGCACCGTCTACGGCCGGATGACCGGCACCTTCTCCGCCGCCCGGGACATCATCGCCGCGATGGCCGACGGCACCCGGTCGATGGCGCCGATCCTCGTCCTGTTCTTCGCCATCTCCCAGTTCCTCGCCTACTTCAAGTGGACGAACATCGGCAACATCCTCGCGGTCAAGGGCGCGGAGACCCTGCGCGAACTGGACATGCACGGCTGGACCGTGCTGGTCGGCATCGCCGTGCTGATCACCTTCATGAACCTCCTCATCACCAGCGGCTCCGCGCTGTGGGCGCTGGCCGCGCCGGTGCTCGTGCCCATGCTGATGCTGATCGGGATCGAGCCGGAGACCACCCAGGCCGTCTACCGCGTCGCCGACTCGGTCACCAACTGCGTCACCCCGATGAGTCCGTACTTCGTGATGGCCCTGGGCTTCATCCAGCAGTACCGCAAGTCCGCCGGCATCGGCACCCTGGCCTCCTTCACGATTCCGATCGCCGCCGTCGTCTGGGTCGTCTGGATCGCGTTCTTCGTGGCCTGGTACCTGCTGGGCATCCCCTTCGGTGTCGGCTGACCCGGCTCCTTCCGCCGAGGAAACGCCGCCCCGTCTCCGCCCCGCCTCCGTCCGAGAAAGCAGATCATGACCGCATCGCCCGCTGCCGCCCTCTCCGCCCGCGCCCAGGACGTATCGTCGGAGATCGTCACCGACATCCTGACCCTCGTCCGCCACGAGACCAGCAGCCACGACCTGCCCGGACTCGCGGCGGGGCTGGACCTCCTGCGCGAACTGACGGTCCACCGCCTCGGGCGGCCCGACCACGAACAGCGCCATCCCGGCGGTGCGTGCGGAGACACCCTCACCCTGACCTACGCCGGCACCGGCGCCGGGCACGTCGCGCTCGTCGGCCATTACGACACCGTATGGCCGGCCGGCACCCTCGCCGGATGGCAGCAGCCGGAGGCGTCCGCCGACGGCCGGGACAAGCTCAGCGGCCCGGGCATCTTCGACATGAAGACCGGCCTGGCCCAGGGCATCTGGGCCCTGAAACTGGCCCGGGAGAGCGGTGCGCCCGTGCCCGGCGTCACCTTCCTCTTCAACGGCGACGAGGAGATCGGCTCCCCGTCCTCACGGCCGGTGATCGAGGAGGTCGCGCGGAAGGCCGACGCCTCACTGGTGCTTGAGCCGACCGCCCACGGCGCGGTCAAGACCGCCCGCAAGGGCTCCGGGATCTTCCGGGTGACCGCCTCCGGCGTCGAGGCGCACGCCGGGCTCGCGCCTCAGGACGGGGCGAGCGCGATCACCGCCCTGTCCGAGTTCGTGGTGGCCGCCGCGGCCGTGGCCGCCCCCGACAGGGGCACGACCATCAACACCGGGCTCATCGAGGGCGGCTCCGCCACCAACGTCGTCGCCGGGCAGGCCACCGCGAGCGTCGACATCCGGGTCGGCAGCGTGGCCGAACAGGCCCGTGTCGACCGCGAACTGGACGCCATCGAGGTCAGCGACCCCCGCGTCCGCATCGAGATCGAACACGCCTGGAACCGGCCGCCGATGACCCTGAACGCCGCCTCAGCGCCCCTCCTGGGCCTCGCCCGCGAGGTCGCCCGGGAGCAGGGCCGCGACGGCCTGCCCGACGCCGCCGTCGGCGGCGCCAGCGACGCCAACTTCGTCGCCGCACTGGGCCTGCCCGTCCTCTGCGGCATGGGCGCGGTCGGCGACGGCGCCCACGCACGGGGCGAGTTCATCTACCCCGACACCGTGCCCGCCCAGACCGCCCTGGTCGCGGGGCTGCTGGGGCGACTGGCACAACCGTCGCGGGACTGAGCGACGGCGTCCTGACGCCAGGGCACACCAGAGCGCCGGTCGTGGGCCCCGGCCTCGCCCTCAGCGGGCCGGGCGCGACCACTCGAAAGGAACTCCTTCCGCGGAGCAGGCGGGACGTGCCCGGCGGGCCCTACTGCGGCTGGAGTCTCACCAGGACCTCCCCGGCCGCCGAGCGGACCTCGTAGCGGGCGGTCTCGTCGGGATGCATGGAGGAACTGGCCATCATCGTGCTGGGGTGGGTGTCGTGCCCGGGCCCCTGCCAGCTGGTCGCGGTCTCCTCCGTGCCGTCACGGCCGACGATGACCAGGTGGCAGGGCCGGGGACCGGCCGCGTCCTTCACCTTCAGTTCGACCTGGCTGCCCGAGGCCTTGTCCTCGACCGTCACCTGGGCCCAGACACCCGACCGCGCGTCGGTCGCCGCGATCCGCACCGGCTCCTCGGCGCCGCCCCGCGCCATCATCGCGACGCCGGGTACCGACACGGCGATCACCACCGACGCGGCCAGGCCGAACAGCATGCGCCTGCGCCCGGCCCGGCGCCGCGTCGCCACCTCGGCCAGCAGCCGGTCCAGCATGCGCTGACCGGGCTGCGCCATCGGGTGCACGAACCGTGGCGTCGCCCGCCGGTACAGCATCAACTGCCGTGTCGTCGGGCCGAATTCCGTCACCTCTGCGGCGCACCGAGGGCACTCCATGAGGTGGTCCTCGAAGCGGAAGGCCTCCGCCTCGTCCAGCACGCCGAGCGCGTAGGCGCCGACGTCGCGATGCCTTTCCAGGGACCTCATGCCGAATCCTCGTGCCGTTGGGTGCGGGTGGGGTTACTCCTTGCTCCCACCGGTACGGACCAGGCCGCTGAATCACTCAAGCCGGTGACACAATCGCAACCAAAGGATTCGGAGCGCTCCGGCCCGCGGATTGGTCCGGGGCCGCGGAAATCTAAAAAAGATGGATGGCGAGGTGTCCCAGCGGCAGTCCGAGCTGCCAGGCGGGCGTCCAGACCTTCGGCCCCTCGTCCTCCCCGACCACCGGAGCGCCGCCCGGCACCGCGTTCAGGTCGGGCGCGAGCAGCTCCGTCTCCTGGAGCCAGCGCCAGGCGTCCTCCGCCAGGTCCAGGTCCGGCGCGGGCCCGCCCGACTCCGCGGCCCCGGCGCCGAGCTCGGCCAGCCGCTCACGCACCCACTCCTGCCACGGCTGGTCGTACGCCGTCAGTGACAGCCACGTCTCCAACTGCGTGACGACCCTGATGCCGGACAGCTCTCCCTCGGTGTCGGAGAGGAAGATGGTCAGCGCCAGGGCGTCCCGTCCCGCGCGGAACTCGAAGGACGTCGGCGGCATCAGATCGCCGGTCCGCAGCAGCTCGTCGGCGATGTACTCGGCGTACAACCACGCCATGGGGACGGTCAGTTCGCCGTCGGAGCCGTCCGTGCCCTCTTCGCTTCTGTGCAGCATCCCTTCCTGCCTTCCTCCGGTACGTGCGCGTCGCCCGACACCGGGCCCCGGGGCGCTGACGCCCCCATCCGGAACACGGATGGGAACAGCCGATTACTCAACCGGGGTCCGCAGCAAGGCGCTTTACGGAGGTTTGACTCAGCCATGGGTTTCAGCGCAGGTCGGCGGCGTATCCCGGAAGCACCCGGCGCAGGGCGCGCAGCGCGTAGTACGCGCGGGACTTCACGGTACCGGGCGGGATGCCGAGGGTCGCCGCTGCTTCCGCCACACTCGCCCCCTGGAAGTACACCAGCACCAGGACTTCACGGTGCTCCGGAGTGAGTGTCTTCACAGCCTGGCGGACGTCGAGCATCGCCGCGGCCCGCTCGGCGTGGTCGGAGATGACCCGCGCGTTCTCCAGCACCGCGTCGCCGACCTCGGGCGGACGGGCCTGCCGGGCCCGCCGGGCGTCGATTGCGAGCCGCCGCGCGACGGTCATCAGCCAGGGCCGTACGGAGTCGAAGTCGTCGGCGCGCAGCGCCTCGGGGTGCTGCCAGGCACGCACCAGCGTCTCCTGGACCAGGTCCTCCGCGCGCTGCCGGTCGCCGTCGCAGAGCCGGAGCAGGAGCGCGAAGAGGGGCCGGCCGTGCTCCCGCTGCAGTGCGGCGAGCTCGTGCTCGGCGGTCGTCCCGTTCGTGAGAGTGGATCCGGCCGTCATGGCCGTATGCCACCGCAGGGCGCAGCCGGGGGGACAGGCCACGTACCCGCCCGTGCGGCGGACGGTCGATCGCGTCGACGAACGGTTCGACGAACGGTCACGGCCGCCCGCCGGGCGCGCGCCGGACGGGCTAATGAGCGTGTCGGAGCCGCGTGGGGCGCGATGGGCCTTCTTTCCTGTTTGTGCGTAAATACGACCACAACGCCCACAGTGGGGTGAATGCATGATCGCACGCAGTCGACAGGTGGCCCTAGTCCTGACCGTCGCCCTCGCCACGGGTGCCGCCTGCCAGGCCCGCAGCCACGAACCGAACGGCCCCGGACGCCCGGCGCCCTCCGCGGTGGGACCCCGCGGCTTCACACTGGTCGCCTCCGGCGACGTCCTCCCGCACAGCACGATCATCGACCGGGCCCGCTTCGACGCCGGCGGCACCGGCTACGACTTCCGGCCGATGCTCGCGGGGATCCGCTCCGTCGTCTCCCGCGCCGATGTGGCCCTGTGTCACATGGAGACCGTGTACGGCGCGGACGGCGACTACACCGGCTATCCCGCCTTCAAGTCCCCGCCCGAGGTCGCCCGGGCCCTCGCCGCCACCGGCTACGACGGCTGCTCCACCGCCTCCAACCACACCCTCGACGACGGCGCCGACGGCATCCGCCGCACTCTCGACGCCCTCGACCGCGCGGGCGTACGGCACGCCGGCTCGGCACGCGCCGAGGAGGAGGCCCGCGCGGTCACGGTCCTCCAGGCGGGCCCGGCCAGGGTCGCGCACCTCGCCTACACCTACGGCACCAACGGCATCCCGCTCCCGGACGGACAGCCCTGGGCCGTGAACCTCATCGACGAGACCAGGATCCTCGCGGACGCCCGGGCCGCGCGCCGGGCCGGCGCCGACGTGGTCGTGGTCTCCACGCACTGGGGCACCGAGTGGCAGGACGCCCCCGACGAGCAGCAACTGACCCTGGCCCGGAGCCTCACCGCCGCACGAAGCGGGGGACGCCCTTACATCGACCTCGTCCTCGGCACCCACGCGCACGTCCCGCAGGCCTACGAGAAGGTCAACGGCACCTGGGTGATCTACGGCATGGGCGACCAGATCGCCGGCGAGATGACCAACCACCAGGGAGCCCGGGACCCGCGCGGGAACCAGTCCACCCTCGGCCGCTTCACCTTCGCCCCGCCCGCACGGCCGGGCGGCCGCTGGGAGGTGACGAAGGCCGAGTTCGTACCGCAGATGTTCGACGTCGACGCCGGCCGGGTCGTCAACCTCAACCGGGCGATCGCCCAGGGCGCCGGCGTACAGGCCGTCCGCGACCGCATCCGCGACGTCGTGCTCAGCCGGGGCGCGGCCGAGGACGGCCTGATGATGGGGGAGTAGACCCGGGCAGCCGGCCGGTCAGCGCCGCGCCAGCTCCGAGCGCCGGTAGGAGTACGCGAAGTAGACCACGAGCCCCAGCGCGAACCAGACGGCGAACCGCGCCCAGGTCTGCCACTGGAGGAAGGTGATCAGCCAGATCGAGAAGACGATGCCCACCGCCGGCACGACCGGCATCCACGGCGTACGGAACGTGCGCGGCAGGTCCGGCTGCCGGTAGCGCAGCACGATCACCGCCGCGCACACCACCACGAACGCCAGCAGGATGCCGATGTTGGTCAGCTCGGCCGCCTCGCCGATCGGCAGGAACCCGGCGATGGCGGCCGACGCGAACCCCACGATCCAGGTGACACGCGTGGGCACGTGCCGCGTCGGGTGCGTCTTCGCGAACCACCTGGGCAGCAGCCCGTCACGGGACATCGAGAACCACACCCGGGTCACGCCCAGCATGAACGTGAACATCACCGTGAGGATGCCGATGATCGCACCCACCGCGATGACGTCCGCCAGCCCGCTCAGCCCCACCGACTTGAAAGCCGTCGAGAAGCCGCTCTCCTTGTCGATGTCCTTGTAGTCCTGCATGCCCGTCAGCACCAGGCAGGCCGCCACGTACAGGACCATCGAGATGACGAGCGAGTAGATGATCGCCTTGGGCATGTGCCGCTGCGCGTCCTTGGACTCCTCGGCCGCCGTCGACATGGCGTCGTAGCCGAACACCGCGAAGAACACCGTCGCCGCGCCCGTGAACGCCCCGCCGACCCCGTACGGGAAGAACGGGTTGTAGTTCGCCGTGTCGATGTGGAACACACCGACCCCGATCACCAGCAGCACGACCAGGACCTTCAGCACCACCACGACCGTCTCGAACCGGGCCGCGTTCTTGATGCCGAGGGTGAGCAGATACGCGATCAGCAGGCACAGCAACGCCGCGAACAGGTCGACCTTGTGCCCCTCACCGGTGCCGGGGGCGCCCAGCATCCAGTTCGGCAGGTCGGCGCCCATCTCGCCGACCAGGAAGCTGAAGTAGCCGGAGATGCCGATCGCGACCACCGCCACGATCGCCGTGTACTCCAGCAGCAGGTCCCAGCCGATGAACCAGCCCGCGAGCTCGCCGAGCACCGCGTAGCCGTAGGTGTAGGCGGAACCGGCCTTCGGGATGAGCCCGGCGAACTCGGCGTAGGACAGGGCCGCCGCGGCACTCGCGACGCCCGCGATGAGGAAGGAGACGAGCACGGCCGGACCCGCCGTGCCGTTGGCCACGGTTCCCGCGAGGGTGAAGATGCCCGCGCCGATGATGCCGCCCACGCCGATGGCGGTCAGCTGCCACAGCCCCAGGGACCGTTCCAGCTGGGTGCCCTTGCCGACTTCCGTCTCCTCGATCTGCTCGATGGGTTTGCGTCGGAGAATCCCCTGACCCATGCGGAGCCCGGCCATGCGCCTCACCTCTTCGCGATCGGCAAACGGCTGATGGCGGATCATGATGGCCCAGGTGTCCCCGCGACGGAAGACACCGCGCAAGGTCCCTGCCGCCCCACGGGGACACGGCGTGGCTCAGGTCGTGCGCGACTAGGGACACCGGCTCCAGACGCGGCCACACCGTTTCCCGCTGCGCGGGATCGTCGTGCCGGCATGCCGCCAAAGGGCCTACGGCACCACCGTCACCGGCCAGCGCCCCGCCTTCACCAGCCGCACCGCCACCGACCCGACGATCCGGTGGCCCGCCTGCTCGGACGCGCCCACGACCACCGCGTCCGCCTTGAGTTCGTCCGCCGCCTTCACCAGGCCGTTGTAAGGGTCGCCGCGGAACGTGTGGAACTCCCAGCGGACGTCGAATATCCCCTTGAGCCGCTCGGCCGCGTCCCGGATGTACGCCACCAGGTCCTCGGCGATCTCGTCGGTCGTCTCGGCCACCGGCGCCCCGAGCGCCGCGCCCGCCGCCAGCACCGGCTGCACGTACACCACGGCGAGCAGCGCGTGCTGGCGCCGGGCCAGGCCGGCGGCGTAGGCCGCGGCGCGCAGGGACGAGTCGGAGCCGTCCACCCCGGCCACGATCACCTTCGGCCCGTCCGTGCCCCGTTCGAACTGATGGGAGTGCTGTTCCGTCACGCTGCGAGGCTATCGAAGGCCACAGGCCAGGTCCTGAGGCGGGAGCGCGCCCGCTCGGCCTGTTCGCTGCTCTTCTCCCAGTGGTGACAACTGGAGGCCGTCGACGCGCACGTTGTGGACAAGAGGAAGAGGGCACTCGAAGGGCGGACAGCGGCCCGCCACGACGGAGGGGCTGCCGTCACTGGCGGCGCTCGGCCTCGCCGGAGGGGACGGGACCGAGCCCGCCGACCCCCTCGGCGGCCTGTCCGACCAGGTCCGCGTCCGGCACCGCGATCGACCCCGCCGCCTCACCGGACTGACGATCCGGGACACCCTGCCGTTCCCCCTGGTGCGCCGCCACTGACCCTTTTGCCTGGGCCGTTCGGGTGAATCCGTGCCGCCGCACCGGTGTTGCTCAGGTGCGTCGGCCTTCCGCCGGGCGACTGATGGGTCATGAAGAAGGATCAGTTGCTCACCCGGCGCCGGCTGTTGATCGCGGGCACGGGCGCCGTGGGAGCGGCCGCCGCGGCCGGTGTGCTCACGGCGGTCACCGGGGACGGCCCCGACGGGTCCGTCCAGGCTTCGGGGCCACAGGCCCGCCGCTCGCTCGGCGCCTCCGCGTACCGCCTCCAGCCCCTGACCGGATACGGCCCGCCGCAGGCCGCGCCCCGCCGTACCCTGGTACGTCGCGCACCACTGCTGCGCGTCTCCGGCCGCGGCCGCACCATGGTGCTGACCTTCGACGACGGCCCCGACCCCCGCTACACCCCGGACATCCTCGACACCCTGGCCGAGTACGACGTGCGCGCCATGTTCTTCGTGTGCGGGGAGATGGCCGCCGACAACAAGGAGCTGCTGGCCCGGATGGCCGACGAGGGCCATGTCGTCGGGAACCACACCTGGTCCCACCCGCTGCTCACCCGCCTCACCCGCCGGCAGATCCGCTCCCAGATGGAGCGCACCAGCGACGTCATCGAGGATGCCTACGGCGAGCGCCCCGAGTGGTTCCGCGCTCCCTACGGCGCCTGGAACCGCGCCGCCTTCCAACTCGGAGCCGAGCTCGGCATGGAACCCCTCGGCTGGACGCTCGACACCCTCGACTGGACCTCCCCGAGCACCCGGTCCATCGTCAGGCGGGTGGAGAACGGCGCCGCCCCCGGCGTCGTGGTGCTCGCCCACGACGCCGGGGGTGACCGCTCGCAGAGCGTGCGGGCCCTGCGGCGCTATCTGCCCGAACTGCTGGACTCCGGCTACCACGTCACCGTGCCCCGGCGGCAGTACGCCTGAGATCCGCCGTCGGGCCTTCGCCCGCCGGGCCGGGGACGCTCAGCGCACCTCGACCAGGCGGGCGAAGGCGACGACGTTGCCCTCGTAGCCGTTCTGCTGGGAGAAACCGCCGCCGCAGGTGATGACCCGCAGCTCCGCCGTGCCCTTGGAGGCGTAGACACGGTCGCCGGGGAAGTTGTCCTTCGCGAACACCTCGACGCCGTAGACCTCGAACACGACCGTCTTGCCGTCCTGCCGGGCGACCTCGACGCGGTTTCCCTTCTTCAGGGCCCCGAGTCCGTAGAACACGGCGGGGCCCTGCTGGTTGTCGACATGGCCGACGACGACCGCGGTGCCCTTCTCGCCGGGGGTGACGGCACCGGTGAACCAGCCGGCCAGGTTCGGGTCCTCCGGGGGCGGTGCGCCGACCCAGCCGTCCGCGTCCAGGCCCACGGGAATCATCGGCGCGTCGACCTGGATCGCCGGGATCCTGACCCGGTCCGGGAGGGCGTAGGGGAGGGGCTTGATGTTCCCGGCGAAGGTGTCCCCGGGCACGCGGCTGTCCGCCGCGGCCGCGGTCGCCGGCTGCGGCGGGCCCTCGTCGAATTCCCCCGAACCATTCCGGATGAGCGCGAGGCCGGTCAGCAGAACCAGCGCTATCACGCCCCACGGGGCGCGCTTCTTCCGCCGCGCCTCCTCTTCCGCCTCGGCCAGCTCGGACGCAGACATGGGCCATCCCCTCTCGACCCGGCCGTCGCCGTGTCGTTCGCGCATATCAGAACGCTAAGCGCCGCGCGCGCAACCGGCGACGGGGCAGGAGCGAACGGGTGGCGCAGGGCGGTCCGGGCTGTCCGCGGTGGCCCGTGGGCACGAGGTGCGCCATCCGAGTTGCCACCGCGAGGAATTTTCTGACGGTGCGTGACCTGCGGCGATATCCGATTGCGCGGTTGTCCCGCGACGCCTTCTCTCACCAGGACGGACCATTCCCGAAATGCGGGCCGGGGCAAGGCAACTGACTGTCTTTCTGGGAGGCGCTTTCTCGCCGATCGACCGGGGACGGGTCCCGGGGCGTCTTCCGCGGAGGTTCACATGCGTAACACTCGTGCCCTGGCGGTCGCCGGCGCCGCGGTCGCCGCCCTCGGCCTTTCCGCCCCCGCGGCCGTCGCGTGGGACACGCCCAGCAACATCGTCGCCCTGCCCAGCGTGATCGCCCGCGGCGGCCAGCTGACCATCACGGTCGACGGCTGCCGCCACGGCGGCACGGCGACTTCCAACGCGTTCACGAGGCCGGCGAGGCTCTCGCCCATCTCCGGCGCCAAGGAGACGGCGAGGGGCACCGCCACCATCAGGAACAACGCCCGCCCGGGGCCGTATGACATCACGGTCACGTGCGACGGCAAGAGCCTGACCAAGCCCCAGGCCTTCACCGTCATCGGCGGTGTCCGCGGCGGTATCGGCGGCAGCAGCACCACCGGTGCGACCCCGACCGACATGGCCATCGGTGGTGGGCTCGTGACCGCGGCGCTCGTCGGCGGCGGGGTGTTCTGGATGCGCCGCCGCGCCGAGCGGCGCGTCTGACGCCTGGTTTCCCGCTCCTTCGACGAGCCGCCTCGCACGTGAACGGTCTTCGCCCCGGATCCTTCGACGGATCCGGGGCGAAGACCTGTGCGTGCGGTGGGCCGGGCGGGTCAGCCGGCGTCCTCGTCGGTGCGGCGGCGTGCGAAGTGGTACGCCGTGCCCAGCGCGCCGGCGATGAGGGCGGCACCGAGGCCGATCTCCCTCAGGTCAAAACCGGCGAGGGTGCCGCCCTCTCCGGCGTGCACGCCCTTCGACGGATGGCGGTGGCGGTCCGACGGGTGATGCGGGGAGTGGTGCGGCGGACGGTCGCCGGCGATGGTCAGACGCGCTCTGCCGCTCGACTCGTCACAGATGAACACCACGGAGTGCTCGGCCCCGGGCTCGGCGTCCCGGTCGACCCTGGCCGTCGCCGACGACTTGTGCCACGGGATTTCGAGCATGTCGAAGACCGGTGAGTTGACCATCGCCTCCCCCCGGCATGCTTCGTTGCGCTGCACACGCAGCGTGACCCGGCCGCCCGCCGCGACGGTGGAGGGCTCGACGCTGAAGCCGAAGTCGGTCCGGACGGCCGCGTCGGCCGGCACGCAGGACGTGAGGGTGCCGGCGCCCAGCAGTACGGCCGAGGCCGAAGCGACGCATATCGCGCGCATAGTGATCCTCCGGGTCCCCGAGGAGCCGCCGCGGACCTGTTCCGCTCACGTCACGAGTGCACCTCGATGCCCGAAACGCTAAGAACGGGTGCGCGGCGGCGCGATCGCAGTAGCGCGAATGGGGCACACGTGTGGGCTGTCCGGGGGACCCCGGTGACGCGGACGGGGGACGGCGACGGTGTGTCGCCGTCCCCCGGCCGGGTTCCGTGGTGCGGGTGCCGTCAGTCCCCGGTGCCCGGGAAGAGGTTCAGGAACGGATCCGCCGACGCGGTCACGCCCCTGCTGAAGGGCGCGTCGAAGTCCCAGATCAGGAACAGCAGGAAGGCGATCAGCGCCGAGAACAGCCCGGCGAGGACGAGTTCGCGCGTCGTTCTGCGGATCTGGAGGGCGAAGATCATCCCGATGGTGACGACGGCTCCGCTGATCAGCCCGAACCACACCACGCCCGGCATGGTCTCCCCGGTCGACTCGGCCCGGGCGATCCGGGCCTGGCTGGCCGCGGTCACCTGGTCGAGGAGCGGCTGGTAGGCCTGGGCCTGGAAGTCCGTCTCCGGCTCGTAGTCGGTGACGTCCTGGCGGAGGCGCTCGAAGAGCTCACGGCCGCGCTCGGTGACCTGGCCCTCGTCGGCCATGGTGTCCCACTCGGTGGTGACGACGTGGCTCACATACATGTGGATGTCGTCCCGGATGCGGTCGCGTGCGTCGTCCGGGTAGACCCGGACCCGCTCCGAGATCTCGTGCAGCGCGGTGGCCTCCGCCTGGACGTGGTCCTGGGCGGCGCTGCGCCCCTCCCACACACCGGCGATCGCCAGACCCAGGACGATGGCGTACACCACGCCGATCCACATGGTCATGTACTCGATGACGTCCGGGGTCTCGCTGGGGTCCTCGTCGTCGGACGCCGTGCGGTGGCGTACGACCGTGATGACGACCACCACGACACACGCGGCCAGCATCGCGAGGGTGAGAACAAGCCATTCCGGCAAGAGATGCCTCCAGAGCTTCAGGGATCAGCGCGCGCGCAGCGCGGCGACGGCGACCACCGCGGGCACCGTGACGAGCAGGACGAAGGTGAGCGGCGACATGCTCCTGCTCGCCGGCCGTGGCCGCGGCGCGGCGCGGTAGACCGGGTAGCGCACGGGGGTCGCGGACGGACGCGGGGTGGGCTTCGCCGACGGCTTCGGTGCCGGGGCGGGGGGCGGGGGAGGTACCGGCCTGGGAGCAGGCCGGGGCGGCGGCGCCGGGCGTGGCGCGGGCGGCGGAGGCGGAGGTGGCGGCTCCGGTCTGGCCGTGGGGGTCGGTTTCGGGGGTGAGGGTGAGGGTGGCGGCGGTGTCGGGTCCGGTGGCGGCGTCGGTCTCGGAGTCGGCTTCGGCGGCGGGGGTGCCGGGGTCGGGGTGGGTGTGGGGGTCGGTGTGGGTGTCGGGCACGGCGGCTTGGTCGGCCAGGTCCTGCTTCCGGCGATCGCCACCGCCTCCGTGCCGTCCGGCCCCGTCGAGGCGTACGCACAGGAGTCGGCCACCGCCACTCCGGCCGGCGCGCCGACGAGCGCCCAGGTCAGCGTCGCCACCGCCAAGGCCTTTGCGGCGAAGGCGGATTGAGTCGATAGGGGTCCATGCACGACGAAGATCATGAGCCTTGCCCCGCCGGGACGCGCCGGAGCTCAAGGGGATTGCCCCGAAAGAGGGATATCCGGGTGCCGGCGGTTTGACGGCGGTCGCCCACGAGGCGAGCGACGCGTACCTCTGTGCGGTGGCGAGCGGTGGCGAGCGGTGGCCGTCACAGGTTCCGGAAAGAAATTTGGCCGGTCGTTGAACACAAACACGGCCCCGGTGCGTACTCATGACCGTGCGGCGGCGCAGCAGGGCGCTGCAACACCCTTGCGATTATGGGGAGTTGACGATGAAGACCTCCTGGCGGAGCGCCTCACTCGTGGCGAGCGCCGCGGCGGTCCTGGCGCTGACGACGGCGTGCGGTCAGGACAGCCCACCGGCGGCCAGCCAGAACGTGGGAGCCACGGCGGCGCCCGGCGACTACGGAAGCATCGGCACCGGGAACGGAGTGGGCGGCACCGCTGGCGGCCAGCAGGCCTCGCCGAGCCCTTCCAGCCCGTCAAACCCCGCGGGCAAGCTGTCCGTCGCCACCGCCGAGGAGGTCGGCAAGGTGGTGACCGACAGCCTGGGCCTCACTCTGTACCGGTTCGACCAGGACAGCGAGCAGCCGCCCAAGTCGAACTGCGACGGCGACTGCGCCAAGACGTGGCCGCCGGTGCCCGCGGACGACGCCGAGGCCGGCGAGGGCATCGACAAGTCGCTGCTCGGCTCGGTCACCCGGGCCGACGGCACCAAGCAGCTGACCGTCGGCGGCTGGCCGGCCTACCGCTACGCCAAGGACGTCAACGCCGGTGACGTCAAGGGTCAGGGCGTGGGCGGCAAGTGGTACGCGCTGGCCCCCGACGGCAAGAAGGCGCAGGGCGGCGGGGCCGCCGGCGGCGGGGAGGCAGGCGGTGAGGAGGCCGGGGCGCAGCCCGGGCTGTCCACCCGCAACGACCCCAAGCTCGGCGAGATCGTCGTCGACAAGAACGGCATGACCGTCTACCGGTTCAAGAAGGACGAGGCGTGGCCCAAGCCCGTCTCCAACTGCACCGGCGAGTGCCTGGAGAAGTGGCCGCTCGTGGAGCCCGTCGACTACGCCGACACCAAGGGCATCCAGGAGAAGGGCTACATGATCTTCGACCGGACCGACGGCAAGGGCAAGCAGCAGACGATCAACTGCTCGCCGATCTACACCTTCGCCGGTGACAAGGCTCCCGGCGACACCAACGGCCAGGGCGTCGGCGGCACCTGGTACGCCGTGCGGCCCGACGGGAAGCTGGTCGGCGCTTCGGAGAAGTAGAGAAACCTCCCCAGGGTTGATCCTCTCGTCCACCCGACGGAGCCGACCCGGTCCGCCCCTCCGTGACTCACGGAGGGGCGGACCGTTTTGACGTGCTCGAACACTGTTCGTCATATGTTCGAAGGGTGTGCGTGCGGGTATCAATTCGGCACGTGCCGCAGGCAGTGACCGGGAACGGATGGTCAATTTCCGTTTCGGGTCGCTCCATTGGCGGGCGATCAGTAGCCTCTGCTCGAACACCGGATCGCCTACGCCTTGGAGAGATAGATGGAGCGTCCCGCCTGGGCCCCACGGAGCATCGACATCTCGGTGCCCAGCGTCTCCCGGATGTACGACTACTACCTGGGCGGATCGCACAACTTCGAGGTCGACCGGGAAGCGGCCCGCAAGGCCATGGAGTTCATGCCGGGACTCCCCAAGATCATGCAGGCGAACCGGGCGTTCATGCGCCGCGCCGTGCGCTACGCGGCCGACCAGGGCATCAGCCAGTTCCTGGACATCGGCTCCGGCATCCCCACCTTCGGCAATGTGCACGAGGTGGCCCAGGCCGCCCGCCCCGGAGCGCGCGTGGTGTACGTCGACCACGACCCGGTGGCCGTGGCGCACAGCCAGGCGGTCCTTCAGGGCAACGACGACGCGGACATCGTGGCCGCGGACCTCCGCAAGCCCCAGGAGATCCTGCGCAGCCCCGAAGTGGAGCGGCTGATCGACCTGAATCAGCCAGTGGCGCTGCTCCTCGTTGCCATACTGCACTTCGTGGAAGACGAGGACGACCCGTACGGGGCGGTGGCCGAGCTGCGCGAGGCGCTCGCGCCCGGCAGCCTGCTCGTGCTCACCCATGCCTCGTACGAGGGGGTCCCGCTGCCGCCGGAGCGGGCCGGGGGCGCGGTGAACGTGTACCAGGACATCCGCAGCCCGCTGATCATGCGCTCGCGCGAGGAGATCGCGCGGTTCTTCAAGGGGTACGACATGGTGGAACCCGGACTGGTGGCGATGCCGCGCTGGCGGCCCGACACCGCACCGGAGGACGAGGATCCGTACGCGTTCTCCGGCTTCGCGGGCGTGGGGCGTACGGCGTGATCGCGGAACCGGACGGGCCGGAGGACAGACTCCGCCGGTTCGCGACGATCTGGAGCCGGGCCGTCTTCCCGGTGACCTCGACGTCGTCGACCCGGCCGGAGTTCGAGGAGCAACTGCTGCCGCTGGCCCGGCGGTTGAGCGAGGCACTGCTGGCCCGGGCCTTCGACGCCGACGCGGGCAGGGCGGTGGGCGCCGCCCTCGTGGACGCGCACTGCACCGACCCGGAGGCGCTCAGCCGCACGCTGGACTGCGTGGACGCGTACCTCGTCCTGTACTGCGGCGGTGACGGCGACCAGGAGGGCCTGCGGGCGCGTTCCGCACGCCTCCAGCACGCGATGGCCGCCGGCTTCGCGCAGGCGCTCCGCGAACGGACGCTGGCCGAGCAGGAGGCCATCGCCCAGGCCGCCCTCCAGGCGCAGGGCGTGGTGGCACAGGCCCTGCACGCGACCGAGGCCCGCTTCCGCGCGGTCTTCGAGGGCGCGGCCATAGGCATCGGCATGGCCGACCTCGACGGCAACATCCTCCAGGTCAACGGCGCGCTGCTGCGCATGTTCGGGGTCTCCGAGCAGACGATGCGCGGCCGCAACGTCAGGGAGTGGACCCACCCCGACGACGCGCCGCAGACCTGGCGGCTCTACGACGAACTCGTGCGCGGCGAGCGTGAGCACTACCACCTGGAGAAGGCGTTCTACCGCCCTGACGGAACGGTCCTGTGGACCAACCTGACGGTCTCCCTGCTGCGGGACGCCGACGGCAGTCCGCAGTACCAGCTCGCGCTCATGGAGGACACCACCGAGCGGCGGCTGCTCAATCTGAGGCTGCGTTACGAGGCCACGCACGACGCGCTGACCGGCCTGCCGAACCGCACCTTCTTCTTCGAGCGCCTGGAGAAGGCACTGGGCGCCGGGAAGGGTCAGCGGTTCGGCCTCTGCTACCTGGACCTGGACGGCTTCAAGACCATCAACGACAGCCTCGGCCACGCGGCCGGCGACCGGCTGCTGGTGGAGGTCGCCGACCGGCTCCAGTCCTGCGCCACCGCGCCCGGCGAAATGGTCGCGCGGCTCGGCGGCGACGAGTTCGTGGCCCTGACCACGGGCCCCGACACCCAGCGCGAGGTCGACGAGCTGGCCACGCGCATCATGAACGCCCTGCTCGCGCCGATCAGCGTCGACGGCCGGGAGCTGACCGTGCGCGGCAGCATCGGCATCGTCGAGGGCCCGGCCGGGGAGCGCAGCCCGGCGGAGGTGCTGCGCAGCGCCGACATCACCATGTACCGGGCCAAGTCGGCGGGCGGCAACCGCTTCGAA
This sequence comes from Streptomyces coeruleofuscus, assembly GCF_039532725.1. Classification (NCBI taxonomy): domain Bacteria; kingdom Bacillati; phylum Actinomycetota; class Actinomycetes; order Kitasatosporales; family Streptomycetaceae; genus Streptomyces; species Streptomyces coeruleofuscus. The sequence continues at coordinate 1,358,324 of NZ_BAAASE010000001.1, forward strand.
CTGGCCGACCCGGAGGCGGATGCCCGCGCCATCACCCGCCACGGGCTGACCACGGCGCTGCCGACGGCCCTGGAGCGGGGCGAGTTCTTCATCGAGTACCAGCCGCTGGTCCATCTCGGCGACGGCAGTGTGCGCGGTGCGGAGGCCCTGGTGCGCTGGCTGCATCCGCAGCACGGGGTGCTCGGCCCGGACCGGTTCATCCCGCTCGCCGAACACACCGGGCTGATCGTGCCCTTGGGCCGCTGGGTCCTGGAGCAGTCGGTGCGGCAGGCCCGTGAGTGGCGGGAACTGCACGGTGGTGGGGAGGCCGTGGGCCCGCTGCGGATCAACGTCAACCTCTCACCCTGCCAGCTGACCCACCCCGGCCTGGTCCAGGACACCGTCGACATCCTGGAACGCGCGGGCGTCGAACCGGACGCGCTCTGCCTGGAGGTCACGGAGTCGGCGCTGATCGGCGCGGACGACGACCTGCTGAAGCCGCTGCGCCGCCTGGCGGAGATGGGCGTCGACATCGCCCTGGACGACTTCGGCACCGGCTACTCCAACCTCGCCAACCTGCGCCGCCTGCCGGTCAGCGTCCTCAAACTGGACCGCTCGTTCACCCAGAGCATGCAGCAGTTCCCGGCCGACCCCGTCGACCTCAAGATCGTCGAGGGGATCGTCTCACTGGCCCACAGCCTGGACCTCGCGGTGACCGTGGAGGGCGTCGAGACAGGGGCCCAGGCCGAACAACTCCGCATACTGGGCTGCGACACGGCCCAGGGCTGGTACTACGCCCGCCCGGGCCCGCCGGAGAGGCTGCACGAACTGGCGCTGGCGGACGCGACGGGCTGACGGGGGTCCCGGGCGAGGCGGTCCGCTTCGACCTGGCCACGTTGTGGCGAACAGGCCCGGACCTCGCCGGAGCGGACACGGGCCGCCGCGGTCGCACGCCCGGCGGGGACCGCGGCCGCCACCGGGTGACGCGGCCGAGCGGGGCCGGCCGGTCACTGCGCGGCCCGGACGGCCGCTCCCGCGGAGGCGAGGTCCAGGTCGACGGCGACCTCCTCGCCCTCCCAGCGGCCGCGTTCCGTGATCGCGAGACCGATCAGCGCCAGCTCGGCGGCACCGTCACGCACGCGTACCGCTCGGGCGTCTCCTCTCCCGGCGCGTCGTTCTCCTCGCGCTCCCACGCGGCCACCGCCGCCTCGGCCAGTGCCCTCGGCAGCCGCACCGTGACCCGGTCGGTCTGCGTCGCGACGTGGGTCCCGATCGCCGCTTCAGGGTGCGGCGAATGTCCGGCCCCTACAGGGGGCTGCTCACCGCTCCAGCAGCATCCGCTGCAACTCCCTCGCGGCCCGTGGCGGAGCCACATCGCTGCGGTGTGCGAGGGCGATCGTGCGGTGCAGGCCGGGCCGGGCCAGCGGCGTGACCCGCAGTCCGCGCCCGGACCGCGCGGCCACCATGCGCGGTACGACGGCCACCCCCAGCCCCGCCCGCACGAACCCCAGCACCGCGTCCATCTCCCCGCCCTCCACCGCGAAGTCCGGCTCGAACCCCTCGGCGCGACACGCGGCCACGGTCAGTTCCCGCAGGTCATAGCCGTGCCGGAACATCACAAGGCGCTCGCCCTCCAGGTCGGCGACGCGCACGGTACGCCGCCCCCGGCCGGGCTTCGGCGCGTCGGGGGAGGAGACCACGACGAGATCCTCCCGCAGCAGTTCCACCGTGGTCAGCGCCGGGGACGGCGTCGGCAGGGGCAGCACCACCAGGGCGAGATCCAGCGCGCCGCGTGCCAGCTCCCGCACCAGGTCGTGCGAACCGCCCTCCTCGATCAGGAGCTGGATGCCCGGGTAGCGGTCGTGGAAGGCGCGCAGCACGTCCGGCAGCAGGCCCGTGCACAGGCTGGGCGTGGCACCGAGCCGCACCCGCCCCCGGCGCAGCTGCACCAGCTCCAGCACCTCGTGCCGGGCCGTGTCCGCATCCGCCAGGATGCGCCGGGCCAGGGGGAGCAGGGCCTCCCCGGCGTCCGTGAGCGAGATGTTGCCCCGGGCCCGCAGGAACAGATCCGCGCCCAGCTCCCGCTCCAGCGCCTTGATCTGCTGCGACAGCGACGGCTGCGCGACATGGACCAGATCGGCGGCCCGGGTGAAGTGCCGGGTCTCGGCGACGGCCACGAAGTACTGGAGCTGCTGGAACTGCATACTCGTACGATAGCCCCAGCCTATGGAATCAAGCCGGACCATGTCTTGGACCGATCGGCTCCGTGTCCGTAGCGTGCTGTGCCATGGCTCTGGCAACGCGGACGGGCCGACGGCCGTCCATGGCACGCACCGTGTGGGACTCCACCCTCGGCAAGAAGACCGTGATGGCGGTCAGCGGGCTGATCATGCTGCTGTACCTGGTCGTCCACATGATCGGAAACCTGAAGATCTTCTTCGGGGCCGGCGAGTTCGACCACTACGCCCACTGGCTGCGCACCGTCGGCGAGCCGTTCATGCACTACGAGTGGACGCTCTGGCTGGTCCGGATCGTGCTGGTGGCCGCCGTCGTGGCCCACGCCGTGTCCGCGTACCAGCTCAGCCGCCGCGACATCAGGGCGCGGCCCAGCAAGTACGTGCACAAGAAGCCGCGCGCGAGCTACGCGACGCGGACCATGCGGTGGGGCGGGGTCATCCTCGGGCTGTTCATCGTCTGGCACATCCTGGACCTCACGACCGGCACCGTGCACCCCGGCTTCCGGCCCGGCCACCCGTACCAGAACGTCCTCGACACCTTCTCCACCTGGTACGGCAACGTCATCTACATCGTCGCGGTGCTCGCGCTCGGCCTGCACGTGCGGCACGGCTTCTGGAGCGCCGCCCAGACCCTCGGCGCCGGCAGCCGCACCCGCGACCGGGCCCTGAAGACCGTCGCCGACGTCCTCGCGCTGCTGCTCACGGCCGGGTTCATCGCCGTACCCGTGGGCGTCATGACCGGAGTGGTGAGCTGACATGACCTACACCGACTACGCGACCGGCGAACCGGTCACCGACACCAAGGCGCCGAAGGGCCCCGTCAACGAGCGCTGGGACAAGCGCCGCTTCGAGGCCAAGCTGGTCAACCCCGCCAACCGGCGCAAGCACACCGTCATCGTCGTCGGCACCGGCCTCGCCGGCGGCTCCGCCGGGGCCACCCTCGCCGAACAGGGCTACCACGTCGTCCAGTTCTGCTACCAGGACTCCCCGCGCCGCGCCCACTCCATCGCCGCGCAGGGCGGCATCAACGCGGCGAAGAACTACCGCAACGACGGCGACTCCATCCACCGGCTGTTCTACGACACCGTCAAGGGCGGTGACTTCCGGGCCCGCGAGTCCAACGTCCACCGGCTCGCACAGATCTCCGTCGAGATCATCGACCAGTGCGTGGCACAGGGCGTGCCGTTCGCCCGCGAGTACGGCGGCCTGCTGGACACCCGCTCCTTCGGCGGCGTCCAGGTGTCGCGGACCTTCTACGCCCGTGGCCAGACGGGACAGCAACTGCTGCTGGGCGCCTACCAGGCCCTCAGCCGGCAGATCGCCGCGGGGAACATCGAGATGCACCCGCGTACGGAGATGCTCGACCTGATCGTCGTCGACGGGCGGGCGCGCGGGATCGTGGCCCGGGACCTCGTCACCGGCAAAATCGACACGTACTTCGCGGACGCCGTCGTACTCGCCAGCGGTGGCTACGGCAACGTCTTCTACCTGTCGACGAACGCCATGAACTCCAACGCGACCGCGATCTGGCGGGCGCACCGGCGCGGCGCCTACTTCGCCAACCCCTGCTTCACCCAGATCCACCCCACCTGCATCCCGCGCACCGGCGAGCACCAGTCCAAGCTGACGCTGATGAGCGAGTCGCTGCGCAACGACGGCCGCATCTGGGTGCCGAAGGCCAAGGGCGACGACCGCCCGCCCAACGAGATCCCCGAGGACGAGCGCGACTACTACCTGGAGCGCATCTATCCGTCCTTCGGCAACCTGGTGCCGCGTGACATCGCCTCCCGCGCCGCGAAGAACGTCTGCGACGAGGGCAGGGGCGTCGGACCCGGCGGGCAGGGCGTCTACCTCGACTTCGCCGACGCCATCGAGCGCATGGGCCGGGAGGCCGTCGAGGCCAAGTACGGCAACCTCTTCGACATGTACCAGCGGATCACCGACGAGGATCCGTACCGGGTGCCCATGCGGATCTACCCCGCCGTGCACTACACGATGGGCGGCCTGTGGGTCGACTACGACCTCCAGACCACCATTCCCGGCCTGTTCGCGATCGGCGAGGCCAACTTCTCCGACCACGGGGCCAACCGGCTCGGCGCCTCCGCGCTGATGCAGGGACTGGCCGACGGCTACTTCGTGCTCCCGGCGACCATCAACGACTACCTCGCCCGAAACCCGCACAAGGACCGGGTCGACGCCGGCCACCCAGTAGTCCAGGAAGTGCTGGCCGAGACCGAGGACCGGCTCAACCTGCTGCTGTCCGTCGACGGCGACCGCACGCCCGACTCCTTCCACCGCGAGGTCGGCGAGCTCATGTGGGAGTTCTGCGGCATGGCCCGCACCGACTCGGGGCTGCGCAAGGCGCTGGAGCGCATCCCGCAGATCCGTGAGGAGTTCTGGCGGCGCGTCAAGGTGCCCGGCACCGGCGAGGAGTTCAACCAGTCCCTGGAGAAGGCCAACCGCGTCGTCGACTACCTGGAGCTGGCCGAGCTGATGTGTCTCGACGCGCTGCACCGCGGCGAGTCCTGCGGCGGCCACTTCCGCGAGGAGTCCCAGACTCCCGACGGCGAGGCCGACCGGAAGGACGAGGAGTTCGCTTACGCGGCCGCCTGGGAGTTCAACGGCACCGGCGAGGCTCCGACCCTGCACAAGGAAGACCTGGTCTTCGAGTACGTCCACCCCACCCAGCGGAGCTACGCATGAAGCTCACCCTGCGCGTCTGGCGGCAGAAGAACGCCGACGCCGAAGGCGCCATGTCCACGTACGAGGTGGACGGCATCTCCTCCGACATGTCCTTCCTGGAGATGCTCGACACCCTCAACGAGGAGCTCATCCTCAAGGGCGAGGACCCGGTCGCCTTCGACCACGACTGCCGCGAGGGCATCTGCGGTGCCTGCTCGCTCGTGATCAACGGCGATGCGCACGGGCCCGAGCGCACGACCACCTGCCAGCTGCACATGAGGTCGTTCCAGGACGGCGACACGATCGACATCGAGCCGTGGAGGGCGTCCGCGTTCCCGGTGATCAAGGACCTGGTCGTCGACCGTTCGGCGTTCGACCGGATCATCCAGGCCGGCGGGTACATCACCGCGCCGACCGGTGCGGCTCCCGAGGCACATGCCACGCCGGTGCCGAAGCCGGACGCCGACTTCGCCTTCGAACACGCCGAGTGCATCGGCTGCGGAGCGTGTGTCGCCGCGTGCCCGAACGGCGCGGCGATGCTGTTCACGTCCGCCAAGGTCAACCACCTGAACGTACTGCCGCAGGGCGCGCCCGAGCGCGAGACGCGCGTGCTGGACATGGTGGCGCAGATGGACGAGGAGGGCTTCGGCGGATGCACCCTCACGGGAGAGTGCGCCACGGCCTGCCCCAAGGGCATTCCGCTCATGTCCATCACCGGCATGAACAAGGAGTGGCTGCGCGCCACGCGGAAGGTGAGCAAGCGGTAGGTCCGGGCAGGTAGAAGCGTTCGCCGTCTGGTGCGGACGGGCGGGGCCGGTTGGTGCTCACCGGCCCCGTCTCGCCTTTCCGGGCTCCAGGCATTCAACATCCCGGCATCCGCGCTCCCGGCACTGGTCACGCGAAGGTCAGGCGGCATGGGCACAACAGTGACGGCGGCACCGTTCGCCGCCCCCGGCCCGTGACCAGGAGAAGCCATGACCGGCGTACTGACCGTCGACCGCCCCGCGCAGCCCACGGCCCCCACCCGCTACACCGTCGCCCTCGCCCGGAGCGAGGAGGACGTGCGTGCCGCGCAGCGGCTGCGGCACGACGTCTTCGCCGGGGAGCTGGGCGCCCTGCTGGCCGGCTCGCAACCCGGGCTGGACGTCGACCCGTTCGACGCGTACTGCGACCACCTGCTCGTCCGCGAGGAGACGACCGGCCAGGTCGTCGGCACCTACCGGCTGCTGCCGCCGGAGCGTGCGGCCGTCGCCGGACGCCTGTACTCCGAGAGCGAGTTCGACCTGAGCTCCCTCGCCGGGATCCGGCCGGAGCTCGTCGAGGTCGGCCGTTCCTGCGTGCACCCCGACCACCGCGACGGCGCGGTCATCAGCCTCATCTGGGCCGGTATCGCCCGCTACATGGTCGACCGGGGCCACGAGTGGCTCGCCGGCTGCTGCTCCGTCCCGCTCGCGGACGGCGGCACCGTGGCCTCCGCCACCTGGGACCGGGTGAACGCCAAGCACCTGTCGCCGCAGGAGTACCGCGTGCGGCCGCTGCTGCCGTGGGTCCCGGGCCCGGTGCCCGCCGCCCGCGTCGAACTGCCCGCCCTGCTGCGCGGCTACCTGCGCCTCGGCGCCTGGGTGTGCGGGGAACCGGCCCACGACCCGGACTTCGGCGTCGCCGACCTGTACGTGCTGCTGCCGATGAGCCGGATCAACGCGCGCTACCTGCGGCACTTCCTGTCCCTCGTCCCCGCCTGATGAGCGCCTGGCTGCCCACCGCGCCCTGCACACCGCGGGCCTGTGTCGAGGCGCCGGCGGCGGTGACGGCGCGTGCCGTGCCGCGTGCCGTGCTGCGGCTCACCGGGGTCGTCCTGCTGCTGCTCGCGGGGATCGCGCTGTCGCCGCTCGGCGCTCGGATACCGGCGTCCCTGATCCGGCGGTGGTGCCAGTGGATCGTGCGGGCCGCGGGGATCCGGGTCCGCGTCACCGGCGCCGCCGCCCCCAGCGGCGGACTGCTGCTGGTCGCCAACCACATCTCCTGGCTGGACGTACCGCTGCTCGCCGCCGTGCGCCCCGCCCGGATGCTGGCCAAGACCGAGGTACGGAGGTGGCCCGTCGCCGGGCCGCTGGCTGCCCGCGGCGGCACCCTGTTCATCGACCGGGACCGGCTGCGGTCCCTCCCGGACACCGTCGCCCGGATCGCCCGGGCCCTGCGCGAGGGCTCCGCCGTGGCGGCCTTCCCCGAGGGCAGCACCTGGTGCGGCCGGGCCCAGGGCACCTTTCGCCGGGCCGTCTTCCAGGCCGCCCTCGACGCCGGGGTGCCGGTCCAGCCGGTCCGGATCCGCTACCGGCTCACCGGCGGAACCACCACCACCGCCCCCGCGTTCGTCGGCGACGACACCCTGCTCGCCTCACTGTGGCGCGTGGCGACGGCCCGTGGCCTGGTCGCGGAGGTCGAGATCCGCGCCCCCATCCCCCCGGGCACCCACTCCGACCGCCGCTCCCTGGCCCATTCCGTCCAACCCCAGGAGACGGCGGCGCCGGCGTGGACGCACACGGTGCTGGTGGCGTAGGGGGCGCATACCGGTCCGGCGGTGGTGCCGTGTCCGGCCCGCAGCGGGCTCGGTGGGCGGAACACCCTGGCGCTCGCCGCGACCGGCCCCGGCGGCGGCTCGGGCGAGAGCGGCGTGCCGAGGCTGTTCCCCTTGGGCCGCCGCGTTGGGCCGGTTCCTGGCCTCAGCCGGCCCCGGACAGCGTGCGGGCGAGATACGGCGCTGTCCTGCTCGGCCCGGACCGCGCCACCTCCGCCGGCGGTCCCGCCGCCACGATCCGGCCGCCCGCGTCGCCGCCGCCCGGGCCGAGGTCGATGACCCAGTCCGCGCCCGCGACGACGGACATGTCGTGCTCGACGACGATCACCGTGTGCCCGGCGTCGACGAGGCCGTGCAGCTGGCGCATCAGGACGTCCACGTCGGCCGGGTGGAGGCCGGTCGTGGGCTCGTCGAGGAGGTAGAGCGTGTGGCCGCGCCGGCCGCGCTGGAGTTCGCTCGCCAGCTTGATGCGCTGGGCCTCGCCGCCGGAGAGCTCGGTCGCGGGCTGGCCGAGGCGGAGGTAGCCCAGGCCCACGTCGAGCAGCGTGCCGAGGCTGCGGGCGACGGCCGGGGTGTCCGCGAAGAACTCCGCCGCGCTCTCCACCGTCAGGTCCAGCACCTGCGCGATGTTCCGCCCCCGGTACGTCACCTCCAGCGTCTGAGGGTTGTACCGGGCCCCGCCGCAGTCCGGGCAGGGCGCGTACGTGCTCGGCAGGAACAGCAGCTCCACGCTGACGAACCCCTCGCCCTGGCAGGTCTCGCAGCGCCCGCCCGCCACGTTGAAGGAGAACCGGCCGACGCCGAAGCCCCGCGCGCGTGCCCCGTCGGTCGCCGCGAACACCTTGCGCACGACGTCGAAGAGGCCGGTGTAGGTGGCGAGGTTCGAGCGCGGGGTGCGTCCGATCGGCTTCTGGTCGACCGAGACCAGCCGGCCCACTCCGGCCGTGTCCTGCGTGATCTCCCCGATGAGCGTGGACTTGCCGGAGCCGGACACCCCGGTGACCGCGGTGAACGCCCCGAGCGGGAACTCGGCGGACACCCCCCGCAGGTTGTGCCGGGTGACCGGCCCGGTCTTCAGCCACCCGCTCGGCTCGCGCACCTCGCGCGCGGGGGCGGGGGAGTCGTCGAACAGGTAGCGGGCCGTCGCCGACTCCTCCACGGCCGCCAGCCCGGCGACCGGGCCGCTGTGCAGCACCCGCCCGCCGTGCTCGCCCGCGTGCGGGCCCACGTCGACCAGCCAGTCGGCCCCGCGGACCACATCGAGGTGGTGCTCCACCACGAACACCGAGTTCCCGGCCGCCTTCAGCCGCTCCAGCACGACGAGCAGCGCCTCGGTGTCCGCCGGGTGCAGTCCCGCCGACGGCTCGTCGAGGACGTAGACGACCCCGAACAGGCCGGAGCGCAGCTGGGTGGCGAGGCGCAGGCGTTGCAGCTCGCCCGCGGAGAGGGTGGGGGTGGACCGGTCGAGGCTGAGGTAGCCGAGGCCGAGTTCGACGATCGGCGCGATACGGGACGTGAGGTCGTCGGTGAGGACCCTGGCGGTCTCCGACGTCGCGTCGAGAACGGCGGCCAGCTCCATCAGCGGCAACGCCGCCAGCTCGGCGATGGTCCGGCCGCCGAACGTCACCGCGAGCGCCTCGGGCCGCAGCCGGCTGCCACCGCACGCCGGGCAGGGCGCGCTGGTGAGGAACCGCTCGGCCTTCGAACGCAGGGCCGGGCTCTTGGAGTCCGAGAACGTCTTCATCACATACCGCCGGGCGCTCACGTACGTGCCCTGGTACGGCCGCTGGATCCGGTCCGCGTCCCGCACCGGGTGCACGGTGACCACCGGCTGCTCGTCCGTGAACAGGATCCACTCACGCTCGCCGGCGGGCAGCTCCCGCCACGGCCGGTCCACGTCGTACCCGAGTGCGTCGAGGACGTCCCGCAGGTTCTTGCCCTGCCAGGCGCCCGGCCACGCGGCGATCGCGCCCTCGCGGATCGACAGCGACGGGTCGGGGACCAGCAGCTCCTCGCTCGTACGGTGGACCCGGCCGAGCCCATGGCACTCCGGGCAGGCCCCGGCCGCCGTGTTGGGCGAGAAGGCGTCGGAGTCGAGGCGCTCCGCCCCGGGCGGATAGGTGCCGGCCCGGGAGAACAGCATGCGCAGCGAGTTCGAGAGGTTGGTGACGGTGCCGACCGAGGAGCGCGAGGTGGGAGCCGCCCGGCGCTGCTGGAGCGAGACCGCCGGCGGCAGACCGCTGATCTCCCCGACCTTCGGCGCGCCCACCTGGTGGATCAGCCGGCGCGCGTACGGCGCGACCGACTCGAAGTAGCGCCGCTGCGCCTCCGCGTAGATCGTGCCGAACGCCAGCGACGACTTGCCCGAGCCGGACACGCCGGTGAACACGGCCAGCACGTCCCGCGGAATGTCGACGTCGACGCCCTTGAGGTTGTGCTCGCGGGCACCGCGGACACGGACGTACGGATCGTGAGGGTCGTGGGGGCCATGGGGGTCGTGCATGGGCAACGACTCTAACCGGAGGTGATCGCGGCCAGCCGCCGGTAGGAGTCCAGCAGCGCCTCGCGGTCGTACGTGCTGGTGGTGACCAGGACCTCCTGCGCGCCCGTCTCCTTCAGCACCGTCTCCAGCTCGTGCGCGACCTGCTCCTCGGTGCCGGCGATGTGGCCCGCGAGGCCGGACTCGTAGAAGCCGCGTTCCTTGCCGGTCATGGTGAGCGCCTCGACGCGCTCGGCGGGCGGCAGCGGCGGAAAGGTGCCGTGCGTGCGGGAGTACGCCATCGCCCAGGCCTCCGGGACGAGCAGCCGCCGGGCCTCCTCGGGGGTCCCGGCCACCGCGACCGTGCCGGAGACGACCACGTACGGTTCGCTCGCCCAGGGCGAGGGGCGGAAGTGCTCGCGGTAGTGATCGATGCCGCGCAGCATCTTCTCCCGGTTCCTGAAATCGCCGATGACCATGGGCAGACCCGCCCGGGCCGCGATGCCGGCGCCCTCGCCCATGGCCAGGACGAACGGCGGCACGGTCAGTCCCTCGGCGGGACGGGCGTGCACGCCGGTCGGGGAGGTGCCCCGGAACCAGCCGAGCAGCTCGCGCAGCTGGGTTTCGAAGTCCTCGGCGTCCTCCTTGTCGCGGCCCAGGGCCTTGCGCACCCCGTCCGTGAAGCCGACGGACCGCCCCAGACCCATGTCGATCCGCCCGGGGAACAGCGACTCCAGCACCCCGAACTGCTCGGCCACGACCAGCGGCCGGTGGTTGGGCAGCATCACCCCGCCCGTGCCGACCCGGATCGTCCGCGTCGCGGCGGCGACGGCGGCCGCCAGCACGGTCGGCGCGGAACCGGCGACCCCGGGAACGCCGTGGTGCTCGGAGACCCACAGCCGGTGGTACCCGAGCCCCTCCAGCTCCCCGGCCAGCCGCACGGTGTCGCGCAGCGCCTCGGGATGCGTGTGCCCCTCGCGGGTGCGGGACCGGTCGAGGACGGAGAAGCGGGTGGTGGCGATCGAGGAACTCACACCGGGTTCAACGCGTGACGGATCGTGGCATTCCCGCCGGTGCCGCCTCGCCGAAAACCCGGTGACCGCATCCCCGCACGTCAGGACAATGGACCGGCACGGCCCGGCACCGCCGGGTACAGCGCGTGAAGAGGGGGGACCGGCCATGGCCGTCGCGAACATCCTGCTGTCCGGCATCGTCGGCTCGACCGCGTACGGCCTGGCCCGTCAGGGCTCGGACATCGACCGCCTCGGCATGTTCGCCGCGCCCACCGAGGCTCTGCACGGGCTCCACACGCCGAAGGAGTCCCACGTCACCACGGCACCGGACCGCACCCTGCACGAGGCCGCCAAGTGGTGCCGGCTCGCCCTCGGCGGCAATCCGACCGCCATGGAGCTGGTGTGGCTCCCGGACGAGTTGTACGAGGTGCGTACCCCGCTGGGCGACGAACTGATCGGCATACGTACGTCGTTCCTGTGCGCGAAGCGCGTCCGGGACGCCTATCTCGGCTACGCCACCCAGCAGTTCCGCCGGCTCGAGAACCGCGGCGACGGCTCGTTCTCGGCGGACACCCGCAAGCGCACCGCGAAGCACGCCCGGCACCTGAAGAGGCTGTGCCACCAGGGCCTGTCGCTGTACTCCACCGGCCGACTGGAGATCCGCGTCGAGGACCCCGAGGAGTACCACGCCTTCGGCGAGCGCGTCGCCGCCGACCCGGCGGCCGCGCTGCCCCTGCTCAGGCACTACGAGGCCGCCTTCGACGAGACGCCCGCCGTGCTGCCCGAGCGGCCCGACGAGGCGGCCGTCGAGGCGTGGCTGCACCGGGTCCGCCGCCTCTTCTACACCGCGGAGACCGCCACGTCGTGCTCGTGCTCGCAGGCCTCGTCGATGCCGTAGGTGTCCCAGGCGGGGAACGGGTCGTCCGCCGGTACGGGCTCGCCGGGTGCCATCAGGCAGCCGGTCAGGGCGGAGTGCAGAGCCGGGGCGTCCAGCCCGGTGCCGATGAACACCAGCTCCTGCGCGAACGGGGTGTCTCCGTCCCGGGCCGCGGAGGGCTCGAAGCGGGCGACGGAGCCGGCCTGTGACCACAGGCCCGTCACCCGCGGGCGGCTCGCCAGGGTGAAGAAGCCCTTGGAGCGCAGGATCCGCCCGTACGTCCCGGTGTCCGCTTCCTCCGTGACGAACGTCCACAACCGCCCGGGGTGGAAGGGGAGTTCGGACCGGAAGACGGTGGAGGAGATGCCGTACTCCTCGGTCTCGGGGACGTGGTCGCCGTTGAGTTCCCGGACCCACCCCGGTGCCTGCTGGGCGCGTTCCAGGTCGAACAGCCGGGTGCCGAGCACCTGGCGGAGGTCCACCCGGCCGTGCGTCGCCGGGACCAGCCGAGCGGCCGGATTCAGCCGGGTCAGGGCCGCCCGCAGCCGGGCCGCCGCCTCGTCGTCGACCAGGTCGAGCTTGTTGAGGACCAGGACGTCGGCGAACTCGACCTGGTCGACGAGCAGATCGCTGACCGTGCGCTCGTCGTCCTCGTAGGGGGCGAGACCCCGCTCGGCGAGGTCGTCGCCGCTGTCCAGCTCGGCGAGGAAGTTGGCCGCGTCCACGACCGTGACCATGGTGTCCAGCAGGGCCACGTCGTCGAGGGTGGCGCCGTCGTCACGGGCGAAGGCGAAGGTGGCCGCGACGGGCATCGGCTCGGAGATCCCGGACGACTCGATGAGGAGATGGTCGAACCGGCCCTCGCGGGCCAGCCGGTCCACCTCTTCCAGGAGGTCGTCGCGGAGCGTGCAGCAGATGCAGCCGTTGGTCATCTCGACCAGGCGTTCCTCGGTCCGCGACAGGGCGGCCTCGCCGCCGCGCACCAGGGCCGCGTCGATGTTGACCTCGCTCATGTCGTTGACGATGACGGCGACGCGCAGCCCCTCGCGATTGCCGAGGACGTGGTTGAGCAGGGTGGTCTTGCCCGCCCCCAGGAATCCGGAGAGGACGGTGACGGGCAGCCGTTCGAGCGACACGGCGTCAGCCCTGGGGGCGCAGCAGCCCGCGCTCGTAGGCCTTGACCAGGTTCTGCGGTACGAGGTGACGGACGCCGTCGACGGTGACCGGGACCAGCGTCGGCGTGGCGGCCTTCCACTGGGCGCGGCGGTGACGGGTGTTGCTGCGGGACATCTTCCGCTTCGGGACAGCCATGGGACTCCTCCTCGGTGGACAGGCACCGAGGACGCTACATGAAAATGGAATCCATTAGCAATTCGCGTCCCGGGTGCCCGGACACCGATGTCCGGTGCTGCGTCAGTCGCCGGTGCCCACGAGCATCCGCACCTCGAACTCCTCGTGTGCGGTGCTGTCCTCCGCCGGGCCTTTGTCCAGCACCGTGCCGAGCCAGCCCAGCAGGAAGCCCAGGGGGATGGAGACGATGCCGGGGTTCTGGAGCGGGAACCAGGCGAAGTCGACCTCGGGGTAGAACGAGGCCGGGGCGGAGGAGACGACGGGGGAGAACACGGCGAGCAGGACGGAGCTGGCCAGACCGCCGTAGAGGCTGAGCAGCGCTCCCTTCGCGGTGAAACGGCGCCAGAAGAGGGTGTAGACGATCGTCGGCAGGATCGCGGAGGCCGCGATGGCGAAGGCGAGGAACGCCAGCGTCGCCGTGTTCGCCCCCCAGGCGACGAGGGCCAGCAGGATGCCGAGGATGCCGATGACCGCTCCCGACAGCCGGGCGACGGTCAGCTCCTCCGTCTCGCTCGCCCGGCCCTTGCGGATCACCTCGCTGTACAGGTCGTGCGCGAGGGACGAGGCCGCGGCCAGGGTCAGGCCCACCGCCACGGCGAGCAGGGTCAGATACGCCAGGCAGGTCAGCAGCGCGGTGAGGACGCTGCCGCCCAGCTCGTGCGCGAGCAGCAGGACGGAGGCGTTGCCGGTGCGGTCCGTACTCTCGATGGCGTCCCGGCCGAGGAGCGCGGTGGCGCCGAGACCGAGGATGCCGGCCCCGAAGCAGACCGCGCCGACCAGGCCGATGGCCCACACCACGGAGCGGCGCAGGACGCTGCTGCTGCGCGGGGCGAGCAGCCGCATCAGCACGTGCGGAAGGGCGGCGAGGCCGAGGACGATGGCCAGTTCGAGGCTGAGGAAGTCCAGCTTGTTGCTGACGGTGCCGCCGTAGCGCAGCCCGGGTTCGAGGAAGGTCAGACCGGTTCCGCTGCGGTCGGCGGCCCGCTCGAGCAGTGCGTTGGGGTTCCAGTCGAAGTGGTACAGCACCCAGCCCGCGGTGAACAGCACGCCCGCGATCAGCATCACGGCCTTGATGATCTGGATGACCGTCGCTCCGGGCATGCCCCCGAGGGAGGCGTACAGGATCACGAAGGTACCGATCACGGCCACGCACAGGGTGCGGGTGGTGGCGCTCGGCGCGCCGGTGAACTGCGTCAGCAGGGCGACGCTGCCGACGAGTTGGGCCACCAGGTAGAGGGTCGTGATGGCCAGGATGCAGACGGCCAGCGCCACCCGCACCGGCCGCTGCTGCCGGGGCAGGCGCAGCGCCACCGTGTCGCCCAGGGTGAACTTCCCGGTGCGTTGCAGGGGTTCGGCGATCAGCAGCAGCACCATCATCCAGGCGACGGTGGTGCCGCCGAGATACATCAGCCCGTCGTAGCCGGTCAGGGCGACCAGTCCGGTGCTGCCCAGCAGGGTGGCGGCGGACAGGTAGTCGCCGCACATGGCGAGGCCGTTGCGCAACGGCGACATGGTGCGGTTGCCGAGGTAGAACTCGCTGATCTCGTCGCGCTGGGGCGCCGTCAGCAGTGCCGTGAACAGGGTGATCACGACCACGGTCAGGAACAGTACGAACGTGAGCTGGAGACTGCTGTCGTCGATGGCGGCGATCGTCACCACGTGCGGAACCCCTTCGCGCCGTGCTGGACGGGCTGCCCGGCCCCTTGGGGCGGTGCCGACGGGCGGGTGCGGCGGTTCTCGTTCTCGTACTGCCGGGACCGCAGGCCGCGGGCGAGCGGGTCGACCCGGGTGCGCATGTGCCGGACGTAGCACCACGCGGTCACACCCATGATGACGAACTGCCCGAGACCGAGGGTGAGTCCGATCGTGAGGTGGCCGAACAGCGGCTGGTTCATCACCGCGGGCACGAAACTCGACAACAGCACATACAGCAGGAATCCGCCGACGGACAGGATCGTCGCCCGGGTGCCGAACCGGCGCTGCGCGCGACGCAGAGAGTGGAATTCGGGAAGGTCGGATATACGGGACGGCGGAGCGTGTTCGATGTGCGGAAGCGGGAATGTGGGAGTGTCATCCCGTCGCGGTGGAAATTCGGGCACAGGCGCACCTTCTTCGCTGCTACGTGCCCCGCACTCGACCCCTTCGAGTCAGTGATCTCGTCCGGTTTTCGAGCAGGGTGGAGGGATGCCGGACGCACTGTGGGGGTGCGGGCTCTGTGGGGGTCTCGTGAAACCGGAAAACTCGCTGTCCGGATTCACGCGGACGGCCTCGGGGTTCTGTGTGGAGATCCCCGACCAGCCCCGGCCACGGGTGGTGGCGAGGCTGAATGCGGAGTATGTCAGTGCGACGCTTGAGCCATCAACTGTGCGGGTCAATTGACCTCTGGATGTGGCTGGTTCACGCCACAGTCGAAGGATTGGTGATAGTGCGACGCCCGCGGGAAAGGACGGTCGGCGGCCAGTGAAGAGTACGGACCATCAGAAGCGAGCGCCGACGGCGGTGCCGGACCGGGGGACGAGGAACGCCGGTGCCTTCGGCAGCGAGCCGTCCGCCGCCCGGGAGCCGGTGAGCGGACCGGGGTCGGTGCTCAGTACCGAGGCGGCGTCCCACGTTCCGCCGAGGTTCCAGGAGTTCCCGTCGGCGACGGTCCCGGACCCGACGGCCGCCGGGCGCTGGTCCGCGACGGACAGATTGCCGGTGAGCCTGGCGGTCCCGGCCGGGACGTCGGCGTCGAAACCCGTACCGGCGTTGCCGTACGTGGAGTTGCGGCTCAGGGTGAGGGAGCCCGGGTTGCCGTTGTCGGTGAAGCCGTGCTTGGCGTTCTTGAACGAGACGCTGCCCCGGACCGTGTGGGCCACGGCCGGGGCCGGGCTGCCCCCGCCGAGTTTGAAGCCGTTCCCGTCGCCGGCGAAGTCGGGGAAGTTCCAGCGGTTGAAGCCGTTGCCGTACGCGACCGTGTTCTCGATCGTGATCGGTGAGGTGAACTTCCAGGCGTCGAAGCCGTCGTCGACGTTGTTCCACAACCGGGCGCCGCGCACCACGTTGCCCGAACCGCTGCCTTCCTTGATGGCGAGGCCGTCGGCGCTCTCGCCGTTCTTGCGGGGGTCGCGGTTGCCGTAACTGTCCAGGTTCAGTATCTGGTTGCCGCTGGAGGCGCCCTGGAGCTGGAAGCCGGACTCGTAGTTGTCGTGCGTGCTGAGGCGCGCGAAGACATTGTCGTCGCAGCCGTCGCAGTACACGCCGTACGGGCCGTTGACGATCTCCAGACCCGAGATCCGCCAGTGCGACGCCTCCATGTGGACCGCCCCGCGTTCGGCACGCGGAATGCTGCCGCCGACCGGGGTGTGGCTGGCGGGCAGTTTCTCCCCGTCGACGACCACACGCTCGCCCTGGTGGGCGGAGAGGGTGATGGGCTGGGACGCGGTCCCCGAGGTGGTGATGGTGATGTTGTCGCTGAGGGCGTACGTCCCGCCGCGCACGCTGATGATGTCGCCCGGTCGCGCCAGGTCCACCGCCCGCTGGATGGTCCTCAGCGGCCGGGCGAGCGTGCCGGGGGCGGAGTCGTTCCCGTTCGGCGCCACGACCAGGGTCGCGCCGGCGGCGGCCGCCGACCCGGCCGGCCCCGCCAGCGCCATGACCATTGCGGCCCCCGTCATCGCCACCGACCAGATCCCTGCGTTGCGCATACGGCCTCCTGTCTGTGCCTGTGCCTGTGTGGCTGTCGCAGAGCAGTGGCCGCCCGGGGGATGAAGGTTGCCGGGGTGTGGGACGGGGCCGGGCCGGGAGTCCGGGAGCGCAGGTCGGGGGAGGCTGCCGGTTGCCCGGGGCAGACGACGGGAACCGCCGGACGTCCTAGGGTGGGCAGCGTGAATGACGACCGTAGTAAGGCCCCGCTCGCCGTGTTCGACCTGGACAACACCCTCGCCGACACCGCGCACCGGCAGCGGTTCCTGGAGCGCAGGCCGCGGGACTGGGACGGCTTCTTCTCGGCGGCGCCGCAGGACCCGCCGCTCCCGGAGGGCATCGCACTGGTCAAGGAGAGCGCGCGGGAGTGCGAGATCGTCTACCTCACCGGGCGGCCCGAGCGCTGCCGGCGCGACACGCTCGACTGGCTCGCCGCGCAGGAACTGCCCGAGGGGCGGGTGTACATGCGGCGCGACGCCGATCGCCGGCCCGCCCGGTTCACCAAGCTGGAGATCCTGCGGCGGCTGGCCCGTACGCGCGAGGTCCGTGTCCTCGTGGACGACGACGAACTGGTCTGCGAGGACGCCCGGCGGGCGGGCTTCACCGTCGTACGGGCCGACTGGGCGGCCAGGTCCGCCGAGCTGAAGGTGGCGCAGGAGCGGGAAGGCCGCACCTGAGAGCACGAGGGCGTGCTCACCGCGGCCGCGCTCGTCGGCGCCGTGCTGCTCACCGGCTGTGCGAAGCCCGACCGGAGCGAGATCGTCACCTGGACGGACGAACACGGCCGGGCCCGCACGGGCGTGGCGATCGCCGACTCGCAGGTCGGCGACCGGGAGGCGAGCATCATCGACTGCGACTACCCGCCCCAGGGCGAGCGGCCGGGCCGTTCCGCCTCGGCGCCCTTGCCGGACCGAGCCGGCCGTTCGGAGGACGCCCGACTGGTCGGACTACTCGGACTCCTCCAGCCGGAAGCCCACCTTGAGCCCCACCTGCCAGTGCGCGATCTGCCCGTCCTCGAGCTGTCCGCGCACCTGCGTCACCTCGAACCAGTCCAGGTTGCGCAGGGTCGCCGATGCCCGGCCGATGCCGTTGCGGATGGCCTGGTCGACGCCGTCGGGGGAGGTGCCGACGATCTCCGTGACCCGGTAGGTGTGGTTCGACATGCCGCTGCTCCTGATTCTGTGACGGATTCTGTGACGGATGTGCCGCGCGTCACTCCACCGTGCCCCAAACGGCGGCGAAGCGCGAGACGTCGTCTCCCGCCCGCCGCCGTTGAGAGGGCCGGTGGTGTCAGCGCGCCACGCTCAGCGACAGCGCGAACCGGCCCGCCTCGTCCGTCCACCAGTGGGTCAGGTCCAGCCCCGCCGCGAACAGTTCCGCGCGCACACCCTCCTGCCGGAACTTCGCCGACACCTCGGTGCGCAGCTCCTCGCCCGCCGCGAAGTCGACGGCGAGACCGAGCGCCGGCACCTTCACCGTCTGCGCCGTACGGGAGCGCAGCCGCATCTCGATCCACTCGTGCTCGGCGTCCCACAGGGCCACGTGGTCGAACGCGGCGGGCTCGAAGTCGGCGCCGAGTTCGCGGTCGATCACGGTGAGCACGTTCTTGTTGAACGCGGCCGTCACCCCGGCCGCGTCGTCGTACGCCCGGACCAGCACCTCCTCGTCCTTGACCAGGTCCGTGCCCAGCAGCAGGGCGTCGCCCGGGGCGAGCAGGGCACGCACCGACGCCAGGAACGCGGCGCGCTCGGCGGGCAGCAGGTTGCCGATCGTGCCGCCGAGGAACGCCACCAGCCGGGGCCCCGGCGTGCCGGGCAGCGTCAGTTCCGCGGTGAAGTCGGCGATCAGCGCGTGCACGTCGAGCCCCGGCCGCTCGGCGGCGAGCGCCTGCCCGGCCTGGGTGAGGGCGCTCTCGCTGACGTCGACGGGGACGTAGGTGTGCAGGTCCGTCAGGGCGTCGAGCAGGTGCCGCGTCTTCTCGGAGGAGCCGGAGCCGAGCTCGACCAGGGTGCGGGCCCTGGTCGCCGCGGCGATGTCGCCGGAGCGAACGAGGAGGATCTCCCGTTCGGCGCGCGTCGGGTAGTACTCGGGCAGCTCGGTGATCTTCTCGAAGAGGTCGCTGCCGTGCGCGTCGTAGAACCACTTCGGCGGCAGCGTCTTGGGACGGCTGGTCAGACCCCGGTGGACGTCGGCGCGCAGCGCGGCGTCCGTGGCGTCCTCGGGCAGTGTGCGGGTGAGGCGGAACGGGCTCACGTACGGGGCTCCTCGGGGAGTGCGGGCACGAAGGCGTCGGTCGGCTCCTTGAGCGGCGTGAGCAGCACGTCCGTGCGGCTCGCCGCGAGCAGGGTGCGGTCGGGCACCTCCTGCCAGTGCGGATCGTCGTCGTAGGGCTCGGAGGCCACGACGGTGCCGCCGCCGGGCCGGGGGAGGTACCAGAGGGTGTCGCCCCAGGCGGTGGCGGTGACGGTGTCGCCGTCGGTGAGCAGGAGGTTGAGCCGGGAACCGGGGGCCGCGGCTGCGACCTCCAGGACCGTGTCGGCCAGCGCCTGGCCCTGCTCGTCGCCGTTCCTCAGCCGGGCCAGGACCAGGGCCCACACGAGCGCCGAGTCGTTGCGGGCCTCCAGCGACAGCAGGTCCTCCGGCGGCAGGCTGCGGGAGACCGGCGCGAGCGAGCCGGGCCAGCCCTTGACCGCCCCGTTGTGGCTGAACAGCCAGGTCCCCGCGGCGAACGGCGCCGCAGCGGCCTCCGCGTCCGCGCCCGACAGTGTCGCGTCCCGCACCGCGGCGAGCAGCGCGGTGGACCGTACGACCCGGGCGAGATCGGCGAACGACAGGTCCGCCCAGACCGGCCCCGCCCGGCGGTAACGGGCCGGCACCGGATCGCCCTCGGCGTACCAGCCGACGCCGAAGCCGTCGGCGTTGACCGTCCCGTACCGCTGCCGGCGGGGCGCCCAGGACTGCCGGTACAGGCTGTGCGGGGGCTCCACCAGGAGTCGGCCGAGCGGCTCGGCCGGTCCCACGTACGCCACATGACGGCACATCAGACGTCCTCCGAGCGGGCCGTGCGGAACCCGGAGAAGATCTGCCTCCGGATCGGGTAGTCCCAGTTGCGGAACGTGCCCCGGCAGGCCACCGCGTCCACGGCGAACGAACCGCCGCGCAGCACCTTGTGGTCGGACCCGAAGAAGACCTCCGAGTACTCCTTGTACGGGAACGCCCTGAACCCCGGATACGGCAGGAAGTCGCTCGCCGTCCACTCCCACACGTCACCGATCAACTGCCGTACTCCGAGCGGCGACTCACCGGCCGGGTAGCTTCCGGCGGGCGCCGGACGCAGATGCCGCTGACCGAGGTTGGCGTGCTCCGGGCCCGGGTCGGCGTCGCCCCACGGATAGCGCATGGAGCGGTCGCCGGCCGGGTCGTACCGGGCGGCCTTCTCCCACTCCGCCTCCGTGGGCAGCCGGCGTCCCGCCCAGCGGGCGTAGGCGTCGGCCTCGTACCAGCACACGTGCAGCACCGGCTCGTCCGGCGGTACGGCCTCGGTGACGCCGAACCGCCGTCGCAGCCACTGCCTGCCGTCCCGCCGCCAGAACAGCGGCGCCGAAATGGAGTTCCGGCGGATGTGGGCCCAGCCGTCCGCCGTCCACCAGCGCGGGTCGTCGTAGCCGCCGTCCTCGATGAACGCCTGGTACGCGCCGTTCGTCACGGGTGTGGTGTCGATCCGGAAGGGCGCGACCTCGCGCCGGTGGGCGGGCCGTTCGTTGTCCAGGGCCCATGGCTCGTCGGAGGTGCCCATCGTGAACGGGCCGCCCGGGACGAGGACTTCGGACGGGCCGGTGAACAGCGGCGTCGGCTCCGGGTCGGGAGCGGTGAGCGCCTGGGGGCCCCGGCGGAGCTGATGGGTGATCAGCATGGTCTCGTCATGCTGCTGTTCGTGCTGCGCGATCATCCCGAAGGCGAACCCGGCCTCCGTCAGCCGCGTCCCGTGGAAGGCGGCCGTCTCCAGCACGTCCAGCGCGCGGCCACGCACATCGGCCGCGTACGTGCGTGCCTCCACGGGCGACAGCAGGGGCAGCTTCGGCCGCTCGGCCCGCGGGTGTTCGAACGCGTCGTAGAGGCCGTCGATCTCGGGCCGTATCGCCTCGTGCCCGGCGACGGCCCGCAGCAGCCACTGCTCCTCCTGGTTGCCGATGTGCGCCAGGTCCCACACCAGCGGTGACATCAGCGGCGAGTGCTGCGCGGTCAGGTCGGGTTCCTCGACACAGCTCGTCAGCAGGGTGGTGCGGTCGCGGGCGACGACCAGCGAGGCGACCGCGCGCTCGCGGAGAACCTCCGGGTCGGCGGTTTCGGCGTCGACAGCGGGGCTGGTGTCGGTCATGGGCGCAGGTCCTTCCCGTGGGCGCGACCGTCCGTGCCGCGCTGTCGGTCGAGCAGGTCGTCGGCGGGGCAGCGGCCCCGGACGACATAGCGGTCCAGGTAGTCCGTGACGGCGTCCGTCACCTCGGGCGCGGCGCCGAGCCGGGGCAGGGCGTCCAGCGCGGCCGTGAAGCACGTGACGGCCACCTCGCGCAGCTCTGCGTCGGCCAGTCCGCTGCGGGCCGCGTCGAGCCACAGCGGATTGTGCGGCGCGGGCAGCCCCAGCGTCCGCTCGGCCAGCGGTTTCACGGCCCGGTAGGCGGTCTCGGCGGTCTCCGGGTCGTCGAACAGCGCCGCCACCACGGCCAGCGGCACGATCCAGCCGTCGTCGCCGGGCTGCGCGTCGATCATGCGCAGTTCGAGGTGGCCGCGCGGCCTGACCGGCGGGAACAGCGTCGTGACG
The DNA here is from genome assembly GCF_039532725.1 of Streptomyces coeruleofuscus. NCBI lineage: Bacteria > Bacillati > Actinomycetota > Actinomycetes > Kitasatosporales > Streptomycetaceae > Streptomyces > Streptomyces coeruleofuscus. Next base: position 1,380,019 of record NZ_BAAASE010000001.1, read on the forward strand.
TGGTAGTCCAGATCCTCCCGCGTGGGCGGCCGGGGGACGCCCGTGCGGATCCACTCCCGGAAGGTGAGGCCCTCCGGGACGTCCCAGGGCCCGCCGTCGCGCCGTACGCACATCACGGGCGAGTCCAGCACGTGCCGGGACCAGGCGCCGCGCGGGTCGGCGTCCAGCCGCGGTCCGCCCGCCCGGCCGGGGCCGATCCGGGTCCACACGAGCTGCCGGGTGGACAGCCAGCCGGTCGGCCGGTGACCGGCGAGCGGGGAGTTGGCGAACGCGGCCACCAGGACCGGCCCCAGATGGTGGGCCAGCCACCAGCGCCGCACGTGGCCGAGGGGCCCCGGCTCCTCGTGGCCGGCGTCCACGCACACCTGCACGGAGGCCGAGGCGCACATCATCGCGCGGCCGGAGGGGCCGGTGCGGTCGAGGCAGGTCTCCATGGCGTCGTAGCGCGGCTCGCGCAGGAACCGGCGGGGTTCGTGCCAGGGATCGTGACCGAGGCCGACCAGCGTGAGGCCGTTGTCGCGCAGGACCGCGCGGACGGCGTCGAGGTCGGCGGAGACGGTGGCGATGACTTCCGTCAGTGAGGCGGCGGGGGGCGAGCTCAGCTCCAGCTGGCCGCCGGGCTCCACGGTGAGCGCCGACCTCAGGGACAGGGGTCGCAGTGCGGCGTAGGCCGCGTCGAGTCGTTCGGGTGTGACGGGGAGCTGCGGTGCGCGCAGCTCGTGGACGAGCCATTCCACCTCGACACCGAGGCGGCGTGGCGGGCCGGTCTTGAAGCAGATGCCGCGGACCAAGGCCTCGACCTCGGCTTCGGACAGGGCGGGGTGCGGCTCGGTACAGCCACCCGCCGGTGCGGTAGATGCATCGGACATGTCGGGATCCTCCTGAGATTCCACCATGCCACCGGTTCGGGCTCTTCGGCGGCCCGGGCCGGGATCACTCGTCCCACCCAAGTCGCTCGTCCCGCTCGGCACAAGGGGGCGAACCGGGGCGTTCCAGGGCGGTCATCCGGGGCGGCCGGACGTTTCCCGGCGCTTTCCCTGGTGTTCTCCGGTGGCGAAAACCCCGTTGCACCGTACGGTGGGGGCCGTGGTGCTCCGGGGTGCGGGTCGCCTTCGGGAAGGCTTCAGCTCCAGCCGTAGCGCTCCCGCAGCCGGTGCCTGACGAGGTTGAACCGCATACGGTCCAGGGCGCAGGCCTCCCGGCGCATGCCGTCCTCGTGCAGACGCAGGACCCGGTCCACGTCGACCCACGAGTCGCGGCCCGACCGGTCCCACGGGCCGCTGCCGATCGGCACCCACTCGCGATGGCCGTCGTGCCGCTTGCTGGACAACTGCACGGCGAGGAACGTCCCCGCCGGCTCGCGGGCGACCACGAGCACCGGGCGGTCCTTGCCGCGCCCGTCGTTCTCCTCGTAGGGCACCCACGTCCAGACGATCTCGCCGGGGTCGGGGTCGCCGTCGTGCGCGGGCGAGTACTCGGTGCGCACCCGGCCCACCTCGCGCGGATCGGCCTGGACGGTGGCGGAGGGGCCGGAGCGGCCCGGGACGTTCTCATCGGTAATCGCGGTCACGGGGGCACCCTAGAGGCTGCCCCCATGGGCCCGATCACCGAGGCATCCGCCCTGCTGGACCGGTGCGGGGCCGCTCAGGCGGCAGCGGAACGCTCCGTGACCGGCGGCGCCGGCCACTTCTCGTGCCAGCGCAGCTCCGCCTCCAACTGCGCGGCCACCTGCACCAGCAGCGGTTCGCTGTTCGCCGGGCCCAGCAGCTGGGCCCCGACGGGCAGGCCGTCCGCCGTGAAACCGGCGGGTACGTTGACGCCCGGCCAGCCCAGCACGTTCCACGGCCAGGCGTACGGACAGGCGGCGATCATCGCCCGGTCGGTGGCGAATCCGCTGAGCTCCAGCAGGGCGCCGATCCGGGGCGGGGGAGCGGCGGTGGTGGGCGCGAGGACGACGTCGTACGAGGTGAAGAACCCGCCGATACGGTGGTGCAGGACGCTCTCCGCCCGCCGGGCCGCCCGCAGCGGTGCCCCGCCGAGCAGCCGGCCCAGCCGGGCCGCCCCCAGGGTGCGCCGGTCCAGCAGCGCCGGGAAGGGCGCCTCGGCCACCCGCTCGGCGATCCCGGCGGTCGCGCGCGGCACGAAGGTCAGCCCGATCTGACCGTACGGCGGGTCCGCCTCCTCGACCGTGTGTCCCAAGGCCGCCAGCCGGTCGGCGAGTTCGACGACCCGGGTCCGCACCTCCGGCAGGAGCCGGGCGGGAACGGCCGTGAACGGCGGCTTGAGGGCGAGCGCGATGCGCAGCCGCCCGGGGTCGCGGCCGACGGCCGCCGACGCGTCGACGGCCGGGGGCCGGTGTGGGTCCAGCGCGTGGTTGCCGCTCGCCGCGTCCAGCAGCAGGGCCGCGTCGGCGACCGTACGGGCCAGGGTGCCGTTGACGGTGATGCCCTGGAAGGACTCGCCGCGCGGCCAGGTGGAGACGCGGCCGCGTTGCGGCTTGATGCCGACCAGATGGGTCCACGCGGCCGGGATCCGCACCGACCCGGCGCCGTCCGAGCCGAGCGCGGCGGGCACCAGACCGGCGGCGACCGCGGCGGCCGAGCCGCCCGAGGAACCACCGGGCGTATGGGCCGGGCTCCACGGGTTGCGGGTCGCGCCGAAGGCCGGCCCCTCGGTGAAGGGCCACTGACCGAACTCGCAGGTGTTGGTCTTGCCGACGATCACGGCTCCGGCCGCGCGCAGCCGCCGCACCGCCTCGCCGTCCTCGGCGACCGGCGGGAACTCCCCGCAGCAGCCGAAGGCGGTCGGCTCGCCGGCCACGTCCATGTCGTCCTTCACCGCCACGGGCACGCCGAGCAGCGGCTTCCTCACGCCCGCGGCCAGCTCCCGGTCGGCGGCCTCGGCCTCGGCGAGCGCCGCCTCGGCCCGGACGATCCGGAAGGCGTTGATACTGCCCTGCGCCGCCTCGATCCGCGCCAGCGTCCGCTCGACCAGCGCCCGGGACGTCACGTCCCCGGCGGCCAGCGCACGGGCGGTCTCCGCCAGGCCTGCGGCACGGTCGAGCGTCATACGGACACCTCCGGAAGCAGCTTGTCTACCGAACGGTAACGTCCGATGGCTGGTGGTGGAACGCCGACGACAGGAGTGGACGTCCACCCACCGACCACATCTACCTCACTGGGCTCATCGGCTCCTGTTCAAACCATTGACGCCTCCCTGCCCCGCCCTTACTTTCTGATCCCTCACTTCTGATCGAGTTGCCGAACCTTGTTCGGTATACCGACCCCTTGTGTCTCAGGGAGAGCCGCCCGTGACCTCACGCCCCGTCGCCCCGTCCCGCCGTACGCTGCTGCGCGCCCTGGCCGCCCTGCCCGCCTCCGCGGTGCTGCTGGGCGAGGCGCCCGGACTGCTCGGCGGCGCCCTGGCCGCCGCACCGCCGAACGGCTCCGCCACCCGGTACACGATCGTGCCGTTCCTCAACAGCGACGACGGCACGGTCAACGTCTACCAGTCGGACGACGCCACCGACTTCCGGCTGCTGCGCTCCTCCGCGTACACGCCGCCGGCGGGCCGCATCCGCGACGCCAGCGTCATCAGACACACCGACGGCTACTACTACGTCACCTACACCACGCGCACCTGGCAGGACACCAGCAGGACCATCGGCTTCGCCCGCAGCTCCGACCGCGTCAACTGGACGTTCCTGTACGACTACACGGTCCCCGTCGGGAACCTCTCCCGCGCCTGGGCGCCCGAGTGGTTCGTCGACAGCGACGGCAGCGTCAGCGTCATCGTGTCCTGCTCCACCACGAACGACGAGTGGATCTTCACGCCGTACCTGCTCAGGGCCACCAACTCGGCGCTGACGGCATGGAGTTCACCGGTGGCGCTCGCGGGCATCGGCGCCAACCACATCGACACGTACATCGTGAAGACCGGCTCGACGTACCACGCCTTCCCGAAGAACGAGACGACGAAGTACATCGAGTACGCCACCGCCTCGAACCTCACCGGCCCGTACACGATCCGCAGGACGGGCGACTGGGCGGGCTGGGGCAGCTACCGCGAGGGCCCGGCGCTCGTGCGGCTCGACAACGGCGGCTGGCGCATCTTCTTCGACGGCTACGGCGACGGCAGCTACTACTACAGCGACAGCTACGACACCTTCGCCACCTGGACGGCACCGGCCGCGCTGCCCGGAATCTCCGGCACGGCACGGCACTTCACGGTCATCAGGGAGACGGTCGCGGTCGGCCCGAGCCTGCCCCGGAACACCACCCGTTCCTTCCGGTCGGCCAACTACTCGACCCGCTACTGGCAGCAGCAGTCCTCGCTCCTCAACCTGCCCGTGGTCAGCGGCTCCAGCACCACCGCCGAGAAGCAGGCCGCCACCTTCACGGTCGTCGCCGGCCTGGCCGACGGCAGCGGCTGCTCCTTCCGCGACGCTGCCGGAAACTACCTGCGCCACTGGGACTTCCGCGCCCGCTTCGACCCGAACGACGGCACGAGCACGTTCGCCAAGGACGCCACGTTCTTCCTCCGGGCCGGCACGTCATCGGGGTCCGTCCGCTTCGAGTCGTACAACTACCCCGGGTACTACCTGCGCCACTACGCCTACCAGCTCCGCGTGGAACGGCCGAACGGAACGGAGCTGTTCCGGCAGGACAGTTCGTTTGTGCCGGTGGCATCCTGGGCGTGACCTGCACCCCTGCTGACCTGGGCAATTGTGCTGAGGGTTGCGGAATACCTCCCTCCACTTCCCTGGTTTTCCGGGAGTTACCGGCCGAGTGTGCACTGGTTGTGCACTGGTGCGAGCGGGGCGGGGTGCGCGATGAGATGGCGGTAGCAGGCCGTCAGGCGCGGTCCGGGGCGTCTGCGTTTCGTTGACACAGTGAGAGGGTGCGGCCTCTGTGTTCCCTCGTGGTGGCAGGGCCGCGGCCTGATCGTCAATGGCATCAGCGGACTACAGGGCCGAGCCGATGCTGTGACAGCGGTGCTGGGTCTGCTGTTTTGCGGACGGGCAACGGTTGCGGAAGGCTGCCGATACGCTAATTGACGCCCGTTCTGGCGGTGTGCGGCAACCATGACATGAGCTGCAAAGGAATCGTCTGATGTGCGGCGTGGTCAACGGGCGGTTGGCCCCGCGGTCGTGGGAGTGCTCCGGCCTGTTGCCGGATTCCGTGCCCGGAGCCGGTGTCGGACCGCACTCGCGGGGATCAACCGCGGTACACGATCTGGTCCGTGGAGAACTTCGCGCCTACCGCATGCCCGTTTCACGGTTGCCCGGCGTGCCGATCTGACGGAGGAGTGCCTGCGTCTGCTGGGCCCGAGGACGCCGCGCCGCCGGGGCGGCCGGCTGATCCTGGTGGCGACTCAGCTTGCCGAGCAGTCCTTCGATGTCGATGCCGACCTACTGATCACGGATCTGGCCCTTGTTGATCTTCTGCTGCAGCGTGTAGGACGGCTGCACCGGCACGAGGACACTTGGCGCCCGGACAGACTGCGCGTGCCACGGTTGTTCGTTACGGGGTTCGAGCCGCGTGAGGGCCGTGACCCGGCATTCGCGTTTGCCGGCGAGATGATCTACGGGCGTCATCTGTTGCTGCGGACCGCTGCTGTGCTGCCCGGTGCCGGTGAGGTGTGGTCGGTTCCGGGAGACGTGCCTGGGCTGGTTGAGAAGGTGTACGGGGCGGACGCGTCGTTGCTGCCCGAGGCGTGGCAGGAGTCTCGTGAGGCTGCCTGCCGGGAGCAGGAGAACCGGGACCGAGCCCGTGCCGAGGAAGCGCGGCAGTTCCTGCTGACTCCGCAAGGTGAGCACGAGAGGCGGACGCTGGCGGGTTTGGTCGTCGTCGACGTCGCGGCCGCCGACGACCACACCGCCTTCGCCTTTCAGCAGGCGCTCGCCTCCCGGTGGGCCACCGCCACCACCGACCGCACCACGCATGACCCAGGTCAGCCCGGTGTCCGGCTGCGCTGCTACCTGGATCTGCGCCAGGACGTCGCCGTCGAACTGACACTGCTGCCCGCCGTACCCGGCTGCCCTGGACAGTGCCGAATTCGGGAGCGGAGTCGGCAGCATCGGCGTTGAGGTGCCGTCCTCTGCATCGTGCGCCAACGCCCTGTGACGGAGCCGGTGGCGGTGTCGGCCCCGGGGCGCTGCACGGCAAGGCCCCAGGTAGCGGACCTGGGGCCTCGTTCCGGAGTGGATGACGCAAACAGGATCTGGGGTCATCCGAGTTCAGGGCTGGGGCCCGGTCAGCGGTTGAGGACTGTCTCGATCTTGGCGGCCACGTACTTGGCCTGGATGTCACGGCCCTTGTCGTTGGGGTGTCCGTACCACGGGATCGGCTGGCCGAAGAGGTCGAGCTTGGAGGTCTCCAGCAGGCCGCCGATGCCGCGGTTGGCGCCGTCGCACGCCGTGTTGTTCCCGGTGCGGTCGTAGAGGTCCACGAAGTCGGCACCATCATCCGCGGCGGCCTTCTTCATGACGTCGTCCAGCCGCTTCTGCACCTGGTCCAGGAGCGGCAGCGCGTCCTTGGGGATGTCGGCGAACGGCAGTTCCGTCTGGCCGGGGGCCGCAGTCAGGCACCTGGTGGTGTCCTCCGGCACGAGCCTGGGGTAGCCGACCAGGACCCGCTCGGCGTCCGGGGCGAAGTAGCTCATGCGCATGAGGATCTGCTCCAGGTCCCCTTCGACCTGCTGGAACTGGTAGTCCAGCCATGCCTTTGCGTCTTCCGACTCGAAGAAGTCCTTGCACTCGCCGGCCGGCTTGTCCGGGTCCACCGGCTCTCCGGGCAGCAGAGGGTGCTTGCGGAGTTCGTCGGAGCACTGCTTGAGGATGCTGGTGAAGCCCAGCGTGTTGCCGCCCATACCACCCACGACGAGCCGGGTGTTGTCCTTGAGCGCGTCCTGCTGCGCCGGGACCTTCCCGGCTCCGAAGGGCAGCTCCTGCTCCTGCCAGAAGTGGTGGATGAGTGCGCCTCCGCAGGAGACGTCCGCCTGGACGTCGAGGGTGATGTTCTTGTCGGCCAGGCGCTGGGTGGCGACGGCGGGATAGTTCTTCGTGGTCTGGAAGCACCAGCCCCTCTCGCTGTCATGGTCCTTCACGGGAGCGATGCCGAAGTTGGCGGTGTAGGAGTCGCCGAAGAAGACGGTCGGCACCGGGTCGGCGGGCGCCGCGGTGGCAGTGCCCGCCGGGACGGCGAGCGCCAGGCAACTGCCCAGTGCGACGGCCGCGGCGGCCAGCCGCTGCGGCAGAGAAGTTGTCGTCGACTTACGCATGGCCGAAGGCATGCCTGTGCCCTTTCGTCGGGACCCACGAGGAGAGGAACGGATGACTCCGCATCCCGATCACGACGGTGGCAGACGACCGAGTCCAGGCGACATGGGTGACCGGTCAGGTCACCCGCAGGGGTCATGCCTTCCCCATTCCTCACACGAGTGGTGAACAGGGCGCCGACTTAAGGACCGGTGCACGCCGTTGCCCGCCCACTGCACGGCGCGCTCCGCTGCGGAGCGGCGACTGCGAGGCTTGCTTCGTCGACGACTGGTTCAAGCTCATCCCCCTTGCTTCCGAGGGAACAGCGCAGGGTGGGAATAGGCCGTGCCTGCTGGGCGTCCCGGCCCAGATGGATGGGCCGGGACGTTCAGCGGCTGTTTGCCCTTGCACGTGCGCGGCTGGCAGTTGCCCTCATAGTCTGGTGTTGCCCGGGGTAGCCGCGGAGGTCTGCCATGCCCCGGAACATCTGGAGCGGCGCGATCACAGGACTCGGTATGGCCAGCAGGCGCTGCATCAATACGCCAGTCGTACCCGGCCCTGTTATTGGGGCCAGTGGCGCTGGATCAGGCGCGGAGCGTGGCGAGTGAACCAGGAGCTGGCCAGGCCGATGGCGGCGCCAGCAGCAACGTCGCTGGCGTAGTGGGCGCCCCTGTGCACCCGCTCGGCCGCCACCATCACCGCCGGCACCGCGCACGCCGTTGCCACGCGCGGCCACGTCGGTGCAACGGCGCTGGTGAAGGCCACTGCGGCGGCGGTGTGACCGGACGGGAAGGAAGATGACCTGGGACGGTCGTCGACGTCGTCGTGCGGGATCCACTCCTTCGGCGGCCGCGGACGCTCCTGGAGGGGCTTGGCCACCGCGTTGGAGACCAGCTCCGCCACGGCCATGCTCGCCAGCCCCGTCAGCGCGGCCTCGCGGCCACGCCCGCCCCCGGCGACGGACAGCAGCACGGCCGCGCCGCACCACAGCCTGGTGTGCTCGGCAGCCGCCCGGACCGCGGGCAGCACCCGGCGCACGAACGGCGAGTTCCACGACGCCATGCGGGCGGTCAGGCGCCGGTCGCCTTCTTCAAGCCCTGCCAGCACTCTCATGACTCCGGCTTCCCGGCCGGGGCATCTGATGCCGCGAGCACACGCCGCAGCTCATTCAAGGCGGCGGCGGTCGTCCTCATCCCACTTCCTGGTGTCGCGGGGATGGACGTACGGCTCCTTGTGCGGTGGGTGCCCGCCGACGACGGCGCGCTGGCGTGCGGTCTCGGCATCGAACTCCAGGCCGAGCAGGACGGCGACGTTCGTGATCCACAGCCACACCAGGAAGACGATCACCCCGGCGAAGGTGCCGTAGGTCTTGTTGTAGGAAGCGAAGTTGGCGACGTAGACCGCGAAGCCTGCGGAGGCGATCATCCAGATCACCAGTGCCAGGAAGCTGCCGGGTGTGATCCACCGGAAGCCGCGCACCCTCGCGTTCGGGCTGGCCCAGTACAGGATCGCGATCATCAGGGAGACCAGGAACACGAGTACCGGCCACTTGGCGATCGACCACACGGTGATGGCCGTGTCCCCGATCCCCAGCACCTTGCCCGCCTGCCGGGCCAGAGCGCCCGTGAAGACCACACTCAGCGCGCTGACCACCGCCAGGATCATCAGCACGACCGTGACGACGAGCCGCAGCGGCAACACCAACCACACCGGGCGCCCCTCGGGCATGTCATAGACGGCGTTGGACGTGCGGATGAACGCCGCCACATAGCCGGATGCCGACCACACCGCCAGGGCCAGGCCGACGATCGCCATCACCGAGCCGACGCCGCCGCGGCCTTCCATCTGCTGCACCGCGTTGCGGATCACATCGCGGGCGGCACCGGGAGTCAGCTGCTGCACGTTGTCCAGCACCTGCCTCGTCGTCGACTGTCCGGTGATCCCCAGCACCGAGACCAAAACCAGCAGAGCCGGGAACAGCGACAGGATGCCGTAGTAGGTCAGAGATGCCGCCCGGTCGACGAGCTCGTCGTCCTTGAACTCCTTGAACGTCCCTCGCAGAACCGCCCACCAGGACCTCTTCGGCATCCTGGTCAGAGCCTTCGGTGCTCTGCGCTCCACCTCCGCAGACGGGCCGAACCTCTCCGATTCATCCTCGCGGCCGTACGCCTCGACGTCCCGCCGCTGCGCCTCGCCGGGCTCCAGGCCCCGGCCCTGGTGAACGGTGTCGCGTCTGTGTCGCAGTCTCTGAGACGACAGCTCCTTGCGCGCGGACACGCGGCTCCGGCGCTCCGGTGCCAGCCGGATACGCCCTACCCGAGTGCGGCGGGGGAAGGGACGGCGTAAGTGCGGGGCGCCCGGGACGAGGGCCGTCGCTCTTCCCGTCCCGGGCGCCTGGGGTCCGCGGCGGGTCAGCGGCGGCACTGCCTCGCTCGCCGGTCTCCTCGTCGGCCTCAATGCGTTCCTTGCGGACCTCGCCGGTGATTTTTGCCGGGAATCCCCCCCGGTCGCCGGACCGGCGTGTGCTCAGCGGCCGGTTCCGCCGTATGCGCCCCCGTAGGCGCCCTCGGTACCGCGTGCGCTGCCTGAGCGGGCTGCCGCGCTGGCGGCAAGGGCGAGCAGCAGGGCGATCAGGCCCGTGACGATGTTGTTGGTGACGGTGCGTGTGGTGTCGACGTTGCCTGCCACCACCCATGGGGCGATGACCGTCCACGCGCCCAGGGCGCATGCGGCCCACGCCATGCTGTGCGTCCGGTCGTAGGCACGGCCGAAGCCGCCGCTCATCAGCAGCGCATAGCCGATCCCCACGATCAGGTTGTTGATGGCCAGCCGGGAGAAGCCGCCGCCGTTGAATCCCGCGATCCACGGGGAGGCCGCGAGGTAGAGGCCCGTGAGCAGGGCCAGTGCCTCGATGGCTTGCGCCCGCGGAGTCGTTGCGGCGCGCTCGGCCAGGGTGTGGCGCTGGCGCATCTCGACGATGTCGGGGTGGGTCTCCATGGTCGACTCGGTCGACCCGGTCGATCCGCCCGATCGGGTCGACCCGGTGGACCCGTAGTTGGGTGACGTCATTGCGATCACTTCCGAAAGAGAGCAACAAGAGGTGTGTTCAGCACGCCTGCCATGGGGCCGGCAGGACCATGCAGGCGGTCCGCTGGTGCGGCGGCTTCTACCGGCCAGGGCCGCCGCGCCCAGGAAACCGCCGTCGGGCGAAGCCCTGCGGTGACCCGCCCGAGCAGCTCACGCGCTGCCGCGTCGGGCTGTTCCCGAGCCTCACCGGTTACGGCCTTTGCCTGCTCGGTGACCGTGCCGGCGACCCTGTCCCGGTTAACCCTCACCCAATCGACGAAACAGCAAAACCAGCCACAAACCGGATTAAATCTTCCTAGTCGGTGACCCCGTCATCCGGCCGGCGCCATCCGCAATGCCGCAACCTCGCTTTGCTGGGCTCCTGCGCAGGTCTCGGTCCCGGTGGCCGACGACGCGCGGCCCGGCCGCCTCACCCACCGGTCCAGGCGGTTGCGAAGGCGGCAGCGACACCGCCCGGCCCACGGACCGGATCGCCGCAGGCGGGACGGTTTGCGGCGCACCGCCACCGGGCGGAGCCTGAAGGTGTACGCCTCTGTCAGAGGAGAGGAGGAGGGGCTGTGAGCAGCATCGCGGACCGCGTCACCCTGTTGTTCCGGAGCAAGGCGAACAAGGCCCTGGACCGGGCCGAGGATCCCCGTGAGGTGCTGGACTACTCCTATGCCCAGCAGCTTGAGCTGCTGCGCAAGGTGCGGCGCGGGGTGGCGGATGTGGCCACCAGCCGCAAACGGCTGGACCTGCAGCTGGTACAGCTGCAGCAGTACGCCGGGAAGCTGCAGACCCAGGCACAGCATGCACTGGCCGCAGGCCGCGAGGACCTCGCCCGCGAGGCGCTGACCCGGCGCAACGCGGTGACCTCCCAACTCACCGATCTGCAGAGCCAGCAGGCAGCGTTGCAGGCCGACGAGGACAAGCTCACCGGTGCCTCGCAGCGCCTGCAGACCAAGGTGGACACCTTCCGTACCCGCAAGGAGACCATGAAGGCCACCTACACCGCGGCTGAGGCCCAGACCCGCATCACCGAGGCCGTCACCGGCATCAGTGAAGAGCTGGGCGATGTCGGCCTGGCCATGCAGCGCGCCCAGGACAAGACCGAGCAGATGCAGGCACGCGCTGGCGCCCTGGACGAGCTGATCGACTCCGGAGTCCTGGCGGACGCGACCCTCCCCGCCGGCCGCGACGACATCCAGGCCGAGCTCGAGGCCCTCAGCTCCGGCACCGAAATCGAGCAGGAGCTGGCCCGGATGAAGGCCCAACTCCCGGCATCCGCAGCCCAACCGGCGGCCGTGGAAGGCGGCAGCCTCAACCGTCCGACGGGCCAGGAGGCACCATGATCATCCGGATTCTCGGCGAGGGCCAGTACGACGTCACCGATGCCCACCTCGACGAACTCAACAAACCCGACTCAGCCCTGCAGTCCGCGGCCGACGCCGACGACGAGGCAGCCTTCCACACCGCGCTCAACGCCCTCCTGGACACCGTGCGCCGCCTGGGCACAACCCTGCCGGATGAAGCACTCACCCCATCCGACCTCGTGCTCCCCGACCAGGACGCCAGCCTGACCGACGTACAAGCGCTGCTGTCCGACGAGGGCCTGATCCCGGGGTAAACGACGCGATTACGGCCGATCGCCGTTCGCAATGGGCCTGATTACTGCCGAGTCGCTCGCGGGTGGTCCGCGACCGGCTCGATCGAGCGAACCTTCCCTCATGTCGCCGCGGAGAGGCCCCATTTGACAGCATCCACTACCGGCGGCGCACGGCGACGACATGAGCCCGCACAAGAGACCCGCCCGGGAGAGCGCGGACCGTTCGCGTCGGCACCCGCAGCCGGACTAGACGTCACCTATGCCGGTGCCGCCGCTCCTGGAGCTTCCTCATCTGCTCCTCGATGCGCTTACCGCGCCCTTGGTCCTTGTGCCGCGACTTGCTGCTCTGCCCGCCCTGGCTCATCTGGCGCAACTTGTCAGCCATGTCTTTGGCCCGCTGCCTCATCCCTTCAGCACCCATGACCGTCCTCCCGCATTGCTTTTGGTCCTTCTGACCAGATTGTCATCCGGTCAGGGACCTCGCATCTGGCAGCGCCACTGGGCTGACCTCCGCGACGGTTGTGGGCGACCGGCGCCGCCGCAGCAGTCGTGGAGCGGACCGTGTCGGTGGACTCCACGGTCAACCAGGTTCACCAACACACGGCCGGGGCCGTAACTGCCTACCCCTCAGGATTTCAAACGCCGACGCCTCGTCCACATAGGAGTCGCGATGTACGCACACCCCGGTCTCGTCGCGGTAGAACTCGTAGGCGTGTACGCCGGATCCGGGTTCGGACGCGGCATCGATCGGCGCGGACCGTCGTCGCATTCCGTCGGCCCGATGGCGGGCGATCGGCGTCGCGTCGTCCGGCAGTTACGCGGTGGCGGCCAGCGCCGCTGCGACCGTGTCCGCGAGCGGGGTGGTGGGACGGCCCGTCAGCCGCGCCAGGTCGCCCGGCGTGGCCGCCAGCAGCCCGCGCTCGATCGCGGCGTCCAGGTCCACGAGGATCTCGGCGAGCGGCTGCGGCAGGCCCGCGCTTGTCAGGATGGACAGGTGCGTCTCGGCCGGGACGTTGTTGTAGGTGATCGTGCGGCCGAGCTGCCGGGACAGCTCGGCGGCGTACTCCGCAAGGGACCAGGCGACGTCGCCGCTCAGCTCGTACGCCTGCCCGAGGTGGCCGTCGCCGGTCAGGACGGCAGCCGCCGCGGCCGCGTAGTCGGCGCGGGCGGCGGAGGCCACCCGGCCCTCGCCCGCGCTCTGGACGACGGCGTTGTACCGCAGCACAGGGGCGAGCTGGTCGGTGTGGTTCTCGGTGTACCAGCCGTTGCGCAGGAAGGTGTACGGCAGCCCAACGTCCAGGATCAGCTGTTCGCTGACCTTGTGCGAGGCGGCCAGCTCGAAGTCGGCCTCGGGTCCGCCCAGGACGCCGGTGTACGCGAGCTGCGCCACGCCCGCCGCCTGCACTGCTTCGATCACGGCGGTGTGCTGCGCCACCCGCTGCTCGGCGTCGTTGCCGGAGATCAGCAGGACGCGGTCGCCGGCGCGGAAGGCCCCGTCGAGGGTCTCGGGCCGGCTGTAGTCGGCGATGCGCAGCTCGACGCCGCGCGCCGCGAGGTCCGCGGCCTTCTCCTTGTTGCGGACGACTGCGGCGATCTGCTCGGCGGGGACCGTGGCGAGCAGCTCGCCGACGACGAGACGGCCGAGGGATCCGGTGGCTCCGGTGACAACGATGCTCATGCGAGGGGTTCTCTTCCGTAGGGGTGGCTACGACGCTATGCGGCGAGAACGAGCCGACCCATGCCTCACAGTCCACGATCCTTTGCCCACCGTCTCGCAACCCGGAGCAAGAGTTAAGGTCAGCGCATGGATGTACTCAGCGACGCGATCACCGCCATGCGCGCCGGACGTCCGGAGTCCTTCCTCACCGCCGTGTCAGCGCCCTGGGGCCTGCGCTTCGCCGCCTCCGACGGCGCGGGCTTCCACATCGTCCTGCAGGGCTCGTGCTGGCTCCTGCCGGGCGACGGCTCAGCACCCGTCAGGCTCGGTCCGGGCGATGTGGTCTTCCGGCCGGACGGGCGCGGGCACGGCATCGCCGACGACCCGGCGACGCCTTTGACCGATGTGGTCCAGGAACCGGACGGCAGCTGGATCATCCGGGGCGAACTGCCCCGGGACACGGGGCCGACCACGGTCGTCCTGTGTGGTGCCTACCGGCTCAGCCGCACCAGGGCACACCCGCTGCTGACCGCGCTGCCCGGCCTCGTGCATCTCCCGGCCCGCATCGGCGCACACCGCGAACTGCGCGCGGCCGTCGACCTGCTGGGCGGCGAACTGGAACGACCCGGGCCCGGCACGGACGCAGTGGTGCCTTCCCTGCTCGACACTCTGCTGCTCTACATCCTTCGGGCCTGCCTGCACGACCAAGCCGTAGGAGCGGCCACCGGCTGGGCCGCCGCACTCGCCGATCCAGCCGTCGCCTCCGCCCTGCACGTCATACACGACCAACCCGCCCACCCTTGGACGGTAGAACAACTAGGCGCCCGGGCCGGCCTGTCACGGGCGGCCTTCGCACGCCGATTCAGCACGACCGTGGGCCAACCGTCCTTGACGTACCTGACCTGGTGGCGCATGACCCTCGCCGGCCGGCTGCTCGCCGCCACCGAAGCGCCACTGCGCACCATCGCCCAACAATGCGGCTACGCATCGGAATTCACCTTCGTCAGGGCCTTCACCAGGGAGTACGGGACACCGCCCGGCCGATACCGCAAAGCCACAGCACCCAGAGTCTGACGGCTTCGCGCAGGCCGATCCGCAGTACCGGCGCGACCGCCTGCTGCCCTCGGGCAGCTCGATGGGGCGCTGGCTGCACCCGCCGGACGTTCCTCCTGGCCATACCTCACAGCGCCGGCCGCTGGCACCGCGCTCGGCCAGACCTCTCCCCCGCTGAGGTTGTCCGGTTCGGCGGCTGACCCGCTAACCGCTCGGCGCACACGCGGGGCGGCCGGGGCGCTGTGGATGCCTTTCACTGCTTTCACCACGCGTGCACCCTATTGATTCCTTCGAGTGGTTTACCCGCCGACACGGCAATTTGACGCACGTGTTATGGAGACGCTCCGTGTAGTGAACGCGTACTTCTTCCAGGAGGAACAATGGCGATCGAACTGCTGCGGAAAGACTGCGTCACCCTGGACGCGGGGCTGTTGGAGGAACTGGTGACCTCCACCGAGACGCCGGTCAGTGACGCTCCGCCGCCCACCCCCGAGGGATTGGGCAGCGTCCGCCCGACCCTGCTCACCCTGCTCCTCTCGCCGAAGGAGCCGAAGGAGCCCCGCCGCCGGTGATCACCGAGAGGTCACGTGCTGCCCACTGCGCCTCCGCCGAACTCCTGGCGAGCAGAGCCCGGGAGGCCCTGAAGGGCGCAGGGGGCAGCACGATCGTGGCATCGCTTCTCCAGGAAGCGGCAGAGGCCGATGGGACCACCGGGGCAACCGGCCTGGTGACCGCGACGGGCGCCGTGCGCCAGTTGGGGGCGGACGCGCTGGCTCCCTACGTGCTGACCGGTCAGATTCCTGCACCGGAGGAGTCGGCCGCCGTACGCCTCACCCTGGCGGCGCTGCCTCCCGCGCCGCGGCTGCCCCCCGCACCCCCGCGCGGGCCGGAACCGCCGTGGATCCGGGCTTGGATCGACTGGGGCCTGGTCACACTGCTGGCCCGCCTCGCTCCCGGCGCCCCGCAGGCTCCGCCCCCGATGCCGTCAGGGCCACCGCACTTCGACAGCACCGCGCCCCGCCACCACTCCGCGACCTGGACGCCCCAGGGTGGAAGCGGGGAGGGCTGGGTGCCGTGGGCGCTGCGGATGGGGCAACTGGCGTCACTGGCCCTGCCCGGCCTGGACACTCCCGTTCACGAGGCCGCACGCTCCGGTACCGAGGCACTGGCCCGGGGCGCCACCCGCAGCCTGCTGCGGCGGGACTTCGTCACCGCGGCGCGCGTGACCCGCTGGCTGGCCTGGCTAGCAGCCGACAACGTCGCCCTCCCCCTGGACGCGGCCCTGCTCGTCGAGGACATCGCCCTGCGCGGCGGCGGAAACCGCTGCCTCCTGGACGTGGAGATTTGCCACCACATGCTCGGTCTGGAGGGCGTATGAGCACGGCGCTGGCCCAGACAGCCCATGACGTTGGTTCCCGCGCCCTGCACTGGCTGCACGCACATAGACAAGCGGGCGCGCTGGACGGCCGGGACCTCGCCGGAGACATGGAGGCCTACAAGGCCCTGCTGGAGACCGCTCTGGCCGCCTCGCTGGTCCTGCGCGACGGTGCCTCGGGGAGCGAACAGTGCGCACTGGCCCACGAGTTGCTGGACTTCGCCTGGGCACAACTGAAGGACGGCACACTGCTCTACGAGCGTCTCCTGCGCCAGCCTCTCGCCACCGATACCGTTGAGGGGTACGCCCACTTCGCGCGAGTCGGCTACCGCCACACCGGCATGGAGCGGCTCATCACGCACTTCGCCGCGACGGGCACTGCCCGGACCGTCGAATACGTGCCCAACCGGCGGCTCGCCATCGCCAACGCCCTCCGCGTCATCGGCCACGACCAGGGCGCGGACGACTGGGAGAGGCTGACGCGGGCCACCTGGCTCGGCAGCACCCCGCAGCCCTGGCACCTCGACTGGATGACCGGCTACGCAATCACCCACACCGTCTTCCACCTCACCGACTGGGGCCGCGCCCCCCGCGGACTGCCCGACGACCTGGCCGCCTACCTGGCCCTCTGGCTGCCGGTATGGACCGACGTCTGGGCCGAGACCGGCCAGTGGGACCTGGTGGGCGAACTGCTGATCATCGGCAGCTGCCTGCCCGAACCATACGTTGAGCTCGGCGACTGGCAGCGCCTGGCCGAAGTCCAGCACGCGGACGGCCTGGTGCCCCGTGACGACCACCCCGTCGACGACGACCATGCCACCCGCTTCCAGGACCACCATCACCCCACCGTCGTGGCAACCGTCGCCGGCACCATCGCCCTCACTCGAGCCCTGAAGGCCCCTCCCACCCACACGCCCGACACTCACGCATGACCTCCCACAGCGACAGCCCGGCGGACGCCGCGGACCGCCTGCACGCCCCCGCACCAGTGCGCGACGCCCTGCACGCTCTGCTGTCCGCAGCACCCGAGGCCAGCACCACCGCGATCGGCCTGCACCGCAAGGGCCGCCGCGCACTGCTTGTCCGCGGCCGCACCGCGCACCACGGCGGGGTACCGGCCGACGCCGGCACCCGCTTCGAAGTCGGATCCCTCACCAAGACGTTCACCGCCCTACTGCTGGCCGAACAGGCAGCCCGCGGCGAGCTGGATCTCCACGACCCCCTCGCCCGCCACCTGCCGGCTGGCACCGCCCTGCCCCCGAACGGCACCGTTTTCACCCTCACCCACCTGGCCACCCACACCTCCGGGCTACCTCGCCTCCCGCCCGGCCTGCTGCGCTCCGCCGCGCCACGGCTACTCACCAACCCCTACGCCCGCTTCACCACAGACGACGTGTTGCACGCACTGGCCCGCACCCGCCTGCGGGCCGCACCCAGCACCCGCGTGCGCTACTCCAATTTCGGGGTCGGTCTGCTCGGCTACGCCCTGACCGGCGCGGCCAGCCTCGGCCACACCTCGTACCCCGCCTTGCTCGAGGACCGCGTGCTCGTGCCCTTCGACCTGCGAGACACCGGCTGCACCACCACCGCACCCACGGGAAGCACGCAGGTCACCGGCCACTGGCGCCGCCGGGTCCGGCCCCCGTTTTGCATCCCCGGTCTCGCCGCAGCTGGAGCCCTGCGATCCAGCGCCCGTGACCTGCTCACGTTCGTCGAAAACCTCCTCGACCCGGCCTCCGCCCAGGTCCCGATCGCGCTCCGGGCCGCTCTGTTCGACGTACAGCGCCCGCGGCTCCGCCTACCGCGTGGCAGCGGCCTGGCGCTGATCTGGAACATCCGTCCCCGTCGCGACGGCTCGCACCTCTACCACCACTCCGGCGGCACCCGTGGCTGCACCGCCTTCGCCGGATTCAACCCCCACCACGGCACGGCCCTGGTGGCCCTGACGAACACCGCACCCGGCGCGGGCAACACTCTCATCCAAGACGCGTACACCACCCTCCTCGCCCTGTAACAGCCGGTCTGCTCCCAGCGGTTCATCCGGCCTGGGCCCACAGAGCACGGCTCGTGACAGGAGACTCGCCCTACGACTGGCTCTGAGCTGGTCGCAGATCGCAGTCCTGCCGAGCCGAGCGCCGACGGCTGAGGAGGTCCACCATGCTTGTCATCACTGGGCTCCTCGCACACGCGCTCCTGATCGGCGGACCTGTGACTCGGGCACTGGCCGGGGCGAGCTGGGGCAGCCGCCACCCGCAGGCAGCCCTGCGCCTGTGGCACTCCTGCGCCCTGGGGCTGCTGGCATCGGTGAGCGGCGCCCTGGTCCTGGCCGCGCACGACCTGTGGGAACACGGCATGGTGTGGCTCTTCCACGCCGACAAACCGCTGATCCACGCCGCCTACGGCGGTGCCTGGCAGGCGAGAGGCATCACCGAGGCGGCACTGCTCGCCCTCCTTCTGGGCATGACGGCGTTGTCGTGGACCGCTGCGCGAAGGTCTCTGCGCGTGCGCCGCGCACGTGACCGCGACCGGCTGACAGCCGACGCCCAGGGCTCGCACGGACGCGGCGACGACCCTGCGGTTCGAGTGCTGGCGCATGCCGCCCCGGTCGCCTTCTGCATACCCGGACCGCCCGGTCGCTCCCGCATCGTCGTCACCACCGCGGCCCAGGACCTGCTCTCGTCCGAGGAGCTCGCCGCCACCCTCGAACACGAACGGGCCCATCTGAGGCTGCGTCACCACCGGGCGATCCTCATCGCCGACGTCCTGACGGCGGCCCTCGGCTGGATGGGGCTGCTGCGCCCGTACGCCGACGGGCCGGCGCCCAGCAGTACCGGGGCGGCTGTCACGGGCTCTGACGGGCACGGCGGCCGCCGTCGTTCTCGCAGTGCCCGTGCTGGTAGCGATGGCCCCGGCGGTGCTGCTCGCCAACACGGCGCACCTGCCGGGTGCCGGGTAACGATCGGTCAGCCCCTTTGCTGCAGCGCCGCTTCTGCGGAGACCGCGGGGGCAAAGGGGCCGATCGGCATCCTTGCTGTTACTGCTGGGCGCCGGCCCGTCGGCGTACGGCGTAGGCGGCACCGCCCGCCACGATCAGGACCGCGGCGCCGATGCCGATCCATGCACCGGTCGAGAGGCCGCCGTCGTCCTCCTTCGCCTCGGCCTGGGCCGCCGGAGAGGACTCGGGCTCGGTCTCCGTGGGGGTGGGGGAGGGCGACGCCGGCTGGGTCTCGCTCGGGGACGGGCTGGCGGGCTTGGCGCCGGGCGCGGCGGCCTTGAGTTCGAGGACCGGGGCTTCATTGCCGTGGCCGTCGCCGCTGGGCTCAGCCAGTTCGATCCAGCGGTCGATCCGTCCGTCGCTGTAGGTCTGCAGCGTCTTGAACGCCAGTTCCTTCGCGTCGGGCAGCTGCTTGACGACGACCGAGTGCTCGGCGTCCTCGCCGGCCTTCACGGCCGGGCCCTTGATGACGTAACCGTCGTCGCGGGCCGTGAACTTCCAGCCCTCGGGGCCCTTGTCGTAGGCCACGTCGGCGGATGCGATGCCCTTGGGCAGGACCACGCGCAGCTCGGTGATCCCCGCGTCGGCGGATTCCGACTCCGCGACGAAGGTCAGCTTGACGTTCTCGGCGAGGGCTTGAGCGTTGTCGGC
Source organism: Streptomyces coeruleofuscus (assembly GCF_039532725.1). NCBI lineage: Bacteria > Bacillati > Actinomycetota > Actinomycetes > Kitasatosporales > Streptomycetaceae > Streptomyces > Streptomyces coeruleofuscus. The sequence continues at coordinate 1,399,680 of NZ_BAAASE010000001.1, forward strand.
CTCGACCTCCACATGGGCGGCAGCCGGGCCGGTGGTGAGGAGGACGGCGCCGGTGGTCGCGGCGGTCAGCAGGGCCAGGCGCCGTGCGGTGCCGTGCTTCTTCATGGCATGGAACATGGGTGTCTCCAGGCAGGGACGAGCGCGGGACGGCCGGTCGGGCGTCCCGCAGAGGTCAAATGGCGAGAGAGACTCCTGCCCGGGGCGGGCCCCTGCGTACCAGCACGTCTGCGAGCACTGCCCTCTTCATAGGCGGCCCTTGCAGCCACGCCCCGATGACCGCCGGCGGCAACCGGTACCGCGCGGCTGCGAGGCGTTCCCTCAGCAGCGTCCAGACCGTGGCCATCCGGGCGCGGACAGCGTCGACCGCGGCCGTCATACCCCGCGCCAGTGACCAGCACACGGTGTCCGCCTGGTGCAGCAGTACGGCGACCAGCACCGCCGAAGTCGCGTGTACGGCGGTCATCGCGAGCGAGCCGTGCAGCCGCTCGTGCCAGGCCGTGTGAGCGTCCGTCCCGTGATGGGCGTGCGCGGGCACGGCCGTAGCCGGGGCGGAGTGCTCGTGTGCCGTCGCCAGCCACAGGTGCAGCGCAGACTGCGCCGCACCGCACACCGCCACCACGGACATCAGAGAACGGGGACGCCGGGCTCCGGCCAGTCCCACGGCGAAGAGCACGGCGGCAGCGGCCGCGCTCTGCCGCCAGGGCGCCGGTCCTTCGGCGACCAGATGGTGCGCGGACACCCCGAGCACCGTGCCGACGAACGCGAACACAGCGGCCCGGAACACGGGCAGTGGCGCGCGAAACGTCGTACTCGGCTCGGTCATGGCACGCCCATCATCAGGCATGACCGGGCGTGGGCGGGGTGGGATCCCCAAAGAGACGGCTCGTCCGGATTGCCGCTTGCCTGGCTGACCCTTGGTGCCATGTCAGCCGAGGGCCGTCACCCCGGCCACTGCAAGACCGAGGACGGCGCAGACGCCGAGGACGCGCAGGACGCTCCACTTCAGTGCGAAGACCATGACCAGGGCGGCGCAGGTGATGGCCAAGGCGGTGGGCCGCACGGTGGACAGGTCGGGGAGCTGGAGGTGCAGCGGCCCCCAGGTACGGTCGTCGACGTTCGCGAACCAGGTGTGGAGCGCGAAGTAGACGGCGAGATTGGCGATGACGCCGACGACGGCCGCCGTGATGCCCGTCAGCGCGGCGGACACAGACCGGTTGCCGCGCAGGCGCTCGATGTAGGGAGCGCCGAGGAAGATGAACAGGAAGCAGGGCACGAAGGTGACCCACGTGGTCAGCAGCGCGCCGAGCAGGGCAGCGGCCCAGGGGTTGAGGGCGCCAGGATCCCGGTAGGCGCCGAGGAAGGCCACGAACTGCACCACCATGATCAAAGGCCCTGGCGTGGTCTCCGCGAGAGCGAGGCCGCGGACCATCTCGCCCGCGCCGAGCCAGCCGTAGTGTTGGACCGCCTGCTGGGCTACGTAGGCCAGGACGGCGTAGGCGCCGCCGAAGGTGACCAGGGCGGTGCCGGAGAAGAACAGGCCCTGGGTGGTGAAGACACTTCCGGTACCTGTGAGGACCGCCACCGCGGCGAGCGGCGCGCCCCACAACAACAGGCCGAGCCCGAGGATGCGCAACGCCCGATGACGGCTGGGGCGTTCGGCGTGCAACGCGTCGTCGGCGATCAGTGGTGGTGGGCCGTCGTCGGCGGCGTGCGCGGCGGCCGGGCGCAGGGTCTGCGGGGCGAGGCGGGCCAGCAGCCAGCCGATGAGCGCGGCCACCGCAACCACCAGCGGGAAGGGGACGGCGAACAGGGCGAGCGCGGCGAAGGATGCGACTGCGAGCGCGATGAGGGCGGGGTGGGTCAGGGACCGTCGGCCCACCCGCCACACCGCCTGGGCGACGATGACGACCACGGCCGGGGCGAGCCCGGCGAACAGCCCGGTGACGGCGGCGGTCGTACCGAACGCGACGTACAGCGCCGACAGCGCGAGCAGGGCGACGACGCCAGGCAGGACGAAGAGAGTGCCCGCGGCCAGGCCGCCACGAGTACCGTTGAGCAACCAGCCGACGTAGACGGCGAGTTGCTGGGCCTCAGGACCCGGCAGCAGCATGCAGTAGCTCAGAGCGTGGTTGAACCGCTGCTGGCCGATCCACCGCTTCTCCTCCACCAGCGCGCGCTGCATCACCGCGATCTGCCCGGCCGGACCTCCGAAGGTCTGCAGGGATATCGCGAACCAGGTGCGCACCGCCGTCCGGAACGGCACGACATCACGTACGGCGGCGGACTCCGCCGTGTTCCCGGCCGTGGTCTGCGAGGCGCTCACGCGGGATCACGCCCGATCAGCGTGGCGCGGCGGTGGTACTCGTACAGCCCGTCGAAGAGGGGCCCGGTCAGTTCCAGGATCCGCTCGTCGTCGCAGATCATGGACAAGCCGCGCAGGACGACGTCCAGGCCGGGCGCCTCGGGGGCGTCGTAGCGTTCGTCGTCGAGATCGGCCTCGTGCACGATCTCGGCCAGCTTCCACAGCACCGGATCGGTCAATTCGTACCGGCGCAGGATCGTCTCGAACGAGCAGTCCCCGCCGTGGTGCCCGAGTTCCACGCCACGCATGTCGAACGGGGTCGCGCCTTCGGGGACTTGTGCGGGATCGGTGACGAAGACGAACTCCGCCTCCTTGTCGACGTGTCGGCGGATCAGCCAGGCGCAGGCGGCCCGGTCGATGTGGATGCCGGCGCGGGTCGCCCACTTCATGCTTTCTCCTCCTGAGGTGATTCGGTCCGCTCGGCCAGGGCGCGGACGGCGGCGTGCGCCAGGTCGCGTTCGGGCGGCGGGAAGAAGTCGCGACGGCCGATGCGCCGCAACCCGGCGCGCAGCTTGCGTACGGCGGCTGCGGTGTTGGTGCCGTCTGCGGCCTGGTCGGCCTGGTCGATCACGGCTCGGTACTCGGCGGCCCGCGCCTCGGCCATGCCGGCGGCCAGCTCCCGTTCCTGGGCGAAGGCGGCCGGCCGGGCCAGCCAGATCGAGGCGGCGCCGCCGGCCTCGATCGCCTCGTCCGCGATCCACTCCAACTGCTCGCGCGTACGGGCATCGGCGGGCAGCGCCACCAGACCGTCGGAGAGCTGGGCGACCCCGAGCCGCTTCAGCTTGCGCCAGACCGCGATGCGGGGCGTGGAGGGTTCGCGGGGCATCCGATAGGACAGCAGGACCCATTCGCCCGGCTGGGCTGTGCCCGGGGCTGGGACTGCGCGGTCACGACACAGGCACCTCCTTCACGCAGGCGTATGTAACCACGGTTACATCGCTGATGGGTAGGAGGTGTCATGATCGGCTGGGATCAGACCGGATACGGAGCCGCCCTGTCGGCCGTCTTCGCCGCTGTGCTGCTGGCCGCCGTCATCCGAGGCCGCCGCATCGCTGTGATCGTCACGGGGGGCAATCGGCCCCATCGCGGCGGGGCCGATTCTGTGGAACGCCATGCTCCGCGCCGCACACGTAGAACCGTTCTTCACCGATGCGCCGATCGCCGTGTTCCCGGTCAGTTGGCAGGACGCCGGCTCCTGGGTGTTCGCCCTCGCTGTGGCGGTCTGGCGTACGGCCTGGGTCCACTCGCTACAGAACTCGCACGCCGCGCTGTCGGATATGCACTGCTCGCGGGGCTGGCTGCATTGCTCGCCGACGTCTACGTCTACTGATCGGGCAGCGCCTGAGAACTGGTCGGTTGTCGGGGGCGGGATGCCGGAATGCCACTATGGCGCCGCGGCGCGCTCATGATGCGTCATGATGGTCCGGACATGTCGGTTCATCACGCACTCGTTCGCACCGCAGGCGGTACCGCCGTACGCGCGGTCGGGTTCGCGGTAGCCGGCGTCGCTCTGGCCGCTGGGCTGCATCACGCGACGACCGACTCGTCCATGTCCTGGCGAGCTCTTGCATTGTCGGTCGTAGTTCTTGCGGGCTGCGCCGGTCCCGTCCTGCGGTCCGGAGCGAACGGCAGGAGCATGTTCGCCCTCGCTGCCGTCCAGGCGCTGCTGCCTCTTTGGCTGGAGTTCACCGACAGCGACATCGCGGCCCCGGTGCTCGACGACCACGTCCGACTGCCCTCCGCCATCCACCACAACGCCCTCGCCATGGTGGCCCTGAACTTCGTGGCGGCCTTGGCTCTGACCCATGCCTTCCGCAGCGCCTCCGACCTGCCCGCACGCCTCATGTACGCCGTAGCCGCCACCGCCCATCGCTGGTGGGACTGCTTGCTGTACGTCATCGGGCTCGTCCTGCGTCTGACCGGTATGGCGCCTCAGCAGCCACCCCGGCCCCCTCTTCCCGCGGTGGCCCTCCCTCGGTCGTGCGCTCTCACGGTTTTGATGCACCGTGTGCAGCCCTGCGCGCCCTAGTACGGCGTACTCGCCCCGTCACGTCAACGCGCCCGCACATGACCGCGGTGCGTCTTCCTCTTTGACACCGGAGTGACCGCTGTGTCCGCACATCTCATCGCGATGTGCCGGGCGGCTCAGAGCTGCCCGGCATCCACCGCTGACCACGCCCTGCGAGTCGAATCGAGCCATGCACCCGATTACTACGCTTCCGCTGCCGAAGGTGGCGGAATCATTGCCTTCGTCACGTCTGCCCAGAACATTCTTTGGGGCGTCGCCGGGCTGGTAGCGGCGAGTCTTCTGGTGTGGCAGCTATGGCCCATGCGGCGCGACGAGGACGGAGAGCACAAGGAGACCGGGCAGCCGGAGCCGGCCTTGCGGGCGAATGACCCGCAGGCCGGCTTCAAGAGCAGGGGACAAGCCTCAGTGCCGCAGCTTCACCTTGCTGACCGCGGCCACGCCGAGGGCGGCGAGGGCGATCTGGATGAGCCACTCGACCCAGTCGACACCGTTGGTGTCGGCGACGCCGAGGCCGGAGGCGATGCCGGTGCCGATGAACGCGGCGACGACGCCGAACAGGATCGTCCAGAGGATGCCGATGCGCTGGCGACCGGGGACGAGGAGTCGGCCGAGGAAACTGACCACGATGCCGATGACGATCGCGCTGATGGCACCTGAGATCTCCGTGACGGGTCCGGCATCCCTCGGTCGTTGGTGACGTTCGGGTGCTCGTTCGAAATAGGGTCGGCCCGTGGAGTGCGTGAGACGCCTGGCCGGGGCTTATGGCCTGCTGAAGGCGGCGTACGCGCTGCGCCACCGTCACCGGAGTGGTTGGACTCCCCGGCCGAGGAGTACGGCCGGCTCGTAAGACAGAGCACGTGCCAAAGGAGTCATGGTCGCCGCCACGGCGACGTTCCGAGGCGTACGGGACGTACGGCTTCGCTCTAGAAGTGGACTGGGAAAACGCACCGGATTCCTTCGATGAACTGTTCGGCATCCGTCTCCTGCGGGGCAGCATGAGGCGGCGTTGCTACTGCGCTCACAGCGTAGGAGGCATGAGCTGCCATGATGCGTCCTCGCCTGCCCGACGGACTGAGCAAACGACCCCCGGGCTTAGCTGTCACAGCGTGTGTGTCGGGGCTATCGCGCAGGTCAGCGCGGTGCCCAGACAACGCCAGAACATCCCGGCAGGACAGTTCGTTCGTGCCGGTGGCTGCCTGGGGCTGATGGTGCCGGCCGAGTGTGCTCTGGTCGTGCACTGGTGGGAGGCGCGTCAGCGCCCGTGCGGTCGGCGACGCCGAACTTGGCGTGGACGTGCATGGCAGACCTCAGGCGGCCCGCCCGGTGTGCGCTATGCCCAGGGCAGGACCAGGGCGCCCCAGGCGACGACGGGGCCGAGGACGACGATTCCGCCGGTGTAGCCGATGACCTGGCGGTAGAAGCGGCGGGTGTCCACCCCGCGGGCGTTGCTGAGGACGAGTGCTCCGTTGGTCGAGAAGGGAGAGGTGTCGACGATCGTCGTGGAGACGGCGAGCGCGGCGATCAGTCCGGCGGCGCTGAGGTGGCTGGAGAGCAGCAGCGGTACGGCGATGGGGATGATCGCTGTGAGAATCGCGGTGGAGGAGGCGAAGGCGGAGGTGATGGCCACGGTGAAGCACAGCAGCAGGGCGACGATGAGCGGGGCGCCCAGGTCGGCGGCATGTTCGGAGATCTTCTCGATGATGCCGGCCTTCTCCAGCATCGCGATGTACGTCATCATGCCCGCGACCAGAAGCAGGGTGGACCAGCTGACGCCGTCCACGGCCTTCTCCTGCCGCTTCATGTCCACCAGGGCGAGCAGGGCGCCGGCAGCCAGCGCGAGGAAGCCGATCTCCAGGTGGAAACCGAGCGCGCCGACGACGAGGGCCACCAGAGAGGCGAGGGTGAGCCACTGCCGCCAGTCGGGCCTGCCCGAGACGGCGACGTCCTCGTCGTCTGCTGCCTCCGCGGCGCCCTCGATCAGCGGCGCGGGACGCTTGGCGAGCAGGGCGTAGGTGAGGATCGAGAGCACCAGGTTGATCACGAAGCTGGCGCTGAACAGCGCCACCGCGGAAACCTGCAAGTCGGTCTCGTCGACGAGGCCGAGCACCAGCGCACCGGAGACGGCCAGCGGGGAGAATGCGCCCGCGTGCCCGCCGCTGATCACCATCATGCCGACGACCAGCGGGTTCAGCTTGTAGCGGTAGGCGAAGTTCATGCCGATCGGCGCGAGGATCGCGACCGCGGCCGGGGTGAACGTGCCGAACGCCGTCAGCAGGGCGGCCACCAGGAACAGCACCCAGGGGATGAGTTCCACCTTGCCGCGTACCAGCCGCACCCCGGCCGCGACGAGCCAGTCGATGGTGCCGTTGCGGCGGGCGACGGAGAACAGGTAGGTGACTCCGACGATGGTGACGAAGAGCTTCGCCGGGAACCCCTCGAAGATCTCGTCCTCGGTGAGGCCGAGCGAGGCGGTTCCGACCGCGAAGGTGGCGACGAAGGCGAGGATGCCCAGGTTGATCGGCAGCACGGTGCCGACCACGAACATCACCAGCAGGGCGCCTATGGAGATCACTTCAACAGACATCTTTGTCCTTGGTGCGGTGGGGACGGGGTGGCGCGCCCTGGGGGCGCGAGGGTATCCCGGTGCGGACGGCGGGGAACCGGCCTGACCGAGGTGATGTTCGTCGCGGCTCAGGCGGCTTGCGGGCTGCCTGCTTCCGGTACGTAGATGCGGGCGTCGGCGAGCAGACGGGCCGCGCGCTGCACGGTGACCCGGTGCGGCAGGCCGTCCCTCACATCGGTGCAGCGGACCGCGACGACGCCGGCGGGCGTGCCGAGGCGCAACCACTCGTCGGTCGGGCCGCCCGTGGTCCGGGAGACCACGGACCCCTCCAGCAGCCCGGCCGCCGCGACGGCGACGGCGGAGGTCAGGCCGATCGCGGGGTGCGGGGCGTTCATGGTGAGCATGCGCACCGACACGTCGTAGTCCTCGGCACCGATCGGTTCACCGAGGGTGGTGGTGTACGGCACCGGCGGCCCGACCAGGCCCACCTTGGGCACCGCGTCGCCCGGTTCCTCACCCGGCCGGCGCAGCCCCATCAGGGGTGCGGCGGTATGACGGACGCTGCGCAGCCAGGGGACGTCCGCGCTCATCCGCTCCAGTGACTCGGCACCGGTACGCCCGGCACTGGCGGCGTCGACGAGGACGACCGGAGCTCCCGCGGTCACCATGCTCACGCGTACCGGCCCGGCGGCGCCGACCCGCAGGTCCTGGGCGGCCTGGCCGGTGGGGAGCATCGAACCGGCGGTGCCACCGGCCGGGTCGCGGAAGGTGAGGCCGACCGCGACCCCGCCGGCACGGGTGCCGGGTACCGTCTGGCGGCCGAAGTGGTGCACCACGCCTCCGGGGGTGTCGACGATCCCTTCGAGGACCGCGCCGGTGTTGGTGTTGCGCATCACCACGCGCGTCCGGTCGCCGGTGACCGGAACCATTCCCTTGGTCACGGCGTACAGGGCGACGCCGGTGGCGCAGTTGCCGCAGTTGCTCGTCCACTCCACCGAGCCCGTCCCGATGCCGACTTGAGCGAACAGGTAGTCGACGTCGACGCCGGGCTGGGGTGAGGCGCTGACCACGGCCGCTTTCGAGGTGGTGGGGGTTGCCCCGCCCACCCCGTCCAGCTCCACGGGATCGGTGGCGCCGTACGCGGCGACCAGCAGCCTTTCGAGGTCACCACGGTCGGCAGGGACTTCGACCTGGTTGAACAGCCAGCACTTGCTTGTGCCGCCACGCACCAGGGTCGCGGGAATGTGCACGTTGAGGCTCTTCCTGGATCAACGGAGGTAGGGAAAGGGCCGAGGCAGCGGTTACGGACGCCTTGCGAACCGGTGAACCGCCCGGCGATTGCGGAGACCTTCGCAGAGGCATGACTTCGGAACAATCGCAGTACGCTTCACCTGGGTTTAGCTCAGCTAAAGTCGGCGGCATGCTCAACGTGCGCCGTCTGCTGCTGCTCACCGAGGCCACCGAACGCGGTTCACTCACCGCCGCGGCGGAAGCCCTCGGCATGACGACCTCCGCCGCCTCCCAGCAGATGTCCTTGCTGGAACAGGAGGCGGGGCAGCCCCTCATCGAGCGGCTGCCCCGCGGTATCCGCCCCACCCCGGCGGGTGCCGCGCTGGCCGAACGCGGCCAGGCCATCCGCCGTGAACTCCGTGCCGCCCAGGCCGACCTGGACTCCTTCACCGCCCTCGACGAGGGCACCTTGCGGCTCGGTTCCTTCCCCACGGCGAGCGCGTCCCTGCTGCCGTTGGCGCTCACGCGGTTCCGACGTCGCCACGCCGGCATCCGCATCGAGGTACGCGCCGGAGTCCTCGCGGAACTCAGGGAGATGCTGCACACCGGCGAGGTGGAGCAGGGGCTGCTCTGGGACTACGAATGGAACCGCCTCGACGATCCGGCGCTCACCCTCACCCACCTGCTGGACGACCCCACAGTGCTGGTCGTCCCCGCCGACTCACCCCTGCGCACACATCCCTCCGTGCGCCTCGGCGACCTCGCCGACCAGGAGTGGATCATCCGCGCCGACAACCATCCCGTCGCCGACGTCCTGCGCCGAAGCTGTCGCCAGGCGGGATTCGAGCCGCGTATCGCCTACTCGTCGCACGACTACCAGGAGGCGCAGGCCATGGTCGCCGCCGGTCTCGGCATCGCGCTCGCACCTCGCCTGGCCCTCACCAGCCGGCGCAGCGACGTACGCCTCCTGCCGTTCGCCTCCGACGTCCCGGCCCCCACCCGCCGCATCCTCCTCGCACGCGCCGCGGCACGGCCCGCCACCCCACCCGCCCAGGCGATGGCCCGCGTCCTGCGCACGGTGGCGCAGCGATTCACCGCCCCGGACCTGCACCGGGCCCAGCTCGGGGCGGTCCGGCGGGGCTGACGGTCCGGCGGGGCTCGAGCTGCCGATCTGACTGATCTTGGACCGACAAGTCGTGCCTGCGGGCGTAGTCGGCTGGGGGGGAGTCGCCGGGGGGGACCGTCAGCGGTGCCGCGTCGTGCCCAGCTCGTCGGTGAACCGGGCGAGGGCCTCCTCGGCCGTGGGGGCGGGGCCGAACAGCTGCTCCTGGCGGCGGGGGTCGGCGACGTAGCGGCCGCTGTCGAACCAGCCGAACATCGCGGCCATGTCCTTGACCAGGGGCATGAAGCGGCCGGCGACGGCTCCTGCGGCGCGGGCGACGACGGAGGGGACGGCCCACACCTTGATCTTCTCACCGGCCCGGCCGCCCATCAGGCCGGCCACCTCGCGCATGCTGACCGGACGGTCCCAGCCGATGTCGACGCGCTCACCGTCGTCGGCCTCGGCGTCGACGGCGGCCGCCAGGTACGCCGCGAGGTCGGAGGTGTGGACGAAGGTCAGCGGGACCGTGGTCTTGCCGATCCACATAAGGCGGCCCTTGTCGACCGGGTCGCCCGCCATGCTCGCGATCTGGTCCAGGAACGCCCCCGGGCGCAGTGCGACGAACGGGACGCCGAGCTGTTCGAGCTTGTCCTCGGCGAGCTTCTTGTGCCAGAAGTGCGGGACTTGGGGCGTCCGGTCGCTGGTGAGGATGCTGGTCAGGACGAACCGCCGGATGCCTGCGCGATGGGCGGCCTCTGCGAGATTCGCGTTGCCGACGGTGTCGATGTCGTGCGCGTTCTTGCCGCCGCGGGTGTAACCGGCGGCGGTGGTGACGACGGCATCGGCGCCGTTCATGGCGGCGACGAGCGAGTCGACGTCGAGCATGTCGCCGCGGGCGATCTCGACGCCCCGGCCTTCGAGCCTGCTCGCGTCGGTGGTCGGCCGGACCAGGGCGCGGACGTTCTTACCGCGCTTGAGCAGTTCGTCGACGACCTTGCCTCCGAGGGAGCCGGTCGCTCCGACGACGAGCACCGGGAGGGTGGTGGTCATGGGGGTTTCACTTCCATCAGGTCAGCAGTGGGGGAGCTTGGCAGGGCAGGGCAGGGCAGGGCAGGGCTGGGCTGACCCAGGCCGAAATGGGATTCGTGCAGCGCGAGTTACTCGGACTCTTCCCGCGGAACTGCGCGGGTGTTGATCGCGTCGGCGATGGCGTAGGCGGTGCGGACGAAGGTCTCCGCCTGCTGCGCCGACAGGTTCTGCGCGGAGGTCTCCTCCAGGGCCCGCCACATGGCTGCCAGGGGTTCGCGCATGGCACGGCCCTTGTCGGTGAGGTGGACGACCATGACCCGCCGGTCGTGTTCGGCCGGCTCGCGGACGAGCAGGCCGGCGTCCTGCATGCGGCGCAGGGACTTGGAGACGGTGGAGTGGTCCAGGCCGACGCTTTCGAGCAGCTCGGACTGGGTCTGGCCGTCCCGGTCCAGGAGCTGCATCAGCAGCAGCTCCTGCCCGGGATGCAGGTCCATCTCGCGGAGCATGGCGGCGGCGCGGGCGCGGTGAGCGCGGGCGAGCTGGAAGATCGCGTAGCTCATCGGCCCCTCGCCGGCCGTGGTGGGGATGCGAGGTGTGGGGGCGGGCATGGTTCGGTTCCTCAGACGGTGTGAGTGGGGTAGTCGGTGTAGCCGGCTGCTCCGCCGCCGTAGAAGGTCGCCGGGTCGGGGGTGTTCAGCGGCGCGTCAGAGCGTAGCCGCTCGACCAGGTCCGGGTTGGCGAGCGCGAGGGCGCCGACCGAGACGAGGTCGGCCCTGCCGTGGTCGATGTCCTTGGCTCGGGTGGGCAGGTCGCTGCCGGCCCGGTTGAGGATCAGCGTGGCCGGCCACAGTGCGCGCAGGGTTTCCAGGAGCGCGTCGTCGCCCGGGTGGAGGACGTGGAGGTAGGCGAGGCCGAGCGGGCTGAGGGCGCGCATGAGCGCCGGATACAGCTCGGCGGTGTCGGACTCGGCGATGTCGTTGTAGGGGTTGCCGGGGGAGATGCGCAGACCGGTGCGGTCGGCACCGATCTCGTCGGCCACGGCAGACGCGACCTCGACTGCGAAGCGGATGCGGTTGTCGAGGGAGCCGCCGTAGCGGTCGGTGCGCTGGTTGGTGTTGTCGGACAGGAACTGGTGCACCAGGTAGCCGTTGGCGCCGTGGATCTCCACTCCGTCGGCGCCTGCCGCGACGGCGGCCGCTGCGGCGCGGCGGAAGTCGTCGACGGTCGCCGCGACCTCCCGCGTCGACAGAGCACGGGGTGTCGGCATCTCCTGGGGCCCGGACACGGTGAACATCGCGCCCTCCGGCCGGATCGCCGAAGGGGCGACCGGCAGGCGCCCGTGGGGGGTGTTGTCGGGGTGGGCGATGCGTCCGGTGTGCATCAGCTGGATGACGATCCGGCCGTCGGCCGCGTGCACGGCGTCGGTGACCTTGCGCCACCCGGCGATCTGCTCGTCATTGTGGATGCCGGGGGTGAGGAGGTAGCCCTGTCCGTCGGGGGAGGGCTGGGTGCCCTCGGTGATGATCAGCGCGTGCGAGGCCCGCTGGGCGTAGTACTCGGCGTTCAGCTCGGTGGGTACACCTTCAGGGGTGGAGCGGTCACGGGTCATGGGGGCCATGACCAGGCGGTGGGGGAGGGAGATGGCGCCGACGGTGGTCGGTGTCCACAGGGAGTTCAGCATGCGTGGTCCTTCGGTGTGGTGATGACCAGGTGGTCGCTGGGGGGGGAAGAGAGGCGGCGTGATCAGTCGAGGGTGAGGACGAGCTTGCCCCGGATATGCCCGGCGTCGCTGATCTGCTGGGCCGTGGCCGCCTGGTCGAGCGGGTAGGCGGTGACGGTGGTGACGATCTTGCCGGTCGCGGCGTCCTGGGCCAGGGCGGCCAGGCGGGTGGACGAGCGTTCCTGGGGGCCGTTGGCGAAGGTGATGCCGAGCTGGTGCGCGCCGAAGTCGGCGATGGTGACGATGCGTTCGGTGCCGCCGCGCAGGGCGATGGAGTCCTCGAGGGCCCCCTTCCCGGCCAGGTCGAACACCGCGTCCACGCCGTCGGGGGCGAGCGTCCGGACCCGCTCGACCAGGCCCTCGCCGTAAACGGTCGCGGTGGCGCCGAGCGCGGCGAGGTATTCCTGGTTGGCGGGTCCGGCGGTGCCGATGACACGCGCTCCGCGGGCCGTGGCGAGCTGGACCGCCAGGGTTCCGACCGCTCCCGCCGCGCCGTGCATCAGCACGGTCTCCCCGGCGGTGACGCCCAGCAGGTTCAGGACCCGCTCGGCCGTCTCGCCCGCCACGGGCAGTGCGACCGCGTGCTGCCAGTCGAGGCCGGCGGGCTTGGGGGCCACGGTGGTGGCCAGAGCGTACTCGGCGTACGAGCCGGTGTCCGACCAGCCCAGCACCTCGTCACCCACCTGTATGTCCCGCACACCCTCACCCAGGGCGTCCACCACGCCGGCGAGCTCGTGACCGGGCACGGAGGGCAGTGGCGTCGGGAACACGGCCTCCAGTGCCCCGGAGCGGATCTTGCCGTCCAGGGCGTTCAGCCCGGCCGCCTTGACACGGACGCGGATCTGGCCGGGGCCGGGCTGAGGAACCTCGATGTCCGTCTCGCGCAGCACTTCGGTGCCGCCGAAACGGTCGAACAGGATGGCTTTCATGACGACTCCTCTTTGGGCGTCGCCACCAATTAGGTGGCTAGACACATAACGTAACAGTGATTATGTGGCTAGCCAAGTATTTGCTGTGACCAGTACGTCCCGGCAGGGCCCTAGCGATGTGCCTCGGCGTCGAAGCCCGCGGGAGCCCGGTCGAGAAACGCGGTGACGGAGCTGATCCGGCCGTCCCGGTCGAACTGGATCACATCGGTTCCCGTGGCGAAGGACACGCCGTCGCCGGTCAGGATCTCCCACTGGAGCCTGGCGCGGCGGTGGTGGACCTGGGGCCGCTCACGCAGGCGAAGCGCAGCGGTGCCCACGTGAGCGACGAACTGGTTCCGGAAGTCCATCAATGCCTGTGCCCCGCTGAGGACCCCGATCTCCGCGCGGTACTCGACGCCATCAGCGAGGGCCGTGGCCGCGAGTCGGCGCTGCTCCCGCTCAGTGCCGGCGTTCCAGAACCGCACGTACTGCTCGAGCTGTTCGAGTTGCTCGACGACGGTCTCGGTCTCGGTCTTGGTCCGGGGCTCGGACTGTGCTGTCGACTCGGTCATGGCCGGTGTCCCTTCGTCCGGTGGATCACTGCGCTACGAGCTGCGCATCCGGCTCCGACTCTGGGTCCGCCGGCGAGGGCTGTCGATGACCTGGGAGGTCATTGCCGTCGCACGTGAGGCAGGGCAACCTTCCACCCATGACGACGACCACCGAGCCGGTCGGGGTGCTGGTACGGCGCTGGCGTGAGCGTCGGCGTCGCTCGCAGCTCGACGTGTCGCTCGCCGCCGAGCTGTCCACCCGGCACCTGAGCTGCATCGAGACCGGGCGCGCGAACCCCAGCCGGGACATGATCCGGCGGCTGTGCGACGAGCTGGACGTGCCGCTGCGGGAACGCAACGCGCTCTACGTGGCCGCGGGCTTCGCCCCGGTGCACGCCGAGCGCGCCCTCGCCGACCTGGGGGCGGCGCGCTCGGCGGTGGAGGCCGTCCTGACCGGACATGAGCCGAACCCGGCGCTCGCCGTCAACGTGCGCTGGGAGTTGCTGGCCGCGAACCGGGCCATGGGGGTTTTCCTCGGCGACGCGGCGGGGGAGCCGACGCGTCCGCCGTTCAACGTGCTGAAGGCGACCCTGCACCCCGACGGCCTGTCCCGGCGCATCCGGAACCTCGCGCAGTGGCGGGCGCACGTGCTGCGCCGGGTCCGCCGCCAACTGGAACGGACGTCGGCCGCCGGTCTGGCCGAGCTGCTCGCGGAGCTGGAGAGCTACCCCGTCCCCGAGGGAGACGGGGGCGAGCCCTCCCCGGACGGGGCGGCGGACGATCTGGTGGTTCCGCTGAGGCTGTCGTCCGAGTACGGCGAACTCGCGCTGCTGTACACAACTACGGTGTTCGGCTCGCCGCGAGACGTGACGCTCGACGAGATCGCCATCGAGACGTTCTTCCCGGCGGATCCGCGCACGGCGGCCACGTTGCGCGCGGCTGTCGCCTGAATCGGCACGCCGGCTACGGGTGTGTCCCGGCATCCGCAGTGCGCCGGTCACTGCACCACCCGGCCAGGGCTCGGGCGAGCCCTGCGCTTGCGTCCGGCTCGCTCAGGTGTGCAAGCCGGCGGGGACAGGGCTGGTGGTCATACGGCTTCACCTCCGGGTGCGGCGATGCCTGCCGTGTTCTCGACGGAGAGCAGGGAGTTCTGCCGTCCGGAGCCGAGCCAGCGGACCAGGGCCACCAGGGCGAGGGCGAGGATCGCGAAGGCGATGAGGATGGCGCTGATCGCGGTCACGCTGGGGTCGATGTCGAAGGTGAGGGAGTTGTAGACCTGGACCGGCAGGGTGACGGTGTCGACGGAGGACAGGAACTGCTCACGACCAGCCCGTCCTCTTCCAGCCTGGTCAGCGCCTCGCGCAGCGGGGACCGGCTGATCCCGAGGTCCGCGGCGATGTGCGCCTCGCGCAGCTGACCACCAGGAGGGACGGTGCCGTCGAGGATGGCCTCGCGCAGCACGCGGTAGACGCCGTCCGGCGTCGTCGTCCGCTGCTCCTGCCACTCGAACTTGTGGGCCATCCTGGCGCCCTCCTTTGGTCGTTTGTCGACCTACAAGGCATCCCGTTGCCGCTGCCCGCGCACATCGCCCCCGACCTGACCGCCCCCTACCTGGCGGGCCGCCGGGCCAACACTCCCGCGCGGTCCTTCCTGCTGGACGTGGGCAGCCGACGAGGAGACCGCGCGGCTGCGGTCCGGCTCCCGGCGATCACCGCATCGGCTGCCCGAAACCGGAGGCACTGCGCACCATCAGCCGCTACGAGAGCAAGCCCCGGGGCGTGAACGCCGGGGCCGTGTGCATCGCCGACGCCGACGGCTCCGGAGACCTGCGAGAAGCACCACCCCGCGGAGCCGCGATGAGGGGCTGTGAGCCGGACCGCTCTACCGCTGTAGCTGTTCGAGCAGCCTGCGCGTGCTGGGGGAGGGCGTCGCGTCGATCCCGGCCAGTGCTGCCTCGCAGTCCTGGAACGCCATGAGGACGCCGTCGTCGTCGCCCAGCGCGTTCGCCGCGCGCATCCGTACACGCCAGGCCACTTCGCGGAGCGGGTCGATCGCGGTTGCACGTTCGCACAGGCGGACGGCGTCGCCGTACTGGTGCAGCCGCAGGGCGAGGTCGGCCGCCGACGAGAGCGCGTCGGCGGCCTGCCGGGACAGTGCCCGGCGCCGTTCCTCGACCCACTGGGAGGTGCGGCCCGGCAGGTAGTCGCCCTCGTAGCGGGCGAGCAGCGCCTCGATCGCCGACAGCCTCGCCCGGCCGGTCAGCCGGTTGGCGTGGGCGAGGTCGGACTCCATCAGCAGCGACTGGCACCCCTGCGCCACCTCGTCGGCGAGGGACAGCCTGTTCTGTTCGACGGTCAGGCGCAGCTGTGGCGGCAGGGCCAGATTGAGCTGGTGGACGGCCTGACGCAGGTAGGCGCGGGTGGACCGGTCGTCGCGTGCGAACAGCGCCTCCAGAACCCGGGGGCGATCGGCGGCATGGCCGGGTCGGCTGCTCAGGTAGGAGAGCAGTTCCAGGCTCTTGCTGATGCGCAGGCGGGCCTCGGCGCCGTCGACGAGCAGGGCGTGGCGTCCGAACTCCGAAACCGTCACTGCCGGCATGCGCTCGGCGACCTGGATGTTCGCTCCCTGGGCCGCGAGCGCCCGGCCTACGGTGTGCCATGGGGTGTCCGTTTCGGCCTCGGCGTCGATGCGGCGCGAGGCGACGGCGGGGAACTCGCCGAGGACTTGGAGCAGTACGTGGTGGGAGCCCTGGCGGCCCGACACCTCAAGGGCCAGATCGGCGGCCCGGTCGGCCTCGTCCGCGTGACCGGCGCGCCACTCCGCCTCCGCCAGGAGCACCGCCGCGACGGGCAGTTCCAGAAGGAGGCCACCGGCCCTCAGGAGCGAAACGGCTTCGCGCAGGCAGTCGAGCGCGTCGGCATCCGCGCCGCTGCGCAGCAGCAGCCAGCCTCGCCACGCACGGGCCTTGGCGCTGAGCTGCACCGCCTGTTCGATGAGCGGGTCGTTGTCCAGTCCGTCGAGCAGCGCCATGGACACCGCGGGGTCGCGGCGGTCGAGGATCCTGAGCCTGACCAGCCCTTCCGTGAAACCGAGATACCAGGTGCGTGCCCCGGCGGCGAGGGCGAGCCTGCGGCCTTCCTCCAGGGCCGTGATCGCTTCGCTCGGGCGCCCGGCGTCCAGCAGGAGTTCCGGCACGACCGCGTGCAGGCTCAGGGAGTTGGAGACCGAGTCGCGGGTCCGTTCGTACAGCTCCAGGGCCCGGCGGGTGTGGCCCTGCGCGCGGAGCGCCGCGATCTGCCACGGGGCGGCCAGGGAGGTACCCCAGTGCGACTCCAGGGAGATGTCGAGGTCGCTCAGGTGGCCGAACCAGTACTTCGCGAACAGCACGAACGCGTCGGACGGCCCTCCGGTCAGCTCCGGTGGCGTGTCGACGCGGTACGAGGGATACATGGTGCCCAGTGAGTAACGCACGGCGGCCACCTCCGCGCCGGGTCCGGCCAGCCGCAGGATGTCCTCGACGTCCCCGGGGCGGCCGCACTGGGCGTAGCAGTAGATCATCAACGCTGCCGCCCGTTCCGATCTCCGGGCGACCTCGTCGCGGGTACCGGCATCGAGGAGCGCGTCGGCGATGGCCGTGCCCCCGCGGTAGTCGTCCCGGGCCCAGGCGAGCATAAGCCGTGCCGTGGTCAGTTCGTGGGGCTCGCGGCCGACCGGGCCGAACGCGTCCAGCCAGCGCTCGGCGACGGGGAGGTCGAGCCGCTCGATCACACGCAGGATGACCCGCGCCCCGCAGACGCGTGCCTCGGCGGCTTCCCCGGCCAGCAACAGGACCTCGGTGGCCTCCTCGTCGTGGCCTTCACCGGCCAGCAACCGGCCGTGGGCGAGGCGGATCCGGCGCAGCTCCTCGTCGTCGCGCCGGCCGAGCTGCTCCAGCAGGAACTCCCGCAGCCGCGGGTGGAAGCGCATCGTGCGCCCGTCCCGGGACCAGACGACGGGCAGCCGGACCGAGCGCAGCGACTGCATCCGCCTCGCCGGCGCGGCGAGGCCCAGCACCCGTGCCCGTTCGGCCGTCACCTCGTCGAGGACCGCGGCCGTGACGAGGAAGTCCCGGTCCGCGTCGGACAGTTCCGCGAGGATCCGGGAGGACATGTAGCCGTGCAGCGGGTCGGCCTCGCCTCCGACGACCGCGGTGTGCTCCTCGGAGCGCCAGGCCTCGAACAGCACACCGGTGACCCAGCCGCCCGTCGCCGACACCGCCTGTGCCGGGTCGACCGTGGTGTTGTCGTTCAGCCGCAGGGCGTCGGCCGCCTCCTCGACGGTGAAGGCGAGGTCTTCCTCGCGCAGTGAGGCCACCGAGGTGAGGTCGAGCCGCCGGTGCACCGCCGGCGGGATGTCGCGCCGGCTGACCAGGACGGCGCGCACCGTTCGCGGAAGGTAGTGCAGGAAGGAGCCGAGCGTCTCCCAGACTTCACCCGACGCCCCCAGGCGTTCCAGGTCGTCGAGCACCAGCACCAGCGTGTGTCCCCGGAGGGACTCGGCGAGGAGCCCGGCGGATTCCGCGTGCTGGATGCCCGCGCGCAGCGCACGGGTCGCCACCTGGTGCGCGGCGGGTGCGTGCCGTGCCAGGACCTCTTCGAGGTAGGCGAGCAGGCGTCCCGGACGGGCGTCGGTCGCGTCGGCCGACAGCCACGCCACCGGGTGGGGCAGGCGCGCTGTCGCCTGGCTGACGGCGGTGGTCTTGCCGGCGCCCGCGGTCGCCAGTACGAGCACCACCTGGCGTCGCTCGATCAGCGCGCCGAGGGCTGTCGCGATCCTGGGCCGTGGCACCAGGCGCTCGGGCACGTCCGGAACGGACATCTTGTGCTGGATCAGACCTACGGCGTGCGGCACCGTCTGCCGGGGATCGTCCATGGCCACCTCAACCAGGGGAAGCTTGCTCAGTACGTCGTGCCGGCGGTCACAGGCCCGCCTTCCCCGTCGCCCAGTACGGCTGCGTGTGGATGACGGACCGGTGCAGGTCATACCGGGTACGGACCACATTCCGCGCGCGTTGGACGGTCTGCCCGTGCCCGGCCAGGTAGGCCTGCGTGACCTCCCGCGGCGGGGCGTCGCCCAGCCAGGACAACACAGCCTCCCCCGGCTGCGCGCTCTGCGCGACGACCTGTACACCGGGCAGCAGGCCCCGCACCACAGGCACGTCCTGCGCGGGCACCTCGACCACACCGCATACCCGGGCCCGGTCGCCCAGCCAGTGGATCATCGAGTACCACAGGCCCACGGTCGTGGCATCGCCGCACACGAGGGTGGTGCCCGGTTCGGCACGCGCCCGGAAACTGCGCGTAGCCTCCAGCCCCATCGCGGAGACCGGGGCGCCGGCCGTCAGACTGTCGAGCCACGCGTCACCGGGTGAAGTCGGGCCCGGGACAAGGGTGCTGTGCCGGTGGAAGAGGATGGACATGCGTCCGGTGACCGTGTCCACCGCGTCCGGCGTGTAGCGCCGGAACGCGGTCGGCGAGACCAGGAACGTGGTCACCTGGCACGGTGCCCATTCCCGCCCCTTCAGGCGCTCGCAGGCGAGGTGGACCCGCCGGAACGACGGCGACAGGTCTTCTGTCCCGGTCACCGTGCACGGCATTCCCCGGACCTCGATCATTCGGGCAAGGGGCGCGGGCAGGCTGGGCATCGACAACTCCTGACGAGGGGCGAGCGGCCCGCCGGTGCTGGTGAGTCGCTCGCGGGGAGGTGGTCCTGTGCCCATACGGTCAGGGCCGGCTGAGGGTGCTGTGAGGTGGTCATGGCGTGTGTCCGCTCCGGTACGGCGGAGGCGTCGTGGTGCGATGCCTCCGCCGTACGTCGTCGTGTCAGTGCCGGGCGTCAGCCCATGTGGAGGGGCGCGGCACCCTCGGCGTGCTGCTGCCTGCCCGAGTTGACGGCCAGGAACATGACCGCCAGGCCGCCCAGGAACATGACGCCGGAGGCGACGAAGGCCATCGTGTAGCCGTGGGTCAGCGCCTCGCCCGCCTTCGCGACCAGAGGGAAGTCCTTGGTGGCCAGGCCCCTGAAGAAGGCGGAGGCCGCCTCGGGGAGCTGGTCGTTCGCCGCCGACGTGGAGATCGTCGACAGGACCGCCAGACCGAGGGCGCCGCCGATCTGCTGGGCGGTGTTCAGCAGAGCCGAGGCCATGCCGGTGTCCTGGTGGTCGACGCCGCTGACCGCGCCGAGTGTCATCGGGACGAAGCTCATGCCGAGCCCGAGCGCGGTGACGAACATCGCCGGCATCAGATGTCCGGCATACGAGGAGTCGGGCTCCAGAGTGGCGAACCAGAACATGCCGCCCGCGGCGACCATCAGGCCCGGTCCGGCGATCAGCCGGGGCGCCAGGTGGGTGATCAGCTTGGAGCTGATGCCCGCGGCGGCCGCCATGCCGACGCTGAACGGCAGAAACGCGAAGCCGGTCTTGACCGCGCTGAAGCCGAGGATCAGCTGCATGTAGAGCGTCAGGAAGTAGAACATGGCGAACATGCCCGACCCGACGAACAGCATCGTCGCGTAACTGCCGGAGCGGTTGCGGTCGTTGAAGAGGCGCAGCGGCATCATCGGGTCCGCGGCGCGGGACTGGATGACCAGGAACACCGTCAGCAGTACGGCGGCCGTCGTGAAGGAGGCCAGCGTCAGGCCGTCCGTCCAGCCGTGCTCGCCGCCCCGCGTGATGCCGTAGACGAGGGCGATCAGGCCGCCGGTGCCGGTGATGGCGCCCGGGACGTCCAGGCGGCCGGGGTGTCGCTCGGCTTCGACGAGGCTCCTGGTGCCCGCGAGGACGACCAGGCCGATGGGGATGTTGATGAAGAACACCCAGCGCCAGTCGAGCGCGTCGGTCAGTACGCCACCCAGCAGCAGGCCGACCGTGGCGCCGACGCCGCCCATGGCCGCGTACACGCCCATGGCCGTGTTGCGTGACCTGCCGGCCGGGAAGGTGGTGGTGATCAGGGCGAGCGCGTTGGGCGCGGCGAGTGCGGCGCCGACTCCCTGGAGGATGCGGGCGCCGATCAACAGGCCCTCGTTCGGGGCGAGTCCGCCCAGCAGGGAGGCGAGCGTGAAGACGGCTATGCCCGCCTGGAATATGCGCCGCCGTCCGAAGAGGTCGCCGGCTTTGCCGCCGAGCAGCATCAGCCCGCCGAAGGCCAGCGCGTACGAGTTGACGATCCACGCCAGGTTCGCGTCGGTGACACCCAGGTCGGTCTGGATCGCGGGCAGGGCGATGTTGGTGATCGTGGCGTCGAGGATCACCATCAGCTGAGCCGCGGCGATCACGAAGAGCGCCAGGCCGAGGTGCCGGCCGCCCGGGGAAGCCCCGGACGCATCGGTACCCGGCTGCGCGGGGGCCGTGGTTGTGCTGTCGGCAGACAAGGGAGAACTCCAAAGGTGGGGCGAGGGGCGTGGAAAGTCATTGACCCGGACAGGGAGAAGACGTGGAATGTCGAGTCCTGTGGCGATGCACGGTCGAGTCTCGGCACGGAAATCCGACCCTAACACCCGGATTTCACGAGCAGCGGGCTCCAGGAATCCGCATTCGGTGTGATTATTTCAAGCTTGACCGGCCCGGTGCGTGTATGAGCACAGCGGCGGAACGGAAGGAAATCCCGTTGCACATGACGCCGGCCGAGTTGTCAAATTCAGAATTCCAGAATCCGATCGGTCGGATCAGGCGGGAGTGCCGAACCAGGTGGTCAGGGCGGTCTCCAAGTCGGACTTGGCCGGAGCCGTCCAGCAGACGTAGCCGTCCGGGCGGATCAAGAGCGCGTCGGCGCCCTCGCCGGTGAGCGGGATCTCCGGCAGCAGCACCGCCTCGACGCGGTCGGACCAGGGGCGAGCCGCGTCGACGAAGGCGGAGTCCACGGTCAGCAGGACGCCGCAGCCCGTGTGCAGCAGCTCTCCGGCCCAGACATCGTCGGCCAGTTGGATGTCCGGCATCCGGGCTCCCAGCAGCTCATGGGACGGCCCGGTGTCGGCGCCGTCCATCGGATACCGGATGCCGAGGCCGGAGATCCTGCCCGCGAGGTAGCGATTGACCTGGGGCAGTGCCAGGAGCTCGGTGAACAGCCCGCGCAGGGCGTCCACCCCGGGGTCCTCCTTCGCGAACATGAACAGCCCCTGCGCGCGGGTGTTCTCCAGTACCTCCGCGGCCACCGGATGGCGTTCGGCGTGGTAGCTGTCCAGGAGTCCTTCGGGAGCCCGGCCGAGTACCTCGGCGGCGAGCTTCCAGCCGAGGTTCATGGCGTCCTGGATGCCGAGGTTCATCCCCTGGGCGCCCGCCAGCAAGTGGATGTGGGCGGCGTCCCCGGCGAGCAGCACTCGGCCGACCCGGTACCGCTCGACCTGGCGCGAGGCGTCGGTGAACCGGGTGGCCTGGCGCACTTCGGTGATCTCGGCCTCCTCCCCGTAGGAAATCCGCAGCGCGGTCTCCAGCTCCGCCTTCGACACGGGAGCCTCCCGGCTCTCCGGGCGGATGTCCGGGCCGATGGTGAAGAGCTGGTAATGGCCGGGCTCGTCCAGCGGGATCAGGGCGGTGACCTGTCCGGCGGGTGCGGTGTGGGCGAACAGCTTCGCCGTGGAGGTCCACCGGGTCGGCACCTCCGCCGAGGTCTGACCGAGCACCACGTCGGCCACGATGCCGAAAGCCCGCGCGTCGGTGCCCGGGAAGGGAACCCCGAGCAGCTTGCGGACGGTGCTCCGGCCGCCGTCGCAGGCGGCCAGATAGGCGGCCCGCAGCGTCCGTTCGTCGCCGTTCGGGACACGCACGGTGGCAGTGACGCCCGTGCTGTCCTGTACCAGGCCCACCAGCTCGTGCCCGTAGCGGACACGTGTCCCGTGGCTGAGGAGACGCTCTTCGAGCAGCTCCTCGACCCGCGCCTGCGGAATGCCGACCTGGTAGGGGCGCCGGGCCGACCAGCCGTCGTACCGGAGCGGCACGGGCAGCCTGGCGAAATGCCCCTCGGCGACGGTGGCGATGGCGCGCTCGTGCGCGTCGTCGAGCAGGCCGCGCAGATCGAGCACCTCGGCGGTACGGGGCTGAAGGTTGAGGGCCTTTGCCTGGACGCGGCGCTCGGGCAGTTTGTCCAGCACCACCACGTCGACGCCCGCCAGCGCCAGCTCGGCGGCGAGCAGCAGCCCTGTCGGGCCGCTGCCGACCACCACGACTTCGGTCTTCTCCATGGTTTCGTCTCCCTGACGCCAGAATTCGCACGCTGAGGTGCGTTCGGCGCATCCGCCGAACGCCGGAGATCTGCTTTCTCCGTCATCGGCAGATCGTGCCTGCGTGGCGTTAGCAAAGGAGAAACCGGAAGACTGTCGGCCATTCCCGGCCGGCCTTCAGCGGGAATCGATTCCCCGTTTCCGGGCCGCCGCTCCGAAGTAGTCGCCCCCCTTGCGCTTGGGGTCGTCGGTGCCCCAGGCCTGTTCGCCGTCGGCGGCGGAGCGGTCCGTGCCGTCGGTGTGCTGCCGGAGGGGGGCTCTGACGAGCCTCGGTATGTGCTTCGAGCAGTGGATGTATGCCTCTTCGACCTCGACCTCCACCCACACGTGGGGGCGGCGGCCGGGTACCGGGTCGACCGGCAGGTCCGGAATCCTCCGGTGCATCGTGTCGTCGGTGACCAGCCGTGCGCGGCCGTTGACATGGAGGCCGATGCGGTCCTGGGAGAAATCGATCATCAGGATGCCGATGTGCGGGTTCTCCCGGATGTTGCCGAGCGAGGCCATGACGCCGTTCCCGCGGTACTCCGGGTAGGCCAGAGTCGCGTCGTCCAGTACCCGGAGAAAGCCCGGCGGGCCTGCCCGGAAGGTGCTGTCGCACTCGCCGTGGCCGTCGGAGGTCGCGAGGAAGAACATCTCCTGGCGGGCCACGAACTCCTGCATCCGCGCATTGAGCCGCCGCAGGACCTGATCGTCGTAGAACCGGTCGGCGCGCGCGACGGTGCCCAGCTCCCGCTGGACCTGGTGCTCGCCGTGGCTTCCGGGCCGGTCTGCCCGCTCATCGTGGTGCAACGGTCCTCCTGACAGCGATTTCGGCAGGGCGGCAGCTCGTCGAGCCGTGGCATGGGGACTGGTGTCCGTGTCCGGGCCCTGTTCTCGGTGTTCACCTCGGCGTACGTGACGAATTCGGTCACCTGGCTGGCCGAAAATCGTCACCGGCCATGGACGAGACTAGAGCAGACGCCCGTACGGACGCAGCGGGACGGCATCCCCGCCGAACGACCACCGCACGAGCCGGGCCAGGGCCACGGGGACGGACGGGGGGTGTCCCCACCCATGAGCGGTGGCTCGCCGGATGGGCGGAGGCCCGCGAGACGAGTGATCGTGTACGCACGGGTCTCCCGCTCGCCGGGTGGCCAATTGACGGACCGTGAAGGGGGAACAGTGAAGCGTCCTACGGAGCACGCTCCGGCCCGCCGTACGCTGCTGGCCGGCATGGCGGCGGCAGCCGGTGCGGCAACGGTGTGGGGTACTGCGGGGAAGGCCGTCGCCGACGGGGGGAGGGGGCCGGTGGGGAACGGGGCGGTGGACGCCGAGGCCGCGCGCCTCGAGGGCGGGTTGATCGAGCTGAGACGGGACATCCACCGGCACCCCGAGCTGCCTGGGGAGGAGCGTCGTACCGCGGGCGTGGTGGCCCGGAAACTGCGGGCGGCCGGGCTGACCGTCACCACCGGGGTCGGCGGTCATGGCGTGGTCGGTGTCCTGCACGGCGCGCGTCCGGGCCGGACGGTCGCCTACCGGGCGGACATGGACGCGGTGCCGCCCAAGGACATCGTCGGAGGCGGCCACGCCGCGGCCCACTTGTGCGGGCACGACATCCACACGACGGTGGCCCTGGGCGTCGCGAAGGTCCTGGCGCGGCTGCGGCGGCACCTGAGCGGCACGGTGGTGTTCCTCTTCCAGCCTGCCGAGGAAAGCCTCTCCGGAGCCCGGGCACTGATCGAGGCGGGCGTGCTGGAGCGCACCCGTGCCGAGGAGATCCACGCGCTGCACTGCGGGCCTTTCCCTGTGGGCCAGTTCGCTGTGACTGGGGGCTACGGGATGCCGGGACAGGACAAGGCGGAGGTGACGCTTCAGGGCCCGGACGGGCCCGAGGCCGCGCGGCGACTGGCCGCCGGGATCGGCGCCCTCGCCACGGTGACACCCCCGCAGACGCCCGCGGACATCGAGCGGATGGTCACCGACGCCCAGACGCCCGACGGGCCGTTCGCCCGCTTCGTCGCCCTCCGGGCCTCGGCGCAGGAGACCAAGGTGAGCGTGTCCTACCGCTGTTGGCCGCAGGAGCGGTACACGGAGGTGCGCGAGGAGATCCGCCGGCTGGCCGAGCCGTACGCGGGAGCGGCGGTGAGCTTTCCCGCCGAGCCGTTCCCGGCCCTGGTCTGCCCGGAACCCGACGCCCGGGCGCTCGCCCGACACCTGCGCCGCAGGCTGGGCCGTGACTCGGTGGCCACGCTCCGTTCCGCGTTCCCGCCCTTCAGCGGCGAGGACTACGCCCTCTACCTGGAGCGCGTCCCCGGCACGTACACGTTCCTCGGCGTCCGCGCCCCCGGCTCCCCGATCACCACCAGCTACCCGCACTTCCCCGATTTCGCCCCGGACGAGCGGTCCATCGGCATCGGCGTACGGGCCATGGCGGGGTGGATCGCGGAGCGGACCCACCGTTAGACATCCGCCTCGAGGCGCGGCCGCGGCACTCCGGACCAGTCCGGCCGTGGCACGTCGCCAGGGTGTCACGCAGTTGGGCGCGGCCGGTGACGCCGAGCTTGGGGAAGACCTTGTGCAGTGGAAGCCGATGGTGCGCGGAGACGGGTAGAGCCGGGCACCGATGTCCCGGTTCGTCAGGCCCTCGGCCGCCAGTTGGGCGACCTGAAGTTCCTGCGGCGTCAGGCCGGACACGGCTTCCGGCACCGCGGCGGGTGCCACCGCGACGCCCGCCGCCCGGAGTTCGGCGGCGGTGCGCTCGACCCAGGGCCGGGCGTCCAGCCGTTCGAAGATCTCCAGGGCGGTGCCGAGCGCGGGCCGTGCTTCGACGGACCGCCGGCGGCGCCGCAGCAATTCCCCGAAGTTCGGCCGCCCCGCTACATCGTGCCGCTCCGGGAACGCGGTCACCTCCTCGGCCTGATGGTGATCGTCGCGCCGCAGCGGCAACTGACCGGGCGGGAGAAGGAGACCATCGCGCGAGCCGCTCACCCCGTGTCCGCGCAGATGTACGCGGAACGCCTCGCGGCCGACACAGAGGAGACCGGCGCACAGGACCTGCTGCTAGGCCTGCTCGGCACCAGCTCGGCGGCGCGCGACGCCGCGCGGCGACAGGCGCTGGACAGCGGGCTGCTGAGGGAGAGGCCGCACGTCGTGGTCAGCGTCGTGCAGGTGTCCCGGGGCGAGGAGCCGCCGGGACGGACCGAGGCGGCCCTCAGGGGGAGCGATGGAGGGATTCCGGCAGACGCGTTCGGCACACGGCGTCATGGCGATCGAGCAGGACCGGGCAGTCCTGCTCCAGGTCCGGGACCGGCCCCCGGGCCCGGACGGACTGCGCGAGCAGTCCCGGCGCATCATCGAGGAACTCGGCACCTTCCTCGACGCGTCAGCCGCTCCGGTGGTCGGCATCGGCGGCCCCCGGACCGGTCTCGCCGACGCGTGGACCTCGTACGAGCAGGCACTTGTGGCGGTCCGTGCGGCCCGTCGGCTGCCCCACCTGAAGGGCATGGGCGACTGGGCGCAACTGGGGGAGTTCGCCGTGCTCCTGCACCTGCCGGAGTGCGTCCTGAACGCCTCGCTGCTCCCGCAGCCGCTGCGCGCCCTGGCCCAGGCTCAGGGCGGTGCCCGCTGCGGGACACCCCGCGGTGCTTCCTGGACAACGCCGGCTCCATCCCCAGGACTGCGGACGCCCTGCGACTCCACCGGACGTCGCTGTACTACAGGCTGCGGCAGATACGGGAGATCACCGGCCTCGACCTGGACAACGGCGCCGACCGGCTGGTCCTGCACATGGGCCTTCGGGTCGAGGAACTCCTCGCCAGGGCGGGCGAAGAGGCACCGATCTGACCCCGGCTGGCCGAACGCCGGGAACTCTGTGGCTTCCACGGCCTTCCTACAGAGCGAGAAAAGTTCTCAAACGGATTCGCACGGCGCGCGGTGGCGGTCGAAACCGCCGGTGCCCGACGATGTACACCGACGCCGACAGGGGGGAAGGCCGTGGGGGACATGACCACGAACGATGACGATGGTGCCAAGCCGGAGTTCCGCGACAGAGCGCGTGTTTCCCGGTGACCCGGGCCCGGAGCTTGGAGTTCTCATGACCGAGTTATCGATGACCCGTGTGTCCGATCTCGTTCGGATGCTGTCCGCGATGCCCGACGAGGGGGAGGGCGAGTTCCTGTACCTGGGCCTGCACGTCCGGGGGACGGTCGCGCTCACCCGGGCCGGGGAGGACGAGGCCTTCCTGGAGCCGGGGGACATGGTCTTCTGCGATCCGGCCCGGCGTGATGTCCTCCGGTTCGGCGAGGACTGCCTGATGACGTACTTCCGGACGACCCGCCGCCACCTGGGCGTCGCCGAGCCGGACCTGGACCGGGTCGTGGGTGTACCGGTGCGGCACGGTGTAGGTATGGGGGCGCTGGTGTCGGGCTTCCTGTCCGCGCTCGCCGCCGAGGAGGAGTTCCACCGGTCGGCGATCGGGGACCGGCTCGCCCGCAGTGCCGTGGACCTCCTCGCCGTCCTCGTCATGGAACTCCTCCAGGCGGAGACGGGACCGGACACGTCCGGCGCGTCGAAATCCGGCGGCGAGATGCTGTCGCGGATCCGGGCCTTCATCGAGGAGCATCTGACGGAGCCGGAGCTGTCACCGGAATCGATCGCACGCGCGCATCACATCTCCGTCCGCTATCTGCACAAGCTCTTCCAGGACGACGGCACCACAGTGGGCCAGTGGGTGCGGCAGCGCAGGCTGGACTCGTGCAGGCAGGAGCTCGGCCGGGCGTCGAATCGCAGGACAACCGTGGCCGCCGTGGCACAGCGTTGGGGCTTCAGCAGCCCCTCCCACTTCAGCCGCACCTTCCGGGACGCCTACGGTATGTCCCCCAGCGCATGGCAGGCGTTGGCGGCGTCGGGTGTCAGCTCGGCGAACACCGACGCGCGGTGTCCGTGAAACGGCCTTCCGTAGCTCCTGGCATGATCACGGCATACCAGCGAGCCTGCGCCGCCCGGCCCCAGTAAGTGCGTCCTCTTCGACGTCGACGGCACGTTGATCGACGCCGTGGACAACCAGCGCCGCGTCTGGGCGAGTTGGGCGGGGCGATACGGGCTCGACGCGGCCGAGGTCTATCGGGTGGCCTTGCGGACGCGGCCGATCGAGACCTTCGCGAAGGTGGCCCCGGACCAGGATCCACGGGAGTGCCTGGCCGCGCTGCACGAGCTGGAGGACGAGGACGTCCGGTGCGGCGTCTACGGGGCCTTCGACGGCGCGTCACAGCTTCTGGGCGCCCTGCCGTCGGGAGCGTGGGCGCTCGTGACCTCCAACTACGAGCACCGGGTGCGCGGGCGATTCGCTCGGACGGGCCTGCCGGTCCCGCGCGTCATCGTGGACGCCGCCGCGGTGGAGGAGGGCAAACCCTCGCCCGTGCCCTACCTGCTGGCCGCCGAGCAGCTCGGTGTCCGGCCCGAGGACTGCCTGGTCATCGAGGACGCCCCGTCCGGCGTCGAAGCAGGGCTGCGGGCCGGCATGACGGTGTGGGGCGTCAACACGGCGGCTGCGGTGGCCGGCGTGCACCGTCACTTCACGAGCCTGCGCGAAGCGGTCCCCGGCATCCTCGCCTTCGCCGGGCTGGAGGGATCAGCCGCAGTGCGGTGATCACGCCGTGGCAGGCGCGATCACGGCGTCGGGAACTGCCGGTGGTCCACCGACGGACCGGTGGACCGCTCAGGGCCGGGGCGGCCCCAGGGGGCATCGGTGGCCGAGAGCCGGTGCGTGGTCTCCTACGCCGTTCTCTCCGTGAACGACCTGGCGCTGGCGGCCCAGCCCTTCATCAAGAACCCCGACGCCGCCGAAGACGCCCTGACCGGACTGCTCCGCCAGGCGCAGGAGGCGGATCTGCTCGAGCCCGGTGTGGACGCACGGTCGGAGGCCGCCGGCCTGCTCGCCATGTCCGCGGGACTCGGCACGGGCATCCTCGTCGGCCAGCGCACTCCGGAGTCCGCCATCGCGGTCCTGGACCACCACCTGAACCGCGTCTTCCGTAGATGACGTAGATGACGTGGATGACGTGGATGACCGGGCCTCTGACGTCACCGGCGGGCTACTGTACGAACACGCCGTGCCGCCGTCGGTCAGCCGAGGAGGAACACTGTGTCATCGCCCTGCGACCCCCAGCACGCTCCCGCCGGCGATGTGGGCGCAGCACTCATGATGATCGACTCTCGGCTCAAGGCCATCTACGACGGCAGATCCGAGACCGACGCAGAACAGCAGGCGTTGACCGACCAGTTCGCCGTGTCCTTGGGGCCCCGCGGGGTCGACGACCTGCTGGACGGCGCGTGCACGCTCATCTACATGTTCATGCAGTGGCTGCGGATGGCCTACGAGGACCACGACAAGGACGTCATCGAGAGCGTGGTGCCCAACCTCGTGGCCACGATGCGCATGATGCCCAGGAGCGTCCGTCCCGAAGCGATCCCCACCATGGCCGGACTGCTCGTCGCCGCCGGCACCGGCCTGAGCCCGAGCCTGTGGCGCAAGCAGTACGGAGACTGGACCATGGACGAGATGAACCCCCTGGAAGCCACCGCCTTCCTGCTCGCGGAGCACATCAACCGCCTCACCGACGACCGCGAATTCGCCACCCGCATGATCACCGAAGCCCTGACCAGGGCGGACGAAGGCTGACTGCCGGGCGGCCCGACGGCGGTCGGGCGTGGCCGGGTGGTGGCCGAGAAGCGCAGCGCCCAGTGGCTCCGCCTACCGCCCGGTGAGCCGCTGTTCGAGGTCGCGCAGGTCCTTGCGGAGGGAGGAGCGGACCTGGCGGGCGAGCAGCGGCGCGGCCAGCCGGTAGAAGCCGCCTTCGCCGCCCCGGACGCGAATGCGGGCGAGTGTGCCTCTTGCGTCCGGCGCGAAGGCGTACGTGACATGCATGGGCATCGGACCGGCCACGGAGATCATGTCCAGCAGGTGAGGCGGTGCGTACGCGGCCACCCGCAGGACGTAGTCGATGCGCCGGCCGAGGAAGTATGCCGTCCGGGTGACCTCGGCGTTCACACCGAAGCCGCCCCCGTCCGCCTCCCGGGTCAGCTCCGCGGTGCGGATGCCCTGGGTCCACTCGGCGTCATGGCGCCAGTCCATGGCGTACTCGGCCACACGTTCGGGCGGGAGCGGGATCACGCGCTCCGCGGACACGTCGATCGTCATGGCGCTGCATCCTTGTCCTCGGCCGGCCCGGATGCGGGGTCGGCTGCTGAGGCCCAGCATCCTCGATGCCCGGGGTGGACGCACGACGAGCTGTCGAGGCTCCAGACGTAAGGATTCCGTCATCAGCCGCGGGATGTGGGGCGGCCGTGTGTTGGCGTTGAATCGGGAGGGTTGCGGAACTCTCAGGAGGCGAGTGGGGATGGGGCGCGTGCGCAAGGTGTTGACCGGGCCGTTGGTCATCGCGGTGCTGGTGGTGGCGGTCGGCGGAGTCGGCTTCGGGCTGTACTGGTTCCAGCCGTGGAAGCTCTGGCAGGACGAGACCGTTCAGGAGGCCCTGCCCGGGGTCGCGGAGACCTCCGCCCCTCCCGCGGCGGCGCCCTCCGAGCCTCCCTCCGGGTCGCCTTCCCCGGCCACCGGTCCGCGGACACTGGCGAGCGGTGAGCTGATCAGCCACGAGCACGCGACCTCGGGCACGGTGAAGCTCGTACGGCTGGCCGACGGTTCTCATGTCGTCCGGCTGGAGAACCTGAACACCAGCAACGGACCGGACCTGCGCGTCTGGCTGACCGACGCGCCGGTGAAGCAGGGGAAGGCGGGCTGGCACGTCTTCGACGACGGCAAGTACGTCAGCCTCGGCAAGCTCAAAGGCAACAAGGGAAGCCAGAACTACGCCCTCCCCCGTGACACGGACCTTTCGGGCTTCAGCAGCGTGAGCATCTGGTGCGACCGATTTGACGTGTCGTTCGGCGCCGCGGAGCTGGCCCGCACCTGACAGCGGACCCCCTACGGCCACTGACCGGACAGCGCGGCGATGCCCGCGTCGAAGCTGACCGGTGGCCGGAACTCCAGGTCGCGGCGGGCCGCTTGGACGCTGAACCAGTGGGGGTGCACCAGCTCGGCGACGAGGAAGCGGCTGAGGGCGTGGGTGCGGCTGAGGCCGCTCAGCCGCAGGACGGTCTCGGACGTGGCCGCGACGGCGTGGGCCAGGCGGTGGGGGACGGTGCACCAGGTGGCGCGGACGCCGGCCGCGCGCAGGAAGTGCGCGGTGAGCTCGCGCAGCGGGCGGGGATCGTCCTGGGTGATGAAGTAGGCGCGGCCTCCGACGGGGCGGCCCTCCCGGAGCCGGTCGAGAGCGAGCAGGTGCGCGTGGGCGGCCGTGTGCAGATGCGTCGTGTCGACGAGGTTGGTGCCGTCGCCGGGCATCACCAGCCGGCCCGCGCGTACGGCGCGTGCCAGGGCCGGGGCGAAATGCGGGTCGCCGGGGCCCCAGATGATGTGGGGGCGCAGGGAGACGGTGGCCAGGGCCGGGCCGTCGGCGGCCAGGACGAGGGCTTCCGCGTGTGCCTTGGTGCGCGGGTAGGCGGCCAGGTGCCGGCGGGGGTAGGGGCAGCGCTCGTCGGCGTTCTCCAGGCCGCCGGGCCGGAAGACGACGCTGGCGGTCGAGGTGTACACGAGGGTGCCGATCCCGTGGGCGCGGCACTGGTCGATGACGTTGCGGGTGCCGACGACGTTGGTTCTCCAGTACGGCGCCAGCGGGCCGCTGACGCCTGCCAGGGCGGCGTTGTGGATGACGGCGTCACAGCCGGCGAGCGCGCGGGAGACGGCGGCCGGGTCGGCGAGGTCGCCCAGGTGCTGGCGCACGCCGAGCTGCTCCAGGGCGGGGCTCGGGCGGCGGCCGAGGGAGGAGGTCGTGGTGCCGCGGGCGAAGAGCCGGCGGCAGATCTCCTGCCCGAGGAAGCCGCTGCCACCCGTGACCAGGACCCTCATCGGGCGCCTCCGGAAACGTACTTGGCGGCGTGGGCGGCCAGCCGGGCACGGTCGATCTTGGAGTTGTGGCGGATGTCGGTCGGGAAGCGGGGGTGGAACAGCACCGTGCCGATGCGGCGGCCGTGCCGGTGGTCGCCGAGGACGGCACGCAACGCCGCCAGAACCGTGCCCTTGGGTGTGCCGGGTGCGCGTTCGACGCAGAGCACCGCCCGCTGCCGTCCCGCCGGGCCGACGCCGACCAGGGCGGTGCGGCGGACTCCGGCGGCGGTGTCGGCGGCGGCCTCGACGTCCTCGGTGGTGAGGGTGAAGTCCTCGCCCGTGACGAGGTGGGCCTTGCGGCCGAGGTACCACAGCCGGCCTTGGTCGTCGATGCGTCCCAGATCGCCGGTGCGGTGCCACAGGGCGCCCCCGGCGAGCGACTTGGCTGCGGCGGTGGCGTCGGGGCGGGCGTGGTAGCCCGGGCTGACCACGGGCCCCGCGACGGCGATCTCCCCGAGACCGGTGGCGTCCGCGTCCAGGACGCACGCCTCGATGCCGGGCAGCGGCCGGCCCAGGCAGGTGCCGGCCTGGCCGGGGGGCGGCTGGGTGCGCAGCGCGCGCAGGTCGTCGGAGCCGATGGCGGCGACGGGCAGGCACTCCGTGGCGCCGTAGACGCTGAGGATCTCCGCCCCGGCCGGCAGGGCCTCCGACAGCAGCTCGACGAGACGTGGGCGCAGCGGTGCGCCGAAGGACAGCACGCGGCGGACCGAGGGCAATGTCAGGCCGTGGCGGGCGCAGTGGCCGGCGATCAGGCCGAGCACCGCCGGTGAACCGAGGACGATGTCGGCCCCGTGACGCAGCAGGGGACCGACGAGGCGACGCGGGGGCGTGCGGGCCGGGGCCAGATGGTCGACCTGCGGGGCGACCGTCGTGAGGCCGAGCAGCGGGCCCAGCGCGGCGAACGGCAGGAAGCAGGAGAGCAGGACGTCACCGGCCGCCGGGCGGAGTACGGCGTCCAGGGCGGTCAGCTGTCCGGCCAGGGTGCTGTAGTCGTACTCGACGCCCTTGGGCTGTCCGGTGGAGCCGGAGGTGAAGGCGATCATCGCCAGGTCCTCGGGCCGCGGTTCCGGGACGCGTGGCGCGGGGCCGTCGCCGTCCGGCACCGCCAAGGGCAGGCTGTGTCCCAGCAGCCGGTCCTGGCCGGGGAAGGCGCGGCCGGTGACCAGGGCCGTACGGACATGGCCGCGGCCCCAGCCCAGGGCCCGGCGCGCCACGTGTGCCAGGGGATCCCCGATGAAGACGCCGGGGGCGACCTCGTCCAGACAGCGCCGTACCTCGGCGCGCGGCTCGATCAGCACCGGGACGGCCCCGAGCGAGGTCAGGGCGTAGACGGCCGTGACGAGTCGACAGGCGTCCCGGGTCATCACCACGGCCTTGTCGCCGCGCCCCACCCCGGCCGCCCGGAGGGCGTCGGCGGTGCGGCGGCAGCCGTCCAGCAACTGTGCCGTCGTCACCGCCCGGTCGGACGAGGCGCCGGTGCAGCGGACGAGCACGGTGGCCTGCGCGTCCTCGGCCAGCCGGGCGAGGCGGGCGAAGACGCTGTCGTACGTGGTGGTCATCGCTGTCCTCGTCCTCGCAGGAAGTCACGGATGTGACCGCCGAGTTCGTCGCCGGCGTCGTCCATCACCAGGTGCCCGGCGCGCGGGAAGCGGTGGACGACGGCCTGCGGGTACCGGCGGATCCACTCGGCGAGGACCCGCGGCGTGAAGACCGGGTCGCGCATACCCCAGCCGATGAGCATCGGCAGCCGTGCCAGGTCGTCCGCGCCGTCGCGGGGGGTGAGCATCTGCCAGGCCGCGTCCGCGGGGTGACGGGGGATGGCGCGCACGAACTCCACGATCGCCCGGCGGTTGTCCCGGCGGGCATGGGGCAGCAGGTAGGCGCGCCGCTCGGCCCGGCTGAGCCGGTGGGTGACGCCGAGGCGGACCGCGGCCCGGGCGAAGGCGTTGGTGGCGTGCACCACGTCCGCGACCGGCCGGTGATCCCTGATCCAGCGCAGGTAGAACGGCAGCCGGTAGCCGTCGGGCCAGGGGAAGGCGATGGTGTTGAGGACCACCAGCCGGGAGACGACGCCCGGGTTGCGCAGCAGCCAGGCGACGCCGAGCGGGCCGCCCCAGTCGTGCACGACGAACGTCCAGCCCTGCCGCGGGACCCCCTCGTGGCGGACCAGGTGCTCGTAAAGGGCGTCCAGGTGGTCCAGTTGGCGCAGATACCGGGCCTGCGGGTCGGACGGCATTTCCATGTGCTGGGACAGGCCGAGTCCGGGCAGGTCCGGGGCCAGGCACCGGGCGTGCGGGGCCAGCGTGGGGAGCAGCTTGCGCCAGGCGTAGCTCCAGGTCGGGTTGCCGTGCAGGAACAGCAGCGGTTCGCCCGTACCGACGTCCAGGTAGTGCTGGCCCGTCGACGGCACGAGGCGCCAGTGCTCGCGTCCCGGGTAGCCGGGCAGCAGGAGTTGGAGGACGGAAGCCGGCGTGTCGGCGGCCGTGCGCCGGTTCTCGGCGGTCACCAGCGGACCAGCGCCAGACCGAAGCTCATGCCGCTGGCCAGGCCGATCATCGCCACCATGTCGCCCGGCTCGATGCGGTCGGTCTCCAGCGCCTTGACCAGTTGCAGGGGCAGGGAGGCCGCGGCGCAGTTGCCGTGCTCCGCCACGGCCGGCATGCACCGGTCCGCGGGCAGGGGGAGTCTGTCGACCATCTCCTGGTACTGGGGCATGCCGATCTGGTGGAAGGCGATGAAGGAGCTGGAGCGGACCGTCTCCAACTCCCGCTCCGCCGCCTGCCGGAGGAAGGTCAGACCCTCGACCGTGGTCGTGCGGAGCAGGTCGCCGTTGAGCCGGATGGTCAGGTGCTCGTCGTCGAACGCCCGCGGGTGCAGGGAGCCGCCGCCGCTGACGGTGCAGGCGTTCCAGGCGGTGGAGTCCGCGGCGAACCGGAGGGTGAGCACTCCGGGGTCGTGCTCCCCGGCGGGCCCGGCGGTGAGGAGCAGGGCGGCGCCGGCGTCGGAGACGGTGTAGCCGGGCATGGCCCGCATCAGCGCCTCGTGGTCGGGGACGTGCCAGCGCGTGACCATGGTGCCCGTCTCGCCGCAGGCGATGAGCACCGTGCGGTAGCGGCGGGTGGCGATGAACGCGCTCGCCACCTCCATCGCGTTGAGGACGCTGTTGCAGGCGTTCGTCACGTCGAACACCGGGCAGGTGGCGCCCAGTTTGGCGGCGACGAGGTGCGAGGTCGACGGTTCGATCATGTCCTGGCTGGTGGCGGCGAACAGCAGCAGGTCCACTTCGCCGATGGCCGTGCCGGCGTCCGCGAGGGCCTTGCGGGCAGCCGAGACCGCGAGGTCCGAGGAGCACTCCCCCTCCTCGCGGACATGGACGCCGCGCACGCCGGTGACGTCCTCGAGCAGACCGGGCGGCGGTACGTAGGGACTTCCGGCGGCGGCGATCCCGGCCCGGATCTCCTCCATGGTCCGGTAGCGGGACGGCAGATGGACGGCGATTGCTGTCAAGCGGGCACGCGGGGCTTCGAGCACCGCGCCACCGTAACGGCCGGTCACGCACCGTGACTTGGAGTTCACTCGTTCGCTGGAAGGAGACCACGCCAACGGGTGAACCGGGACTTGGGCGCCGGTCCACGAGGGCAGTTGTCACTCCGCTCGATCGATGCGGACAAGCAGCGCAACAGGGGGCGGGGCATGGGCGTGGGACGGGACGACCGGGCGGTGGCGGTGGTGGGCGTCGGCTGCCGGCTGCCGGGCGGCATCACCGACCTGGACGGGCTGTGGGCGGCCCTGCGGGACGGGCGTGACCTCGTCGGCGAGATGCCGCCGGACCGGTTCCCCAAGGACCGGTTCGTCGATCCGGGGGCGGTGCGCCCGGGCCGCAGCTACACCGCCGCCGGGGGTTTCCTCGACGACATCGCGTCCTTCGACGCCGCGTACTTCGGCATCTCGCCCAAGGAGGCCGCACACCTCGACCCGCAGCAGCGGCTGCTGCTGGAGATGGCCGCCGAGGCGCTGGACGACGCCGCCATCCCGGCCGAGACGCTCGCCGGGTCGGACACGTGCGTGTACGTGGGAGTCTCCGACCCGGCCTACGGCACCGTCCTGACGCTCATGGAGGACCACACCAGCCCGCACACCATGCCCGGCGCCACCCTGTCCATCACGGCCAACCGCCTGTCGTACGCCTTCGACCTGCGCGGTCCCAGCATGGCCGTCGACACGGCGTGCTCCTCGTCGCTGGTGGCACTGGACCGCGCCTGCCGCACCCTGCGGGAAGGCACCAGCCGGGTCGCCCTGGCCGGTGGTGTCAACGTGCTCATGAACCCGTACTCGTACGCCGGCTTCTCCTACGCGGGGATGCTGTCGCGGCGCGGCCGGTGCGCGGCCTTCTCCGCCGACGCCGACGGCTTCGTGCGGGCCGAGGGCGGCGCCGTGCTGGTGCTGAAGCGCCTCGCCGACGCGGTGGCCGACGGCGACCGGATCCACGCCGTCCTCGCCGGCACCGGCAGCAACTCCGACGGCCGCACCACCGGCATGACCCTGCCCAGCGCCCAGGCTCAGGAGGCCTTGCTGCGCGCGGTGTGCCAGGAGGCCGGGATCGGACCGGACGACCTGGTCTACTTCGAGGCCCACGGCACCGGCACCCCGGTCGGTGACCCCGCCGAGGCCCGGGCCATCGGCCAGGCCCTGGGCACGCGCCGCGGCGCCGGCCCGCTGCCCGTCGGCTCGGTCAAGTCCAACCTGGGGCACCTGGAGCCCGCCGCGGGCATGGCCGGCCTGCTCAAGGCGATCCTGGTGCTCCGCCACCGGACCGCCCCCGCGTCCCTGCACGCCCTCCCGCTCAACCCGGCCATCGACTTCGACGCGCTCGGCCTCGCCCCCACCGTGGCGCCCCTGGAACTGCCCCGCTCGGAACGGGCCGCGGTCGGGGTGAACTCCTTCGGGTTCGGCGGCACCAACGCCCACGCCGTCCTCGTACCGCCGCCCCCGGCGCCGCCCGGAACGGAGCCCGGCAACACGCCGGTGCCGGTGGTGATCTCCGCGCGATCCCCCAAAGCCCTCAGGGAGTTGAGCGCGCGCATGGCCGAGCGGCTGCGGGCGGCGGCACCGGAGGAGTTCTACGACCTGGCCCACACCAGCACCCTTCGGCGCAGCGCCCACCCGCACCGTGCCGCCGTGCTGGCCGCCGATCCGCGGCAGGCGGCGGACCGGCTCGAGGGCCTGTTCACCGACGCGCCGTCCCACGGGGCCGTCACCCGCAGGGCTGAGCGGGGCGCCGTCGCGTTCGTCTACTCCGGCAACGCCTCCCAGTGGCCCGGGATGGCCGCCGGCCTGATGACGGGCCAGTCCGTCTTCCGCGCCGCCGTCGAGGAGGCCGACGCCGCGCTGGCCCCGCATCTGGGCTGGTCCGTGGCCAAAGAACTGGAGCGCCCCACCCCGGCACGCTGGGCCCGTACGGAGATCGCCCAGCCGGTGCTGTTCGCCGTCCAGGTGGGCCTGACCGCGCTGCTGGCGTCCCAGGGCCTGCGCCCGCGTGCCGTGGCCGGGCACAGCGTCGGCGAGGTGGCCGCCGCGTACACGGCCGGGGCGCTGACCCTGGAGCAGGCGGCGCTGGTGATCGCCCAGCGGAGCCGCACCCAGGGCGTCACGGCGGGCCGGGGCCGTATGGCCGCCGTCGGCCTGGCCGAGGACGCCGCCCGCGAGGAACTGGCGCGCTTCGGCGGGGCATTGGAGATCGCCGGGATCAACAGCGACCGGGACGTGACGGTGGCCGGCGACCCCGACGCCCTCGCCGCCCTCGGCGCCGAACTGACGGCCCGTGACGTCTTCTTCCGCGAGCTGGATCTCGACTACGCCTTCCACAGCCGCGCCATGGACCCCATCGAGGAACCGCTCCGCGCCGCCCTGGCGGATCTGACCCCCGCCGCGGCGCGGGTGCCGTTCGTCTCCACCGTCACGGCGGCCCCGCTCACCGGACAGGAACTCGACGCGGCGTACTGGTGGCGCAACGTACGCGAACCGGTCCGCTTCGCCGAGGCCGTGGGCCGCCTCACGGACGAGGACATCGGCATCGTCGTGGAGATCGGCCCGCACCCGGTGCTGCGCCCTTACCTGCGCCGCACGGGACTGACGTACGTACCGACGCTGCACCGGGACGGCGACGGACCGCGCGAGGCCACGGCAGCGGTCGCCGCCCTGCTCGCGGCCGGTGCCGAGGTGGACTGGCAGGCCCACTTCCCGCAGCCCGGCCGGATCGCCGACCTGCCCGCCTACCCCTGGCAGCGCGACCGGCACTGGCACGGCACCCCGCACGACCTCGTCCTGCACACCAGCGGCACCGGCGCACTGGACCACCCCCTGCTCGGCGAACGCCAGCCCGCGCCGCACCCCCTGTGGAACGGCACCGTCGAGCCCCAGCTCGTGCCCTGGCTGGGTGACCACCGGATCGGCGGAAGCGTCCTGATGCCCGCCGCCGGGTACGTGGAGATGGCCCTGACAGCCGGGCTGCGGGCCCTGGACCGCCCGGTGGAGGTGCGGCACCTGGAACTCTCCCGCGCGTTCCCGCTCGGATGGCCGGACCCGGCGGGAGCCGCGCTGCAGACCGCCGTCACCCCGTCCGACGGCACGCTGACCATCAGCACACGGGACAACCGCGACGCCGAGGTGCTGCCGGTCGTCCGCGCGCAGGTACGCACACGGCTGGGCAACGCCCCCGGTCCGCTGGACGTCGTCGCGGTCAAGGCGCGCTGCTCCCGCACGCTCACGGGCCCGGACTTCTACGAGCACTGCCGCCGCCTCGGGCTGGAACTCGGTCCGGGGTTCCACCTCCTGCGGAGCCTGGACGTCGGCGAGGGTGAACTGCTGGCGTGGTACCGGCTGGAGCACCCCGGCGACGCCTACACCGTCCACCCCGTGCTGCTGGACGCCCCCTTGCAGGCCACCGTCGCCCTGGCCGAGCAGCCGACCCGGGAAGCCGTCGGCTATCTGCCCTCGGCTTTCGGCGCGGTACGCGTGTGGCGCACCCCCGCGCCGGAGGGCGTCGTCCACCTGCGGCGCCGCAGCCGCAGCGCCAACGAGGTCTGCTGGGACATCACGTACGCGGACCTCGACGGCACCGTCACCGCCGAGATCGACAAGTGCCGCACCCGGCGCGCCCGCCTCGCCGACCACGCCCCGCTGACGGTCCAGCGCACGGTCCTGCGCGCGGCCCCGCGCTTCTCGGAGCCCGCCCCGCCGTCCCCGCTGCCCGCTCCCGCCGAGGTGGCGGCCGCCGCCGGGGGCCGCATCGCCGCCGCCCGCGCCGAACTGGACGACAGCGGCCACGAGCGGTTCACGGCAGCGGCCCAACAGGCCGGCGCGCACTGCTGGGCAGCGGCCCTGCGCGGCCTCCTGCCCGACCCGGGTGCGCCCTTCACCATGCCCGACCTGGTCGGCGGGGGCCTCGTACCGCGGCACCGCAGGCTGGTGCGGCTGATGCTGCCCCTGCTGGTCGAGCAGGGACTGGCCGAGGCCGACGGGGAGGCCTGGCGGCTGACGGACGTCGCGGCGTGCCCCGAGGACTCGCTGCGGAGCCTGCTGGAGGACCACCCCCGCTTCGGCCCGGTCGCGCTGCTGCTCAACAGTCAGCTTCGGCAACTGCCCCAAGTGCTGCGCGGCACCGTCGACCCCCGCGACCTGCTGCCCGTCGGCGAGAGCTTCCTCGAACAGCACCAGGAGACCGCGCCCGCCCAGCGCTTCACCCACCGGGTGGTGCAGGCGCTGCTCGACCGGATCGCCCGCGACTGGCCCGCCGACCGCCCGCTGCGCGTTCTGGAGGTGGGCGCGACCACCACGGCCCTGACCGCCGCGGTGCTGCCGCTGCTGCCGCCTGACCGCACCCACTACACCTGCACGGCCCCCGCCAGCACCTCCTTCGCCCGCTCCCGGCACCGTTTCGCCACCTGCCGCTTCATCGAGCACCGCACCCTCGACCTGGACGCCGACCCGGCCGTCCAGGGCTTCCCGCCGGGCGGCTTCGACCTGGTCCTGGCCGGCGAGGCCCTGCACGCCACCGCCGACCTGACCGCCGCGCTGGGCCGTGTGCGCTCGCTCCTCGCCCCGGGCGGCCACCTGCTGACCACCGAACGGCACGACGAACGGCTCGACGCCCTGCTGCTGGGCGGACTGGAGTCGCTGTGGAAACGCGGTGACCGGACCCTGCGCCCCACCACCCGGCTGCTGCCCCGCGACGCATGGACGCCACTGCTGGAGCGGTGCGGCTTCACCAGCCCCTGGCAGACGGGACCCGAGAACCACTCCGTGACGGTGGCCGCAGCGCCCGGGGACGCCGCCGAGCCGCCCGCCCTCCCCGAGCCACCGCCGGGCACGGCCTGGCTCGTCGCCACGGAGACCGACGCCGAGACGCCGACCGCCCGGGAACTGGCCGCACTGCTGGGCCCGGCCACGGTCCTGACCGCCCCCATCGACACCGGCACCTGGACGGCGGCACTGCCCGCCGAGACGGCGCCCCGCATCGTCCTGCTCCTCGCCGAGCCCGACCCGCGGCAGCTCGTCGCCCGGACCACGCACCGCGCGGCCGTCCTGCGCGCCCTGGCCGCCGCCTGCCGGACGCTGCCCGAGGACCGCGGCCCACAGGTGTGGCTGGTGACGCGCCCCACCGGCCTGTTCCCCGCCCCGGAACGCCCCGCGCACCCCGAGGACGCGGCCGTCTGGGGCGCCGCCCGCACCCTGGCCAACGAGCAGCCCGGTCTGGCACTGCGGCGCGTCTCCCTCGACCGCACCGCGGGCCCGGCCGCGGACGCCCGGCGGCTGGCCGCGGAGCTGCTCACCGCGGGCCGCTCCCCGGACGACAGCGGGGGCGCGGACGAGGACGAGGTCGTCCTCACCCCGGCCGGCCGCTTCACCCCTCTGCACGTCGAGCACCCGGCCGAGGAGCCCCCTGCCGTGCCCGTCGGCGCGCCGTTCCTCCTGGAGGCCCGGGACCCGGGTCCGGCCCGCCGCCTGGTCTGGCGGGAGACACCCGCCCCGCGGCCCGGCCCCGGCGAAGTCGCCGTGGAGCTGCGCGCGGTGGCGCTGAACTACCGCGACCCCATGCGCGCCAACGGCCTGCTGCCCCCCGAGGCCGTGGAGGACAGCCCGCTCAGCCGCGGACTGGGCACCGACGGCGCCGGCATCGTCCGCGCCGTCGGACCCGGAGTGCGTGACTTCGCGGTCGGCGACCGCGTCTGCGGCGCCATCCCAGCAGCCCTCGCCTCCCACGGCGTCACCGCCGACCACGGCCTGATCAAGATCCCCGACGCAATGAGCTACGCCGAGGCGGCGACCTTCCCCGTCGCCTTCCTGACCGTCCATCACGCCCTGGCGGACCAGGCGCGCCTGGCCGCCGGCGAGACGGTCCTCGTGCACGGCGGCGCCGGTGCCGTCGGCCTGGCCGCACTGCAATGCGCCCGGGCCCGGGGCGCACGCGTCATCGCCACCGCCGGGACCGAGACCAAACGGGCCATGCTGCGCAGCCTCGGCGCCTGGCACGTACTGGACTCACGCAGCCTGGACTTCGTCCCCCGGGTCCGTGAACTCACCGAGGGCCGGGGCGTCGACGTCGTCGTCAACTCCCTCAGCGGTGAGGCGATCGCCCACGGACTCGACCTGCTGCGCCCCAACGGCCGCTTCATCGAACTGGGGAAACGGGACATCTTCCTCAACAACCCGTTGCCGATGCGCCCGTTCGACCGCAGCCTGACGTTCATCGGCTTCAACCTCGACCCGGTACTGCTGGACCGCGACCGCGGCTCCCGCCTCGTCGCCGACGTCGTTTCGCTCATCGACCGCGGCGTGTACCGGCCGTTGCCGCACACCGTCTACCCGGCCGCACGGGTGGAGGAGGCCTTCCAGGTCCTCCAGCACTCCCGGCACGTCGGCAAAGTGGTGGTCTCCCTCGACCCCGCCGACGGGAACGTGCTGGACGAACCCGTCCCGGTCCGGCCCGGACCCCGTCCCACCGCCCTGGACGCCGACGGCACCTACCTGGTGACCGGCGGCCTGAGCGGATTCGGTGCCGCCACCGCACGGTGGCTGGCCGACCAGGGGGCCCGCCATCTGGCGCTGGTCTCCCGCAGCGGCCAGGCCGCCCCCGAGGCGCCCGCCCTCCTCGAAGACCTGGCCCGGCGCGGCGTACACGCCACCGCCTACGCCGCCGACGTCACCGACGAGCCGGCGCTGAGCCGGGTCGTCGACGAGATCGACGCCACCGGCCACCGGCTGCGCGGCGTCGTGCACGCCGCCATGCACCTCGACGACGCGCCCCTGTCCGAACTCACCGACGACCGGTTCGCCGCCGTCCTCGCTCCCAAGGCAGAGGGCGCCGCCCTGCTCGACCGCCTCACCGCCGGCCACGACCTGGACCTGTTCGTCACCTACTCCTCGATCGCCGCCGCCGTCGGCAACATCGGCCAGGCCCCCTACGCGGCCGGCAACGCCTACCTGGAGGCCCAGGCCCGCGCCCGGCGCGCCCAGGGGCACCCCGCCACCGCACTCGCCTGGGGCCCGATCGGCGACACCGGCTACGTCGCCCGGCACGCCATCGGCGACGCCATGGCCGAGCGGGGCTTCCAGCCCCTCACCGCCGCCGAAGCCCTCACCACCGCCGCCGGCCTGCTCCAGCCGGACACCGACGTGGCAGGCGTCGGCCGCTACCGGTGGAGCCGCGCCCGCCGTCTGCTGCCCGCCCTGGCCACCGCCCGCTTCACCCACCTCGTGCCGGCCGGCGCCGGTCCCGACCCGGAAGGCCGTACGGACCTGCTGCGCGAACTGGCCGCCACGACCCCCGACGAGGCCCGGGCCGCGATCACCCAGACCCTCACCCGGCTGCTCGCCGCCGTGCTGCACAGCGACCCCGAGGAACTGGACCTGGCCCGGCCCGTGACCGACTTCGGCCTCGACTCGCTGCTGAGCACCGAGTTCATGGTGCGCGCGAGCGAGCACTTCGACGTCCGCCTCGCGGCCACCGAGCTGATGGGCGGCGACCGCACCCTGACCCGCTTCGCGGAACTGGTGCACAGCAGGCTGGACCTCGCCCCGTACCGGCCCGGCGACGGCGCGGTGTGAGGCCGTGTGAGGCCGCCTCCGCAAGGGGCGAGGAGACGGCCCGCGCCCTGTTCAGAGCACCTCGGCCCGCCCCGCCGTGTCGTCGAGGAACCCGCCCGACTGGTGCTGCCACAGCTTCGCGTAGGCACCGTCGACCGCGAGCAACTCCTGGTGCGTGCCCTGTTCGACGATCCGCCCGCGGTCGAGGACGACGAGCTGGTCCATGGTGGCGACCGTGCTCAACCGGTGCGCCACCACCAGCGCGGTCCGCCCGTCCATGAGCCGCCACAGAGCTTCCTGCACGAGGAGTTCGCTCTCCGAGTCCAGGGCGCTGGTCGCCTCGTCGAGCAGCAGGATCGGCGCGTCGCGCAGGATCGCCCGGGCGAGGGCGACGCGCTGGCGCTGACCGCCGGACAGCTTGACGCCGCGCTCGCCCACCATGGTGTCGAAGCCGTCCGGCAGCACGTCGGCGAACTCCGTGACGTGGGCCGCCTCGGCCGCCCGGCGGATCTCGCCCTCGGTGGCGTCCGGCCGGGCGAACGCGATGTTGTCCCGCAGGGTGCGGTGGAACATCGCCGGGTCCTGCGGCACGTAGGCGATCTGGCCGCGCAGGTCGGCCTGGCGCAGCCGGCTGATGTCCTGGCCCCCGATGAGGATGCGGCCGCCGTCGACGTCCGTCATCCGTAACAGCAGCCGGGTGAGGGAGGTCTTGCCGCCACCGGACCGTCCGACCAGGCCGACCCTCGCCCCGCTCGGCACCACCAGGTCGAGCCCCTCGAACAACGGCTTGCCGCCCTCGTGCGCGAAGGTCACCTTCTCGAAGCGGATATCGGCCGCCCGTGGACGCAGCGGCTCCGGAGACGGCGGGTCGAGCACGGTGGGAGGCGTCAGAAGCAGCTCGGTGAACTGCGCGGCCTCCGTCATCGCGCTCTCCAGCCGGCGGTAGATCTGGTTGAACTCGAACATGATCCGCGTCG
Organism: Streptomyces coeruleofuscus; assembly: GCF_039532725.1. NCBI lineage: Bacteria > Bacillati > Actinomycetota > Actinomycetes > Kitasatosporales > Streptomycetaceae > Streptomyces > Streptomyces coeruleofuscus. The sequence continues at coordinate 1,443,471 of NZ_BAAASE010000001.1, forward strand.
CGTTGCCGTAGTAGGTGAAGGCGACCACGATCGCCTCCACGCCGAGCCCGCCCCCGGCGAGCGTGACCGCGAGCAGCAGGCCCACCGCGTTGGTCAGCACGAACAGCGGCGCGACCAGCGTGTCGATGCGGAGGTTGCCGTAGTCCCACGACCGCAGCGTGAGCCGGCGCGAGGCGGCGACCCGGGAGCGGTGCTCGGCGGCCTCGCGCTCCTCGGCGGCGAACGCCCGCACCGTGTCCATGTTCATCAGACTGTCGGCGACGTGGCCCGACACCCGGGCGATCGCCTCCTCACGCTGGTCGACCAGCGCCTGGCGGCGCCGGATGAGAGGCACCACCAGCACCCCGGTCAGCGCGATCATCACCAGCAGCGCGACCACGAGCAGGGGTTCGTAGCGCCACAGCACCACCGCCCCGAAGACCAGCGGTACGAAGCTGCCCACGATCTGGAACGTCAGCGTGTCCACGAACTGCTCGAAACGCGAGGCGAAGCTCAGGACGCGCTTGGTCAGCGAACCGGCGAAGTTGTCGTGGAAGAACGAGGCGTCCTTGGCGAACAGCTCGTCCATCCCGATCACGTACAGATGCTCGATGCCGAGGGCGTCGAGGCGGTTGAGGCAGTGCAGGGCGACGCGCCAGAGTGCCTCCGAGAGCAGCAGGACCCCGGCGAAGCCGAGGACGTACGGCAGTGTCGAGTCGACCGTGACGTCCTTGTCGTCGGCGATGTCGCCGACGAGCTTGGCGACGATCAGCGGCGCGATGTAGCTGATGCCGATGTTGCCCAGCGCCATGAGCAGCATCGCGGGTGCCGTGAGCCGGCGGAGCCGGGACAACTCCCGTCCGTAGTAACGAAGTGCGAGAAGTACCGAGCGCTTGCCCGGCTGAACCCTGCGCGATCCAGGCGTTTCCATCCCACCCCTGTGTCGTTCTGTGGCCGCCCGCCACGCTGGTGCGGGCAGGGGCCATCACCGAAACGGATGTGTGGAGATTCGGGTCGAGTCCGGAAGTGTCCCGCGATGGCGACCACGCAGTCCAAGCGTTTTCCGGCCGGGCGGTGGTGCGCAGGGAGCGCCAAGGGGCACGGTCGGCGGACTCGGGGCGGGACGGTGGTGCGAGCCGGCCGGGCGGTTCGGTACGTGAGCGGGCGGGGGTGTCGGCAGGACCACCCCCGCATCGGGTGTCCAGGCCCAGGGACGGGCCGTGCCGGGGGCGGCAGCATGAGTGTCGTCGGCAACGGGCCGGCGACGAACCCGCCACCGGACTTCGGGGGACCCCATGAACGAGACCTTCGCCAGGCGCCTGACGGGCCTCGCCGGCATCGCCGCCGCGGCCGCCCTGATCATCGAAGTACCGCTGTACTTCGTCTACTCCGGCCCGCCGCCGGACGCGAACGTCCTCACCAGGCTGCTGCTCGCGATCTTCTCGCTGGCGTTCCTGATCGTGTTCGTGACGGCCTTCCGTGAGCTGGTCAAGCGGGTGAACCCGGCCTACGAATGGGTCGGTTCGATGGCCTTCGCCACCGGGCTGGTCTACACGACGGTCACCCTCGTCTCCAGCGGGCTGGAAGCCGGCGCGGTCATCGCCGCCGACCGTTCGATCGACCCGACCATCACGGTCAGCGGCACCTACATCCTCTACGGGTCGATCGGCCGTGTGCTGCTGACACTGTTCCTGGTCGCGGTGGGCTTCGGCATCTCCCGCACGAACCTGCTGCCGCGCTGGACCAGCCGCTCCGCCTATGTCCTGGCCGGTGTCAACGTGGCCTTCGTACCGTCCCTGTTCTTCGGCAACGACCCGGCGAACTTCTACGCGGCGAACGGCTGGGGCACCACCGCTTCGATGGGCGCGATCCTCAGCTACTGGCTCCTCGCCCTGGGCATCTCCACCTACCGCAGCGCCACCCGCCGTACGCCGTCGGCCGGTTCGCCGGCCCTGCGGCACTGACACCCCGGTTCCGCGAGCGCTGGTTGCCGGCTCAGCCCAGGTAGAGCGGGAGCCTGGAGGCCAGTGCGCCGAGTCCGGCCCGCTCCGCGTCGGTCGGCGGTCGCCGCCCCGTCCCCACGAGCAGCGCGTCCTGGTCGGAGAACGACGGGGGGAACGGGCTCCCCACGATCCGCTCCAGCATTTCGCGGGACCGGGCGAGCTCCTCCGAGGGCGGCGGCGCGGCGTCCGGGAGGTGGGCGATCAGGTCGAGGTGGTGCAGCGTCCACTCCATGACGTACGTGGCGAGGTAGTCGCCCACGGTGAGGACCTCGCCGCGGGTGCCGACCCTCAGGCCCGGGTCGGCCAGTTCCGCGGCGCGGCCCGCGGCGGAGCCGACGTCGTCCAGGTGGAACTTGAGCAGGTGCGGTTCCTCGTACGCGGCGGCCAGCCGGACGGTCAGCGCGTCGAGCGGGTCGTCTCCGGTCGGCGGTGTGTCGGAGATCTCCCAGTAGGTCAGCGCGTCCCGGGTCGGTTCCCCGTCGGCGGGGGTGGCGAGGGTGATCAGGACGTCCTGCGCGTCGACGACCAGATGGCACACCAGGTCCCGCACCAGCCAGCCGGTACAGCCGGACGGCCGGGAGAAGTCCTCGTCGGACAGGTCGGCGACCGCCGCGCGCAACGCCGTCCAGGAACGGGAGAAGAGATCCACATCGGCAACGTAATGCCGCGCCGCGAGGGCGGACAAGCGCTTTGCGAACGGCCGGCTCACCCGCGCGGCCGATACGAGCGAACGCGACTGTTGACGTGCACAGCGCCAGCACGCCACGTTGAGTAACCTGGTAAGTGCGGTGCATCACCGAATTCCGCGATCCGAAGGTGGTGGGCATGGCCATCATGGGGAGGCCCAGGACATCGGCCGCGACCGACGAGGCCCTGGAGCCTCTCGTCTCGCCGGTCAACTCGCACACCGAGTGGGATCCGCTGGAGGAGATCATCGTCGGGCGCCTCGAGGGCGCGACGATCCCCTCCGACCACCCGGTCGTGACCTGCAACGTGCCGACCTGGGCCGGACGGCTGCAGGGCCTGGCCGCCGGCTTGCGGTATCCGCGCAGGATCGTCGAGCAGGCCCAGCAGGAGATCGACGGTTTCGTCGCCCTGCTGGAGTCCCTCGGCGTCACGGTCAGGCGGCCGGACGCGGTCGACCACCGGCGCCGCTACCGCACCCCGGACTGGACCTCACGCGGATTCTGCAACACCTGCCCGCGGGACAGCATGCTCGTGATCGGCGACGAGATCATCGAAACCCCGATGGCCTGGCCCTGCCGGTACTTCGAGACCCACTCCTTCCGCCCGCTCCTCAAGGACTACTTCCGGCGCGGCGCGCGCTGGACGGCGGCCCCCAAGCCGCAGCTCACGGACGAACTGTTCGAACCGGACTTCCGGATCCCGAAGGACGGTGAGCCGATGAGGTACATCCTCACCGACTTCGAGCCCGTCTTCGACGCGGCGGACTTCGTCCGGGCCGGTCGGGACCTGTTCGTCACGCGCAGCAACGTCACCAACCGGATGGGCATCGACTGGCTGCGCCGCCATCTCGGGCCGGAGTACCGCATCCACGAGATCGAGAGCCGATGCCGCGCGCCCATGCACATCGACACGACGTTCGTGCTGCTCGCGCCCGGAAAGGTGCTGGTCAACCCCGAGTACGTCGACGTCGACCGGCTGCCCGGCATCCTGAGCTCCTGGGACGTCCTGGTCGCCCCCGAGCCCGACCCGATCGACGAGGCCCTGCTCAAGGTCACGTCGATGTGCGGCAAGTGGCTCAGCATGAACGTGCTCATGATCGACGAACGGCGGGTGATCGCGGAGCGGCACCACACCGGCATGCTGCGGGCCCTGGAGAAGTGGGGCTTCGAGCCGATCCCGTGCGACCTGCTGCACTACGCGCCGTTCGGCGGTTCGTTCCACTGCGCGACGCTCGACATCCGGCGCCGCGGCTCGCTCCAGTCCTACTTCGACTGACCTACGTCACGTCGCTGACTCCCGTGGCCGTGGTGCCGGCAGGTGTGCAGGACGGCCCCGACGGTGGCCGGCTGGCCCCTACGTACGGGACCGCCCTCGAGCGCGAGCCGGGTATGCCGTTCGTGGGAATCCCGCGGGCCGTCCTGCATCACCTGCTGTGCACGGCACTGCCGTCCGGATGCCTGCCGTCACGGAGGTGTCGTCCGACGACCGCGCCGACCCCGGGCCGGGTGTGGGTAGCTGACGGCACCCGCCCGCTCCACGGCCGAGGCGGCCCCCGGGACGAGCCCGCACCCGCGTGGCGACGAGGAGGGGCGACCTTCAGCCTCCGTGCGCCCCCAGCCGTTCGGCCACGAGGGCGGCCACGGCGGCGAGTTCGGTGGGCGTACGCGGTCCCGGCTCCGCGCCCGTCAACAGACCCTGTGCGCGGAGGAGTTCCGCCGCGGCGGCCCCCCAGGGCAGCCGCAGGCCCGCCTCCCGGAGGAGATCGGGGCGGGCCAGTGCCTCGGGGGCGGGCCCGGTGCGGACTCCGGACGGGGTGAGGAGCGCCGCGTCGTCGGCCCAGCGCAGAGCGAGGTCGACGTCGTGGGTGGCCATCACCACCGTGGTGCCGGCCGCACGGAGTCCGTCGAGCGTGGTGAGGAGCCGTTCCTGGCCGTCGGGGTCGAGTCCGGCCGTCGGCTCGTCGAGGACGAGGACCCGGGGCCGCATGGCGACCGCGCCCGCGATGGCGGTGCGTTTGCGCTGCCCGTAGGAGAGCAGATGGGTGGGCCGGTCGGCCAGGGCGGTGATGTCCAGGGCGGCGAGCGCCTCCGCCACCCGCGCCCGTACCTCCGTGTCGTCCAGACCGAGGTTCAGCGGCCCGAACGACACGTCCTGCTCGACGGACGCCGCGAAGAGCTGGTCGTCGGGGTCCTGCACCACCAGCTGGACGGTCGTCCGCAGCCGGGTCAGGCCCTTGCGGTCGTACGTCACCGCCTGCCCGTCGACCGTCAACCGGCCCGCGTGTGGCCGCAGTCCGCCGCTGAGGAGCCGCATCAGCGTGGTCTTGCCGCTGCCGTTGCGGCCGAGCAGCGCGAGCGCGCGCCCCTCGCGGATCTCGAAGTCGAGGCCGCTGAGCACGGCCGGGCCGTCCTCGTAGGCGAAGGACGCGCCCCGCAGGGCGACGAGGGCGGGCTCGCTCATGTCAGCGGCCTTTCCAGTACGGAGGTGAGGACGGCCAGCGTCGCGAGGAGCACGCAACTGGCGGCCGTGAAGCGGACGGAGACGCGGGCCTCGGGCACCAGGACGCGCAGGGTGCCGTCGTAGCCGCGCCCGGCGAGACCGTCCTGGAGACGGACCGCCCGGTCGAAGGCCCGGACGAACGCGGTGGCGCCGAGGCCGCCCAGCGAACGCCAGGCGGCGGCCCGCGTGGTGTGCCCGAGCCGGGCGGCCTGCGCGTCACGGACCCGGCGCACGGAGTCCAGCAGCAGGAAGCTCATGCGGTACGTCACGAGCGCTACGTCGACGACCGCCGCGGGCACCCCGGCCCGGACGAGACGCGGCAGCAGGTCGGACATGGGTGTCGTGAACGCGAACAACAGCACCCCAAGGGAGGCCGCCGAGGTGCGCAGCAGCAACTCCCCGGCCCGGAGCGGCCCGTCGCCCGCCAGGGACACGAAACCCTCCGGCCCGCCGACCTGCACGAGCAGCGTCAACGCTCCGGTCACGCAGAAACCCAACGGCACCCGGTAGGCCCGCCACAGCCTCCGCCAGGGCACGCCCGCCGGACCCACCAGCACCACCAGGGCGGTCAGCAGCACCAGAGCCGCGCCCGGCCAGGGCGGCAGCGAGATGGCCAGGAGGGTCAGCCCCAGCCCGAGCACGGCCTTGTCCACGGGATGGCGGCGGCGCCAGCGGCTGCTGTGCGCCGCCGCGTCGATCGGCAGCACGGGGCTCAGGCCCTTTCGGCCGTGGACTTCTCGGCGGCACCGGCCGCCGGGCTCTCGGAGTCCCGCTCCCGCGCCCGCCGCTCACCCTGCCGCCGGCCCCGGCGCAGGCCGAAGTAGTAGGCGAGGACACCGGCGCCGAGGGCCGCCTGGAGGGAGAACAGCGCCGACTCGATCTCACCGGACGGCGGTTCGTACAGGGGCGAGAACCAGGGCTCGTAGTCCGGCTCGATCTCGGTGATCGCCGTCTCGGCCTCGCCGTCGGAACCCGTGAAGGGCTCCTCCTTGTGGTCGCCGAGACCGAGCGCGAGCGGCAGCACGGCGAGCGCGACCACGACGAGCAGCAGCAGAAGGTTGATCTTCGTGTTCCTGCTCATCGGGCCACCGCCTCGGTCTCGCCGCGGGCCTGCTTGCCGGCGACGAGCACACCCAGCCGGGTCAGTTCGCCCTTGCTGGACTGCACCAGCAGCCGCATCACGAGGACCGTCAGCAGCCCCTCGCTCACCGCGAGCGGGATCTGGGTGACGGCGAAGATGGAGCCGAACTTGCCGAGCGCGCCCAGGAACCCGCTGCCCGGGTCGGGGAACGCGAGCGCCAGCTGCACGCTGGTGACGCAGTAGGTGGACAGGTCGGCGACGAACGCCGCGAAGAACACGGCGACCATCAGCGGCACGCCGTAGCGCCGCAGCAGCCGGTACACCGCGTATCCCGCCCAGGGCCCGACGATCGCCATGGAGAAGACGTTGGCGCCGAGCGTGGTCAGACCGCCGTGCGCGAGCAGCAGTGCCTGGAAGAGCAGGGTGATCGTGCCCAGCACCGCCATGACGGGCGGCCGGAACAGGATGGCTCCCAGGCCCGTACCGGTGGGGTGGGAGCAGCTGCCGGTGACGGACGGCAGTTTCAGGGCGGACAGGACGAACGTGAAGGCGCCGGAGGCGCCGAGGAGCAGGGTGCTCTCGGGGTGCTCGCGCACCTCACGGGTGAGCGACCGGACTCCGTGGACGACGAACGGCGCAGACGCGACACCCCAGGCGGCCGCGTGCGCCGGAGGCAGGAAACCCTCGGCAATGTGCATGGCTCAGCAGACCCTCTCCAGCACCTCGTGGATGGTTGACGCGCCTTGGCCGGTCTCCTGGCTCACGGGTCCCACCGCCCGTACTCCGCCTTCCCGGGTCCGTGAGGACCCAGTGGCTGCCCGCGAGGGCCGGAGCCGGACTTCCCGATCACAGTGGCGAGGGCCGCACCGGCATCACACCGGATTTCCCGTTCACCAAGGCGTGGTGACAGTAATGCCGAGATAAGGGCCATGACAAGCCAGCCGAGGGGGCGCGCGAGGGGGCGCGTGAAGGGGCGACCGCTCGCACACCGGCGCAGGAGGGCTCAGTCGTCGCCCTCGTCGTCATCGTCCTCCCCGTTCTCCCAGGACCCCGGAGGCTGTTCCTGGTTGGGCTTGTCCGCCTTCTCCGGCGGGTCGCTGCTCGCCTCCGGCGTCGGGCTCGCGGGGGCGGGCGTCGGTTCGGCGGGGGCCCGGGTATCGGGTGCCGCGGGGGAGGGGGTGACATCGGCCACTGTGCCGGCGGTGGGAGTCGTGGCGGTCGCGGGCGCGGACGCGAGGGGGTCGGCGGAGTCGGGGGACGAGGAGGCGGCCGGGCTGCTCGCGGACGGGGACGCGTCGGGTTCCGTGCCCTGCGTCGCGGTCTTGTCGGGCGAGAACCACATCATGCCGGCGAGCATCGCGGCGAGGAACAGCGCCGCCGCGGCCACCGTCGCGGCCAGTCTCCGGTGGTTGCCGAGGCCGTTGCGGGGTGCGGAGCGACGTGAACGCCCGCCCGGTGCCGTGCGAGAACCCGTGGGCAGCGCGTACGTGGCCGGGGCGCCGGTGTCGCCCGCCGCGTACGGTCCCGGCCCGGACGAGGGCGCAGGGGACGCCGCGTACGGTCCCGGCCCGGAGGACGGCACCGGGGACGCCGCCTCCGGCAGCGGCTCGGGCCGCCCCTGCCAGGCGCCGCCGGCGAACCACTCGGCGGCCTGCTGCGCCGTGGGCCGGTCATCGGGCTGCTTGGCGAGCAGGGCGAGGAGGTAGCTCTCGAAGGCCGGAGGCAGACCGGTGACACCGAGCTCGCGGGGCGGTACGGGGGCGTTGTCGAGATGCTGGTGGAGGAGTGCGACGGCGGTGTCGGCCTGGAACGGCGGGCGGCCGCTGAGGAGCTGGTAGAGCACGCACCCCAGGGAGTACATGTCGGAGGCGGGACCCGCCGGTTGGCCCAGGGCGCGTTCGGGCGCGAGGTAGAGGCCGGTGCCGACGATCTGACCGGTGGCGGTGAGCGCGGCGCCCGGGTCGTCGAGGAAGCGCGCGATGCCGAAGTCGCCGATCTTCAGCGTGCCGCCCGCGTCCAGCAGGAGGTTGGCGGGTTTGACGTCCCGGTGCACGATGCCCTGCTGGTGCGCGGCGGCGAGGCCGGCGGCGGCCTGCGCGGCGAGTCCCGCCACCCGCTCGGCCGGGAGCGCGCCGGAGACGGACAGCACCCGGGCGAGGCTGTCGCCCTCGACCAGCTCCATCACCAGGTACAGCCGGTTGTCGTACTCGCCGAAGTCCAGGACCCCGACCACGTTGGGGTGATTGAGACGCCCGGCCGTCTGGGCCTCCAGGCGGAACCGGGACGCCGCCGTGGCGTCGGTGTCCTGAGGCAGCAGCAGCTTGACGGCCACCGCTCTGGCGAGCGTCTCGTCGTACGCACGCCAGACCTCTCCCATTCCGCCGCGCCCGATCTCAACGTCCAGCCGGTAGCGGCCCGCTAGCAGCACTCGTCCTCGTCCTCTGCTCATGGGAAGGTCCTCGCCGCAGGCCGTAACTCCCCGCGTCGGAGCGGAGGTTGGTGGGGGGTACCGCAGCCGACCCAGGATACTGGCGCCGCGTGACCACCGTTCCCCGCCGCGGTGGCGTGGGACGGCACGGTCCCGGAAACCGGGGAGCGGAGGAGCCGCCCGCCGGGGTGATCGTGCGGCGCGCGTGGTTGCCGGGCTTCTTCCCCGTGCCTTCGGGCGCGGGCCGGACCGTCGCTGTCCCTTCCCCGCGCCTCCCCGCGCCTCCGCGCGCCGTCAGGCCGTCGCGCCCGCCCCCCGCGCCCGCTCCTTGCGGCGCGGCAGCAGTGTCACCGCCAGGGCGGGTACGGCCGCGAGGACCAGCCAGGGCACGGCGGCCGGGAGGCCGGTGTCGAGCAGGGAGCCGGTGGCCGCGCTGCCGACGAGGACGATCAGGCCGGAGACGGACGAGAGCGCACCCATGTAGAGACCGATCCGGCCCTCCTCGGCGAGGTCGGGCACCCAGGCGCGGGCGGCGGGCACGACCAGCATCTGCCCCACGGTGAGCAGCACGACGAAACCCGCGGCCGGCAGCAGCCCGGCGGCACCCGTCCAGCCCGCGGGACGCGCCGCGGCCACCACCGCGAAACCGGACGCGATCAGCAGCAGCCCGGCGGTCATGGAGCGGCGCAGGTCGAGCCGGTCGCCCGCCCAGCGAGTCAGGGGCAGCTGAGCGAACACCACCAGGACCGAGGACAGGGCGAACAGCCAGGACAGCGGCGCCTGGGAGCCCGTCGCGCGCTGCACCTCGTCCGGAAGGGCCAGATACAGCTGGTTGTAGGCCAGCAGGTACGTGCCGTACGCACAGCACAGCGCCAGGAAGCGGCGGTTGCGCAGCAGCAGGCGCGCTCCGCCCCGCTGCCGGACGCGGACCCTGCCGGGGATGTGCTGCGGCATCAGCCACAGGTGCCCGGCGAGGACGAGCACGAACACCGCGGCACCGGCGAGGCATGCGGTGCGGAAGTCGACGGCGAGCAGCAGCGCGCCGAGCAGCGGTCCGACGAAGGCCCCGGCCTGGCCCGCCACGCTGAACAGGGCCAGGAGACGGGTGCGTGAGCCGTGCCCTTCCTCCTCCCAGACCACCGCCTGGCGGGCCACCTCGGACTCCACGGCGGGGGAGAACAGGGCGGCGGCGAAGCCGATCACCAGCACGGCGCCGATCACGGTCCAGCTCGCCTCCGCGAACCCGAGCCACGCGAACCCGGCGATCCGCAGTACGCAGCCCGCCAGCACGACCGGGCGTACGCCGTAGCGGTCGACGAGCGAGCCGCCGACCACGAACAGGCCCTGCTGGCTGAAGGTACGCAGGCCGAGGACGAAGCCGACCAGCCAGCCCGCCATGCCTATCGCGGTGCCGAGGTGCTCGGCGAGGAACGGAAGGACGGCGAAGAAGCCGATGTTGAAGGCGAGCTGGGTCACGATCAGCAGCCGCAGCAGCGGGGACAGGTCCTGCCAGAGCCGCCAGGTGCTCTCGCGCGGGGCCTTGGGCGTCCCGTCGCCGGAGGTCTCGCTCTTGGGCGCGCGGACGGCCCGGCGGGTCAGGGCGCGGGATATGAGGCCGGTCATCGTTCTTTCCTCGTCGGGGTGGGCACAGGAGTCATGAGGGCGTCGGGACGGTTCGGCCGGCGCCGTGGGGCGGGGACGAACCGGTCGCCGGGCGGTCCCGCCTGGCTGCCGGCCCGCCGACGCCGCCGGGGCAGCCGTACGCCGCCGGCGGCCGTCACCGCGAGCGCCCCCAGCAGGGCGAGTACGGCCGCCGGGAAGAGGACGGCCCACGGGGCGCGCTCGGCGTACGGCTGGTTCTCGGCGAGCAGCAGGCCCCACTCGGGGGACGGAGGCTGCGCGCCGAGGCCGAGGAAACCGAGCGCGGCGAGGCTCAGCGCGACGCCGGGCAGCCGGAGCAGGGCGTGCCGGGTCACCGGCGGCAGTACGGCGGGCAGCAGTTCGTGCCGGAGCAGGTGCCAGCGCCCGGCGCCGAGCGCGCGGGTGGCGGCCAGGTGCGTGGTCGCGCGCTCCTGACGCAGCAGGGAGGACGTGTGGGCGGCCAGCGGGGACCAGGCCACGACCCCGACGGCGAGGGCGGGCGCCCAGGGGCCACTGCCCGTGACGCCGGTGACGAGGAGCCCGGCCAGGACGGGCGGTACGGCACTGACGGTGTCGACCAGCGGCCCGGACAGCCGCGGCAGCAGCCCCAGCAGCAGCCCGACCGCCAGGGCGGCGGCACTCACCGCGAGCGCCGTGCCGAGGGTGTTCAGCGCGCCGTGGGCGACACGGGCGAGGACGTCCCGGCCCAGCGCGTCCGTCCCGAACGGGTGCCCCGGGGAGGGGGCTTGCAGCCGGGCCAGGGGGTCGAGGGCGAGCGCGTCGCGCGGCAGGCCGAGGCCGATGACCGCGGCGAGCAGCGCCCCGTACAGCAGGGGCAGGGCACGGGGCGGGGGCGGGGCGGGGCGGTGCAGGGAGTGCAGGGCGCCGTCGCGCAGCGCCGGCCCGATCAGCTGCCGGGCCGTCAGCCGGGCGAGGACACCGGCGGTGGCCGCGAGCAGGACCAGGGCGAGCGTGCCGGTCTGAAGGACCGGAAGGTCCTGGGCGAGGGCGGCGTGCAGGGTGAGCCGGCCCAGGCCCGGGATGTCGAAGATCTGCTCGACGGCGACCGATCCGCCGGTCAGACCGACCACGAACAGGCCCAGGTTGGGCAGCAGCCCGGGCACAGAGCGGCGCACCGCCTGCCGCGCCACGGACTTCGGCGGGACACCGCGGGCCGCGGCAGCCAGGGCCCACGGCTCGGCGAACGCGCCGGGCAGCAGGTCGTCCAGCATCCGCCCGAGGACCGCGCCGGCGGGCAGGCCGAGGGCCAGCGAGGGCAGCACCATCCACTGCGGCCCGTACCAGCCCAGGGCCGGCAGCCAGCCCAGCTGCACGCCGATCACCGAGGCGAGCACCGAGGCGACGAGGAACTCGGGCAGCGAGGCCAGCACGGCGGTCGCCGTGCCGCCGGCACCGCGCGTGCCGAGCCGGCCCCGCGAGCCGAGCCGGAGCGTGCGGGCGCACACGGCCGTCGCCGTGACCGCGGCGACGACGAGGGCACCGGACATCAGCAGCAACGAGGCACCGAGCGCCTGCGTGACGGAGGGCAGCACCTGGGCGCCGGACACCCACGACGTGCCGGCGTCCCCGTGCGGCAGCCCGCCCAACCAGCGGCCGAGCAGGACCGACGGGCCGTCGTCCAGCCCGAGTTCGTCGCGGATGGCGCGCAGCGTCTCGGGGGTCGGATCACGGTCCGCCGAGCGGGCCTTGAGCACGGTCAGCGCCGGGTCGGTGCGCGACAGCCACGGCAGCAGGCCGATCGCGCCCACCAGGCCGGCCGTGAGCGCGACCCGCCACAGCAGCTTCGGGCCGCCGCCGCGCGCGAGAACGCGCAGGGCGGCCAGGGCCTTGGTCAGGGGTGTCATCGAGGTGCTCGGCGTCGTCCTCGTGCCGCTCAGGCGAAGGGGATCTCGAAGTGCACCACGCCGCTGCCCCCGCCGGGCACTTCCTCCCGCTCGTCGCACACCACCTTGCCCAGGCTCCGCCACAGGCCCGTCGCGCCGGGCGAGTGCGGGTACGTGTGCAGATACACGGACCGGTAACCACCGTCGGCCCGCGCGAAGTCCAGCAGACCCTCCACCAGCCGCCGGGCCAGCCCCCGCCGCCGGTGCTCGGGGCGCACGTACACCCGCCGGAGCTGTGCGGTCTCGCCCGAGGGGAACCGCTCGGCCAGCCAGCGCGGGTTCGGCGGGTGCGCCGGGCCGCGCGCGTCCAGCGCCGCCGTTGCCGCCACCGTCCCGTCCCGCTCGTCCACGGCGACCAGGAGCGTGTGCCGCGGCGGTGTCACGTAGAAGGACGCGGGATCGATGATGTCGGCGTGCCAGCCGGGCACGTATCCCGTCTGGAAGTCGCGGTACACCGCGTCGAGCATCACCGCCCGAGCCCCGTCGATGTCCTCCGCCGTGGCCGCCCTGATGCTGTAGTCGCGCATTTGCACATCATATGCAATAGCTATGCGGTGAGAGTGCCGAGGTGACGTGGCTCGGCACACACAGCCGGCGGCCGCGCTCAGCTCTCGGCCGGGGTGAGCACCACGAAGTCCGCGCCCGCCGGGTCGACGCAGACCGCCAGCCGGCCGACGCCCTCCGCGTCCTCGGGCCCCATCTGCACGCTGCCGCCGTTCTCGGTGACCTTGGCCACCGCGGCGTCGCAGTCCTCCACGGCGAAGACCGGGTGCCAGTACGGCCGCCCGCTCGCCAGCGAGAGGTCCTCCTTGCCGAGCTCCATGAGGCCGCCGTGCATGCGCTCCTCGGGCAGCCCGGCGGGGGTGATGAGGGTGTACGTGCCCCCGCCGCCCGGCAGCGGCATGTCGCTGAACTGCCAGCCGAACAGGCCGCCGTAGAACTCCTTCGCGCCCGCCGCGTCGCTCGTGTACAGCTCGGTCCATGACAGCGAGCCCGGCTCGTCGACCAGGTCGACGCCCTTGGTCGTGCCCGGCTGCCAGACGGCGAACTGGCCGCCCAGCGGGTCGCTGTACTGCGCCATCCGGCCCCAGTCGTCGAGGTCCATCGGCGCCACCCGGACGGTGCCGCCGGCCTGCTGCACGGCCTCCGTCGTGGCGTCCGCGTCGGGGACGCTGAAGTAGAGCATCCAGGCCGGGCGCGCACCCTCCTCCGTGAGCTTGCCGAGACCGGCGACGATCTTGCCGTCCTTCCGGAACATGCCGCCTTCGAAGTCCTCGCTCTCGCCCATGGACTCGTAGTCCCACCCGAGCACGGCGCCGTAGAAGGCCGCCGCGGCCCGGACGTCCGGAGTGCCGAGGTCGAGCCAGCAGGGGGAACCGGGGGCGAATTCCGTGGTGATCATGGCGGTGCTTCCCTTCCGCAGATTCGGTGTGCCCAGCGTGACACCGGGCACTGACAATCGCCCCTCGGCCGCTGCCCGGTCGGCGGATCAACGGACCTGTGCCCCCGGCCGGTTGCCGGGCCGTGGAATCATCGGGCGCATCGCCCGGCCGGGTGATCGTGGAGCTCTGTGCGGTGAGGGTGGTGGGCGGTGTGGTGGCCGGCTGGGAGTGGGACGACACGCTGTTCGCGGGGACCGCCGCCTACTACGAGCGGGGGCGGCCTCCGTACGCCCCGGGGCTCGCGGACGCGCTCGCGGAGGTCCTGCGGCCCGACGGGGAGGGGCGCCTCGTCGACGTGGGCTGCGGGCCCGGGACCATCGCCCTCAGCCTCGCGCATCTGTTCGGCGAGATCGTCGGCGTGGACCCCGACCGCGGCATGATCGCCGAAGCCGGACGCCGGGCCACCGACCGGGGAGTGGGGGAGAAGGCCCGCTGGGTGAGGGCCCGCGCGGAAACCCTGCCCGCGGGGCTCGGCACGTTCGCCGTCGCCACCTTCGCGCAGTCGTTCCACTGGATGGACCGCGACCTGGTCGCGGCGACCGTCAGGGACATGCTCCAGCCGGGCGGCGCCCTGGTGCACATCGCGGACCTGAAGACGGAACACCGCACCCTCGACGGCCTGCCGCACCCGCCGGTCCCCTACACGGCGGTGGACGAGCTGGTCAAGCGGTACCTGGGACCCGTGCGGCGAGCGGGCCGCGGGGTGCTGCCGCAGGGCACAGCCGGGGGAGAGGCCGAGGTGTTCGCCCGGGCGGGATTCTCCGGTCCCCGGCGTCTGGTCGTCCCCGGCGGGCAGGCGCTGGAGCGGACCGTCGACGATGTCGTCGCCTGGGTGTTCTCCATGTCGTTCTCGGCGCCGCATCTGTTCGAAGGGCGCCGGGACGACTTCGAAGGGGACCTGCGCCGGCTGCTGCGGGAGGCCTCTTCTGTGGGGAGGTTCTCCGAACGCGGGCCGAGCACGGAGGTCTTCGTCTGGAGGAAGGACTCCTCCGGGTGCTGACCGGCAGGCGCCGGGGCGGGGTCAGTGCACCGACATGCCGCCGTCGACGAAGACCGCCTGCCCGGTGATGTAGGCGGACGCGGGGCTCGCCAGGAAGACCGCCACTCCCGCGAAGTCCTCGGCCAGTCCGTTCCGCCCGATCAGCGTGCGTTCGGCGAGGGCGGCCACCTTCTCCGGATCCGACGACAGCCGCGTGTTGAGCGGTGTCATGACGAAGCCGGGCACCAGGACGTTGCAGGTGACGCCGCGCGGCGACCACGCCTCGGCCTGGGACCGCGCCAGTGACTCCAGGCCGCCCTTGGAGGCGCCGTAGGCACCGCTCTGGACGAACGCCCGGTGCGCCTGCTGCGAGCTGATGTGCAGGATCCGGCCGTGGCCGCGCTCCGCCATGCCGGGGCCGAAGCGCTGGCCCAGCAGGAACGGCGCGTCCAGGTTGACGGCCATCGTGAGGTCCCAGACGTCCTCGGTGAGTTCGTCCATCGGCGGACGCACGTTGATCCCGGCGCTGTTGACGAGGATGTCGGGTTCCCCGAACGCCTCGACGGCCCGCTCGGCGGCCGTCCGCACCCCCTCCCGCGTGCTCAGGTCGGCGCTGACCCAGGCGGCGCGGCAGCCCTCGGCCGTCAGCTCCTCGACCGTCGCGACCAGTCCGGCCTCACCGCGTGCCACGACCACCACGCTCGCCCCGGCGCGGGCGAGGGCACGGGTGATGGCGCGGCCGATGCCGGAACTGCCGCCCGTGACCACCGCGACCCGGCCGTGCAGGGAGAACAATTCGGAGAGATAGGCCTGTGTGGCCCGCGTCGCTGGTGTCGTCATGACGAGCACTCTAGAACGGCAGGCCGAAGCAGCGATGTTGGTGGTGCCATCCATGGCGCGAATACCCCTAGGGGGTATATAGTCGGTGTCATGGATCATATGGATCACTCCACTCATGACCACGAAGGGCGCCCCCACGGAACGGCGACCTGGGGGACCGCCGTGAAGGCGACCCTGCACTGTCTGACCGGGTGTGCGATCGGCGAGATTCTCGGCATGGTGATCGGCACCGCGCTGGAGTGGGACAACGTGCCCACGATGGTCCTGGCCATCGGGCTCGCGTTCCTCTTCGGCTACTCGTTCACCCTGTTCGCGGTCCTGCGGGCCGGTCTCGGCCTCGGGGCGGCGATCCGGGTCGCCCTGGCCGCGGACACGGTCTCGATCACCGTGATGGAACTCGTGGACAACGCGATCATCGCCCTCACGCCCGGCGCGATGGACGCCCATCTGACGGACGGCCTGTTCTGGTCCGCGCTCCTGGGCGGTTTCGCGGTGGCCTTCCTGATCACGACGCCGGTCAACAAGTGGATGATCGGCCGGGGCAAGGGGCATGCCGTGGTGCACGCCCACCACTGACCGGGAAGCCGGGATGCCTCCCATGCACCGGCAGTGGTCTGGATCACATGGCGTGGATTGAGTGCCCGGCCCGGGCGTTGTCCGTACCCATGGGTGACGGAGCGGTGCCGGATGCGAGGATGAGGCGCCATGACGGCTGGGTGGTGTGCTCGCACGATACGGGCCGCGGTGTTCGCGGCCGTCTGTGTCGTGCTCGCCGCCCTGGGGCACGTCATGATGTCCGGCGACCACGTGCCCCTCGGGACGCTGTTGGCCGGCTGGGCCTTGATGAGCGTGGTGGGCTGGTGCCTGGCGGGCCGCGAGCGCGGACTCCGGCTGGTCGTCGCCGTCGCCGTGGCCGTCCAGACGGCCCTGCACTCGGCGTTCTCGCTCGCGCCGGCGAACGGCATATCGGGCGGCCCGGCACCCCTGCGCATGGACTCCATGGACATGGGGGCCGACGGTATGGGGGCCATGGGGCACGACATGGGGTCCATGCCGTCGGCCCCCGTGTCCATGTCCGGGCACATGGGGCACGCGAGTCACGCCCCTGACGGTGACTCGTCCCTCGGCATGCTCGCCGCCCACCTGCTCGCCGCCCTGCTGTGCGGCCTGTGGCTGGGACACGGGGAGCGGGCCGTCTTCCGTCTCCTGCGTGCCGTGGGCGGCTGGCTGGCCGCGCCGCTGCGGCTCCTGTTCGCCCTGCCCGCACCGCCGCCCCCGCCCGTGCGCGTACGGCGGTGGTCCTCGGACCGGGCGCCGCGCCTTCTCCTCCTCGTTCACGCGATCACCTCAAGAGGACCACCCGTGAGGGCCGCTGCCGTCTGACGGCAGCCGGTCAGTCCCGGGGCGGCCACTGCTGCGCCCCGGTGCGGTCGTACGCCCGTACGCCCCAGCCCTCACTCACCGGACCGCGCAGCCACGCGCGCGCACGCCCGGCATCCCGTATGTCCGCGTGCGCGTACTCGCCCTGCCGTGGTCCTGGAATCCCGAGAAGGACACCAGGTGATCACTCCTGCCCTGCCCCTTTCGCACGAGAGAAGAGAACGTCCGGCGTCGGCCGACGAGTCGATAACCGCCTGGGCGCTGGCCGCCCGCGGCGGTGACCCGGCCGCCGTCGACCACTTCGTGCGCGCCCTGCACCGCGACGTGATCCGCTACGTCGCCCATCTGTGCGCGGATCCGCAGGCCGTGGACGATCTGGCGCAGGACACGTTCCTGCGGGCGCTGGGCAGCCTGCACCGGTTCGAGGGACGCTCCTCGGCGCGTGCCTGGCTGCTGGCGATCGCCCGGCGCGCGGTGGCCGACAGCCTCCGGTACACCGCCGTACGCCCCCGCCGGGCCGACCTGCCGGACTGGGAGCTGGCGGTCGAACTCGCCCAGCCGCGCGGCCTGCCCGGCTTCGACGACGGCGTGGCGCTGCTGGAGCTGCTGGCCTCACTGCCGGACGAGCGGCGCGAGGCGTTCGTCCTCACGCAGGTGCTCGGTCTGCCGTACGCGGAGGCAGCCGAGCTGAGCGACTGTCCGGTCGGCACCGTCCGCTCCCGCGTGGCCCGCGCCCGGGCGACGCTCATGGCCCTGCTCGCCGAGGCGGAGCAACCGCCACCGGTCGCGTCACCGGCCCTGGCCGCGGCCTGACACGTCCCGGCCCGTGGCGCCCACCGGGTCCGTCCGGTGGGCGCCGGCCCGCCCGCGAGCGATTCACAGGGCAGGGGCGTCGCCGGACAGGAAGTGGAACCCGGGCCGCGGGTGCATCAGGAAGTCGTGGTGCGAGATGTTCCACGCGTAGGCACCCGCAAGCGAGAACACCACCCGGTCCCCGGCCCTGAGATCCCGCACGGGCACCCGGCGGGCCAGCACGTCCTTCGGTGTGCACAGCTGGCCCGCGAGGGTCACCCGACCGCTGTGTGCGGACGGTCGCGGCCAGGGGTGCGGCCAGGTGTCCACCGGCAGGACGGAGCAGGGCTGGTCGTGTCCCTTCGTCGCAGGGGTGCGCAGATGGTGGGTGCCGCCCCGCAGGACGGCGAACTCCTCGCCGTGGCTGTGCTTCACGTCGAGCACCTCCGTGGCGTACCAGCCGCAGTACGCGGTGAGCGCCCGCCCGGGCTCGATCCGCAGCGTCAGCCCCGGGTGGGCCTCGGCGAGCCGGGCCAGGCCCTCGCCGTACGCGGCCCAGTCGAAGCGGCGCTCCGGGCCGGCGTAGTCGACGCCCATGCCGCCCCCGACGTTCACCTCCGCGACCGGCACTCCGAGTCCCGTGGCCCAGCCGACCACGCCCTCCGCCACCGCCAGCAGCTCGGCCGCTTCCAGCCCGCTCGCCAAGTGGGCGTGGACGCCGCGCAGTTCGAGCTGTGGGTACGTCCCGTCGGCGAGGGCCAGGAGCATCGGCTCGGCCCGGGCCGGGTCCATGCCGAAGGGCGTCGGCCGCCCGCCCATCGCCAGTGAGCTCCCCGCCAGTGAGCCGTCGGGCACCGGCAGGTTGACGCGCGGCAGCACCGCGACCCGCCGCCGGGGCACGACGCGGCGTGCCAGCTCGGCCAGCACGCGCAGCTCGTGTTCGCTCTCGACGTGGAACCGCCCGACGCCCAGCTCCAGCGCGGCCGTCACCTCGTCCGGCGTCTTGCCCGGCCCGCCGAACGCCAGCGGCCGGCCCGGCACCGCCTCGGCGACATGGGCGAGTTCACCGCCCGACGCGACCTCGTAGCCGTCGACGCAGGGGCCCAGCGCGGCCAGGATCTCCGGCTCGGGGTTGGCCTTCGCCGCGTAGTACAGCTCGACCCGCCCGGGCAGTGCGGCCCGGACCCGGGCGGCGTGCGCGCGTAGCGCCGCCAGGTCGTAGACGTAGGCCGGCAACCGTGACGGCGGCAGCGACAGCACTCGGTCACGCACCGCGGGCGTCGGGTGGGCGGTGGTCATCGGGAGCTCCTGTTCGCCTCGTGCAGCACGTCCTCGCCGAGCGGCGACGGCAGCCGGACGTATCCCGCCGCCCGGTCCGCCTTGCGCTCCCAGCGGGTGAGCAGGTTGGCCTTGGCGGGCAGCGGCACCCCGGCGAGCAGGGCGGCCAGGCGGGGCGGGCAGCCGTGCCGGCCGGCGTATGACCGCAGCGTGTCGCGCACTCGCGCCCACAGCGCCGGCTCCGCCTCCGGATGCAGGTCGGCGAGGGCCGCGAGCAGCTCGGCGACATGGTTGACCAGCAGGCAGTACACGACGCGGTCCCAGCCGCGCCGCGCGTCGTACGTCATCGGCCCGGCCACCTCGGGCGGCAGCGCGGCCAGCGTCTGTGCGTGCTGCTCGGGCAGCAGCTTGGTGCCCTCCAGGTCCCTGAAGAGGACCTGGGCGGGCCGTCCGGCGTCGTCGACGCAGAGCAACACGTTCTGGAGGTGCGGCTCCAGCACCACGCCGTGGTCGAAGTAGGCGGCAAGGACGGGCGGCAGGAGAAGCTCCAGGTACGCCGACCACCAGTCGAGCGCCGCTGCCGCGTCCGCTCCGGCGAGCAGGCGGGAGACGTGTGCGGTACTGGTCGGGTACTCGTCGGCGACGGCGGCCGCGAGCAAGGGAGTGGTGCCCGGCGCGAGCCGCCGGGACAGGCCCTCGCGGACGATCACGCCGAAGCCCTCCAGCAGGTCGCGGTCCGGTGCGCCGCCGGGCCCGGGCAGGGCGAGCGTGCGGTAGGCCGGCTCGCGGAGCACGGCACTGCCGGGGAAGCGCCCGGCGAGGCCGGACAGCACCGGGGCCAGTGCCCGGGTCAGCGCGACCGCTCCGGACAGTTCGTAACTGCTGTTCTTTCGCAGGCAGTTGGTGATCCGCACGTTCAGGCTGAACTTGAGGAACGTCTCCCCGTCGTACAGCGTGCGCACGGACGCGGTGGCCGCGAAGGGCCGCCCGCCCGGTCCCAGGTCGAGCACGTCACCCCGTTCCAGGGCGGCCCGCAGCAGCGGGTGCTCCCGGAGCGTCTCGTACTGCCAGGGGTGGGCGGGCAGCAGCCGGTAGCCGTCCGGGACGTCCGCGCACTGCCGGTCCAGGACGGCGGTGGCCGACGGTTCGGCGCTCTCCTGCGCGATCAGGTGCTCGCGCACGGCGAGGTGCCGCAGCGGGAAGGAGGCACCCGCTTCGGGCGCGTACGCCGCCCACGAAAGCGGGTCGCCGCTGCGGGCCTTCGGCGTCGGATGAAATCGGTGCCCGAAGAGGAGGGACTGCTCGGAGGCGATGTAGGCGGACCGCGGGTCGTCCGGCATGTCCGAGGCGTGCCCGGTGGCGAGGGCGGCGGCGACGGCCGCGTGGCTGGAGGCGACCTGCTCCAGGAACTCCTCGTTGCGCACCCCGGTGCGCAGTGACAGCTCGTCGCACGTGTACGCGGCGAGTCGCCGCCAGTCCACGAACCTCCGGCCGCCGTCCCGTTCCTCGCACACCGGGCCGGTGAACCGGTGCGCGCCGAGCAGCGACGTCCGGCGCAGGGCGACCCGCAGCAGCACCCCGCGGCGGGGCAGCCGCAGCAGCAGGTGCCCCTCGGCGACGACGGTCTGGCGCTCGGGCCCCGACACCTCGCGCAGCAGGCAGTTCAGCAGGGTGTGCGCCACCACGTCGTCGGCGGTGGGCAGGGAGACCGGGGCGGCGGCGGTGGTGCCGGGCGATTCGGTCAGCGAGGGCATGGCGGGCTCCAGCGGGGTGCGCGGGTTCGATGCGGGGACGAGGTCGGTGAGGGGGACGAGGACGGCGGCACCGGTGCGGCTGCGGCTCACGGCTGTCATGACGT
This sequence comes from Streptomyces coeruleofuscus, assembly GCF_039532725.1. Classification (NCBI taxonomy): domain Bacteria; kingdom Bacillati; phylum Actinomycetota; class Actinomycetes; order Kitasatosporales; family Streptomycetaceae; genus Streptomyces; species Streptomyces coeruleofuscus. The sequence goes on from NZ_BAAASE010000001.1 coordinate 1,464,262, forward strand.
GCTCCGGGAGGGCAGCAGGTAATTGGGGCCGGTGGTGTAGTGCTTGTTGATGTCGGCGGCGCCCGACCGCTGCTTGCTCAGCAGCGTTCCGGCCGTGACCATCGCCTTCACGGGCAGCTCCGGCGCGTCGAGCACCCGGGCGCGCAGGACGTCCCCCGCCTCGCCCCCGAGCCGTGCCACGGCCTCGGCCAGCCGTTCACGCACCAGCCGCAGCAGCACCGGCAGCGGGGCGCGCCGGTGCCGGGCGAGGCCGAACGCGTAGGCGCCCGCGCACAGATGGACGGTGATCGTGGTGAACAGGTCGGCCACCGGCCCGTCGTCCGTGCCGAGGACCCGCGCGTCGTCGAACTCCCACGCCCCGGGCAGCCGGGCGCGCAGCCGGGCGCGCAGCCGCCGCGTGTTCACGCGTGGCCCGTCGTTGTCCTTGAACAGCAGCCGGAGGCTGCCCGGCCGCAGGACCAGTGAGACGTTCTGCTGGTGCGACTCCAGCGCGACGCCGTACCCGAACAGTGTGGTCTGCCAGTCGAACAGCAGGGTCAGGCAGGCGTCGAGCAGCGCGAGCGGGTCGCCGCCGTGGAAGCGGTCGGCGAGATGGTCGATGACCAGCCGCCCGTCCGGCGCCTCGGCGAGCAGCGCCGCCATCGGTACGACGACCGAGTCCGCGAGACCGGCGGGGTAGCGGCGGCACAGCACGGCCAGCAGTTCGTGACCCGCGTGGGCGTACGTCGTCTCGTCGGCGTGCAGGATCGTGTCCCGGAAACGCGGCTCGCGGGCGACGATCCGCTGGACCAGCCGTTGCCCGACGGCCCCGTCGACGAGCGTGCCGGGCTTGACGGACCGCTTGTTGCGCAGCCCCAATGACGAGGTCGCCAGGGGAAGTTTGAGATGCAGCGCCGGATCCGCCGCCGTGGCCACCGTGCGCATCGACAGGGTCGGTACGACGTCGAGGCCGCCGCGCTCGGCCAGTACCGCTCGCCCGCGCAGGCCGGTCGCCCGTAACGCCTCGTCGAGCGGAGGGCCGACGGTCAGCGGGTGCACCGGCAGGGCGAGGTGCGTGCCCTCCAGCCCGGCCAGACCGAGCCGCGCGGGCGTGGGCCACGACTCCGGGAGAGTGCCCGCCACATGGACCGCGTCCCGGGGCACGGCGAGCCAGCGCAGCCGGAACCGTGGATGGAACTCGGGTGCGTACGACCGCAGTTGCTCCTCCGCCAGTCCCGCCCGGCCGCGCCCGGTCGGGTACACCGGATGGTCCTGCCGGGCGGCGAGCGCGTCGAAGGCCAGACCGGCGTCCAGGCCCGTCCAGCACGCTGGGTCGGCCCCGTGGCGGGAGATCAGCTCTGCCGCGATGCCAGCGCGCGTGTCGGCGTGCAGCCGCAGTGTGGCCAGTGTCTGCCTGCACTCCTCGGCGAAGGCGTCGAAGCCGGCCCGGTCCTCGGGCTCGGCGAGCGCCCGCAGCACGCCCAGCACGTCGCCGTACGACGTCAGCTCGGCGCCGTCCGACGCGCGGCGCAGGAGCGGCAGCCGCGCGGCGTACGCGCACTGGAAACCGTCCTCGGCGACGGGCAGCAGCAGCGCGTCGGACCCGGCGGCGCGCCGCAGCCAGGGTCCGTCCGGGCGGTGGACGAGGGTGCTCCGGGAGCGCAGTCCGACGACGTCCTCGCGCAGGAGGGCGCTCAGCACCCGGGTGAGAAGCCCGGCCGCGCAGGTGTCCGGCGGGGGCGGCGATACGGTCACGCCTGGATCTCCCAGCGGCAGGCGGCCAGGAAATCGGCCGCCACACGGTTGACGGTCTCCTGGTCGGTGCCGGTGGCCCGCAGGACGCCCAAGTAGTCCCGGTTGGTGCGGTACAGCCCGTGTCGCTCGCCCACGGCCCGCAGCGGACGGTACGTCAGACGCACACCGTCGACGGTGAGGTCGGCGGCGTCCGGGGCGTCGGTCAGGGTTCCGGCCCGGTCGGCGCACGGGTATTCCACGAGGGCGGCGCCGTCGCGGCGGGCACCCAGGTCGGCGGGGAGCGGTTCGCCCAGGTGCGTGCCGAGGACGAGCTCGAACAGCGGGATGCCGAGGAGCCGGGCGAGCAGCAGGTCGCACTGGTCGCCGATGGCCCGGTAGTTCACCTCGATGATCCGTGCCCGGCCCTCGTGCACCACGAACTCGGTGTGACAGGCGCCGAATCCGACGCCGAGCGCGTCGAGTTGACCGAGGACCTGCGTCACGACCGGCTCGGGGTGGGCCGGGACGAAGGTGAGGCGTTCCTCGACGAAGTGCGGCGGCGGGGACAGTTCGGTGCGGAAGCCGCCCAGGACGTGGCGGACGCGGCCGTCGCCCAGGGTCTCCAGCGTGTGCAGCTCGCCGGGGAGGTACTCCTCGACCACCAGGGTGGTGCGGGGACGGCGGTCCAGGATCTCCTTGACGCGGGTCACCAGGTCCTCCGGGCCGTCGACGAGGACCACGTCCTCGCTGGCCACGCCCTCGCGGGGCTTGACGACACACGGGTAGGGCGCGTCGAGCGGGGCCGGTTCGGTGAGTTCGGCCGACCAGACGGTGTCCACTCCGGCGGCGGCCAGCCTGCGGCGCATCTCCGCCTTGTCCTTGCAGCGCAGGGCGGCGCGCCAGTCCTTGCCCGGCAGGCCGAAGTAGGCGGCGGCCAGGGCGGCCTGGGTCTGGAGGTGGTCGCTGTTGGTGAAGACCGCGTCGGGACGGTGACGGCCCGACACGCGCGCCACGACGGCCCGGAAGTCCCGCACGTCACACTCCAGAACCTCGATGTCCGGGCAGGTTCTCCGGTGTGGGCCGGGCTGGTCGGTGAGAACGGTGACGTCCAGGCCCAGCCGGGCGGCGGCGGGCAGGAAACCCTCGGTGACGGAGTCGGTCGGGTTCAGGGCGAGAAGGTACAGGCGCATGGCGGTCTTCCGGGAGGGGGCGGGGTCGAACGGCGTGCCGCGGGACCCCTGTGACAAGGACGGCCCTTGATCGGCGGACGTTCACCAGCACGCCGACGATCTTGTACCTTAGGTTAGCCTTACCTATCCAACCACGGGTTGCAACTGCCCGTAGGAGTGATCGATGCGCACTGTCCTGGAGTCACCGCCGGCCCTCGCCTCCGTCCTCACCGCCGCCTACCGGCGACTGACCGGCGTCTGCGAGGCGCTGGACGTCGAGGTCGCGGACCCCCGGACGGCTGCCGGCCAACACGTGCTGTCGGCCGATGAACTGGCATCGAATCAGCAATCCCTCGACGCCTTCGTGGAAGCCGAGGCGACCCGCATCCGCACGCGCCACGGGCACACCCCGCGGCCCCACGTCGCCGCCTCACGCGCCCTGCACGACTACGCCTGGTCGATCGCCCTGCTGATGAGCGGCGTGTGGTACCTGGAGCGCCGCGTGCCCCGCGTACGCCCCCAGTCGGTGGGCGTGGACCTCGCGACCGGGACGTACGCGATCACGCCCGAGCCCCGCGTCGCCTGTCTGCCGGGCGACCCCGTCGCCACGCTGCCCGGGGCGGTCACCGTCGCGGACGAGGAGGCCCTGCGCGCCGAGCTGCGCGCCGCGGTCGCGGACCACATGCGCCCGCTGCTCACCGCCCTCGGCCCCGCCGTACGCCGAGGCCCGCGCGCCCTGTGGGGCATGGTCGGCGACGATCTCGTCTCCGGGATCTGGTACCTGGGCCGCACCCTCGGCCGCGAGGACGACGCCGTACGCGCCGTCACCGCATTGCTCCCCGAACCCGTCAGTCCCTACCCCGCCGGAGCGGACTTCCGCCTCCTGGCCGGCACCGACGGCCGCCACCATCCGACCCGCACCCGCACGGGCTGCTGCCTCTACTACGCCATCCGCCCCGACGAGGCCTGCGCCACCTGCCCCCGCACCTGCGACGCGGAACGACTGCGCCGACTGGAGTCCTGACGAGTCGTCAGCCTCGCGACTCCACCTCACGCCAGAACGCGTCGACCCGGGCGTTGAACACGTCCGGCACCTCCTGGAAGGGCTGATGGGCCTCCCCGGGCAGTACTTCGAACTCGGCGTCCGGGATGCTGTCCGCGACCACGCGGCCGAGGCGCGGCGGCGTGGCGAGGTCGAGTTCGCCGGCGAGGACGAGGGCCGGCGCGGTGATCCGGCCGAGACGGTCGAGCGCGTCGTGGTCGGTGAACGCCGCGAGCTGGCGCTGGAAGTTCTCGACGGACTGCGGGTGTTCGAAGGCGAGCGCCTCCTCGACGAACCTGTCGACCATGCCGTCGGCGTGGGCGCGGGGCGTGTAGATCCACAGGAAGAACGCCTCGAGCATGGCGCGTTCGTCCGGGGCGTGCTCGACCATCCAGTGCCAGTAGCGCGTCATGGAGCGGAAGTAGGGGTCCGGGCGAGCCATCGTGCTCATGAGGACGAGACTGCGGACCACGCCGGGATGGCGGAGCGCCAGCTCCTGGGCGATGAAGCTGCCCCCGGAGAAACCGGCGATGTGGGCGGCCGGTACCTGGAGCGCCCGGAGCAGTGCCGAAGCGTCGCCGGCCATCCGCGCCAGAGAGAGCGGTCCCTCGGGCAGTGGCGTACGCCCGGCGCCACGGTTGTCGAAGGCCGTGAGCCGGTAGCGGTCCGCGAGCCCGTCGAGCTGCGGCTGCCAGGCCTCGGCCGGGTCCCCCAGCCCCGAGATGAGCAGGACGTCCGGTCCCTGACCCCGTCGTTCGACCCAGAGCTCCACACCGTCGGCGTCGATGACTTGTCCCATGGTCGGCCTCCTGGAACGAGGACTCGTGGTCGTCACTCCTGCGCCGGCGCGATGTTCTGGTTGGCGTGGAACAGGTTGTCCGGGTCGTACGTCCGCTTGACCCGGGCGAGCCTGTCGTAGTGGTCACGGTATGTCGCCCGGACCCGTTCCTGGCCCTCTCCCGTGCCCATGAAGTTCACGTATGAGCCGCCCATGGAGTACGGGTGCAGCTCTTCCTGGTAGCCGACGCACCACTGCCTGATGATCCCGGCGTTGGCCGGATCGGGATCGACACCCGCGAAGACGCCGGACCAGACGGCGTCCCGGTAGCTCCACGCGGTGTCGTCCGGGCCCACCCGGTGGGCGGCTCCGTCGACGGGGTAGAGGTGCATCAGCGAGAGCTGCGTCGGATTGTTCTCGCCGTACTTGAGGTGGACGTCCAGGGCGGCGTCGGGGATGTGGTCGAAGAAGTCGCCGCGCCAGTACCACTGGTAGCCGGTCGGGATCAGTTCGTCGAACAGGCCCTGCAGCGCGACATAGGGCATCGGTGACGCGAAGTGGAAGGCCGGCGAGCCGGGCTCCTGGACCACGGAGAGAGCCTCGTCGAGCCGGTCGGGATCGCCGGTGTGGCACCACACGATGCCGCACACCTTCTGCCTGTGGATCTCCTCGGGGAAGGGTGGTCCGGGCGGGACGACGAAGACGGTGAAGAACCCGTACACGTCCTCCGGCGCCTGGGGGAGGAACTCGCGGTACCACGTCAGCACTTCGCGGGTGTGCTCGACCGGCCAGACGGTCACCCCGCCCCCGACCGTGTCCACCGGGTGGAGCCGGTAGGTGAGGGACGTAGCGATGCCGAAGTTGCCGCCGCCACCACGCAACGCCCAGAACAGATCCGGGTGTTCGGTCGCGTTCGCGGTGACGAAGCTGCCGTCGGCCAGCACGACGTCCGCGCTGATCAGATTGTCCGCGGTCAGGCCGTACTTGCGGGTGAGATAACCGTGTCCGCCGCCGAGGGTCAGGCCTGCGACGCCCGTCATGGAGATGATGCCCGTGGGAGTGGCGAGGCCGAAGGCGTGCGTGGCGTGGTCCAGGTCGCCGAGCTGGCTTCCCCCGCCGGCCTGCGCGGTCTTCGCGGCCGGGTCGACGCGCACCCCGCGCATGGGCGAGAGGTCGATGGTCACGCCGTCGTCCACCAGGCACAGGCCCGGGCCGCTGTGCCCGCCGCCCCGTACGGCGAGTTCCAGACCGTGCTCGCGGACGAAGGTCACCGCGGCCATGACGTCCGCGGCGTCCGCGCACCGGACGATCGCGGCGGGGCGTTTGTCGATCATCGCGTTGTAGATCTTGCGGGCCTGGTCGTACTCGGCGTCCCGCGGGCCTATGACCGGCCCCCGCAATGTCGTCCGCATGTCTTCCAGAGTGGCGCTGTGCATGACGATCTCCTCGCGACGCCCGACCGTGCTCACATGACCAGCCTCGCGCCGACGGCAGGGCGACGCATGTCCGGCGGCGTACCGCTCGCGGGCGCGATCATGCTGGTCGGCCGCCAGGCTGGTGGGCGGCGCGCCCCTCCACCTGCGCACGTACGACGACTGCCCTGTCGCCGAAGAACGAGAAGCCCATGCCTGGCCCCCGCCGCGTCCGCCACTTCAGCACGACGCTCGGCGCCGCCGGCGCCCTGCCGTGCTCCTGGTGCACGGCTGGGGCGGGGACGGCCGTGAGCGGTCCCCGCACGCCGAGGCCCTGGCCGGACACTTCCCGGTGATCGTGCCCCACCTGCCAGGGCACGGCTGCTCGGAGGTACGGGACGAGGGCAACACACCCGCCGGGATGGCGGACGACCTGGCCGCGCTGCTCGACACCCTCGGCCCCGCCGGAGCCATCGCCCTCGACTCGGCGGAATCCACGGCCCCGTAGCGGTTGCCGCCGATCAGCGCGTCACGCCGCCCCCACAGCCGTCCGCCGCGCCCCCCACCGCCGGGCCCGGTACGTCCCGGCCAGCCGGCACACCGCGTAGACGCCGAACGAGATCGTCGTGACATAGGGGCTGATGGGGATGCTGCTGCCCAGTGCGAGCAGAATGCCTCCCTCGATCGAGGCCACGGCGAACAGCACGCTCAGGACGGGCAGCAGCACCGGCGAGGCGGTGACGCGGGCGGCGGCCGCGGCCGGGGTGACGACCAGCGTGAGCACCAGCAGCGCGCCGACGACCTGCACCGACAGGGCGACCGCGAGCCCGAGCACCAGCATGAACGCGAAGGACAGCGCACGCACCGGCACCCCGCGTGCCTGAGCCACATCCGGGTCCGTGCTGGCGAAGGTCAGCGGACGCCATATGACCGCCAGAGCGATCAGCACCAGCACGGACGTGCCGAGCAGCCACGACATCTGCGGGGTGTCCACGGCGACGATCTGACCCGTGAGCAGGCCGAACTTGTTGGCCGCCCGGCCCTTGTAGAGGGCGAGGAAGAGCACGCCGAGGCCCAGCCCGAACGGCATGATGATGCCGATCACCGAGTTGCGGTCCCGGGCCCGGGTCCCCAGCACCCCGATGGCGCCGGCCGCGAGGAGCGAACCGGCGATCGAGCCCGCCACGATGTTGACGCCCAGCAGCAGGGCGGCCGACGCGCCCGCGAACGACAGCTCGCTGATGCCGTGCACCGCGAACGGCAGGTCCCGCATCAGGACGAAGACCCCGGCCAGCCCGCCCACGAGACCGAGTGCCACGCCGGCGATGAGGGAGTTGCGGACCAGGGCCAGCAGCTCGCCGTAGTCGGTGAAGTCGAAGATCTGCTGCCAGACCCCGTCGGCGAGCGTCATGCGCGCACTCCGTCCGTCTCGTGATGTCCCGGATGGTGGGGCGGCGCGGCGGGCTCGTCGGGGGCCCCGGCGACGACGACCCGGCCCCGCACGCGCACCACGTCGACCTGCGTGTCGTAGAGCCGGGACAGCGACTCGGACGTCAGCACCTCGTCCGGGGTGCCGACCCGGTGGCCGCCGGGTGCCAGGTACAGCACCCGGTCGACCATCCCCAGCACCGGATTGATCTCGTGGGTCACGAAGACGACCGCCGTGCCGTGGGAGCGGCGCCGGGCGTCGATCAGCCCGGTGACGGCCCGCTGGTGGTTCAGGTCGAGCGACAGCAGCGGCTCGTCGCACAGCAGGACGCGCGGGTCGGTCGCCAGGGCCTGACCGATGCGTACGCGTTGCCGTTCGCCGCCGGACAGCATCCCGAGCGGGACGTCGGCGTAGGCCGCGGCCCCGACCGACTCGAGGATCTCGTCCACCCGGCGGCGGACCGCGCCGGTGCGCGGGCGCGGCCCGAAGCGGTGCCCGTCGATGCCGAACCGCACGAGGTCCCGGGCGCGCAGCAGGGCCTGCACGGACAGCGCCGCCTGCTGCGGGACGTAACCGATGTGCCGGGCGGCCTCGCGAGCGGGCCGGCCGAGGACGGTCAGCGTCCCGGCGGACAGCGGCCGACGGCCCAGCAGCGCCCGTACGAAGCTGGTCTTGCCCGCTCCGTTCGGCCCCAGCACGGCCAGGAACTCCCCGGGCCGTACGTCGAGGTCGAGGCCGCTCCACACCGTGCGGTCGCCGTACGACAGGGCGGCGCCGCGCAGGCTGACGACAGGAGTGCCGTCCTGCCCGGGCACCGTGGTCACTTGGCCAGCGCGCTCGCGAGCGCGTCGACGTTGGCGGTCATCCAGCCGAGGTAGTCCTCGCCCTTCGGCAGGGTCTCGGTGACGGGCACGACGGGGATGCCGGCCGCCTTGGCCGCCGCCTCGGACTTCTCGGTCTGCGGGCCGGAGGTCTGCTCGTTGTAGACGAGCACCTCGACCTTCCTGCCGGTGAACAGGGCCAGACTCTCCTGGAGGATCCGGGGCGAGACGTCGTCGCCCTCCTCGATCGCCTCGCTGAACGCCGCGGGCGTCCTGTTCACCAGGCCGCTCGCCTCGGTCATGTACAGCGGCACGGGCTCGGTGATCGCCACCGCCTCACCGCCGTGCTCCTTCCTGATCCGTGCCTCCTTCGCCTCCAAGGGCGTGAGCTCGGCCTTGAAGGCGGTGGCGTTCTTCCTGAAGGCGGCCGCGTCGGCCGGGTCGGCCTTGGCGAGGGCCGCGGATATGCGGTCGGCGACGCGGGCGACGGTGGGGAAGTCGTACCAGACGTGCTCGTTCAGCTCGCCGCCCTTCGGCGCGGTCTTGCCGGAGACCCGCACCGCGTCGATCACCTGGGCGGAGTCGTTGTGGCCGCTCTTCAGCATGCGGTCGACGAAGTCGTCGTAGCCGCCGCCGTTCTCGACGACGACCTTCGCCTTGGACAGGGCCAGCTGGTTCTGTGTGTCGGCCTCGTAGGAGTGCGGGTCCTGGTCGGGGTCGCTGATGACCGAGGTGACGTCGACCTTGTCGGCGCCGATGCTCCGCACGATGTCGCCGTAGACGTTCGTGGAGGCGACCACGGGCACCTTCGCCGAGGCGCTCCCGGCGTCGGCGGAGTCCGACGAGCTGCCGCAGCCCGCGAGAAGGGCCAGTGACGCGCCGGTCAGCAGCGCCAGGCGGCGGGACGTGGACAGGGGCATGGCTCCTCCATGACGGATGTGCGGACGGGATGGCAGGCAGGCGCCACGCTAGATGGGAATGAATGTCAAGAGCAGATTCTGGCCGAAGTCATGTGAAAACCATTGCCAGTTGTTGAACAGGCCGACTGGACTGTCGGTCCAACTCTTGGACGTGTAGTCTAAATCCATGCGAGAGACTCTGGCAGCGGAACGGGACGCGATCCTCGCCGCGCTGACACCGGTCGTCGACGGGATCGCCACGACCTTCGGACCGCTCTGCGAAGTCGTACTGCACGACTACCGGAACCCGGAGAAGTCGGTCGTCGCCGTGGCCGGATCGGTGACCGGGCGGACGGTGGGCGGCGCGATGAGCGAGATCGGGATGCGCGTCCTCGCCCACGGGGACGAGGCGGCCGACGAACTGAACTACGTCACCCGCACCCGGAACGGGACACTGGTGAAGTCCTCCACGATGGTGCTGCGGGACTCCACGGGAGCCGTGTTCGGCGCGCTCTGCGTCAACGTGGACGTCAGCGCCGTCAGCCAGGTCCACGGCCTGCTCGGCGCCCTCGCCGGACTCGGCGCGGCCCCCGCGGAGCTGCCGACCACCACCTTCGGCAACGACATCGACTCCGTGGTCGACGCCCTCGTCGACGCCCACCAGTCGAAACAGCGGGGCAGCTGGGCGGAGCTCGGCCGCGCGGAGCGCCTGGAGCTGTTCGGCGGCCTGGACGCACGCGGGGTCTTCGCCGTGCGCGGCGCGGTCGAGCAGGTCGCCGCCCGGCTCGGCATCTCCCGCGCCTCCGCCTACAACTACCTCTCCCAGGCCCGGGCCGCCCACGGCACGGCTTCCGACACTTCCGCTGGAGGACAAGCGTGACGACCACCACCCCACCGGTCACCCTCGACGACGTCAGGGACGCCGCCGCCCGGCTCCAGGGCGTCGCCCACCGCACGCCCGTCCTGCGCTCCCGCACCCTGGACGCGCTCGCCGGCGCCGAGATCCACCTCAAGTGCGAGAACTTCCAGCGCGTCGGCGCCTTCAAGTTCCGCGGCGCCTACAACGCCGCCTCCCGCCTCACCCCCGACCAGCTCTCCCGGGGCATCGCCGCCTACTCCTCCGGCAACCACGCCCAGGCCGTCGCCCTGGCCGCCCGCGAACTCGGCACCACCGCCGTGATCGTCATGCCGGAGGACGCCCCGCCGTCCAAGCGGGCGGCCACCGCCGGCTACGGCGCCGAGATCGTCACCTACGACCGCTACACCGGCGACCGCGTCGCCATCGCCGAGGCCCTGGCCGCCGAGCGGGGGCTCACCGTCATCCCGCCGTACGAGCATCCGCACATCATGGCCGGGCAGGGCACGGCCGCACTGGAGCTGCTCGAAGAAGCAGGGGAGTTGGGGGCGCTGCTCACCCCGGTCGGCGGCGGCGGGCTCATGGCCGGCAGTGCCACGGTGGCCAAGGGCCTGCACCCGGACATCCGGATGATCGGCGTCGAACCGGAGGCCGGGGACGACACCAAGCGCTCGCTGGAGGCGGGCCGGCGCGTCAGCATCCCGGTGCCGCACACCATCGCCGACGGACAGGCCCTGCACACACCCGGCGAGCTCACCTTCTCCGTCAACCGGCGGCTCGTCGACGACGTCGTCCTGGTCACCGACGACGAGATCAGGGACGCGATGCGGTTCGCCTTCGAACGCCTGAAGATCGTCGTCGAGCCGAGCGGCGCCACCCCGCTGGCCGCCCTGCTCACCGGCCGCGCGGGCCCTCTCCCGCGCCGCGTCGGCGTCATCGTCTCCGGCGGCAACATCGACGCCGAGCGCTTCGCCCGGCTCTGCGGCACCGGTACCCGCTGAATGGCGCGGCCCGCTCGACGGACGGACGATGGAAGCACACCCCTCACGGAGGAGGAGCGTCATGCTTGAGGTGAAGACGATCGACAAGCCGGACGAGCGGCGCGACTACCCCCGAGGCCATCTGGAAGCCGTCCACATGACGGGTCTGGACTTCGCCGTGGCCACGTTCGAACCAGGCTGGCGCTGGTCCGAGTCCGTGGCTCCGATCGCCGGGACCGACAGCTGTCAGATCCACCACAACGGCTACGTCGTATCGGGCCGTATGCGCATCCGCATGGACGACGGAGCGGAAAGCGAGGTGGGACCCGGCGACGTGTTCGTCTGCCCGCCCGGCCACGACGCCTGGGTCGTCGGCGACGAGCAGTGCGTGGTCCACGACTTCGCGGGCAGCATGGCCAAGGAGTACGCCAAGAAGGACTAGCCTCGCCGTCCTTCGTACGGGCCGCCTGATCACACCGGCAGCAGCCGCCCCACCAGCGCGCTCAGCTGCCGGGCCGTGCGGCACTCGTGCATCTCGACCAGCTCGGCGTAGGCGGGTGCGGCGGAATCGCCCGTGCCCCAGCGCGAGCGCTGCTCGGGGTTCAGCCAGTAGACGCGGCGGGCCCGTCCGGCGATCTGCCGCAGGGCCGGCAGGTTCGGGTCGCTCATGTTCGTGCGGGCGTCCCCGAGGACGAACACGGTCGTGCGCGGGCCGACCGCGTCGACGTAGCGCTCCGCGAACTCGCCCAGCGCCATGCCGTAGTCGCTGCTGCCGTGCCAGCCCGTCAGCGTGGCCTCCGCCTCGATACGGGCACCGAGCCCTTCCGGGTCCGCGGTGCCGTGCCGGAGGAGTCCGGTCACCTCGTCGATCCGGTTGACGAAGGCGAACACCCGCACCTTGCTGAACTGGTCGTGCAGCGCCTGCACCAGCAGCATCGTGAAGTCCGAGAAGCCGGAGACCGACCCCGACACATCGCACAGCAGCACCAGTTCGGGGCGGACGGGCCGTCGTCTGCGCAGCACCGGCTTCATCGGCACGCCGCCCGTCGACAGTGAACCGCGCAGGGTCCGCCGCAGGTCGATCGAGCCCCGGGAGGCGCGGCGGCGCCGGGCCGCGAGCCGGGTCGCGAGCTTGCGGGCGAGCGGCTGCACGGTCCGGCGCAGCTCGGCCAGCCGGGCCTTCCCGGCGAACAGGAAGTCCACCTGGTCGGCGGTCGGGGCCACCGCCCGCCGGGCGATCTCGTCCCGGCCGCGCCGCTCGGCGACCCGGCGCCGCGCCTCCGCGGCCACCAGCGCGCGGAAGCTCTCGATACGCCGCCGGATCTCGTCCTCCAGCAGCCGGTCCGCGAACCCCTCAATCCCGCCCCGGCCGCGCACGTCGTCGCGGACCCGGGCCAGCAGGGTCTGCGGGCGCAGCCGTTCCAGCGTCTGGTACGACGACCAGCCGTCCGACTCCGGCGCGGAACCGTAACCGCCGAAACCCTCGACCGCCTCGACCGCGAGCCGGCCCAGCAGCGCCCGGTCGTCGGCGGCGAGTGCGGCCGCCAGCCGGTCGCGCAGATTCTCCCGGCCCGCGGCCCGCTGCTGCGGGCCGCCGACGCCGCGCGGGAAGTACAGGTCGAAGACCGGGTCGAACACCTGCCGCTGCCCGGTGCCGTGCAGCAGAGTCGCCGCGAGCCCCTCGCGCAGCAGCTCCCGGTCCGCGAGGCCGAGTGCCTCGACCGCCCGCGCCGCGTCGACCGTCTCGCCGGTGCCGATCCGGACGCCGTGCGCGCGCAGCGCCCCGACCAGGGACGTCAGCCGTTCCGCGACGCCCGTCGGCGTGGTCACAGGGCGTCCAGGTCGAGCTTGGCGGTCGCCTTGAGCACGTCGTCCTGGTGCTTGAGGAGCACGCCGAGGGTGGCCCGCACGACCGTCTCGTCCAGGGAGTCCGCGCCGAGCGCGAGCAGCGTGCGCGCCCAGTCGATGGTCTCGGCGACCGACGGCACCTTGCGCAGGTCCATCGCCCGCAGCGCGCCCACGACCCGGACGACCGAGCGGGCCAGCGCCTCGTCGAGCCCCGGCACCCTCAGCCGTACGATGCGGCGCTCCAGCTCCTCCTCGGGGAAGCCGATGTGGAGGAAGAGGCAGCGGCGGCGCAGCGCCTCGGACAGTTCCCGGCTCGCGTTCGAGGTGAGGACGACGAAGGGGCGGCGCCTCGCGGTGATGGTGCCCAGCTCGGGCACGGTCACCTGGAAGTCGCTGAGCACTTCCAGGAGCAGGCCCTCCACCTCGACGTCCGCCTTGTCGGTCTCGTCGATCAGCAGCACCTTCGGGTCGTCGCCCCGGATGGCGGTCAGCAGCGGCCGTGTGAGCAGGAACTCCTCGCTGAAGATGTCCGTGCGCGTCTCGTCCCACGTCTCGTCGCGGCCCGCGCTGATGCGCAGGAGCTGCTTGGCGTGGTTCCACTCGTACAGCGCCCGGGATTCGTCGACCCCTTCGTAGCACTGAAGGCGCACCAGTCGCGCCCCTCCCACCTGGGCGACGGCCTTGGCGAGCTCCGTCTTGCCGACGCCTGCCGGCCCCTCCACCAGCAGCGGCTTGCCCAGCCGGTCGGCGAGGAAGACGGTCGTGGCGACGGCGGGCGAGGCGAGATAGCCGGTCTCGGCCAGACGTGCGGAGACGTCGTCGACGGATGTGAACAACGGGGGCCTCCCAGGTCGGCGGCGGCAGCGGGCTGACAGGAGTACCTATCTAAGCGCTTGTTCAGCGACGCTGTCACGGGGGTCGGCCGCCGAAGCGGCCGGCCCCCGGCCGTGTCGTCGATCACGCCGCCGACGCCACCGCCCGCACCGCGGGAGTGCGCAGCACCCGCCGGGCCGTGGCCAGGCCCGTCCCCAGCGTCACCGCCGCCGCGACCGCCACGACCGCGAGCCACACGCCGAACGCCTGGTCCGGCAGCACCGCGTCGGTGCGGACCACGGTGAACGGGACGATCCCCGCCAGCGCCGCCAGCGTGCCGAAGCACACGCCGGTGACCGTCAGGACCAGCCCCTCGGCCCCGACCACACCCAGCACCTGACCGGGGGTGGCCCCGGCGAGGCGCTGCTGCCCGAACTCCCGCTTCCGGTACGTGGTCGCCGCGTACAGGGAGTTGACCAGCATCACGCAGACGAAGACCACGATGATGCCGACGACCGTGAAGTTGAGCGTCTCGAGGTTCTTCGCGTCGACCGACTTCACGGCTCCCGAGGCCGCGACGGCGTCGCTCTCCACGGCCTGCATGGTCAGCGTCGCCGTGGCGACGGCGGTGAACAGGATCAGCGACATGAGGATCCCGGCGAGCTGCCCGGCCCGCTCGCGCAGATTGCGCACCGCCAGCCAGCCGCTCGCGCCGCCGAGCGGCAGCCGGTCCAGCACCCCCGCCAGCAGCCGCGGCGCCATCAGCGCGCACCCGACCGACAGCAGGATCGCCCCGTACGCCGGCGGCGCCATCAGCGCCGCGTCCGTCGCCGAGAACGCGAACGTCGAGGTCACCGACACGGCACCGGCCACCAGGGCCGCGTAGGCGAGAACCGTCCGCGCCCGGCCCCGACGCCGGCTCCCGCCCGTAGCCCGCCGCACGGCGAGGAACGCGGCACCCGCGGCGGCGAGCAGCGTGATGCCGGCACCGGACTGAAACGCCACCGGGCCGAAGGAGTGGTCGACGGACCGGGCGACCTGACCGCTGTCCCGGAACACGTCGAGCAGCGCCCGGCCGCCGAACATCGCCGGTCCGACCGCCAGGGCCGCGCCCACCAGGGCCACGGCCACCGCCTCACCCACCACCATCCGCTTGATCTGCGCCGGAGTCGCCCCTGAACAGCGCAACAGCTCCATCTCGGCGGTGCGCTGACGCACGTTCACCGTCAGCGTCGAGGCGATCGCGAAGAACACCAGCAGGGTGCCGTAGCCGCCGACCACACCCGCGGCGGTGGACAAAGTCTCCGCGCTCGTCGGGTCCACGCCCGGCTGCCCGGCCGTGTCGTGCATCGAGTTGAACGTCATGATGATCACCGCGCCCAGGAACGCGGACAGCAGGGTCGCCAGGAACCGTCCGGGCCGCTGCCGTATCGACCGCATCGCGAGAACGAACACGGCTCACACCCCCGCCGGCATGTCGTCGCCCAGGTGCGCCAGCCGCTCGGCGACCGCGTCCGCCGTCGGGTCGTCCATGCGGCCCGCCAGCCGGCCGTCCGCGAGGAACAGCACGCTGCCGGCGTACGAGGCGGCGACCGGGTCGTGCGTCACCATGACCACCGTCCGGCCGTGCTCCCGCACCGCCTCCCGGAGCAGCCGCAGCACGTCCCGCGCACTGCGCGTGTCCAGGGCGCCCGTCGGCTCGTCCGCGAAGATCACCCGTGGCTCGGTGACCAGCGCCCGCGCGATGGCGACGCGCTGACGCTGACCGCCCGACAACTGGTCCGGTCGATGCCCGAGCCGGTCGCCCAGCCCCACGGACGCCAGCACCTCCCGGACCCGCCGCCGGTCCACGCGCCGCCCCGCGAGCTTCAGCGGCAGCACCGTGTTCTGCGCGACGGTCAGCGTCTCCAGCAGGTTGTACTGCTGGAAAACGAACCCGATCCGCCCGCGCCGGAACCTCGTCAGCTCGGCCTCGCCGCCGCCCGTCAGCTCGGTGCCGTCGACCCGCACGATCCCGCTGTCGGGCCGGTCCAGGCCTGCCGCGCACTGCAACAGCGTCGACTTGCCGGAACCGGACGGCCCCATCACCGCCGTGAACGTGCCACGCCCCAGCCCGAACGTCACACCGTCCAGGGCGGTCACGGCACTGTCGGCGCTCCCGTAGGTCTTGGTGACCTTGACCAGCCGCAGCGCCTCGGCGGCGGGTCCCGGGTCCTGGTCCTGTCGTGAGCCGGTGCGCAGCATCGTCGTCCCCCTTCGTCCG
This sequence comes from Streptomyces coeruleofuscus, assembly GCF_039532725.1. NCBI lineage: Bacteria > Bacillati > Actinomycetota > Actinomycetes > Kitasatosporales > Streptomycetaceae > Streptomyces > Streptomyces coeruleofuscus. The sequence goes on from NZ_BAAASE010000001.1 coordinate 1,480,285, forward strand.
GCACGCCCTGTGCCTCGCCGACGACGCTACGGAGAAGGCGACCCGGCCACACTGGCCGCAGAACCCGTATCGCGGGGTGTACTCAGCGACACCCCGCGACCCGGGACACGGCATGCGGGCCTCCGACCAGGCCTGGGCGACGAGTCAGGCGTCGCCCACCAGGATCACCTCCAGCGTGCGCGGACCGTGCACCCCCTCGACCCGGTCCAGCTCGATGTCACTGGTCGCCGACGGCCCGGAGATCCATGTCAACGGACGTGCCGGGTCGAGGCGTTCGAGCCCCTGCGGCACGGACGACACGACCTGGCCGGGGACGCGCACGACACAGATGTGGTGGTCGGGGACGAGCGTGATCCGGCGCCGCCCCTGGTCGGGCGAGCCGTCCAGCACGATGGTGCCGGTCTCGGCGATGGCGACGGCGCACCCGGTGACGACGCTGTCGACCCGGTCGAGTTCGTGCGGCGTGCTCACGGCCCGGTCGTGGACACGCGTCGCGTCGACCGCCCTGAGCCAGTGCGGTGGCAGTCCGGGGGGCACCAGCACGGATTGCACGCCCCGTTCCGCCAGGAGACGCATGAGCACGTCCGGCAACTCGTCGTCCGTGCAGCGATGCACGACCGCCCGGTAGTCCGCCAGATTCTCGGCGAGCAGCTCCACCGTCTCCGCGACGGTCCGCTGCCCGTGCTCGCGCAGATAGTCCCGCGCGATCGGCTCCTCGTCGGCCGGCGCGTCCGCCAGCGCGCGCCGCACCCGCCCCAGAATCCGCTCCCTGCTGTTCACCTGGCACCGTCCTTCCCACCGCGCGTCCGCTGCCACCAGTCCCGGAACGGCTCGGCGGGCACCGGTGGCAGATCGCGGGTCCCGCTCCAGGCCCGCCCGGGCCCGGGCAGCGTACGGGGATGGAAGCGCCGGGTCCGGGAGGCGGCGCGCTGGCCGGTACGCAGCGCGCCCGGGTGCGTGAACGCCCAGCGGGCCGCGCGCATCGCCGCCCGCTCGGCGGCGTGCCCCTTCGCCGGCCGCAGCACCACCTTGTTGCCCTCCCGGGTGACCTCCCCGCCCTCCACGACCCGTTCCCGCAGGTGCACCAGCACCTCGGGGATGTCGATGGCGACGGGGCACACCTCGTAGCACGCGCCGCACAGCGAGGACGCGTACGGCAGCGAGGCGTCGATCTCACTGCCCGTACCCCGCAGTTGGGGACTGAGGATCGCGCCGATCGGCCCCGGGTACACCGAGCCGTAGGCGTGGCCGCCGGCGCGTTCGTACACCGGGCACACGTTGAGACACGCCGAGCAGCGGATGCAGCGCAGCGCCTGCCGGCCGACCTCGTCGGCCAGGGTGTCGGTGCGGCCGTTGTCCAACAGCACCAGATGGAAGGTGCTCGGCCCGTCCCCGTCGGTCGTCCCGGTCCACGTCGACGTGTACGGGTTCATGCGCTCCGCAGTCGACGAGCGGGGGAGTGTCTGGAGGAACACCTCCAGGTCCCGCCACGTCGGCACGATCTTCTCGATGCCGACGACCGAGATCAGCGTCTCGGGCAGCGTCAGGCACATCCGGCCGTTGCCCTCCGACTCCACGACCACCAGCGTGCCCGTCTCGGCGACCATGAAGTTGGCGCCGGAGATACCGACCTTGGCGCGCAGGAACTTGTCCCGCAGGTGCAGCCGGGCCGCCTCGGCGAGTTCGGCGGGCGTGTCGGTGAGGCCCTCGGGGGCCGGGCGGCCCCACTCGCTCATCTCCCGGGAGAAGATGTCGCGGATCTCGCCGCGGTTGCGGTGGATGGCCGGGACGAGGATGTGCGAGGGGCGGTCCTTGCCCAACTGCACGATCAGCTCGGCGAGATCGGTCTCGTAGGCGCGGATGCCCTCGGCCTCCAGCGCCTCGTTGAGCCCGATCTCCTGGGTGGCCATCGACTTGACCTTGACGACCTCCGACTCGCCGGTCATCTTCACGAGCTGGGTGACGATCTCGTTGGCCTCCGCCGCGTCGGCGGCCCAGTGGACGATGCCGCCGGCCGCCGTCACCGCCTCCTCCAACTGCTCGAGGTAGCGGTCCAGATGACGCAGCGTGTGGTCCTTGATCCGCTTGCCCGCCTCGCGCAGCTCGGCCCAGTCGGACACCTCCGTCACGGCCTTGGCCCGCTTGGCGCGGATGGTGTGCGTGGCGTGCCGCAGGTTGCCGCGCAGGGTCGTGTTGCCCACGGCCTCCCGCGCGGCCTCCGGAAACGCCGGCATCCCGACGAACGTTCCGCTCATACGGCCGGTTCCTCCTCCGTGCTCGCCAGGATCTCCGCGATGTGCACCGGCCGCATGGCCGTCCGCAGCCGGGCCATCGTCCCGCCGATGTGCATCAGGCAGGAGTTGTCGGCCGCGCACAGCACCTCGGCTCCCGTCGACTCGGCGTTGCGCACCTTGTCGGTGCCCATGGCCGCCGAGACGTCGGCGTTCTTCAGCGCGAAGGTGCCGCCGAACCCGCAGCACTCGTCGGCCCCCGGCAGCTCGGCCAGCTCCAGCCCCTTCACGGCCTGGAGCAGCCGCCGCGGCCGGTCGCCGAGGCCCAGACCGCGCAGGCCGTGACAGGTCGGGTGGTACGTCACCTTGTGCGGGTAGTACGCCCCGACGTCCGTCACGCCCAGCACGTCGACCAGGAACTCCGTGAGTTCGTACGTCTTCGGCACCACCGGAGCCAGCGTGGCCGCGAGGGTGTCCCCGCGCCCCTCGGCCCGGGCCCGCTCGCCCATCCGCGGATACAGCTCCCGCACCATCGCCCCGCACGACCCGGACGGCGTCACGATCGCCTCGTACTCGCCGAAGACATCGGAGAAGTGCCGGGCGAGCGGTTCGGCCTCGTGACGGTATCCGGTGTTGTAGTGCGCCTGGCCGCAGCAGGTCTGCGCCATCGGGAAGTCGACGTCGACGCCCAGTCTGGTCAGCAGTTTCACCACGGCGCGGCCGGTGTCGGGATGCAGCGTGTCGTTGACGCAGGTCAGGAACAGGGCGACACGCATCGCGGCTCCTTGTGGTCGATCATCGGATGAGTTGCAGCGTAGTCCGGGGAGGAGGCCCGGGGGAGACCCCGTCAGTCCCCGGCGAGCCGGTCCTGCGCGGCGCGCCACCGCTCGGTCCCGCCGCGCGGCTCGTACCGCGTGAGGGGCTGCGTACGGACGAGCAGCCGCCGCATCCCCGCCAGGTCACCGGCGAGACCGTGGGCCCGGGCCTGCACGAGCACGTTCCCCAGGGCGGCCGCCTCCGTCGGCCCCGCCACCACCGGCAGCCCGCAGGCGTCGGCGGTCAGCTGGCACAGCAGCGCGTTGCGCGTGCCGCCGCCCACCACGTGCACCACGTCCACCGGATGCCCGGCGAGCCGCTGCGCGTCCTGGACCGCCTTGCGGTGGGCGAGGGCGAGGGAGTCGAGGATGCAGCGCGTCACCTCGGCCTGCGACCCGGGCACGGGCTGCCCCGAGACCCGGCACGCCTCGGCGATCCGCTCCGGCATCCGCCCCGGCGCGAGGAACGCCGCGTCGCCCGCGTCCACCACGGACCGCAGTGCCTCCACCTTGGACGCCTCCAGCAGCAGCGCGCCCAGGTCCGGCTCGCCCCAGGCCCGCACGCACTCCTGGAGCAGCCACAGCCCCATGATGTTGCGCAGGTACCGGACCGTGCCGTCCAGCCCCAGCTCGTTGGTGAAGTTGGCCGCCCGGCTCTCCTCGGTCAGCACCGGCGCGTCCAGCTCCAGTCCGGCCAGGGACCAGGTGCCGGTGCAGATGTACGCGAACCGCTCCCGCCCGGCGGGTACGGCGGCCACCGCCGACGCGGTGTCGTGCGACCCGACCGCCGTCACGGGCACGGGTCCGGTCAGCCCGGTCTCCTCCAGTACGGCGTCCCGCAGCACACCCGCCGGATCACCGGGCTGCCGCAGCGGCGCGAACAGACCCAGGTCGATGCCCAGCCGCGAGGCGATGCCGTACGACCAGTCGCGGGTCCGGGGATCGATCAGCTGGGTCGTCGAGGCATTGGTGAGCTCGGTGCCCTGCTCGCCGGTGAGCCAGTACGTCAGCAGGTCGGGGATGAGCAGCAGCCGCTCGGCGGAGGACAGCTGGGCCGAGGACCGGGCGGCCGTCAGCTGGTACAGGGTGTTGAAGGGCGCGTACTGCAACCCGGTCGCCGCGTACAGCTCCTCCGCCGGGACGGTCGCCCACACCTTCTCCGCGACCCCCTCCGTCCGGGAGTCCCGGTAGTGCACGGGATTGCCGAGCAGCGCCCCGTCCGCGTCGAGCAGCCCGTGGTCCACGGCCCAGCTGTCGATCCCGACGGAGTCGACCTGCCCCGCCGCCTTCAGCCCGTCCAGCACCCCCGCGTACAGACCGAGCACGTCCCAGCGCAGCCCCTCGGGCACCCGCACGGGCCGGTTCGGGAAGCGGTGCGCCTCGGCCAGCTCCAGGCTGTCGGGGCCGACGCGGCCGACCATGACGCGCCCGCTGGACGCGCCGAGGTCGACCGCGGCGTACGACTTCACGGCCGCGCTCACCGCAGGAAGGCGGCCGCGACGCCGGCGTCGACCGGGACGTGCAGCCCGGTGGTGTGGGTCAGGTCGCCGCCGGTGAGGGCGAAGACCGCGTTCGCGACATGCTCGGGCAGCACCTCCCGCTTGAGGATCGTCCGCTGGGCGTAGAACTCGCCGAGCTTCTCCTCCTCGACCCCGTACACGGCGGCCCGCTGGGCCCCCCAGCCGCCGGCGAAGATCCCGGAGCCGCGCACGACACCGTCGGGGTTGACCCCGTTGACCCGGATGCCGTGCTCGCCCAGCTCGGCGGCGAGCAGCCGGACCTGGTGGGCCTGGTCGGCCTTGGTGGCCGAGTAGGCGATGTTGTTGGGCCCGGCGAACACGGCGTTCTTCGAGGCGATGTAGACGATGTCGCCGCCCAGCTCCTGCGCGATCATCACCCGCGCCGCTTCCCGCGACACGAGGAAGGACCCGCGCGCCATGATGTCGTGCTGGAGGTCCCAGTCCTTCGCCGAGGTCTCCAGCAGCGGCTTGGAGATCGAGATACCGGCGTTGTTGACGACGAGGTCGACACCGCCGAAGGCCAGCACGGCCGCACGGAACGCCTCGGCGATCTGCTCCTCGGACGTGACGTCCACCGTCACGGCGACGGCCTTGTCCGGACCGCCCAGCTCCTCGGCGACCGCGGCCGCGTTCTCGCCGTTCAGATCGGCCACGACGACACAGGCGCCCTCGGCGGCCAGCCGGTGCGCGATCGCCTTGCCGATACCGCTGCCCGCACCCGTGACCAGCGCGACCCGCGTCGCGAGCGCCTTGGGCTTCGGCATCCGCTGGAGCTTGGCCTCCTCCAGCGCCCAGTACTCGATGCGGAACTTCTCCGACTCCTCGATGGGCGCGTACGTGGACACGGCCTCCGCCCCGCGCATCACGTTGATGGCGTTGACGTAGAACTCGCCGGCCACCCGGGCGGTCTGCTTGTCCTTGCCGAAGCTGAACATGCCCACACCCGGGACCAGCACGATCGCCGGGTCGGCGCCGCGCATGGCGGGGGAGTCGGGCAGGGCGTGCCGCTGGTAGTAGGCGGCGTACTCCTCGCGGTACTCAGCGTGCAGCTCCTTGAGCCGGGCGATGGCCTCGTCGAGCGGAGCCGTCGGCGGCAGGTCGAGGACCAGCGGCCGCACCTTGGTCCGCAGGAAGTGGTCCGGGCAGGAGGTGCCCAGCGCGGCCAGCCGCGGATGCTCGGCGCTCGCGAGGAAGTCGAGAACCACCTCGGAGTCGTCGAAGTGCCCGACCTGGGGCCGGTCCTGGGACGCGAGGGCACGGACGTACGGCGCGAGCGCGGCGGCCCGCTCCCGGCGCTCCCCGGCACCCAGCGCGGCGTACCCCTCGATCACCGGCCCGAAGGGCTCCTCCTTGCCGCGCTCGGCGAGGAACTTCTCCGCGGTCCGGATGATGTGCAGCGAGTTCCGCTCGCACTCCTCGGACGTGTCGCCCCAGGCGGTGATCCCGTGCCCGCCGAGAACGCACCCGACGGCCTGCGGATTGGCCTCCTTGACGGCCGCGATGTCCAGCCCCAGCTGGAATCCGGGCCGCCGCCACGGCACCCACACGACACTGTCCCCGAAACACTCGGCGGTCAGCTTCTCGCCGTCGGCGGCACACGCCAGCGCGATACCGGAGTCGGGGTGGAGGTGGTCGACGTGCGCCGCCTCGACCAGCCCGTGCATCGCGGTGTCGATGGAGGGAGCCGCCCCGCCCTTCCCGTGCAGGCAGTAGTCGAACGCGGCGACCATCTCGTCCTCGCGCTCCACCCCCGGATAGACGTCGACGAGCGCCCGCATCCGGTCCAGCCGGAGCACGGCGAGTCCCGCCTCGGTGAGCGTGCCGAGGTCACCGCCGGACCCCTTCACCCACATCAGCTCGACATCACCACCGGTGACGGGGTCGGTCTCGGTGCCCTTGGCGGAGGCGTTGCCTCCCGCGTAGTTGGTGTTGCGGGGATCGGAGCCGAGCCGGTGCGAACGGGCCAGGAGAGCGGCGGCTTCGGGGTGCGGTGTCATGGATACCGGTTCCTTTCAACGGGGGGTGGTTCTTTTGGGGCGCGGGGAACTGCGCGACCAGCCACACTCGGCCCGCACCCCGCAGACAACAGATCTCGGCAGACGCTTACGCACCCCACCCCGCCTGCTCCCCACCAACCCGCTCAGAAACGATCTTCTCCGCCCACCCGGAACGGCGATACGCGGCGATCGGGTCCGGGTCAAGACCGCTTTCCTCCCGCACCTCAGCAAGAAGAGGCCGGACATCGGTGTTGTACGCATCCATCAGCACGGCATTGGCCTCCAGCACATCACCGCTGCGCTGCGCCGCACCCAACGCGTCAGCGTCGACCAGCAACGCCTTCGCCGTGGCCTCCTGCACATTCATCACCGACCGGATGATCGCCGGAATCTTCGCCTCGATGTTGTGGCACTGGTCGAGCATGAACGCGACCTCGGGCGAGAACCCCCCGCCACGGATCACCTCGTACATGATCCGGAACAGCTGGAAGGGATCGGCCGCGCCCACCATGAGGTCGTCATCCGCGTAGAACCGCGAGTTGAAGTCGAACCCGCCGAGCTTCCCCTCCCGCAGCAGCGTCGCCACGATGAACTCGATATTGGTCCCCGGCGCGTGATGCCCCGTGTCGACGACGACCTGAGCCTTCGGCCCGAGCTTCAGGCAGTGGGCGTACGCCGTGCCCCAGTCCGGCACATCGGTCGAGTAGAAGGCCGGCTCGAAGAACTTGTACTCCAGCAGCATCCGCTGCCCCTCGCCCAGCCGCTCGTAGACCTCCGCGAGCCCCTCGGCGAGCCGGTCCTGCCGGGCCCGGATGTCGTCCTGCCCGGGATAGTTCGTCCCGTCGGCGAACCACAGCTTCAGGTCCGTCGAACCCGTCGCATCCATGATGTCGACACACTCCAGCAGATGGTCGACGGCCTTGCGGCGCACAGAAGCCTCCGGGTGGCAGATGCTCCCGAGCTTGTAGTCGTCGTCCTGGAACGTGTTGGAGTTGATCGCGCCGAGCTTCACCCCGCGCTGCTCGGCATGCTTCGCCAGCGCCGCGTAGTCGTCGACCTTGTCCCACGGAATGTGCAGGGCGACGGTCGGTGCGGCCCCCGTGAACTCGTGCACCTTCGCCGCGTCGTCCAGCTTCTCGTACGGATTGCGCGGCACACCGGCTTGCGCGAACACCTTGAAGCGTGTGCCCGAGTTCCCGTACGCCCACGACGGCGTCTCGACTGCCTGGGTCTTGAGAGCGGCCTTCACCGCGGCGAGCTCGGTCACGTCAGGGCTCCTGAGGCATCGGGTCGTAATGACCACCGAATGAAACGATTCAGGACGCGAAGTTATGGGCCCCCCGAAGGGGTGTCAACCCCTCTGGTCGACACGGTTACTCGTGACCAGGGCGTGACCTTCTGTCCTCGAAACTTTTTCGACCGGAACCCATTGACGTGACATGCGCGACCCGCCTAACGTCCCGGCAATCCAGTTGAAACCTTTCACGACGCCGAGAGGGCCGTCCCGCCGGCGTCGTCGAGGAGCCCCCATGACCCACCCGTCCACCACGGGTCCGGCCCCGGTTCTGGCACTGAAGGACGTCTCCAAGTCCTTCGGCGCGGTCCGCGCACTGCGGGACGTCTCCCTGGAGCTGTTCCCCGGGGAGGTGCACGCGCTCGCCGGTGAGAACGGTGCCGGCAAGTCCACCCTCATCAAGGCACTCGCCGGAGTGCACCGGCCGGACGCCGGCCAGGTGCTGCTCGACGGTGCGCCCGTCACCTTCCATGGCCCCGGCGACGCCCGCGACGCCGGCATCGCGGTGATCTACCAGGAGCCCACGCTCTTCCCCGACCTGTCGATCGCCGAGAACATCTACATGGGCCGCCAGCCCCGGCGCGCCCTCGGCCGGATCGACCACAAGGCCACGCACAACGCGACCGCCGCCCTCATGGAGCGCCTCGGTGTCGAACTCGACCCCGACCGGCCCGCCCGCGGCCTGTCCATCGCCGACCAGCAGATCGTCGAGATCGCCAAGGCCCTCTCCTTCGACGCCCGCGTCCTGATCATGGACGAGCCGACCGCCGCGCTCACCGGCAGCGAGGTCGCCCGCCTCTTCGGCGTCGTACGCACCCTGCGCGACCAGGGCGCCGCCGTACTGTTCATCTCCCATCGGCTGGAGGAGATCTTCGAGATCTGCCGGCGGGTCACCACCCTGCGCGACGGCGCCCTGGTCGGCAGCGAGCCACTGGAGGGCATGACCGAGGACGACCTCGTGCGCCGCATGGTCGGCCGTGACCTCGACGAGCTCTACCCCAAGCAGGACGTGCAGCCGGGCGAGGTCGCCCTGAGCGTGCGCCGCCTGACCCGCGAAGGCGTGTTCACCGACGTCTCCTTCGACGTACGGCACGGCGAGATCGTCGGCCTCGCCGGACTCGTGGGCGCCGGGCGTACGGAGGTCGCCCGGGCCGTGTTCGGCATCGACCGCTGGGACGCCGGCGAGGTCACCGTCGACGGCAAGGCCCTGGTCAACGGCGCCCCGTCCACCGCGATGTCCGCCGGCCTCGCCCTGGTCCCCGAGGACCGACGCGCCCAGGGCCTGGTGATGGACATGTCGATCGAGCGGAACATCGGACTCACCGGGCTGCGCACGACCGTGAAGGCGGGTCTGATGGACCGGGGCGCCGAGCGCAGCCGCTCCCTCGACTGGGCCGTCAAGCTCCAGGTCAAGTACGCCCGGATCGCCGACACCGTCAACACCCTCTCCGGCGGCAACCAGCAGAAGGTCGTGCTCGCCAAGTGGCTCGCCACCGCGCCCAGGGTGCTGATCGTGGACGAGCCGACCCGCGGCATCGACGTCGGCACCAAGGCCGAGGTGCACCGGCTGCTGTCACAACTGGCCGCCGACGGCGTGGCCGTCCTGATGATCTCCTCCGACCTGCCCGAGATCCTCGGCATGGCCGACCGCGTGCTGGTCATGCACGAGGGCCGGCTCACCGCCGAAATCCCACGCTCCGACGCCACCGAGGAAACCGTGATGGCCGCAGCCACCGGGAGGGCCGCCGCATGACGGTCGTCACCCCACAAGAGGCCCCCGTGGCCGACGTGCCCAAGTCGAGCGGCACCCGCCTCGTCGACCGCGTCTTCAAGATGCGCGAACTCGCCATCCTCGTCGTCTTCCTGGTGATGATCGCGGTCACCCAGGCCGGCAACAGCCAGTTCCTGTCCGAACAGGGCATCAAGGACCTGCTGCTGAACGCGACGATCCTCGTGCTCGTCGCCACCGGGCAGTCCCTCGTCGTCATCACCCGCAACGTCGACCTGTCCGTCGGATCCACGCTCGGCATCAGCGCCTTCGCCGCCGGAACGTATCTCCAGGGCGGCGGCAACCCGGTCGTGGCGATCGCCCTGGCCGTGCTGCTCGGCATCGGCTTCGGACTGCTCAACGGCCTGCTCGTCAGCCTCGGCCAGGTGCCCGCGCTCGTCGTCACCCTCGGCACGCTCTACATCATCCGCGGCATCGACTCCATCTGGGTCGGCTCCAGCCAGATCACCGCGGCCGATCTGCCCGGAGGTTTCGTCGACTTCGGCTCCGGCGGCATCTCGGCGGTGCCGTACCTGGCGCTGATCGCCCTGGCGGTCCTCATCGCCACCGCCTACTACCTCAAGCACTTCGCCAGCGGCCGCGAGCTGTACGCGCTGGGCTCCAACCCCGAGGCCGCCCGCCTCGCCGGCATCCCCGTGCGCAAGCGGATCCTCGCCGCGTACACCTTCTGCGGCGCCCTCGCCGGACTCGCCGGCGCGATGTACCTCGCGCGGTTCGGCAACGTCGACTCCGGCACCGGCAACGGCTATGAACTCACCGTCGTCAGCGCGGTCGTGGTCGGCGGCGTCGTCTTCACCGGCGGCTCCGGCAGCGTCTACGGCGCGGCCCTCGGCGCGCTGCTGCTGACCTCCATCAACAGCGTGCTGCCCGCCCTCGGCGTCAGCTCCGTCTGGGTGCTCGCCATCAACGGCATCCTGCTCATCCTCGCCATCGCGGTCGACCGGATCGTCGCGCTGCGCGTGGCCTCCGCCCTGAAGAAGAGGAACGCCCGCCATGGCTGACATCTCCCTGAGCCGAGCGGTCCGCTGGGACACGGTCGTCGGCGCCCTGCTGATCGTGGTGCTGTTGTTCTCCTTCGGCTTCGTCGACGGGTTCGGCAACGCGCTCAACCTGTCGTTCCTCATCGGCAACACGCTGCCGATCGCGCTGATCGCCCTGCCGATGACCCTGCTGGTCGTATCCGGGGAGATCGACCTGTCGGTGGCGTCCACGGCGGGTCTGTCCGGTGCCGTGATGGGCGCCCTGTGGAACCAGGGCATGGCCATCGAGACGATCATCCCGATCTGCCTGCTGCTGGGTGTCGTGTGCGGGCTGATCAACGGCCTGCTGGTGACCAGGCTTGGGCTGCCGTCCCTCGCCGTCACCATCGGCACGCTCGCCGCGTACCGGGGTGTCGCGCAGATCGTGCTCGGGTCGGACGCGGTGACCGACTTCCCCACGCAGTACCTGGACTTCGCGGCCGGGCGCATCGGGGACACGTTCATCCCGTACGCCTTCCTGCCGTTCCTCGTCCTGCTCGCCATCGCCGTGGTCGCGCTGCACGCCACGCCGTTCGGGCGGTCGCTGTTCGCGATCGGGGCGAGTGAGGAGGCGGCGCGGTTCGCCGGCATCCGGGTCAAGCGGCAGAAGCTGATCCTGTTCACGCTGACCGGTCTGATGGCCTCCCTGACTGGCATCTTCTGGGCGCTGCACTACGCCAGCGCCCGCTACGACAACGCCACGGGTCTGGAACTCTCCGTCGTGGCGGCCGTGTTGCTCGGCGGTATCGACTTCGACGGTGGCAAGGGCACGCTGGGCGGCGCCATCGCCGGGGTGTTCCTGCTGGGGGCGTTGCAGAACGTGATGAGCCTCCAGGACGTCTCCGCCCAGTCGCAGATCGTCGTCACCGGCGTCCTGCTCGTTCTCTCCGTGCTCGGCCCGCGGGTCGTACGGCAGATCTCCACAGCGAGGGCGGGCCGCAGAGCCGCCTCGACTCCCACCTCATAACCAGCCCTTCCTCGTAAAGGACGACAGCCATGCGCAAGTCAACCCTCCGCCGCAGCTGCGCGGCGCTCGCCACCGCCACTTCTCTCGCTCTGGCGCTCACCGCCTGCGGTGGCGGCACCACCAAGAAGGACGTGCAGAGCGAGGGCGGCTCCGCAGCCGCGGCCGGCAAGGCCGACCCCAACGCCGAGCTGAAGAAGGGGCTGACCGTCGGCTTCCTGCCCAAGCAGGTCAACAACCCGTACTTCACCTCCGCCGACAAGGGCGGCGAGAAGGCGCTGAAGGAGCTCGGCTCCAGCTACAAGGAGGTCGGCCCCTCCAGCGCGACCGACACCTCCGGCCAGGTCTCCTACGTCAACACGCTCACCCAGCAGCAGGTCGACGCGATGGCCGTGTCCGCGCAGGACCCGGGCGCCCTGTGCACCGCGCTCAAGCAGGCCATGAAGAACGGCATCAAGGTCGTCACCTACGACTCCGACACCACGCCCGACTGCCGCAACGCCTTCGTCTCGCAGGCCTCCGCCGAGGACCTGGGCCGTACCGAGGTGCAGCTGCTCGCCAAGCAGATCGGCTACAAGGGCGAGATCGCGATCCTGTCCGCCGCGCAGACCGCGACGAACCAGAACACCTGGATCGACTTCATGAAGGACGAGCTGAAGAAGCCCGAGTACAAGAACATGAAGCTGGTGAAGACCGCGTACGGCAACGACGACGCCCAGCAGTCCTTCCAGCAGACCCAGGGCCTGCTCCAGGAGTACCCGAACCTGAAGGGGATCATCTCCCCGACCACCGTCGGCATCAAGGCCGCCGCCCAGTACCTGTCGGGCTCCAAGTACAAGGGCAAGGTCAAGCTGACCGGCCTCGGTACCCCGAACGACATGCGCAAGTACGTCAAGAACGGCACCGTCGAGGCGTTCGAGCTGTGGGACCCGGCGAAGCTCGGCGAGCTGGCCGCGCGTACCGCCGTCGCCCTGTCCTCCGGGCAGATCACCGGCAAGGAGGGCGAGACCTTCAAGGCCGGCTCCATGGGCGAGTACACCATCGGCAAGGACGGCGTGATCAGCCTCGGCAAGCCGACCGTGTTCGACGCCAAGAACATCGACCAGTTCAACTTCTGATTCCCGGAGGGTTGTTGATGCAGCGCGTGTGCTTCCTGCTGAAGGTCCGGGCGGACCGCCTCGACGAGTACCGCGAGCGGCACGCCGCCGTCTGGCCCGAGATGCTCCAGGCGCTCTCGGACACCGGCTGGCACAACTACTCGCTCTTCCTGCGCGAGGACGGACTGCTCGTCGGCTACCTGGAGACCGAGGACTTCGCGGCCGCCCAGGCCGGAATGGAAGCCACCGACGTCAACGCCCGCTGGCAGGCGGAGATGGCGCCGTTCTTCGAGTCGCTGGACGGCGCCCGGCCCGACGAGGCCATGAAACCGCTCACGGAAGTGTTCCACCTCGCCTGAACAATGGAGTTCATGAGATGCACAGACGTACGTTGCTGGCCGCCGCTCTCGCCGGAGCCGTGGTGACCCCCGCCTTCGCCGCCGGCACCGCGCGGGCCGCCGACCCCGGCCCCTCCGTCACCAGGACCGGCACCACCACGCTCGACAGCCAGGCCCTCTTCTTCGTGTCGTACGACGGCCTGGTCAACAACAACGCGTTCCAGAAGAACGGCCTGCTGACCTACAAGGGCTACCAGTACGCCGTCTGGTACACGGCCGACCGCAACGCCGTCGTCGGACGCCGGGTCCTCGGCGCCAGTACCTGGTCGACGGTCAAGGTCGGGCACACCCTGCGGTACAACGACTCCCACAACGTGATCTCCATGGGCGTCTCCAAGACCGACGGCCGGCTGCACCTCAACATGGACTCCCACAGCGACGGCTTCACCTACGTCAAGTCGGTCGCCGGGCTCCTGGACAACCCCGGCGGGCTGAGCTGGACCGCGAGCCGCTTCGGCGCGCCCCAGTCCACCCTGGACGGCCTGGCGCTGACCTCGCAGTTCACCTACCCGCAGTTCATCTCCACGCCGGAGGGCAGGCTCCAGCTGAGCTACCGTGTCGCCGTCTCCGGCAACGGCCGCAACGCGCTCGCCGAGTACGACGGCACCAAGTGGACCAACCTGGGGGAGTGGTCCAGCTCCACCGGCACGTACACCAGCGAGCACGGCTCCTCGACCGCCCGCAACATGTACCTGCACGGCATCGACTACGACCGGAACGGCCGGCTGCACTCCTTCTTCACCTGGCGCGAGCAGAACGGCGCCGTGATGTGCAACGGCGGCGGCATCACCAACCACGACACCGGCTACGTCTACTCCGACGACCGCGGCCGCACCTGGCGCAACAACGCGGGCACCGTCGTCGGCGTCACCGGCGGCTCCGACAAGGTGTCCGTGAACGACGCCGGTCTGGTCGTCGACCCGCTCAACCCGGACCACTCCCTGATGAACCAGGAGAGCCAGTCCACCGACTCCGCGGGCCGGCCGCACGCGATCATCTCCTACGTCCCGGGCCGCTTCGGGCAGTGCACCACCGACTACGTCACCGACCGGACGCGCAACGGCCGCGCCTTCCACGTCCGCAGGAACGCCTCCGGCGCCTGGCAGAAGACCGAGATCCCGGTCCCGCTGAACTCCAGCCAGCGCACCAAGCTGATCCTGGACAAGTACGACAACGCGTACGCGATCTTCCCCTTCGGCCGCGTCGCCGGCGCCTCGGCGGCCTCCGGATACACCGACTGGAAGATCCTTTTCGACGGCAGCGGCCTCAACGCCTTCGGCGAGGTCGTCATCGACGAGACACGCGTCGCGCAGGACGGTGTGCTGTCCTTCATGTACCAGGAGAAGTCCAGCGGTACGACGCCCTCGGCGCTGCACGTGATCGACTTCCGCCTGCCCGCCTGACCGAAGCCGGTCGCCGGGGCGGCATGCCGGTAATGTGAAGCCGCTCCGGCCGCCGCCCCCCTCGTCTCACCAGGAGGTCCCTGACCGATGGCCCAGTCGGTGGGTATCAAGGACGTCGCCCGCGTCGCCGGAGTCTCCGTCGGCACGGTGTCGAACGTGATCAACCGCCCGGACACGGTCGCCACCGAGACCCGGGCCCGCGTGCTGTCCGCGATAGACCGGCTCGGCTACGTCCGCAGCGAGTCCGCGCGCCAGCTGCGCGCGGGCCGCAGCCGGATCATGGGGCTGCTCGTCCTCGACATGGGCAACCCCTTCTTCGTCGACGTGGCACGCGGTGCCGAGCGCGCCGCACGGCAGGCCGGGCTCGGCGTGATGGTCTGCAACAGCGCCCAGAACCCGGGCGAGGAGGCCGAGTACCTGTCGCTCTTCGCCGAGCAGCGCGTGCGTGGCGTGCTGCTCACCCCGGCCGACGCCACGGGCCGCAACATCGAGGCGTTCCGCCGGCACGGCATCCCCTTCGTCCTGGTCGACCGGGTCGCCGAGGGCACCACCGAGTGCTCGGTCTCCGTGGACGACGTCGCGGGCGGCGCCCTGGCCGTACGCCATCTCGTCGACGCCGGGCACCGCTCCATCGCCTACGTCAGCGGCCCGCCCGGCCTCAACCAGGTCCGCGACCGGCGCACGGGCGCCCTCGAAGCGCTCGCCGAGGCCGGGCTCGGTCCCGACGCGCTGCGCGAGCTGCCGACCGAACGGCTGGACGTCGCCGCGGGCCGCGACGCCGGTGCCCGCCTGCTCGGCCTCGCCGACCGGCCGACCGCCGTGTTCTGCGCCAACGACCTGCTGGCGCTCGGTGTCCTCCAGGCCATGTACGCGGCCGGTGTCGGCGTCCCGGACGACCTGGCCATCGTCGGCTACGACGACATCGAGTTCGCGGCGGCCGCCGCCGTCCCGCTCACCTCGGTACGGCAGCCCGCCGTCACCATGGGCGCCATGGCGGCCGACCTGCTCCTGGAGGAGACGGAGGAGGACGGCCCGGTCCGGCCGCACGAGCACCGGCGGGTCGTGCTCCAGCCCGAGCTGGTGGTCCGCCGCTCCAGTCTGTCCGCCCGCTGAACCTGAACCGTCGTTCAGGAAGATTTCATGATCCGAAGGGGCCACCCGCGGACGTCCCCTGTGATGAACTGGGACGCGGTCCGAAAATCCGTCCGTCCCGGGAGCCCTGTTGACCCTCAGCTACCGCCAGCCCGGTGTCGTCCTCACCGACCGCCGTTTCACCGTCCCCCTCGACCACGACCACCCCGGGGGCGAGACGATCGAGCTGTACGCCCGCGAGGTCGTCGCGAGCGACAAGGCGCACCAGGATCTGCCGTGGCTGCTCTACCTCCAGGGCGGCCCCGGCTTCGGCGCGGACCGCTCCGTCGGCAGGCCAGGCTGGCTCGGCCGCGCGCTGAAGGAGTTCCGCGTCCTCCTCCTCGACCAGCGCGGCACCGGCCACAGCACGCCCGCCAACCGGCAGACGCTCCCGCTGCGCGGCGGCCCCGCCGAACAGGCCGACTACCTCACGCACTTCCGCGCCGACTCGATCGTCCGCGACTGCGAGGCCATCCGCGCCCAGGTCACCGGCGGCGCCCCCTGGACCGTCCTCGGCCAGAGCTTCGGCGGCTTCTGCCTGACCACCTACCTGTCCCTCGCGCCCCAGGGCCTGGCCACCGTCGTGATCACCGGCGGACTGCCCTCCCTGGACGCCCACGCCGACGACGTCTACCGGGCCGCCTTCCCGCGCATCGAACGCAAGGTCACCGACCACTACGCCCGCTACCCGCAGGACGCCGAACGCGCCCGCCGGATCGCCGACCACCTGCTGACCCACGACGTGGTCCTGCCGAACGGCTACCGGCTCACCGTCGAGGCCTTCCAGTCCCTCGGCATCGTCCTCGGCACCGGCGACGGCACCCACCGCCTGCACTACCTCCTCGAGAACGCCTTCGTCCGCACCCCGCAGGGCTTCACGCTCTCCGACGCGTTCCAGGAGCAGGCGCAGGGCATGCTGTCCTACGCCCGCCACCCGCTGTACGCCCTGATCCACGAGGCGATCTACGGGCAGGACGCCCGGCCCACCGCCTGGTCGGCCGAGCGGGTCCGCGCCGAGTTCCCGCAGTTCGACGCCGCGAAGGCCCTCGCGGGCGACGAACCGCTGCTGTTCACCGGCGAGTCGATCCACCCCTGGATGTTCGACTGCGACCCGGCGCTGCGCCCCTTGCGCGAGACCGCCGACCTGCTCGCCGCCCGCACCGACTGGACGCCCCTGTACGACCCGGCCCGCCTCGCCGCGAACGACGTACCGGTCGTCGCCGCCGTCTACCACGACGACATGTACGTCGACACGGCCCACTCCCTGCGCACCGCCCGCACGATCCGCGGCCTGCGCACCTGGGTCACGGACGAGTTCGAGCACGACGGCGTGCGCACCGGCGGCCAACGGGTCCTGGACCGGCTGCTGGCGCTGGCGCGCAACGAGGCGTGATGCCGTGCCGGACGCGTGGTGATGTCGGTGGCGCCGATTAGTCTGCCGACATGACGACCACTCAACTCCAGCCCATGCCGGACGACTGGCGGCGTGCCCTCGCGGTCGTGGCCCACCCCGACGACCTCGAGTACGGCTGCTCGGCGGCGATCGCGGCCTGGACCGACGAGGGCCGCGAGGTCGCCTATGTGCTGGCGACCCGGGGCGAGGCGGGCATCGACACACTGGAGCCCGAGCGGTGCGGGCCGCTGCGGGAGCGGGAGCAGCGGGCGAGCGCGGCGGTGGTCGGCGTGTCGGCCGTGGAGTTCCTCGACCACAAGGACGGTGTCATCGAGTACGGCACCGCCCTGCGCCGCGACATCGCCGCCGCGATCCGCCGGCACCGGCCCGAGCTGGTCATCACGCTCAACCACCGGGACACCTGGGGCGGCGTGGCCTGGAACACCCCGGACCACGTGGCCGTCGGCCGGGCCACGCTCGACGCGGCCGGTGACGCGGGCAACCGGTGGATCTTCCCGGAGCTCACCGAGCGGGGCCTCGAACCGTGGGACGGCGTGCGCTGGGTCGCCGTCGCCGGTTCCAGCACCCCCACGCACGCGGTCGACGCGACGCCCGGCATGGAACGCGCGGTGCGCTCACTGCTGGAGCACCGCACCTACATCGAGGTCCTGACCGACGAGGACCCGGAGACCTACGTCCGGGGCTTCCTCACCCAGCACGCCGAGGCCACCGGGGAGCGGTTCGGGGGCAGGCCGGCGGTGGCGTTCGAACTGTTCGGCAGATGACGCGGATGACAGGGGAGACGGGGGAGACCATGACAGACAGCAAGGAGCTGGCCGACCGGTTCGAGGAGCACCGGGGGCGGCTGAAGGCCGTCGCCTACCGCATGCTCGGATCGCTCGCCGAGGCGGAGGACGCCGTCCAGGAGGCCTGGCTGAAGCTCGGCCGCACCGACGCGGACGACATCCACAACCTCGGCGGCTGGCTCACCACGGTGACCGGCCGGGTGTGCCTGGACCTGCTGCGCTCGCGCACCGCGCGCCGCGAGGAGCCCATGGACGACACCTTCGTCCCGGACCCGGTGCTCAGGCCCTTGTCGCACATCGACCCGGAGCAGGAGGTGCTGCACGCCGACGAGGTGGGCCTGGCCCTGCTCGTCGTCCTGGAGAACCTGGAGCCCGCCGAGCGGCTCGCGTTCGTGCTGCACGACATGTTCGCCGTGCCGTTCGACGACATCGCGCCGATCGTGGAGCGCAGCCCGGCCGCGACCCGGCAGCTGGCGAGCCGCGCCCGGCGCCGGGTGCGCGGCGCCACCCCGGCGGCCGAGCCGGACCTCGGCCGGCAGAAGGAGGTCCTCGACGCGTTCCTGGCCGCCTCGCGCAGCGGGGACTTCGAGGCGCTGCTCGCGCTCCTGCACCCGGACGTGGTGCTGCGGGCCGACTCGGGTGCCCTGGTGCGCGGCGCGGCCGTGTCCAAGGCCCTCCAGGGGGCGAAGACGGTGGCGGAGCAGGCGCTCATGTTCGCCCGGTTCGCGCAGTCCGCGGAGCTGATGCTGGTCAACGGCTCGGTCGGGGTCGTCAACGCGCCCGGGGGACACGTGCAGTCGGTCATGGGGGTCACGATCGCCGACGGCCGGATCACCGGCATGTACATCCTGGCCGACCCCGAGCGGCTGGAGCGCCTGGAGGCACCTGGCCTCGCGGGCTGACTCAGGCGGCGGCGATGAGCTCGGCGAGTTGTCATTTCGTATGCTGAACGTCATGTCAGATCACACGGCCGCGCGGGCGGAACTGCGCGGCGACTGCGAGCGGTGCTTCGGACTGTGCTGCGTCGCCCTGCCCTTCGCGGCCTCGTCCGACTTCGCGGTCGACAAGGACGCCGGTACCCCCTGCCGCAATCTCCAGAGCGACCACCGCTGCGGCATCCACGCCCGGCTGCGGCAGAAGGGGTTCACCGGCTGCACGGTCTACGACTGCTTCGGCGCCGGGCAGCAGGTCTCGCAGATCACCTTCGGCGGCCAGGACTGGAGGTCCGGACCACCGGAGCACGCCCGCCGCATGTTCGACGTCTTCCCGGTCGTCCGGCAGCTGCACGAGCTGCTGTGGTACCTGACCGAGGCGCTCTCCCTCCCCGCGGCCCGTCCCGTCCACGCCGGTCTGCGCGAGGCCCTGGAGAAGACCGAGGAGCTGACCGGGCTGACCCCCGAGGAGCTCGCCGGGCTGGACGTGGCGGCGCACCGTCAGGAGGTCAACGTCCTGCTGCTGCAGACGAGCGAGCTGGCCAGGTCCGGCACCAAGGGGCGCAAGAAGAACCGCCGGGGCGCGGACCTCATGGGCGCCCGCCTCAAGGGTGCCGACCTGCGCGGCGCCAACCTCCGCGGCGCCTACCTCATCGCCGCCGACCTCACGGGCGCGGATCTGCGGGGCGCGGACCTGATCGGTGCCGATCTGCGTGACGCGGACCTCACGGACGCCGACCTCACGGGGGCGTTCTTCCTCACCCAGCCGCAGCTCAACGCGGCCCGGGGGAGTGCCGGAACCCGGCTGCCCGCGTCAGTCACCCGCCCCGGGCACTGGACAGCGCAGGTCTGAGGCCGGCTCCCGCACCGGCGTCCGGCGCTCCGGGTGCAGCCGCAGCCCCTCCGGCATCAGCGTCAGCCGTTCCGCCACCCGCAGCCGGTACGCCGGGTCGGGGCGCAGCTCGTAGCGCCGCAGCAGCAGGCCGAGCACCAGCGTCGCCTCGTGCAGGGCGAACTGGCGCCCGATGCAGGCCCGCGCCCCGGTCCCGAAGGGCTTGAAGGTGTGCGGGGCCCGGGACCGTACGGCCCGCGCGTCGAAGCGGTCCGGGTCGAACCGCTCGGCGTCCGCGCCCCACACCTCGGGGTCCCGGTGCAGCATCGGCGTCAGCACCAGCGCCCACGCCCCGCGCCGCATGGGATGCTCCCCGGCGAGCACCGTGTCCTCCCGCGCCTCCCGGGCGAAGGCCGGCGCGGTGGGCCACAGCCGCAGCGACTCGTCCAGCACCCGGCGGACGTAGCGCAGCCTGGCCACCTGCTCGTAGGCCGGTTCCGGCGCGTCGCCCCAGACGCGGTCCACCTCGGCGCGCGCCCGGGCCGCGACCTCGGGGTGGCGGGAGAGGTAGTGCAGCGCGAAGGAGAGCGCGCCGGACGTGGTCTCGTGGCCGGCAACGAGAAAGGTGATGACCTGACGGCGGACGTTCCGCGGCTCCAGCCGCTCCCCGGTCTCGGGGTGGGCCGTCTCCAGCATCCGGTCGAGCAGGTCCCCGTTCCCGCGGCCGCAGGCGCGCCGGGTCCGGACCAGCTCGTCGACCGTGCGGTTGAGGTGGGCGATGTCGGCGGCGTTGCGGCGGCTCGCGCTCCGCAGCAGCAGCGGGGCCAGCGGGAAGGGCACCGTGTTGAGCCGCTGCGCGTAGGTCAGCGTGCCGACCATCGCGGTCACGAAGGGATGCGGCCGGGAGCGTTCGAACGACCCGAAGTCGTGGCCGAAGCCGGTGCGCGCGATCGTCTCCAGCGTCAGCTTGGTCATGTCGCCGGGCACGTCCACCGCCCGGCCCTGCGCCGCCGCCCGGTCCCAGTGCTCCGTCAGCCGCCGCGCGACGGCCAGCATCATCGGGTGGTAACCGGCCATGGCCTCACGGCTGAACCCCGGGGCGAGCACGTCGTGCGCCAGCTGCCAGTTGGGCTCGTGGTTGTACGCCGTGAACAGGCCGTCCCCGGCGACCGGCCGCAGGTTCGCGATGCCGAGACCCACGTGCTTGGCGAACCGCGACTCGTCCGCGAGGTCGGCCGCGTGCCGGGCGCCCCACACGAACACGAACTCCTTGCCGAAGGCCTTCCGCCGGAAGACCGGACCCAGTCGGCGGGCGTACCGCAGCGAGTCCTGGAGGGGAGTGCGCCGGTTCACGCCCACCACGTCACCGAGCAGCGGGACCCGGTGCGGTGGATGCGGTATGCGGTCCAGCTCCGGCCAGCCCAGCTCGGCGCTGCGGAACCCTTTGGTCAGCCCGTCCCGTACCGGCGCCTCCGTCATGACGCGATCTCCCTTGATCCAGCGGCGGGTTCGCACGTGTTGTACGTGGGTTCAATAGTGCGGTTCAGTCTGGTCCCGTTGTTGAACCGGCGTCAAGTAAAGTGCGGGCATGGCCGCGAACCAGGGCGGGCGCACGCGCCGCCGGCTCAGCACCGAGGAGCGCCGGGCGCAGCTTCTGGCCGTCGGTGCGCGGCTGTTCTCGGAGAGTCCGTACGACGACGTGTGGATCGAGCAGGTCGCCGAGATCGCCGGGGTGTCGCGCGGGCTGCTCTACCACTACTTTCCGACCAAGCGGGACTTCTTCGCGGCGGTCGTCGAGCGTGAGAGCGAGCGGATGCTGCGCATGACGGCGCCGGTGCCCGGTGTGCCGGTGCGCGAGCAGCTCGCGGGCGGCCTCGACACGTTCCTGGAGTACGTCCAGGCCCATGCCCACGGCTACCGCGCCTTCCACCGCGCCGACGCGGCCGGGGACCAGGCGGTCCGGCGGGTCTACCAGCGGGCTCTGGGCGCGCAGGAGCGGCAGATCCTCGCGGCGCTCGCCGAGGACCCCGAGTTCGGCCCGGCCTGCGAAGAGCGCCCGGAGGTGCGGCTGGCCGTGCGCGGCTGGCTGGCGTTCACCACGTCCGTCTGTCTGGAGTGGCTGCGCGGCACGGAGTTGAGCCGGGATCAGGTGCGCGAGCTGTGCGCCCGTGCCCTGCTGGGTGTGCTCACTCCCTGAAAGAGCTCGTAAAGATCACGTGACGTGGTTGGCTCACGCCCGGATCTTCGGTAGGTTAGGCAAGGCTTACCTAAGGAGGTCTGGGATGGGTGACGACAGCCACGGCTGGACGGCGGCCCCTGCCGCTGCGGAGCGGGCGCGCTCGGTGCTCGCCGCCGCATGGTCCTGCTCGGTGACCGCGGAGGGCACGCGGGAGGAGCTGGTGGGCGCGCACACGGTGACCGAGGACGGCCGGGTGCTGGTGGACGTGCCCGAGGACAGCGCCCTGCTCGGGGCCGCGATCTGCGCGCCCCGCGGCGAGCCGTCCGCGGTGCTGGAGTTCGCCGACGTGGCCCCCGTCCCCGTGCGCGACCGGATCCGCGCCCGGCTGTGGCTCGCGGGCTGGTTCGCCGTCGAGGAGGACCGGCTGGCCTTCCGGGCCACGCGCGTGGTGCTGCGGCAGCCGTCCGGGGCCGTGGTCGTCGACCTCGACGACTTCGCCGCCGCGACGCCCGACCCGCTCGGCACGGCAGAGGCCCGGCTGCTGACGCACCTCGCCGACTGCCACGCGGACGCGGTCGAGCGGCTCACCCGCCTCATCGGCTCCGACAGCCTGCACGGCGCGGTCCGCGTCCAGCCCCTCGCCGTCGACCGGCACGGCCTGACGCTGCGCATCGAACGCACCCGCGCCCACGGCGACGTACGGCTGGCCTTCCACACACCCGCCGACGACGTCGCGCAGCTCACCGAGCGCATGCACGTCCTGCTCAGCCAGGCGACCGCCGCGGCCTGCCCGCGCGCCCTACAGTGGCAGCGCACAGACGGCGACCGGTGACGGAAACGGTTCACCGGCGCGCCGCAGCGCGCCGCTCGTCTCGTCCACCCGGAAGACGGTCACGGTGCCGGACTTCTGGTTCGCCGCGAACAACAGCGTGCCCTCCGGAGAGAAGGCGATCTGGCGCGGGAAGTCCCCGCCCACCGGCACGGTTTCCAGCAGCCTGAGCCGGGCGCCGTCCTCCTCGACGGCGTAGCGCGTGAGGCTGTTGTCGCCGCGGTTGGCGAGAAAGGCATGACGGCCGTTCGGGGTCACCAGGAACTGCGCCGGGTAGTTGGTGCCCGGACCGGTGCCCGTGGACTGCGGTTCACCGACCGTGACGCGGCCGGAGGCGGGGTCGTAGGAGCAGACCGCCACCGTGTTGTCGACCTCGTTCGCGAGGTAGGCGTACCGGCCGCCGGGGTGGAACGTCAGGTGGCGCGGGCCCGCGCCCGGCCGGGTCCGCGCCTGCGCGGCCTCGGTGAGCGTGCCGGCCTTCTCGTCGAGCCGGTACGTGTACACGGTGTCCGTGCCCAGGTCCACGGCGAGCACGTGGCGGCCGTCGGGGCTGGTGAAGATCTGGTGGGCGTGCGGACCGTCCTGGCCCGGTCCCGGTGCCGGACGGGTGTGCCGGACGAGATCGGTCCGCTCTCCCAGGGCGCCCGAGCCGTCGATCGGATGCACCGCCACGCTGCCCGAGCCGTAGTCCGCGCTGAGCAGCCACCGCCCGCCCGGATGCACCGACAGGTGGCAGGGGGCCGCGCCGCCGGTGCTCCGGCTGCCCAGGACCTTCCGGTCGGACAGCCGGACGGCCGTCACGGCGCCGTCCTCGCGCTCGTTCACCGCGTACAGCGTGTGGCGGTCCGGGTGGATCGCGAGGTACGACGGGTCGTCGACGCCGGTGAGCGTGCCGGTGCCGGTGATCCGGCCCGTCGCCGCGTCGTACGTGGCCAGCCCGATGCCCTTGCCGCCGCCCTCGGCGGAGGTGTAGGTGCCGAGGTAGAGCGGGCGCGGGCCGGACGGGCGACGGGCCCCGCCGGACGGACTCGCGCCCGACTCGGGGACCGCCGGAGTCGTCGGGGACGCGGGCGCGGGCGCGTCGTCACAGGCGGGCAGCGCCGCCGCGGCGGCTCCGCCCGCCAGCGCGCCGACGAACCGGCGCCTGCTCCAGCCACCACTGCCCATGTCGCCCCTCAGGTCGTCACTCGTCCCCGTCGCGCAGCCACCTTGGCGTGGATCACCCGCCGGGTGCAACAAAGGCACCGGGTGTTGCGGTCCGTGCAACGCGCTTCAGGTGGTCGCTCAGCGAGAACGCCCGCCGACCCCCGTACGGTTCCGCCACATCTGCTCCTGAACGCCCAGGCGCTCACGCAGCCGGGTCAGCCGGGGCATCCGCACGCGCTGCTCCCGGGACACCCGGTCCAGTTCCTCGAACAGGCGCCGGGTGCGGTGCTCGGTGTCGAGCTCGTCCAGGATCCGGTTGACCTCCGTCAGGACGGCGCCGAGCAGCTGCCAGTGCCGCGTCTCGCGCTCGGCCTCCTTGCGCAGCAGCAGGGCCAGCTTGTCGCGGGTGCCCGCCGCGGTGCGCAGTTCCGCGGTGAGGCGTTCCTCCGCCGACTCGGCGCTCGCGCTCAGATGAGTGGTCACCAGCACCGCGAAACTCACCACCGCGTCGGCGATCTCGGAGAGCAACTGCTCCAGCGCGGCGCCCGTCTCGCCCTCGAACAGCGGCTCGGGCTCACGTTCCTTCGCCAGGTCGGTGAGGGAACGCGCGAGCACGCGCAGGACGACCGTGCAGATCTCCAGCGTGTCCAGGCCGGTGCGCAGCACCACCCGGTGCAGCAGGCCCTCCCGCACGCGCGGGTTGAGCCGCAGGCTGTCCTCCGCCTGCCGGAGCGCCGCGTCCACCTCGACGATGTCGTGGTCCAGGCGCCGCGCCTCGTGCAGCCGCTCCGCCGCGCGGTCCGCGGGCGTACGGCCGGCGGCCTCCTCTCCCATGCGCAGCATCAGCTGCCGCAGCCGGCGCGCCAGATCCTCGACGGACGCGCCCGCCTCCTCCACCCACACCGGCGGAGCCAGCAGCAGATTGCAGCCGAGTCCGACGACCGCGCCGATCAGCGTCTCCACCACGCGGGCCCAGGCGGTGTCCCCGACGGTGGTGACCCCGAGCACCAGCATCGCGCTGATGGCGACCTCGGGTACGTACTCCTCCACCCGGACCAGCCGTCCCACGGCCAGCGAGGCCACGAGGAGCAGCGCCAGGCTCCACCAGGTGAGGCCCACCAGGAGGCTGAACGCGATGGCGACGAGGACGCCGGTCACCACGGCGTTCACCCGCCGGAAGCCGTTGGTGAGTGTGGCGTACAGGGTCACCTGGACGACCAGCAGGGCCGTCAGGGGAGCGGTGAGCGGTGCCGCCTCGGGGCTCAGCCGCAGCGCGATGACGTAGGCGATCGTCGCCGCGAACGCGGACCGCACCGTCTGGACGACCACGGGGTCCCGGCGCTTGTGCATGATCCGCCTGGCGTGCGCCGTCCACTCACGTACCTCTTGCATCCTGGGGCTGTTCCCCTTCCCCTGGCGTATCGAACGCATCCATGAAGGACGTTAATGCCGGGGGAAACCACGGGCGACCGAGAGCCTCAGGCGTACACCTTGTCGAGGAAGGCGGTCAGATGGCCCATCGTCCGCTCGATCTGCTCCTCCAGGGTGAGGCTCTCCTCGAAGCGGGGCCCGCTCTCCGGCACCTTCTTCCCGCGCAGGTACAGCGAGCAGGCGAGGTCGGTGCACATGTACGCCCCGACGGAGTTCCCCTCACGTCCGGCCGCTCCCGTCTTCCGCGCGGTCATCAGCGCCACACCGCCCCGCGGGTGCGTCGTCAGGCACAGCGAACACATGCTGCGATGCAGAAAGCCCCGCTGCGCGGCCTGGAACCGCATCGACACCCCGACGAGCCGCCCCTCGCGCTCGGTGACCAGATAACTCCGATCCGGCGCACCCGGATCCCGCCACCCGAGAAAGTCGAGATCGTCCCAGGGGCGCTCGGCGAGGTCCCGGGGTACGGACAGACGCTTCGCCTCTCCCTTGGAGCAGTTGATAAAGGAGTTGCGGATGTCCTGTTCGGTGAGTGACCTCATCGGAGGGCTCCTGGTCGTCATCGGCGGTCGTCATCGACGAACCCTAGGGGTCCTAGGTTCGCGATCAGGTTAGAAGCATCGAAGACAGGGGAGCCAATGGATTTCGCCGAGGTCGCGTCCGCACGCGCACGGGCGGCGCTGCGCCATGTGGCGGGCGGCTCGTCAGGGCCCGCCGTCGATCCGCAGGTGCGGATCACACTGAACTTCCACCCGGACCGGCCGGCGGGCGGCGTGCCCCTCCTCGTGGCGCTCGCCCGGGACGGCGCCTACCACTCGCAGTTCGTCACCGGCACCAGCAACGGCGGCCTCACGGCCCGCCCCGGCGGCGACCGGTGGCACTGGGAGAGCCGGATCTTCGGCGGGGCGTACGACGCAGCGGCCGCCCACGAGCGACCCGTCTACGGCGCCCTGAACTTCCGCCGGCAAGTGGTCGGCGCGGCGCCGCGCTTCGGCTCCTCCCACTTCCGGCTGCGCGCCGGCGCCGTGGCCCGCGCCACGTTCTGCTACCCCGACAGCGCCGCCGAGCCGGCCGACTTCGGCGTGGCGGCCGGCATGTCGCTCATCGCGCTGGCCGAGGCGGACGAGCAGGACGCCCTCGACGACTACATCGAGGCGCACGTGCACGGAGGCGTCGATCTCGCCCGGGACATGGAGGCGCTGGTGCTGGACGCCTGCTACCGCGGCACACCGGTCGAGACCGCGGCCCGGCGCCTGCCCTGCCCCGTCGAGTGGCACCCCGGCTACCGGCTCACCGTGGCCGGGCTGCGGCGCCACGCGGACTACCGCGGCCCGGAGTACGCGGACCTGGGCGCGCGGATCGCCCGGGACGGCCTGATCGACCCCAGGGCCATCGGCGACGCCGCCCGGACGGGCCGGTACGAACTGCAGCACCTGAAGAAGGTGTGGCACACCCTCGCCCGCTTCGGAGCACCGGAGGGAGCCGGCACCGCCTACTCCGCGGCCGGGGCCTCCGGCGGCCAGACCCCCGGTGTGAGCACCCCCAGCGCGTAGGCGCGGGCGACCAGTTCCGTGCGGTTGGTGGCGTGCCAGCGGGAGGACAGGCGGCGCAGGTGGTAGGTGACGCCGTCGGTGGTGAGGCCGGTCTCGCGCGCTGCCCGGGCCGTGGTGGCGCCGGAGGCCAGCAGGGCCAGGATGCGGGCCTCCACGGGGGTGACGCGGGCCTGTCCGGCGGGCGGGGCGGGGGAGGGGGCGCGTTCGCCGTCCACGCGCAGCATCACCAGCAGCGCCGGTGTGTCCTCCGCCGTGTCGCTCACCGGGTCCGCCGTCAGTTCCCCGTACCGCTCCGCGCCGCCGGGCGCCCGCCAGCGCACCGACACCTGGTAGCGCGAGCGGTGCCGCAGGCGCAGGGCCTGGGCGATGCGCTCCACCTGCGTCGCCTCCCGCGGGCTGAACAGGTCCAGCACGTCACGGCCGCGCAGCCGCCCCGGCGTCGTACCGCACTCCGCGGCCATCGCCGGATTGGCGAGCAGCACCGCTCCGTACACGTCGCACACCGCGACCGGCATCGCGACCCGGTCGAAGAGGAGCAGGGCGCGGTTGCGCCACGTCACGGCCTCCTGCCGGGCCTGGTCCACGAGTGTCTCCTGCCACGCCGGGCCGCCCCCGCGCAAGGGCGACGCGTCTGCATGTACTACACAATCATGTAGGGCCGCGGCACGGCCCGCAGGGTCCCGTCGATCACGCTGGATCGCAGTACTTCCGTACCGCGAAAGGCAGTTGTCGCGTCATGCGCCCCACCGCACCGGCCCCCCGGCCCGCAGACGTCCTCCCCGGTGTCCCCGTCGCCGACATCTCCGGCACCGGGCCCGGTGCCGCGCCCGTCCAGCAGGCCATGGAGCTGATGCGCGAGCACGGGCCCGTGTTCGTGCGGCGGCTGTACGGACGCGACACGCTGTTCGTGGGCGACCTGGACCTCGTGGCCGAGCTCGCGGACGAGCGGCGGTTCGCCAAGCACATCGGGCCCGGTCTGGAGAACGTCCGCGAGTTCGCCGCCGACGGCCTGTTCACCGCGTACAACGACGAGCCCAACTGGGCCAAGGCGCACGACATCCTCATGCCCGCCTTCGCGCTCGGCTCGATGCGGACCTACCACCCCGTGATGCTGAAGGTGGCCCGCCGCCTCATCGCGTCCTGGGACCGCGACGCCCGCGCCGGGCAGCCCGTCGACGTGCCCGGCGACATGACCCGCATGACGCTCGACACCATCGGACTGGCCGGATTCGGCTACGACTTCGGCTCCTTCGAGCGGGCCGAGCCGCACCCCTTCGTCGAGTCGATGGTCCGCTGCCTGGAGTGGAGCATGACCCGCCTCGCCCGCGTCCCGGGCCAGGACTACTCGGCGCAGGACGCGGCCTTCCGCGACGACTCCGCCTATCTCGCCCAGGTCGTCGACGACGTCATCGCCGCCCGCACCGGCACCGACCAGAGCCAGGCCGACGACCTCCTCGGCCTCATGCTCACCGCCGAGCACCCCGCCGACGGCAGCACGCTCGACACCGCCAACATCCGCCACCAGGTCATCACTTTCCTCATCGCCGGCCACGAGACCACCTCCGGCGCCATGTCCTTCGCCCTGTACTACCTCGCCAAGCACCCCACCGCGCTCCAACTGGTGCAGCGCGAGGTCGACGAGCTGTGGGGCGACGCGGCGGACATCGAGCCGACGTACGACGAGATCGGTCGGCTGACTTACACGCGCCAGGTCCTGAACGAGGCGCTCCGGCTGTGGCCCACGGCCGCCGTCTTCGCCCGGGAGGCCCGCGAGGACACGCTGCTCGGCGGCCGCGTCCCGCTGCGCGCCGGGCAGTCCGCCCTGGTGCTCACGCCGATGCTGCACCGGCAGCCCGTGTGGGGAGACAACCCCGAGCTGTTCGACCCCTCGCGCTTCACGGCCGAGGCGGAGGCGGAGCGCCCGGTGCACGCCTTCAAGCCGTTCGGCACCGGTGAGCGCGCCTGCATCGGGCGGCAGTTCGCCCTGCACGAGGCGACCATGCTGCTGGCCATGCTCGTCCACCGCTACCGGCTGAGCGACCACGCCGACTACCGGCTCCACGTCAAGGAGACCCTCACCCTCAAGCCCGAGGGCTTCACCCTCACGCTCACCCCGCGCACGCCGGCCGACCGTGTCCACACCCCGCTGCCCGGCGCCGCCCCGGTCCAGGACGCCCGGTCCGACGAACCACAGGACCTCCCCGCCCGCGTCCGCCCCGGCACCGCCGCCCTCTTCCTGCACGGCAGCAACTACGGCACCTGCCGCGACTTCGCCGGCCGACTCGCCGACGAGGCCGCCGCCGTCGGCTGCGAGACACAGGTGGCGCAACTGGACGCCTACGCCGGCGGCCTGCCCACCGACCGGCCCGTCGTCATCACGGCCGCCTCCTACAACGGCCGCCCCACCGACGACGCCACCGCCTTCGCCGCCTGGCTGGAGGAGACCCACGACCTGTCCGGCGTGACGTACGCCGTCCTCGGCGTCGGGGACCGCAACTGGGCAGCCACCTACCAGCACGTCCCCACCCGGATCGACGAGCGGCTCGCGCAGTCCGGCGCCACCCGGCTCCTCGACCGTGCCGCCGCCGACGCCTCCGGCGACCTCACCGGCACGGTGCGGGAGTTCACGACGGCCCTCCGCGCCGCCCTGCTGGAGCGGTACGGCGACCCGGACGCCACGACCCCGGACCCCGAGCCCACCACCGCCTACGAGGTCCGCACCCTGACCGGCGGCCCGCTGGACGCCCTCGCCGAACGGCACGAGCTCCTCCCCATGCGAGTCACCGAAGCACACGACCTCACCGCGCCCGGCTACCCGCGCCGCAAGCGGTTCCTCCGCGTCGCACTGCCGGACGGCGTCACCTACCGCACGGCCGACCACCTCACCGTGCTGCCCGCCAACCACCCGGACGTCGTCACCCGCGCCGCCACCGCGCTCGGCGTCGACCTCGACACCGTCCTGGACATCCGCGCCACCCGCCCGCGCCGCGACGGAATCGCCGTCGACCGCCCCGTGACGGTGCGACAGCTCCTCACCCACCACGTGGAGTTGCAGGAGCGCCCGAGCGCCGGTCAGCTGGCCGCGCTCGCCGCCGCCAACCCGTGCCCGCCCGAGCGCATGGCCCTGGCCGCCCTCGCCGACGACCCGCGCACCCTCGTGGAGATCATCGAAGACCACCCGGCCCTGCGCGGCGCCCTGGACTGGCCGCGGCTCCTCGATCTCCTCACCCCGCTGCGCCCCCGCCACTACTCCATCTCCTCCTCGCCCGCCGTGGACCCCGCTCACGTGGACCTGATGGTGTCGCTGCTGGAGGCACCGGCCCGCTCGGGCCGCGGCGTCTACCGGGGCACCGGATCCGGCCACCTGGCCGGCGTAGAGCCCGGCGACACGGTGTACGCGCGCGTGCAGCGGTGCCGGGAGGCCTTCCGCATCGACGTCACCGGCGGATCGGCGCCGGTCGTCATGATCGCGGCGGGCACCGGCCTCGCCCCGTTCCGCGGCGCCATCGCCGACCGTACGGCCGCTCTCGCGGCAGGCACGGAACTCCCCCCGGCCGTCTGCTACTTCGGCTGCGACGCGCCCGGCGCCGACTTCCTGCACGCCGAGGAACTGCGCGCCGCCGAGACCGCCGGAGCGGTTGCCCTCCGCCCCGCCTTCAGCGAGGCACCCGAGGGCGAGGTGCGGTTCGTGCAGCACCGCATCGCCGCCGAGGCCGGGGAGGTCTGGGCCCTGCTGGCCGCCGGAGCGCGGGTGTACGTCTGCGGCGACGGTTCCCGGATGGCGCCCGGGGTGCGGGAGGCGTTCCGTACCCTGTACCGGAAGCACACGCCGGGCGCCGACGAGACGGCCGCCGAGCAGTGGCTCGACGAACTGGTCGCGGACGGGCGTTACGTCGAGGACGTGTACGCGGCCGGCTGACCGAGGGCGAAGGGGAGGGGTGGGCGCACGGTGGTGGACTCCTGGGAACGGGCTCGGCGCATCCTGGAGGCGGCGGGTCTGGATCCCGGCCACCTCGCCCACCTCGCCCCGCTGACCGGCGGCACCTACAACACCGTCGAGGAACTCCGCCTCACCGACGGCACCCGCTACGTGCTGAAGATCCCGCCCGCGGCGGCCACCCCCGGCCTCCGCCACGAGCGCCGGCTCCTCGTCTCGGAGGCCGAGTTCTACCGCTCGGCCGCCCACGCCGGAGTCCTCGCACCGCGGCTGGTGACCATGGGCGACGACTTCCTGCTGATGACGGCCTGCCCGGGGGCACCGTGGGACGGCTCTCTCACCGACACGGAACAGACCGCACTGCGCACGGAGCTGGGCCGCCAGACGGCCCGGCTGCACCGCGTGACGGGCTCCGGCTTCGGCTATCCCTCCGGTGCCCTCGGTCCGCTCGCCCCCGACTGGCGGACCGCGTTCACGACGATGTTCGACGCCGTCCTCGACGACGCCCGGCGCTACGGGGCGTGGCTGCCCCGGCCCGCCGACGCGGTGGCCCGTACCGCCAGGTCCGCGTACGGCGCCCTCGACGAGGTCACCGTCCCGTGCCTCGTGCACTTCGATCTGTGGCGGGGCAACATCATGGTCGACCGCTCGGCCGGAGACGCCCGCATCGGCGGCCTCATCGACGGGGAGCGCATGTTCTGGGGCGACCCCCTGGCCGACTTCGTCTCCCTGGCACTGCTGGGCGACATCAAGCAGGACGAGGCGCTCCTGGCGGGCTACCGGGAGGCCGGCGGCCAGGCCGGTTTCGACGTCCCGGCCCGCCTCCGACTGGCCCTGTACCGCGCCTACCTGTACCTGATCATGCTCACCGAGACGATTCCGCGCGAGGTCGGAGAGGAACAGGAGCGCTGGGTGCGGGCCAGGGTCGGCCCGGAGCTCGTAGCGGCCTTGGACGAGGTCGAGGATCTCCTGTCGGGCTCCCCTCAGCCGTGACGGTGGGATCTCAAACTCTTTGCGGCACCGCGCTGAGGTTTCCCAGGTCACGCCGGAGGTACTCGCGTGGCGCCCGGACCAGTGAAGGGAGCACGCCGTGACCGACCACCGCCTCGAAGGACCCGGCGAGAACGGTGAGCCCGTGCCGCGGGACATGCCGGACCAGCAGGCCGACGCCGGCGAGGACCCTTGGGAGGTCGCCCCGCGCTTCACGGGCACCGGCAAGGACCGGAAGGACGACGGGGACGAGGCCGACGAGCCCGCCGGAGACGTCCCCGACACGGACGAAGCGGGGACGGGACGGCAGGGCGTACCGCGCTCGGGAACCGTCCACCCCGAGCATCCGGATCCGGACGAGTCCTCCGCCTGAGCGCCGCCGAGCGCTCCGGCGCCGTGGGCGTCGATGGCCGCAGCCGGCTGTGGGGGTCGGCTGCGGCCATCGGTCGTCCGGGCAGGGTTCGTGTGGTCAGCCCACCTTGCGTCCCCGCATCGGTTCCGTCCGTGCGCCCCCGCCCTGCTGAAGGCCCTGGAGGAACTCCTCCAGCACCTCCGTCGCCGTACGCTCCGGCCGCCAGCCGAGTTCCGCACGGGCACGCGTGCTGTCCATCAGGGGCAGCTGCAGCACCGCGTCGAACAGGTGCGGGGAGGCGGGCAGCAGGTGCAGGCCCCAGGCGGCGGCGATCGCCGAACGGGCCGCGGTGCGCGGCAGCCGTACCGGGCGCGCACCGAGCATCTCGCCCAGCACCTGCGCGTCGACCGGCTGCTCGGCCGCCAGGTTGAAGGCGCCCCGGGCGTCGGAGTGCACCGCCAGCCGGTACGCGTTCGCCGCGTCGTCCGTGTGCAGCGCCTGCACCCGCAGCCCCGGGATGTCGGGCAGGAACGGCAGCAGCTCCGGGCGGGCCAGCGGGCCGGGGAGGAAACGCCCGCCGAAGATCCGGCGCTGCTCGCTCGCGGACTCCCACTTGAAGAGGAAGGCGGGCCGCATCCGCACCACCCGCGTCTCGGGGTGGTCGCGCTCGAACGTGTCCAGCGCGCGCTCCAGATAGGCCTTCTCCCGGCAGTACGCGGCGTCCGGCCAGCCGTGCGTCGGCCACGACTCGTCCACCGCCCGGTCCTTCGGGCCCGGCGAGTACGCGCCGACCGACGAGGCGTGCACCAGCGCCGGCACGCCCGCGGCGGCCACCGCCTCGAACACCCGCATGCTGCCCAGCACGTTGGTGCGCCAGGTCGCCGCCGGGTCGTGCGTCGGCTGGAACGCCCACGCCAGATGGACCACCGCGTCGGCGCCCTGGAACTGATCGGCCAGATCGGACTGCTCGGAGGCCAGGTCGACCGCCGACCAGTCCGTCTTCGGCGGCGACCAGTCGGGGATCCGCCGGGCCAGGCCCAGCACGGAGGCCACCTCCGGATCCTCCGAGAGGAGGCGTACCACGCTGGTGCCCACGTTGCCGGTGGCGCCCGTGACGACGATCCTCATGCCTGTTCCGCTGCTCACCATCTGCTCCTCTCGGCCGCGACCGTGCTCGGAGGATGACCGAGTACCCGGGTCGCGCCGATTGCACGTGGGCAGAGGAAAGCCCCGGCCGGACGGGGGAATCACGGCCGGGGCGGCTCAAGAGGTGGGCGCGGATGGCGGTCGCCTCTCGGCGAAGGGCTCCACAGGGCTTCAGCCGAACGATCGTCCCTGTGGGCGAATGGTGAGGCCCGGGGACACTGTCCCATCCGCACCCACGTGTTGTTCAACGGGGAACCACTTCTGGGCGTTCCGGGCTCGGGCCGCTCTCGCGGTGATGTGTGTCACTGGCTCTCGTGCTCCGGAAGGACCTCCGCCCACAGGTTCTCGGCCTGGAGCAGCAGCGTGCCGAGCACCGCCGTGTGCTCGGCCCCCATCCCGGCGTGCTCCCGCAGCCCTTCCTGCAAGTACCGGTGCAGCTCCCGCATCCTCTCCTCCCTCTCGTCGCCCCGGCGGGGGTCCACGCTGCCGTCGAGCAGCCGGTCGGCCTCCGCGCCGCAGACGTCCCCGAGCAGCTCCAGCAGCTCCGCGTACGAGCTCAGGGTCCGGCCCTCGGGCGGCGCGGGCGTCCGGCTGTCGTCCACGGCCACCGCCAGCGCCCGGGTCAGGGCGGTGACGTGCCTGGTGACACGGCAGAGGCGTTCGTCCTCGTCCGGTGGCGGCAGGGGCATGTGCGGGACGCGGTGCAGGGCGCGCAGCGGGCCGTAGGTCAGGCGCAGACTCTCCTGGCTCCAGCGGCGCGCCGAGCGCAGTGCGTCCAGGCGGCGTTCCAGCTGCGCCGAGGCGTTGAGCCAGCCGGCGGCGGTCTGCGCGTCCCAGTCACCGTGGCGCAGGTCAGCGGAGACGGAGCGCAGGACGTCGCCCGATTCCCGGGCGAGGGTCGCCAGGTTCTCCCGGACGTCCCGCAGATGGATCGGCGGGAGGACGAGCGCGTTGACGGCGACGCCGATGACGGCGCCGAGCGCCGCCTGGCCGATGCGGTGCGCGACACCGGACATGCCGACCGCGCCCGACGTGAGGGTGAACAGGGCCGTGGTCGCCGCGTAGATGCCCTGGTCCCCGAAGCGAGGCCAGTTCGAGAGCAGCATCAGCACCGGGACGGACAGGGCGAGCGCGCCCGTCGTGTCGCCGGTGAGGGCCAGCGCCGCCGAGGCCAGCACGCTGCCGACGCAGATCGCCCCGAACTGCCGCGCCCCCTGCACCAGCGAGCTGTAGACCGTGGCCTGCACCAGCACCAGCGCCACCCACGGCGCCATCAGCGCCAGCGGGTCTCCCATCCAGACGCCGCCCACCAGCCAGGCGATCACCGCCGCCGCGGCGGCCTTCAGCGACTGGACGACCAGGTCCCGCTCCCGTCCGGGCCCACGCCAGGCGGCCCGGACGGCCTCCACGGCCCTGCCCGCCTCCCGCCGCACGGCGTCCAGCGGCCGCGTGGCACGGACCCCCTGCCCGAGATCCCCCATACGCTGCCGCAGCGCATCGGCGGCCGCCCGGCTGTCCATGACCTTGCCGCCCCGGCCCGACGGGCTACCGGCCGCTGTGCCGGGCGGCGTCCCCTGGGTGGTCTGGCGGTCGGTCGGCTTGCGGCGCTGGGTTTTCCGCGGCGGGGCGTTGTCCGTTGCGTGGTCGCGGGCCGTCTCAGGGGCTGTCCGGCTGCGGGCCGCCTCGTGGGACTGCGTCTGCGGGGCTGTCCGGCTGCCGGTCGCCTCGTGGGCGTGCGTCCCCCGCGCCGACGGGACGTCCGTGGCCTTGCGGGGTCCCGTCTCCCGGGCTGCCCCGCTGTCCGTCTCCCTGCCATGACCCGTCTCTCGGGCCGTGCGGTCGTCCGGTGCCCGGTTGGGGGGTGTCTCCTGTGTCGTTCGGTTGTCGGTCGTCGTGTCGCGGAGCGTCTCTCGGGCCGTGCGGTCGTCCGGTGCCCGGTTGGGGGGTGTCTCCTGTGTCGTTCGGTTGTCGGTCGTCGTGTGGGGGAGTGTTTCTCGGGTTGTGGGGTCGTCGGGTGCCTGGTTGGGGGGTGTCTCCTGTGTCGTTCGGTTGTCGGTCGTCGTGTGGGGGAGCGTTTCTCGGGTTGTGGCGTCGTCGGGTGCCTGGTTGGGGGGTGTGTCCCGTGTCGTTCGGTTGTCGGTCGTCGTGTCGCGGAGCGTCTCTCGGGCCCTGCGGCCGTCCGGTGCCTCGTCGGGGGTCGTACCCCGGGCTGTCCGGTCGTCGCTCGTCTCCTCGGGGGCTGTTCCCCGGGTCGTCCGGCTGCCGGTCGTCTCGTCGGGTCGTGTTCCCCGGGCCGGTTGCCCGGTCGGGCGGGTGTCGTTCGCCGCCGCGGCTCCGTCCTTCCGGCGGCCGAAGATGCGAGCCGCCCGTCGAACAGCACTCGTCACACGCGTCATGCGCTGCGAGTATCCGCGTGACCGGCGGTTTCACGTCGGCTCATGCGAGCGGACTGTCCCGCAGGGACGACAGCAGGTGCGCGGGGTCGGCGTAGATCGCGTCCGCGCCGGACTTCTCCAGGTCGGTGCGCGGGATGCCGCCGCACAGGACGCCCACACAGCGCACCCCGGCTCGGCTGCCCGCCCGCATGTCCCACACGGTGTCCCCGACGAAGACGGCCCGCTCCGCCGGCACCCCGGCCAGGTCGAGGGCGTGCTCGACGGGCTCGGGCGCGGGCTTGCCCGCGTCCACGTCGTCGGCGCTGGCCGTGGCGGTGATGGCGTCGTCCGCGTCGATCGCCCGGCGCAGCGCGCTCAGCTCCGCGCCGCCCGCCGAGGTGGCCAGCACCACGGCCCAGCCGTCCCCGTGCAGCCGCCGCAGCAGCGGTCCCGCCTCCGGCAGCGCGGGCAGCCGGTCGAAGTACTGCCCGTACAGCGCCTTGTGGGCGGCGCTGATCGCCGCGTCCTGGTCGGTGTCCCGGTCCTCGCCGAGCAGGTGCGCGACGAGGTCGGTGGAGGCCAGGCCCACGGCCCGGTGGACGGCGTGCATCGGCACGTCGTGGCCCGCCTGGCGGAAGGCCTCCCACCACGTCACGACGTGCAGGTGGTTGGTGTCGACCAGCGTGCCGTCGACGTCGAACACGGCCGCCCGTTCCGCCTTCGCCATGCGTGCGATCCCTTCCTCTACGGCCTGCTCCCAGGCCGCCCGGGTACCACCTCAGCCGCCTGTCACGCCGGAAGGCACCCGCCGCTCACGGGTCCAGGCCAGCAGCTCGTCCAGGGACCACGTCGTCACCACCCGCTCGGGCGGTACTCCGCACTCCTCCGCCCGCGCGCACCCGTTGATCTGCCAGTCCAGCTGCCCCGGCGCGTGCGCGTCGGTGTCGACGGAGAACAGCACACCCGCCTCCACGGCCCGGCGCAGCAGCCGCCGCGGCGGGTCGAGCCGCTCCGGCCGGCTGTTGATCTCCAGGGCCGTGCCCGTCTCCACGAGCGCCGCGAACACCTCGTCCGCGTCGAACTCCGACTCGGGCCGCCCCCGCCCGGTCACCAGCCGCCCCGTGCAGTGCCCGAGCACGTCCGAGTGCGGATCACGCACCGCGGCCACCATCCGCCGGGTCATCGACCGGGCGTCCATGCGCAGCTTGGAGTGCACCGACACCACCACGACGTCCAGCCGGTCCAGCAGCTCCGGCTCCTGGTCGAGCGAGCCGTCCTCGAGGATGTCGCACTCGATGCCGGTCAGCAGCCGGAACGGCGCCCAGGTCTCGTTCAGCTCCGCCACCACGTCCAGCTGCTCCCGCAGCCGCTCGGCCGACAGCCCGCGCGCCACCGTCAGGCGCGGCGAATGGTCGGTCAGCGCCGCCCACTCGTGCCCCAGCGCCGCCGCGGCCCGGCCCATCTCCTCGATCGGGCTGCCGCCGTCCGACCAGTCGGAGTGCAGATGGCAGTCGCCGCGCAGCAGCGCCCGCAGCTTCTCGCCGCCCCGTACGGCCGGCGGCTCCTTCGCCTCGCCCTCCAGTTTCCGCAGATAGCCGGGCACCTCACCGGTCAGTGCCTCCCGCACCACCTGCGCGGTCTTCGGACCGACCCCCTTGAGCGACTCCAGCGACCCGGCGTCCGCCCGCCGCCGCACCTCCTCCTCGCCCAGCTCCTTCAGCACCCGGGACGCCGTACGGAAGGCCCGTACGCGGTACGTCGGCGCCAGGGACCGCTCCAGCAGAAAGGCGATCCGGTCCAGTGCCTCGACGGGGTCCATCGCCACCTCCACCACAAGGGTTCCCCAGCACCCGGCGGGCCGCACGACGGGCGCGTGGTTTGCCCGGTACGCACCCGGGTACTGCGATGCCTCGTCCCGAACGCGCCGACGAGGAGGCCCCATGTCCGCCCCCACCACGCCCCGCAGCAAGGCCGCCTTGATCACCGGCGCCGACTCCGGCATCGGCAGGGCCACCGCCGTACAGCTGGCCGAGGCGGGCATGGACGTGGGCATCACCTGGCACAGCGACCACAAGGGAGCGGAGGAGACGGCCGACGAGGTCCGGGCGCACGGGCGACGGGCCGAGGTCGCCCGGATGGACCTCACCCGGCTGCCCGAGGCCGCCGACACCGTCGACGAGCTGTGCGAGCGCCTCGGCCGTATCGACGTGCTCGTGAACAACGCGGGCACCGGCACCATGACGCCCTTCCTCGACCTGGAACTGTCCGACGTGCGCGAGGTCCTCGACGTCGATCTCGTCGGGCCGTTCCTGTGCGGGCAGAAGGCGGCCCGGCACATGATCCGGCAGGGCGACGGCGGGCGGATCGTCAACGTGACGTCCGTCCACGAGCACCAGCCGCGCGTGGGTGCCGCCCCGTACTGCGCGGCCAAGGGCGGTCTCGGTCTGCTCACCCAGGTCATGGCGCTCGAACTCGCGGAGTACCGCATCACCGTCAACGCCGTCGCCCCGGGCGAGATCTCCACGCCCATGACCGGGCAGGAGGACACCGACCCGCACACCGAGAGCCGCCCCGGCGTGCCGCTGGGACGGCCCGGCGACGCCCGCGAGGTCGCCGCCGTCATCGCCTTCCTCGCCGGTCAGGACGCCTCCTACGTCACCGGCGCCTCCTGGAGCGTCGACGGCGGAATGCTCCGCATGGGCCCGCAGGCCGGCTCGCACCTGACGAGCGACGACTGGCGCCGCCCCTGAGCGGACCGGCTGATCCCGCCGGCGCTTGACTCCGCACTACCGCCGGTTGCGCTCTACGCTCGATGCATGACCGAAAGCGCGAGCCCGTACATATCCCACCCGCGGATCGTGGTGCTCGGGGTGCAGCCGACTACACCGCCGTTCCGGATCGTGGAGATCGACGGCCAGGTGGTCGGGGAGGCCAAGACCGTCACCGACGTACTGGCGGCCGCCGCCGCGTTCGGCATCACGGTCCACGACCTGGACGATCCGGACGTGGTCCGCTGGGTCGGCGGCGACAAGTTCACCTGGACCGTGCACTAGGCCTTGCTAAGTGCGCTGGGCCGGCTTCTTCCCCGCCCGGCCGCCGCGGGGCCCGCGCGCATGGACCGCGCGGCTCATCCGGCGGCCCAGGAGCAGATAACCGATCAGCGCGCCCGTGGTGTTCAGGATGACGTCGTCGATGTCGAAGGCACGGCCGGTGACCAGCGCGCCCTGGGCGAACTCCACCAGCAGCATGACCACGGCGGTCAGCAGCAGCAGGCGCAGGATGCCGCGGGTGCGCGGCGCGACGACGGGCACCAGGACACCGAAGGGGACCCCCAGCAGGATGTTGCCGCCGACCTGCCGGACGGCGTCCCGCAGTTCCGGCTGGTCGAGATAGGCCTTCAGCGAGCGGCCCGGATGCAGATTGGTGTGGGTCAGCGCCTCCGACGCGGGCGAGGGCTGGAGGGTCAGCCGGGCCAGCACCACGGCGAAGGCCACCATGAAGGCGAAGGCGCACAGCATCGCCAGCAGCCGGACGGGCAGCGGCAGCGGGCGTCGCTCACGGCCGGGGCCGGCCGTACGGAGACGTGAGGCTGCACCGGCCATTCTATCCTCCAGTCTTCAACTTCCCTGAGTGATAGGGCGGTTACCCGCAGCCGCGCCGACAATGCCGCCACGGGCCGTTCCCGGCCACGGTGTCCCCATGCTTCACCGCGCCCTCAGTTCCCGTACGAAACGCGTACCTCCTTGAACCCCAGGGAACGCAGCAGGCCTTCGAGCATGCTCCTGGTGTTGGTCTCGGCGCGGGCGGTCAGCTCGCTCTCCTTCGCCGCGTCGCCGATGTGCCGTACGGCGAGTTTCTGCACGGCCTGTTCGCCGTTGGGATTGTCCGAGAAGAGGTCGCCGAGGCGGTCGAAGAGACCGCGCTGCTTGGAGACGGCGTAGGAACGGTCGGGGTCGAGGGCCGGCCGGCCCAGTCGCGCGTGGGGCAGCCGGAGCGTGGCGGACGTGCGGTCGCCGTTGACCTGTACGTCGTCGTCGCCGACCTTGCCCAGGTCGACGTAGGCGTCGACGGTGCCCGCACCGACGTACAGGGTGCGGGTGCCGCGGATCGCGTCGGGGAGGAACTTGGCGTCCTTCTCCAGGTCCACGACGACCTGGAAGTTGCCGGAGGCGGCGTCGTAACGGCTGAGGTCCTGGACGGACTTCAGCAGCGCGGGGCCGGACCGGTCGTGGGTGTCGGTGCCGAACAGGTCCTTCAGGCCCGGGATCACGCTCAACCGGATCCCGGCGAAGAACACGACGAGCACCAGCACCAGCGCGCCCACCACCTTCGCCCAGCCGGGCACGCGCCTGGGGAGAGGCTTGACGGGAGTCGTCATGCGACGGCCCTCCTTCCTACTGTCCGGATGCCCGCCACGAGCCTTGCCAGACCGGTCGGTTGAGGAGGGGAGGATGTCGGCGGAAGCACGGCAGGGCGCACTCGGGCTTCACACCGGGCCGGACGCCGCCTCCGGCTCACTCCGGGCCGGACGCCGCCTCCGGCTCACTCCGGGCCGGACGCCGCCTCCGGCTCACTCCGGGCCGGACGCCGCCTCCGGCTCACTCCGGGCCGGACGCCGCCTCCGGCTCAGACCGGGCCGGACGCCGCCTCCGGCTCACACCGAGCCGGACGCCGCCTCCGGCTGCTCCAGGGCCGCGTCGAGCGTCGGCTGCGGGGGCAGCAGCCGGGACAGGCCGGTGATCCGCAGGACGCGCAGCGTCAGCGGGTGGGCGCAGACGAGGAGCAGTTGCCCGTCCCGGTCGAGCACCCGGCTCCTGGCCCGGTACAGCAACCGCAGGCCCGAGCAGTCGAAGAACTCGATCCGGCTGAGGTCGATCACGACCCGGGCGGCGCGGCGGTTCGTCTCCCGGTCCAGGTGCGGGGCGATCTCCGTGGCCGCGGCGAGGTCGATCTCGCCGCGGAGCTCCAGCACCGTGTGCCCCCGTTCCTGTCGCACGCGCAGATGCCGGGTGAGCGGTGCAGGTTCCTGCCGCACGACGAGATCGCCTCCAGCCTGCTCCGTGCGTGGGGAGGGGTCGCGGTCCTCAGAACCGTTCCCCGCCCTGCAAGTTACCCTCCAACGAGTGAATTTGAGCATGTTCGATTGACATATGTCTCTGAATTGCGCCCGAGTTGGCCGAGGTTCGCGCGGGGGCGTACGCGGGTGTGAGCGCGGGCGTGTTCGCCGGTGTGCGTCCCGGGCTACGACAGGGAGTGCCAGGCCTTGGCGAGCGCCTGACGGAACTGCTCGGTCTGGTGCGCCGTGAGGTCGCGCACCATCCGCTCCTCCAGTTCCCGGACGGGCCCGGCGTGCCGTGCGAGCAGCTCCCGGCCGGCGTCGGTGAGCAGGATCAGCAGCTCGCGGCGGTTGCGGGGATTGCGCTCCCGGCGCACCAGCCCGCGGCCCTCCAGGGAGCGGACGAGGTCGGCGATGGACTGCGCGGTGACGAAGGAGTCGCGCGCGAGCTGGGCCGCCGAGAGCCCGTCGTGTCGCTCCAGCACGGTCAGCGCGGTGTACTGGAGAGCGGTTATGCCCGAGGGTCTGACCAGCTCGTCCAGATGGGAGCGCACGACGAGCTCCACCTGCTTGACCATGTAGAGCAGGGAAGGGGGCGCCTTGGTCACTTGTGCGTCCAGCATGGATGCAGGCTAGACCATTGACAGGAAACCTGTCTGTAATGAGACTGCGAACCAACAGGAATCCTGTTTATTGAAAACTTGGCGACGACGCTGAGGAGTGGCGATGACCACCTTCGAGAGGGAACCCGGGCAGCTGTTCATCGGGGGACAGTGGCGCGAGGCCGCCGACGGGGCGCGCACCGAGGTGGTCGACCCGTCCCGGGGCACGGTCGTCACCACCGTCGCGGAGGCGGGCCCGGCCGACGTCGACGCGGCCGTACGTGCCGCCCGCGAGGCCTACGACGACGGCGCCTGGTCCGGTCTGAGCGGCCGCGAGCGGGGCCGGGTG
This sequence comes from Streptomyces coeruleofuscus, assembly GCF_039532725.1. NCBI lineage: Bacteria > Bacillati > Actinomycetota > Actinomycetes > Kitasatosporales > Streptomycetaceae > Streptomyces > Streptomyces coeruleofuscus. The sequence continues at coordinate 1,521,851 of NZ_BAAASE010000001.1, forward strand.
CTGCACCGCGTCGCACAGTTGATCCGCGAGAACGCCGACGAGATCGCCGCGCTGGAGAGCCTCGACGTCGGCAAGCCGATCACGCTGTGCGGCGCGGTCGACGTGACGAACGCGGCCAACGACTACGAGTACTTCGCGAACCTCGCGCAGAGCCAGGACGGCGCCCTGCGCGACACCCCCATGAACGCCCTCGCCTACACCAGGCGCGAACCGCTCGGCGTGGTCGCCGCGATCACCCCGTTCAACTTCCCGCTGATCCTCGCCGGCAGCAAGATCGGCCCCGCGCTGGCGGCCGGCAACACCGTCGTCCACAAGCCCGCCGACGAGACCCCGCTGAGCGCCCTGTACATGGCCCGGCTCTTCCAGGAGGCGGGGGTGCCCGACGGCGTGGTCAACGTCGTGACCGGCAGCGGGCCGGTGGCCGGCGAGGCGCTGCTGCGCCACCGCGGTGTCGACAAGGTCGCCTTCACCGGCTCCACCGCGATCGGCCGGCACGTGGCGAGCGTCGCCGGTGAGGCGCTCAAGCCCGTCACCATGGAGCTCGGCGGGAACGCGGCCCACCTCGTGTTCGAGGACGCCGACCTGGAGAAGGCGGTGGGCGCGGTCATCAAGGGCTTCGTCTTCAACACCGGCCAGTTCTGCATGGGCGGACCGCGCCTGCTGGTGGCCCGCTCGGTGTACCCGACGCTGCTCGGCATCCTCGCCGAGGCCGTCCCGGGCGTACCGATCGGCGACCCGCGCGACCCGGCCACGGTCATCGGCCCTATGGCGGCCGAGAAGCACCTGAAGAAGGTGGAGGAGTACGTCGCCCTGGCCCGCAAGGAGGGCGCCCGGATCGTCTGCGGCGGCGAGCGGCTCGACCTGGATGGCGGCTACTACTACAAGCCGACCGTCATCGCCGACCTGTCGAACGACTCCCGCGTGATCCAGGAGGAGATCTTCGGCCCGGTCCTCACCGTGCAGCCCTTCGACGACGAGGACGAGGCCGTCGCCCTCGCCAACTCCACCTCCTACGGGCTGGCCTCGGGCGTCCAGACCACCAACCTCGCCCGCGCGCACCGGGTCGCCGACCGGCTCCAGGCCGGCATCGTCTGGGTCAACGACTGGGCGATGCTCGACCCCGCCGTGCCCTTCGGCGGCGTGAAGGACTCCGGCTACGGCCGCGAGTACGGGCCCGAGGCCCTCGCCGGTTACACCAAGGTCAAGTCCGTCGTCGTCTCGCTCGACTGAGACAGTCGTCAAGGAGCTCTTGCGATGCCCACCACCACCCGTGCCGCGGTCGTCGAGTCCGGCGGCGCGCCCTTCACCCTCTCCGACGTCGTCCTCGACGCACCCGGCCCGCACGAGGCGCTGGTCCGCATGGTCGCCACCGGCCTGTGCCACACCGACCTCGGTGTGGCGAGCGGCGGACTGCCCTTCCCACTGCCCGGGGTCCTCGGCCACGAGGGCGCGGGCGTCGTCGAGGCCGTCGGTTCCGCCGTCACCGGCGTCACGCCCGGCGACCACGTCCTGCTCTCCTTCACCTCCTGCGGCGACTGCCGCAACTGCCGTGGCGGGCACCCCGCGTACTGCGCGACCTGGCTGCCGCTGAACCTGCTCGGCGGCAGCCGGGCCGACGGCACGCACACCATCAGCCGCGGGGGTCAGGCCCTGGGCGGGCACTTCTTCGGCCAGTCCTCCTTCGCCGAGCGGGCGCTGGCCGACGAGCGCAGCCTCGTCAAGGTCGACCCGGACGTGCCGCTGGAGTCCATCGCCCCGCTGGGCTGCGGCGTGCAGACCGGTGTGGGTGCCGTCTGGAACGTCCTGAAGCCGGACACGGGCAGCACGGTCGTCGTCCTGGGGGCCGGGGCGGTCGGCCTGTCGGCCGTGATGGCGGCGGCCCTCACCCCGGCCACGCGGATCGTCGCCGTCGACCGGGTCGCCGAGCGCCTCTCCCTGGCGACGGAGCTGGGCGCCACGCACACCGTCGACACGAGCGGGACGGACCTCGCCCCGGCCCTCGCCGAGATCACCGGCGGTCAGGGCGCGGACGGTGTCGTGGAGACCACGGGCAACGTCGGCGTCCTGCGCCAGGGCGTCGACGCGCTCGCCGCCCGCGGCACCCTGGTCGTGGTCGGCGCCCCGCCCTTCGGCACGGAGGTCGCCCTGGACGTCAACGGGCTGCTCGGGGGTAAGCGGATCGTGGGTCTCACCCTCGGTGACAGTGAGACCCAGACCATGATCCCGGCCCTGGTCCGCCTGGTGAAGGACGGGCGGCTCCCGCTGCACCGCCTGATCGGCACGTATCCCTTCGGGGACATCGACCGGGCGGTGCAGGACATGAGGTCGGGCAAGACGATCAAGCCGGTTCTGATGTTCTGACGCGGTCGGCTGTCACGGCCGTTCGCATGAGAGCTCGAGGGGTGCGGTGGACCGGCGTGGGCGGCTTTGCCGTGGCTTGGCGCGCAGTTCCCCGCGCCCCTTTGGGGCGCTCAGTCGTTCACCAGGACCAGCTTCCCCGTCGTCCGGCCCGTGTCGCCCGAGGCGTGGGCCTCCGCGGCGGCGGCCAGCGGGAAGGTACCGGCGATCGTGGCGCGGAGCCTGCCCGTTCCGGCGAGTTCCGCGATCGTCTCCATGCCGGTGCGGTCGGCGTCGACCAGCATCCGCACCGCCCGCACACCGAGCCGCCCGGCCTCCTCGTAGAAGTCGTCCGAGCCCCCCGGCAGGATCGACACCACGACCCCGCCCGGGCGCAGAACGCGCAGCGAGCGCAGGGAGTTGTCGCCGCCGATCGTGTCCAGGACGACGTCGACGTCCTTCACGGCCTCGGTGAAGTCCGTCTCCCGGTAGTCCACCGCCTCGTCCACGCCGATCTCCCGCAGGAACTCGTGCTTGCCCGCGCTCGCGGTGCCGATCACATGGGCGCCGCGCGCCTTCGCGATCTGCACCGCCACATGTCCGACCCCGCCCGCCGCGGCGTGGATCAGCACCCGCTGTCCTGACCTCAGGTCCGCGTGCTCGACGAGTGCCTGCCACGCGGTCAGCGACACCAGCGGCAGCGCGCCCGCCTGGACGTGGTCGATCCCGGCCGGCTTGCGCGCGAGGGCGCGGGCGGGAGCGATCACGTACTCGGCGTGCGAGCCGTGCCCGAAGGGATACGGCAGCATGCCGAAGACCTCGTCACCGGGCGCGAACGCCGCGACGCCGATGCCGACCGCCTCCACCACCCCGGAGACGTCCCAGCCCAGGACGAAGGGTGGTTCGCCCAGGAAGCCGCCGGTCGCGCGGTGCTTCCAGTCGGTCGGGTTGACCCCGGCGGCCCGCATCCGCACCAGCACCTCGTTCGGCCGGGGTTCCGGGCGCTCGACTTCCACTTCCTTCAGGACCTCGGGACCGCCGAGGACGTCCTGGCTGATGGCTCGCATCGTGTTCCGTGGGCTCATGGTGTCCCAGCGTGCCGTTCCGCGCCCGGTCCGCCAATGGCAGAAAGGCCAACCTTCGATAGGATCGTGCCATGCGGCGTGAACGAGTGGTGGTCCTGGCCCTGGACGGCGTGTACCCGTTCGAATTGGGCATCCCCAGCCGGATCCTCGGCGCGGCCGACGGCCGGTACGAGGTCCTGACGTGTTCCGTGGACGGCGGACCCGTGCGCACCGACGCCGACTTCGGCGTCACCGTCGAACACGGCCCGGAAGCCCTCGCCACGGCCGACACCGTGGTGATCGCGCCCGTCGCGCCGGACCGTCTGAGTGACCGGGTGCCCGACAAGGTCCTGGCCGCGCTCGCCCTCATCCGCCCCGGAACGCGCATCGTGTCCATCTGCACCGGCGCCTTCGTCCTCGCCGCCGCCGGGCTCCTCGACGGGCGCAGGGCCACCACACACTGGCAGGTCGCCGACCGGTTCCGGCGCATGTTCCCGCACGTCGACCTCGACCCGGACGTGCTGTTCGTCGACGACCACCCCTTCCTCACCTCCGCCGGAGCCGCCTCCGGGGTGGACATCTGCCTGCATCTGATCCGCAAGGACCACGGCAGCAGGCTGGCCAACACCGTCGCCCGCCGCTGCGTCGTCCCGCCGTTCCGGGACGGCGGCCAGGCCCAGTACATCGAACAGCCCGTCCCCGAACAGGGCGCCGCGAGCACCGCGGCCACCCGCTCCTGGGCCCTGGAACGCCTCGGCGAACCGCTCACCCTGGCCGACCTCGCCGGCCACGCCCGGATGAGCCTGCGCACTTTCGCCCGCCGCTTCCACGACGAGGTGGGCCTCAGCCCCGGCCGCTGGCTCATCCAGCAGCGGGTGGCGCGCGCCCGGCATCTGCTGGAGTCCAGCGACCTCACGGTGGACCAGATCGCGGGCCGGGTCGGCTTCGCGACCGGCGCCTCCCTGCGCCAGCACCTGAACGCGGCGATCGGGGTGACCCCGCAGGCCTACCGCCGCACGTTCCAGACCACGCGCTGACCAGGCAGGGCCCGGTCTCACGCCCAACTGGGCAGCGAGCAAAGCCATTTGTCGACCTGTTGCTTTCTGGCGGAGCGTGACGGAACCCTCACCTCCGCCGGGGGTCGGGTTTGATCCTTTCGGGTTCAAACCCGATAAGGTTCCGATCGGCGCTGCGAGTTGACGCGATCGCGTCCGGTCGACTCGCGGTGCGTACTCATGAGTGCGATCCACACCCCCCCCGTTCGATCGTGTTGCTTCGAAGGATGCAGATGGAACTCGCCACTCCGCCACCGGCGGCGCGGGCCCCTGTCGCCTGGTACAGCTGGTGGTTGATGCCGCTGGGCTTGGGAGGCGGGACCGTAGCCGCCACGTTCATGAGCTCGGAGCGAATAACCACGGCCGTCGCCGGTGTAGCGGCGACGGCGGCCGGTGCCGTGTGCGTACGCCTGCTGCTGCGCACCCGGGCCCGACTGCACCGGGCGGAGGGCTCTTTCCGCACCACGCAGGCCGAGCACAACGCGCAGTGGCAGCAGCATGTGGCGGGCCTGGAACGGAAGTTCTCGGCCGAGCGCGCCACCCTGGAGTCCCAGCTCACCGAGCAGAACGCGGCCTACGAACGGCACCTCGCCGACCAGAGCGCCACGTACGAGTCGCAGCTCGCCGACCAGTCCCGGGCGTACGAGGAACGGCTGACCGAGCAGGCCAGGTCCTACGAGGCCCAGCTCGCCGACCAGGCCGAGGTCTGGCAGGAGCAGCTCACCCACCAACTCGCCGCGGTCACCCGGCTCGCCGACGAGCAACTGCCCGACGCGATGGAGAAGCTGCGCTCCGGCGAGGCCATCGACGACGTCCTGCCGACCGTCAACCAGTGCGCGAAGGTCAGCGCCGACCTCCAAGCGGAACTGCGCAAGCTGCTGCGCACCGCCCTGGTCGGCCTGGAGGCGGAGTTCGACCGCTCCACCTCCGCCGAGCAGGCCGTGATCAGCATCGGCAACCGCATCCACGTGCTGACCAGCAAGCTCCGCGGCCGGCTGCACGAGATGCAGGGCGAGCACGGCAGGCTCCCGGCCGTCGCCCGCGGTCTGATGGAGCTCGACCAGGAACTCGGCCCCGCCGACTCGCTCGCCGCGAGCATCGGTGTGCTCGGCGGCTCGGACCGCCCGGGGCGCCAGTGGCAGGAACCGCAGCGGCTGCTGAGCGTGGTGCGCGGCGGCATCGGCCGGATCAAGGACTTCCACCGCGTCCAGGTGCGCCATCTGCCCGAACTCGGCGTCGACGGCGGCCTGGTGGACCACCTCACGCTGATCTTCGCCCACCTCCTGGACAACGCGGCCCGCTACTCGCCGCCCACCGAGCCGGTGCTCATCTCCGGCAAGGAGGTCCCCAACGGCGTCGGCATCGAGATCCAGGACTCCGGCAAGGGCCTGAGCGAGGAGAAGAAGCGCGAGGCCGAGCACGCCCTCGCCGGGACCGCGCCCGGCGCCGGCCTCGGCGGCATCACCGAGGACGCGAGCATCGGTCTGCGCGTCGTCGGAGCCCTCGCCCGCCGTTACGGCATCCGCGTCACCTTCGCGGACTCGCCGTGGCTCGGCACCTCCGTGGTGGTCGTGGTTCCGCACAAGTACTTCAGCCCGCTGCCCGCGGCCGCGCCCACCCAGGCCGCGCCCGCCCCGGAAGCCCGCCCCGCCGCGCCCGCCCCGGCCCGCGACGAGACGGTCACCGCACCGTCACCGGCCGCGGAGTCCGAGGCCGTGGAGACCACTCCCGGTGGACTGCCCCGGCGCCGCAGCAAGCGGAACGAGACGGACGGGCCCAGGCAGGCCGAGCGGAGCGACCGGAGCACGGCCGTCTCCGCCGTCCCGCCGGACGCCTCCTTCTCCGGCCTCGCGGCCTTCGCCACCGCCGGCCGCGACGCCGCGGAGGCGTCCCAGGCGGCCGACGACCGCGACACCCTCGCCGGCCGCGAGTTCACAGAGCACCGCACCCAAGAGAGCGACTAGTCCTCATGACGCAGCAAGGAACAGATGTGAGCTGGGCGCTCCGCGATCTCGTCGAGAGCATCCAGGAGATCCGTTTCGCCCTGGTGGCCTCCAGCGACGGCAAGGCCATCACCTCCTACGGCGCCGAAGACCCCGACGACGTCGACCGCTTCGCCGCCGTGGTGGCCGGCCTCCAGGCGCTGGCCCAGCCGGTCGCCGAGCAGTTCCCCAAGTACGCCGGGCAGTTGCGCCTCGCGATGATCGAGGTCGACGGCGGGCACCTCTTCGTCGTCCGGGCCGGTGTGGAGACCTACCTCGGGGTCCTCGCCAGGGAGGGCCTCGACCAGGGCCTGCTCGGGCACCAGATGAGGGACCTGGCCCGCAGGATGGGTGAGCTTCTCGGCACCACTCCGCGCCTGGAGGAGCACTCTGGATGAGTGCTCCCCGCAGGCCGTCCGACCCGTCCGGTCTCGAGCGCTACTACGTCCTCACCGGAGGACGCAGCGGACCGGGCGGTTCGGCGTCGAGCCTCGACGTGGCGACCCTCGTCGTCGCCCGAGCCGCCCCGTTACCGGGCATGCAGCACGAGCACGAGGAGATCCTCCGCCGCTGCCGCGATCCGCTGTCGGTCGCCGAACTCGGCGCCCACCTCGGGCTGCCCTTCAACATTCTCGCCGTGCTGCTGTCGGACCTGCTGGACGCAGGTCGCGTCGAAGCCCGTAACCCCATCCCGGCACACGACGCCGGCCGCGGGCCCGACCTCGCGCTCCTTGAGGAGGTACTCAGTGGACTTGAAAGGCTTTGACCAACCCGGAGGGCGGGCGGCCGGGGACGCCCGCTCGGTGAAGGTGATGATCGCCGGCGGGTTCGGCACCGGGAAGACCACCATGGTCCGGTCGGTCAGCGACATCAAGCCGCTCACCACCGAGGAGACCCTCACCCAGGCCAGCGTCGACGTCGACCACCTCATCGGCGTCGCCGACAAGACGCAGACCACCGTCAGCCTGGACTTCGGCAAGATCGGCATCAACGAGAGCCTGGTGCTCTACCTGTTCGGCACGCCGGGCCAGGAGCGGTTCTGGTTCCTGTGGAACGGGCTGTTCAAGGGTGCGCTGGGCGCGATCGTCCTGGTGGACACGCGCCGCCTGGAATCCAGTTTCCGGGCGATCGAGGAGATGGAGCGGCAGGACGTCCCGTTCGTCGTCGCGCTGAACGTCTTCCCCGACTCCCGGAACTACCCGGTCGAGGAGATCAGGGACGCACTGGACATCCCCGAGCACACCCCGGTCGTGGCCTTCGACGCCCGCGACCGGGCCTCCAGCCGGGACGTCCTCGTCGCCCTGATCCACCACCTGAAGCAACGCTCGGCCGTGGCCCTGGAGCCCCGATGAACGATCAGACCGAAAACGAGCTCCAGGCCGTGCGAGGCTGCCCCGTCGCCCACCACGGGACCGACCTGACCCGGCTGTACGGGCCGGAGGCGGCGACCGACCCGGGGAGCATCTACGAGCGGCTGCGCAAGGAACACGGCTCCGTCGCGCCGGTGCTGCTCGAAGGCGACGTGCCCGCCTGGCTCGTCCTCGGATACCGCGACAACCGGCGGGTGCTGAACAACCCCCGCCAGTTCAGCCGGGACGCGCGGATCTGGCGGGACTGGCGGGAGGGCCGGATCGAGGAGACCTCGCCGATCATGCCGATGGTCGGCTGGCGCCCCGACTGTGTGTCCCAGGACGGCGAACCGCACCGCAGGCTGCGCGGCGCCGTCACCGACGGGTTGCAGGCGGCGGCCGTCCGGGGCATCCGGCGGCACGTCACGTACTTCGCGAACAAGCAGATCGACGCGTTCGCCGACGCCGGGCGCGCCGACCTCGTGGCCGAATACGCCGAGCAACTGCCGATGCTCGTGCTCACCAGGATGCTGGGCCTTCCCGCGGCGGACGGGCTACGCCTGATCGAGTCGTGCGCCGAGGTCTTCAAGGGCGGTGAGGGCGCCCTCGAGCACAACGACCGGATCATGCAGATCCTCGCGGAACTCGCCGAGCGCAAGCGGGCCGAGCCGGGCTCCGACTTCGCCACGGCCCTGCTGGAGCACCCGGCCGGCCTCGACCACGACGAGGTCGTCAGCCATCTGCGCCTGGTGCTGATCGCCGCGCACACCACCACCAGCAACCTGCTGGCCCGGGTCCTGCAACGGATCCTCACCGACCCCGCCCGGCTGTCCGGTCTGGTGAGCGGGGAGCTGAACATCTCCTCAGCGGTGGAAGAGGTCATGTGGGACACCCCGCCGCTGTCCGTGCTGCCGGGCCGGTTCGCAACCGCCGACCTGGAGCTCGGAGGCCATCACGTCCAGGAGGGAGAACTGCTCATCCTGGGCCTGGCCGCCGCCAACCTCGACCCGGAGGTACGGCCGGACTCGGCCGTCGCCGTGCAGGGCAACCAGTCGCATCTGGCCTTCAGCTCCGGACCGCACGAGTGCCCGGGGCAGAACATCGGCCAGTCCATCATCGAGATCGGCGTGGACGTCCTGCTGCACCGGCTGCCGGACCTGCGCCTGGCCGTACCGCCGGAAGAACTCAGCTCGACCGCCTCCACGTGGGAGTCCCGGCTGGACAGCCTGCCGGTCGAGTTCGCCGTCTAGGCCACGCCGGCAGACCGTTGCCCGGCCGGCTTCCGGCCGGGCAACGCCGTGCGTGGGTGCAGGCGGTGGCTCACACGCCCAGTCCGCTCGGCCTCGGCCCGAGCCTTCAGGGTCGAGGCGTCAGCCGTCGAGCCAGTCGCCTGCGACGCCCGTGGGACGGTGTCCCGTGGCGTTCCAGAGGAAGTGCGGGTGGGCACAGCCGAACATGTAGGCGAGCAGTGCGGTGTCTTCCCTCCCGGTCTGAGGGTCGTGCAGGGTGTGGAACCTCTCGGATCCGACGACGCCGGCGTCTTGTTGGACATGACGGGCGCGGTCCGTCGATGGTGCGGCGCTGGACGCCTCCACGGCGGCGATGTAGGTGCGGCGCAAGATCTCCCATGTGCTGTCCGTGTTGCCGTACCAGGGCCCGTGCAGTGCTTCGAAGGCATGGAGCTCGGCGTCGAAGAGGGGCCATGTCCGGGGGTACTGGGCTCGACAGCGTGCGGACAGCTCGACGGCCCGGGTGCTCAGTGCTGGTGCGGTGGGCCGCGGGGCGATGGTGAGGGTGGTGCCGTGGGTGAGGATGCCGGTGCACGGGTTGGGCTGCAGGTCGCACAGCGGGCACTCCTCGGCCGGGGGGAGGCCCTGGGTGATGCCGTCGAACCACAGGGCGTGGCGGCCCGTGAGCCCCATCCAGACGACGGTGGTGGTCATCAGCCAGGTGTTCCACATCGGGCTGTGGGCCTCGGGCATGCAGCCGTACTTGACGAGGGCTATCGCGCAGGCAGCGTAGAGCGCCTTGGTGTGGGCGGGCATGTCGGCGAGCCAGAAGTTGCTGATCTCGCCGGTGAGGGCGTCGGCTCGTACATCGGCCATGTCGTCGATGACGCGGCACAGCAGCAGGGAGGCGAGGTTCTCTTCCTGCCAGAGTTCGGTGTCGGGGGCGACGTGCCAGAACAGGCAGTCCAGCATCTGAAGGGCTGAGTAGGTGCTCTGGTTGAGCGGGTTGGTCTGGGGGAGCACGACGCTGCCCGCGTCGTGCTGTTGCAGCCAGTACTCGTCGACGGATCGCTTGTGGGCTGCGAAGAGTCCGGAGACCAGGGCCCGTGCGCTGTTGGTGCTGAAATTCTCGGCCAGGCGGCCTTCGACGTGCTGGGTGAGGCGCGTTGTGTCGATGGTGTCGATCACGCGTTTGTATTCGTGGAAGACGAGGATGTCGTCCTCGAAGCGGTGGCGGTGGCCGAGGTCTCGTTCCAGGTCGTTCATCTGCCGGGTCCAGGACCATCCACCGGTCAGGACGCTGTCGAGTTCCCGGCGGTTTGGCCAGGTCTTGACGGTGAGGGGACGACCGGCGCTCTGCCGCCAACGGTAGTCGTCCAGCGTGCGTGCGGGTGGCGTGGGCAGCCGACGGCACAGAGGGCAGGCGCAGACGCTTGTCTGCTCCTCCTCGCGCGGCGGGGTGAGGGCCCGGCTCCTCCAGGCCCCTTCCAGCATCGTGCAGGTCAGTCTGCAGACCTCGATGTCGGTGCTGACTTGGGGGAAGGCTGCTTCGATCATGCGCAGGCTGGTGTCGAGGTGCCTCAGCCTGGCGTAGCCCTCCTCGTCGGGCGGGAGGAACGCGGGCCGCGCCAGATGGAGGGCTCCCTCCACATGCAGCGTGGTGCTGGAGTGGGGGGAGCCGAATGCGTTCAGCCGCTGCTGAGCGGCGTTCTGGGACCTTCGGTACTGCTCCGTGCTCCCATCGATGTGTTTCACCAAGAGGCGGGCCAGGGTGTTCCCTGCCTCCGTGGGGTGGAGCTGGGCGCTTGGCTGCGCCGGGAGCGAGCTGTCGGCGGACGCCTTCGGAACAGCACCTGCGACTCGAGATTTCACACCGGTCTCCCAATGAGCTGTGGTCCTGGCAACGGAATCGATCGACCGTGGTCGTTGACCGGCCGTGTCCGGGAATCTTCTGTACTTTCCGCGACGGCCTCGCCGGACAGCCGGACTCACGCGACCGGCTCTGGCTCCTGCTACGAACGACCGCGAGGGGCACGACTGCTGCGATGACGGCACTCCTGCTGCAAGGCGAGCACCTGCATCGCGGCCTCAGTTGTGTTGATCAGGAAGCACTCGCGGCCCGTCAGGCGTAGCGCGACCCCTGGATCCGAGATGCGCTGCTTCGCCCGAGGCGTGTGGGTAGCTGACCGGGGTGTCGAAGGGCAGGTCGAACCGGACGTCCTGAGGCATGCGTTTCCTTTCGGGAGACGGAACGCAGAGTCCCCCCACCCCTGCTGGCGGACGGTGCCGTGACCGCCCGCACACTCGAACTGGGCTTCGCAGTCCGAAAGTTGAACCGATAAGCGGTACGAGGCTGCCCACGACGTGAATGAGCCATTCCGTGACCCTGCCGTGATCTCCGTTACTGCCCGAACCGCATGAGCTGCGTATACTCCCTCGTCCCGCACCCGGCATCGGCTTGTCCGCCGTGCCTCCGCAATCTCGGAACGTCACACTGGTGAGCGTCAGTTGACGACGCTTCAGGAGGATTGCCGACGATGACGTCCGAACCCGCACGCAGCGCTGAGCAGCGCAAGAAGGACACCCTGCACCGTCTGGAGCACGACGTGGACGCCTGGGTCGCCACGGCCGACGGGACGTCCGGGACGCCGTACCTCGTCCCGCTGTCCTTCCTCTGGAACGGCTCGTACCTGCTGTTCGCCACCCCCGCGTCGAGCCCCACCGGACGGAATCTGGCCGCGACCGGCCGGGCCCGTGTCGGAATCGGGCCGACCCGCGACGTCGTGCTCGTCGAGGGCACCGTGCAGACCGTCCAGCCCGGCGAGCTGACCGAGCAGGACGCCGAACTCTTCGCCGCCAAGACCGGGTTCGACCCCCGCGGGCTGGCCACGCCGTACCTCTACTTCCGCGTCGTGCCGCAGCGGGTGCAGGCCTGGCGGGAGGCCAACGAACTGGACGGCCGCGAACTCATGCGCGACGGACGGTGGTTGACGGTCGACTGAATCGGCCGGACCGGGATAACCGCAAGGTACAGGGCCGCGGGGCACGACCGCCCCGCGGCCGGAATCCTGCGGAGGAGACATGGCACTGGTGAAAGCGGGTGTCCTGGTGCTCGACTGTGCCGAGCCCGAGAAGCTCGCCGTGTTCTACAAGGAGCTGCTGGAAGGGGAAGAGGCGGCCGCGACCGCCAACCGGGTGGAGATCAAGGGCGCGGACGGCTTCCGCGTCGCCCTGCGCCGGGACGTCAACGCGACACCGCCCAGCTGGCCCCGCCCAGAGAACTCCCTCCAGGCCCACCTGGAGTTCGTGGTGGACGACCTCGACGCGGTGGAACGCCGGGTCATCTCCCTCGGCGGCCGCCCCCTGGAGGCCAAGGACGCCTCGGGCCCCCTGGAGGAGCGGGGCTACGCCGACCCGGCAGGCCACTCCTTCGTCCTGCGCCGCACCGCACCGACCGCGCCCAAACAGGGCTGACCGGAGGCGGCGGGCCGGTTGCCGGCGGCGCTCCCGCGATCTCCGTGCGGGCAAGGATCAACAGATGAGGCGCGGCGGCCCCGCACAGGCCGGCCCCGCCCCGCCGCACCGGCGGGGCGGGGCCGCGTCGTTCTCAGTCGCGTCCGCCCTTCTCCCCGGCCGGCCACGTGCCGGTGGAACGCTCGATGGCCTTGGCGCCCGCGCGGTCCACGGCGCTGCGCACCACGGCGAAGATGGCGCCCTGGACCGCGGCGGCCAGCAGGATCTCGCCCCAGCCGCGGTCCTTGTCCAGAGCGTCGGGAGCGTCCTCCTCGTTCCGGATCGCCATCCACGTCTTGCGGAAGGCCAGCCCGGCCAGCCAGCCGCTCGACCAGCCCAGCACGAACCCGAGGGGCTGGTAGGCGAAGGGGAGCTTCTTCTTCTTGGCCACGTGAATCTCCTTGATCGGTGAGGGTGGGTGGAAAGTGGTCAGGGTGTGCCCGCGGCCGGGACCCGCTCCTCGGCGCGGACCGGCCCGGGCGGCGTGCCGTCACCGAACGGCCGGCCGCCCAGTTCCTCGCGGTGGTGCGGGGTCAGCCAGCCGGACAGGTCCGGGCCCAGCGGCACGACGCGGGTCGGGTTGATGCCCGTGTGCACCTGGTAGTAGTGGCGCTTGATGTGGTCGAAGTCGACGGTGTCGCCGAACCCGGGCGTCTGGTAGAGGTCACGGGCATAGCCCCACAGCACCCGGTTCTCCGTCAGCTTCCAGCGGTTGCACTTGAAGTGACCGTGGTAGACCGCGTCGAAGCGGACCAGCGTGGTGAACAGCCGGATGTCCGCCTCGGTGATGGTGTCGCCGACGAGGTACCGCTGCCGCTCCAGCCGGTCCGTGAGCAGCTCCAGCCGCCGGAACACGCCCGCGCAGGCGGTCTCGTACTCCTCCTGCTCGGTGGCGAAACCCGCCCGGTACACGCCGTTGTTGACGTCCTCGTAGACGTCCGCCATCACCTCGTCGATCTCGTCGCGCAGCTTCAGCGGATACAGGTCGGGCGCGCCCTCCCGGTGCAGCGCCGTCCATTCGGTCGCGAGGTCGAGCGTGATCTGCTGGTAGTCGTTGGTGACCAGCTTCCCGCTGGGCACGTCCACCATCGCCGGCACGCTGACACCGCCGGGGTGGTCCGTCTCCCGCCGGTCGTAGGCCTGGCTGAGGTAGCGGATGCCGAGGACCGGGTCGCGGCCGTCCTCGTCCAGCGTGAAGCGCCAGCTGCGGTCGTCCTGGATCGGGTCGGCGACGGCCAGGGACAGCGCGTCCTCCAGGCCGAGCAGCCGCCGGGCGACCAGCGACCGGCTCGCCCACGGGCAGGCGCGGCTGACGACCAGACGGTAGCGGCCGGCCTCCACCGGCCAGCCGTCCCGGCCGTCGGCGGTGATCCGGTCCGTGAAGTGTGCCTTGGACCGTTTGAACGACCTCCTTCCGTAGGAGCTGTTGCCGCCGTCGTCGTCGCGGCTCATGGGGATGCCCTCCTTCGGCGTACGTGTGGCCTGCTTGTCGTGCGTGTGCCCTGGTGAACGCGTTCCCCTTTTTCCGCCGACGGCACGGTGTGAGCACCGCCGACCGGGGCAATCGGCGTGGGTGAGTGCAGAAGGAACTGATCGGAGGACACGCGTCACCGTGCTGGTGGCGCTCGCCGCCAATCTCGTGATCGCGGCGGCGAAGGCGGTCGGCGGCCTGGCCGCGGGATCGCCAGCACTGCTGTCGGAGGCGGCCCACTCGGTGGCCGACAGCATGAACGAGGTGTTCTTACTGGCGGCACTGCGCCGCAGCCGCCGCCCCGCCGACCGGCGTCACCCCTTCGGCTACGGCAAGGAGCGGTTCTTCTGGTCGCTCCTCGCGGCCGTCGGGATCTTCGTCATGGGCGGGTGCTTCTCCTTCTTCCAGGGCATCGAGGCCCTGGTGAGCGGAGGGGAGGAGAAACTCGGCGGCTATGTCGCCGGTCTGATCGTGCTCGGGATCGCCCTCCTCGCGGAGGGCGCCTCTCTGCTGCGGGCGCTGTACCAGGTGCGCCGGCAGGGCGGCACCGTCGCCGGGCTGCGCGACCCCGCCCTGCGCACGGTCGTCGCCGAGGACGGCACCGCGGTGCTCGGCGTCACGCTCGCCATCGCCGGTATGGCGCTGCACATGGTCACGGGCCAGGTGGTCTGGGAGGCGTCCGCCTCCCTGGCGATCGGCGCGCTGCTGGTCTACGTCGCCTACCGGCTGGGCCGTGACGCCCGCGACCAGCTGATCGGCGAGGCGGCCGACCGGGAGGCGAGCGGGCGGATCCGGGAGTTGCTGCGGGCACAGCCGGAGATCGACAGCGTGGAGGCGCTGTTCACCATGAAGACGGGCCTCGACTCGGCCCTCGTGGCCGCCCGCGTCGACCTCGTGCCCGGCCTGGACAGCGAGCACGTCGAGGACGTCGCGGTCCGCATCAAGCGCTCCATAGCCCGAACGGTCCCCGAGGCCGACCAGATCTTCCTCGACGTCACCGACCGTCGCGCGCGGGAGGCAGGGGAAAGCCCCGCCGCGACGGGGGAACGCGGCGGGGCCTGACCCTCGCGTGCCCCGTCGCGGACGGTTCATGCAACGCCCCGGAGAAGTTTTTCGCCGACCACCCCGCAGGGTGGTCGGCTTCGGCTGTCCGGCCCGCTCCGGGGGCCGCCGTTCGGGCGGTCCCGAGGGAGCGACCACGGGGCGCGCCCGGCGTCCCGGGCGCCGGCCGGACGGGCGGTGGCCGCTTCGCCCCCTGCGGCCGGAGACATGGCGCCTGTGCGGCGGACCGCTGCCGGCTTGCCCGAGGGGCGACCTCTGCCCGGCGGCTTGCCCGAGGGGCGACCTCTGCCCGGCGGCTTGCCCGAGGGGCGACCTCTGCCCGGCGGCTTGCCCGAGGGGCGACCTCTGCCCGGCGGCTTGCCCGAGGGGCGACCTCTGCCCGGCGGCCTG
>NZ_BAAASE010000001.1:1537392-1612380 GCF_039532725.1 Streptomyces coeruleofuscus
CGAGGGGCGACCTCTGCCCGGCGGCCTGCCCGAGGGGCGACCTCTGCCCGGCGGCCTGCCCGAGGGGCGACCTCTGCCCGGCGGCCTGCCCGAGGGGCGACCTCTGCCCGGCGGCCTGCCCGAGGGGCGACCTCTGCCCGGCGGCCTGCCCGAGGGGCGACCTCCGCCCGGCGGCCTGCCCGAAGGGCGACCTCCGCCCGGCCGGATTCACCCCGGGGCGCGCCCGGAGCCCCGGGGACTCACCCGCCGTCAGTCGGCTCCAGCACGAACACCGGAATCTCCCGGTCCGTCTTCTTCTGGTAGTCGGCGTAGGCCGGATACGCCGCGACGGCGCGTTCCCACCAGTCGGCCTTCTCCTGGCCCGTGACCTCGCGGGCGATCATGTCCTGCTTGAGCGGACCGTCCTGGAGCTCCACGTGCGGATCGGCCTTGATGTTGAAGTACCAGACCGGGTGCTTGGGCGCGCCACCGAGCGAGGCGACCGCGGCGTAACGCCCCTCGTGCTCCACCCGCATCACCGGTGTCTTGCGCAGCTTGCCGCTCCTGACACCCCGTGAGGTCAGGACGACCACCGGCATCTTCGAGCCCTGGAGCGTCGTCCCCTCCGTGCCGCCGGAGCTCTCGTACAGTTCCACCTGCTTGCGCACCCACTGCGTCGGGCTGGGTTCGTACTCGCCGTCGAGAGGCATGGCATCCGTCCCATCGTCGCGTCACGGCTGACTGGCACCCGCATTCAACACCGGTACGCCTCCGAATCATCCGCACCGCGACACATCGAGCCGGCCGGGCACCTCACCCGGGCGCAAGCGCCATCCGCACGGCCAGAACCGTCATGACCCCGCTCGCCACCAGCGCCGTCCCCAGCCGGCCCCGGTGACCGGTCAGCGCCCGCCCCAGCAGGGCCCCGCTCCCGGCGAGCAGTACCTGCCAGCTCGCGGAGGCGGCGAAGGCGGCGAGCACGAAGACGCCCTGCTCCAGCGGGCCGGCCGGGCCCGTCGCCTGGGAGCCGATCACGAGCGCCGCGAAGTAGATCACGGTGGTGGGGTTGAGCAGGGTGATGCCGAGCAGCCCCAGGTAGGCCCGGCCGGGCCCCGGGGGAGCGGGGGCCGTCCGCGTGGCGAGCCGGTGGCCGCGGTACTCGCGCACGGCGGTGACCGCGCCCCACACCGCCAGCACGAGCAGCACCAGCACACAGACCCACCGCAGCGGCCCGAGCACCGGCCGCAACACGCCGGCCAGGGCCGTTCCCCCGAGCGTGGCCGCGAGGGCGTACAGCCCGTCGGCGGTCGCGATGCCGAGCGCGGCACAGACACCGGTGCGCAGGGACGTGCGGGCGGTGAGGGAGACCAGGTACGTCCCGACCGCGCCGACGGGGACGGCGATGCCGTACCCGGCGAGCAGCCCCGCGACGAGCGCGGCCGTCATGACCGCGGCGCCATAGGCCCTCCACGGCGGCCGGACCGCTGCTGGAGGCGCGCGGCAGGAGCGGCGTCGGACAGCGGCAGAAGGACGGCGAACGTAGGCATGGCTGGATCCTGGGGCCAGTCCCGTCCCACCGACAACCGGTTTTCGAACCGGCACCGCCGCGCCCCGGCGTCCGGCGAGGGCCAAGCCCTCTCACCCGGCCCCCGACGCCGGGCGTTCGAACTGGAAGGCGGCATTCCTCGGCCATGTTGCGGCGTGCGCCGATCTGGCCGAACTTCGCGTCGCCCCATAGATGCCCGAGGCATCTAATGAAGATCGGCACGACGCACACTTCGTCTGCGAGGTCTTCATGACGGAAACGACCGCACCCGTCGCCTTCCCCCAGAGCCGGACCTGCCCGTATCAGCCGCCCGCCGCCTACGACCCGCTGCGCGGTGAGCGCCCCCTGACCCGCATCACCCTCTTCGACGGCCGTGAGGCGTGGCTGGTCAGCGGGCACGCGACCGCCCGCGCGCTGCTCGCCGACCCGCGCCTGTCCTCCAACCGCAGCCGGCCCGGCTTCCCCGCCCCGACCCGGCGGTTCGCCGGTATCAAGAACCGCAGAACGGCCCTGCTGGGCGTCGACGACCCCGAGCACCGCACCCAGCGGCGGATGGTCGTCGGCGACTTCACCCTCAAGCGGGCCGTCGAACTCCGGCCACGCATCCAGCAGATCGTCGACGAGCGGCTCGACGCGATGATCGCCCAGGGCCCGCCCGCGGACCTGGTGACCACCTTCGCGCTGCCCGTGCCGTCCATGGTGATCTGCGCCCTGCTCGGCGTCCCGTACGCCGACCACGACTTCTTCGAGACCCAGTCACGGCGGCTGCTGCGCGGCCCGGAGACTGCCGACGTGGAGGACGCCCGCGACCGGCTGGAGGCGTACTTCGGCGAGCTGATCGACCGCAAGCAGCAGGACCCCGGCACCGGCCTGCTGGACGACCTCGTCCACCGGCAGCTGCGCGACGGCGCGCTCGACCGCGACGGCCTGATCGCCCTGGCGCTCATCCTGCTGGTCGCGGGGCACGAGACGACCGCCAACATGATCTCGCTCGGCACCTACACCCTGCTCCAGCACCCCGAGCGGCTCGCCGAGTTGCGCGCCGACCCGGGGCTGCTGCCGGCCGCGGTCGAGGAACTGATGCGGATGCTGTCGATCGCCGACGGCCTGCTGCGCCTGGCCGTCGAGGACATCGAGGTGGCCGGGACGACCATCCGCAAGGGGGACGGCGTGGTCTTCGCGACCTCTGTCATCAACCGCGACGAGACGGTCTTCCCCGATCCGGACACGCTCGACTGGAGCCGCCCGGCCCGGCACCACGTCGCCTTCGGCTTCGGCATCCATCAGTGCCTCGGCCAGAACCTCGCCCGCGCCGAACTGGAGATCGCCCTGCACACCCTCTTCCACCGGCTGCCCACGCTGCGCCTGGCCGCTCCCGCCGAGGAAATTCCCTTCAAACCCGGCGACACGATCCAGGGGATGCTGGAACTCCCCGTGACCTGGTAAGAGGCTTCAGTCATGCACATCGACATCGACAAGGACGTCTGCATCGGCGCGGGCCAGTGCGCCCTGACCGCCCCGGACGTGTTCACCCAGGACGACGACGGCTACAGCGCCCTGCTGCCGGGCCGGGAGGACGGCAGCGGCAGCCCGCTGGTACGGGAGGCGGCCCGGGCGTGCCCGGTGAGCGCCATCACCGTCTCCGAGACGGTGGGCTGACACCGGATCAGGCGACCTCCAGGAGCAGCCGGGCCGCCTCCCGCGCCTCGGCAGCGG
This sequence comes from Streptomyces coeruleofuscus, assembly GCF_039532725.1. Classification (NCBI taxonomy): domain Bacteria; kingdom Bacillati; phylum Actinomycetota; class Actinomycetes; order Kitasatosporales; family Streptomycetaceae; genus Streptomyces; species Streptomyces coeruleofuscus. The sequence continues at coordinate 1,540,634 of NZ_BAAASE010000001.1, forward strand.
GCTCGGCGCTCCTGGTGACACCCGCCGTGACCATGGCACCCTCGGCGAGCAGGAACAGCTGCCCGGCCAGCGAGCCGGGCAGCCCTGCCGCTTCGACCAGTGAGGCGAGGTAGTCCCGGAAAGCCCGCTTGTGGGCGCGCACCTGGCCGGCCACGCGCGCGGACGTCGCGCCGAGCTCCCCGTACGCGTTGATCCACGCACAGCCCCGGAAGTCCGGCTCGCCGAACCACCGGCCCAGCCAGTCGAACACGGCCAGGATCCGTTCCCGCGGCTCCCCGTACCGCTCGACGTACTCGGCCAGTTGCCCGCGCCAGCGCGCGTCACGCCGCTCCAGATACGCCTCCACCAGCTGCTCCTTCGCCGGGAACAACTGGTAGAGCCGCTTGAGCGAGACCCCGGAGCTGCCGCGGACGTCGTCCATGCCGACGGACCGCACGCCCCGCCCGTAGAACAGCTCCTCGGCGGCGTCCAGCGCCCGCTCCCGGGCCACTGCGCTGTCCATGTACGACCACTCCTTGGCGCGAGAACGAGCGTTCTCCTACCGTAGCAGCACCCCGGAGAACGCTCGTTCTCCACTGTCGATCAGGGGAGGACCCATGACCGGCCGCCCGCCGCTGCCGCCCTTCACCCGGGACACCGCCGCGCAGAAGGTCCAGGCCGCCGAGGACGCCTGGAACACCCGCGATCCGCACAAGGTCGCCCTCGCCTACTCGGAGGACTCCGTCTGGCGCAACCGCGACACCTTCGTCACCGGCCGCGCCGAGATCGCCGAGTTCCTGACCCGGAAGTGGGAGCGCGAGCAGGAGTACGCGCTGCGCAAGGACCTGTGGGCCTTCGACGGCAACCGCATCGCCGTCCGCTTCCAGTACGAGTGCCGGGACGCCGACGGCCGGTGGTGGCGCTCCTATGGCAACGAACTGTGGGAGTTCGACGAGCACGGCCTGATGACCCGCCGCGAGGCGAGCATCAACGACGTGCCGATCGAGGAGCGGGAGCGCCGCATCTTCGGCCCACGACCGGAGCCGGAGCGCGGAGCCACGCTCCCCGTCCGGTGAGCCCGGCGGAGTGACTAGGCTTTCCGGGATGACCGAACAGCCCACCCGGAAGCCCTTCCTCTACGTCGTCGTCTGCGCCGCCGGTATCGCGGCGGACGTCAGCAAACTGATCACCGCAGCGCAGGAGCGCGACTGGGAGGTCGGTGTCATCGCGACGCCCGTCGCCATGAACGGCTTCTTCGACACCGCGGCAGTCGAGACGCAGACGGGCCGCCCGATCCGGTCCGCCTGGCGCGCGCCGGGTGAGCCGCGCCCGTTCCCGGCACCCGACGCCGTGGTCGTCGCGCCCGCCACCTTCAACACCGTCAACAAGTGGGCGGTCGGCATCGCCGACACCCTCGCCCTGGGCACCCTGTGCGAGGCCGCGGGACTCGGTGTGCCGATCGCCGTCCTGCCGTGCGTGGCCGACGCGCTGGCCTCCCACCCCGCCTACCGGGACAGTCTGGAACGGCTGCGGGGGATGGGCGTGCGGTTCGGGCAGCCGTACGCCGGAGAGCCGGACGAGGACGGCGGACGGCCGGAGTTCGGCTGGGAACGGGCGCTGGAGCTGGTCGAACGCGGCTGACGGACAGCCGCTGACCCTCGCTGCGGCCGGGCACGTCTTCGAGTGCACGCGAGCACGTACGCTCCGTCTGGAACACCTCCCGAAGGCAGGAGCAGCAACGATGCAGTACGTGAAGCTCGGTTCGACGGGCCTGGACGTGTCGCGGATCTGTCTGGGGTGCATGACCTACGGCCTGCCGGACCGGGGCCGGCACGAGTGGACCCTCGACGAGGAGGCCTCGCGCCCGCTGATCCGGCAGGCGGTCGAGGCGGGGATCAACTTCTTCGACACGGCGAACGTCTACTCCGACGGCACCAGCGAGGAGATCGTCGGCCGGGCCCTGCGCGACTTCGCCCGCCGTGACGAGATCGTGCTCGCGACGAAGGTGCACGGCCGGATGCGCCCCGGGCCCAACGGCGGCGGACTGTCCCGCAAGGCGATCCTCAGCGAGCTCGACCAGAGCCTCACCCGGCTCGGCACCGACTACGTCGACCTCTACCAGATCCACCGCTTCGACCCGCACACCCCGGTCGAGGAGACGATGGAGGCCCTGCACGACGTCGTCAAGGCCGGCAAGGTCCGTTACATCGGGGCGAGTTCGATGTACGCCTGGCAGTTCTCCAAGGCCCAGTACACCGCCCGGCTGAACGGCTGGACCCGCTTCGTCTCCATGCAGAACCACTACAACCTCCTCTACCGCGAGGAGGAGCGCGAGATGCTGCCCCTGTGCGCGGACCAGGGCGTCGGCGTGCTGCCCTGGAGCCCGCTCGCCCGCGGCCGCCTCACCCGCGACTGGGACACCACGACCGAGCGCAGCGCCACCGACACCTTCGGCGGCAACCTGTACCAGGAGGGCGACCGCACCATCGTCGAGGCGGTCACCCGCATCGCCGGGGAGCGCGGCGTGCCCCGTGCCCAGGTCGCGCTCGCCTGGCTCCTGCACCAGGACACGGTGACGGCACCGATCGTCGGAGCGTCGAAGCCCCGGCACCTGGAGGACGCGGTGGCGGCGGTAGAGCTGGAGCTCAGCGACAAGGAACTCGAGGAATTGGAGCGGCCCTACACACCGCATCCGATCGCCGGTCACTGAAACCGGCCCATAGGGGCGCGGGGAACGGCGCGATCAGCCACAACGGCGCCGCAGACAGAACTGCCGCCTCTCCCGCGGAGCACTCAGTGGGGCCCCTGCGGCGCGAACTCCGTCCCGCAGGGCCCCGCCCCCTCGCTCTCCGGCAACTCCACCCTCGCCCCGTTCATCGTCAACGTCCGGTAGAACCCCCCGATCCGCTCCGCCGACCGTCCCACGTAATGCCCGATGAACGACCGCCGGAACCGATCCACCGCACGGTTCGGCTGCGACCCGTGCACCAGACTGCCGTTGAAGAACAGAACATCCCCCGGCTCCATGTCCACCGGAACCGGCGCCAGCCCGGGCGGCGGCGGGACGTACTCCCGGGCGAAGGACACCCCCGCGTCCGCCTCCTCCGGGCAGAACAGGTCCATCCGGTGCGTGCCCGGCACGACCTCCAGCCCGCCGTTCTCCCGGTCGATCACCTCGCAGGCCAGCCACGCCGCCACACAGGTGCCCGGCTCCACCCGCAGGTAGAAGTTGTCCTGGTGCAGCGCCTGCCCCCGGGCCCTCGGCGGCTTGAAGTAGAACATGCTCTGCGCGGCGAGGGCCTCCTCCCCGAGCAGCACCTCCAGAACCGTGCGCAGCCGGGCGTCCAGCAGGACGTCGCGAGCGAGGTCGCTGATCTCGTGCGGGTGCATCACCCGCGGCCAGACGTGCAGCGGATCGGCGCCCGGCCCGGACGAGCGCGGCTCGAAGTGCCCGGGGACCGGGCCGGCCGCACGCAGCGCCGAGAACTCGTCGCACAGCCGCTCGGTCTCGTCGGCCCCGAAGAGCCCGCGCACGACCGTGAAACCGTCCTCCTCGAAACGCTCCCGGTACCGCCGGAGCGCCGCGGGGTCCAGGATGGGAGCGCCGGCGGCGCCATTGCCCGTGACTGTCATCAGCGCACTCCTCGGTCAGGTGTCCCCGGCACGACACGCTAGGCCACCGAGCCGTCGAGGAGGATGCCCGTGCGTGCTGACGGATTGCCCGGCACTGCTGAGCACGGGTACGAGGGGGACCCCGCACCACCGCCCGGCCTGGTCGTGCTCGGCCACTTCGACCAGCCGCCCGGATACGTCGTCAACCGGCCGCGGGGCTCCGCGAGCTGGCTGTTCACCTGGACCACGGCAGGCCGCGGACGGCTCTGGCAGGGCGGCGTGGAGACCTCGGCCGGCCCGGGCCGGCTGGTGGTGCTCGCCCCGGGTGTCCCGCACGGTTACGCGGTCGGGCCCGGCGCCCGGCACTGGCGGTTCTGGTGGGCGCACTGCCAGGCCCGCCCGTCGTGGGCCGGATGGCTACGGCCGTACGAAGCCGGTGACGGGGTGTACGTGGTCACGTCCGCCCCGGCCGGAGTGCACGGCCGTGTCGAGGCGGCGTTCCGGCGGATGCACGCCGATGCCCGCCGCCCCGGCGCCGGGGCACCGCCCGACGCGGTGGCCCCGGACGGGCAGATCGCCGTCGCACACGGCAGCGCCGCCCGTGAACTGGCCCTGTGCGCACTGGAGGAGATCGTCCTCCTCACCGCCACCGGTGCCCGCCCGGCGGTACCCCGTCCCGGGCTCGACGCACGGATCCAACGGGCGCAGGAGCTGATCGACGCCGACCCCGGCGCCCCGCACACCGTCCGCTCGCTGGCCGAGCAGGTCTCCCTGTCGCCGTCCCGCTTCGCCCATCTGTTCAGCCGCCAGCTCGGCCGGTCGCCCATGCGCGCCCTGCGCGAGGCGCGACTGCGGCACGCCGCCCGGCTGCTGGAGGGCACCGATCTGCCGGTGGAACGCGTCGCCGCGGCCTCGGGTTTCGCCAGCCCGTTCCACTTCAATCGCGTCTTCCGTGAGCGCTACGGGACACCTCCCGGGGCGTACCGGAACGCGGTGCACGGCGGTTGGCGGGGCTGAGCGGCGGTATGGTCATTGGTTCCGAGAGGAGGCCTGGAAAGGGGCATGCCGGGAAGGCCCGAGGGTGTGAGCTGCTGTGCGGGCGGCAGTTCAATGGTTTCCGGGCGACGCCCGGGACCGGGCGAAAACACACCGCGAAAAACAGAGGGGACAGCCCGGAAATCCCTTTCGCGCCGCACGTTGACACTTTGTCAAAAAGCCCTGGCCGCGTACGCAATGCACGAAACCGTGAGATCCCTTGTTCCCTGTCGCTGACCTGTGCAAAGGTGTGCGTTGTCGGCGTCCGGATCACACGCCTTTCTTCGTGTGCGCGAGCCACCGGGTCGACATACCCCTTGGTATGGACTTTCTTCCGCATGTCCGTGAGAGGAATGCAGCCGTGAACGACGCAGGCCCGTCGAATTCCCCGGGTCCGGCCCGCAGGATCGGCGCGACGGACGAGCAACTGAGCGCCGAGCTCAGGAAGTGGACGGGGGCGACCCCCGCACTTCACCCCGTCGGCGAACTGCTGGACCGGCACTGGGAGGCGGCCTCCGCCTACGCCCGGCTGTGCACCGACGGCCCGCGTTCCGCCGGAATACTCACCACCGCCGCATTCACCCGGCTCTTCGGCGAAACCCTGCGCCAGACCGGCCCCACCTCCGCGTGGCGGCCCCATCTGCTCGTCACCGTACGGCGCATCGCGGCCGAGTGGGCCACCGACCACAGACGCGACATGCTGCACCCGGAACTGCTGTCCGGGGCCGGCGAGGGGGAGCGGGTGGCCGCCCGGCTGCTGCCCCAGCAGCACCGGCGCCTGCTGTCCGGTGCCTTCCAGCGGCTGCCCCAGTCCGCGCGCTGCCTGCTGTGGCACGTCGAGGTCGAGGCCGAACCGCTCTCCGTCCCCGCCGGGTTGCTCGGCCTGGACGAGGAGGGCGCCCGCGTCGAACTGGGCCGGGCCCGGGACCGGCTGCGCGAGGAAAGCCTCCAACTGCACCGCGAACTCGCGCCCGACGAGGAGTGCCGTCGCTATCTGCGGCTGCTCGACGTGACGTACCGGCGTGGCGCCCTCGACCTCGACCCCGATCTACGCGCGCATATCCAGGGCTGCGGGCACTGCGCAGCGGCCGCGGACCAGCTCGACCAGTTCAACCACGGGCTCGGTCTCGCCCTGGCGGAGGGCGTGCTGGGCTGGGGCGGACGAGAGTACGCGGAGAGCAGACCGAGCGGCGCGGCGGAGAGCGACGTGACCGGCGCCCCGCGGCCCGGCACGAAGACGGCCACCGCGGAGAGGGAGCTCCCCGGCGATGTGGCCGGAGAGGCCTTCCCCGACCCCGTCGTCCTCGCGGGCATGGTCGGGGAGTCGTTCACCGACCCGGTCGGCACGGCGGCCGCGCCACCCGCCCCCGCGACGGAGCACGCGACGCAGGCACCCTCCCACGACGGCTTCCCCGCCCCGCCCGACGCCCCACCGGCCAGTGGAACCACCCCTGGCCCGCGCCCCGAAGGCCACCGCACAGCGGCCCGCAGATCCGCTCACAAGGCGGCCCGCCGCGCCTCCCGCCGCCGCACCGTCGGCGTGAGCGTCCTGACCGTCAGCGGCCTGGTCGTCCTCCCGCTGGTCCTGTGGTCCCTGGGCAACTCCGGCGAGGGCTCCCCGCAGTCCGGTACGGGACGGCCCTCCGAGACGCCCGGCCCGGATGCCGGCGAGTCGACGAACGACTCGTCCTGGGTCGGGGCGGGCGACGCCGAGAAGGGAGCCCTGCGCGGCCGGCTGCACAACGTGGCCTCGGGACTGTGCGTCGGCATCGAGGGCGACAAGGCCGTCGAGGACGCGGAGGCCGAACTCACCGCCTGCTCCTCGGCCGCAGCCCAGCAGTGGACGTACGAGACCGACGGCCTGCTGCGCAACGGCGCCGACCCCGATCTGTGCCTGGACTCGCACCTCGGCTACTCGGTGCGGCTGGCCCCGTGCACCGGAGCGTCCCGGCCGGACACCAGGGACATCCGCTACGACTTCACCCTCCAGGGCGCCCTGGTGCCCCGCTGGAACCAGGACCTCGCCCTGGCTCCGGCCGCGACCGACGGCTCGGGAGCCCTCGTCCTCAAGGCCCGGGCCGACGCGGAGGTCCAGCGCTGGGCGATCGACACCTCCAAGGCGGATCTCCAGATGGAGGCCGTCAACTGGAACGCCGCCGCCCCGGTGCCGCGTTCCACCCCCACCCCCACTCCCTCGAAGACGCCCACGGCGACACCGACCCCGCCCGCCACCCCGTCGGCGACACCGCGGCCGACGCCGACCAGCGCGGCCCCCACCGACTCGGCCTGCGACCGCTACGGCCATCCCTGCGACGGAGACGGCCGGTACGGCTATCCCGGCTACGGCTACCCGGGCTCCGGCTACCCCGGTTACGGCTACGGGTACGGCGGCTATGGCGGCTACGGTGACGGCGGCTATGGCGGCTACGGTGACGGCGGTGGTGGCCACCGCTGACCGGACGCGCGCTCAGACCCCGGCGACGCGCAGCGACAGCCACAGCGCCACCACGGCCGGCACCAGCGCGGCCGGCACCGTGAGCAGTCCGAGCCGGGTGAACTCCCCGAGCCCGACCCGGTGTCCGTGCTGCTGCGCGATCCGCCGCCACAGCAGGGTCGCCAGGGATCCTGCGTAGGTCAGGTTGGGGCCGATGTTCACGCCGAGCAGCACCGCCAGCACGGCACCGGGACCGGCTCCGGCGGTCAGCGGCAGCAGCACCAGTACCGCGGGCAGGTTGTTGACGAGGTTCGCCAGGACGGCGGCCAGCGCGGCCACGCCCAGCAGCGTGAGCAGGCCCGATCCGCCGGGCAGCACCCGGTGGAGCGCGTCGGCGAGCCCCTGGTCGACGACCGCCCGCACGACGACGCCGAGGGCCAGCACGAACGCCAGGAAGGCCGGGGCCGCGGACCGCACCACCGTCAGCGGGGTGGCCCGCCGCCGCAGCAGCGCCCGCACGGCCAGCACGAGCGCACCGGCCAGGGCGGCCCACGCCGGCGCGATGCCGAGCGCGGAGGCCACGACGAACCCGGCGAGCGTGCAGCCCACCGTGATCAGGGCGAACAGGGGCAGCACGGGAGGCCCGGCGGGGTCGGGGGAGGGGAGAGGAGCGGCCAGTTCGTCGTCGAAGAAGCGCCGGAACACCAGGTACTCGGCGCCGATCGCCACCAGCCAGGGCAGCGCCATCAGCGCCGTGAACCGGGTGAAGCTCAGCCCGCTCGCCGTGAAGGCCAGCAGGTTGGTCAGGTTGGAGACCGGCAGCAGCAGCGAGGCGGTGTTCGACAGATGGGCGCACGCGTAGAGGTGCGGCCGGGCCTGGACGCCCATCCGGGTGGCGGTGACGAGCACCACCGGTGTCAGCAGGACGACGGTGGCGTCCAGACTGAGCACGGCCGTGATGACGGAGGCCAGCGCGAACACCGCGGTCAGCAACCGCGCGGGACGCCCCGCCGCCCAGCGGGCCGTCCACGCCCCGCACGCCGTGAACAGCCCCTCGACGTCGCAGAAGTGCGCCAGCACCAGCACGGCCGCGAGGAAGCCGACCACGGGCCCCAGCCGCTGGATCTCCTCCCACACGTGGTCCGGCGGGATCACTCCGGCGGCGACCGCGAGCCCGGCGGCCGGAACCGCCAGGACGGCCTCGGGCAGCCCTCGCGGACGGAGCACGGCCCAGACGAGCACGGCGGCCAGCAGCACCACGGACAGGACTTCGGCGAGCAGGGTGTTCAGGGCGGCGTCCTCCGCGACGTGATCAGGTCGTGCCCGCCCATGAAACCAAGGGTTGGTAAGAGAGCTCCTTACATCCCGTCGTCGAGCAGTTCCAGCTCCGCCCAGATCGTCTTGCCCTCGGTGGTGTGCCTGCTGCCCCAGCGCTGCGTGAGCTGGGCGACCAGGAGCAGGCCGCGGCCCCCCTCGTCCCAGGTCTTGGCACGGCGCAGGTGCGGGGCCGTGTGGTTGGTGTCCGACACCTCGCAGATCAGCGTGGACGCGTCATGGATCAGCCGCAGCCGGATGGGCGGGGCGCCGTAGCGGATGGCGTTGGTGACCAGCTCGCTCACCACCAGCTCGCCGGTGAACGTGGCCTCGATCAGCCCCCAGCGGTCGAGCTGGTCGACGACCTGCTTGCGGATGGGCGCCACCAGTGCCGGATCGGCGGGGATGTCCCAGGTCGCCACCTGGGAGGACGGCAGACCGCGGGTGCGGGCCAGCAGCAGGGCCACGTCGTCGGCGGAGCCGCCCGGCGGGAGCAGGGCGTGCAGCACGCGGTCGCAGGTCTCGTCCAGGGAGTCGGAGGGAGCCGACAGTGCCTCGCGGAGCATCCGCTGGCCGGCGTCGACGTCCCGCTCGCGGTTCGCGAGCAGCCCGTCCGTGTGGAACGACAGGACGCTGCCCTCCCGCAGCTCCACCTCGGCGGACTCGAACGGCAGCCCTCCGACCCCCAGCGGGGGCCCCGAGGGCAGGTCGAGCTGCCGGGCCGGGCCGTCGGGCGGGACCACGAGAGGCAGTGGGTGCCCGGCCCGGGCCAGGGTGCAGCGTCGCGACACGGGGTCGTAGACCGCGTACAGGCAGGTCGCGCCCACCTCCCCGGTGCCGGCGTCGCCGCCGGACTCCTGGGACAGGCGCACGACGAGGTCGTCGAGGTGGGTCAGCAGCTCGTCGGGGGCCAGGTCGATGTCGGCGAGGGTGCGGACGGCGGTGCGCAGCCGGCCCATGGTGGCCGAGGCCTGGATGCCGTGGCCGACGACGTCGCCGACGACCATCGCGACGCGCATCCCGGACAGCGGGATCACGTCGAACCAGTCGCCGCCCACGCCGGAGCGGGTGGCGGGAAGGTAGCGGGAGGCCGCCTCCACCGCCGCGGTGCGCGGCAGCGTGCGGGGCAGCAGGCTGCGTTGCAGGGTGAGCGTCGTCTCGCGCTCGCGGGAGTAGCGGCGGGCGTTGTCGATGCAGACGGCGGCCCGGGCCGTGACCTCCTCGGCCAGCAGCACGTCGTCGGCGGTGAAGGGCTCCGGGCGCCGGAAGCGGGTGAACACCGCGACCCCGAGGGTCGTGCCCCTGGCCTGGAGCGGCACGGACATCGTGGAGTGGATGCCGTACTCGCGGATCCGCCGGAACCGGACCGGGTCCCAGGCCAGCCACTTCTCGAGGTCGCCGCCGTCCGCTCCGGAGGCCACGACGGCCTGACCCGCGAGGAGCGAGGCGGCCTGCGGGGAGCCCTCCGGATAGACGTCCACCTGGCCCGGCTTGGCCACGGCCTCGGGGCTGCCCGAGTTGACCGACTGGTGGGCGGCCCGGCGCAGGCTCACCGGCGGGGTCGGCGGGCCGGCGGACTCGCCGCCGTGCTCCCGCACGTCGAGCAGGTCGACGCTGACGAAGTCGGCGAGCGCCGGGACGCACACGTCCGCCAGCTCCTGGGCCGTACGGGTGACGTCGAGGGTGGTGCCGATGCGCACGCTCGCCTCGTTGACCAGCTGGAGCCGCTCCCTTGACCGGTACTGGTCGGTGAAGTCGTGGGCGGTCACGCATACGCCCCGCACCTGCCCCGAGTCGTCGGTGAGCGGTGCGAGCCGGGCCAGCCAGGCGTGAGCCCCCCGGCTCTCCCCGCTGGCCTTCATGTACGTCTGCATGTCCTGCCGCTCGCCGGTGCTCAGCACGCGGCGCAGATATTCCTCGAGCTCCGCGTTCTGCGGCCGGCTGCCGATGTCGGTGGGCCGCAGGCCCCGCAGCCGGTCGGCCGGCAGCCCGACGAGGGCCGCCATGGCGTCGTTGACGCCGCGCAGCCGCAGCCGCTCGTCGAAGATCATGGTGGCGCAGGGCGACTGCGTCAGGGCCGCCCGCACCAGCGGGTCGTCCGGCAGCTCCCGGACGGGGGCCTCCGGCGGGGACACGGCGAGCCACTCGGCCGTCTCCGGGCCGTCGGGCGGTCTGCGGTGGGCGACCACCCACGCGGAGACCGCGTGCCCGTCGCGGTGACGCAGCGTGACCGTCCCGCTCCAGCGGGCGTCCTCCGGCACGGGCGGCGGTTCCGCTCCGTCGGCCAGCAGCTCGATGGCCGGACGGCCCAGGACCTCGGCGGCCGGGTGGCCCAGCAGCCGGCGTGCGCCCTCGCTCCACTCGGTGAGCGTGCCGTCGGCGGCGATGACGGCACGGGCGGCCACGCCATCGTCGAACGGCTCGTCCGGACTCATCGTCGCCACTCCATACGGACACTCACAGTGATCAGAGAGGTCGCTTGAGTTCCAGACTAGTCCGTGGGCGCCCGACGTGGACCGGTAACCCCCGGGCCGCCCGGCAGCGCGCGGTCAAGGCGCATTTCCGGCCGATGTGACCACTGGGGCAGAACGGCGCTCCCGCACTCTTGACGGCCGTGTGTGACACCTCGACAGAATCTGTTTGTTCGCGATGAGTTGTGAGTACTTCTGGTCCCTAATGAGAGAGAGCCGCCATGTCGGTCACGCGCAGATCGGTCCTGCTCGCCTCCGCCGCCGCGCCCGCGGCCGGAACACTGCTGGGCGCCCCGGAGGCGTGGGCCGCCGAGGAGGTGCGCGGCGCGTCCGGCCGCCGCACCGTCGCCCTGCGCGACGGCTGGCGCTTCGCGCTGGTCAACCCGGGCGGGATCACCGACCCGACCGGCGCCTACGCCGATGCCCACCTTCCCGGGCACGACGACTCCGGCTGGCGCGAGGTCGCCGTCCCGCACGACTGGAGCATCGAGCAGACACCCACCACCGAGCACGGCACCACCAGCGGCACCGGCTTCCTCCCCGGCGGCCTCGGCTGGTACCGCCTCGCCTTCACGCTGCCGCCCGCCCTCGCCGGCAAGCGGATCTCGGTGGAGTTCGACGGCGTCTACATGGACTCCTCCGTCTACTGCAACGGCAAGGAGGCCGGCCGCCACCCCTACGGCTACACCGGCTTCGCGCTCGACCTCACCGACCTGGTGCACACCGACGGCACCACCGAGAACGTGCTCGCGGTCAAGGTCCAGAACCGGCTCCCCAGCAGCCGCTGGTACTCGGGCAGCGGCATCTACCGCGAGGCCCGCCTGGTGATCACCGAGCCGGTGCACGTGGCCCGCTGGGGCACCCGCGTCACCACGCCCGAGATCTCCGCCGAACGGGCCGTCGTACGGGTCGACACGTCGGTCGTCAATGCGTCGGGCGCGGGCGCCGACGTCGAGGTCGTCTCCCGGATCGTCGACCCGAAGGGCCGGACGGTCGCCCGTACCTCCTCCACGACCGCCGTCACCGGCGAGAGGACCGAGACCCACGAACTCACGGTCCGGCGCCCCGAGTTGTGGGACATCGCGGCCCCGCACCGCTACACCCTGCACACCGAACTGCGCGTCGGCGGCAGGACCACCGACACCTGCCGCACGCCCTTCGGCTTCCGCACCTTCCGCTTCGACCCGGACGAGGGCTTCTTCCTCAACGGCACCCACCACAAGCTCAAGGGCGTCGACCTCCACCACGACCTGGGCGCGCTCGGCGCCGCGGTCAGCATCGACGCCGTCCGCCGCCAGATGGAGATCATGCGGTCCATGGGCGTCAACGCCCTGCGCACCTCCCACAACCCGCCCGCGCCCGAGGTGATCCAGGTCTGCGAGGAGCTGGGCGTCGTCATGCTGGTGGAGGCGTTCGACTGCTGGCGCACCGGGAAGAACCGGTACGACTACGGCCGGTTCTTCGACGAGTGGTGCGAGAAGGACGCCACCGAGATGGTGCTGGCGGCCCGCAACTCGCCCGCCGTGCTGATGTGGTCCATCGGCAACGAGGTCCCCGACTCCACCTCCACCGCCGGTCTCGCCATGGCCGACCGGATCATCGCCGCGATCAGGGCCGCCGACGACACCCGCCCGCTGGTCATAGGCTCCGACAAGTACCGCCGCCTCCCCGCCAAGGGCTCCGCGGCCGACCTGATGCTGGCCAAGCTGGACGGCCTCGGCCTCAACTACAACACCGCCAAGTCGGTGGACCAATTGCACGCGGCCTACCCGCACCTCTTCCTCTTCGAGTCCGAGTCCTCCTCGGAGACCTCGACCCGGGGCGAGTACCAGGAGCCCGAACACCTCAACACCGGCGAGAATCACACGCCCGGACGGCGCGGGACCTCCTCCTACGACAACAACCTCGCCTCCTGGACCATGAGCGGCGAGTACGGCCACAAGAAGGACCGGGACCGCAAGTGGTTCACCGGGCAGTTCCTGTGGTCGGGCATCGACTACATCGGCGAGCCCACGCCGTACGACGTCTTCCCGGTCAAGGCGTCCTTCTTCGGCGCGGTCGACACCGCGGGCTTCCCCAAGGACATGTACTACCTGTTCCGGAGCCAGTGGACCGAGAAGCCGATGGTCCACCTGCTGCCGATGACCTGGAACCACGCCGAGGGCGACACGGTCGAGGTCTGGGCGTACTCGAACGTCGACACCGTCGAGCTGTTCCTCAACGGAAAGTCCCTGGGCGTACGGCGGTTCGACACCAAGAAGACCGTCGACGGCCGCACGTACCTGGAGACGACCGAGGCGACCGGCGACGACAAGACCTTCACCGACGGCCCCTACCCCGGCAGCTACACCAGCCCGAACGGCAGCGCCGGCAAGCTCCACCTGACCTGGAAGGTGCCTTACGTGCCGGGCGAACTGAAGGCGGTCGCGCGGCGGGACGGCAAGGTGGTCGCCACCGACGTGCTGCGCACCGCCGGCGCCCCGCACGCGATACGCCTGACGCCGGACCGCAAGTCCCTGGCCGCCGACGGGCGTTCACTGGTCTTCGTGACCGCCGAGGTGGTCGACCGGCGCGGTGTGGTGGTGCCGGACGCGGAGCACCTGCTCTCCTTCGGGGTGGCGGGAGGCTCGCTCGCCGGGCTCGACAACGGCCGCCAGGAGAGCGCCGAGCGCTACCAGGCGAGCACCCGCACCGCCTTCCACGGCAAGGCCCTCGCCATCGTCCGCTCCGGAACGAAGACGGGCACGCTGAGGGTGACCGCCCGTGCCGACGGCCTGCGCACCGGCACGGCGACCGTACGCGCCACCCGGGCGGGGGACCGGGCCGAGACCGCCCCGCCCGCCTTCCGGCCGGCGCCCCCGGCGCCCGTCGATTACCCGCACGCGGACGCCGGTTACTCCGGCCGCCCGGACACGCTGCCCGCCGCCATGCTCGACGGCGACCCGGCCACCGGCTGGTCCAACGGCTTCTACAAGCAGGCCACGGCCCTGCTGCCGGCCTTCGACGGCGCGCGCACCGAGGACTGGGTCACGGTCGACCACGGGCGCACCCGCGGCTTCGACCGGGTGGACGTCTCCTTCACGGTGGACGCCACGCACAGCCTGCCCGCGGCCGTCGAGGTGGCGGTGTGGGACGGGCGCGCGTGGCGGGCCGTGGAGGACACGGCGATCGACTGGGCCACCGCCTCCGACACCCCGACGGTGATCACCTTCAAGGCCGTCCGCGGCTCCCGGATCCGGCTCACGATGACGAGCCGCCACCCCGACGAGGCCCGGGGCGCCCTCCGCATCAGCCGGCTGGAGACCCCGGCCGCCTGACCCCTCGGGCACGACGGTCCGGACGGGCGGCGAACAGCCAGTCCTGTCCGGACCGTTGACGAGGCGTCACATCAGCAACAACCATGGCGGGCATCCACATCTGGGAGCGCTCCCACGCCGAGCGCCACCCGCACCTCTCCAGAGGAGCCCGGACGTGAAACGACGCAGAACCGCCCTGCTGTCCCTGACGGCCCTGCTGGCGACCGCGCTCACCGCGCTGCCCACCGCACCGGCCGGGGCCGAAGAGACCGAGCAGGTCAGGAACGGCACCTTCGACACGACCATGGACCCGTGGTGGGCGACCAGCAACGTCACCGCGGGTCTGTCCGACGGCCGGCTCTGCGCCGACGTCCCCGGCGGCACGACCAACCGCTGGGACGCCGCCGTCGGGCAGAACGACATCACCCTCGTGAAGGGGGAGTCCTACCGCTTTTCCTTCAGCGCGACCGGCACGCCCGCCGGGCACGTGGTGCGGGCGATCGTGGGCCTGTCCGTGTCGCCGTACGACACCTACCACGAGGTGACACCGCAGCTCAGCGTCTCCGGCGACACCTACTCCTACACCTTCACCTCGCCCGTCGACACCACCCAGGGCCAGGTCGGCTTCCAGCTCGGCGGCAGCGCGGATGCGTGGCGCTTCTGCATGGACGACGTCTCGCTGCTCGGCGGGGTGGCGCCGGAGCCGTACGAGCCCGACACCGGGCCCCGGGTCCGCGTCAACCAGGTCGCCTATCTGCCCGCCGGGCCGAAGAACGCCACCCTGGTCACCGACGCCACGGCGAAACTGCCCTGGGAGCTGAAGACCTCCGGCGGGAAGACGGTCGCGCGGGGCACGACCCTGCCTCGCGGCGTCGACGCCTCCTCCGGGCAGAACGTCCACTCGATCGACTTCGGCGCGTACCGCAAGAAGGGCACGGGCCTCACGCTGGTCGCCGACGGCGAGACCAGCCGCCCCTTCGACATCGACGCGAGCGCCTACGAGCGGCTCCGGCTGGACTCGGCGAAGTACTACTACACCCAGCGCAGCGGCATCGAGATACGCGAGGACCTGCGGCCCGGCTACGGCCGCCCGGCCGGTCACGTGGGCGTGGCCCCCAACAAGGGCGACACCGACGTCCCGTGCCAGCCCGGCGTCTGCGACTACACCCTCGACGTCAGCGGCGGCTGGTACGACGCCGGCGACCACGGCAAGTACGTCGTCAACGGAGGCATCTCCACCTGGGAGGTGCTGAGCACCCACGAACGCGCGCTGCACGCCCGCACCGGCGATGCCGGCAAGCTCGGCGACGGCACGCTCGCCATCCCCGAGAGCGGCAACAAGGTCCCCGACATCCTCGACGAGGCTCGCTGGGAGCTGGAGTTCCTGCTCAGGATGCAGGTGCCCGACGGCAAGCCGCTGGCCGGCATGGCCCACCACAAGATGCACGACGAGCAGTGGACCGGACTGCCGCTGCTGCCCAGTGACGACCCGCAGAAGCGCGAACTGCACCCGCCGTCCACCGCGGCCACCCTGAACCTCGCGGCCACGGCCGCACAGGCGGCCCGCCTCTACCGGCCGTACGACAAGGCGTTCGCCGACAGGGCCCTGGCAGCCGCCCGCAAGGCCTGGTCGGCGGCGCTCGCCCACCCCGACCGCTACGCCTCCGAGAGCGACGGCATAGGCGGCGGCGCCTACGCCGACAGCGACGTCACCGACGACTTCTACTGGGCGGCGGCCGAGCTGTACCTCACCACGGGCGAGAAGCGGTTCCAGGAGTACGTCCTGGAGTCGCCGGTCCACACGGCCGACATCTTCGCCCCCATCGGCTTCGACTGGGCCCGCACGGGCGCGGCGGGACGGCTCGACCTCGCCACGGTGCCGAACAGGCTGCCCGGCCGGGACAAGGTCCGCCAGTCCGTCGTCAAGGGCGCCGACCGCTACCTGGCCACGCTGAAGGCACACCCCTACGGCATGCCGTACGCCCCCGACGGCAACAAGTACGACTGGGGCTCCAGCCACCAGATCCTCAACAACGCCGTCGTCCTCGCCACCGCCTACGACATCACCGGCGCCTCGAAGTACCGGGACGGCGCGCTCCAGAGCATGGACTACATCCTGGGCCGCAACGCCCTGAACATCTCCTACGTCACCGGCTACGGCGAGGTCAGCGCCCAGAACCAGCACAGCCGCTGGTACGCCCGCCAGCTCGACCCGAACCAGCCGAACCCGCCGAAGGGCACCCTCGCGGGCGGACCGAACTCGAGCATCCAGGACCCCTACGCACAGAGCAAACTCCAGGGCTGCGTCGGCCAGTTCTGCTACATCGACGACATCCAGTCCTGGTCGACCAACGAGCACACGATCAACTGGAACGCCGCCCTGACACGCATGGCCGCCTTCGTGGCGGACCAGGGATAGGGACCGCCCCGGCGCGCCGGGTGCCGGGAGCGTCCGCCGACAGGACGCCTCTGGCACCCGCGCGTAGCCTGGTGTCATGCACGCGGTGCGGGTAGACGGCATCGAGGTCGCCTACGACCGGGTGGGCCAGGGCCCGCCCCTGGTGCTCGCGCACGGCGCCACCACCGACGCCCGCCTGTGGCGTCCGCAGCTCGCGGACCTGGCTGACGAGTTCACCGTCGTCGCCTGGGACGAGCCCGGAGCCGGCCGCTCCTCCGACGTACCGCCCTCCTACGTCCTCGCGGACTACGCCCGCTGCCTGGCGGCCGTCATCGAGGACGTGGACCTCGGTCCGGCGCACGTCCTCGGCCTGTCGTGGGGCGGGACGGTGGTGCTGGAGCTCTACCGGCACCACGCCGAGCTCGTCCGGACGCTGCTCCTCGTCGACACCTACGCCGGCTGGAAGGGCTCGTTGCCCGCGGCGGAGGTACGCAAGCGGGTCGAGGGGGCGGAGCGGATGCTCGCGGTCCCGGACGAGGAGTTCGCACCGACCGTGCCCGGCCTGTTCGCCGGGCGGCCACCGGCCGAAGCCGTCCGCCTGCTGTCCGTGATGTCCGCCGACACCCGGCCCCGGAGCATGCGGACGCAGCTCACCATCATGGCCGGGGCCGACCAGCGCGACCTGCTGCCCAAGATCACGGCCCCGACCCTGCTGCTGTGGGGCGAGCTCGACGCACGCTCGCCGGTGGACCTCGTCGCCCGTCCCCTCCTGGAGGCGATCCCCGAGGCCACCCTGGTCGTGCTGCCCGGCACCGGGCACCTCAGCAACATCGAGGCCCCGGAGCCGTTCAACCGGACTGTCCGGGAGTTCTGTCGCGCCCGCTCTTAGCCACGAGTTCCCCGGGCCGCTCATGGGCGGTCAGGGTGTGCAGCCGGGCCTGGTCGAGCGGCTCGTGCACCTCGACGTACTCGCCGTGCGGCAGCCGCTTGATCACGCCGGTCTCCCGGCCGTGCAGCACCAGCTCCCGGTCGCGGAGCTGTAGCCCCAGACAGATCCGCCGGGTGACGACGAAGACGACCGCCGGGACGACGAACATCGCGATCCGCACCGCCCAGGTCACCGTGTTGATCGACAGGTGGAAGCGGGTCGCCACGATGTCGTTCCCGCCGCCCGCCAGCAGCACCAGGTAGAGGCTGATCCAGGCCGCCCCGATCGCCGTGCGGACCGGGCGGTTGCGGGGCCGGTCCAGCAGATGGTGCTCGTGCCGGTCGCCGGTGACCCTGGCCTCCAGGAACGGGTAGACGCCGATGAAGAGCAGCAGCAGCGGGAACACCACGATCGGGATGAACACGCCCAGCACCAGCGTGTGGCCCCACAGTGTGATCTCCCAGCCGGGCATGATCCGCACCAGCCCCTCGGCGAAGCCGAGGTACCAGTCCGGCTGGGCGCCCGTGGACACCTGGTCGGCGCGGTAGGGGCCGTACGACCACACCGGGTTGATCGTCGCCACCGCCGCCATCAGCGCGAGCACCCCGAACACCAGGAAGAAGAAGCCGCCCGCCTTCGCGAGGTACACCGGCATGAAGGGCGCGCCCACGACATTGCGTTCGGTGCGCCCGGGGCCCGCGAACTGGGTGTGCTTGTGGTACACGACCAGCAGCACGTGGACGACGATCAGTGCCGCCATGACCCCGGGGATCAGCAGGACGTGCAGCGAGTAGAAGCGGGCCACGATGTCGTCGCCCGGGAACTCGCCGCCGAACAGGAACATCGCCAGGTACGTCCCCACGATCGGCACCGACAGCAGCGCGCCGTGCACGAACCTCAGGCCCGTGCCCGACAGCAGGTCGTCCGGCAGCGAGTAGCCGAACAGGCCCTCGAACAGGCCGAGGAAGAGCAGCAGCCAGCCGAACAGCCAGTTGACCTCCCGCGGCTTGCGGAACGAGCCGGTGAAGAAGTGCCGCATCATGTGCGTCAGCATCCCGGCGACGAAGACCAGCGCCGCCCAGTGGTGGAGCTGCCGGATCAGCAGCCCGCCGCGCACGTCGAAGCTGATGTCCAGCGTCGAGGCGTACGCCTCGGACATCCGCACGCCGTTCAGCGGTGTGTAACTCCCCTGGTAGGTCACCTCGTTCATCGACGGATGGAAGAACAGCGTCAGATACACGCCGGTGAGGACCAGCACCACGAAGCTGTACAGGCAGATCTCGCCGAGCAGGAAGGACCAGTGGTCGGGGAACACCTTGCGCAGGTACTTCCTGCCGAGCGTGTGGGTGCCCAGCCGGCCGTCGAACCAGTCGGCGAGACGCTCGCCGCGTCCGGCGCTCACGCCGCCTCCCTGGGCAGGTGGGCGAGCTTGTCCGGGTTGGCCACGACGTAGATGCCCCGCACCCGGTCGCCCTCCGGGGTGAGGTCCAGCACCAGGACGGCGAACGGCGCGTCGCCGTCGAACAGCACCGCCGCGTCGTCGCCGTTGACCCGCCGGTAGCGGAAGACCGGGTTGCTCGGGCCGCCCCGTCCGGACGTGAGCAGGCGGGCCACCTTGTCCCGGCCGTGCACCGGGCGCAGGCTCGCCGGCTTGCGCTTGCCGCCGGCGTCCGTCCACGCCGTGACGTCCGGCGCGAGGACCTCCATCAGCTCGGCGATGTCACCGCCGAGCGCCGCCCGCACGAACCGTTCGGTCGCCTCCCGCCGCACCCGCGGATGCGCCTCGTACCGCGGCCGTCGCGCGTTCACGTGCTCCCGGGCCCGGTGCGCCAACTGCCGTACGGCGGCGGGGGAGCGGTCGATGATCCCGGCTATCTCGGCGTGCGGGTAGCCGAACACCTCGCCCAGGACGAACACGGCCCGTTCCAGCGGGGTCAGCGACTCCAGGACCACCAGCATGGCCAGGGACACCGACTCGGAGCGCAGGGCCGGGCCGTCGGCGGTGTCGGCGCCCTCGTCGGCGACCAGCGGCTCGGGCAGCCAGGAACCCACGTACGTCTCCTGCCTGCGGCTGATCACGGCCCGGCGCCGCAGCGCGTGGTTGACCGCCACCCGGACCAGATAGGCCCGGGGATTGTCGACGCCGGCCAGGGGAGAGCCCTTGCCGCGGGCCGTCCAGGACAGCCATGTGTCCTGGAGGACGTCCTCGGTGTCGGCCACGCTGCCGAGCATGTTGTAGACGACGCCGAACAGCAGCTCGCGATGGTCCACGAACACCCCGGTCGCCTCGTCGATCGGGGCTGCGGTGCCGGGTACGGGGATCTCGGTCATGCGTGGTCCTCCCAAAGACGTGGTCACTACTGCGAGCCGCTCGGGAGCCCGGAATGTGACATCGGGCGGTGTGATGTGATGCAGATCTCAGCGGATGACAGGGGGTGCACCACCTCCGGTACCGCACGGCCTGCCCTCTGACCTGGTGCTATTTACGAGTCAGTACCCGAGCGGTACCGTGAAGGCATGCCAGCTCTCAACGTGGAGTTCAGCGACCGCGAACTTGAGGACCTGCGGCAGATCGCCAAGGAGCGCGGTACGTCCATGAAGGCACTCGTGCGCGAGGCGGCCGCGGCCGACATAGCCCGCCACCGGGCCCTCCAGGAGGGCGCGGAGGCCTTCCGCAGGTTCTTCGCGACCCACGCCGACGAGTTCGCCGCCGCCTTCCCCGACGACGAACCGCCCAGCAAGGGCGAAGGGCGGGCCGCCTGACCGATGGCACCCGTCATCCATATCGACGTGCCCTGGCTGCTTCAGCGCCACGAAGAGGTCCTCCCGGACCAGCCCACCGTCAACGACTTCTCCGCGCTGGTCGCCGCCGTCGCCCGGCACCGCGTCGATCCGCCGCGCCTCGGGGTGAACTCCGACGCGGCCTGGCGGGCCGCCGCGCTGCTGCACACCATCACCGTGCTCCGCCCGCTGCCCTCGGCCAACGCCCGCTTCGCGTGTGCGACGGCCGTGGCCTACATGTTCGTCAGCGGCGTCGGCATCGACCCGCCCTACGGTGCCCTCGTCGACCTCGCCCGCGACCTGATGTCCGGCACCACCGACGTCTACGGCGCTGCCGACCGGCTGCGGTCCTGGCAGATCTGAAAAGGTCGAAAACCGGTGCGACCGGCGCGTATGTGTTCCCGTTTCTGACTTTCTGTCAATGGGCTTGATGTTGTACGGGCGCCTTGTTGGCCGTGTGGGGGTTGTGCAAGAGTGAAACAGACGTGCGGGGGGAATGGCCGAGTGTCGCACGCGTTTTGCAGACCGGGTCCGATTCGCCGTCGGTGAATTCGCACCTCCCGCGCCGCGCCAAAAGAGGTACGCACCAACCGGGCTCCTTTTTCGGCGGCAGGACTTCTGTGTGTCACATGCGCGTGGGAAGGAACCATCTCAGTGCCCACCCCCCACCCCCCTCGTCCTCCGTATCCCCCGCCCGGCGGGGATGCCGGGGAATCCGATGAATCTCTCGCCGCCCCCCTGAGAGGCAGCCCGGAGGGCGGGGTCGCCGCCCATTCCGTCGCGCTGCTGATGGCGCGGCACTGGCAGCCGGTGCACCAGTACGCGGTCATCTGTCTCGCCTCGTCGGCGCAGGTCGCCGAGATGGTCACGGGGACCGCCTTCCACCGGACCCTCAACCGCCTCGCCTTCGGCGAGTCGGCCGTCGCGCTGCGCCCGGCGCTTCTGGTGACCGTGCGCGACACGGTCCGGGAGTGGTCCGGCGACGATCGAATATCCGCCGTACTGCCGGCCTTGCAGAAACCGGCCGGAGGGCGCGGGCTGCGCGCGGCGACGTCCATGACGCCCGAAAATCGCGCCCTCGCGGAGCGGGCATTTCAGGCACTTCCCGCAGCCGCGCGCTGTTTGCTCTGGCACGTCGAGGTCGAGGCCGATCCTTTAAGCGTCCCGGCGGGCCTGCTGGGCATGGATACCGACATCGCGTCGGCCGCACTCGAACAAGCGCGTGACACATTCCGCGAGGGTTGTGTACGTGCCCATGGCGAACTCGCGCCCACCCAGGATTGCCGCTTCTACAACCGCCTCCTCGACGTCCCGATCCGCCGGGGCGGCGCACTGCTGCCCGACGTCCAGGAACATCTGGCGCAGTGCCGCTACTGCCGGAACGCGGCCGAACAACTGAGCCATTTCGAGGGCGGGCTGGGCCCGTTGATCGCCGAAGCGGTGCTCGGCTGGGGAGCCCGCCGCTACCTCGACTCGCGCCCGGGCCGGGCCTCGCACGGCACGCGGGGCAAGCGTGCGGGCCGGCGCGGCGGAGGACGGGGCGACGGACGATCCGAGGGCGGACGCCACCGCCTGCTGTCCCGGATCCCCATGCAGGTCCGCCGGGTTCAGGGCGCGCGCATCCCGGACGCGGTGCGCTCCTCACGGGCGCTCCTCTCGGGCGTCGGCGCGGTGTCGGCCGGGGTGCTGGCGACCGTGCTCATCATCAACGTGTCGTCCTACGACGGCGGCCGGGCCGACCCGGCCGGCTCCAGCAGCGCCGCCGGCGGCAACGGCGCCGAGTCCGTGACGCCGCCCGACACGGCACGGCTTCCCACGGGGGCACCGGGCGTGACGCGGCTGCGCAACGCCGGCGCCGGCCTGTGCCTCGACGTCCGGGACCTGCCGAAGGAGGGCTCGGGGACGGAGCTGGCGGAGTGCTCGACGGCGTGGACCCAGCAGTGGACGTACGAGAACGACGGGCTGCTGCGCAGCGTCGCCGATCCCGGCCTGTGCCTGGACTCGCACAAGGACGCCGGCGTCGTCGTCCTCGGCACCTGCGCCGAGGACGACGCCGAGCGGGGCGAGGACGTGCGCTACGACCTCACCGTGCAAGGGCAGTTGCTGCCCCGCTGGGACGAGCAGCTCGCCCTCGCCTCCACCAACGACGACCCCGGCGCCGACATCGTCGTCAAGGTCCGCGACCGCTCCGACGAGCAGCGCTGGCAGGCCGAGCCCGTGCCGACGACGGCGGGCTCCCTGTCGATCGAGGAGCAGGAGGGTCAGACGGCCCGGCAGGTGACCGTGCCCCACGGGGGGACGGCGTGAGCACAGGCCCCGGGGCCTGAGCGGGGCTGCGCGGCGCACGCGTCGCGCAGCCCGCCTGTCAGGCCGGGTCCTCGACGAGGTCGGTTGGGCCGATGGTGCCCGGCGTGGCGTGGCCCGACAGGGCGAGGGTGAGGTCGAGTTCGGCCAGCAGGCAGCGGATGACGTGCTCGACGCCCGGCCGGCCGTCGAGGCCGAGACCGTAGACGTACGGGCGGCCGACGAGGACGGCGCGAGCGCCGAGGGCGAGTGCCTTGAAGATGTCGTCGCCGGTGCGGATGCCGCTGTCGAAGAGGACGGTGAGCCGGTCGCCCACCGCGTCCGCCACGCGGGGCAGCGCGTCGGCCGCCGCGACGGACCCGGCCACCTGGCGCCCGCCGTGGTTGGAGACGACGACACCGTCCATGCCCGCGTCCGCGGCCTGCCGGGCGTCGTCCGGGTGCAGAACGCCCTTGAGGACGATCGGGCCGTCCCAGTTCTCCCGCAGGAACGCCAGGTCCGGCCAGCTCTTCGCCGGGTCGGCGAACATCCCCACGAAGTGCATCACGGCCGCGTTCGGATCCTCGTGCACCGGCTTGGCCAGACCTGCCTGGAAGGCCGGGTCCGAGAAGTAGTTGGCCGTGCCGACGCCGTGCAGGAACGGCAGATACGCCTGGTCGAGATCGCGCGGCCGCCACGCCAGCAGCGGCGTGTCCAGGGTGACCACGAGCACGCTGAACCCGGCCGCCCTCGCTCGGTCCAGGAAGCTGCGGGCCACCTCGGGGTCCCTGGGCCAGTACAGCTGGAACCACCGCTCGGCGTCGCCCATCGCCTCGGCGACCTGCTCCATGGGCATGCTCGAAGCGGACGACAGGACGAAGGGCACGCCCTGCGCGGCGGCGGCCCGCGCCGCGGCGGACTCGGCGTCCGGGTGCATGATCGACAGCACCCCGACCGGGGCCAGCGCCAGCGGGGCCGGCAGCGCCCGGCCCAGCACCTCGACCGACAGGTCCCGTTCGTGCACGTCCCGCAGCATGCGCGGCACGATCCGACGGCGCTCCAGGGCCGCCCGGTTGGCGCGGGTTGTGCTGCCGTTGCCCGCGCTGCCCGCCACATAGCCGACCGGGCCGGGCCCGAGCCGCTGCTCGGTCAGCTCCTCCAGCCGGGTCAGATCGGTGGGCAGCCGCGGTACGGCACCCGTCATCCCGTTCAGGTAGATCTCGTACTGGAAGTCCGCCCAGTGTTTGCCCACCGTACGCAACCGCCTCTCGTCGTCTCCTCGTCGAGACCGCGCCCGACGGCCGACGATACCGAGGGGTATGCGCGACGGCGGATCAGGGGCGGCTCCCCGCCGCGTCCAGGAGGCGGGCGAGTGCGTGCGGCTGCGAGAACATCGGCCAGTGGCCGGTGTCCAGCTCCACGAGCTCCCAGCTGTCACTCTTGAGGAGTTCGGCCACCGCCGGCATCGGCTCGTCCCCGTCGAGGAGGCACTTCACATACGTCGCCGGGAGGTCGCCCAAGGGGCCCGCCAGCACGGCCGGTTCGGTGAGTGTGGCACCCGGGTGCGGGGAACCGCCGACGATCCGGGCGATCTGCTCGTCCGTCAGCCCCTGCCCCGCGTACTCCGGCGCGCCCAGCGGCGGCCAGAACCCGTCGTGCCCGGCGATCGCCTGCCGCACGGGGTCGCTCGGCCAGCCCGACAGGAACGACTCCCCGTCCACCGGCACGTTCGCGTCGACGAACACCACGCGCCGCAGCCGCTCCCCGATCCGCTGGGCGGCCTGCCCGACGGGTATGCCCGCGTAGCTGTGCCCCACGAGGACGACGTCGCGCAGGCCGAGGCGCTCCACCTCGTCGACGACGTCCCGCACGTGCGTGCGCTGCCCGGCCGGTACACCCTGCTTCTCGGCGAGGCCCGAGAGCGTCAGCGGATGGACGTCGTGCCCGGCGCCGCGCAGCTCCGCGGCCACCTCGTCCCACGCCCACGCCCCGAGCCACGTCCCCGCCACCAATACGAAGTCGGTCATGCCGGCAACTTAGCCGAGGGGCCCGACAGCGCCCCCTCCGCGCCGGGCCGGTAGTCGTCGGCACCGGCACCTCGACGGTCCGGGCCAGTGAAGAAGGTGTTGGCACCGCCGAAGGCGAGCCGGAACAGGTCCAGCGGGGTGGCGGTGCGCTCGGCGTCGGGGATGCGGTCGACACCGTGGGCCTCGACCTCCGTCAGGGACGGGGGAGGCGCGGCGGGGGAGGGGACGTCGGCGCCCGGAGGACGTTCGGCCGGCGAGGACGAAGGGGCTCCAGCGGGGAAGGGGCCGGTGGAGCGCGGGGTGGCGCGGCGGCGTTGCGGACGGCCGCTCGCCGGCGCGTGGGTGTGCGGCGGCGTGCGGAGCCCGTCCTCTGGGGTGCTGCCGACGGTAGGGCGCCGCAGACGGACGACACCAGAGGACGGTTCATCCATTCTCGGTGCTGTGAGTGGACCGATCCTCCACTCTGTGGTCACTCCTCGTCATCCGTGCGCTCGGCGTGATCCGCTTGATCCGGCTCGGCGTCCGGCCCCTGGGCCCGGACCCGCTGCACGTGTTCGAGGGAGTCGCGCAACTCCGCGAGCCAGTCGTCGGTGTGACGCTGGACCAGGCGCACGCACCAGGCCAGCGCGTCGCTGCGGCTGCGGGCGACACCGCCGGCGATCAGGGTGTCGAGGACCTGGCGCTCCGGCTGGCGCAGCCGCGTCATCACGGGCGCGGCCACGTGCGTGAAGAGCGTCCGCCGCCCGCCGCACTCCACGCCCCAGGACACCTTCCGGCGGAACCGGTGCTCCGCCTCCCGGGCCACGGCCATCCGGTCCTCACGCGTGCGTTCCCGGAAGTCCTGCACCCGGCTCTCCAGGGCCGCCTCCCGCTCGGCGGCCGGGGCGTCCTCGGCCAGCCGGGGTTCGGGGATGCGGCCGATCACGGTGATCTCCTCGCGGTCGACCGTGATCTCGGTCAGCTCCTCGAAGAGGTCGTCGGGAAGGCGGCCGGCGAACCAGCCGCGCAGTTTCTCTCGCTGCTCTGTAGTAATCATGTAATGACGATTACTCGGCCCGACCATGAACACAAGGGGTCGCGAAGCAGTCGGCCGAGAGCGGAATCGGAATGTTTCAGGCCTATTAACGAACACGCGGAAATCGGCCATCTGGCCGCTTCGTGATCCCGGAGTCCGCGCGGTTACGGGCTTCATGCGGGCGCGTTCCGTAACTTCACGCCACTGATTCAACACGCAAGGTTACTGAAACCGGTGGGGTCGATGTGTGTTTCGGAGGCGGACTCGGCAGACTCGCGGTCGCCGCCCCGGGCACCGATCGAGCACGGGCCGGCACACCCTGTAATCGAGCGGAAGGATGCACACAATGCGGAACACCGCGCGCTGGGCCATGACCCTCGGCCTGACGGCCACCGCCGTCTGCGGACCCCTGTCCGGGGCCGCGCTCGCCAGTCCGGGTCAGGCCCCCACCGCGCTCTACGCCCCGTCGGCCCTCGTTCTCACGGTGGGCCACGGTGAGAGCGCGGCAGCAGCGACTCCGGAACGCGCGGTCACCCTGACCTGTGCCCCGAGGCCCTCCGGCACGCACCCGGTCAGCGCCTCGGCCTGCGCGGAACTGCGTGGTGTCGGCGGCGACATCCACGCCCTGACCGCCACGGACGGCGTGATGTGCACCAAGCAGTACGACCCGGTGGTCGTCACCGTCGACGGTGTCTGGCAGGGGCAGCGCGTCTCCTACGAGCGCACCTTCTCCAACGAGTGCGTGAAGAACGCCTACGGTTCCGGCGTCTTCGCGTTCTGAGAGACCGGGATCGCGCCGTTCCCGTGAGACACAGCGGCTCGAGGCTGGGGAGCCGGGCCGCTGTCGCGGGGACCTGCGATCTCGTACGAGGGGGCCGGTGGGCGGAGTGGGGCCGCCCGCCGGCCCCTGGGCTTGCCGCCCACCGCGACCGGGCTCAGGCCCGGTCGCGGTGGCTCGTGTCGCACCACGGATAGCGGCGGCTGCGGCGGCACGTGCACAGGGCCACGCGGAAGCGGTCCGAGGTGACGACGGTACCGTCCTCCAGCTCCACCTCCACCGGGCCCTCCATCAGCAGCGGGCCCTTGCGCTGGACCGTGACGCGGCGCGGCGCCGCGGACCGGTCAGACGGGGAGTTCGGCACGGACGACCACCAGCTCTTCCTTGTCCTCGGCGGGCGGGAGCAGCCCCCGCTGCCGCAGCCAGCGTTCCCGGCCGCGCAGCACCGGGCCGAACGCGATCCGCCGCCGGCACGTCACCGCGGCCTTCAGGCCGGACGAACGCAGCTGCCCGACGGTCAGGTCCGGGCCGCTCAGCGCGGACTGCACCAGCAGCAGCACCCCGCCCGGACGCAGCAGGTCAGGCGCCTCCCGGCAGATCCGGTCCACGACCAGCCGTCCGTCGTCACCCGCGTCCCAGGCGCGGGCCGCGCCCCGCGGCCGTCCCGCACCGCCCGGCGACGGCACGTACGGCGGGTTGGCCAGGATCAGGTCGAACGACTCGCCGCGCACCGGATCGAAGAGGTTCCCGTGCCGGATGCGGACCGGCAGCCCCGCCCGTACGGCGTTCAGCCGCGCGGCCCACACCGCCCTCCGCGACACGTCCACGGCGGTCACCCGGAAACCCCGGCGCGCCGCCTCCAAGGCCAGGGCGCCAGTGCCGGTGCCGACGTCGAGCACCTCCGCGCCGGGCGGCAACGGCTCGTCGAACAGGGCGCCGACCAGCAACTCCGTGTCTTCCTGTGGGGCGTACACGCCCGGGGGTACCAGTGGGTTCACGGTGCTCGGGTACCCGGGGATTCAGGAGGTATGGGCCGCTTCCAGGGCAAGCGGGGCAGACAGTGACGAACGCGACGCGCGCCAGTCGGCGAGCAGCCGGGCGGCGAAGCGGTCCTCGACGAACTCGGTGGCGTCGATCCCGAACGCGACGTCCGGGGCCAGGTGCGGCTCATCCGCCAGCAGACCGCCGATGACGTCCTGGCGCACCACCTGCTCGTGGACCGCGTCGGCCTCGACGTGCTCGTCGTAGAAGTGCTCGGCCGCCGGCCCGGCGCCGGTGCGGCGCATCGCCTCGGCGAGTCGCCGCGATCCCGGTGACGAGGTGATCTCGACCGTCGCGAAGTGGCCGACCAGGGCGCCCCTGAGGGCCCGGTGCAGGCCGAAGAGGGACATGAGGTTCACCGTGACCAGGGCCTCGGCGCACGCCGCGTCGAGGTAGCGGCCGTACGTCGTGTCCAGGCCCAGGTCCGTCATCAGGTCGGCGAACAGCCGGGCGTGCACACGGTCGGCCCGGCCGCCGCCCCACTCGTCGAACTCCACCGCCGCCATCGCGGCCTTCGCCCGGCCCCACAGCCGCGGCAGCACCCAGGCGTGCGGGTCCGCCTCCTTGAGGTGGTACAGGGAGCGCTGCGCCGCGTACTCGCGCAGGTGCCACAGCTCGCCCTCGTCGCGCAGGAAGTGGGTGACACCCGCGCCGTCGACGGGCTCGACCAGGAGGTCCGCCAGCGCCCCGTCCACGCTGTCGTGGGCCCGGGCGTCGGCACGCAGGGCGGACAGGAAGCGGTGCTCCAGGGCCGCCCGGACACGCAGCAGGTCGGGGTCCCACTCGCGGTCGGTGGACACCCCCGCGAACCCGCGGTAGTGCAGCTCGTAGCACAGGTAGAGCGCCAGCTGGAGATCCTCGCCGTACACCTCGGCCCGGGCGGCGTCCTCGAGGCGGGGCAGCCGGCCCGCGCCCCGCAGGTATGCCTCGACGCCCTCGCTCAGCGGGCCGCGCGGGAGTGGCAGTCCTGGTTCTTCACGGTGGTGCTCCATGCGCATCGGGTACCCGGCCGGCGCCCGGGGTCACCTACCCGCGTAGCACCGGTGCGGAGGGGTACTCCGGCACCTCATGAAGGCACTCGTCATCAACTGCACCCTCAAGAAGTCGCCGGAGACCTCGAACACCGAGGCACTGGCGAGCATCGTCGTCGAGCAGCTGGAGAAGGAAGCTGTCGCCGTCGATGTCGTGCGGGCGGTCGACCTGGACATCGGCCCGGGGGTGACCAGCGAGCCGGTGCACGAGGGCGATGCCTGGCCGGGCGTGCACGACCGGCTGCTGGAATCGGAGATCCTCGTCATCGCCTCGCCGACCTGGCTCGGCGGGCCGTCCTCCGTCGCCCAGCGGGTGCTGGAGCGGATGGACGCGATGATGTCCGAGACCGACGACGAGGGCCGGCCGGTCGCCTACAACCGAGTGGCGGGCGTGGTCGTCACCGGCAACGAGGACGGGGCGCACCATGTGATCAACGAGATCACGGGCGCCCTGGAGGACATCGGCTACACGATCCCCGGCCAGGCGTGGACCTACTGGAACCAGGGGCCGGGCCCGGGGCCCAGCTTCCTGGACGCCGAGCGCGGCCACGACTGGTCGCGGTCGACCGGGCGGGCCATGGCGGCCAACCTGCTCGGCGTGGCGCGGGCCCTGGCGCAGCGGCCGCTCGGCCCGCCGCCGCAGTAGCCCGGGCCCGCCCGGCCCTTCCCTTCAGTCCCCGTGGGACTCCTCCTGGGCGCGTGTGTTGGGGGTGATGGCCTCTCCGGCCTCGCCCCGGTGGCGGCGCTGTCCGGCGGAGTCCTGGGTGCGGTTCTCGGCGTCCTCGATCTCGCGCAGGACCTCCTCCAGCGCCGTCTCGGTCTGCTTGTCGGAGCTGTCGTGGTTCTTGTCCTGGGACACGGGGGTCTCCCTTCTGCGTTCGGTGCTTCCGTTATGGTCCGCCGGTGCTCAGCTGGAGGCGGTGGCGATGCGCAGCGGCACCGGGTCGGGCGGGGCCGCCTCCTCGTTGCGGCGGGTGACCTCCGCCCACCAGGCGGGGCCGTCCTCGATGTGCCGCAGCAGCACGCCCTCGCGGATCGCCCAGGGGCAGACCGTGACGGACCTGAGGCCGGTCAGTTTCATCGCGGTGTGCGCGACCACCGCTCCGGCCAGGCTCTGCGCCGCCCGGGGCGCGGAGATGCCGGGCAGCAGCGCGCGTTCGGCGGCGGGCAGGGCGGCCAGCCGCGGGATCGCCTCCCGCAGCGCCGCGCGGTGCAACTTCCGGTCCACGAACGGGCCGTGGCGTCCGGGAGCCGTCCCGCACAACCGTCCCAGCTGCTGGAAGGTGCGGGAGGTGGCGACCGCGGTGCGCGGGCCCTCCCAGCGGATCCGCGCCGCGACGTCCCGCAGCTGGTGGCGGACCTTGCGGCGCAGCGCCCGCACCCGCTCCGGCGACGGCGGGTCCTCGTCCTTGAAGAACTCGTGGGTGAGCCGCCCCGCGCCCAGCGGCAGCGACGCCACGAAATCGGGCAACCGGCCGCGCCCGAAGGCGACTTCGAGTGAGCCGCCGCCGATGTCGAGCAGCGCGAGCGGCCCCGACCGCCAGCCCATCCAGCGCCGGGCCCCGAGGAAGGTCAGTTCCGCCTCGACCTCGCCCGGCAGGGTGCACAGGTCCACGCCCGTACGGGCCCGGACGGTGTGCAGCACCTCGTGCCGGTTCGGCGCGCCGCGCACCACGGCGGTCGCGAACGCCAGCGGACCGGCCGCACCCCACCGAGTGGCGGTCCGGCTCGCCTCGGCGACCGCGTGCACCAGTTGTTCGACGGCCTGCTCCGGGATGGGTCCCCCCGGTGTGACCTGCTCGGACAGCCTGAGCCGCCACTTGGCGGTGTGCACCGGAAGCGGTACGCCGTCGTCCGCGTCCGCGACCACCAGTCTGACCGTGTTCGATCCCACGTCCACCACGCTCATTCGCATGGGCCGTGGGTACCCACTTCTGACAGAGCCCAACGATCCGGTCCCCGGAGTACGGCGAAGACACGCCACCCGGCAGACCGCGGATCGTCACGTCATCTGGCGCCGCACCAGCTCGTGCAGCCGGCCGCTGGTGTCGGCGAGCAGCCGGGCGGGCGGGCCCTGCTGGACGACCTTGCCGTCCTCCATCACCACGACCCGGTCGGCGTCCAGCACGGTCGACAGGCGGTGGGCGATGACGATCCGGGTGGCGTTGAGGGCCTTCGTACTCTCGATGACCGTGCGCTGGGTCTCGTTGTCGAGGGCGCTGGTCGCCTCGTCGAAGAAGAGGATCCGCGGCCGGCGGATCAGCGCCTGGGCGATCATCAGCCGCTGGCGCTGGCCGCCGGAGACGGCGCCGCTGCCCGAGACGATGGTATGCAGGCCCATCGGCATCCGCTTGATGTCCTCGGCGAGCCCGGCCATCTCGGCCGCCGCCATCGCCTCCTCCGGCGTGTACGGCTCGGTTCCGCAGATGACGTCCAGGATCGAGCCGGTGAACGGCTGCGCGTGCTGGAGCACCACACCGCACTGGCGGCGCACCGCCGACTGGTCGAGCGCGGCCAGGTCCTGACCGTCGTAGAGGACGCTGCCCGACACCGGGCGGTCGAAGCCGATCAGCAGGCGCAGCAGCGTCGACTTGCCGCAGCCGCTGGGGCCGACGACCGCGACGAACTCGCCCGGCCGCACCTCGAACGACACGTCGTCCAGGACCAGCGGGCCGTCGTCCGAGTAGCGGAAGGACAGCCGCCGCGCCTCCAGCGCCCCGGACAGCGGGCCCGGACGCGTGCTCGCCGTGCGCACCTCCGGCGTCGCGTCCAGCACCGGCTTGATCTCTTCGAACAGCGGCAGCGCGGCCACGGCCGAGACGAACGCGTTCGTCAGCTGGGTCACCGAGGTCAGCACCATCGTCACCGAGGTGTTGAAGGTGAGGAACGCGGCCGCCGACATCGAGCCCCGGGCCGGGCCCGCCAGCAGCATGAACATCAGCAGCGTGCACAGCGGCAGGTACACCGCGCCCAGCACCGACGTGAGGTTCTTGATGCGGCCGACCTTCTGCTGGAGCTCACGACTGCGCGCGAACTGGGACGCCCAAGCGGCGTACGCGTAGTTCTCGGCGGCGGCCACCCGCAGCTTGGGCAGACCGCGCAACGTCTGGAACGCCTGGTTGTTCAGCTTGTTGGACAGCACGACCAGCCGCCGCTGCCACCGCACCTGCCACAGCCCGAGCCCCAGGAACACGGCGGCGATGACGACGAGCATGCCGACCGCGGCCATCGCCATCGGCACGCTGAACCACAGCAGCAGCCCCAGGTTCATCGCCCCGACCGTCACCGACTGGGCGACCGTCGGACCGACACCCGCCAGCAGTCTGCGGATCGAGCTGATGCCCATGGCCGCGCTGGCCAGTTCGCCGGTGGAGCGCTCGGTGAAGAACCTCGTCGGCAGCCTGAGCAGCCGGTCCCACACGGCCGGCTGGAGCGTGGCCTCGACCCGGCCCTCCAGCCGCAGGATGGTCAGGTTCTGCAACAGCATGAAGGCCGCCGCCACCACGCTGCTGAGCATCACCGCCAGGCACACCTGCACGATCAGGTCCGTCTGCGCCTTCGGCACGAACTCGCCGAGCACCTTGCCGGTCGCGATGGGCACCAGCGCGCCGATCGCCACCGTCACCAGTCCGCTGAGCAGCAGCCCGGTCAGGTCGCGGCGCGTGCCCTGCATGCAGAACCGCAGCAGCCTGAGCGGGCTGAGCCGCCGCTCGGGCAGCGGGCGGTAGAACATCACCGCACGCGGCTCGAACTCGTCGGCGTTGGCCTTCTCGATCGGTGTCTCACGCCCGGTCGACGGATGGACGGCGACATATCCGCCGCGCCGCCACAGCAGCGCCACCGGCGCCCCGGACAGGGCCCGGTGGCCGACCAGCGGCCCGACGTCGTCCCGCCACCAGCGGCCGTCCAGGCGCACGGACCGGGTGCGGACGCGGGAGGCCAGGGCGACCTGCTCGACCGGGTCGAGGCGGTCGCCGCCGGTGCCCTTCTGGGTGGGCTCGGTGAGGCTGATCCCGGCCGCCTGCGCGACGAGCTTGCACGCCGCGTACGTGGCGTCGGCGTCGGCCGCGGTGGTCCGCTTCGACGACCGCTTGCCGATGGAGGCGAGCAGCGTCCGGTCGGCCTGGGCGCGTACCGCCTCACCGGCCTTGATGCCCTCGGCCGTCCGCGACTCGTGGGTGCGCTCCAGCTGCTCGATCCAGCGGTCCAGCGTGGTCAGCAGCCGGTACTGCTGGTCGACCATGGTCTGCCACAGCGCCGGGTCCATCAGCAGGTCGGCCGCGGCCTCCGCGCCGTACAGCGAGCCGTACTGGACGCTGCCCGGCGGCACCTGCATCCAGAACACGTCGTCGTCCGTGGGCGCGGCGGCCCGCTCGGTCGCCATCGGCGCCTGGAAGAGGATGGACAGGCTGCGGCCGACCCCCAGGGCGAGGGCGTACTCCAGCGGGCTCGTCGTCGGCGGCACGTACTGCGGGTTGCCGTACTCGTCGTACGACCAGGTCGCGGTGTTGGCGGGCTGGTACAGCTCGCGCAGGCCGATGCGGTGCACCACGCAGTCCCGCAGCGGGCGGGCCACCAGCGTGTGCTGGGGCCCCGCCACGGGCCCCAGCACCAGCGAGCCCGCCTCCAGGCGGCCCAGGTGGTGCCAGTGGCCCTGCTGGCCGGCGTCCACCGCGAACAGGTCGACGGCACCCGACGCGACCAGCCACAGCACCTGCGGGCCCTCCAGGTCGAGGCGGTTGAACCCGGCACAGTCGATGCGCGAGCCCATCTGCCCGAACGCGTTGAGGACGAGGTCACCCTCGTGTCCCTGAACGGCCGTCATCTCACCGCTCCCTGACCAGTGCCGCGTACGCTCCGCCGCGCGCCACCAGGTCCTCGTGCCGTCCCCGCTCCACGATCGTGCCGTGCTGGAGGACGACGATCTCGTCACTGTCGCGGACGGTGCTGAGCCGGTGCGCGATCACCACACAGGCACAGCCGCGCCTGCGCAGGTTGTCCATCACGACCAGTTCGGTCTCCGCGTCCAGCGCGCTCGTCACCTCGTCGAGGACCAGGATGCTCGGCCGGCGCACCAGCGCCCGCGCGATCTCCAGGCGCTGGCGCTGCCCGCCGGAGAAGTTGCGCCCGTCCTGCTCGACCCTGCTGTGGATGCCGCCCGGACGCCGCGTGATCACGTCGAGCAGGGCGGCGTCCCGCAGCGCGTCCTCCACCGCATCGTCCGGGATCGACGGGTCCCACAGCGCCACGTTGTCGCGGACCGTGCCCTCGAAGAGGAACACGTCCTGGTCGACGAAGGAGACGGAGGCGGCCAGCGCCCCGCGCGGGATGTCCTCGATGCGCTGCCCGTCGATGCGGATCACGCCCTCCCACGGCGCGTACAGGCCGGAGATCAGCCTGGACACCGTGGACTTGCCGCTGCCGGACCCGCCGACCAGCGCGACCTGCTGCCCGGGACCGACCGTCAGGTCGAAGCCGGTGAGCAGGGGCTTGTCGAGCGGGCTGTAGCCGAAGGTGATGTTCTCCAGCTCGACGTGGCCCTGGAGGCGGCGCGTCGACTCGCCGGACTCGGGGCGGCCGTAGAGCGGATCGGCCTTGAAGTTCTCCACGTCCTTCAGCCGCGCCACGTCGGCCGCGAAGTCCTGGATGCGGCCCGCGACGCCGTTGAGCCGGGTCAGCGGGGCCGTGAACCGGGTGACCAGGGCCTGGAAGGCGACCAGGAGGCCGACCGAGATGTGACCCTCGACCGCCCGCATGCCGCCGATCCAGAGGATCAGCGCACTGTTGAGGGTGGCCAGCGTCGGCGCGACCACGCCCAGCCAGGCGCTCGGCACACCCAGCCGCTGCTGCTCCTCCAGCGTGGTGGCGTGCTGGCCGGCCCACTTGCGGAAGTAGCCGTCCTCGCCGCCGGTCGCCTTCATCGTCTCGATCAGCTGAAGGCCGGTGTAGGCGGTGTTGGTGAGCCGGGCCGTGTCAGCGCGCAGCTTCGCCGTGCGCGTGGCCCGCAGCCGGATGACGACCCGCATGGCCACGACGTTCAGCAGCGCCACGCCGATGCCGACGAACGTCAGCTGCGGGTCGTAGGTGTAGAGCAGCACTGCGTACAGGACGACGACGACAGCGTCCACGCCCGCCGCCGCGAGGTCGCGGGACAGTGTCTCGGCGACCGCGTCGTTGGACTGGAGCCGCTGCACCAGGTCGGCCGGGCTGCGCTGGGAGAAGAACGTGACCGGCAGCCGCAGCAGATGGCGCAGGAAGCGGGCGCTGGAGAGGGTCGAGGAGATGATCCGGCCGTGCAGCAGGTTGGCCTGCTGGAGCCAGGTGACGACGACGGTGAGCAGGACGCACGCCGCCATCGCCGTGAACAGCGTCGGCAGCAGCGAGGTCTGGTTCCCGATCAGGAACTCGTCGATGTAGGTGCGGCTGAGAGCGGGCACCGCCGCGCCGACCGCCACCAGCAGCAGACTCGCCAGGACGGCGGCGGGCATCGTGCCGGCGGTGCCGCGCAGCCGGGCGGGCATCGCGCCCAGGACGCCGGGCTTGCGGCCGCCCCGGGTGAAGTCCTCGCCGGGCTCCATGACCAGCACGACACCGGTGAAGCTGCCGTCGAAGTCCTCCATGGGGACGAACCGGCGGCCCTTGCCCGGGTCGTTGATGTAGACGCCACGGCGGCCGAAGCGGCGGCCCATGCCGTCGTAGACGACGTAGTGGTTGAACTCCCAGAACAGGATGGCCGGCGACTTCACCTCGGCTAGGGCGGCCAGGTCCATCTGCATGCCCTTGGCCGTCAGGCCGTAACTGCGGGCGGCCTTCAGGAGGTTGCTGGCGCGCGAGCCGTCGCGGGAGACGCCGCAGGCGATGCGCAGCTCCTCCAGCGGGACGTGCTTGCCGTAGTGGCCGAGCACCATCGCGAGGGAGGCGGCGCCGCACTCCACGGCCTCCATCTGGAGCACGGTGGGCGTGCGGACGGTCTTCGCCCCGGCCTTGGGCACCTTGCGCTTCGGCGGGGCGGCGCGGCGCCGGCCCCGGGTGTCCGGTGCGGTCGCGGTCACGGCAGCAGCCAGTCGACGGGACGCTGGTCGGCCAGCCGGATCGACCCCGAGGCCAGTGTCATCGAGTTCAGCTTGAACGGCGGCCCGTCCGCGGACGACCACTTGTAACCGCTTTTCGTGGCGGACGACTTGTCCAGCCGGACCGTCACGGCCACGGGCCTGCCCTTCTTCGTGAACTGCTCGCCGAGCTGGCTGTCCCCGAGGAACGCGGCGATCTGCTGCGGGGACTGGGCCGAGCGGTCCACCGACTTCACATGGCCGCGCAGCACGCCGTACTCCTGGGTCGGCACCGACTGCACGGTCAGGTCGACGGCGGCGTCGTCGGGGACCGAGGCGGCGTTCTCGGCCGGGACGTAGACCGTCGCGTACAACGCGTCCGTGGTGCGGGCGACCTTCTCGACTGCGGCGACGTTCGCGCCCGTCTGGATGATCTGCCCGACGGTCGCGGCGAGCGCGGAGACACGGCCCGCGTCCAGGGTGCGGACGACGGTTTCGCCCTTGGGCGTACGGACTTTGAGCACGGGGGAGTCGGCGGGCAACCGCTCGCCCTGCTTCGCGAGCACCGCGGTGACCTGGCCCGCCACCGGGCTCTGGAGGAGGTAACTGCCCTGCCCGTGCGTGAGGATGGCGGGTGCGCTGACGGTGGAGGTCACCGAGCCGGTCACCGCCCATGCCGAGGCGGCCGCCATCGCGACCACCGTCACCGAGAGCACGAGCCAGCCCTGCGGGCGGGCGAAACGCACCGGAAGGTCGAGTTCTTCCGGTGACTGGAGCTTGGCGAGGGCCTGTTGGCGGAACTGCAAGGAACTTCCCTCACCCGTAGAAGAGGTACTTACAGCCGTAGCGAACGTGGTTACGGCACCCGAAGATCCCGGAACCGCCGGCTGCGGCTCCGGGAGTCAACGGCACTGGGGGCTCGATCAGAGACCGGCGACCAGGTTGGTGACCGGGGCCGTGTTCAGGCCGGTGGCGCCCTCGACGGTGCCGACGGCCGTGTTGACCAGGCCGGAAACCGGGGCGATGCCGTCGACCGTGTCGGTGACGGTGTTCACGGCGTTCACGGACAGGCCGCCGGAGACGGCGTCGAGCTCGGCGTCAGCGATCTCGACGGTCTCAACCTGGGGGGTGGAGTTCATGATGGAACTTCCCTTCGTATGGGTATTTCACAAGGGGGGAGCGGCCCCCTCTGGGGACAGATGACGGCCGCGACCGCGAGTGCCGGACTCCCGTTTCCGAATGTCCTGAGCGGCCCCCGCGGTGCGATGGATCAAAGCACGCTGCGGGCGCGAGCTTCCAATCAACCACCCGTCTCACCAGGCAACTTGCGCCCCAGCAGTACCGAAGCGTGCAGGTGTGGGCACGCCTTCGTGGCGACTTCTTCACATGCGGCACGGCATCGGCCCATCCGACCCCTTGCATCGTGGAACGGCGAATCCGGCACTCCCGCCCCAAAGGCATGACCGACGCGGTCGGCGCGCGGATAACCCTCGACTCGGTGACCGGGTTGAGCATTCGATGTGCAGATTCGCTGAAGGTGGGATTCCGCTCAGTGATCTCAACAGATCGTTTCCGATCGGATACGGATCGTGTTCGTTCGGTATGGCCGTCGCGAGGGCCGCGTCTGAAACGCCGTCATCCGGCCACGGGGGAGCCGTCGGTCGGCGCGTTTCGTCCTTCCGGCGTGCCGCTGTGACCAGGGCGGTCGCAGACCGTGCGGTCGGTGCCCGGGTGGCGGGAGTTGGCTGATTCCGCGATGCGAACGGATCACTTGCAAACGGAATTG
Organism: Streptomyces coeruleofuscus; assembly: GCF_039532725.1. Taxonomy (NCBI): domain Bacteria; kingdom Bacillati; phylum Actinomycetota; class Actinomycetes; order Kitasatosporales; family Streptomycetaceae; genus Streptomyces; species Streptomyces coeruleofuscus. The sequence goes on from NZ_BAAASE010000001.1 coordinate 1,577,892, forward strand.
AACGTCCCGGACGGCCCGTGCGTACCAACAGCCATCCAGGCGCCCCCCAAGAGCTGCCGGACGGCGGCACCTACTCCGTTCCCCAGGAGGAGAGAAGTTTGAGTCACAAGCGAATTCCGAAGCGCAAGGCCGCGATAGCGGCGGGCAGCGTGGTGGCGCTCGGCGCGGCCGCGATCCTGCTCCCCAACGCCAACGCGTCGCAGGACGGTTCGTCCGACGACGCGGCGGCCGCGCCGAAGACCCTGAAGGCGGGCGACGCCTCGGATCTCGCCTCGCAGCTCTCCGGGCTCCTCGGTGAGGCGTTCGGCGGCTCCTACTACGACAGCGACAGCCAGCAGCTCGTCGTCAACGTCGTACCGGGCGACAACAACAACGTGGTCGTGCAGGCGAAGGCCGCGGGCGCGAAGGTCCGCGAGGTCGACAACAGCTGGTCGGAGCTCCAGGGCGGGGCGCAGACCCTGAAGTCGGACGCGACCATCGCGGGCACCTCCTGGGCGATCGACCCACGCACCAACAAGCTCCTGGTGACGGCCGACAGCACCGTCACCGGCGCCAAGTGGGACAGACTGGAGTCCACCGTGCAGAGCCTCGGCTCCGGCATGGCGACCCTCAAGAAGTCCGCGGGCACCTTCAAGCCGTTCGTCTCGGGCGGTGACGCCATCTTCGCGGGCGGCTCGCGCTGCTCCCTCGGCTTCAACGTCACCGCGGGCGACGGCTCGCCGGCCTTCCTGACGGCCGGTCACTGCACCCTCGGCGGCAACGAGTGGTCGGACACGCAGGGCGGTCAGCCGATCGCCACCGTCGACCAGTCCACCTTCCCCGGCGACGGCGACTTCGCACTCGTGAAGTACGACGACCCGGCGACCGAGGCGCCCAGCGAGGTCAACACCGGCGACCAGACCGTCCAGATCACCGAGGCCGCGGAGGCGACCGTCGGCCAGGAGGTCTTCCGGATGGGCAGCACCACCGGGCTCGCCGACGGCCAGGTCCTGGGCCTCGACGCCACGGTGAACTACCCCGAGGGCACCGTCACCGGCCTCATCCAGACCAATGTCTGTGCCGAGCCCGGCGACAGCGGTGGCTCGCTGTTCACCCAGGACGGTCTCGCGATCGGCCTCACCTCGGGCGGCAGCGGCGACTGCACGGTCGGCGGCGAGACGTTCTTCCAGCCGGTGACCACCGCCCTGGAGGCGGTCGGCGCGACCCTCGGCGCGGGCGGTGCGGCCGGCGGCGCGGGTGAAGAGGCCGGTGCCGGCGAGGAAGCCGGTGTGGGCGAGGACGCCGGTGCCGGTGCCGGTGAGGAAGCGGGCGCCGGTGAAGAGGCCGGTGCCGGCGGCGAGGCCGGTGCGGGTGCGGGCGAAGAAGCCGGTGCCGGTGAAGAGGCCGGTGCCGGTGCTGGTGCGGGTGCCGGTGAGCAGGCCGGAGGCGAGGACGCGGGCGCCGGAGCCGGCGCCGGTCAGGACACGGGCCAGGGAGTCGAGGACAACTCCGGTCTGACCGAGTCCCGCTGACCCGAGAACGTCGGCAGCCGGTCCGACGCCGCCGGCCCGGTTCCGCCCCCTTCCTGGCGGGACCGGGCCGGCCCACCGGCGTTCTCGGCCGTTGACGGGGTTGAGCTGTGGTGTCGGGTCGTTTGGCGTTCGTCGGCGTTCTCGGCCGTTGACGGGGTTGAGCTGTGGTGTCGGGTCGTTGGCGTTCGCCGGCGTTCTCGGCCGTTGACGGGGTTGAGCTGTGGTGTCGGGTCGTTGGCGTTCGTCAGCGTTCTCGGCCGTTGACGGGGTTGAGCTGTGGTGTCGGGTCGTTTGGCGTTCGTCGGCGTTCTCGGCCGTTGACCGGGTTGAGCTTGAGCCGTGGTGTCGGGTCGTTGGCGTTCGTCAGCGTTCTCGGCCGTTGACGGGGTTGAGCCGTGGTGTCGGTCGTTGGCGTTCGCCGGCGTTCTCGGCCGCCGACGGGCTCAGCCGCGGATCCGGGCCGTTGGCGCCAACCGCGTTCCTGGCCGCCGAGCGGCTTGAGGGTGCTCGGGCGGGTCCTGGTCGGCAGCGCCCACCGGCGTTCGAAGCCGCCCCGGCCTGAGCGCTCTCGTGCGGTTCCGGCCGGCGGTGGAACCGGGCCGGCCCTCCGGAGGGAGGGCCGGCCCATCCGCGCGCCGACGGGGCGCCGCGGGAGAACCTCCGGGGCCCTATCCGACGGCCCTGAGCAGCAACAGGGCGATGTCGTCGAGCCGTTCCTCCCCGTCCGTGCGGTGGGGCTCCTGGCGGACGAGGCTGTCGGCCAGTTCGTCCAGCGGCTGGTCCCCGGCGTCGGCCAGGCGGCGGCCCAGGATCGCGAGGGCCTCCTCGAAGTCGGTGCCGGGGGACTCGACCAGCCCGTCGGTGTAGAGGACGAGCAGGGAGCCGGGGGCGAGGGCGACCTCCGTCGTCGGGTACACCGCGGAGGCGTCGATGCCCAGCAGCGGGCCGCCGGCCAGGTCGAGAACGCGCACCCGCCCGTCCGGACGTCTCAGCAGCGGCGGCGGATGACCCGCCCGGGACATCACGGCCCGGCCGTGCGCCGGGTCCAGGCGCAGGTACAGGCAACTGGCGAACAGGTCCGCCCCCAGGTCGAGCAGCAGCCGGTTGGTGCTGCGCATGACCTCCTCGGGCGCCTGGCCCACGGTCGTGTACGCGCGCACCGCGGTGCGGACCTGCCCCATCAGCCCGGCCGCCGTGACGTTGTGGCCCTGCACGTCCCCGATCACCGCCGCCGCCATCCCCTGGGTGCGCACCAGGTCGTAGAAGTCGCCGCCGATGTCCATGCCCTGCGTGGCCGGCACATAGCGGGCTGCCGCCTCGATGCCGGGCAGCGACGGCAGGGAGTGCGGCAGCAGCGCCTCCTGGAGGCCGTGCGCGAGCCGGTGCTTGGCGTCGTAGAGCAGCGCCCGCTCCAGCGCCTGGGCGATCAGCCCGGCCAGGCTGGTCATCACCGCTCGCTCCTCCGTCGGGAAGTGGTGCGGCTCGGCGTAGGAGAGCACGCACGTCCCCACCGGCCGGCCCTGGGCGATCAGCGGCAGATACGCCCAGGCCGCGAACCCGTCGGGCGTGGCGACCCGCGCCGGGTACAGGCGCTCCAGCTGGTCCTGCGACTCGAAGAAGGCGGGCACGCCCGTGCGCAGCACCTGTGTGCCGGGGGTCGGCTCGGTCAGCGGCATCCCGTCGAACCGTTCCACCACGGTCGCGTCCCGGTACCCGCGATGCCCGAGCACCCGCAGCCGGTTCGCCCGCGAGCCCAGCACGACCAGGGCCTGGCTGCCCACGGCCGGGGCGATCTCGTCCGCGACCAGCTGCACCACGTCCTGCACCCCCACCGCCTCGGTTAGCGCGCTGGCCAGGTCCAGCACCTGCGACATGGTGACCAGCCGGGTCGGCGTCCCGTCGGACGGCGGGGCGGCCCGGTTCATCTCCGTCACGGCCCGGGACCTGGTGATCCGGACGCTGAGGCCCGTCGTGCTCGGGTACAGCCGGAACGACAGCCACTCGCCGGGCGGGCGCAGCGCCACGAACGAGGCGGTGTGCTGGCTCATCAGCGCGGCCCGGTAACGGTCCTCGTACACCGGGTCGTTGAGCCACGGCACCGACGCCCACAGCTGTGTGCCGAGCAGCCGGCTGACCGGGACGTTCAGCAGCTCGGCCGCCGCCGCGTTGACGAAGCCGATCCGCCCGTGCAGATCCAGTGAGACCAGCCCGTAGGGCAGCCGGCTCACCATCCGGGCCGCCTCCACCGTGCCGAGCGTGCCGGCCATACCGCCCACCAGGGGCGAGGCGACCAGATCGGTCTCGGGGTGCGGCGGGATGCTGTGCTCGGCGGCCCGCTCCAGCCGGACCGCCAGCCGGCCGCAGGCCGCGGTCAGGCCGTCGCGCTCCCGGTCGGACAGCTCCTGCGGATGCCCGCCCGGCCAGGTCACGAACACCGCGCCGTACACGGTGGACTCGGTGGCCACCGGCACCGCCGCCAGGGCGAACGGATAGGGCAGCACCACGGCGATCCGCGGATAGCGGCGGGCCATCTCCTCCTCGCCGCCGACCCACACCAGTCTGCGCTCGCGCGCCGCGTCGGCGACGGGGATCGGCGCGCTCAGTCCCACCCGCTCCCAGGGCGCGGCGAAGGCCCGGGGCAGCCCCGCCATCACCGCCATCTCCAGCACCGGCTGGTCCTGCGCCAGCAGGTAGACCGCACCGGAGTGGGCGTGCACCTCGTCCATCATCGAGGCCAGCGCCAAGGACAGCAGGGGTCGGCCGACCGGCGTCCTGGCGGCTGCCGGCGCCTGCGCGGACGACTGTCCGTCGGACACGCCGACCACCTCCTCGCACGGCCGCGCGACCGGGCCCACGAACAAATCTCCTCCCTGGCGGCCCTTCGCGCACGACGAGCGGCACGGGGACGGACCTGGTTACCGTCGGTCACACACACGCGGGCGCCGGAGAGGGCGCCCGCGTACCCCGACCGCCGCGACCCATGCCGCCGAAGTCGAAGCGCGGCGGGGTGTACGGGCGCCGCGCGTGCGCCCCCACGCACCCTGATGGCCGGTTCTCCGCGCCCACGCAGGGTCACGGTCGCGAACAATGGGGCACGCGCTCAACACGAATGGCGTACGGCGAGCCGAGGGGGTGGCAGTGATCCGGGTGCTTCTGGTGCACGACGAGTGTCTGGTGCGATCGGTGCTGGCGGAGTGGCTGCGGGGGGAGTCCGATCTCGTGGTGCACGACACGTCGTGGCGAGGCGCTCCCGGACTGCTGCCGTCCGTGCGGCCGGACGTCTGCGCGGCGGACCTGGAGTGCTCGGACACCTACGGCATCCCGCCGCTGGGGGAGCTGTGCCGGCCGGGCCCGGACCGGACGCGCCCGCGGTTGCTCGTGCTCGCCACCGCGAACAGGCCCGGACTGCTGAAACGGGCGGCCGAGGCGGGGGCGCTCGGCTACGTCGACAAGGAGGGTTCGCCGCAGAACCTGCTGCGCGGAATCCGCCGGGTCGCCCAGGGGGAACGTTTCGTCAACGACTCGCTGGGGTTCGGTTTCCTCAAGGCGGCCGAGATGCCGCTGACCCGCAGAGAGCTGAGCGTGTTATCCCTCGCGGCCGAGGGAGCCTCCATCGCGGAGATCGCCGGGAGCCTGCACCTGTCCCACGGGACCGTGCGCAACTACATGGCGGCCATCACCCGCAAGACCGGGGCCCGCAACCGCATCGACGCGATCCGCATCTCGCAGGGACAGGGCTGGCTCTGACCGCCGCCGGGAGGGTGCGGGCGCCCAGCTCCCGACGAGGTCCCGGTACAGCGCCGAGGACCGCATCAGCTCCTCGTGGCCGCCGCAGGCCGTGCTCCGGCCGTCCATGACCAGCACACGGCCGGCGCGGCGGGCCGAGCTGATGCGGTGGGCGACAACCACCAGGGTCCCGCCCGGCCGCGCTGCGAAGGCCCGCTCGGCGCGCTCCTCCGCCTCGGCGTCCAGATGGCAGGTCGCCTCGTCGAGCAGGGCGAGCGGGGCGTACGACAGGTAGGCCCGGGTCAGCGCGACCAGTTGCCGTTCGCCGGCCGACAGGGCGGACGGGTCGACCCGTGCGCCGAGGCCGCCGAGCCGGCCGGCCAGCGGGGCGAGGCCGACCGCCGCCGCCGCGGCCAGCAGTTCCTCCTCAGGCACCGGCTCCGGACGCAGGTACGCGAGATTCTCGGCCAGCGTGCCGCCGAAGACGTACGCCTCCTGCGGGATGAGCACCCGCGCGGCGGCCGCCTCCGGCCCGGGCACGGGGTGTCCGCCCACCGCGATGGTGCCCCGGTCCGGCGTGAGAAGCCCGGCCACGAGGGCGGTGAGGGTGGACTTGCCGGCACCGCTGGGTCCGACGACGGCCAGGTGCGAGCCGGCCGGGAGGGTCAGGTCGAGGTCCTCGACGACGGGGGCGCTGGCGGGGCCGTAGGCGAAGGTGACGGAGGAGAGGGACAGGGCGGGCGGAGAGGGAACGGGCGGCGCATGGCCGGCGGGGATGGTCCGGCCGTCGGCGGTGGGGGTGAGCGGTGTGCTGTCGGACGCGGTGGGGGTGCGGGCTGTGCCGTCGGATGCGGATGCGGATGCCGATGCGAGGGGCGTGTGGAGTGTGCCGTCGGCGGTCCGTACGGCTCCCGGGAGCCCGCCGCGGGGCTTGTCGGCGCGGGTGCCGGGCGCGGGGCGGGGTTCCGGGCGCTGCTGTGCCGTGTCCGGGGGACGGTGCTCCGCGCGTGGGTTCGCCGTGTCTGCGCGGCGTTGCCCCGTACTCCCGTTCGTCGTATCCGCGGGCCGACTGCCCGCCCGCGACCGCGTTCCGTCGCCGCCCGTGCCGTCGTTCTCGGCGGAACCCGCCGGGGCGAGCCTGCGCAGCACCACCGTCAGGCGGGAACCGCTGGTGCCCAGCCCGTGGATCAGGTTGCGCAAGGCGGGCAGCAGGGACTGGGTGACATAGGCGAGGGCGCCGACCAGGGCGCCCGTGGTGACGCCGTGGGCCAGGAGCCACGGGGCGGTGGCGAGCAGCAGCACGAGCGGGAGCTGGCCCCCCAGCGCCAGGGACGCCACGCGCAGTACGCCCCAGTGGGCCAGGGAGCGTGCCGCCCGGAATTCCGCCTCGACCCGTTCGCCGGTGGCGGCGGCGATGTGCGCCTCGGCGCCGGTCGCCGTGATGTCCCGCAGGCCCGGGCAGACGGTGCCCAGGTGTCCCGCGAAGGCCTCGTCCGCGACGAGGAACGCCTCCTGCCGCCGGGCGAGCGGCCGCAGTGTCGCCGCGAACAGCGCCACCCCCGCGGCCAGGGGCGGCCCGACGACCAGCAGGAGCGGCGGGGCGAGCGTGAACAGCCCGGCCAGGGCACCGGCGGCGGTGAACACGAAGGAGCGGGAGACCATGACCAGCCCGGCGAAGGTGTCCCGAGCGATCTCCACCTGCTGGGTGAGCCCGGACAGGGAGCCCGCGTCACCGGTTCGCACTCCGCGCGCGACCACGCGCTCCACGAGCCGGTCCCGGAACGGTTCGACCAGCGCGGCGACGGCCGCGTACACCCGTGCGGTCCCGTACGCCCCGGCCAGGACACCGAGCCCGGCCACCGCCAGCCAGGCCAGCCCGACATCCGGCCGCCCCCGCAGGAACCCGTCGTCCAGGGCGCGGGCGGGCCCGTACCCGATGAGGAAGGTCTGCCCGGTCTCCAGCACCGACCAGGCGGTGAGCCGCAGGAGGACCCGCCACCGGGCCAGCAGGAACCGAAGGCCACGCGAAGGCAGCCCACCCCGCACGGGGCTGTCCGTCATACCCGTCATGCCTCTGCCCCGCTCCCGGCCCCGGCGTACGCGGAGTCCGTCCCCTCCCCGAACACCGCCCGGTACTCCGCGAGCCGCCACAGCTCCTCGTGCCGTCCCACCGCCCGCACCCGCCCCTCGTCCAGCCAGGCCACCGCGTCGGCGCACGAGGCCGTGGCGCTGCGGTGGGCGACCAGCAGCCGTGTGCTGCCCGGGCCGTCGCCGAGGAGGGCGTCGGTGATGTGGCGTTCCGTCACCGTGTCCAGGCTGGAGAGGGCGTCGTCGAGGATCAGCAGCCGGCCGCCGTGTGCGAACGCCCGGGCGAGGCCCAGCCGTTGGGACTCGCCGCCGGAGCGCGGGGCGTCGGCGACGGCCGTGTCGTATCCGTCCGGGAGGCGGCGGACGAAGTCGTCCGCGAGGGCGGTGCGGGCCGCCGCACGGACGCGGTCGGGGGAGGGTGATGCCAGTCCGAGGCCGATCGCCTGCTCGACCGTGTCGCCGAGGAGGGCCGGGCGGGCGAAGGCGTAGCCGACGGCGCGCCGCAGATCGTCGTGCGGCAGCTCGCGCAACGGCACCCCGTCGAGGAGCACCTCGCCCGCGTCCGGGTCGGCCAGCCGCCCGGCGAGCGCGGCCAGCAGCGACTTGCCCGCGCCCGACCGGCCCACCACGGCGAGGGTCGTGCCGCCCGGTACGACGAGGTCCACTCCGTCGAGCACGGCGCGTCCGCCGCGCCGGGCCGTCACGCAGCGCAGCTCCAGCCGTCCGGGCCCGTCGGGCAGCCGCCGTTCGCCGAACCCGGTGGCGGGCTCGGCCCGGACCTCGCCGAGGCGCCGGGCCGCCGCCCGGGCCCGGGCCAGGCCCGCGAGCCGGCCGACCAGGACGCCGACGCCCGTCGCGAGCACCGCGTACCGCGAGGCCGCGAGCACCTCGCCCACCGACAACAGGTCCCTGGTGAGCAGCACACCGGCCACGGCGACCACCCCGAGCTGGAGCAGCGGTGCCACGGCGACCGCCTGTGCTGCGGCGCGTCCCTGCACCCGCCACATGCGGTGCCCGGCCTCGGACAGGCCGGGCAGCGGCCGCAGCACCCGAGCCGTCTCCCGGCCCTCCGTACCCGCCGCCCGGACGGTGCGGAAACCCTCGACGGCCTCGGCCAGAGCGGTGGCGATCCGGCCCTGGGCCCCCTGGTAACGAGTCGCGCTCTCAGTGGTGTCACGGGCCACGGCGCGCAGCAGGAACGTCAGAACGGGCGCCCCGGCGAGGAAGACGGCAGCGAGCCGCCAGTCGATCAGGCCGAGCGCGACCACACCCCCGACGGGACCGGCGAGGGCGGCGAGCAGCGCCGCACGGGCCGCCGGAGTGGTCCCCGCCTCGGCGGCGTTGCCGACCAGGCGCGCGACGAGGTCACCCGAGCCGAAGCGGTCGGCGGCCCGCGGGCCGATGCCCAGGACGTGTCCGGTCAGCCGGCGGCGCAGCCACGCGGTGCTGCGGGCGTCGACGGTCCCGGTCAGCACGGTCTGGGCCGCGTCCAGCAGGGCGAGCAGCAGCACGAGGCCGGCGCAGTACAGCACCCAGCGCGTCGCCGGGGCCTGCGCCAGCAGAAGGTCGAGAGCCCGGCCCAGCGCGGCCGGCAGCAGCAGCCCGGCACCGGTGGCGGCGGTGCTCACCAGGCACAGGGCCGCGCAGCGGGCACCGCTGTACCGGGTGGCCGTGCGCAGCAGCGTGCGGGCGTGTCCGGTCGCCGGGTCGTCGTCACCACGCGTGCTCATACGGGCCTTTCACGGGACGGGACGGACCCCGGGCGGCCCCTCCCCGAAGGGAGAGGACCGCCCGGGGCCATGACCGGACGTCGGTCAGAGGCAGAGCAGGACGCTCGCCGCGCTGATGCAGGAGAGCAGGCTCACCGTGCTGGCGCCGCCGCCGTCCGTCCGCTCCTCGGACTCGATCGTCTGGAGGTCGAGAAGTGCCATGGTGTGTCCTTCCGTTGGGTGTCCGTCCGTGGTCATCCGTGGGGACGGGGTGGTGTCACGACTCCGCGGGACGCGGAGCCGCGTTCAGGTGGGCCGCCGGTTCGGCGGCGGGAGGAACGGCAGGTGGGCGCCGGTCGCCGGGTCGAGGGCCGCGCCGAGCGCCAGCAGGCACCCTGCCGTTCCGGTGGCGAGGTCCATGGACAGCCGCATCATCTGGTGGCCGGGGAAGGCGAGTTGGCCCTCGTAGGCCATCGCGAACCAGCCGAGTCCGGCGATCTGTCCGGCCAGCCGGTCCGGGGTCGCGCCCGGCTCGGTCGTGCGGCCGAGGTGCAGGATCATTCCGGCGCGGCCCTGGAACAGCCCGGGCTGCGCGTAGAAGCGTGAGGTGGCGGCGGTGAGCACGCCGGAGCGGGCCGGGCCGAACTCCCCGGCGGTTTCCGGGGCGTGGGCCACGAGGTCGTCGAGTACCATGCCGATTCCCGCGCTGCCGTCGCCGAGGTAGGGCAGGGTCCGCCAGCCCTCGTCGACCTCCAGCGCACCGCCCTCGCGGGTCACGCAGGACTCCAGGTCCCGGCGCAGGGCCACGGCCGCCGCCTGAAGCCATTCCGCCCGGCCGGTCCACTCGTACTGCCGCAGCAGCAGGAGCGCCGGACCGGTCGCGCCCCGCAGCAGTCCGGCGCGCCGCCGGGGTGTGGCCGGGAGCGGCTCGGCGAGCCGTCGCACGAGGATCCGGGCGGCCTCGTCGGCCCGCTCGCGCAGCACCGCTTCCCCGGTGGTGTGCGCCAAGTGGCCCAGGACGAGGCCCAGTCCGGCCAGTCCGCCGTGCAGGTCGGAGGAGAGGTTCTGCCACCGCTCCGCGAGGATGCCCTCGACCAGGTCCAGCGCCCGCTGCCGGTGCCCGAGCCGGTCCAGGACCAGGGCGACGCCCGCGAGCCCGTCGTACAGGCCGAGCGGTGTGCCGACCGGGGCCGGCGCCGTCCGGGCCAGCAGCCAGCGCTCGCCCTCCTCGTACCGCTCGGCGCCGATCGCGTCCAGTGCGTAGAGCACCCCGGCCGCGCCGTGGGCGATCCCGAGCCCGCCGCCGTCGGAGAACTGGGCGACGTCGCCCGGGAAGAGCCGGTCGTCGCGCTCCGGGGTGGCCGAGGCCAGGATCGCCTTGACCATCGAGTCACGGCTGTACGGCCAGTCGCCGGGGTCCACCAAAGAGGAGGGAGCGGCCACCGTACGGCCGGACACCTCCCGCGTGATCTCCGCGACCGCCTCGTCGAGGAACTCCCGCGGCACATCCGGGAACTGCTCCCCGATCACCTCGGCCAGATGCGCCGCCTTGCCGCGGTCGACCACGAACAGCGTGGTGACAGGCAGGAACAGGGCCAGCCGCAGACAGGCCAGGGCGTAGCGGTCGACGTCGGCGCCCCGGCGGTCGGGCGGCGCGAAGAACCCCGGGTGGGCGACGACCTGGCGGCCGTTCTCCCCGACCGGGGCCGCGGCCTCGAAGTCGAGGAGGAAGACCGACTCCTCGTCCGGCGCGACCATGATGTTGAAGACGTGCAGGTCGTTGAAGACGATGCCGCGCGCGTGCACCGCCGCCACGGCCTCCTCCACCCTGCGGTGGATGCGCAGCGCCCACGCCGTGTACGCGGCGACGGCCTCCGGCTCGGGGTCCTGGGCGAGCAGCGGATGCCGCTCGGCGAAGAACGAGTTGAGCGGACGGCCCTCGAGGAAGTCCATCACCAGGAAACGGTGGCCGCCGAGCTCGAACCAGTCGCGCACCTCCGGGACCACACCCGTGCCCGCGACCTGCTCCAGCGCCTGCTTCTCCCGCTCCAGCCGGGCGACCGCGTCGGCGCCGTCCGAGGCGAGCCCCGCGTGCGGCCGGCCCTCCTTGAGCACGACCTTGCGTCCGTCGCGTGTGTCGGTGCCGGCGTACACACCGCCGCCGTTGGAGAAGTGCAGCGCCTTCTCGATGCGGTACGGCAGGTCGCCCGTCGTGGTGTTGTTGCGCGCGTCCAGATGAGGCGTGAGGAACTCCGGCAGCGTCACCCACTCCGGCACCTGGAAGGACGGCGCCCGCCGGTCCGGCACCAGCCGCCCCTCGCCGTCCCGCACCGCCGGGACCAGCGAGCCCCGGTCGTCCACGACGAACGAGCGCGCGAAGGCGCCGTACCGGACGTACAGCGGGCCCTCGCCCCACCGCAGGTCGGTCAGGATGTACGGCCCCTCGAACCCCTCCAGCAGCGCGCCCAGCTCGCGCAGCACCTCGTGCAGCTGCTCCTCGCCGGCCGGATAGACGGTGACGAACTTGCCGCTGCCGTCGCGCGGCGCGTACTTGGTGTTGCGCAGGTGCAGCAGGTGCGGGCCCGGCACGAACTTGAAGGGGATCCGCCGTTCGACGCAGTAGTCCCACACGATCCCGGCGATCTGCTCCGCGTTCGCGCGGGTCGCCGAGGCGTGGATCTTCCAGCCCTGCGCCGGGCCCTCGGCCGGCTTCCCGTCCGGGCCGAGCGGCGTCATCGTCAGCCAGTCGCCGATCCGCGCCGCCTCCCAGCCCTCGGGCACCGGCCGGCGGGCCGTCTCGTAGAGGTGCGCGGCCGCCCCCTGCGCGGCCTCCTGCCCGCCCCGCGCCAGCCGGTCCGGCGTCTCGTAGAAATGCCGGTCGGCGAGCGCGTACACCTCGTACCGCTTGTCCATGCGTCCCCCTCCGTGACGGGCACCGAGCTTTCCAGCCACGCGACGGGCCCGGACAGTCACGCCTGTCACGAGAACACCGTGCGGAACGCATGGGTAAAGACATGTTCGGTGGCTTTCGAGCGCCTGCACCGGCCCGCCTCCACGGAACGGTCACAGGGGCTGCGCAGGTGTCTCATAAGCGCTCTAATGGCCAACGTGGTCAGTGAGGGCGCCCAAGAGCGCGGAACGCGAACGCTGCGTGCCGTAGGTGCCCTCGAAGCGATCGCGGTCGATCAGGGGTCGCCCGAACGCGTGCACCGTGCCCTCGAACAGGCGCTCGTCTTCGCCGGTGCCGCGTTCGTCGCCGTGTACACGCCCGGTCAGGACGGCGAACTGCTCTGCCTCGTCGAGTCGGCCGGGGTGCCCAGGACGCTGTACGGGCTGCGCGACAGCTACCCGCGCGCCGGGCGGTCCCCGGTCGCCGAGGCCCACCGCGCCGGGCGGCCGGTCTCGATGGGCCCGGCCGAACTCGCCGAGCACGCCCAGGCGCGGCGCGTGCCGTCCCGGGACTTCCACCTGGTCGCCCTGCCGGTGCACAACGGCGGCGGCTGCCTGCTCGCCGTGAGCGAGAGCCCCGCCGGGTTCAACACCGACGACCGCACGTGCCTGGAACTCATCTCCGAGGCGGTCGCCGTCACCGCTCCGGCCGCGCTCGCCGAGGGCGGTGAACTGCCGCCGGGCGCCTTCAGCCTCGCGATGGACACCGGCCGCGTCCGGGTCGGCGACGAGCTGCTGGACCTGTTCGGCCTGGACCCCGTGGAGTTCGACGGGCGGGTCGAGACCCTGCTCGGCATGACCGTGCCGGAGGACCTGCCCTCGCTGATGTCCGTCGTGGAGGCGGACCACATGTCCATCGGCGACCGGGAGCTGGAGTTCCGCGTGCTCCAGCCCACCGGGCCGCCGAAGTGGCTCCGGCTGAGCGGGCGTCTCCTGCCCGGCGGCGAGGGCCACCCCGCGCGGCTCGTGGGCACCGTCGCCGACGCCTCCACGCTGCGCTCCGACGTCACCGACGTGGCCCGGGTCCAGCGCCTGGCCACCGCGCTGGCCACCGCCGTCACCGTCCGGGACGTCGGCAACGCCGTGGTCGCCGCCCTGCGCCGGCCGCTGAGGGCCGACCGGATCGCCCTCGCAGAGCTGGAGAGCGACCGGCTCGTCGTCACCGTCCTCGACCCGCCCGAACCCGAGGTCTGGCCCGAGCTGTGGCGCACGGAGTGGCGGGGCGAGTGGCCCGACGCGCCCGTGCGCGCCATGCCCACCCTCGCCGCCGCGCTGCGCGAGGGCCGGGCCCGGATCTGGCCCGCCGGCAGCCCCCTGGAACGTTCCCTGGCCGAGGTCGGCCCCGGCGGTCTCGCCGTCCTGCCGCTGCCCGCCGGGAACCGCATGGCCGGAGCCTGCCTGATCGGCTGGGACGCCCCGCACGACTTCGGCACCGACGAGCGCGCCCTGCTCACCGCCTGCGCCGGCCTCGCCGGACAGGCCCTGGTGCGGGCCCGTGCCTTCGACGCCGAACACGAACTCGTCGGCATGCTCCAGCGCCAGCTGCTGCCGCGCCGCCTGCCCCGGCTGCCGGGCGCGGTGGCCGTCGCCCGCTACCTGCCCAGCACGGCCGGACTCGAACTCGGCGGCGACTGGTACGACGTCATCCCGCTGCCCGACAACCACGTCGCCCTGATCATCGGCGACGTCCAGGGGCACAGCGCGGGCGCCGCCACCCTCATGGGCCAGATGCGCACCGCCCTGCGCGCCTACGCCGTCGAAGGGCACCCGCCCGACGTGGTGGTCGCGCACGCCAACCGGCTGCTCATGGACATGGAGAGCGACCTCTTCGCCACCTGCGCCTACGTCGACATCGACCTGGAGGAGGGCTCCGCCTGGTGCGTGCGCGCCGGGCACCTGCCGCCGGTGCTGCGCTACCCGGACGGCCGTACCGAGATCGCGGAGGCCGAGGGCGGCCCGCCCCTCGGGGTGATCACCCGGGCCGACTTCCCCATGGGCCCGCTCCGGCTGCCGCCCGGCACCGTGATCGCCCTGGTCACGGACGGCCTCGTCGAGACGCCCGGCACCGACATCGACGAGGGCATGGACCGCCTCGCCGGCCGGCTGGCCGAAGCCGCCCCCGCCGACCTGGGGCTGGTGGCCGACGCCCTCCTCGGCGACGCCCCGCGCAGCGACGACGTCGCCCTGCTCCTCCTGCGCTACGACGGCATGGACCTGCGCCCGCTGCGGGAGACCTGGACGGTGTGGCGCGTCCCGCAGGCGGTCGGGCACGCCCGCCGCTTCGCCCGGCGCACCCTGCGCTCCTGGGGCGTCACCGAGGACATCGACGCCGTCCTCCTCGTCGTCTCCGAACTCGTCACCAACGCCCTCGTCCACACCGACGGCCGGGTCCGCATGGACCTCACGCTCATCAACAACCGCCTGCGCGTCGCCATCGCCGACGCCTCCCCGCGCAGCCCGGTCCGGCCGGCCAGCATCGGCTGGGAGGCCACGGGCGGCCGGGGCATCCTCCTCGTCGAGGCCGTGTCGGCGACGTGGGGGACCCTGCCGGTCAGCGGCGGCAAGCAGGTGTGGGCGGAACTGGTCCTCGGGAGGTGAACACCGTCCACGATCACCTGGTGACCGGGCCGGTTCGCCGGGTACCCGGGCGGCGCAAGACGGAGAACCCGAGCCGAAGGAAGTGGAACGTCATGGCTCAGCATGTCCGCGACATCATGACCAGCGATCCGGCCGCGGTCGAGCCGCAGACCTCCGTCGCCGAGGTGGCCCGCATCATGCGCGACGAGGACCTCGGCGTCGTCCTGGTGACGGACGGCGACGACCTGCGCGGTGTGGTCACCGACCGTGACCTGGTGGTCCGGTCGATCAGCCAGGGCGGCGACCCGGAGCAGACCACCGTGGCCGGCGCGTGCAGTGACGACCTGGTCACCGTCAGCCCCGACGCCGACCTGGATCAGGCGGTACAGCTGATGCGCGAGCACTCCGTGCGCCGCATCCCGGTCGTCGACCACGGCCACCCCGTGGGCATCGTCTCCCTGGGCGACATGGCCATGGAGCGCGACCCGGACTCGGCGCTGGGCGACATCAGCGCCGCGCGTCCCAACACCTGAGGACAGCACCCGACCGGCCGGTCCCGCGCACGCACTGTGCGCGGGACCGTCGTATGCCTGGGAGCAACAGCCTTGCGACGGAAGGGACTTCGAAGCGCGGCCGAGACGTCACGACTCGTGTTTGTTCGGTTTGTTCAGGGGGACTCGAACAGCAGCGGAACGCAGAAGGAAGATGATGAGTCGTGACGTCCATGGAGACCAGTGACAAGCCCGTCGCCCGTCGGCCCGAGACCGGCTGGTCGAAGGCACGCCGCCTGCGCGGCAAGGCCGCGATGCGGACCTGCCTCCCCGCCGTGGAGGACCGGGCCACCACCCGGACCGCGCGCTCCGAGCCGGACTGGAACATCGTCAGGGGCGAGGACTGACCGCTCCCCAGGGGGCCGCGCGGTGAAGACGGTCGCAACTCCGCGCATCGACAACTAAAAGAAGTGATGTTCACATCCGCCGGATCACGACTATGGTGAACCGAATGAAGGCTCTCGTGCTGTCCGGCGGCGCAGGAACAAGACTGAGGCCGATCACACACACGTCGGCCAAGCAACTGGTGCCAGTGGCCAACAAGGCCGTGCTTTTCTATGGGTTGGAGTCGATCGCCGAGGCCGGCATCACCGACGTGGGCATGATCGTCGGGGACACGGCCGCGGAGATCGAGGAAGCCGTGGGTGACGGGTCGCAGTTCGGCCTCAAGGTCACCTACATCCCCCAGGAGCGGCCCCTCGGGCTGGCCCACGCGGTACTGATCGCCCGGGACTACCTCGGCGACGACGACTTCGTGATGTACCTCGGCGACAACTTCATCGTCGGCGGCATCACCGACCTCGTCGACGAGTTCCGCGGCAACCGGCCCGACGCCCAGATCCTGCTCACGCGCGTGGCCGACCCACGCGCCTTCGGCGTCGCCGAACTCGACCCCTCCGGCCAGGTCGTCAGCCTGGAGGAGAAACCCGACCGGCCCAAGAGCGACCTGGCGCTGGTCGGCGTCTACCTGTTCACCCCCCTAATTCACGAAGCGGTACGCGCCATCGAACCGTCCTGGCGCGGCGAACTGGAGATCACCCACGCCATCCAGCACCTGATCGACTCCCGCGCCGACGTGCGCTCCACGGTCATCACGGGCTACTGGAAGGACACCGGCAACGTCGGCGACATGCTCGAGGTGAACCGCATGGTTCTCGAGGGCATGGACCGCCGGATCGACGGCGACGTGGACACCGCGTCGGAGACCATCGGCCGCGTGGTGGTGGAGGAGGGCGCGCGGATCGTCAACTCCCGCATCGTCGGCCCCGCCGTCATCGGTTCCGGAACCGTCATCAGCAACTCCTACGTGGGTCCCTTCACCTCCATCGCCGAGAGCTGCCGGATCACCGACAGTGAACTGGAGTTCTCCATCGTGCTGCGGGACTCCTCGATCCAGGGCGTCGGCCGGATCGAGGCCTCGCTGATAGGCCGGCACGTCGAGGTGACGCCGGCCCCCAGTGTCCCCAGCGCCCACCGCTTCGTCCTCGGAGACCACAGCAAGGTACAGATCACTTCATGAACCTCCTTGTCACCGGCGCAGCCGGGTTCATCGGCTCCCGTTACGTCCGCGCACTGCTCGCCTCGGACGCGCCCGACGCGCCGCGCATCACCGTGCTGGACAAGCTCACCTACGCCGGCACCCTCGACAACCTCGAACTCGGCCACCCCCGGCTGGAGTTCGTGCAGGGCGACATCTGCGACGCCGAACTGGTCGACAAGCTGACGGCCGACGCGGACCAGGTCGTGCACTTCGCCGCCGAGTCCCATGTGGACCGCTCGATCACCGGCGCGGCCGACTTCGTGCGCACCAACGTGCTGGGCACCCAGACCCTGCTGGACGCCGCCCTGCGCCACGCCGTGGGCCCCTTCGTGCACGTCTCCACCGACGAGGTCTACGGCTCCATCGAGACCGGCTCGTGGCCGGAGGACCACCCGCTGCGACCCAACTCCCCGTACTCGGCCTCCAAAGCATCCTCCGACCTGCTGGCCCTGGCCTACCACCGCACCCACGGCCTGGACGTGCGCGTCACCCGCTGCTCCAACAACTACGGCCCGCACCAGTTCCCCGAGAAGGTCATCCCGCTGTTCGTCACCAACCTCCTCGACGGCCACAAGGTGCCGCTGTACGGCGAGGGCCGCAACGTCCGGGACTGGCTGCACGTGGACGACCACTGCCAGGGGATCGACCTCGTCCGCACCAAGGGCCGGCCCGGCGAGGTCTACAACATCGGCGGCGGCACCGAGCTCACCAACAAGGAACTCACCGGCCTGCTCCTCAAGGCCTGCGGCGCGGACTGGGACCGGGTGGAGTACGTCGAGGACCGCAAGGGCCACGACCTTCGCTACTCCGTCGACTGGTCCAAGGCCCGCGACGAACTCGGCTACCACCCCCGCCACGACTTCGCCACCGGCCTCGCCGAGACCGTCGCCTGGTACCGCGACAACCGTGCCTGGTGGGAGCCCCTGAAGCAGCGCGTCGCCCAGGAGCGGTCATGAGGTGGCTGATCACCGGGGCGGGCGGAATGCTCGGCCATGACGTGGTCGAGGAGCTCACCCGGCGCGGCGAGGACGTGGTGGGGCTGGACCGTGCGGCCCTGGACATCACCGCGCCCGCGGCCGTCGACACGGCTGTGTGCGACCACCGGCCCGACGTGGTCGTGAACTGCGCCGCGTACACGGCCGTGGACGACGCCGAGAGCGACGAGGCCCGCGCCCTGGAGATCAACGGCGACGGGCCGCGCCTGCTCGCCCGGGCCTGCGCCGCACACGGCGCCCGCCTGATCCACGTCTCCACGGACTACGTCTTCTCCGGCGAGGCCCGCACGACCCCCTACCCGGAGGATCATCCGACGGGGCCGCGCACCGCCTACGGCCGCACCAAGCTGGCCGGGGAGCGGGCCGTGCTGGAGGAACTGCCCGGGGCGAGCGCGATCGTGCGCACGGCTTGGCTCTACGGGGTCCACGGCACTGACTTCGTGCGGACCATGATCGGTCTCGAAGCCCGCCGCGACACCCTCGATGTCGTCGACGACCAGCGCGGACAGCCCACCTGGAGCGCGGACGTCGCCGAACGGATCGCCGACCTCGGCCTACGGCTCGGCCCCGACGCGCACGGCGTCTTCCACGCCACCAACTCGGGCGAGGCCACCTGGTACGAACTGGCCCGCGAGGTGTTCTCCCTCATCGGCGCCGACCCGGACCGGGTACGCCCCACCAGCAGCGCGGCCTTCCCCCGGCCCGCGCCCCGCCCGGCGTACAGCGCCCTCGCACACCGCCGGTGGCAGGAGATCGGCCTGCCCCTGCCGCGCGACTGGCGCTCCGCCCTGCACGAAGCACTGCCCCGTATCCGCAAGGAGATGTCCCAGTGAGACTGCACGGGTTCCCGCCCCGTGCGGCGTGGCGTGCCGAGCAACGCCGAATGCCAGCCGCGGCGACGCGTACGTCACGTCGACGCGCGTGAGGCGTTCCCGCCCGCCCGGCGTCGGCCACGCCACCTCGCAGCCCGCCGACAGTGAGTCGCTCCACCGTCCGGTGTCCGACCGGTAGGCCCCATGAAAGGAAACGCCCCCGCGATGTCGATGCGTACGATTGTGAAGTCTGCCTTGGGCGAGAAGAACCTACGGGTTCTGCGCCGACTGAAGAAGCGCCTCTCCGGCCAGCCGGCCAAGCCGGCCAAGCCGACCGGACTCGCAGCGATCTCCGGCGATCTCAACAAACTGGCCGTGCATTTCAAGACGGACAAATGGGGAACGCACCGGTACACCCAGCACTACCAGCGCCATCTCCAGCACCTGAAGAACGAATCGTTCAACCTCCTGGAAATCGGAATCGGCGGTTACAGCCGGACCGGCCAGGGCGGGGCATCGCTGCGCATGTGGAAGCACTTCTTCCCGAAGGCGCAGATCTTCGGAATGGATATTCACGACAAGTCTTTTGTCGACGAGGACCGCATCACGACGTTCGTCGGCGACCAGTCCGACCCCGCGTCCCTGAACGCCGTCGCCGACAAGATCGGCGAACTCGACGTCATCATCGATGACGGCAGTCACCGCAGCCCGCACGTGATCACGACGTTCGAGACGCTCTTCCCCCGGCTCAAGGACGGCGGCATCTACGTCGTCGAGGACACGCAGTCGTCATACTGGCCCGAATGGATGGGCAGCGAGGACCTCGACGCCCCGCACACCAGCATGGCGATGCTGAAGCGGTTGACGGACGGGCTCAACTACGAGGAATTCGTGGATGAGAGCTATCAGCCGACCTATACGGACCTCAACGTCGTCGGCGTGCACTTCTACCACAACCTGGTGATCATCGAAAAGGGCAAGAATGCCGAAGGCAGCAACAAGCGGAGTGCGCTGAAGCAGCGCTACGCCAAGTCCTGACCCCGGCGAGTGCCAACAACACCCTCCCGCTCCGGCCGACAGCGGGCAGAGTCCGGCAACCGCCGGGCTCTGCCCGCTTCAGTCTCCGTCATTGCTCGCGTCGTTCCCCTTGATGAGAACGGTGCCGTTCCCAGGGTCGCCGGCGTACGGCCGCGACCAGGCCGACCACGGAGAGGTGAGCAATCGACGATCTTGCTGCCCGGGTCTCGGCCGGCGATTGGCGGACACCATGTCGCACGGTCAGGCGGAGTCCCGGTACGAGCTCAGCTGTCGAGCCGCCCCCGCAACCGCTCGTAGTGGGCGGCGCAGTCCGCGTACGTGGGAAGCAGTCCTGACCGCTCCGCCTCGGCCAGAGATGGCGCCGCGGCGTCCTTGTCGGACAGCACCGGTGTGATGCCCTCGGGCCACTCGATGCCCAGGTCCGGGTCGAGCGGGTGGATGCCGTGTTCGCGTCCCGGGGCGTAGCCCGCCGAGCACAGGTACACCACCGTCGCGTCGTCGGTCAGGGCCATGAACGCGTGGCCCAGCCCCTCCGCGAGGAACACCGCGTGCCGGGTGTCGTCGTCGAGCCGCACCGCTTCCCACTGCCCGTAGGTGGGGGAGCCCACGCGGATGTCGATCACCACGTCGAGGACGGCACCTCGCACACAGGTGACGTACTTGGCCTGGCTGGGCGGCACATCCGCGAAGTGCACGCCCCGCAGCACGCCCCGCCGGGAGACCGAGCAGTTGGCCTGGGCCAGGGACAGGTCGTAGCCCGTGGCCTCACGGAACTCCGCGCTGCGGTACCACTCGTGGAAGCTGCCCCGGTCGTCCGGGAAGATCTTGGGCTCCAGAACCCAGGCGCCCTCTATCCCCAGTGGTCGCATGCCGTCACTGCCCTCCGATCCTGTTACGGGAAACCTTCCGACGCACGGTACCGACCACGCGTCGCGCACGCCGCGCCACCCGCAGCGCCAGGCCGGGCCGCGGCACCGGCGCCACCTCCACACGCCCGCCCGCCGAGCGCAGCGCGAACGGCAACCCGGTGTACAGCGGCGGGGCTGCGTCCGGGGCCAGGCACAGGGCCACCCGCCAGACGCCGCGCGCGAGGTTCTCCACGGGCAGGGCCGCCGCCAGCACGGCCCCCGTCCCGTCAGCGGCGGGGGAGAGCGTGCCGGGCGCCTCGGAGATCTGCTGGGCGGAGACGAACCGCAGCCGCACTTCCGTCTCGCCGGGGACGTACACCGGAAGCAGGGCACGGACGCGGTCGCCGGAGACGGTGACGCCGGACTGCTGCACGCGGCCCAGCCCGAGCCGTTTGCCCCGCACGCCGAGGTCCAGGGAGAGGTTGCCGTGCGGATCCGTCCAGTACGGCAGAACCGTACGGCCTCCGACGACCCCCACATCCGGCGTGGGCCGGCTCTCCCGCGGCGCCGGGCCCAGCCGGCACTCCTTTGTCCAGCCGCCGAGTTTGACCCGGACGAGCGCGTCCCAGACGCCGTCCTTCGGCAGGTCGGCCGGATCGACGGTGGCGGTCGCCCGCAGCACCAGCCGGACCTCCTCGCCGTCCCCGACGGGCACGGTCTCACGGGTGAACCGCACGGGCTGGAAGTACTGCGCGGCACTGGACCGCTCCCGCAGCAGCAGGTCCGCGGTGGCCTGGCCGAAGCGCGCGGCGGTCTGCGCGGCCACCCACTCCACCGCCTCGGACACGTCCTTGGGCGCGTCGTCCAGCGGCGTCGCCTCGGCGTCGGCGGGGAAGGTCATCGGCTCCCCGCCGGAGGTGTACTCGGCCGTGAAGCCCACGCTGAGGGAGCCGTCCCGCCACTCCACGTGCCCGGGGGCCGCCTTGGGGGCGACACCGGCCTCCCACTGGGCGAAGGCCACGACGTCGTCGTACCGGTCGGCCGCGGTCAGCGCGGCGACGACCTGTTGCGTCGGCTGGAGCCCGGCCGCGACACCGGGACCGAACCGCTCGACGACGACCTCGTGGATCTCGGTGAACAGTTCCCTGCGGTAGTCGTCCGGCAGCTTCAGCAAGCGACGCGCCCGCAGCCGTTCGACCATCTCCACGCGCAGCCAGCGCCGGAAGAGCTTGTCGCGCACCGGTCCGGGCTCGGTGTACCGCTCGACGACGTCGAGGGCCTCACGGAGGTTCTTGAAGTAGCCGACCGGATCGAAGCGTTCGAAGCCGGCGTTGGAGCCGTCCTCCCGCCGGAGGTGGTAGTAGCAGACGTAGTCGCTGAGCACGGAGACGTTCTCCGCGCGCAGATACGCCTCGGCGATGAAGACGTGGTCCTCCAGGCGCCTTCTGCCCTCCGGGAAGCGCAGGCCGATGCGGTCCAGGAAGGCGCGGCGGAACATCTTGTGCGGGGTGAGGCTGTCGATGAGCGGGGCGTTCTCGACGGTGGCGCGCGGATGGTTGCGGCGGAACAGTTCCACCGGCACGCCGCGGCCCTTGCCGGCCATCTTGCCCACGACGACATCGGCACCGTTGGCCACGCCGTAGTCGTACATCCGCTCCAGGGCCTCGTCGCCCAGGTAGTCGTCGTTGTCGACGAACATGACGAACTCGCCGCGGGAGGCCTCGATGCCGACGTTGCGGGGCTTGCCCGACCAGCCGGAGTTCTCCTGGTGGATGACCTTCATCCGGGGGTCCTCGGCGGCGAGCGCGTCGAGCCGGGCCGGCGTCTCGTCGGTCGAGCCGTCGTCGACGAAGATCACCTCGTACTCTTCGGGAGGCAGGGACTGCCTCTGGAGCGAGGCGATGCAGTCCTCGATGTAGATCCCCGGGTTGTAGACGGGGACGATGACGCTGACCTTGACCGGCATTCGGGTTTCCGGGCCCCTTCGGGTCGCTTGCCGTAGACGTCCTGTTGTACTGCGTGTTGCCCGATGCTAACCGGTCGGCGAGGCCGCCTCACCTTTCGAGACCGGGCCGTGATCATCTCCCGCTATGGTGCAACTGAGCTGCGCGGTCCGCCTGTTTGAAGATCGACCGGGTTCCCGGGCGGGGCGGCGCGAAGCCTCTAGGGTGAGGATGTGCGCCTGCTTTTCATGTCCGATACTCACCTGCCCAAGCGGGCCAAGGTCCTGCCCGCCCCCCTGCTGGCCGAACTCCCGCACGCCGACGTCGTGTTCCACGCGGGCGACTGGGTCGACACGGCCACCCTCGACCTGCTGGAGGACCGCTGCCGCAGGCTCGTCGGCGTGTACGGCAACAACGACGGACCGGACCTGCGTGCCCGGCTGCCCGAGGTGGCGTACGCGGACCTGGGCGGGGTGCGCTTCGGCGTGGTCCACGAGACGGGTTCCGCCCAGGGCCGGGAGAAGCGCTGCGCCGCCCGTTTCCCCGGCCTCGACGTGCTGGTCTTCGGCCACAGCCACATCCCCTGGGACACCACGGCCCCCACCGGCCTGCGCCTGCTCAACCCGGGCTCCCCGACGGACCGCCGCCGCCAGCCCCACTGCACGTACATGACCGCCACCGTCGCCGACGGCAGTCTCACCGACGTGGAACTGCACCGGCTGCCGCCCCGCACGCCCGGCTAGGGCCTGCCGTTCGGATCACGCCGCAGACGCGGGGTCTGGCACGCGCATCTGCCGCGTTGTCGTCGGTTGCCGACTCCCCCACGCTCGGCTTCGCTCGCGCGGGCGGTGCCCTCCTCCGCCTTGCAGCCGCACGCACCAGACCCCGCTCACCGGCGCCGGACACCACCGTCGATTTCCTGCGGCCTGATCCAAACGACGGACCCCAGGGGTGTCCGGCCGCCGCAGGGAACCGCCCTGTCATGATCGGCGCATGGCGCGGGACGACGGATACCTCCTGGACAACCGGCAGGCCGAGGCCGGTACGCGCTTCGACGCGCTGGCCGCCCTCTTCGACGCCTCGACGTTCCGGCACTTCGAGACGCTGGGTGTCGCAGAGGG
The DNA here is from genome assembly GCF_039532725.1 of Streptomyces coeruleofuscus. Lineage (NCBI taxonomy): Bacteria > Bacillati > Actinomycetota > Actinomycetes > Kitasatosporales > Streptomycetaceae > Streptomyces > Streptomyces coeruleofuscus. The sequence continues at coordinate 1,601,300 of NZ_BAAASE010000001.1, forward strand.
GTGGCGGTGCTGGGAGGTCGGAGCAGGCGGGCCGGGCGTCGCCGCGTGGCTGCGCGAGCGCGTCGGACCGCGCGGGCGTGTGCTCGCCACCGACATCGACGTGTCCTGGACCGAGGCGGCCGCCACCGACGGAGTCGAGGTGCTCCGCCACGACGTCGGCCGCGACGAACCCCCGGCCGGCCCCTTCGACCTGGTCCACGCCCGCCTCGTCCTGGTCCACGTGGCCGAGCGCGACGCCGCGCTGCACACCATGATCCAGGCCCTGCGCCCCGACGGACGGCTGCTGGTGGAGGACGCCGACCCCGCGCTCCAGCCGCTGATCTGCCCCGACGAGTACGGCCCCGAGCAGGAGCTGGCCAACCGGCTCCGCACCGGCTTCCGCGAGCTGCTGCGGCAGCGCGGCGCCGACTTCTCCTACGGACGCAGGCTGCCCCGGCTGCTGCGCGAGGCCGGACTCGCCGACGTCGAGGCCGACGCGTACTTCCCGGTCACCTCGCCCGCGTGCGACGTCCTGGAGGCGGCCACCGTCCGGCAGGTGCGGGACAAGCTGGTCGCCGAGGGCCTCGCCACCGACGAGGAGATCGAGCGGCACCTCGCCAACGTCGAGGCCGGGCGCCTCGACCTCGCCACCTCACCGATGATCTCGGCCTGGGGCCGACGGCCCGCCGACGACGGCCCCCGGCCCTGACTCACCGGGGCCGGGGCGGATGCACCGCTCCCTCCGTGGCGGTCAGCGGGGCCCCCGTACCGCCCCAGCGCAGAGCGACGATCTCGGCGGCGACGGACACCGCCACCTCCTCGGGCGTACGGGCCCCGAGGTCGAGACCGACCGGTGAGCGCAGCCGGGACAGCTCCCGTTCGGTGAGCCCGGCCTCGGCCAGCCGCCGCGCGCGGTCGGCGTGGGTACGGCGGCTGCCCATCGCCCCGATGTAGGCGGCGGGCCGGCGCAGTGCCTCCTGGAGCAGCGGCACGTCGAACTTGGGGTCGTGCGTGAGGACGCAGACGACCGTGCGCTCGTCGGTGTCCGTGTCCCTCAGGTAGCGGTGCGGCCATTCGGCGACCACCTCGACGCCCTCGGGGAAGCGCCGGGGCGTGGCGAAGACGGGGCGGGCGTCGCAGACGGTGACGCGGTAGCCGAGGAAGTCCCCGATACGGGCGACGGCCGCCGCGTAGTCGATCGCGCCGAAGACCAGCATCCGCGGCGGCGGTGCGAAGGACTGGAGGAACACGCTGACGGAGTCCTCGCGGCGCTGCCCCTGCGGCCCGTAGTGCCGCAGCCCGGTGGCACCGAGAGCGAGCTCGCCGCGCGCGTCGGCGGTGACGGCCGCGTCCAGGCCGCTCGCGCCCAGCGTGCCCGACACCCGGTCCGGCCGGACGGCGAGCGTCGCCCCGCGCGGGGCCGGACCGTCGGTCACCGTCGCCGTGGTCACCGGTTCCCCGGCCGCGACGCAGTCCACGACCGAGCCGAAAACGGGATCCCGCTCTGCCGTCACGGGACGCACCAGCAGCGTGATCTCACCGCCGCAGGTCAGGCCGACGGCGAAGGCGTCCTCGTCGCTGTATCCGAAGGTCTCCAGCCGGGCCACGCCGCTCGCCACGACCTCCTGCGCCAGCTCGAACACCGCACCCTCGACACAGCCCCCGGACACACTGCCCACGACCTCCCCGTCCGGACCCACCGCCATCGCCGCGCCCGGATCGCGCGGCGCGCTGCGGCTGACCTCGACGACCGTCGCCAGGCCGAACGGGAGCCCGGCCGCGTACCAGCGGCCGAGCACCGGGAGGATGTCACGCACGACCGGCTCCTTCCACACCCCACGGGTACCCCGTCGGCGGTTAATTCCGTTGTGGCCCACCGGGCCGGTCTGCTGCACTGCACGGGTCCACGACGTCATCGAGTACCGAGGAGCGACAGATGCGCCCTGCGTCCATGTCCCCCCAGACAGGAACGGCTCTCTCTCCGAAGGACATGACGCTTCGTGCAGTTGCTCAACCTTGGAATTCTCGCCCATGTCGACGCAGGTAAGACCAGCCTGACCGAGCGGTTGCTCCATTCGGCCGGGGTGATCGACGAGGTCGGCCGCGTCGACGACGGGAACACCCGCACCGACACCCTCGCGCTGGAGCGGCAGCGCGGCATCACCATCAAGTCCGCCGTCGTCTCGTTCCCGCTCGACGGTGTGACGGTCAACCTCATCGACACACCCGGTCACCCGGACTTCATCGCCGAGGTGGAGCGCGTGCTCGGCGTGCTGGACGGCGCGGTCCTCGTGATCTCCGCCGTCGAAGGGGTGCAGGCGCAGACGCGGGTGCTGATGCGGACGCTCCAGCGGCTGCGCATCCCGACCCTGCTCTTCGTCAACAAGATCGACCGGCGCGGGGCGCAGGGCGAGGAGGTGCTGCGGTCGGTCGCGGCCCGCCTGACACCCGCGATCGTGCCGATGGGAACCGCCACCGGCCTCGGCACGCGCGCGGCCCGCTTCGTCCCGGGGCCCGGCCCGGCCGCCGCCCTCGACGTGCTGACCGAGCACGACGACACGCTGCTGTCCGCCTACGTCGAGGACACCGTCACGGACGCCCTCCTGCGCAGGTCCCTCGTCGCGCGGACCCGGGAGGCCCTGGTCCACCCGGTCTACTTCGGCTCCGCCGCCACGGGCGCGGGCGTGGACGCGCTCCTGTCCGGCATCGAGGAACTGCTGCCGGCCGCCGACGGGGGCGCGGACGGGCCGGTCTCCGGCACCGTGTTCAAGGTCGAGCGGGGCCCGGCGGGGGAGAAGGTCGCCTACGCCCGGATGTACTCCGGCACGCTGCGCACCCGCGACCGGATCCCCTGCGGAGCGGACGGCACCGAGGGCCGGATCACCGGGATCAGCGTCTTCGGCCACGGCACGGACACCCGTGCGGACGCCGTCGCCGCCGGGCAGATCGCCCGGCTGTGGGGCCTCGGCGACATCAGGATCGGCGACGCGATCGGCGAACCCCGCAAGGCGTACGAGCACTTCTTCGCCCCGCCCACCCTGGAGACGGTCGTCGTCCCGGGGCCAGGGGTGAACCGAGGCGCACTGCACCTCGCGCTCACCCAGCTCGCCGAACAGGACCCGCTGATCGGCCTGCGCCACGACGAACGCCGGCAGGAGACCTCCGTGTCCCTCTACGGCGAGGTGCAGAAGGAGGTCGTCCAGGCCACGCTCGCCGACGAGTACGGTCTGCACGTCACCTTCCGCGAGACCACCCCGCTGTGCGTCGAACGGCTCGTCGGCACCGGGCACGCCGTGGAGTTCAACAAGCAGGACCCGAACCCGTTCCTCGCGACGGTCGGCCTGCGCGTCGAACCGGCACCGGTCGGCTCGGGCGTCGGCTTCCGGCTGGAGGTGGAGCTCGGATCCATGCCGTACGCCTTCTTCAAGGCCGTCGAGGACACCGTGCGCGAGACCCTCGGCCAGGGGCTGCACGGCTGGCAGGTCCCCGACTGCACCGTCACCATGACCCACAGCGGCTACTCACCCCGCCAGAGCCACGCCCACCAGGGCTTCGACAAGAGCATGTCGAGCACCGGAGCCGACTTCCGCGGCGTGACCCCGCTGGTGCTCGTCGAGGCGCTGCGGCGGGCCGGCACACGGGTCCACGAGCCGATGCACCGCTTCCGTGTCGAGGCCCCGGCCGACACCCTCGGCGCCCTGCTGCCGGTCCTCGCCGGGCTCGCGGCCGTACCGGAGGCGACGCGCAACCGGGGCGACCTCTGCGTCCTGGAAGGCACCGTGCCGGCGGCCCGGGTGCACGCCCTCGGACAACTGCTGCCGGGGCTGACCCGCGGGGAGGGAGAACTGGAGAGCGTCTTCGACCACTATGCGCCAGTCACGCACGGCACGGTTCCGCGGCGCCCGCGCACCGACCACAACCCGCTGAACAGGAAGGAGTACTTGTTGAACGTGACACGAAGAGTGGGCGGTTGAGGTGTGGGCGCTGGCCGAGAGGGAACTTACTCCAGAGTCAGGGGTGTTGACGCTGTCCTGATATCACCGGACTGTAGTGGACATGCCGACTATCCGAGTACGTCTGCTGGTTGTCCTGGCTGTCCTGTTCGGCTCCCTGTCGGTGGCGGGCGTCCCGCCCGCCACCGCCGCGCCCCCTCCCGGCTCCCTCTGGTTCGACGATCCGGCCGTCACCGTGAAGAACGGCCGCTTCACCGACGCCTCCGGCCGGGAGGTCGTCCTGCGCGGCTACAACGTCTCCGGCGAGACCAAGCTCGCGGAGAACAAGGGCCTGCCCTTCGCCTCCGTCGCCGACGCCCGCAAGTCGGCGACCGCCCTGCGCGCCCTCGGCGGCGGCAACACCGTCCGCTTCCTGCTCTCCTGGGCCTACGCCGAGCCCGAGCGCGGCACAGTGGACACCGCCTATCTGGCCGCGGCCACCGACCAGATGAAGGCGTTCCTCGACGCGGGCATCCGCGTCTACCCCGACTTCCACCAGGACCTCTACTCCCGGCACCTCTTCGACGCCGACAGCTGGTACACCGGCGACGGCGCGCCCAAGTGGGCGGTGGACGCCGGGAACTACCCCGACGAGTCCTGCGGGATCTGCCTCTTCTGGGGGCAGAACATCACCCAGAACGAGGCCGTGAAGCGCGCCACGTACGACTTCTGGCACAACGCGCACGGCGTGCAGGACGCCTTCCTCGCCACCGCCGAGAAGACCATGGCGTACGTCGAACAGCACCTGAGCGCCGACCAGTTCAAGGGCGTCGCCGGCTTCGATCCCTACAACGAGCCGCACGCGGGCGTCTACGACTCCGGCCAGACCAGTCGCGCCTGGGAGAAGGACGTGCTGTGGCCGTTCTTCGAGAAGTTCCGGTCCCGCATGGACGCGGCCGGCTGGCGCGACAAGCCCGCCTTCGTGGAACCGAACCTCTTCTGGAACGCCAACCTCGACTTCCAGAAGCAGGAGGGCGGCCTGCTCGACGCCGGAAAGCTCGGACCGCGCTACGTCTTCAACACCCACTTCTACGACCAGAAGGCCATCTCCGGCGTCTTCATGTGGGGCAAGGCGGCCGACGGCCAGTACGCGGGCGACTTCCGCACGGTCCGCGACCGGGCCGCCGCCGCGCAGACCGCCGCCGTCGTCAGCGAGTTCGGGCATCCCCTGGCGGGCAACGTCTCCGACAAGGCGCCCACCGTCCTCAAGGCGATGTACCAGGCCCTCGACTCCCGCCTGAAGGGCGCCGACTGGTGGTCCGACCCGGCGGCCTCCGGGCCGGTGCTCTCCGGCTCGCAGTGGCAGTGGGACATCTACAACGGCCGCCACCGCGAGCTGATGAACGGCAACCCCGACAAGGTGCTCACCGCCGGTGACGCCTGGAACGACGAGGACCTGTCCGCCGTACGCCTCGACGACTCGGGCAAGCCGGTGCTGCGCCAGGACGCCCGGCTCCTGGACCGCCTCTACCCGAGCGCCACGGCCGGTACGACCGTCGGCTTCACCTACGAGGACCGCTCCCGGGACGGCTCGACGACCCTGACCTGGAACCCGGTGCCGGACTCACTGCCGAACGTGAAGCGGCTGGTGGGCCCCGGACAGTACGGGCTGCTGCTGTGGCGTTCGGACGGCGGCCGGGCACCCACCGAACTGCACCTGCCGGCGAGCTTCCCGACCGCGTCCACCACCGTCGTCTCCGACCTGGGCACGTCCCACGCCCCGCCCGCTTACACCTCGACGACCCCGGTCGGCGTGGCCCAGGAGCCCGGCGGCACGGGGAGCCGCCGCCTGCTGCTCACCGCGCCGGACTCGGGCGTCCTGCACTACGCGCTGGTGACCAACGGGGCGACGGCTCCCTCGGCCGAGCTGCTGAACGCGGCCCGCTCCGAGCTGGCGGCGTGGACCGCGAAGGAGGTCAACTAGCGGACGGGCTCGTCCAGCCGGCCTCCACATGGCCGAGCCGGACGCGCTGCGGGTGGTCCCCGACCGGCACGGACGCGACCTTCTTCCCGGTGGCGAAGTCGATGGCAGTGACCTGGTCGGATCCGCTCTCGGAGACGACGCAACTCTTGCCGTCACCGCTGACCGTGGCCCAGTAGGGCTTGGCGGCGGTGACGAGCGGGCCCTGCTGGAGGGTGCCGCGGTCGACGACCGTGGCGTAGTCGTCCATGGTCCCCGCGACGCACAGTTTCCTGCCGTCCGGGCTCATCGAGAGGCCGTGGTGGCGGGAGTCGTTGACGAAGGTGGTGCGGTCGTCACTGGTCGCCGGGTTCTTCGGCAGGGTCTTCGTGCGGGTGATCCTGTCGGAGGCCAGGTCGTACTCGAAGAAGCCGTTGAAGAACGACACCTGGAAGTACAGCTTCGACTCGTCCGGCGAGAACACGGCGGGCCGCACCGCGTCGGAGGAGTCCTTCAGACCGATCGCGTCCAGGCGCGGGCGCATGTCGATGACCTTGACCTGCTGGTACGTGGTCGCGTCGATGACGGTGATGCGCCGGTCGCCCTTCGTCCAGTCCAGCCAGGGCGCGTCGGTCTGCGTGTTCACCTCGCCGATCGACATGTTGTAGATGTACTTGCCGTCCTTGGTGAAGATGTTCTCGTGCGGCTTGTCGCCGGTGGCGGCCTTGCCGAGCTGCTTGCCGGTCTCGATGTCCAGGACGTGCACGGCGTTGCCGGTCGAGGCCGACACCGCGACGCGCTTGCCGTCGGGGGAGACGGCCATGTGGTCGGCGCGGAAACCGGACACCGGGAAGCGCCAGTTGATCCGCCCGGAGGCCAGGTCGATCGAGACGACGTCGGCGAAGCTGGGCCGGGAGACGACCACCGACTTCCCGTCCGGCGTGGAGTACATGTCGTCGACGAACTGGTCGTGTCCCTCGCCGACGCTGTTGCGGATCGTCATGAAGGCGATCCATCTGATCGGATCGGCGTTGATCTCCGCCATCCGCTCGCCCTTGTCGGGGATGACGTTGATCCGGCCGATCCGCGCGAAGTCACCGGTGGACTTGATGACTTCGGCGGTGCCGTCCCAGTTGTTGCCCACGAACAGCACCTGGCGCAGCGCGGCGGAGGCGTCGGGGGCGTCCGCGTGGGCGGCGGTCGCGGGAACGGTGGCGGTCAGGGCGAGGGCGGCGGTCAGGGAGCACAGGTGCCGTCGTCGGAAGACGGGCATGGCTGATCCCTCCTCTGCGGGTGGGGGTGAGGAATCTGAACACGCGTACTTTCAGAGTCAACTTACTGCAAAGTAAGGAAGGGGCGGCCTGCTTCACAAGACCGCTGCCACGACAAAATCGCGTTCGGGCGAAGATGGGTGTCCGAGCGGACGAAGGGAGCGCCGGTGCCGGGCAGACTCAGAGCGCCCACCGGCCGCTACGGCGGCAAGACCGCCGAGGAGCGGCAGGCCGAGCGGCGCCGGCGGTTCCTGGACGCCGCGCTCCAACTGTTCGGCGACACCCCCGGCTTCCGCGCCACCACCGTCGCGGCACTCAGCGAGGCGGCCGGGCTGTCCACCCGTCAGTTCTACGAGGAGTTCCGCACCCTGGAGGACGTGCTCGCGGCCCTGCACCTCCAGGTCAACGACTGGGCCGAGGCGGCCGTGGTCGAGGCGGCGGCCGACGCGGCGGACCTGCCGCTCGTCGAGCGCGCGACCGCCATCTTCCGCGCCTACGCCGGGAACCTCGCCGCCGATCCACGCCGGATCCGCATCACCTTCGTCGAGATCATCGGCGTCAGCCCGCGCCTGGAGGAGCAGCGGCTCGCCCGCCGGGCCGGCTGGGTCGACCTCATCTGCGCCGAGGCCCGGGCGGCCGCCGCGCGCGGCGAGGCGGCACCCCGCGACTACCGCCTCGCGGCGACGGGTTTCATCGGCAGCGTCAACGGTCTGCTGCACGACTGGAGCGCCGGCTGGGTCGACGCGACGCTGGACGAGGTCGTCGACGAACTGGTCCGGCAACTGCTGGGGATCCTGCGGCCCCCGGGCTGGAGTCCGCGGACCTGACTCAGACCCGCGTACGTCCACGCCCGGTCGCCTCGGCCCCCGGAAAGGCCCGCCGATAGTCGCCGGGCGACACCCCGAGGTGCCTCAGGAAGTGGTGGCGGAGATTGTTGGCCGTGCCGAGGCCGCTCAGCTCCCCGACCTTCTCGATCGGCAGGTCCGTCGACTCCAGCAGTGACCGGGCGCGCCCGAGCCGCTGGTCGAGAAGCCACTGGAGCGGGGTCGTCCCGGTGACGGCCTGGAGCCGCCGGTAGAACGTACGCGGGCTCATCGCGGCCCGCCGCGCCAGGTCGGCCACGGTCAGCGGCCGGTCCAGGTTGGCCCTCGCCCATTCGAGGACGGGTGCCAGCCCCTCGTCGTCGCCGGCCGGCACCGGCAGCTCGATGAACTGCGCCTGCCCGCCCGGCCGGTGGGCGGGCACCACCATGCGGCGCGCGAGCTGGTTGGCGACGTGCGCGCCGAGGTCGCGCCGCACCAGGTGCAGACACAGGTCGAGGCCGGCGGTCAGTCCGGCGCTGGTGAGCACGTCGCCGTCGTCCACGTACAGCACCGACGCGTCGACCTGCACCTTCGGGTAGCGCTCGGCCAGTTGTGCGGTGTGCATCCAGTGGGCGGTGGCACGCCGTCCGTCGAGCAGCCCCGCCTCGGCCAGCGCGAAGGCACCGGTGCACAGGGAGACCATGCGGGCGCCCGCATCATGAGCCCGGCGCAGGGCCTCGATCAGCTCCCGCGGCAACGGCCTGCCCTCCTCGACGCACGGGTCGGGCACGGAGGGCACGATCACCGTGTCGGCGCCCACCAGATCGTCCAGCCCGTAGCGGGTGCGCAGGCTCAGCCCGTGTCCGCCCGCACCACCGTCCCCCTCCTCCGGCCCGCCCCTGGTCCCGCACAGCCGCAGGTCGTACCAGGGATCGGCCAGATCGGGCTGCGGCTTGCCGAACACGGTGCAGGGGATGCTCAGTTCGTACAGATCCCACGAGGGGACCCCGATCTCCTCGGTCACGACCACGGCGACAGAACCGGCACTCATGCTCCGCAGCCTATGGCAGGAATTTGGTGGACGCCGTCACCGCTGTCACTGTTCCCGATCTTCGTGCCCTGCGAGCGTGTCCGTACGTGATCACGCGTCATCTGGCAGTTGGAAACGAGGAGTTGGGCATGAACGCAGGACACCGCCGGCCGGTCACCGTCGTCGGACTGGGCTCGATGGGCTCGGCACTGGCCGCCGCGTTGCTGGACCGGGGCCACCCGACCACCGTCTGGAACCGGACCCCGGACAAGGCCCGCCCCCTGGTCGACCGCGGCGCCCGCCTGGCCGGCACACCGCAGGAGGCGATCGCCGCCTCGCCGCTGACCATCGCCTGCGTGCTGGACTACGAGGCGCTGTACACCGTCCTCGACCCGGCCGCCGCCGAACTGGCGGGCAGAACCCTGGTCAACCTCACCTCCGGGTCCCCCGAACAGGCCCAGGAGGCGGTCAAGTGGGCCGACTCCCACGGGGCCGGCTACCTCGACGGCGCCATCATGACCACCCCGCCCGGCGTCGGCGACCCCGCCATGATGTTCCTCTACAGCGGCTCCCAGGAGGTCTTCGACGCCCACCGCTCCACCCTGGCGTCCCTCGGTGACCCCCTCCACCTGGGCACCGACCCCGGCCTCGCCTCCCTCTACGACGCCGCCCTGCTCGGACTGATGTGGTCCACCATGACCGGCTGGCTGCACGGCACCGCTCTGGTCGGCGCCGAGCGGACATCCGCCACCGCCTTCACCCCGGTCGCGATCCGCTGGCTGAGCACGGTGACGCGCTTCCTCACCACGTACGCGCCCCAGGTGGACGCCGGCCGCTACCCGGGCGACGACGCCACCGTCGACGTGCAGATCGCGGCCATCGACCACCTCATCCACGCGGCGGCGGTCCGCGGCATCGACAACGCGCTGCCCGAGCTCCTCAAGGCCGCCATGGAGAAGGCCGCCGCCGCCGGTCACGGACAGGACAGTTACGCCAGCCTGATCGAGGTCCTGAGGAATCCCGCCGACAGCGAGGCCTGACACCCGCTAGACCGACGCCAGCACCACGAGATTCACCGCCACCAGCAGCGCGCATCCCAGCAGCAGACCGGCCAGCAGCCGTGCGCGGAGCCTGCGGTACACCGCCTCGTACTCGCCCCGCAGCTCCTGTCCGCGCCGCGCCGTGCGGTGCCACGAGGCCCGGGCGAGGGCGAGGTGTTCCGCCGCGAACAGCCGCTCCACCTCCTCGCGTTCGGCCTCCGGCAGCCGTTCGAGCCGGGCGGCGAAGCGCGCGGCGGCCGCCCGGGCCTCCTCGTGCGCGGCGGCGGCGAGCAGATGGCCCTCGACCTCGTTGTGGAACGCCCGCAGGTCCACGGGCAGACCTTCCATGGCGGTCATCGGAGCGTCAGCTCCCTGTCCGCCGCCGCGACGTCCGCATGGTGCAGGTCGAACGCCGGGGACTCGCTGCGGATCCGGGGGAGCGCGACGAAGTTGTGGCGGGGCGGCGGGCAGGAGGTGGCCCACTCCAGGGAACGGCCGTAGCCCCACGGGTCGTCGGCCGTGACCCGCTCGCCGTACTTCGCCGTCTTCCAGACGTTGTAGAAGAACGGCAGCATCGACATGCCGAGCAGGAACGAGCTGATCGTCGACACCGTGTTGAGCGTCGTCAGGCCCTCCACCGCCAGGTAGTCGGGGATCCGCCGCTGCATGCCCTCCGCGCCCAGCCAGTGCTGGACCAGGAACGTGCCGTGGAAGCCGGTGAACAGCGTCCAGAAGGTGATCTTGCCGAGGCGCTCGTCCAGCATCTTGCCGGTGAACTTCGGCCACCAGAAGTGGAAGCCGGAGAACATCGCGAACACGACCGTCCCGAAGATGACGTAGTGGAAGTGCGCGACCACGAAGTACGAGTCGGAGACGTGGAAGTCGATCGGCGGCGAGGCAAGCAGCACGCCCGTGAGCCCGCCGAACACGAACGTGATGAGGAAGCCGGTCGCCCACAGCATCGGTGTCTCGAAGGACAGCGAGCCCTTCCACATGGTGCCGATCCAGTTGAAGAACTTCACACCGGTCGGGACCGCGATCAGGAAGGTCATGAAGGAGAAGAACG
>NZ_BAAASE010000002.1:0-912822 GCF_039532725.1 Streptomyces coeruleofuscus
TCTGGCGTTGACTTTTGGCACGCTGTTGAGTTCTCAAGGAACGGTCGCTTCCTTTGTACTCACCCTCTCGGGCTTTCCTCCGGGCGCTTCCCTTCGGTCTTGCGTTTCCGACTCTATCAGATCTTTTCTCGACCCGATTTCCTCGGTGCTTTCCAGGTTTCCGCTTCCGCGTTTCCCTTTCCGGCGGTTCTGACTCTATCAGATCCTTTCGGGCCCGATTCCCTGTCAGCAGGGTGTGTCTTCGCGACTGTTGGGCCGTTCCGACGAGTGAGACTTTAGCGGATTCCCCGGCTCCCGAGCCAATCGGGGGCCACGTCCTTTCGAACGGGGATTCCTCATTCCGTAAATACGCATGCCAATGAAACGACGACAGAACTACTTCGTCGAGTAGTGGTTGGTACCTGCGGATTGGCTGCCCGGGGACCGACCGGAGTCGGCGCTCACGTCGGGCAACTCGGAGAACACTACGGATGGGGTCTGGGCGTGTCAACTCAAGGGCGGGCGGCACTCCCGGGGCGTAGTCTGGGCTGCATGACGACGCGTACGTGTACCCAGCTGTGGTGGGCCGCCTGACGGCGGCCGTCCTCACGTATGCACTCAACGGCCGCCGCTTCGGCGGCCGTTCTTGTTTCTCCCTCCGGACCACCGAGGGGCGGCCGCCGGGGCGGCGGTCACGACCGGAAGGTGGAGGAGAGATGACACGGGTCTTCAGCGGGGTCAAGCCGACGGGGCATCTGACGCTGGGGAACTATCTGGGAGCCATGCGGCGGTGGGCTTCCGTCGACCAGTACGAGGCCGACGCCTTGTTCTGTGTCGTCGATCTGCACGCGCTGACCGTGGACCACGATCCCGCGCGGGTGCGCAGGCTGAGCCGGCAGGCGGCGACCCTGTTGCTGGCGTCCGGGCTGGATCCGGAGCTGTGCACGCTGTTCGTGCAGAGTCATGTGGACGAGCACGCCCGGCTGTCGTACGTGCTGGAGTGCGTGGCCACCGACGGTGAGATGCGGCGGATGATCCAGTACAAGGAGAAGGCCGCGCGGGAGCAGCGGCGGGGCGGGAGTGTGCGGCTGTCGCTGCTGACGTATCCCGTGCTCATGGCGGCGGACATCCTGGCGTACGGGGCTGATGAGGTGCCGGTCGGGGACGACCAGGTGCAGCATGTCGAGCTCACGCGGGATCTGGCGGTGCGGTTCAACCAGCGGTACGGGCATACGTTCGTGGTGCCTCGGGCCACGCGTCCGGGGGTGGCGGCGCGGGTGATGAACCTCCAGGATCCGACGTCGAAGATGGGCAAGAGCGACGACGTCGGGCCGGGCATCGTCTATCTGCTGGACGAGCCGGACGTGGTGCGGAAGAAGGTCATGCGGGCCGTGACCGACAGCGGGCGGGAGGTCGAGTACGACCGGGAGGCCCGGCCGGGGCTCGCCAATCTGCTGGAGATCCTCGCGGCGTGCTCGGGTGGGAGTCCTGAGGAGCTGAGCGGGGCGTACACGTCGTACGGGGCGTTGAAGAAGGACACCGCGGAGGCTGTGGTCGAGGTGCTCAGGCCCGTGCAGGAGCGGCACAAGGAGTTGTGTGCGGATCCCGGCTATGTGGAGGGGGTGCTGCGGGACGGGGCGGAGCGGGCTCGGGGGATGTCCCGGCCGACCGTGGATGCCGCTTATCGCGCCATCGGGTTGCTGCCGGCGGTGCCGGCGGCGGCGGACGCGGGTGGGGCCGTGCTGAGGGTGTGAGGAGAGTGGTGCGGGTGTCGGGTGGGTCGCCCGCCCGACACCCGCGGTGCTCAGCTGTTGTTGCCGGTGGCCAGGGCGCGGCTGCGGTCGCGGGCGGCTTCGAGGGCGGCGATGAGGGCGGCTCGTACGCCGTGGTTCTCGAGTTCGCGGATGGCGTTGATCGTCGTGCCGGCGGGGGACGTGACGTTCTCGCGGAGTTTGACCGGGTGTTCGCCGCTGTCGCGGAGCATCGTCGCGGCGCCGATCGCGGACTGGACGATCAGGTCGTGGGCCTTGTCGCGGGGCAGGCCGAGGAGGATGCCGGCGTCGGTCATGGCTTCGACCAGGTAGAAGAAGTAGGCCGGGCCGGAGCCGGAGAGGGCCGTGCAGGCGTCCTGCTGGGACTCGGGGACGCGGAGGGTCTTGCCGACGGCGCCGAAGATCTCCTCGGTGTGGGCGAGGTGGTCGGCGGTGGCGTGCGTGCCGGCGGAGATGACGGACATCGCCTCGTCGACCAGGGCGGGGGTGTTCGTCATGACGCGGATGACCGGGGTGCCGGGTGCGAGGCGCTCCTCGAAGTACGCGGTGGTGATGCCGGCGGCGCCGCTGACGACCAGGCGGTCGGCGGGGACGTGGGGGGCGAGTTCGTCGAGGAGAGTGCCCATGTCCTGCGGTTTGACCGTGAGGATCAGGGTGTCGGCGATCTTCGCGGCTTCCGGGTTGGTGACCGGGGTGACGCCGTAGCGGGTGCGGAGCTCTTCGGCTCGTTCCGGGCGGCGGGCGGTGACCAGGAGGTCGGCCGGGGTCCAGCCGGCTCGGATCATTCCGCTGATCAGGGCTTCGCCGATCTTGCCGGTGCCGAGGACTGCGACTTTCTGGGTCATGGCTTTCGGTGCCCTCCGGAGGTTGCGCGTCGTCCGGGTTCATCCTCGCACTCGCGGGTGGTGGGGCGGGGGGCGTGTCCGGTGGGCGGGATGCCGGCAGGGCGGTTCGGTGTCTACGCCGTCCGGCGCCTGAGGGTTGCCGCTCCGAGCATCAGGACCAGGAGTGCGCAGCCCGCGACGATCAGGATGTCGCGGACGAAGGTGGCGGTCATGTCCGTGTGGCGGAGGACCTCGTTCATGCCGTCCACCGCGTAGGACATGGGGAGGACGTCGGAGATGGCCTCCAGGACCGGGTGCATGTCGTCGCGGGGCGTGAACAGGCCGCAGAGGAGGAGCTGGGGGAAGATCACCGCCGGCATGAACTGGACCGCCTGGAACTCCGAGGCCGCGAAGGCCGAGACGAAGAGGCCGAGGGCCGTGCCCAGGAGGGCGTCGAGGAGGGCCACCAGGAGGAGGAGCCAGGGGCTGCCGATGACGTCGAGGCCGAGGAACCAGACCGCGAGGCCCGTGGCCAGGGCGGACTGGATGATCGCGAGGGTGCCGAAGGCCAGGGCGTAGCCGGCGATGAGGTCCCCCTTGCCGAGGGGCATGGCGAGGAGGCGTTCGAGGGTGCCCGAGGTGCGTTCGCGCAGGGTGGCGATGGAGGTCACCAGGAACATCGTGATCAGCGGGAAGATCCCGAGCAGGGACGCGCCGATGCTGTCGAAGGTGCGGGGGCTGCCGTCGAAGACGTAGCGCAGCAGGAACAGCATCACGCAGGGGATGAGGATCAGCAGCGCGATGGTGCGGGGGTCGTGGGCGAGCTGGCGCAGGACGCGGGTTGCGGTGGCGGTGGTCCGGGAGGCGTTCAGGGCCCTCGGTGGGGTGGTGGTGGGGGTGGTCGTGCGGGTGGTGATCGTGGGGGTCATCGCGTCGTCTCCTTCGTGCGGGCCGCCGCCTTCGCCTCGTCGACCAGGTGGAGGAAGGCCTCCTCGACGGTCTCCGCGCCGGTGCGGGTGCGCAGGGCCTGCGGGGTGTCGTCGGCGAGGAGCTCGCCTTCGCGCATGAGGAGGAGGCGGTGGCAGCGCTCGGCCTCGTCCATGACGTGGGAGGAGACGAGGAGGGTCGCGCCGCGGCTCTCCGCGATGTCGTGGAAGAGGGTCCAGAGGTCGCGGCGCAGGACCGGGTCGAGGCCGACGGTCGGCTCGTCGAGGACCAGGAGTTCGGGGGTGCCGAGGAGGGCGACGGCCAGGGAGACGCGGCTGCGCTGACCGCCGGAGAGGTTGCCGGCCAGGGCGTCGGCGTGGGTGGTGAGGTCGACGTCGGCTATCGCGCGGGTGACGTTGTCGTGGCGGCGTTCGGCGGCGGACCGGCCGGGGTCGAGTATCGCGGCGAAGTAGTCGAGGTTCTGGCGGACCGTCAGGTCGTCGTAGACGGACGGGGCCTGGGTGACGTAGCCGATGCGGGTGCGCAGGGTGGGGTGGCCGGCGGGCCGGCCGAGGACGTCGAGGGTGCCGGTGACCTTTGCCTGGGTGCCGACGATGGCGCGCATGAGGGTGGACTTGCCGCAGCCGGAGGGGCCCAGCAGGCCGGTGATCTGGCCGCGGGGGATCGTGAAGCCGAGGTTGCGCAGGACCGCGCGGGGGCCTCGGGTGACGGTGAGGTTCTCGGCGAGGACGGCTGCCCGTTCCGTGGTGATGGCGGTGGGGCGTGGTGGGTCAGGAGCATTATTCATCATGTGATGAATAATGCTCCTGACGGTGGGGTGCGTCAAGCAGGAGTCTTCGCGAGGAGGAGGACCACCTCGTAGACCTCCTCGACGATGCCGTCCGGGAAGGCCTTGAGGAGGTGCTCGCGCTCCTCGGCCAGGAAGGACGCGGTGTGCTCCTCGTCGTTGACCAGGAAGACCGAGTGGCTGCCGATGTTCGCGAGGTGGGTGTCGACGGGGACGCGGCGGCTCCAGCGGACCGTGCGGCGGGTGAAGTCGAGGCGGCCGGTGGGGTCGGCGGCGCGGGCGTTGACGTTCCGCTTCTCCGCGGAGACGTCGATGCCGAAGTGGCGCTCCGTGCGGGCGGCTGACTCGGCGATCCACGGCACGTCGAGGGCGTCGGTGTTCCACCAGAGGGCGAGGGCGCCGCCGGGGCGCAGGACGCGGAGGGCCTCCGGGACGGACCGGGCGGGGTCGGTCCAGTGCCAGGCCTGGGCGTAGGTGACGAGGTCGACGGAGGCGTCGGCGAGGGGCAGGTCGTCGCCGGTGCCGCGGATGATCGGGAGGCCGGGGAGGGTGCTGCGGAACTGCGCCGCCATGCCGTCGCCGGGTTCCACGGCGATGACGTTCGCGCCGCGGGCGTGGAGGAGGGCGGTGGCTATGCCGGTGCCGGCGCCGATGTCTGCGACGCGGGAGCCGGGGAGGGGGCGGTCGGCCAGGGCTTCTATCGCGTCGAAGAGGGCTGGGGGGTAGGAGGGGCGGTTGGCCGCGTACTGGGCTGCGGCGGTGTTGAAGGAGTGGGCGCGGGTGGTGGAGCGGGCGGTGGGTGTGGCTGGGGAAGTGGGCGTGGGTCGCGTTGGGGTGGGGGGCTCGGGGGTGGGTTCGGCTCCGGTGGGGTGGGGGGTGGAGGGGTGTTGGGCCATACGGCCATGGTGGCCGGGGTGGGGGTGGGGGGCGGTGAGTTTTCGGTGAGAGGCCGGGGGTTATGCGCGGCGGCGCTTTTTCGACGGGTTGCCCGAGCGGCGGGTCGTGCGCTTCTCGTGGTGCTTGCGCGCTGCCTCGTACTCCTCGCGGTGGAGCCGCTCGCCGGGGGCCTCGGTGAGGGAGCGGAAGAAGTAGGCGAGGAGGGAGCCGACGAAACCGATGGTCAAGAGGCCGCGGAGAGATGCCTGGCGGTCGGGGTCGGGGCGGCGGGTGAAGCCGTCCCAGGTGTGGCGGAAGGCCATCGCGCTGCAGATCGCGAACATCACGACCATGAGCAGGGTCACGAATCCGCCGATCGCGGCGATCTGGAGGCCCTGGTAGGCGAGGCGGAGGACGAGGCAGGAGACGACCGCGGTGGCGAGTGAGCCGATGGCGACGCCGATGCGGCGGGCGGTGTAGCCGTTGTCGTGGTTCAGCCAGGTCGTGCCGAAGAAGCGGATCGGCTCGGGGCGGGGGCCGTCCGTGGGGGCCGTGGGGGTCGCCGGGGTGCCGTTCTCTGCGCTCACCGGTCGATTATGACTCGGCGCGTGTGATCGGTCGTATGCCTGCGGCGGCCTGTGCGGCTTCGGTGGGGGGCGCGTAGCGCCTACCGTCGCATGGAAGGGGACGTGTCGGGGGGGTGTCGTGGTCGCCCTAGCTGCGGGCAATCGTGCCGCTAAGGACGGCACGGGTGGGCGCAGCGGTACCCCGCTCCGCCGGGCTGCGCGCCCACCCCGCCTCAGCACCAATGCCGAGCAACCCGGCCCGGCTACCCGGCCCGGCTACCGCAGGTCAGCCGCAGCGCGGTCGGATGTAGCCGTCGCTGCCCGTGTTCACGTAGGCGTCCGAGACGTACTGGCCGCTCGCGATGTTGTCCCAGATGTTCGTCGTGCCGTACGGGCCCGTGACCCTGGTGCCGGGTGTCTGGCAGTGGATCGGGACTCGGGACCCCTCGGGCAGGATCTTGACGATCGGGTAGCCGGTGCCGGGACCGCTGCGGACGTTGAGGCTGACGCCCGGTGCGATCGAGAAGTACGTGGCCGCCGCGGCCAGTGTGGTGACCAGCGGCATGCCGGTCTCGTGGGTGCCGCGCTCGGCCTTTTCGACAGGCTCGACTGACATGAAAACCTCCCCCGTTGAACCCCATGGCTGCCATGGAGTCCCGTTGATTCCCCTGAATCACGCCATCAAACACCTGTGCGTGACTCGCCAGCGGAGGCTAGCAAGCCGCCTCTGTCCCGGACGAGTCATCGACTAGGCTCCGTGCGTCGCGCGCGCGGACGAACAGCACGGGGGTGGTCCCATGGCGCCACAGCGGAACGTCGGAGCGGGCCCGGAAGCGGAACTTCCTGAGTACGCCGGTCACTACCGGCTTGATTCCTGTCTGGGCTCGGGCGGCATGGGAGTCGTCCATCTGGCCCGTAGTACATCCGGGATGAAGCTCGCCGTGAAGGTCGTGCACGCGGAGTTCGCCAAGGACCCGGAGTTCAGGGGGCGTTTCCGGCAGGAGGTCGGGGCGGCCCGGCGGGTCAGCGGCGCCTTCACCGCACCTGTCGTGGATGCCGATCCCGAGGCCGGACGACCCTGGATGGCCACGCTGTTCATCCCAGGCCCGACGCTGGCCCAGGAGGTGAAACGGAACGGGCCCTTGGCGCCGGCGCAGTTGCGCCGGCTGATGGCCGGGCTCGCGGAGGCCCTGCGTGACATCCACCGGGTCGGCGTGGTGCACAGGGACCTGAAACCGAGCAACGTCCTGCTCGCCGAGGACGGGCCGAAGGTCATCGACTTCGGCATTTCCCGGCCAAAGGACAGCGAGTTGCGGACCGAGACCGGGAAGCTGATCGGTACGCCGCCCTTCATGGCGCCCGAGCAGTTCCGGCGGCCGAGGGAAGTGGGGCCCGCCGCCGATGTGTTCGCCCTCGGGTCCGTCATGGTGCACGCGGCGACCGGGCGGGGGCCGTTCGACTCCGACAGCCCTTACGTCGTCGCCTATCAGGTCGTGCACGACGAGCCCGAGCTGGCCGGTGTACCGGAAGAGCTGGCGCCGCTCGTGCTGCGGTGTCTCGCCAAGGAGCCCGAGGACCGGCCCTCCCCCGACGAGTTGATGCGGGAACTGCGGTCGGTGTCGGCCTCGTACGACACGCAGGCGTTCATACCCGCGCAGCGTGTGGACGAGGTTCCGGCGGAGGAAGAGGCGGAGGCGGAGGCTGCCGAGCAGGGCGGCGGGGGGCCGGGGCTTCCGGCGTCCGGGTCCGGGGAGCGCCGGTCCAGGTTGCGGCTCGGCAGGCGGGCGGCTCTCGGTGCCGGGGCTCTCGGGCTGGCCGTCGCCGGTGCGCTGGCGGCGGTCCCCGTGTTCGTGGGCGGGAGTCCGGCGCCCGAGGTCACCGCTCCGCGGACCACGTCGGCCGCCTTCGCCGCGTGGGAGGCGCCGCCGTTGTCCGGGAAGAGCATGCCTCAGTGCTCGTACGCGGCAGGGAAGCTGCTGTGTGCGCAGACCGGGCTGGTCTTCGCTCTCGATCCGGTCGACGGGCGGCTGCTGTGGCGGCATCCCCTGGAGGGGGCCGCCGCGAGCGGGCCGCCCAGTGGGGCTCCGGTCGTGTCGGGCGGGCTGGTGCCGGCCGGGCTGGGCCAGGGGCCGCGGGTGACGATGCTCGACCCCGGCTCGGGGGACGTGGAGCGGCGGCAGGAACTGCCCGGGTACGGGGGGCTGCGGGCCGTCGGCGGCATGCTGCTGCTCACCGCGGCCGACGGCACGGTCACCGCGGTGGAGAGCGCCTCGGGTGAGGTGAAGTGGCGCCATCGGATTCCGGGACAGGACACGCCGTACTTCGTCTCGTTCCCCGGTGATCCGCTGGCGTACGCGGCGAGCGTGTCCGGCGACGGGTCCGGCACGAAGGTCACGGCGGTGGATCCGGGCACGGGCGACGTGCGGTGGGACGCGCGGCTGGAGGGGTCGTTGCAGCCCCTCGGGGCTGTGGACGGGGCGGTCGTGTTCGTGTCGGTCGACGCCTTGCGCGGGGATGCGCGGGCCGTGGTGCGCTACGACCCGGAGAGCCGGGCGAGCGTGCGGGTGCCGTTGCGTATTCCGTTGCAGCAGGTGGAGGGGAGTGTGCGCGGGGACGTCGTTCACCTCATGGCGACGGGTGGGGCGCTGGTCGCCGTCGATCTGGAGGCGCGCAAGCAGCGGTGGAGCCTGGAGACGGGTGTCG
Organism: Streptomyces coeruleofuscus; assembly: GCF_039532725.1. Lineage (NCBI taxonomy): Bacteria > Bacillati > Actinomycetota > Actinomycetes > Kitasatosporales > Streptomycetaceae > Streptomyces > Streptomyces coeruleofuscus. The sequence continues at coordinate 8,456 of NZ_BAAASE010000002.1, forward strand.
TCCGGGGGTCGAAGCCGGTCGCCGACGACCGGTACGTCTACGTGACCGTGCCGGACGGGCGGCTGCTCGCCGTAGACGCGCGGCGCGGAAAGCTCGTCGGGCAGACGTCTCCGCGGCTGGGCGACCGGTCGGATCGGGTTCCGGCCGCGCTTCCCGAGCCCGTGCTCGTGGACGACCGGGTCTACGCCGGGGCGCCGGACGGGACCGTCTTCGCCGTGAACGGGCGCGATCCGGCCGGCTGGTAGGACGTAGGCGTAAGGGCCGCCCCGGGAGACCGGGAGCGGCCCTTTGCGCAGGGAGAACGCTCAGCCGAGCATGGACACGTCCCGCACGGCGCCCTTGTCCGCGCTGGTCGCCATCGCCGCGTAGGCCCGCAGGGCCGCCGAGACCTTGCGGTCGCGGTTCTTCGGGGCGTACACGCCGTTCAGCGCCTGCTCGCGGCGGGCCAGCTCGGCGTCGTCGACGAGGAGCTCGATGGAGCGGTTCGGGATGTCGATGCGGATGCGGTCGCCGTCCTCGACGAGGGCGATGGTGCCGCCGCCCGCCGCCTCGGGCGAGGCGTGCCCGATGGAGAGGCCGGAGGTGCCGCCGGAGAAGCGGCCGTCGGTGATCAGGGCGCAGCTCTTGCCGAGGCCGCGGCCCTTCAGGTACGAGGTCGGGTAGAGCATCTCCTGCATGCCGGGGCCGCCCTTGGGGCCCTCGTAGCGGATGACGACGACGTCGCCCTCCTTGATCTGCTTCAGCAGGATCTTCTCGACGGCCTCCTCCTGCGACTCGCAGACGACCGCCGGGCCCTCGAAGGTCCAGATCGACTCGTCGACTCCGGCCGTCTTCACCACGCAGCCGTCGACCGCGAGGTTGCCCTTGAGGACCGCGAGGCCGCCGTCCTTGGAGTACGCGTGCTCGACGGAGCGGATGCAGCCGCCACCGGCGTCCTCGTCGAGGGCCTCCCAGCGCTCGGACTGGGAGAAGGCCTCGGCGGAGCGGACGCAGCCGGGGGCCGCGTGCCACAGCTCGATCGCCTCGGGCGACGGGGAGCCGCCGCGCACGTCCCAGGTCTTCAGCCAGTCGGCCAGGGACGGGCTGTGGACCGAATGCACGTCCTCGTTGAGCAGGCCGCCGCGGTGCAGCTCGCCGAGGAGGGCGGGGATGCCGCCGGCGCGGTGCACGTCCTCCATGTAGTACGTGCGGTCCTTGGCGACGTTCGGCGCCACCTTGGCCAGGCAAGGGACCCGGCGGGAGACCGCGTCGATCTCCTCCAGGCCGAAGGGGACGCCGGCCTCCTGGGCCGCGGCCAGCAGGTGCAGGATCGTGTTGGTGGAGCCGCCCATCGCGATATCGAGGGCCATGGCGTTCTCGAAGGCCGCGAAGGTCGCGATGTTGCGCGGCAGGACCGTGTCGTCGTCCTGCTCGTAGTAGCGGCGGGTGATGTCCATGACCGTGTTGGCCGCGTCGACGTACAGCTTCTTGCGGGCCGTGTGGGTGGCCAGGACCGAGCCGTTGCCGGGGAGGGAGAGGCCGATGGCCTCGGTGAGGCAGTTCATCGAGTTGGCTGTGAACATGCCGGAACACGAGCCGCAGGTCGGGCAGGCGTTCTCCTCGATGCGGAGGATGTCCTCGTCCGAGATCTTCTCGTTCACGGCCTCGGACATCGCGTCGACCAGGTCCAGCGTGCGGACCGTGCCGTCGACCAGCGTGGCCCGGCCGGACTCCATCGGGCCGCCGGAGACGAAGACCGTCGGGATGTTCAGGCGCAGGGCCGCGTTGAGCATGCCCGGGGTGATCTTGTCGCAGTTGGAGATGCAGATCAGGGCGTCGGCGCAGTGGGCCTCGACCATGTACTCCACGCTGTCCGCGATCAGGTCGCGGGAGGGGAGGCTGTAGAGCATGCCGCCGTGGCCCATCGCGATGCCGTCGTCGACCGCGATCGTGTTGAACTCGCGCGGGATGCCGCCGGCCTCGACGATCGCCTCACTGACGATCCGGCCGACCGGCTGGAGGTGGGTGTGGCCCGGCACGAACTCCGTGAAGCTGTTGGCGACCGCGATGATCGGCTTGCGGCCGATGTCCGCACCCGGTACACCGGAGGCGCGCATAAGGGCGCGGGCGCCCGCCATGTTGCGGCCGTGGGTGACTGTGCGGGACCTCAGCTCGGGCATCGTCGCTCGCTCCTTCAGAGACTGCGTCAGAGGATTCGGAGATTTCTGACTGCTACCGAGCGTACGCCGGTCATCCAGAGGGCGGGACGGAGTGTCCGTAATACGGGATACCTGTCTCGGCCGACGTCTGCGTGAGGCCTACGGTTCGGTCAGGTGTCCCTGGACGACCGGTGCCAGCCGCGCGATGATCTGCTCGGCGTCCGCCGAGGCCAGCGGCTCGACCTTGATGACGTACCGCAGCATCGCGGTGCCCACGAGCTGGGCGGCGGCGAGCTCGGCCCGCAGTTCGGCGTCCGGCAGGTCCAGTCGCCCCGCGATGCGGCGCAGCACCTGGGTGGCGACGATACGGCGGAAGACGGCGGCCGCCGTCTCGTTGGTGACGGCGGAGCGGACGATGGCGAGCAGGGGCGTGCGGGTGGCCGGGTTCTCCCAGACGCCGAAGAAGAAGCGGGCCAGGCGCTCCCCCACGCCGTCGAGCGGGCCCTCCTCGATGGCCTTCGGCGCCTGGAGGGCGGGTCCGAAGGCCTGGGTGATCGCCGCCTCGAAGACCTGTTCCTTCGTCCCGAAGTAGTGGTGCACGAGCGCCGAGTCGACCCCGGCCGCCTTGGCGATGCCGCGCACGGAGGTCTTCTCGTAGCCGCGCTCGGAGAACTCGTCGCGGGCGGCGGTCAGGATGCGGTCCCGGGTGTCGGCCGACTCCGTGCGCGGGGGGCGGCCCCGGCGGCGGGCGGTGGTGCCCGTGCCGGTGGGGGTGCCGGTCGGGGGCCGGTCGCTCATCGTCTCGCCGTTTCGGTCATCGGCTCGGCGCCCTCGCTCATCGCCTCGGCACCTTCGCCGCCGAGGCCAGGTGCAGGCGCGTGAAGGCCAGCGCCTCCGCCAGGTCGGCCTCGCGCTCCGCGCTGGACATGGCGCGGCGGGTGTTGACCTCGATCACGACGTGCCCGTCGAAGCCGGTCAGGGCGAGCCGTTCCAGCACCTCGGCGCAGGGCTGGTTGCCGCGGCCGGGCACGAGGTGCTCGTCCTTGACCGAGCCCCTGCCGTCGGCGAGGTGGACGTGGCCCAGGCGGTCGCCCATGCGGTCGACCATGGCCAGCGCGTCGCTGCGGGCCGTCGCGGTGTGGCTGAGGTCGATCGTGAAGTGGCGGTAGTCGTCCTTCGTCACGTCCCAGTCGGGGGCGTACGCGAGCATCTCGCGGTCGCGGTAGCGCCAGGGGTACATGTTTTCGACGGCGAACCGTACGTCCGTCTCGTTCGCCATGCGCCAGATGCCCGCGACGAAGTCCCTGGCGTACTGGCGCTGCCAGCGGAAGGGCGGGTGGACGACGACGGTGCTCGCGTCGAGCTTCTCGGCCGCCGCGCGGGCCCGCTGGAGCTTGGTCCAGGGGTCCGTGGACCAGACGCGCTGCGTGATGAGCAGGCAGGGGGCGTGCACGGCCAGGACCGGGATCTGGTGGTAGTCGCTGAGTCTGCGCAGGGCCTCGATGTCCTGGCTCACGGGGTCGGTCCAGACCATGACCTCGACTCCGTCGTAGCCGAGGCGCGCGGCGATCTCGAAGGCCGTGGCCGTCGACTCCGGGTAGACCGAGGCCGTCGACAGGGCGACCTTCGCGTCCGGGATCCTTACGGCTGGCTCTGCCATGCAGGACAGATTACGGGGTGTGGTCGGGGTGGAGCGGGGTGCCTATTCGCCGTTGTGGTGTTTGCCACGGGCGGGCATGGTGCAAGGCCCCCTAAACGGACTCCATGTGATCCAGGCGACGCAGGATCACGCCCTCCCTCAGCGCCCACGGGCAGATTTCCAGGCGCTCCACGCCGAAGAGGTCCATCGCGGCCTCGGCCACCAGGGCCCCCGCCAGCAACTGGCCCGCCCTGCCCTCCGAGACGCCCGGGAGTTCGGCCCGTTCCGCCTCCGTCATGCCGGCCAGCCTCGGGACCCATTCCTCCAGGGACTTCCGCTTGAGTTCGCGCTGGACGTAGAGGCCCTCGGCGGAGCGGGCGGCTCCGGCGATGCGGGCGAGCTGCTTGAAGGTCTTGGACGTGGCGACGACGCGGTCGGGCGGGCCGAAGCGGCTGAACTCGCCGACCGTGCGGGCGACCTCGGTCCGGACGTGGCGGCGCAGGGCCCGCACGTCGTCCGGGGCGGGCGGGTCGCCGGGCAGCCACCCGGCGGTGAGGCGGCCGGCGCCCAGCGGCAGGGACGCGGCCGCGTCGGGCTCCTCGTCGATGCCGTAGGCGATCTCCAGGGAGCCGCCGCCGATGTCCAGGACCAGCAGTTTCCCGGCCGACCAGCCGAACCAGCGGCGGGCGGCGAGGAAGGTGAGACGGGCCTCCTCCTCGCCGGTGAGGACCTGGAGCTCGACGCCGGTCTCGGTGCGCACGCGCGCCAGGACGTCGTCGGCGTTGCGGGCCTCGCGCACGGCGGAGGTGGCGAACGTCAGGAGGTCCTCGACGCCCTTGTCCTCGGCGGCCTGGAGCGACTCCTGGACGACCGAGACCAGCCGGTCGACGCCCTGGGGGCCGATCGCGCCGTCGTCGTCGAGGAGCTGCGCGAGGCGCAGTTCCGCCTTGTGCGAGTGCGCGGGCAACGGGCACGCGCCGGGGTGCGCGTCCACCACGAGCAGATGCACCGTGTTCGATCCCACGTCGAGGACACCGAGTCTCATGTACGGAACGCTACTGCCAGGAGTGCCGTCCGCCGTCCTCGGTGTGGGTACAAGGCCCGTACCCTGGACTCGTGCCAAAGACGAAAAAGGCGAAGCGCGACAAATCACCGAGCGCCCCGCGGTCCGACGAGAAGGGCCTCGACTTCGCCCGTGCGTGGGTGGAGTTTCCCGATCCGGCGGACGACGAGCAGGTCTTCCGCTGCGATCTGACATGGCTGACCTCTCGCTGGAACTGCATCTTCGGCAGCGGCTGCCAGGGCATCCAGGCCGGCCGCGCGGACGACGGGTGCTGCACGCTGGGTGCCCACTTCTCCGACGAGGACGACGAGAAGCGGGTCGCCGAGCATGTGGCGAGGCTCACGCCGGACGTCTGGCAGCACCACGCCGAGGGCACGAAGAACGGCTGGGTCTCCGAGGACGAGGACGGCGACCGGCAGACACGCCCCTTCCAGGGCTCGTGCATCTTCCAGAACCGGCCCGGCTTCGCGGGCGGCGCGGGCTGCTCGCTGCACATCCTCGCCCTGAAGGAGGGCCGCGAGCCGCTGGAGACCAAGCCGGACGTGTGCTGGCAGCTGCCGGTGCGGCGGACCTACGAGTGGATCGACCGGCCCGACGACACGCGCGTGCTCCAGGTGTCGATCGGTGAGTACGACCGCCGCGGCTGGGGGCCGGGCGGCCACGACCTGCACTGGTGGTGCACCTCGGCGACCTCGGCGCACGGCGCGGGCGAGCCGGTGTACGTCTCCTACCGGCCGGAGCTGATCGAGCTGATGGGCAAGGCCGGTTACGACCGGCTGGTGGAGCTGTGCGAGGAGCGGCTGGCCTCGCAGCTGCCGTTGCTGGCGCCGCATCCCGCCGACCCGGCCGGCTGACGCGCGCGACCACTACGGCACCCAGGACTTCCAGGGCTGTTACGGCCGTCTAGGACGTGGGCGGGCCCGCGTCGCCGCCGTCCGAGGACGGGGGCGTCGGCTCCGTCGGCTCGGTCGGCTCCGGGTCCGTGGGTGTGGGGTCCGGGTCGGGTGACGGGGGCGGGGTGGTCGGTGTCGGGTCCGGTGGGGCCGACGTCGTGGGCGTCGGGTCGGGCCGGGTCGAAGGCGGGTCGCTCGGGCCGCCGGGGTGGGGGTCCGGACGCGGGCCGGGGTCGGACGGGCTGGGCGCGGTGCCGAAGCCCTCGATGTGGACGACGGCGCCCACCGGGGCGATCGCCACCTGGGCGCGCCAGGGGCCGGAGGGCTCCCGCAGATGGTCCACGTACACCTTGATCGTCAACGACTCGCCGGGCCGGAGCGTTCCCGACGACTGGCTCAGGTAGAGCCAGTCCGCTCCGGTGGACGCGGACCAGCGGACCGGGGACGGGCCCGTGGCGGTCAGGGTGACGAGGGTGGTGTCTCCGCTGTTGTCCGCCGTGACGTCCAGGGCGCTCTTGCCGGCGCCGGCGACGCCGATGACCTCCACGGAGACGTCGGCCTTGCCGTTCTTGCCGAAGCGGGGGCCGGGTCTGGTGCTCGCGTTGCCGGTGTTCTCGTAGCCGCCGCCGGCCATCTCGCCGTCCAGGGCGAACGGGTCGTCCGCCTCGCGTGCGGAGGCGGAGCGGCCGTCCTGGCCCTCGCCGACGGGGGTGCCCCGGTAGGCGGCCCACAGGGCGAGCACGGGGGCGGCCACGACGGTGGCGACGACGGTCGTGGTGACGGCACGCGCGCGGAGGCGGTCCCTTCGTGCAGCGCGGTCCTTGGGGTCCATCGGGAAGCCGCGCCGGTCGAAGCGGGGTCCGGCGCCACGCGCGCGTGCGTGGTGGGTCATGGCGACGTGCACGGCCGCGCGCGGGGCCGGCAGGACGGGCAGTTCGGCGGGTGTGACGCTGGTGCCGGGCCAGCGGCCGGGGATGGCGCGCTCGGCGGTGCGGCGGCAGCGCGGGCAGTCGTCGACGTGCCGGACGAGTTCGCGGCGCAGGGTAGTGCCGAGCACGGGCCGGTCGTCGCCGACGAGGTGCGCGACGCTCGGACACGCTCCGGTCTCGACCACGGCCAGGGCCGCACGCGTGCGTTCCACCTCGCAGGCGGCGGAGGCGAGGAGATCGCGGGCGGCGGCCGGGTCCATGCCCAGGACGGCGGCGACCTCCTGGGCGGCGAGGTGGTGACGCACGGCCAGTTCGAGTGCCTCGCGCTGCTCCGGGGTAGTGCCGGCCGCCTCCGGCCAGGCCAGCAGGGCCAGTTCGCGCCGCCGCCGCTCCTGGACCTCCTCGGAGACGGTGGGGCCGGCCGGCCGGTCGGCGCGCTGCGGGCGGCCCGCGGCGTGGCTGCTCTGACGTTTCTGCTTGGCCTCGGCCAGCTTGCGCAGACACGCCCAGCGGGCCAGCGCGTACAGCCACGCCCTGCGGTCGGCGGGGGCGTCGGGGACGTGCTTGCCGCGGCGTTCGGCGAGCGCCAGGGCGCCGCCGAGGGCGGCGGTCGCGGCGTCGTGGTCGCACAGCACGGACAGGCAGTAGGTGAACAGGCCGTCCAGGTAGGGCTCGTAGCGCGCGGGCGGCCGCTGCGCCAGCGTGCGCGCCGCCCCGCGGTCACGCGCTTCCCGGTGCGCCCGGTGCGGGCCGGTCGTGCGGGTGGAGCGGGTCGAGATCTCCGGAGTACTGCTCATCATTCGGCGACCGTAGGCGGCCGGGAGTGGCACCTTCAGGCGGCTTGAGCACATTTAATCCGTACGGGTGAAACGATCCCTCAAACGGGGACATGAACCAGTGGTTCCGCCGCTGGCGCGGGGTGGCGGGTCCCTGGCGCGCAGGTGGCCGAGCCGGTCGGGAACCGCGTTGTCAGTGCCGACGGCTACGGTCTTGTCCATGGCTGCCCGTACGAAGACCACCAAGGACCGCCCGTCCTACCGCTGCACGGAGTGCGGCTGGCAGACGGCGAAGTGGCTCGGCCGCTGCCCCGAGTGCCAGGCCTGGGGGACGATCGAGGAATACGGCGCGCCCGCGGTCCGTACGACGGCACCGGGGCGGGTCACCACCTCCGCCCTGCCCATCGGCCAGGTGGACGGCCGCCAGGCCACCGCCCGCTCCACCGGCGTGCCCGAGCTGGACCGCGTGCTCGGCGGCGGGCTCGTCCCCGGCGCGGTGGTGCTGGTCGCGGGCGAGCCGGGCGTCGGCAAGTCGACCCTGCTGCTCGACGTGGCGGCCAAGTCGGCGAGCGACGAGCACCGCACGCTGTACGTCACGGGCGAGGAGTCGGCGAGCCAGGTCCGGCTGCGCGCCGACCGCATCCACGCCATCGACGACCACCTGTACCTGGCGGCCGAGACGGACCTGGCGGCGGTGCTCGGCCACTTGGACGCGGTGAAGCCGTCGCTGCTGATCCTGGACTCGGTGCAGACGGTGGCCTCACCGGAGATCGACGGGGCGCCCGGCGGCATGGCCCAGGTGCGGGAGGTCGCCGGAGCCCTGATCCGGGCTTCCAAGGAGCGCGGCATGTCCACGCTGCTCGTGGGCCATGTCACCAAGGACGGCGCCATCGCGGGCCCGCGCCTGCTGGAGCACCTCGTGGACGTCGTCCTGAGCTTCGAGGGCGACCGGCACGCCCGCCTCCGTCTCGTCCGCGGCGTCAAGAACCGCTACGGCACCACCGACGAGGTCGGCTGCTTCGAGCTGCACGACGAGGGCATCACGGGCCTGGCCGACCCGAGCGGGCTCTTCCTGACCCGTCGGGCCGAACCGGTCCCGGGCACCTGCCTGACCGTCACCCTGGAGGGCCGCCGCCCGCTGGTCGCCGAGGTCCAGGCGCTCACGGTCGACTCGCAGATCCCCTCCCCGCGCCGCACCACCTCGGGTCTGGAGACCTCCCGGGTGTCGATGATGCTCGCGGTGCTGGAACAGCGCGGCCGGATCAGCGCCTTGGGCAAAAGGGACATCTACTCCGCGACGGTCGGCGGTGTGAAGCTCTCGGAACCCGCCGCCGACCTGGCCGTCGCCCTCGCCCTGGCCAGCGCGGCGAGTGACACACCTCTCCCCAAGAACCTCGTCGCGATCGGGGAGGTCGGCCTCGCGGGCGAGGTGAGACGGGTCACGGGCGTGCAGCGCAGACTGGCGGAAGCCCACCGTCTGGGCTTCACACACGCCCTCGTCCCGGGCGACCCGGGCAAGATCCCCTCGGGTATGAAGGTCCTGGAAGTCGCGGACATAGGGGACGCCCTGCGGGTCCTCCCCCGGTCCCGTCGCAGAGAGGCCCCACGGGACGAGGAGGGTCGCCGGTAGACTTTGCCCTGGTCTCGCCCGTCCGTGCGAACCGAGCGCGCGACACGGGGGCGCCCAGAACCTGCGACCGGAGGAGTGCAGTGGCAGCCAACGACCGGGCATCAGCTCCCGGAAAGTCCGGCGGGAGTGCCGGTACCGATGGCCTGATGCGCGCCTCACTGAGCGCCGTGGCACCCGGCACCGCCCTGCGTGACGGCCTGGAGCGGGTGCTCCGCGGCAACACCGGCGGTCTCATCGTGCTGGGCTCCGACAAGACGGTCGAGGCGCTGTGCAGCGGCGGTTTCGTGCTGGACGTCGAGTTCACCGCGACCCGTCTGCGCGAGCTGTGCAAGCTGGACGGCGGCATCGTGCTGTCCTCGGACCTGTCGAAGATCCTGCGCGCGGGCGTGCAGCTGGTCCCGGACCCGGGGATCCCCACGGAGGAGACGGGCACCCGGCACCGCACCGCCGACCGCGTGAGCAAGCAGGTCGGCTTCCCGGTCGTCTCGGTCTCCCAGTCGATGCGGCTGATCGCCCTGTACGTGGACGGCCAGCGCCGCGTCCTGGAGGACTCGGCGGCGATCCTGTCCCGCGCCAACCAGGCCCTGGCGACCCTGGAGCGCTACAAGCTCCGCCTCGACGAGGTCGCGGGCACGCTGTCGGCACTGGAGATCGAGGACCTGGTCACCGTCCGGGACGTCTCGGCGGTCGCCCAGCGCCTGGAGATGGTGCGCCGCATCGCCACGGAGATCGCCGAGTACGTGGTGGAGCTGGGCACGGACGGCCGGCTGCTGGCCCTCCAGCTCGACGAGCTGATCGCCGGTGTGGAGCCCGAGCGTGAGCTGGTCGTCCGGGACTACGTCCCCGAGCCCACCGCCAAGCGCTCCCGCACGGTCGACGAGGCGCTGGCCGAGCTGGACGCCCTCACCCACGCCGAGCTTCTCGAACTGCCCACGGTGGCCCGCGCGTTGGGCTACACCGGCTCGCCCGAGACGCTGGACTCGGCGGTGTCGCCGCGCGGCTTCCGCCTGCTCGCCAAGGTGCCCCGGCTCCCCGGCGCGATCATCGACCGCCTGGTCGAACACTTCGGCGGCCTCCAGAAGCTGCTCGCCGCGAGCGTCGACGACCTCCAGACGGTGGACGGCGTCGGCGAGGCCCGGGCGCGCAGCGTCCGGGAGGGGCTGTCGCGGCTGGCGGAGTCGTCGATCCTGGAGCGGTACGTCTAGGGGACCCGCCCTAGCGCTTGCACTGCACCGGCTGCACCGGCTGGAACGGCTGAGGGCGGTACCCGGCAAGGGGTACCGCCCTCAGGTGTCTCCGCTGCGGGGTTCCCCGCCGCTGGGCCTAGTCGGCCGACAGCACGAACGACGTCTGCACCTTCGCGAAGCCCGGAGCCTTTGCTTCCACCAGGTACGTGCCCGAGCCGGCCGAGCCCGCCGGAGGCGTGGCGCACTCGGGGGCGCTCGGCTTGCGGTCCCAGTTCACGGTGTAGGTGATGCCGCTGCCCGCGGGCACCCGGTACAGCTGGCGCGCGGGGGCCTTGGGGCAGTCCTCGGAGGACCAGTAGTCGTCGTCCGAGCTCGCCGGGGTGATCGTGAACACCGCGTTCTTCGGTCCGAGATCGATCTTGCAGTCGCTGCCGGAGATGTTCCGCGCGGTCAGCAGGAACGTGGGCGTCTGCTCGGGGTCGTAGGCGTTGTGCCGGCTGCGCAGGCTGAACTTGACCACGCTGGCGGTGCAGTTGGGCAGCGTGGAACCGGCCGGCAGCGTGTCGCCCACGCCGACCCCGCCCAACGTGGTGCCGTCCCCGGAGCCACCGGCGCCACCCGATCCGGCGGACCCGCCGGAGCCGGAACCGCCGCCGGAACCGCCGCCGGAGCCTGTGCCGGAACCGCCCTCGGAGCCGTCACCCGAGCCGTCACCCGAGCCGTCGCCGGAACCGTCCCCGGACCCGGACGACGAGCCGCCGGAGCCCCCGCCGCCCGACTCGTCGCGTCCGCCGGGCGCTTGGCTGATGGCCGGGCCCGAACTCGACGGGCCGGGCGTGATGGAAGGCGCGGGATTCTTGCCGTTGGCGTCGTTGCCGCGGTCGTCGCCGCCCCCGCCCATGGTCACGATCCAGGTGGTGAGCAGCGCCAACAGGGCGACCACAGACACCAGTACGACCCTCCGACGCCAGTAGATGGAGGAGGGAAGCGGCCCGACCGGATTGCGCAGAGATCCCACGGCGCAAACCTTACGAGAGATCGGCGCGTTCGCCGGTCCCACCCGCCGCTCGGGACCACAACTTTTCCGGATCATCATCCCGGAAACCACCGCCCCACCCCTGTCTTTCGACAGGTACGGCACGCGACGATCGCTGGGTGTGACGGTATCGGCCTGCCACCTACCGTCCGTGACCATGAACTTCGAGGACAGCGGGCTCTACCGCGACATCACGGACTTCGCCGACGGCACCCCGATGTGGGTACGGCACGGGGCCGGCATATGGACGGAGGCCGGACTGCTGGTCTTCGTCGCGCTGTTCGCCGCCGGCTGGTGGCGTGCCCGCCGCGACAGTCCCCGCGCGTTCGCGATCGCGGCTCTCGCACCTCTGGCCACGGCCGTGGCGTACGTGTGCAGCGAAGTGCTCAAGTCAGCCGTCACGGAGGAGCGTCCGTGCCGGGCGGTCGCCGGTGCGGCCGCGTCCCTCGCCGAGTGCCCACCGCACGGTGACTGGTCCTTCCCGTCCAACCACGCCACGATCGCGGGCGCCGCGGCGGTCGCCCTGGCCCTGGTCCGGCGCGCGCTCCTGTGGCTGACGGCCCCGCTCGCCCTGCTCATGGCCTTCTCCCGGGTCTTCGTCGGCGTGCACTATCCGCACGACGTGGTCGCGGGGCTGGGCCTGGGAATCCTGGTCGCCCTCGTCGCCGTACGGCTCGGCACGGGCCCGGCGACGCGGCTGGCCCGGGCGATGCGCACCTCGTCGGCGCCGGCCGTGCGGTGGTTCACCGGGCCGGGCACGGCGCCCGTCACGTCGTACGGCTCGCACGCGCGGCGCTGAGCCGACCGGTCCGCGCATCCACGAGCCGGGACGCGCCCCCACCGCCGCGCGACCCGGTCGTCACGACTCCACCAGCCCCGCCTCGTACGCCACGATCGCCGCCTGCACGCGGTTGCGCACGCCCAGCCGGTCCAGGACCGTGCTCACGTACGCCTTCACCGTGCCCTCGACGAGGTGCAGCCGGGCGGCGATCTCCGGGTTGGACAGGCCGGCGCCGACCAGTCCGAGCACCTCGCGTTCGCGGGGGCTCAGGACCGCCACACGGGTGCGTGCCTGTGCCTCGCGGGTGAGGCGGCCGCCGCCGAGGCCCTCGTCGATGACGTACCGGGCCACCTTGGGCGACAGGAACGCGGCACCGGCCGCCACAGCTCGTACGCCGGCGATCAGTTCGTACGGGTCCCCGGACTTCAGCAGGAAGCCGGTGGCGCCACCGCCGAGGGCGCGGGTCACATAGGCGCCCTCGGAGAAGGTGGTGAGCATCGCGACGGACGTGCCGGGCACGGTCCGTACGATCTCCTCCGCCGCCGTGAGGCCGTCCAGGCGGGGCATGCGGATGTCGAGCAGGGCCACGTCCGGGCGGTGGGCGCGGGCCAGCTCGACCGCCTCGCGGCCGTCGCCCGCCTCGGCGACGACCTCCGTCACGCCGCTGCTGCCCAGGATGGCGCGGACTCCGGCCCGGACGAGGGCCTCGTCGTCGGCCAGCAGCACGCGGATCGCCGTGCTCACCGTGCTCGCCGTGCTCATCGTGCGAACTCCTCGTATTCCTCTCGGCCTTCGCCGGACAGGCCAAGGCCCGGCACCACGTCCTTGGCGACCAGCCGCCCGGCGTCGAAGCACAGTCGGAAGTGGTCGACGGAGACGAAGAGTTCGCCGCTGGCGCGGTAGTAGCGGCAGTCGGCTCCCTCGGGTGGGGCGGGGGCCCGGTCGTCGGGCGGGTCGTTCACGTCACGTTCGGGGAGTACGCGCTCGACCTCGGCCACCGGGGTGCCCACGCGCAGTTTCGCGTAGGCGGCGGGTTCGAGCACCGAGTGCGTCTCGGCGTACGCGTACCAGCCGAAGGCGGCACCGACGAGCACGACACCCACACCGGCCGCGGCGCCGAGGCCGGCGGCGAAGCGACGCCTGGCGTGTGTGAACGGCGCCCGGGCGGAGCCTGCCGGCCTGACCGCGGTCCGCTGCTCGGGGACGTACGCCCGGACCCGGAAGCCCTCCTTGTGCGGGCCCGCCTCGAAGGTGCCGCCGATGGCGGTCACGGCGGCGCGCAGCCCCAGCAGACCCGTGCCGCCCCGGGAGGGCCGCGAACCGTCCTCGGTTGCCCGTCCGTTGGTGACGGTGACGGACGTGCCCGCGGCCCGCCCCGCCCCCGCGGCCCGCCCCGTCACCGCCACGGTCACGGCAGCGCCCGGTGCGTGCCGTGCCGCGTTGGTCAGTGCCTCCCGGACCACGCGGTACAGCAGCCGTTCGGTGACCCCGCCGGGCTCCGCGACCGGGCCCTGCCCGACGGGCTCCCAGCGCACCGGCAGACCCGATTCCGCGGCGCGGGCGACGAGTTGTTCCAGGGTCTCGCCCGCCGGGGCCAGCGGCACGGGCTCGTCGTCGTCCTCGCGCAGGACGCCGATGATGCGGTGCAGCCGGTCCGTGGCGTCGGCGGCGGCCGCGCGCAGGTCGGCCGCCGCGGTCCGGTGCTCGCCGGCGAGTCCGGGGGCGACCTGGAGGGCTCCCGCGCGCAGGGCGATGAGGCTCAGCTCGTGGCCGAGGGAGTCGTGCATGTCCTGGGCGATCCGGGCCCGTTCGCGCAGCCGGGCGCGTTCCTCGGCGAGGCGGGCCTCATCCTCCAGCCGGGCGGCGCGCAGCCAGCCCGCCTCGGCCAGCTCGCGGCTCTGCCGCCAATAACGACCGCAGAGCCAGGGGAAGACGCAGCCGAAGAGCAGCGTGCCCGTCATGACGAGCCACTCGGGAGCCGGGTCGACGCCGACGAGCACGATCCGGGCGGTGCCGGCGCAGCCGACGGCCGCGAAGCAGAGCACCGCGGGGCGCGCCCGGCCCGCCCGCAGCCCGAGCAGCAGCGCGAACACGCCGAGGGCCGGGCCGTAGGAGACGGTGAACAGGGCCGGGGCGGCGGTGAGGCTCAGGGCGGCGGCCAGCCCGAAGGCCACGAGCGGCAGCCGCCGGGACAGGGCGGCCGCGACCGCCAGCACCGACACACCGGCCAGTTGCTGCCACAGGGGACGCGGCTCGTTCAGCCCGAGCCGGTCCGCCGTGAGCGCGGGCAGGGCGAGGGCCGTCCAGAGCAGGGCGCGGCCGTCTGGTGCTCCGGCGGGACGAGGACGTTCCATTCGCCCGACGCTATAGGCGGACAGCGGGGTGGCACTGCTGCCGATCGTCAGGTACGCCTGTCCCTCTTGAGTGGTGGTGTGCCCGGAACGCGGCCCCCGCGTGGCAGGATCGAATGGCCATGACTGCTCCCACGAAGCCCCCGCACACCAGCCCCAGCGACCCCGCGTCCGGCCCGCCCTCCGGCGAGAGCCTGCACTCCCCCGTCATCGACTGGTTCGACGAGAACGCCCGTGACCTGCCGTGGCGGCGCCCCGAGGCCGGGGCGTGGGGTGTGATGGTCAGTGAGTTCATGCTCCAGCAGACGCCGGTGAACCGCGTCCTGCCGGTCTACGAGCAGTGGCTTGCCCGCTGGCCGCGCCCCGCCGACCTGGCCAAGGAGGCGCCGGGCGAGGCGGTCCGCGCCTGGGGCAGGCTCGGCTACCCGCGCCGCGCCCTCAGGCTGCACGGTGCCGCCGTCGCGATAACGGAACGGCACGGCGGTGACGTACCGGCCGACCACGCCCAGTTGCTGGCGCTGCCCGGCATCGGCGAGTACACGGCCGCCGCAGTCGCCTCCTTCGCCTACGGTCAGCGGCACCCGGTGCTGGACACCAATGTGCGCCGGGTCTTCGCCCGCGCGGTCACCGGCGTGCAGTACCCGCCGAACGCCACCACCGCCGCCGAGCGCAAGCTCGCCCGCGCGCTGCTGCCCGAGGACGAGCCGACCGCCGCCCGCTGGGCCGCCGCCTCCATGGAGCTGGGCGCGCTGGTGTGCACGGCGAAGAGCGAGTCGTGCCACCGCTGCCCGATCGCCGCGCAGTGCGCGTGGCGGCTGGCGGGCAAGCCGGAGCACGACGGGCCGCCGCGCCGCGGCCAGACGTACGCGGGCACCGACCGGCAGGTGCGCGGGCGGTTGCTCGCCGTCCTGCGGGAGGCCCACGGTCCGGTTCCGCAGTCGGCCCTGGACCGGGTGTGGCACGAGCCGGTGCAGCGGGCCCGCGCCCTGGACGGTCTGGTCGCCGACGGTCTGGTGGAACCGCTGGCGGGCGGGCTGTACCGGCTGCCGCTGACCTGACGTACGGACAGCCGGGTCACAGACACGGGTCGCCGCCCGTCACAGTGATCGGGGTGGACAAATCACCCCGAATCCACCTCAACACGCCCACTGCTATGCCCCGTTCCCCCGTCCGTTACACAACCGACGGACAGCCGAGTGCTAGCCGAAGGCTGCTTCGGACAGTGCCGTGACAACGCCTCCGTACCTTCAATTTCGTTCCCGGAAGACACGGGACGACCAAGGAACACAGGCAGTACACGGGCGGCGGGGAGCCGGCCGTAACGGGGAAGCGGAAGGCGGTTCACCATGGCGCAGGGCGAGGTGCTCGAGTTCGAGGAGTACGTCCGCACTCGGCAGGACGCGCTGCTGCGCAGTGCCCGCCGTCTGGTCCCGGACCCGACGGACGCGCAGGACCTGCTCCAGACCGCGCTGGTACGGACGTACGGCCGCTGGGAGACCATCGAGGACAAGCGGCTGGCGGACGCCTACCTGCGCCGGGTGATGATCAACACGCGAACGGAGTGGTGGCGGGCCCGCAAGCTGGAGGAGGTGCCGACCGAGCAGCTCCCGGACGCCTCGGTCGACGACTCCACCGAGCAGCACGCGGACCGCGCCCTGCTGATGGACATCATGAAGGTGCTCGCCCCGAAGCAGCGCAGTGTCGTCGTGCTGCGACACTGGGAGCAGATGTCCACAGAGGAGACGGCCGCCGCCCTCGGCATGTCGGCCGGTACGGTCAAGAGCACGCTGCACCGGGCGCTCGCCCGGCTCCGCGAGGAGCTGGAGTCCCGCGATCTGGACGCACGCGCGCTGGAGCGTGAGGAGCGGGAGCGGTGCGCGGCCTGACCGGCGAGGGGTCTGCACGGCCCCGGGCCAGCATCCAGGCGGTGAGTACGGCGCTGGCCGTGCTCGCCGCCCTCGGCCTTTTCGCGTCCGCGTGCGGCGCGGGCGGCACCGGCGCCCGTGACGAGGGCCCGGCGCACTCCGACTCGGTGGCGGGCGCCGCCGCGGCCACACCGTCCGCCGAGCCGTCGAAGACGCCCGACGCGGTCGACGCCGTCCGGCTCGTCAAGGACGACCCGAAGGTCTCCCCCGAGGTGAAGCGCGAGCTGAAGCCGTGCGTCGCCGACGAGTACCCCGTCGACGTGTCCTACGGCAACATGACCGGCGGATCGGCCGACGACGTCGTCGTCAACGTGCTGACCTGCGGTGACGCGGTGGGTGTCGGCAGTTACGTGTACCGCGAGCAGGACGGCTCGTACCAGAATGTGTTCAAGGCCGAGGAACCCCCGGTCTACGCGGAGATCGACCGCGGCGACCTGGTCGTGACCAAGCAGGTGTACGACAAGGGCGACCCGGTGTCGAGTCCCTCCGGGGAGAACGTGATCACGTACCGATGGACCTCCGGCCGGTTCGACGAGGAGTACCGCACGCACAACGACTACGGGAAGGTCGTCGGCGACACCCCCACACCGGAGCCCGCGAGCTGACACGGGCGCGAGGGCGGCGCGTGAACCGATCGGGCCGCTCGGACCGATCCCTCGGTGAACGCATCACACGGACCGTGCGTCCCTCAGAGAGAACACGACAGAACGCACCCCACGAACCACACGAGGACTGAGAGCACCGGGATGGCAGACCAGACCCACGTCCTGTTCGTCGAGGACGACGACGTCATCCGTGAGGCCACGCAGCTCGCCCTGGAACGGGACGGCTTCGTGGTCACCGCCATGCCCGACGGCCTGTCGGGCCTGGAGGCGTTCCGGGCGGACCGCCCCGACATCGCGCTGCTGGACGTCATGGTTCCCGGCCTCGACGGGGTCAGCCTGTGCCGCCGCATCCGGGACGAGTCGACCGTGCCGGTCATCATGCTCTCGGCGCGGGCCGACTCCATCGACGTCGTGCTCGGCCTGGAAGCGGGGGCCGACGACTATGTGACCAAGCCGTTCGACGGTGCCGTCCTGGTCGCCCGGATCCGCGCGGTGCTGCGCCGGTTCGGGCACGCGGGCGGCGGCCGGGCCGAGGAACCGGCCTCGCCGCCGAACGGCGGGGTGCTGACCTTCGGGGACCTGGAGGTCGACACCGAGGGCATGGAGGTCCACCGGGCCGGACAGCCGGTGGCGCTGACGCCGACCGAGATGCGGCTGCTGCTGGAGTTCTCCACGGCGCCGGGCACGGTGCTCTCCCGCGACAAGCTGCTGGAGCGGGTGTGGGACTACGGCTGGGGAGGGGACACCCGCGTCGTCGACGTGCACGTGCAGCGGCTGCGGCAGAAGATCGGCCAGGACCGTATCGAGACGGTCCGCGGCTTCGGCTACAAGTTGAAGGCCTGAGCAGGGGATATGAGGGGGCATTTCCGGCGCCTGGTCGCCACGGGCTTGGAGCGCGCGGGGATCCGCACGGGCCTCAGATGGAAGCTGAGCGCGGCCATCGCGCTGGTCGGGGCGCTGGTGGCGATCGCGCTGAGCCTGGTCGTGCACAACGCGGCCCGGGTGTCGATGCTGGACAACGCGCGCGACCTCGCCGACGAGCGCATCATGATCGCCCAGCGGAACTTCGAGCTGTCCGGGCGGATGAACTTCCCCAACACCAAGATCGACGACCCGAACCTGCCGGCGGCGCTGCGGGACCGGGTCGAGGCGGGCCAGCGGGCGACGTACGTGGCGGACCGGCCCGGTGACGTGCCCGACATATGGGCCGCCGTGCCGCTGAAGAACGGACATGTCATGTCCCTGCACTCGGGCTTCACGGACCGCAGCTCGGACATCCTCCAGGACCTCGACCAGGCCCTGCTCATCGGCTCCATCGCGGTCGTCCTCGGCGGCAGCGCGCTCGGTGTGCTCATCGGCGGACATCTCTCGCGGCGGCTGCGCAAGGCGGCCGTGGCGGCCCATCAGCTCGCGGGCGGCGAGACGGACGTGCGCGTGCGGGACGCCATGGGCGGGGTCGTCCGGGACGAGACCGACGACCTGGCGAGCGCGGTGGACGCCATGGCGGACACGCTGCGCCAGCGGATCGAGGCCGAGCGGCGGGTCACCGCCGACATCGCGCACGAGCTGCGCACACCGGTGACCGGGCTGCTGACCGCCGCGGAACTGCTGCCGCCGGGGCGCCCGACCGAGCTGGTGCTGGACCGGGCGAAGGCGATGCGCACGCTCGTGGAGGACGTGCTGGAGGTGGCCCGGCTGGACGGGGCCTCGGAGCGGGCGGAGCTCCAGGACATCATGCTGGGCGAGTTCGTCGCCCGGCGGGTGGCTGCCAAGGGCCCGGGCGTCGAGGTGCGGATCGTGCACGAGTCGGAGGTCACCACCGACCCGAGGCGCCTGGAGCGGGTGCTGTTCAACCTGCTCGCCAACGCGGCCCGGCACGGCAAGCCGCCCATCGAGGTCACCGTCGAGGGCCGGGTCATCCGGGTCCGCGACCACGGGCCCGGCTTCCCCGAGGACCTGCTCGCCGAGGGGCCGAGCCGCTTCCGCACCGGCAGCAAGGACCGGGCCGGGCACGGCCACGGCCTCGGTCTGACCATCGCGTCCGGTCAGGCCCGGGTGATGGGCGCCCGGCTGACCTTCCGCAACGTCCGCACGCCCGGGACACCGGAGCATCTGCCCGCAGAGGGCGCGGTCGCCGTGCTGTGGCTGCCGGAGCACGCGCCGACGAACACGGGGAGTTATCCGATGCTGCCGGGGTCGGGGACGTAGTCCCTCGCGGTGGTCAGCAGGTCCAGTCCTGGTCCAGGTCGAGTCCGCCCTCCCGGGGCTGCGTGAAGGAGAACCAGTTGCCGGAGTCGTCGCGGAACAGCGCCTCCGTGCCGTACGGGCGCTCCTGCGGCTCCTGGAGGAACTCCACGCCCCGGTCCTTGAGCTTCTTGTAGTCGCCGTGGATGTCGTCGGTGGTCAGCACGCCGGCGCCGAGCGCGCCCTTCGTCACCAGCTTCCGGACCATCTCGGCGGACTCGGGGTCCATCGCCGGCCCGCCGGGCACCATCAGCGTGAGCTCGACGTCGGGCTGGTCGGGCGAGCCGACGGTGAGCCAGCGCATGCCGCCCTCGCCCATGGTCATGTCCGTACGGACCTCCAGGCCCAGTTTCTCGGTGTAGAACTCCTTGGCACGGTCCTGGTCGAGGACCCAGACGGTCGAAATGGCGAGACCCTTGATCATGGCGTGCTCCTGCTGGTCGGGGCCGGTTCGTGCTTGCCCTGCCACCGTAGGCAGCGGGGGTGTCAGCCCGCTTCTCCGGAATTGCGCTGCTCGCCGGAGGCGGAGCCGGTGCCAGCGCTCTGGGCCGGTGCCGACCGGAAGCCGCCGGCCCACAGCATGGCGTAGCAGCCCGGTATGAGTGCCGCTCCGCGGCCCACGTGCTTCGTCCGGTACTCGCTGGGTGTCAGGCCGGTCCACGCCTTGAACCGGGCCGAGAAGGTGCCGACGCTGCTGAAGCCGACCAGGTGGCAGACCTCCGTCACCGAGAGGTTCGCCGTGCGCAGCAGGTCCTCGGCGCGTTCTATGCGGCGGTGCGTGAGGTACTGCCCGGGGGTCTCGCCGTACACCTCCTTGAAGGCGCGGATGAAGTGATACCGCGAGTACCCGGCGTGTGCGGCCACGGCGCCCAGGTCCAGGTCCGGATCGGCCCACTCCCGGTCCATGGCGTCCTTGGCCAGGCGCACCTGCCGCGTCTTGTCCATGGATCCGATGGTGGCACGGGGGTCTGACAGCGGGGTGTGCGGCCGCATGAGGAAGGCCCTGGGGCTCTCCACCCCGGGGCCTTCCTCATGCGGTCCGGTCAGACGGCCTCCGCCACGGGCGGCTGCGCCGCCGGGGCGTCCGCCTCGTCCTCCGCCTTCGGCCCGGCCCCCTTGAGCGGGACCTCCTTGACGAACACGGCCGCCACCAGGGCGACCACCGCCACCACGGCTCCCAGCAGGAACGCCGAGTGCGTGCCGGCGGACACCGCGTGCTGGTAGGCCTCCCGGGCCGCCGCCGGGAGCTTCGCCAGGCTCGCCTGGTCGAGCTGCGCGGACTGCTCGGTGACCTTGGAGCCCAGCGCACCGGCCCGCTCGGCCATGACGTCCTGGACGCGGTTGTTGAACAGCGCGCCCATGATCGCGACGCCGAAGGAGGAGCCGAGGGTGCGGAAGAGGGTGGTGGACGAGGACGCGACGCCCATGTCCTTCATCTCCACGCTGTTCTGCGCGACCAGCATGGTGATCTGCATCAGGCAGCCCATGCCGAACCCGACCACGGCCATGAAGACACCGGAGGTGAACCGCGAGGTCCCCGTGTCCATCGTGGACAGGAGGTAGAGACCGACGGTCATCAGGACGCTGCCGAGAATCGGGAACACCTTGTACCGGCCGGTGTTCGTGGTGACCCGGCCGGCGACCATCGAGGTCACCAGCATCGCGCCGAGCATGGGCAGGAGCAGCAGCCCGGAGTTGGTGGCGGAGGCCCCCTGCACGGCCTGCTGGAAGAACGGCAGGAACAGCGTCGCGCCGAACATCACGAACCCGGTGATGAAGCCGATGACCGACATCAGCGTGAAGTTGCGGCTGCGGAAGATGTGCAGCGGCACCACCGGCTCGGCCGCCTTGGTCTGCCAGAACACGAACCCGACGAGTGCGGCGACCCCGATGCCGATCAGCTCCATGATCCGCGCGGAGGTCCAGGCGTACTCGGTGCCGCCCCAGGTGGTGACGAGCACGATCGCGGTGATGCCGACGGTCAGCAGGGCGGCGCCCAGGTAGTCGATCCGCGCCTCGGACCGCTTCTTCGGCAGGTGCAGCACGGCACTGACGGCGACCAGCGCGACCACGCCGAGCGGCAGGTTGATGTAGAACGCCCAGCGCCAGCCCCAGTGGTCGGTGATCGTGCCGCCGACCAGCGGGCCGCCGATCATCGCCAGCGCCATGACGCCGGCCATCATGCCCTGGTACTTGCCGCGTTCCCGGGGCGGGATCAGGTCACCGATGATCGCCATGACACCGACCATCAGACCGCCGGCCCCGAGGCCCTGGATCGCGCGGAAGCCGATGAGCTGCCCCATGTCCTGGGCCATGCCGCTGAGCGCCGAGCCGATCAGGAAGAGGACGATGGACGACATGAACATGCCCTTGCGGCCGTACATGTCGCCGAGCTTGCCCCACAGCGGGGTGGAGGCCGCCGTCGCGAGCGTGTAGGAGGTGACCACCCACGAGAGGTGTTCGAGGCCGCCCAGTTCACCGACGATCGTCGGCATCGCCGTACCGATGATCATGTTGTCGAGCATCGCGAGCATCATCGCGATCATCAGCGCGAGCAGCACGACCCGCACGCTCTTCGGCCGTTTCCCCCCGGTGTCGGTGTCGGCGCCGACCGCCGGTGTGTCCGTCGTGTCCGCCATCGCTTTCCCACTCCCCCAGCTACCGCTACTTACTTGCCGACCGGCTAGTGACTACACTCGGAAGCTAGCCGCGGAACTAGCCGGGCGTCAAGTAAGTTTTATGGAAAGGGAGCGGCGTAGGAGGATGGGCGGCACCATGGACGGCACCAGGAAGCGGCGCCGCGGGGACACCCGCCAGCGCATCCAGGACGTGGCCCTCGAACTCTTCGCGGAGCAGGGCTACGAGAAGACCTCCCTGCGCGAGATCGCGGAACGCCTGGAGGTCACCAAGGCGGCGCTCTACTACCACTTCAAGACGAAGGAAGAGATCCTCGTCAGCATCTTCGAGGACCTCACGAAGCCGATCGAGGAACTGATCGAGTGGGGACGGCAGCAGCCGCACACGCTCGACACCAAGCAGGAGATCGTCCGCCGTTACGCGGAGACCCTGTACGGCGCCGCGCCGCTGTTCCGCTTCATGCACGACAACCAGGCGACGGTGCGGGAGCTGCGGATCGGCGACTCCTTCAAGGAGCGCATCCGCAGCCTGCGCGACATCATCATCGACCCGGACGCCGACATGGTCGACCAGGTGCGCTGCGTCAGCGCGATCTTCACCCTGCACGCCGGGATGTTCCTGCTCCAGGACCTGGAAGGCGACCCCGAGGACAAGAACAAAGCCGTCCTCGAGGTCGCCACGGACCTGGTGACCCAGGCCCACCGGGGAGCCAAGGGCCCCTAGCGGGCCCGGGTGCCCGGGATCGTCAGACCGTGACGCCCTTGGCGCGCAGGAACTTCACCGGGTCGACCGCCGAGCCGTAGTTGGCGGTCGTACGGATCTCGAAGTGCAGGTGCGGACCGCTCGAGTTGCCGGTGTTGCCGGACCGGGCGATCTCCTGGCCGGTCTTGACGATCTGGCCGATGCTCACCTTGACCGTCGACAGGTGGGCGTACTGCGAGTACGTGCCGTTGCCGTGCTTGATCACGACGGCGTTGCCGTACGCGGGGCCGTCACCGGCGCCGTTGCCGCCGGCCTTGACGACGGTGCCGCCGTGGGCCGCGACGACCTGGGTGCCGCTCGGCACGGCGAAGTCCTGCCCGCTGTGGGTGGACTGCCACATGCCGCCGTTCTGGGCGAAGCTCGCGGAGAGCTTGTACTTCTTCACCGGGTCGACCCAGGACGGCGTGGCCTTCTTCGCGGCCTTCTTCACGGCGGCCTTCTTGGCGGCGGCCGCCTTCTTCACGGCGGCGGCCTTCTCGGCCTTCGCGGCTGCGGCCTTGGCCGCCTTGGCCTGGGCGGCGGCCTGCGCCTGGACGGCACCGGCGGCGCCGGACGCGGCCGTGGTGTCGGCGGCGGACGCGACCCCGGCTCCCAGTGCGACCGAGACACCGAGGCCGGCGGCCAGCACGGTCGCACGGGTGCGGAGCTGGGACGTACGGAAGGAACGGGACGTGACGCGCTGGGACATCGAAACCTCGTGGGGAAGGGGACGGAGAAAACCACCCGGCGCACAGTCGCTCGCCGAATGGCCATCCCTTGGTAACCCGAAGTCCGACAAACTCCCAAAAGCGTGATCTACGGCCTAAGTTAGTAACTTAGTGCCGTGTTCTACGTCTCTTGACATGGCACCCATTCGGGACAAATCACCGCACTACCCCGCACTTCAGCCCGCTCCACGGGCCAAGAATCCCTTTCCTCCCGACCCGTTCAGCACTATTCCGCCTAGTAACGGACATATCGCCTGTGCCGCATGTCACCGGGGGCCCTCTTCAGCCATTCCGGAAATGTGGCGCACGCCTCTATGCACTTACCGTTCGGTAACCCTACGGTTCCCCTCGCGCCACCCTCGCCCACGAACATGCACACGACATGTTGGCAGCGTCACGGACGTGAGAGGACCCCCACGACATGCAGACCCGACGCCCCTGGTTGCGCCGCGCATCAGTGACCGCCGTCTCGGCAGCCGCCCTCGTGGCGATGGCCGCGCCGGCCCACGCCGCGGCCCCCGCCGGTACCGCCACCGCGGTCACCACGGCCGCCGCCGCAGACGTCGACTACGCGACATGGCAGAAGGACTGCCAGGCGGTGATGGACCAGGCGCTGCCCTACCTGAAGCAGCGGATAGCGGCCGCCAAGCCGGGCGAGAAGCAGGCCATCGTCTTCGACATCGACAACACCACGCTGGAGACCGACTTCGGCTTCAGCTACCCGCAGCCGGCCAACAAGCCGGTCCTGGAGGCCGCCAGATACGCCCAGGAGCGCGGCGTCGCCCTGTTCTTCGTGACCGCCCGCCCGGACATCATCCACTCGTTCACCGAGTACAACCTGAAGCAGGCCGGCTACCAGGTCTCCGGCCTGTACGTCCGGAACTTCATCGACCTCTTCAAGAACGTCGCCGAGTACAAGACGGCCCAGCGCGTCGACGTCGAGAGGAAGGGCTACACGATCATCGCGAACATCGGCAACAGCGCCACCGACCTCTCGGGCGGCCACGCCGAGAAGACGTACAAGCTGCCGGACTACGACGGGCAGCTGTCCTGACGCGACAGGGCATGCAAAAGGGGCCGGTGCTCTCAGCACCGGCCCCTCTCACTCGACCGTGACGCTTACACGTCCTTGCTCAGGTTCGGACCCGTGCCACCGGCCGCCTGCTCGATCGGCGGGACGTCCGGCAGGGCCGACTTCTCCTCGCCGCGGAAGGTGAAGGTCTTGGTCTCGCCCTCGCCCTCGGTGTCCACGACCACGATGTGACCGGGACGCAGCTCGCCGAAGAGGATCTTCTCGGAGAGGCTGTCCTCGATCTCGCGCTGGATGGTCCGGCGCAGCGGCCGGGCGCCCAGCACGGGGTCGTAGCCCTTCTTGGACAGCAGCTCCTTGGCGGACTGGGAGAGCTCGATGCCCATGTCCCGGTCCTTCAGGCGCTCGTCCACCTTGCCGATCATCAGGTCGACGATCTGGAGGATGTCGTCCTGGCTGAGCTGCGGGAAGACGACCACGTCGTCGACGCGGTTGAGGAACTCGGGCCGGAAGTGCTGCTTGAGCTCGTCCGAGACCTTGTTCTTCATGCGCTCGTAGTTGGACTTGGTGTCGCCCTGGGCCGCGAAGCCCAGGTTGAAGCCCTTGGAGATGTCCCGGGTGCCGAGGTTGGTCGTCATGATGATGACCGTGTTCTTGAAGTCCACGACCCGGCCCTGGGAGTCGGTCAGGCGACCGTCCTCCAGGATCTGCAGCAGCGAGTTGAAGATGTCCGGGTGGGCCTTCTCGACCTCGTCGAAGAGGACGACCGAGAACGGCTTGCGGCGGACCTTCTCCGTCAGCTGGCCGCCCTCCTCGTAGCCCACGTAACCGGGGGGCGAACCGAAGAGACGCGACACCGTGTGCTTCTCGCTGAACTCCGACATGTCGAGGGAGATCAGCGCGTCCTCGTCACCGAAGAGGAACTCGGCGAGCGCCTTGGACAGCTCCGTCTTACCGACACCGGACGGGCCGGCGAAGATGAACGAGCCACCGGGACGCTTCGGGTCCTTCAGACCGGCACGCGTACGGCGGATCGCCTTCGACAGCGCCTTGACGGCGTCCTTCTGGCCGATGACCCGCTTGTGGAGCTCGTCCTCCATGCGGAGCAGTCGGCTGGACTCCTCCTCGGTCAGCTTGAAGACCGGGATGCCCGTGGCCGTGGCGAGGACCTCGGCGATCAGCTCGCCGTCGACCTCGGCGACGACGTCCATGTCGCCGGCCTTCCACTCCTTCTCCCGCTTGGCCTTCGCGGCGAGGAGCTGCTTCTCCTTGTCGCGCAGGGAGGCGGCCTTCTCGAAGTCCTGCGAGTCGATCGCGGACTCCTTGTCGCGGCGGACGCCGGCGATCTTCTCGTCGAACTCGCGCAGGTCCGGCGGCGCGGTCATCCGGCGGATGCGCATCCGGGAACCGGCCTCGTCGATCAGGTCGATCGCCTTGTCCGGCAGGAAGCGGTCCGAGATGTACCGGTCGGCCAGGGTGGCGGCCTGGACCAGCGCCTCGTCCGTGATGGAGACGCGGTGGTGCGCCTCGTACCGGTCACGCAGACCCTTGAGGATCTCGATCGTGTGCGGCAGGGACGGCTCCGCGACCTGGATGGGCTGGAAGCGGCGCTCGAGGGCCGCGTCCTTCTCCAGGTGCTTGCGGTACTCGTCCAGCGTGGTCGCACCGATGGTCTGCAGCTCACCGCGGGCCAGCATCGGCTTCAGGATGGAAGCCGCGTCGATGGCGCCCTCGGCGGCACCCGCACCGACCAGCGTGTGCAGCTCGTCGATGAACAGGATGATGTCGCCGCGGGTGCGGATCTCCTTGAGCACCTTCTTCAGGCGCTCCTCGAAGTCACCGCGGTAGCGGGAGCCGGCGACCAGCGCGCCGAGGTCCAGGGTGTAGAGGTGCTTGTCCTTGAGGGTCTCGGGCACCTCGCCCTTGACGATGGCCTGGGCCAGGCCCTCGACGACGGCGGTCTTGCCGACGCCGGGCTCACCGATCAGGACCGGGTTGTTCTTCGTGCGGCGGGACAGCACCTGCATGACCCGCTCGATCTCCTTCTCGCGCCCGATGACCGGGTCGAGCTTGGACTCACGAGCGGCCTGGGTGAGGTTCCGGCCGAACTGGTCGAGGACCAGGGACGTGGAGGGCGTGCCCTCGGCAGGACCGCCGGCGGTGGCGGTCTCCTTGCCCTGGTAACCGGAGAGCAGCTGGATCACCTGCTGCCGCACGCGGTTCAGATCTGCGCCCAGCTTGACCAGGACCTGGGCGGCGACGCCCTCGCCCTCACGGATCAGGCCGAGCAGGATGTGCTCCGTGCCGATGTAGTTGTGGCCCAGCTGAAGAGCCTCGCGGAGCGACAGCTCCAGGACCTTCTTGGCACGAGGGGTGAAGGGGATGTGACCCGACGGGGCCTGCTGGCCCTGCCCGATGATCTCCTCCACCTGCTGGCGGACCGCCTCGAGCGAAATCCCGAGGCTCTCAAGGGCCTTGGCGGCGACACCTTCACCCTCGTGGATCAGGCCCAGGAGGATGTGCTCAGTGCCGATGTAGTTGTGGTTGAGCATCCGGGCTTCTTCCTGAGCCAGGACGACAACCCGCCGCGCGCGGTCGGTGAACCTCTCGAACATCGTTAATCGCTCCTCAGAGCGGTCAGGCAGTGGGGGGAACTTCCCCTCCCTGTCCTTCCGCAGCTTAGTCCCGCAAGCGGGGACCGCTCATTCCAACTGCCGACACCGTCCTTGGCCTCCTGACCCCGAACGCCGACATCTGCTCCAACCCGATGGTGCGAGACGATGTTCCCGCAGGCCAGGCAGTTACCCCCTTCGCCAGTACGCCCATGGCGAACGTGAGACGGCCTTTCCTGCGTGTCGCCCCCTCCCACTAGGGATGTCTTACCCGGACGGACCGGAAGTCCATGCCGAGCACCCCCGTTCCCTCCGCTACGGGCGAACAACCTTGCGCCTCCCCGCACCCCTCACACGCCCCCGTTTCGCCACTGTGTGCGCCCAATGCGACACCCACCGTAACCCGCACGCTCCTCCCGCTGTTGCACTTGGCATGTTCGGAGCCCCCGGCCCCATCCCGCTCCCCCGTCGGCCGCTCGACGCGAGCTGGCGGGTCCGACGGTGGTACGAGAACGAACTGGGCTGGCCGACGGTGCCCGGCGATCCTCTGCGGCTGGCGGTGGGGGTGCGCTACGACGTCCTGGACGTGCCTGCCGAGGCGGGACACGCGGCCCTGCGGCACTTGGGACCACGCTCCCCGGTCGCCCTGCTCGGCGACCGGATGCGCCTCCTGGTGGCCCCGGGCAGCGCGGAGGAACTGCCCGGGCTCCTGGAGTGGCTGGAGTGGGGGACGCTGCCGCTCGACCTGACGGCGATCGGGGCGGGGGGTGCCATGGAGGCGCCGTGTCCGCCCTGGATGGTGACGCCGTTCTGCGACGGGGCGGACGGCTCGATGCCGCCCCGTGCGGCGGACGCGCCGCCGGTCCGGGCGACGGACGGCTCGATGGCGCGCACGAGGGGCGCGGGGCCGCCTTGCGAGGCGGACGCGCCGCCGATCCGGGCGGCGGACGGCTCGATGGCGCGCACGAGGGGCGCGGGGCCGCCTTGCGAGGCGGACGCGCCGCCGATCCGGGCGACGGACGGCTCGACACCGGGTGCGAGGAGCGGACTGGCGGCGCGCAAGGCGGGCGCACCGCCGTTCCGGGGGACGGACGGCTTCGCATCGGGCGAGAGGGGCGGACTGGCGCCGTGCGAGGCGTACGTGCCGTTGTGCCGCGAGACGGACGGCTCGATGCCGTGCGCGCGGGGCGGCCTCATGCCGAGGGAGACGGGCGGGGTGCCGCCTGACGAGGCGAGCGCGTGGTTCTTCCGCGAGACGGGCGGGTCGCTGTCGCGGGAAAGGGACAGCGTGATGCCGCGCGGAGCAGGCGGGCTGCCACCTGGCGGGACGGACTCGATGCTGCCCCACGGGACGGACGCGGTGCATTTCCGCGACACGGACGGCTCGCTGTCACGGGAAAGGGACAGCTTGATGCCGCGCGGAGCAGGCGGGCTGCCGCCTGGCGGGACGGACTGGCCGCTGGAGCACGGGACGGACGCGGCGCATTTCCGCGACACGGACGGCTCGCTGTCGCGGGAAAGGGACAGCGTGATGCCGCGCGGAGCAGGCGGGCTGCCGCCTGGCGGGACGGACTGGCCGCTGGACCACGCGGCGGACGCGGCGCATCTCCGCGACACGGACGGCTCGGTATCGCGCGCGAGGGGTGGACCGCTGCCGTGCGAGGCCTTCATGCCCGTGGCCGCCGAGAGGGGCGGGCCGCTGCCTCGTCAGGCGTTCGCGCCGTCGGCCTCCGAGACGGACGGCGCGTTGCCCCCCGAGCCCGGCTTCTCCCGTGGCCGGCC
The DNA here is from genome assembly GCF_039532725.1 of Streptomyces coeruleofuscus. Lineage (NCBI taxonomy): Bacteria > Bacillati > Actinomycetota > Actinomycetes > Kitasatosporales > Streptomycetaceae > Streptomyces > Streptomyces coeruleofuscus. The sequence goes on from NZ_BAAASE010000002.1 coordinate 37,183, forward strand.
GCTTCCCCTGGGCCGGTTCGGTTCCCAGGGGGCCGCTGTGTGGCTGCGGCCCCCCGAGCCGGGATGCGAGGTCGAGGCCTCGCTGCCGACGCTGTCGGCGTTGGGGGGCGGCGGAGACGCCCCCGATCTCGTGCGGCTGGTGAACACGGTGGCCACGCAATGCCACCGGCTCCGACTGCGGCGCGCGGGCGCGCAGCCGCCGGCCTTGCGTGCGCAGGGTCGGTAGTGCCGCTGTTCAGCCGTTGGCCTTCTCGTAGGCCTCGCGGATGGTCGCGGGAACACGGCCGCGGTCGTTGACCTCGTAGCCGTTCTCCTTCGCCCAGGCGCGGATGGCCGCCGTGTCCTGGCTGCCGCTCGAAGCCGCCCGCGCCTTTCCACGCCCGCCCGAAGCACGGCCTCCGGTACGACGACCGCCCTTCACGTAAGGCTCGAGAAGGCCGCGGAGCTTGTCCGCATTGGCGGTGGTGAGATCGATCTCGTACGTCTTGCCGTCCAGCGCGAACGTCACGGTCTCGTCCGCCTCGCCGCCGTCGAGGTCGTCGACAAGAAGGACCTGAACCTTCTGTGCCACCGGATTTCCTTTCATCGATATCTTCAGGGCCGGGGTGTGCCGGCGTCCGCCGTATCACCGTCCCCTGTTATATGCAGTACTGCAGTACCTCGGAAAGCAAACCGCTTTTGCCGGAAAAACACAAACCCTCGGGAGAGACCGGCAGCCCCGCCTCCGCCCGGAAACGTGCGCGTTTCGGACATAGGGCACCCGCGCAGGGCGGCGGTGCGGAATATGTCTTGACGAACCGGGCGGTCTTGCGACCGACTTGCGACTGGCTTGTGTGTCCGTCCCGGCGATCACAGATGCAGAAGCATCCGGCTGTTGCCCAAGGTGTTCGGTTTCACTCGTTCGAGACCGAGGAACTCCGCGACACCCTCGTCATAGGAACGCAGCAGCTCCGCGTAGACATCGGTGTCGACGGGCGTCTCGCCGATCTCCACGAAGCCGTGCTTGCTGAAGAAGTCGACTTCGAAGGTCAGACAGAAAACGCGGCGAACGCCGAGCCAGCGGGCGGTGTGCAGCAACTTCTCCAGCAACTGGTGTCCGACACCCGCGCCCTTCAGGCCGGGCTTCACGGCGAGAGTGCGCACTTCCGCCAGGTCTTCCCACATCACGTGCAGGGCGCCGCAGCCGACGACCTCGGCGTTGTCGTCCCGTTCCGCGACCCAGAACTCCTGGATGTCCTCGTAAAGCGTCACCGTTGCTTTGTCGAGCAGGATGCCGCCGCGGACGTAGGCGTCAAGGAGGCGACGCACGGCCGGGACATCGCCGGTACGGGCCCGCCGGACGGTGATGGCTTTTGCGGGGGCTTCGGGGCTCTTCGCGGACATGCCGGGACGCTATCGCCCGTCGGCGTCCTGAGCGGAGGCGGGGTTCTCCGGCGGTTCCGCCGGTTCCGTTCGCTCCGCCGGTTCCGTTCGTTCCGCAGGTTCCGTTCGTTCCGCAGGTTCCGTTCGTTCCGCAGGTTCGGTTCGTTCCACCGGTTCCGTGCGTTCCGCTCGTTCGGCCGGTTCCGACGTTCCGGTCGGTTTCTGGGTTTCCGGTACCTGGACGATGCGTACGGCATCGCGGAGAGCCCCTCGCTGTTCCTCGCTCATCATGCCGAAGAAGGCGACCAGAGCCGCGGCGGGGTTGTCACTCTGCGACCAGGCGTCGTTCATCAGGGCGGCGGCGTAGGCGGCGCGTGTGGAGACCGCCTCATATCGATAGGCGCGGCCCTCCGCCTCGCGGCGCACCCAGCCCTTCTGATGGAGATTGTCCAAAACGGTCATCACGGTGGTGTACGCGATGGACCGCTCCTTCTGAAGATCTTCCAGGACTTCTCGAACGGTCACCGGGCGGTTCCACTTCCACACCCGCGACATGACCGCGTCTTCGAGTTCTCCCAATGGGCGAGGCACACCTCAGAACAATAGTGGGAGATCTGGGTAATGGCGTGGCGGACGTGCGCTTCACGGCGAACGGGAGCAAAAAGGGCGTACGACTCGAAAGTGCGAGCCCGCGGAGGGGCGGCCGCACGGAGTCGTACGCCGTCGGAACGCTGCGCCGGGGGCGGCAGCGGTCGGGTCAGGCTTCGGCCTTCGGAGGCGTCGCGGAGGACTCTCGGGCGCCATCCACGCGCGCGAGGGCGGCGTCGACGGCCGCGTCCTCCTTGGCCTTGTTGACGCCGCCCTGTGTCTTCACGATCACCCGGATCACGCCGATGAAGAAGACGGCCATGACGACCGGGGGCAGGAGCGCGGAGACGTAGTCCATGGATCCAGAGTAGCCACGTCAGCCCGCGGCGAGCTGCTGGGGGTTCGCCGGGGGTGGCGGGCTGGGCTTGCGGCGCGGGAAGACCTCGCCCGGGGTGGGGATCGGGCGCCCGGGCTTCGGGGTTCCCGGGGCGGGAGCCGGGGCGGGCTTGGGGGCGGGCTTCGGAGCCGCCGGCTTTCGTGCGGGCTTCTTCTCGGGCTGCTTCTCGGGGGTGTCCTCGGCGGTGCCGGAGGGCCCTCCGGGGTGAGGCAGGAGACGGAGGCGGGAGCGAGAGGCGGGGACGGTGGGGGTGCCGGGCGCGACCGCGCGAGCGGCGGGGTGAGCGGTCGGGCGAGCGATCGGCGAGGGGGCGTGCGAGCCGGTGCGTACGGTCTGCTGCCCGGTGAGCCGGCGGCAGCGGTCCAGGAGGGCGGCGGCGGTGGGGTTGCCGCTCAGCGCCCGGAGGGCGGCGAGGTCGTCGGGGCGTGGGCGGTATCCGGCGCCCAGTGCCTCGTCCAGGAGCGTGAGGTAGCCGGCGGCGGTACCGGGGAGGGCGGCGCGGTACCGGCCGAGGTCGGCCACGAGGAAGGCACGCAGCCTGGCCCCCTCCTGCATCGCCTCGTCGAGCGACTCTGCGAGGCGGAGGCAGTCCTGGACGTCGTCGGCCGAGGCGGAGGTGGGGTGAAGGGCGAGGGCGAGAGCGCGGCGGAGCACACGCAGCTCCTCCACACCGAACGCCATGCCGCCGCGGGATCCGTATGGCGTGGGCATGCGGCGACGATACGCGCTAATCAGACAAATTCGGCATAGCGGATGGGTGTGGCGTGGGGGACCACCCGGGTGGGCGGGGCCGGCGAGGTCGGGCCCGCGTGGCTGCGGGCAATCCTGCCGCCGAGGGCAGCACGGGTGGGCGCAGCAGCACCCCGCCACGCCGGGCTGCGAACCCACCCTGCCCCAGCAACGACGCCGAGTCGCGGCTCACATACGCGACACGTTCCGCTCGTACACCAGCCGCAGCCCGATCAGCGTCAGCCACGGCTCGTGTTCGTCGATGACCGACGACTCGCCCAGGACCATCGGTGCCAGACCGCCCGTCGCGATGACCGTGACATCGTCCGGGTCGTCGGACAGCTCGCGGGCCACCCGGTTGACGACCCCGTCGACCTGGCCGGCGAAACCGTAGATGATGCCCGACTGCATCGCCTCGACCGTGTTCTTGCCGATCACGCTGCGGGGGCGGGCCACCTCGATCTTGCGGAGCTGGGCGCCGCGGACGCCGAGGGCCTCGACGGAGATCTCGATGCCGGGGGCGATGACCCCGCCGACGTACTCGCCGCGCGCGCTGACCGCGTCGAACGTCGTCGCCGTGCCGAAGTCGACGACGATCGCGGGGCCGCCGTAGAGCTCGACCGCCGCGACCGCGTTGATGATGCGGTCCGCGCCGACCTCCTTGGGGTTGTCCATGAGGATCGGGACGCCCGTCTTGACGCCCGGTTCGACCAGGACCGCCGGGACGTCGCCGTAGTAGCGGCGCGTCACCTCGCGGAGTTCGTGCAGGACCGAGGGGACGGTCGCGCAGATGGCGATGCCGTCGATGCCGTCGCCCAGTTCGTCGCCGAGGAGCGGGTGCATGCCCATCAGGCCCTGGAGGAGGACCGCCAGTTCGTCGGCGGTGCGGCGCGCGTCCGTGGAGATACGCCAGTGTTCGACGATGTCCTCGCCGTCGAACAGGCCCAGGACGGTGTGGGTGTTCCCTACGTCGATCGTCAGCAGCATGACCCGTACCCGCTCCCCTACTCCGCCGGCCGCAGGTCCAGGCCGATGTCCAGGATCGGCGAGGAGTGGGTGAGGGCTCCGACGGCCAGGTAGTCGACGCCGGTGTCCGCGTACGCCTTGGCGTTGTCGAGGGTCAGGCGGCCCGAGGCCTCCAGGGCGGCGCGGCCCTGGACGATGGCCACCGCCTCCGCGCACTCGCCCGGCGTGAAGTTGTCCAGGAGGATCAGGTCGGCACCGGCGTCCAGGACCTCGCGGAGCTGGTTCAGGGTGTCGACCTCGACCTCGACGGGGACGTCGGGGAAGCGTTCGCGCACCGCCGTGAAGGCCTGGGCGACGCCGCCCGCGGCGACCACGTGGTTGTCCTTGACGAGGGCCGCGTCCGAGAGGGACATGCGGTGGTTGACTCCGCCGCCGCAGCGGACCGCGTACTTCTCGAGGGAGCGCAGGCCGGGCGTCGTCTTGCGGGTGTCGCGGACCTTGGCCTTCGTGCCGTCCAGGACGTCCGCCCACGCGCGCGTGGCCGTCGCGACGCCCGACAGGCGGCACAGGATGTTCAGGGCACTGCGCTCGGCCGTGAGGAGGTCGCGGGTGCGGGTGGTGACCGAGAGGAGCTTCTGGCCCGCCTCGACGCGGTCGCCGTCCTCGGCGTGGCGTTCGATCGCGAGTTCCTCCTCGCAGACGACCGAGATCACCGCCTCGGCGATCCTCAGCCCCGCCACGACGCCCGCCTCGCGGGCCGTGAAGTCGGCGGTGGACACCGCGTCCTCGGGGATCGTCGCCACGGTCGTCACGTCCACGCCGTGGGCCAGGTCCTCCTGGAGGGCCACGTTGGCGATGTCCTCGACCTCTACGGGGTCGAGGCCGGCGTCGGCCAGGAGCTGGGCGAGTGCGGGGTCCAGGCCGCACTCCAGGTACGCCTCGCCGTCCGCGCCGCAGGCGCAGCCGTCGCCGCAGCCTCCGGACGAGGCGAGGGGAAGGTCGGGGGTGCTCACGTCGGTCACAGCTCCTGGGGGGCCTGGGGAGGAACGGTCGAAGGGAAGTGTGTGGTGTCTGTGGTGTGCACGGCCAGCGTGCGGTCGGGGTTCAGGCGTACGACGATGTGGCGCCGCCAGGTGGTGTCGTCGCGCTCGGGGCGGTCCTCGCGCCAGTGGCAGCCCCGGGTCTCCTCGCGCAGCCGGGCCGCGGTGACCAGGACGCGGGCCACGCACAGCAGGTTGGTGGCCTCCCAGGTGTCGACGCCCGCCTCGGCGGTCTTGCCGTTCTCGGCGAGGGCGTCGCGGGCGTCGGTGTGGAGCTGCTGGAGCTGGTCGGCGGCCTTGGTGAGGGACTCCGCCGAGCGCAGGACACCGGCCCCGTTGGTCATGATCCGCTGGATCGTGAAGCGGGCCTCCGGGGTGAGCAGGGGGTGCTCGGGGGTCTCCGGGTAGGGCAGGGGACGCGGCACGCGCGCGTGGAGGCCGGTTTCCGCGTGGCTCGCGGCGATGTCGGCCGCGATGCGCTCGGCGTAGACGAGGCCTTCGAGGAGGGAGTTGGAGGCCAGGCGGTTGGCGCCGTGCACGCCGGTGCAGGCGACCTCGCCGCACGCGTACAGGCCGGGGACGGTCGTACGGCCGTGGGAGTCGGTGCGGACGCCGCCGGAGGCGTAGTGGGCGGCCGGGGCGACGGGAATGGGCTCGGTGACCGGGTCTATGCCGTGGGCGCGGCAGGCGGCGAGGATCGTCGGGAAGCGGTGTTCCCACATGTCGGCGCCGAAGTGCCGGGCGTCGAGGAACATGTGCTCGGCGTCCTGCTCCTGCATGCGGCGCGTGATGCCCTTGGCGACGATGTCCCGGGGGGCGAGTTCGGCCAGTTCGTGCTGCCCCTGCATGAAGCGCACGCCGTCGGCGTCGACCAGGTGGGCGCCCTCGCCGCGGACCGCCTCGGAGACCAGGGGCTGCTGGCCCTCCGCGTCGGAGCCCAGGAAGAGGACCGTCGGGTGGAACTGGACGAACTCCAGGTCGCTCACCTCGGCGCCCGCGCGCAGCGCCAGGGCCACGCCGTCGCCCGTGGAGACGGAGGGGTTGGTCGTCGCCGAGAAGACCTGGCCCATGCCGCCGGTCGCCAGGACCACCGCGGGGGCGTGGACCGCGCCCACGCCGTCGTGCTGGCCCTCGCCCATGACGTGCAGGGTGACGCCGGCCGTGCGGCCCTCGGCGTCCGTGAGGAGGTCCAGGACGAGCGCGTTCTCGACCGTGCGCAGACCACGCGCGCGTACCGCCTCGACCAGGGCCCTGGAGATCTCGGCACCGGTGGCGTCGCCGCCGGCGTGGGCGATGCGGCGGCGATGGTGGCCGCCCTCGCGGGTGAGTTCCAGGCCGCCCTCGGAGGACTCGTCGAACTGGGCGCCGGTCTCGATGAGGCGGCGTACGGCGTCGGGGCCCTCGGTGACGAGGATGCGGACCGCTTCGTCGTCGCACAGGCCCGCGCCAGCGACCAGGGTGTCGTCGAGGTGCTGTTCGGGGGTGTCGCCCTCGCCGAGGGCCGCGGCGATGCCGCCCTGGGCCCAGCGGGTGGAGCCGTCGTCCAGGCGGGCCTTGGTGACGACGACGGTGGTGAGGCCGGCCGCCTCGCAGCGCAGGGCGGCGGTGAGGCCGGCGACGCCGGAGCCGACGACGACCACGTCCGCGGAGAGGGACCAGCCGGGGGCGGGTGCGTGCAGTCGTATGCCTGTGCTGGTCACGAGGCGGCTCCGAAGGTGAGGGGAACGTTGTCGATCAGCCGGGTCGTCCCGACCCGGGCGGCGACGGCGAGGACCGCCTCGCCGGTGAAGTCGTCCCCGATCTCGGTGAAGTCGGACGGGTCGACCAGGGCGAGGTAGTCCAGCACGAGTGGCGGGTCGAGGCGGGCGGCCTCGTCGAGGACCTGGCGGGCGGCCGCGCGGACTGCGGCCGGGCTGCCCGGGACGGCCGTCGCGACGGCGTGCGCGTCCGCTGCCGCACGGGACTCCCCTATGGCGCTGAGGGCCTCGGCACGCGCGCGTGTGGCGGGCACCTCGCGGGCCCGGGCGCGCAGCGCCTCCTGCGCGGCGTGCCGGTCCTGGCCCGCGAACAGCGCACCGGACAGCGCGAGGGCGGTGCGCCGCTCGGCGGGCGAGAGGTAGCGGTTGCGGCTGGACAGGGCCAGGCCGTCCTCCTCGCGGACGGTGGGCACGCCGACGATCTCCACGCCGAAGTTCAGGTCCCGCACCATGCGGCGGATCAGGGCGAGCTGCTGGGCGTCCTTCTGGCCGTACAGGGCGACGTCGGGGCGGGTGAGGTGGAGCAGCTTGGCGACGACCGTGAGCATGCCGTCGAAGTGGCCCGGGCGGGAGGCGCCCTCCAGCCGCTCGCCCATGGGGCCCGCGGTGATGCGGACCTGGGGCTCGCCACCGGGATACACCTCGTCGACGGCCGGGGCGAACACGACGTCCGCGCCCGACTCCCCGGCCAGCTTCACGTCGGCGTCCAGGGTGCGCGGGTAGCGGTCGAGGTCCTCGCCCGCGCCGAACTGGAGCGGATTGACGAAGACGGTGACGACGACCTCGCCGTCCGGCCCGGCGATGGCGCGCGCGGTGCGGATCAGCGTGGCGTGGCCCTCGTGCAGCGCGCCCATGGTCATCACCACGGCGCGACGGCCCGTACGCGCGCGTGCGTGCAGTTCACCCGCGGTGCTGAGCAGGGTGGTGGTCATCAGGCGTCCCCTTCGGTGCCGTCGGTCCCGTGGGCGAGTACCCCGAGGAGGTCCTCGGCGAGCTCCGGCTTCAGCAGGCCGTGGGCCAGGGCCCGGTCGGCGGTCGCGCGGGCCATCGCCAGGTAGCCGGCGACGGCCTGCGGGGCGTGCCGGCGCAGCTCGGTGACGTGCGCGGCGACCGTGCCCGCGTCCCCGCGCGCGACCGGGCCGGTGAGGGCCGCGTCGCCGGAGCGCAGGGCGTTGTCCAGGGCCGCGCCGAGCAGCGGGCCGAGCATCCGGTCGGGGGCCGCGACACCGGCCGTGCGCAGCAGTTCCAGGGACTGGGCGACCAGGGTGACCAGGTGGTTGGCGCCGAGCGCGAGGGCCGCGTGGTAGAGCGGCCGGTTCTCCTCGGCGATCCACTCCGGCTCGCCGCCCATCTCGATGACCAGGGCCTCGGCGGCCATCCGCAGCTCCTCGGGCGCGGTGACGCCGAAGGAGCAGCCGGCCAGCCGCTGGACGTCCACGGGTGTGCCGGTGAAGGTCATCGCGGGGTGCAGGGCCAGCGGCAGGGCGCCCGCGCGCAGGGCGGGGTCGAGCACCCGTGCGCCGTACCGCCCGGAGGTGTGCACGAGAAGCTGTCCCGGCCGTACGGACCCGGTGTCGGCGAGGCCCGCGACCAGCTCGGGCAGGGCGTCGTCCGGAACGGTCAGCAGGACCAGCTCGGAGCGCTGGAGGACCTCGGCGGGCGGCATCACCGGCACATCGGGCAGCAGTTGCGCGGCCCGGCGCCGGGAGACCTCGGAGACCGCCGAGACGGCGACCGGGCGGTGCCCGGCGAGCTGGAGGGACGCGGCCAGTGCGGGTCCCACGCGACCGGCGCCGACGACGCCGACGGTGAGCCGCGCGGGGCGGTCCTTGGGGTCTGGCTGTGGGGTTGTGTTCACTCGACGGCGGCCTTCCCGTTCCAGTCCGCTCCGGGTACCGGACGATTTCTCGTCATGTTAACGCGATCGGTTCGAGGGACGTTCGGTTGTCCACAGGCTGTGCGTTCAGACAGGGAAAAACGGGGTGTCCGCCCGGACCCGCGCGCGGGATGATCCGGGCCATGATTGACACGGCGGAACAGGCAGAACAGGACAAGCAGGACGAGCAGGACGATCAGGCGACCGGGCAACTGCCGGACGAGGACCGGAGGTCACGGCTCCGGGAGCGGCGGCTGGCCGCCCACCGGGACGCACGGCGGGTGTTCGCGCGCTTCGGCTTCCACAAGACGCTCCGGGAGCGGCTGGCGGAGCTGGACCGGGCGGAGGGCCTGTACGACCTGGACGAGCTGTCCGACCTCTACGGCGACGGCGTCGTCGAGGCGCTGGAGACGAAGGTCGCCGGACTGCTCGGCACCGAGGCCGCCGCGTTCTTCCCGACGGGGACGATGGCCCAGCAGGTGGCGCTGCGCTGCTGGGCGGGCCGCACGGGCGACCCGACCGTCGCCCTGCACGCGCTCAGCCATCCCGAGGTGCACGAGCGGAACGCGTTCAGCGAGGTCGGACGCCTGCGGACGGTGCGCGTGACGAGCGAGCCGCGGCTGCCCACCGCCGCCGAGGTACGCGACTTCGAGGAGCCCTTCGGGGCGCTGATGCTGGAACTGCCCCTGAGGGACGCCGGTTTCGTGCTGCCCTCCTGGGAGGAGCTCACCGAGGTGGTGGCGGCCGCGCGGGAGCGGGACGCGGTCGTGCACTTCGACGGGGCGCGCCTGTGGGAGTCCACGGTCCACTTCGGCCGGTCCCTGGAGGAGATCGCGGATCTGGCCGACAGCGTCTACGTGTCGTTCTACAAGTCCCTGGAGGCATTCGGCGGCGCCGCGCTCGCCGGGCCCAGGGAGCTGGTGGAGGAGGCGAAGGCCTGGCGGCACCGGTACGGCGGCGAGGTCTTCCAGCAGTTCCCGACAGTCCTGTCGGCGCTGGCCGGACTGGAGCGGGAGCTGCCCCGGCTGCCGGAGTACGTCGCCCACGCGCGCGTGGTCGCCGCCGCCCTGCGCGAGGGCTTCGCGGCGGCCGGGGTGCCGTGGGCGCGCGTGCACCCGGAGGTGCCGCACACCCACGACTTCCAGGTGTGGCTGCCGTACGACGCCGGCGTCCTGGCGGAGGCGGCGGTGCGGACGGCCGAGGAGACCGGCACCGTCCTGTTCGGCTCCGCCTGGGACCGGGGCGGTCCAGGTCTGGCCGTCACGGAGGTGCACGTGCGGGCCGCCGGGCTGGAGTGGACCGCCGAGGACGTGAAGACCGCGGTGGCGGAGTTCGTGGCCCGGCTGCCGGAGGTGGTCAGGTAGGGCGCCGCCGCCACCGGTTCAGGGCGTCCCGGAACCGGTGGCGGGCCGGGCGGCCCGCCAGGACCGCCCGGAACTGCCGTTCGTCGCGCCACTCCCGTACGACCTGCCAGTCGTGCGCGCCGGGTGCGGGAGGGGCGGGCTCGCCGAGCCGGCGGGCGCGGTAGGTGTCGAGGACGTGCTGCTGCGTGATGCTCATGGTGGATCGCCTCTGCGGGACGGGGTGATGGAGGTCCTGGGGGGTGTCCGCGGCTGCCCCGGTGGTCCCACAGTGCGCCCGTGCCGGAGGCGGCGTCGCGTCGATTGACGAGGCCCGTCAATCGACGGGGGCGCTGTCAGTGGCGGGGTGCACCATGAGGGCATGAGCGTGCACATCGACATCACGGGGCTGCGGCCGGACCAGGTCGCCGTCGTGCCCTCACCCCTGGCCGAGTTGGGCATGGCACTGCACGCGCTGTCCGAGCCGGGACACCACCCGGGCCTCCAGGGCTGGGTGACGGGCGTGACCGCCCGGCTCGACCCGCACCTGGCCGACCGGATGTGCGAGGCCGACTTCCTGTGGCGCACGACGTTCTCGGACCTGTTCCTGCCGTACGCCGGCCTCCCCGGCCAGGGCACACTGCCGTGCACCACCCTCGCCGAGGAACTGGACCTGCTGGACAAGCTGACGGACGAACAGTTCGTCGACGCGGCACTGGAATTCACCTGTGCCGTCGGATACGGCTCGTGCGGGCCCACCGCGCTGTCCGACCCCGAGGTGCGCCGCCGATCGCTGGACCTGGCCGCCGCGCGCGGGCCGCAGCAGCTTCGGTTCGGCGAGCGGCTGCTGGCCGACCCGCCCAGGATCCGGGCCTGGCTGCGGCAGTTCCTCCAGGACTGCGACGAGGCGTTCTTCGCGGAGGCCTGGTCCCGGCTGCGTCACCAGCTCGCGGCGGACGCCCGCCACAAGACGGACCTCCTCAGGCACCGGGGCCTGGCCGAGGCGCTCGCCGCGGTGTCCCCCGCGGTGACGCTCGACGAGGCGGCCGCAGACATCAAGGTCGACAAGCTGGGCGACGGACGCACGGCCACGGGCGACCACGGCCTGCTGCTCGTCCCGACGAGCCTGGGCTGGCCGCACCTGATGGTCCTGTACCGGTACGGCTGGCAGCCGGTGCTGCACTACCCGGTCGGCTCCCCCGAGCTCGCCGCCCCGCCCACGCTGGAGCAGCTGGCCCTGCGCATGACCGCGCTGTCCCACCCCGTGCGCATGCGCATGTGCCGCTATCTGGCCCGCAGCGCGTACACCACCGGCGAGCTGGCGCAGGTGCACGGCATGACGGCCCCGGAGATATCCCGGCATCTGGCCGTGCTGAAGAAGGCGGGCCTGGTCACCACGCGGCGCCGCGGGCGCTACGTCCTGCACCAGCTGGACGTGACGGCGGTGGCCCGGCTCGGCAGCGAGTTCCTGGAGGGCATCCTCAGATAGCAGCCCCCTGGCGGACGGCTCAGCCGTGCCCGCCGGCCCGCACCAGTCCCGTCTCGTAGGCCAGCACCACCACCTGCACCCGGTCCCGGAGCCCCAGCTTGGTCAGGATGCGGCCCACGTGCGTCTTCACGGTCGCCTCCGACAGCACCAGCCGGGCCGCGATCTCGCCGTTGGACAGGCCCTGCGCGACCAGCACCATGACCTCCCGCTCGCGCTCGGTGAGCCGCTCCAGCTCCTTGTGCTGGGGCTGCTTGGTGCCCGGCAGCATCGGCGCGAAGCGGTCCAGGAGCCGCCGGGTGGTGGAGGGCGCGACGACCGCGTCACCGCTGTGCACGGCGCGGATCGCGGCGAGGAGCTCCCCGGGCGGCACGTCCTTGAGCATGAAGCCGGAGGCGCCCGCCTTCAGCCCGGAGAAGGCGTACTCGTCGAGGTCGAAGGTGGTCAGGATGAGCACCTTCGGCGGGTCGGTGTCCGCGCAGATCCGGCGGGTCGCCTCCACCCCGTCGAGCTTCGGCATGCGGACGTCCATCAGCACCACGTCGACCTCGGTCGAGCGCAGTTCCTGGAGGGCCTCGACCCCGTCGCCCGCCTCCGCCACGACCTCCATGTCCGGCTGGGCGGCCAGCACCATCCGGAAACCGGTGCGCAGCAGCACCTGGTCGTCGACGAGCATCACGCGGATCGTCATCGGGGCCTCTTCCATGTCTCTTCTACAGGTGTCAGCGAGGGGCGTGCGCCGAGGTCAGTTGGCGGGTTTGAGCGGCAGCAGGGCACTGATGCGGAATCCTCCGCCCGGGCGCGGGCCGGCGTCCAGGGTGCCGCCGACCATGCCGACCCGTTCCCGCATGCCGATCAGGCCGTGGCCCTGGCCGTCGAACCCGCCCTCCTCGTACAGCTCGTGCGGGGCGCCCTTGCCGTCGTCCTCGACGAGCAGGCCGAGGCCGTCGTCGAAGTACACCAGGCGCACGCTCGCTCCCGCGTTGGGCCCGCCGTGCTTGCGGGTGTTGGTGAGCGCCTCCTGCACGATGCGGTAGGCGGTGAGCTCGACGCCGCTGGGCAGCGGGCGGGGGGTGCCCTCCACCTTGAAGTCGACGGGCAGTCCGTGCCCGCGGCACTGTTCGACGAGGTCCTCGATCTGCTCGACGTCGGGCTGCGGCACGTACTCGCCGGCCTCCTCGTGCTCCCCGGTGCGCAGCACGCCGAGCAGGCGGCGCATCTCGGCGAGGGCCTGGCGGCCGGTGGAGGAGATGGTCTCCAGGGCCTTCTTCGCCTGGTCGGGCGCGGCGTCGAGGACGTAGGCGGCGCCGTCGGCCTGCACCACCATCACCGAGACGTTGTGCGCGACGACGTCGTGCAGCTCGCGGGCGATCCGGGCGCGTTCGGCGGCGACGGCGACCTTGGACTGTGCCTCCCGCTCCCGCTCCAGGCGGGCGGCCCGCTCCTCCAGCTGCGCGAAGTAGGCGCGGCGGGTGCGGATGGAGTCGCCGAGCACCCAGGCGAGGGCGAAGGGCACGGTCATGAAGACCGTCGCGGCGATGCCGGCCACGACGCTCATCTGGTCGCTCGGCCAGCGCAGGTGGGCCACGGGAGCCGCGCACAGGCCGGCGGCCAGGGCGAAGCGGGAGGCCCAGCGCGCGCCCTCCGCGGCGACCGTGTAGACGATCACCAGCATGGCGAAGTCGTGGGGACCCATCTCGACGTCGGTGATCAGCTGGGCCACACCGACCGCGGTCGCGAGGAGCAGCATCTTCTCCGGCATGCGGCGGCGCAGCGCGACCACCAGGCACAGCAGCAGCGCGAGCGGAACGGCGACGGCCGGGGGGCCGAATCCGCCCGACGCTCCGCCGACCACGGAAATCCCGAGGAGGACCACGGCCCAGGAGCCGTCGACCCACATCGGGTGCCTGCGGAGGAAGTCATAGAGGCGCTGCACGTAACCCAGCGTAGGGAAGGGGGATAGGTGCAGGGGTCAACCGGAGGACCGATCCGCACCGGGCGCGTGTACTCCGCAAGGTGGAGTTGCGTTCGTTGTGTCCGCTTAGCCTGGCCCCGTGACAGCAGTGACGAGGGGCGAGGGACACCAGGGACCGGAGTGGCGTGGGTGGCGTGCGGCGGCTGGGGAGGCCCTGTACGGGCCGGGCGGCTTCTATCGCCGGGCCGAGGGGCCGGCCGGGCACTTCCGTACGTCCGTGCACGCGTCGCCGCTGTTCGCCGGGGCCGTGGCGGGGCTGCTGTGCCGGGTCGACGAGGCGCTGGGGCGGCCCGCGACGCTGGACTTCGTCGACATGGCGGCCGGGCGCGGCGAGCTGGCCGGCGGGGTGCTCGCCGCGCTCCCGGCCGACGTGGCGGCCCGCACGCGCGCGTACGCCGTCGAGGTCGCCGGGCGGCCCGAGGGGCTCGATCACCGGATCGAGTGGCTGGCCGAGCCGCCGCAGGGCGTCACCGGGCTGCTGTTCGCCAACGAGTGGCTGGACAACGTACCGGTGGAGGTCGCGGAGGTGGACGCCGCGGGCGTGGCGCGGCGGGTGCTGGTCCGGGAGGACGGGACCGAGCGGCTCGGGGAGCCGGTCGACGGGGAGCGGGCGCGGTGGCTGGCGCGGTGGTGGCCGCTGTCCGGCGAGGCGGGGCTGCGGGCCGAGATCGGCCTGCCCCGGGACGAGGCCTGGGCCTCGGCGGTCGCGACGCTCGACCGGGGACTCGCCGTCGCCGTGGACTACGCGCACACGGCCGACACCCGGCCGCCGTTCGGGACGCTGACCGGCTTCCGGGAGGGCCGCGAGACGGCGGCCGTGCCGGACGGCTCGTGCGACATCACGGCGCATGTCGCGCTCGACGCGTGCGCGCTGCCCGGCGGGCGCCTGCTCCCGCAGCGCGAGGCGCTGCGCGCCCTGGGCGTGACCGGCGCACGCCCCCCGCTCACGCTTGCCTCCACCGACCCCGCCGCCTACGTACGCGCCCTCGCGAGCGCCGGAGAGGCCGCCGAGCTCACCGCGGCGGGCGGGCTGGGCGACTTCGGGTGGCTGGTGCAGCCGGTCGGGATCGGGGACCCGTTCTAGGACGCACCGGGGACCCCGCTCCAGGGCACTACTTGTCGATGTCGCCCACGACGAAGAACATCGACCCCAGGATCGCCACCATGTCCGCGACCAGCGTCCCCGGCAGCAGCTCCGTCAGCACCTGGATGTTGTTGTACGAGGCCGAGCGCAGCTTCAGCCGGTACGGCGTCTTCTCGCCCTTGCTGACCAGGTAGTAGCCGTTGATGCCGAGCGGGTTCTCGGTCCAGGCGTAGGTGTGGCCCTCGGGTGCCTTCAGGACCTTGGGGAGCCGCTGGTTGACCGGCCCGGGCGGCAGCTCGGCGAGCCGGTCGAGGCAGGCGTCGGCCAGGTCCAGCGCGTTGTGCGTCTGCTCCAGGAGGCACTCGAAGCGGGCGAGGCAGTCGCCCTCCTGCCGGGTCACCACCTTCAGGACGTGCCCCAGCTCGCCGTAGGCGAGGTACGGCTCGTCCCGGCGCAGGTCGAAGTCGACGCCCGAGGCGCGCCCGATCGGCCCGCTGACGCCGTAGGCGTGCACCGCCTCCGGGGCGAGCGTGCCGACGTCCCGGGTGCGGCCCCGGAAGATCTCGTTGCCGAGCACCAGGTCGTCGAACCGGTCCATCCGGGAACGCACGTCGGCTACGGCGGCACGCGCGCGCGTGGTCCACCCGGCCGGCAGGTCCTCCTTGAGGCCGCCCACGCGGTTGAACATGTAGTGCATCCGCCCGCCGGAGACCTCCTCCATGACGTGCTGGAGCTCCTCGCGCTCCCGGAAGGCGTAGAAGATGGGCGTGATCCCGCCGAGTTCCAGCGGGTACGAGCCGAGGAACATCAGGTGGTTGAGCACCCGGTTCAGCTCGGCGAGCAGCGTGCGCAGCCACACCGCGCGTTCGGGGACCTCCATGCCGAGCATCCGCTCCACGGCGAGGACCACACCCAGCTCGTTGGAGAAAGCCGACAGCCAGTCGTGGCGGTTGGCGAGCATGATGATCTGGCGGTAGTCGCGCGCCTCGAACAGCTTCTCCGCGCCGCGGTGCATATAGCCGATCACCGGCTCCGCGTGCGTGATGCGCTCGCCGTCCAGCACGAGCTTCAGCCGCAGCACGCCGTGTGTGGACGGGTGCTGCGGCCCGATGTTGAGCACCATGTCGGTGCTCTCCGCGGCGCCGCCGATTCCGACCATGGTCTCCGTCGTAGGAGTCATGGACACAGTCTCTCCTACGTACGCTGGCCTCATGGAGACGGGGAGTCCGCAGGACACGGGGCCGGCGGGGACACAGGGCGCGGCGAAGACGCGGGGCGCCGCTGGGGCCGCCGGGGACGGGCCGGTATGGATCGCGCTGCCGCCCGGGCTGCTGAAGATGCGGCGGTTGCTGCTGGTGGTGTGGCTGGGGCTGATCAGCCTGGCCGCCGGGCTGGTGCCGGGGCTGCTGGTCGGTCCCGCCTGGGCCGCCTTCGCGCTGCCGCCGCTGGCGCTGATGGTGTGGGGGTGGGTGATGATCGGCCGCAACTGGCGCTCCTGGCGGTACGCCGAGCGCGCCGACGACCTGCTGATCAGCCGCGGTGTGCTGTGGCGCGAGGAGACGGTCGTGCCGTACGGGCGGATGCAGCTGGTGGAGGTCACCTCCGGGCCCGTCGAGCGGCACTTCGGACTGGCCAGCGTGCAGCTGCACACGGCCGCCGCGGCGACCGACGCGACCATTCCCGGCCTGGACCCGGCCGAGGCCGAGCGGCTGCGCGACCGGCTCACCGAGCTGGGCGAGGCCCGATCGGCCGGGCTGTGACGGCGCCCGAGGGCGCTGGGGGCGACGGGGATGCGGGGGCTGCCGAGGCCCCCGTGACCGCCCGGACTGCCGGGGACCACGGGACGGTCGAGGCCAGCGAGGCTGCCTTGACCAGTGGGGACGCCGGGGCTGCCAAGGCCTCCGAGGCCGCCCGGACCACCCAGCACACCGGGACTGCCCAGACCCCCGAAACCACCCCGACCACCAGGCACACCGGAACTGCCCAGACCCCCGAAACCACCCCGACCACCAGGCACACCGGAACTGCCCAGACCCCCGAAACCACCCCGACCACCCAGCACACCGGGACTGCCCAGACCCCCGAAACCACCCCGACCACCAGGCACACCGGGACTGCCCAGACCCCCGAAACCACCCCGACCACCAGGCACACCGGGACTGCCCAGACCCCCGAAACCACCCCGACCACCCAGCACACCGGGACTGCCCAGACCCCCGAAACCACCCCGACCACCCAGCACACCGGGACTGCCCAGACCCCCGAAACCACCCCGACCACCAGGCACACCGGGACTGCCGAGACCTCCGAAACCGCCCCGACCGCCGAAGCCGGCGACGGGATCGCCGAGCGGCGGCTGCACCCCGTCACACCGCTCAGGCGGGCCTGGGCGCCGGTCGCCGTGGTGATCGGCTGGGCGGTGCACGACCCCGACGGGGCGCAGCGCCATCTGACCCGGCTGGACACGACCACGCTGCTGATCGGCCTCGCCGTGATCCTCCCGGCCGCGGCCCTGTACGGCTTCTGCTCCTGGTGGTTCACGCACTTCGCCGTGACCGAGACCGAACTGCGCATCCGTACCGGACTGGTGTTCCGGCGCACCGCGCACATCCGGCTGGAGCGGCTTCAGGCCGTCGACATCACCCAGCCGCTGCTCGCGCGGGTCGCGGGCGTCGCCAAGCTCAAACTCGACGTCATAGGCACCGACAAGAAGGACGAGCTGGCCTTCCTGGGCGCGGACGAGGCGCGGTCGCTGCGGGCCGAACTGCTCGCCCGCGCGGCCGGTTTCGCGCCCGAGACCGCGCACGAGGTCGGGGAGGCGCCGTCCCGGCAGATGCTGCGGGTGCCGCCCGGCGTGCTCGCCATGTCGCTGGTGCTGAGCGGGGCGACCTGGGGGTCGCTGGCCGCGGCGCTCGTCGTGCCGCCCGTGCTGTGGCTGGCGACGGAGAGCGTGTGGACGGTCCTGGCCGTCGCCCTGCCCCTGCTGGGCGCAGCGGGCGCGAGCAGCGTGGGGCGGTTCGTCGGCGAGTACGACTGGACGGTGGCCGAGTCGCCCGACGGGCTGCGCCTCGACCACGGCCTGCTGGACCGGGCCCACGAGACGGTGCCGCCGGGGCGCGTGCAGACCGTGCGGATCGTGGAGCCGCTGCTGTGGCGGCGGCGCGGCTGGGTGCGCGTGGAGCTGGACGTGGCCGGCTCCTCCAACTCCGTGCTGGTGCCGGTCGCCCCGCGCGAGATCGCGGAGGTCGTCGTCGCGCGCGTACTGCCCGGGGTGACCGTGCCGGAGCCGGCGGCCCTGTCGCCGTCGCCGCGCCGCGCCCGGTGGTGTGTGCCGGTGTGGTGGCGTGGGTACGGACTCGCCGTCACGGACGCGGTGTTCGCGGCGCGGTCGGGGCTGCTGCGGCGGAGCCTCGCGCTCGTGCCGCACGCGAAGGTGCAGAGCGTACGGATGACGCAGGGGCCGTGGGAGCGGGCCCGGGGCGTGGCCGACGTGTGTGTGGACACGGGTGCGAACAAGACGGTGAGGGCACGGCTGCGGGACGCGGCCGAAGCGCGCGAACTGCTCGAGGCACAGGCGGAGCGGTCACGGACCGGGCGCAGGGACGCGCGGCCGGACCGCTGGATGGCGTGACCACCGGAAAGCGAAGGCCCCCCGGTCACGGCCGGGGGGCCTTTTCAGCGGGTGTGGGGCGTCAGGTTCAGCGACGTGGGCGTCAGGAAACCGCGCTCCGCAGTCCCTGTACGTCGATCTGCTCCGTCTCGTCGTGCGCCGTCAGGTCGATGACCTGGCCGATGCCGCGCGACTCCTCGTCCGCCGGCTTGAACCGGGCCTCGGTCTCGGCCTTGTGCAGCGCGAGGGCCTCCTGGCCGACGACATCGGCCAGGTCCTCGTTCTGCACGGCCTCCAGGGCGGCCCGCGACGTGCCCTGCTTCGTACCGAAGAAGTCGAACCCGCCTTCCGACACGTTGCGCCGCACCGGCGTCTGCGGCGCCACGGCCACAGCGGTCGGCACCGTGTAGTGCCCCGGGGAGGCGGGCTGCGGGAGTCGCTCGGCCTCGTCAGCGGTGGCGGTGCCGGCGGTCGCGCGCTCGTGCCCGGCGACCGCCTCGGACTGCCCCTGCGCCTCGTCCTCCCGCGCCTGCTCCTTCTGGTCGTCCTTCCGGTCGTCCCGCGCGGGCTCCGCGTCGTCGCCCTTCGGTACGCCGTCGCCGTCGCCGCCCCCGTCCGGGTCCGGGGCGGGGGCCGCGTCGGCGTCGAGCCGGGCGAGCGCCGCCGCGGCACGCTGGAACAGCCGGGAGCCCTCCGGCGAGAACACCGCGGGAATCGCCGTCTGCTCCTCGGCGGCAGCCGCCTCGTCGGCGTCCGCCGGAGCCGCCGCCGTCTCCGCCGCCCCCGCGGGCAGCGCGGCCCGTTCCGGAACCGTCGCCTCTATCTCGAGCACCCGGCGTTCCTCCAGGACGCTCGCGCGCTCGGTCTCGGCGGTGGCGTACCGGCGCAGCAGGGCGGCGTGCTCGTTGCGCAGTCCGGCCAGTTCGGTCCGCTTGGCCCGCAGCCGCTGCTCCAGCTTCGCGCGCAGCTCGCGGGACTCCTCGAGGTCGCCCTCCAGTTCGGCGACCCGCTCCTCGAAGCGCCACTCGTCGCTCGCCCGCGCGCGTGTGAGGTCCGCGACGCGTTTGCCCGCCTGGGTGTCCCAGCGGCGGAGCACGACCGCGCCGACGACCGCCGTCGCCGCGGCGGCCGCGGCCAGACCGCGGAGCACCGTCGGCTCCGTGAACACCCAGGGCCCCAGGGCGCAGACGAGGGAGACGCCTGCGATCGCCGACGGGGGCAGCAGCCTGTGCAAGGGCGGGGAATGGCGGTGACGTCCACGTGGCATGGCCAGAAACTTACCGCGCGTAGGCGAATCATGGTGAGCCACCCCGCAAAAACAAAGCCACACCGAAGCGTTCACACGGCATCGGAACTCGGGAAGAAGCGGAATCGCCCCGTCGGGCCTCCGGATCGAATTTCCCAAGATCATTCCCGACGCCCGTTCAGCCGCCCGCCGATCCACTCCAGTGTCGCCGGAATCTCGCGCCGCCAGGTGTTGAAGTTGTGCCCGCCGCTTTCCAGGACGATCGACGAGATCCGCGTCCGCCCGGTGGCCGCCACCCGCTCTATGAACCGCATGGTGTCCCGGTAGTTGGACTCGCCGGACCTGCTGCTGGTGACGAGCAGGGAAGTGTCGGGAGCCGGCCTGTGCTTGAGGTACCACCACAGGTCGGCGCGATTCCGGAGCCCCTTGTCGCCCTGGAAGAGATCGCCCGTCGTGGCGTCGATCGGCGCCTTGTAGTACGCGGACAAGCCCGCCCCGGCGGCATACACATCGGGATGGTGCATGGCGATCTTCAAGGCGCAGTAGCCGCCCGTCGAGTTGCCGATGATGCCCAGACCGCCCGGCTTATCGGCCACCCGATAGTGCGTGCGCAACGCCTCGGGCAGATCCCTGGCGAAGAACGACTCGGTCTGCGGACCACCCGGGACGTCCACGCACTCGGTGTCCCGGGGCGGCGCCACCGTGGGCCGCAGCATCACCAGGATCATCGGCGGCATCCGGCCCTCCCGGGCCAGCTCCAGCGCCGTACGCGGATAGTGGAGCTTCTCCACCAGCGCCGAGGCCGTGCCCGGGTAACCGGTCAGCACGACCGCCGTGGGGAACGTACGGGTGCGGTACCGCGACTGGAAGTACTCCGGCGGCAGATAGACGTACGCGGGCGTGGCGATGCGCGTCGTACGGCCTACGACGTCGATCTGCTGGATCCGGCCGCCCGCCCGGGGACTCACCCCGCCCGCCCCCGGCACCCGGCGCGAGCCGACCACCTCCAGCGGGCCGCCGCCCGGCGTGTGGTCGACGACCACGCCCTGCTCCTTCTCCTGCCCGAACAGGTCCGCCCAGCTGGCGTAGAAACCGAAGGCCTGGTTGGCGGCGAGGCCCACCGCGGCGAACAGCGCCATCTGCGTGGCGAGCAGCAGGCCGATCCGCCCGCCCACTGCCCGCCAACTGCGTCGGGCCAGCCGCGGCCACAGCCAGACCGTGCCGGCGAACAGCAGCACCGCGGACAGTGCCGCCAGCGCCAGCACCTTGTTGCTCGTGAGACCCAGACCCATCGGTGGTTACCTGTCCGCGCTTTCCGTCCGGGGCCTCTCACCGCACTCACACCTTCGCGAGCGCTTGTCCCGGACTTTCCATGGCCTTTGAAACGGCTTTGACGAAGGGAGTGAACCTCTCCCCCTGAGACACCGTCCTAGAGGGCGCAATGTCGCCGGATGCCCGAATCGGCACCGGATCCAAGGTCTCTCGCAGAACTACGGGATGCGATGTCTGTCAGGACAGATGAGGAAATGTCGGGCGAGGTTCCGCGTCAGGGAACCGCCACGGCCGGTACGGGCCGTATGAGCCGTGTGCGCCACCGGCTGCGCGGTCCACGCCCCGAGGCCGTCCCGGTCCTGGTCGGCAGAGCCTGCGCCCTGGTGGGCGTCCTGGACATCGCCGCGGGCGTCTTCCCGCGCTTCCGGCACAGCCGTATGCACGCCATCGCCGAGGTACTGCCCGGCGCGCTCGGCCCGTTCGCGGCCGCCCTGTCCCTCAGCACCGGAGTGCTGTTGCTGCTGCTCGCCCACGGTCTCAAGCGCGGCAAGCGCCGGGCCTGGCGGGCCGCCGTGGCCCTGCTGCCGGCCGGTGCCGTCGCGCAGTTCACGTACCGGCACTCGATCGTGGGCGTGCTCATCTCACTGGCCCTGCTGGCGCCCCTGCTGCGCCACCGCGACCAGTTCTCGGCCCTGCCCGACCCGCGCAGCCGCTGGCGGGCGCTCGCCAACTTCGTGCTGATGAGCGCCGGTTCGCTGCTGCTGGGCCTGCTCGTCGTCAGCGTCCACGGCGAGCGTATGGTCGGCGACCCGAGCCTGGCCGACCGCATCACCCACGTCATCTACGGACTGTTCGGCTTCGAGGGCCCGGTCGACTACCAGGGCAACACCTCCTGGACGGTCGCCTTCTCGCTCGGCGCCCTCGGCCTGCTCACCGCCGTCACCACCATCTACCTGGCCTTCCGCCCCGAACACCCGGCCGCGCAGCTCACCGAGGAGGACGAGGCCCGGCTGCGGGCCCTGCTGGAGCGGCACGGCGGCCGCGACTCCCTCGGCCACTTCGCGCTGCGCCGCGACAAGGCCGTCGTCTTCTCCCCCAGCGGCAAGGCGGCCGTGACCTACCGCGTGGTCTCCGGCGTCATGCTCGCCAGCGGCGACCCGATCGGCGACGTCGAGGCCTGGCCGGGCGCCATCGAACGGTTCATGGACGAGGCCAAGGCCCACTCCTGGACGCCCGCCGTCATGGGCTGCTCCGAGACCGGCGGCGAGGTGTGGACCCGCGAGACGGGGCTCGACGCCCTCGAACTGGGCGACGAGGCGGTGGTGGACGTCAAGGATTTCTCACTCGCCGGCCGCGCGATGCGCAACGTGCGCCAGATGGTCAAACGCATCGAGCGCGCCGGTTACGAGACCCGGGTGCGACGTGTCTGTGACCTCGGCGAGGCGGAGCTGGAGCGCATCCGGCGCGCCGCCGACGACTGGCGCGGCACCGACACCGAGCGCGGCTTCTCCATGGCCCTCGGCCGCGTCGGCGACCCCGCCGACGGCGACTGCCTCATCGCCACCGCCCACAAGCAGGACGACCACCCCGGCCCCTACGGCGACCTGAAGGCGATCCTGCACTTCGTGCCCTGGGGCACCGACGGCGCTTCCCTGGACCTCATGCGCCGCGACCGCTCCGCCGACCCCGGCATGAACGAACTCCTCATCGTGGCCGCCCTCCAGGCCGCCCCGAAGCTCGGCATCGCGCGCGTCTCCCTCAACTTCGCCATGTTCCGCGCGGCGCTGGCCCGCGGCGAGAAGATCGGCGCCGGCCCGGTGCTGCGCGCCTGGCGCGGACTGCTGGTCTTCCTCTCCCGCTGGTTCCAGATCGAGTCGCTCTACAAGTTCAACGCCAAGTTCCAGCCGCGCTGGGAGCCCCGCTTCGTCGTCTACCGGGCCTCCGGCGACCTGCCCCGCATCGGCTTCGCCGCCATGCAGGCCGAGGGCTTCGTCAACCTCGCCCTCCCCCTGCCGCGCCTCCTGCGCCGCCGCCGCCCGACGGACCGCCGCCCGTGCGCCCACGGCACGACGACGGAACGGAACGTCCGAGCGGCGTGACCGGTCGGGACCAGCCGCAGCGCCTGACGGCCCCCGCCGGGGCCTACGCTGAACATATGAGCAACCTGAGCGGACGCGGGCGCGTGGCGGGCCTACCGGAATGGGACCGCTGCGCGGTCATGGGAGTCGTGAACGTCACCCCCGACTCCTTCTCCGACGGCGGCCGCTTCTTCGACACCACGGCCGCCGTCAAACACGGCCTCGACCTGGTCACCGAGGGCGCGGACCTGGTCGACGTCGGCGGCGAGTCGACCCGCCCCGGCGCGACCCGGGTGGACGAGGCCGAGGAACTCCGCCGTGTCGTCCCCGTCGTGCGCGGCCTGGCCTCCGAAGGCGTCACCGTCTCGGTCGACACCATGCGCGCCTCCGTCGCCGAACGAGCCCTCGCGGCGGGCGCCGCCCTCGTCAACGACGTCAGCGGCGGCCTCGCCGACCCCCGCATGATCCCGGCCGTCGCCGACGCCGGTGCCCCCTTCGTCGTCATGCACTGGCGCGGCTTCCTCCAGGGCGGCAACGTCCGCGGCGTGTACGCCGACGTCGTCACCGAGGTCGTCGACGAGCTGCACGCGCGCGTGGAGGCCGTGCTGGCGGGCGGTATCACCCCCGACCGGATCGTCGTCGACCCCGGCCTCGGCTTCTCCAAGGACGCCGAGCACGACCTCGCGCTCATCGCGGGCCTCGACCGGGTCCTCGCCCTCGGCCACCCGCTGCTCGTCGCCGCCTCCCGCAAGCGGTTCCTCGGCCGGGTCCTCGCCGGCCCGGACGGCCCGCCCCCGCCCGCACGCGAACGCGACGCCGCCACCGCGGCCGTCTCCGCGCTCGCGGCGCACGCCGGCGCGTGGGCGGTGCGCGTGCACGAGGTACGCGCCACCGCGGACGCCGTACGCGTCGCCCACGCCATCGCTCAGGCACGCACCGGCGCAGAAGGAACCCGGTGAGCGCCCCGCACACCGACGTCGAACAGGTCGAGGCCGCCAACACCGCCTTCTACGAGGCGCTGGAACAGGGCGACTTCGAGGAACTGGCGTCGCTCTGGCTGACCCCCTCCGACCTTGGCGTCGACGAGACGTACCACGACCCGGCCGACACCGGCGTGGTCTCCTGCGTGCACCCCGGCTGGCCGGTGCTCACCGGCCGCGGCGAGGTCCTCCGGTCGTACGCGTTGATCATGGCGAACACCGACTACATCCAGTTCTTCCTCACCGACGTGCACGTCTCGGTGACCGGCGACACCGCCCTGGTGACCTGCACGGAGAACATCCTCAGCGGCGGTCCCGCCCCCGAGGGCGACGAGGAGCTCGGCCCGCTCGTCGGCCAGCTCGTGGTCGCCACCAACGTGTTCCGGCGCACGCCCTCGGGGTGGAAACTCTGGTCGCACCACGCTTCCCCCGTTCTGGCCGAAACCGACGAGGACGAGCAGGACGACACCCCCGCCTGAGTGGGTACGCGCCAGGAAGTGGTTGGAATCACGGACCCGCGGGTATGGGCGGCTACCAACCCGTGAGCCGCCGGGTTCTCCAGGGGAAACGCCGGGTGAATCCTGCCGGTCCCGGCCCGGGCCCACGCCCCCGTGGCCCGGCCCCGTCCGGGCTCGCAGGTAGATTCGACCGAGGCCGGCTGCCGCCCGCACACGGCACGGACCGGCCGTGACCGACGATTGCAGGAGTGATTCGCGTGGATCGTGTCGCGCTGCGCGGCCTGAAGGCCCGCGGGCACCACGGTGTGTTCCCGAGGGAACGCGAGGAGGGCCAGACCTTCATCGTGGACCTCGTCCTCGGCCTGGACACCCGACCGGCCGCGGCCGACGACGACCTGGCGAAGACCGTGCACTACGGCATCGTGGCCGAGGAGGTCGTGGCCGTCGTCCAGGGCGAGCCCGTCAACCTCATCGAGACGCTCGCCGAGCGCATCGCCCAGGTCTGTCTGAAGCACGAGGGGGTCCGGGAGGTCGAGGTGTGCGTCCACAAGCCGGACGCCCCGATCACGGTCCCCTTCGACGACGTGACCGTCACCATCACCCGGAGCCGAGTATGACTGCGCCCTTCCTCAAGGGTCCCAGCGACCCGACCGTACAGCCGGTACCCGCCTCCGTCGTCGAGAAGGTCGACGCCGCCGACACCACGCTCAGCAATCCCAAACGGGCCGTGGTCGCCCTCGGCTCCAACCTCGGCAACCGCCTGGAGACGCTCCAGGGAGCCATCGACGCCCTGGAGGACACCCCCGGCCTCCGCATCAAGGCCGTCTCCCCGGTCTACGAGACCGAACCCTGGGGCGTGGAGCCCGGCAGCCAGCCCGCCTACTTCAACGCGGTCGTGGTCCTGAAGACCACCCTCCCGCCGTCCTCGCTCCTGGAGCGCGCGCACGCGGTGGAGGAGGCCTTCCACCGCGTCCGGGACGAGCGCTGGGGCCCCCGCACCCTGGACGTCGACATCGTCTCCTACGCCGACGTCGTCTCCGACGACCCGCAGCTCACGCTCCCCCACCCCCGCGCCCACGAGCGCGCCTTCGTCCTGGCCCCCTGGCACGACCTGGACCCCGAGGCGCAGCTGCCCGGGCGCGGACCGGTCGCCGGCCTGCTGGACGCCGTCACCCGCGAGGGTGTGGCGCCCCGCCCGGACTTGGAACTCCGGCTGCCCGAGTAGCCGTTAAGGTCGAGACGGCCGCACAACCAGGCCGGAGCCGGGGGAACCGAAGGGACACTGTGAAAGAGCTGCGCATCAGGGTGCTGGCCGGCGTCTTCGTCGTGGCAGGGGTGCTGTCCTGGGCGGGCGCCCGCCTGTGGAACTCGATCGGGACCCTGCCGAGCATCCCCCTGGCCGCCCCCATCGCCCTGGCTCTGATCGCCGTGGTCCTGCTGGCCACCGCGCTCTCGATCCGCGCCCGGCTGAAGGCCCAGCGCGAGCGGCAGCCCGACGCCAAGGGCGTCGACCCCATGATGGCGGCCCGCGCGGTCGTCTTCGGCCAGGCCAGCGCCCTGGTCGCCGCCCTCGTCGCCGGCATGTACGGCGGCACCGGCGTCTTCCTCCTGGAGTCCCTCGACAACCCCGCCCGCCGCGACCAGGCCATCTCTGCCGGCTTCTCGGTCCTCGCGGGCATCGGCGTCATTGCGGCCGCCATCTTCCTGGAGCGCGTCTGCAAGCTCCCGGAGGACGACGAACACGACGGCACGGGGGCGGCGCCGACGACGTGACCCGCCCCGGGAGCCCGGGGCGTCGGGTCAGCGCGCCATGATCAGGCTCATGGCCTCATTGCGGGTCGCCGAATCACGAAGCTGGCCGCGGACCGCCGAGGTGATCGTCTTCGCACCCGGCTTCCGGACCCCGCGCATCGACATGCACATGTGTTCACACTCGATGACGACGATCACGCCACGCGGCTCCAGGATCTCCATCAGGGAGTCGGCGATCTGTGTGGTCAGTCGCTCCTGCACCTGCGGACGCCGTGCGTACACGTCCACGAGCCGCGCCAGCTTGGAAAGGCCGGTGATCTTGCCCTCGACGGACGGAATGTAGCCAACGTGGGCAACTCCGACAAACGGCACGAGATGGTGTTCACACGAGCTCAGGACTTCGATGTCCTTCACCAGCACCATCTCGTCGTGCCCGAGGTCGAACGTCGTCGTCAGCACATCCTCGGGCTTCTGCCACAGCCCCGCGAATATCTCCTTGTACGCCCGCGCCACCCGCGCCGGCGTCTCGCGGAGTCCCTCACGGTCAGGGTCCTCGCCGACCGCGATCAGCAGCTCCCGTACGGCGTTCTCGGCCCGCTTCTCGTCGAACTCGCCGATCTGGCCCTCGCCGTCCAGCGTCACGGGGTCGGTCATCTGGTGCCTCGTTCCTGTGTCCATCAGGGGGCGGCCTGCGCAGATGGCGAAAAGCCGCGCCCCCCAGGCTAAAACCTGGGGGGCGCGGCATCCATTCCGGGCCCGGTGGGACCACCGGGAGAGCGGGTCAGCTCTCGGGGCGGTCCTCCGGGGCTCGCTCGGGCGCCGGGGCCGGTTCCGCCGCGGTGCTCTTCGCGGTGGTGATGGCCGGCGTCGCGCCGTTCGCCCCGTTCGTCAGGGCCAGCTCCTTGGGGGAGAGGACCGGCGGGCGGGTGGACGGCGTACGACGGGAGGAGCCCGTCCAGGCAGGCCGCGGCGGGCGCTTGACGATCGGGGCGAAGATCTCGGCGATCTCCTCCTTGCCCAGCGTCTCCTTCTCCAGCAGCTGCAGCACGAGGTTGTCGAGGACGTCACGGTTCTCGACGAGGATCTCCCACGCCTCGTTGTGCGCGGTCTCGATGAGCTTCTTGACCTCTTCGTCGACCAGCGCCGCGACCTCTTCCGAGTAGTCGCGTTGGTGAGACATCTCACGCCCGAGGAACGGCTCGGTGTTGTCGCCGCCGAACTTGATCGCGCCGAGACGCTCGGTCATGCCGTACTGCGTGACCATCGCGCGGGCCAGGCCCGTGGCCTTCTCGATGTCGTTGGCGGCACCCGTCGTCGGGTCGTGGAAGACGAGCTCCTCGGCCGCGCGGCCGCCCAGCATGTAGGCCAGCTGGTCCAGCATCTCGTTGCGCGTGGTCGAGTACTTGTCCTCGTCCGGCAGCACCATCGTGTAGCCGAGGGCGCGGCCTCTCGACAGGATCGTGATCTTGTGGACGGGATCGGAGTTCGGCGAGGCCGCCGCGACCAGGGCGTGTCCGCCCTCGTGGTACGCGGTGATCTTCTTCTCCTTGTCCGACATGATCCGGGTCCGCTTCTGCGGGCCCGCGACCACACGGTCGATCGCCTCGTCGAGCATGTGGTTGTCGATCAGCTTCTTGTCGCTGCGGGCCGTCAGCAGGGCGGCTTCGTTCAGCACGTTGGCCAGATCGGCACCCGTCATGCCGGGCGTACGGCGGGCCATGGCCGACAGGTCGACGTCGGGCGCGACCGGCTTGCCCTTCTGGTGGACCTTGAGGATCTCCAGACGGCCCTGCATGTCCGGGCGGTCGACGGCGATCTGCCGGTCGAAACGGCCGGGGCGCAGCAGCGCCGGGTCGAGGATGTCGGGCCGGTTCGTCGCGGCGATGAGGATCACGCCGCCCTTGACGTCGAAGCCGTCCATCTCGACGAGCAGCTGGTTCAGCGTCTGCTCGCGCTCGTCATGACCGCCGCCGAGGCCGGCGCCGCGGTGGCGGCCGACCGCGTCGATCTCGTCGACGAAGACGATCGCCGGGGCGTTCGCCTTGGCCTGCTCGAACAGGTCACGGACACGGGAGGCACCGACACCGACGAACATCTCGACGAAGTCGGAACCGGAGATCGAGTAGAACGGCACCCCGGCCTCGCCCGCGACGGCACGCGCGAGCAGGGTCTTGCCGGTACCGGGAGGCCCGTAGAGCAGAACGCCCTTGGGGATCTTGGCACCGACGGCCTGGAACTTGGCCGGCTCCTGGAGGAACTCCTTGATCTCGTGGAGTTCCTCGACGGCCTCGTCCGAACCGGCGACGTCCGAGAACGTCGTCTTGGGGGTGTCCTTGGTGATGAGCTTGGCCTTGGACTTCCCGAAGTTCATGACGCGGGAGCCGCCGCCCTGCATCTGGTTCATCAGGAACAGGAAGAGGACCACGATGAGAATCAAGGGAAGCAGGAAAGAGATCAGCATCCCGATGAACGGGTTCTGCTTGGACGGCGAGACCGTGTAGCCGTCCGGGATCTGCTTGTTCTGGAACTTGTTCTGCAGCGTGTTGGCGATGTCCTCGCCCTGGTTGCCGATGTAGCTCGCCTGGATCTTGGAGCTGCCCTCGACCTTTACGCCCTCTTTGAGCGTGACCTTGATGGTCTCGTCATCGCCGGTGGTGAGCTTGGCCGACTCCACCTTGTTCTGGTTGATCGCCTGGACGACCTGGCCGGTGTCCACCGTCTTGTAGCCACCGGACGAGCCGACGACCTGCATCAACACGACCACGGCAAGGACGGCCAGCACGATCCACATGACCGGCCCACGGAAGTATCGCTTCACGTCCATCCATACGGAGCGGTGCCGCCCCGTCCCTCCTGCCATAGTGAGTTTGATAAAGCCTGTTCTTCGGACGGTACCCCAGCATTGTCACCTGAAGCCGCGCGGGACGGCTGGCGATCCGTCTACGCCTGCTCCAACGGCGGGAAGCGCGCTGGGGTTCCCGATCACCGTCACGGCACCGCGGCCGGAGTTTCAGCCGCCGTACACGTGGGGCGCGAGCGTACCGACGAACGGGAGGTTGCGGTACTTCTCGGCGTAGTCGAGGCCGTAGCCCACGACGAACTCGTTGGGGATGTCGAACCCGACCCATTCCACGTCGATGGCGACCTTCGCGGCCTCGGGCTTGCGCAGCAGCGTGCACACCTTGAGGGAGGCGGGCTCGCGCGAGCCGAGGTTGGAGATCAGCCAGGACAGGGTCAGGCCGGAGTCGATGATGTCCTCGACGATGAGGACGTGCTTGCCCTTGATGTCGGTGTCGAGGTCCTTGAGGATCCGCACCACACCGGAGGACTGGGTGCCCGCCCCGTACGAGGATACGGCCATCCAGTCCATGGTGAGGGGGGTGGACAGCGCCCGGGCGAGATCGGCCATGACCATCACCGCGCCCTTGAGGACGCCGACGATCAGCAGGTCCTTACCCGCATACTCCGCGTCGATCTTCGCGGCCAGCTCGCCCAGCTTGGCGTCGATCTCTTCCTTGGTGATGAGTACCTGCTGAAGGTCGGCACCCATGTCTTTCGCGTCCACCCGCATCACTTTCGGTCGTCCCGGACTGAGCGGCCCCTCCACCGACTTGCCGGAGGGGACGTGATTCAGCCTTGCCGAATCACCAGTCTGCCACCCTGCCGCCGGGCCACGACCTTGCCGGGGAGGTTGATGGCACCCTGACCGCGCCAGCCGGTGATCAACCGGTCGACTTCCTCGATGTGCCGGGCGAACAGCGAACCGGCCGGGGCACCGGCCGCGATGGCGGCCCGCCGCAGGATCCGGCGGCGTACGGCGGGTGGCAGGGCGTAGAGCTTCGCGCACTCCAGGAGCCCGGCGGCGTCGCGGACGGTGGCCTCGGCCTGGGCGGCCCAGGAGTCGAGGGCGTCGGCGTCGTCGCGGGAGAGCCGGGCCGTACGGGCGAGGGCCTCGACGACGCCCTTGCCGAGGGCCTTCTCCAGGGCGGGCAGGCCTTCGTGGCGCAGCCGGGAGCGGGTGTAGGCCGGGTCGGCGTTGTGGGGGTCGTCCCAGACGGGCAGGGACTGGACCATGCAGGCCTTGCGGGCGGTCTGCCGGTCGAGTTCCAGGAAGGGGCGCCGGTAGCGGCCGTCGGCCCCCGAGACCGCGGCCATGCCGGACAAGGAGCGGATGCCGGAGCCGCGGGCGAGGCCGAGCAGGACGGTTTCGGCCTGGTCGTCCCGCGTGTGACCGAGCAGGACCGCGGCGGCGCCGTGGCGTTCGGCGGCGGTGTCGAGCGCGGCGTAGCGGGCGTCGCGGGCGGCGGCTTCGGGTCCGCCCGCGCGGCCTACGGTCACGGCGACCGAGTCGACCGGGTCGAGGCCGAGTTCGCGCAGGCGCAGGACGACTTCCGCGGCCCGCAGGTCGGAGCCGGGCTGGAGACCGTGGTCGACGGTCACCCCACCGGCTCTGATGCCGAGCTTCGGGGACTCGAAGGCCAGGGCGGAGGCGAGGGCCATGGAGTCGGCGCCGCCGGAGCATGCCACGAGCACGAGCGGCGGGGGCGGCAGCTCGTGCGAGGGGGCGTGCGGGAGTGCGGCGGTGGTGCGGTGGTGCTCGGTGAGGAGGTCGTGGAGGACGCGGCGGACCGCCAGGCGTATCGCCGCGACCGCAGGATGGGGACCCATGTCCGGTTCCCTTCATGAAGTTTTCGGGGGGTGAACCCGAGTGTCGGTCACGCAGAGTGTGTAGATGGTGACAGAACCGGGCCGTTCCCCGAGCATTGCACGCCTACCCCTCGCTCACGGTCCCTCGGACGGGTGATTGGAGGGGCGTTCGCCTGCCGTGGGCCCGTTTCCTTTCACGACCTTCCCGCGATGTTCACTACTCGGCCCTGCGATGCACCCGCGCGATCCAGTCCGCCGGTTTGGCGATCTCCGTCTTGGTGGGGAGGGTGTTGGGCGAGGTCCACACGCGGTTGAAGCCGTCCATGCCGACCTCGTCGACGACGGCCCGTACGAAGCGTTCGCCGTCCCGGTACTGCCGGAGCTTGGCGTCCAGGCCGAGCAGCTTGCGCAGGGCCAGGTCCAGGCGGGAGGCGCCCTTGGCGCGGCGCTGCTGGAACTTCTCGCGGATCTCCCCGACGCTCGGTACGACGTCCGGACCGACGCCGTCCATCACGAAGTCGGCGTGGCCCTCCAGCAGGGACATCACGGCGGTGAGGCGGCCGAGGATCTCGCGCTGGGCGGGCGTCTGCACGATCTCGACGAGGGAGCGGCCGCCGTCGTCCTCCTCGGCCTCGGGGCGGCCCCCGGCGAGGCTCTGGGCGGCTTCGCGTACGCGTTCCAGGACGGTCATGGGGTCGACGTCGGTCTCGCCCAGGAAGGACTGGATCTCACCCTCGAGGTGGTCGCGCAGCCAGGGCACGGCGGTGAACTGCGTGCGGTGGGTCTCCTCGTGCAGGCACACCCAGAGCCTGAAGTCGTGCGGGTCGACGTCGAGTTCACGCTCCACGTGCACGATGTTCGGGGCGACGAGCAGGAGCCGGCCGCCGCCGTTCTCGCCGGCCGGGAGCTGGCGGGTGGCCGGGGCGAAGGTCTCGTACTGGCCGAGGACGCGGGAGGCCAGGAAGGACAGGAGCATGCCCAGCTCCACGCCGGTGACCTTGCCGCCGACGGCGCTCATGACCGTGCCGCCGGGGGTGTTGCCGCGCCGGTCCTGCATCTTGTCGAGCAGGGGCTTCAGGAGTTCCCGGAAGCCGGCGACGTTCGCGCGGATCCAGCCCGGGCGGTCGACGACCAGGACGGGGGTGTCGTGGCCCTCCTCCGTGCCCAGACGGGTGAAGCCCCGGACGTGTCCC
Organism: Streptomyces coeruleofuscus; assembly: GCF_039532725.1. Classification (NCBI taxonomy): domain Bacteria; kingdom Bacillati; phylum Actinomycetota; class Actinomycetes; order Kitasatosporales; family Streptomycetaceae; genus Streptomyces; species Streptomyces coeruleofuscus. Next base: position 69,019 of record NZ_BAAASE010000002.1, read on the forward strand.
TCCGAGGCCTTGGCATGCCGCCGCAGCTCGGCGACGACGGCCCGGGCCTCGTCGGCGCTGACGTCGGGGCCCGGCCGTACGAGCCGGGTCGCGGTCGCCACCGCGAGATTCCAGTCGACCATGCCGGTTGAAGCACCACCGATGCTCGTCATGCGTCAACCGTACGTGAGCGCTGGCCGCTGGGGCAGGGCGGCGAGGGTTGGGGGTCGCCGGGTTGGTCGTCGGGTGCTGGGCGTTGTGGCCGGTGTGTGGGGCCGGCAGGGGCTGGGTGTCTTGGCCGGTACTCGGCGTTGTCGGCCGTGCCCACCCTCCCCCAAGCTCTCGGCTTCGCTCGAGCAGGGGGGACCCCCATCGCCCCAGCGGAACGACTGCCCACGGCGGGGCGGAACGGCTGCCTGCGGCCAAGTAGGCAGCTACCGGCAGCCGCACGCCGCCAGTGTCGTCGCCGCCCTGTCCAGGGCCTTCTGGGCCGCCGCCGGGTTTGTCGTGTTGTTGGCCATGAAGGCGAAGGCCAGCAGGCGGCCGTCCTGGTCGACGACCGTGCCCGCGAGGGTGTTCACGCCGGTCAGGGTGCCTGTCTTGGCGCGGACGACGCCGGCTGCGCCGTCCGTGTAGCGGGTGGTCAGGGTGCCGGTGAAGCCCGCGACGGGGAGGCCGGTGAGGGCCGGGCGGAGCTCGGGGTGAGCGGGGTCGGCCGCCTTGGCGAGGAGGGCGGTGAGGAGGTCGGCCGTCAGTCTGTCGGCGCGGTGCAGGCCGCTGCCGTCCTTGAAGGCGGCTCCCTTGACGGGCAGGCCGAGTGCGCGGAGGCGGGCGTTGATGGCCCGGTCGGCGCCGGCGAAGTCGGCCCGGTGGCCCGTGGCGATCGCCGTGTGGCGGGCGAGGGCCTCCGCGATGTCGTTGTCGCTGTCGGTCAGCATCCGTTCGACGAGGGCCGAGAGCGGGCGCGAGGCGACCGTGGCCAAGGTCTTCGCGCGGTTTGTGGCCTTCGACGGTCCGGGGGACGTGGCCTTGATGCCGCGGTCCTTCAGGAGGTCCCCGAAGCGGCGGGCCGCGTCCGCGGCCGGGTCGGTCACGCGGGTGACCGGGCCGCTCGTCGAGTCGTTCGTGCGGCCCTCGTCGGCCATCAGGGGGCTGACGAGGGCGAGGTTGGGGTTGACCCCGATCGGGTGCTTCTGGCTGCCCGCGTAGAGGGTCGTGTCGTAGGAGAGCGTCACGTCGCGGACGCCGCGCTGGGCCAGGGCCGCGGCCGTCTGGTCGGCCAGCGTGCGCAGGCTCGCCCAGCCGTCAAAGGCCTCGCGGGCCGTGAGGGTGGGGTCGCCGCCGCCTACCAGGACGACCTCCTTGGTGTCGGGTTCCAGCGCCGCGCGGGTGGTGAGGCGGTGGTCGGCGCCCATCGCGGACAGCGCGGCGACGGCCGTGGCGATCTTCGTCGTCGAGGCCGGGGTGAGGGCGGCGTCCGAGGCGGCGCCGTACAGGGGTCTGCCGGTCGTGACGTCCACGACCGCCGCCGCGGGCCGGGGGCCGAGCGCCGGGTCCTTCAGCAGGGGCGTGAGGGTCTTCGCGAGAACCTTGCCGTCCGGGGCGGACTTCACGGTGCTGACGCCGCCGAGGCCGGTCAGCACGGGCGCGGCGCTGGGGGCCGGGCGGGGCTGCGCGGGCGGGCCGGGGGCACGGCCGTGATCTGTGCCACCCGCGCGGCCCAGGGCCACGGCCCGGTCCCGCTCGGCCGTACGCTGACCCGAGGAGTCCCAGGGGCCGGCGGCGGTCACCACACCGGCGGCCAGCGCCAGACCGGCGGTGGTGGCGCCCGCGGCATACTGCCAGGGCCGCGTGACCCGCGCGACCTGCGGTTTCCCGGCTCGGGCGAGCCGCGCGATCCGTGGTTTCGCGGCTGCGGCGGCCCTGGCCAGGCGCGGTCGTACGGCACCCGCGATCCGCACCACGTGCGGTCTCGCGGACCGCCAAGGACGCAGCTCCGGCACGACCACCAGCCCCTTTCGCGATCACACACCTGCGTGAGGGACACTTAACCACCAGAACTATGTGTTGATCATGGAGGAGCCACCGGTGGAGTTCGACGTCACGATCGAGATTCCGAAGGGTTCGCGCAACAAGTACGAGGTGGACCACGAGACCGGTCGTATCCGCCTGGACCGGCGACTCTTCACCTCGACCGCCTACCCGACCGACTACGGCTTCGTCGAGAACACCCTCGGCGAGGACGGCGACCCGCTGGACGCGCTGGTCATCCTGGACGAGCCGACCTTCCCGGGCTGCCTCATCAAGTGCCGGGCGATCGGCATGTTCCGGATGACGGACGAGGCCGGTGGCGACGACAAGCTGCTGTGCGTGCCGGCGACGGACCCGCGTGTGGAGCACCTGCGGGACATCCACCACGTGTCGGAGTTCGACCGTCTGGAGATCCAGCACTTCTTCGAGGTCTACAAGGACCTGGAGCCCGGCAAGTCGGTCGAGGGCGCCGACTGGGTGGGCCGCACCGAGGCCGAGGCCGAGATCGAGCGGTCGTACAAGCGCTTCAAGGACCAGGGCGGTCACTGACCCTTCCGACGCTCACGGGCCGCACGCCTGCGCGTGCGGCCCGTTCGCCTGTATGTGCGCATACTGAGGCTGGGGGTACTGAGGCTTACGTGTCGTACAGGGAGCGCCAGGCAGTGACGGACGCGGAAGACCGCAAGCCGAAGTCGGACGAGGCCAGGAGCATGTTCCTGCCGCCGGCGGGGGCCGCGGTCGACGGGGACATGTCGACGACGTCGGAGTTCGCGATCCCCGAGGGCCTCGCCGTGCCCAAGCCGACCGGTACGGAGTCCGAGACGACGTCCGAGTTCGCCCTGCCGGAGGGGCTGGACGTCTCGCAGGTGCCTTCGGCGGAGCCGGAGGGGTCGGCGTTCACGCCGCCGAGCACGTACAGCACGAAGCACGCCCCGTCGGCGTTCACCCCGCCGAGCGGGATCCCCGTGGTCAGCCTGACCAAGGACGTGCCCTGGCAGGACCGGATGCGCACCATGCTCCGCATGCCGGTGGCGGAGCGGCCGGCGCCGGAACCGAGCCAGCGCGGCACCGACGACTCGGGTCCCGCCGTGCCGCGCGTGCTCGACCTGACGCTGCGTATCGGCGAGTTGCTGCTCGCGGGCGGTGAGGGCGCCGAGGACGTCGAGGCGGCCATGTTCGCCGTCTGCCGCTCGTACGGCCTGGACCGTTGCGAGCCCAACGTCACCTTCACGCTGCTGGCGATCTCGTACCAGCCGTCGCTCGTCGACGACCCGGTCACGGCGTCGCGGACCGTGCGCCGCAGAGGCACCGACTACACGCGGCTGGCGGCCGTGTACCAGCTGGTGGACGACCTCAGCGACGACGAGACGGCGGTCTCCCTGGAGGAGGCCTACCGGCGGCTCGCCGAGATCCGCCGTAACCGGCACCCCTACCCCGGCTGGGCGCTGACCGGCGCGAGCGGGCTGCTGGCGGGTGCGGCCTCCGTGCTCGTCGGCGGTGATCTGATCGTGTTCGTCGCGGCCGCGCTGGGCGCGATGCTCGGCGACCGGCTGGCGTGGCTGTGCGCGGGGCGCGGGCTGCCGGAGTTCTACCAGTTCACGGTGGCGGCGACGCCGCCGGCCGCGATCGGGATCGCGCTGACGCTGGCCCACGTCGACGTGAAGGCGTCGGCGGTGATCACCGGTGGGCTGTTCGCGCTGCTGCCCGGGCGGGCGCTGGTGGCGGGTGTGCAGGACGGTCTGACCGGCTTCTACATCACCGCGTCCGCGCGGCTGCTGGAAGTCATGTACTTCTTCGTGGGCATCGTCGCGGGTGTGCTGCTGGTGCTGTACTTCGGCGTGCAGCTGGGGGCGCGACTGAACCCCGACCAGGCGCTCGGGGCCTCCGACGACCCGGTGATGATGATCGGCGCGTCGATGCTGCTGTCACTGGCGTTCGCGGTGCTGCTCCAGCAGGAACGATCCACCGTGGTGTGGGTGACGCTGAACGGCGGTGTCGCGTGGGTCGTGTACGGCGCGATGCACTACGTGGGAGACATCTCGCCGGTGGCCTCGACGGCGGCGGCCGCGGGGCTGGTGGGACTCTTCGGACAGTTGCTGTCCCGGTACCAGTTCGCCTCCGCCCTGCCCTACACGACGGCGGCGATCGGACCCCTGCTGCCGGGTTCCGCGACGTACTTCGGGCTGCTCGCGATCGCGCAGAACGAGGTGGAACCGGGGCTGGTGTCGCTGTCCAAGGCGGTGGCCCTGGCCATGGCGATCGCCATCGGGGTGAATCTGGGGTCCGAGATCTCGCGGATGTTCCTGCGGATCGGGTCCGCGGAGAAGCGGCGGGCCGCCAAGCGGACCAGGGGTTTCTAGCGCCCTTTGCCTGTGGGCTCGGGCTTCCTGTCCGTCGGCGGCCCGGTGAGCCGTCTGTCAGTAACCCCCGTTGTAGGGGGGCTGGCCCCCGCCCTGCTGGGTGCCGTACGGCTGCTGCCGGCTTCCGTAGGGCTGCTGCTGGCCGTAGCCGGGGGCCTGGGGGTACTGGCCGTAGTACTGCTGGTCGTCGTAGCCGTTCTGGTTGCCGTGCGAGGGCTGCTGCGGGTGCTGCTGCGGGTGCTGGTGGGGCTGGCCGTCCGGGGTGATGCGGCGGAGCTGGGTCGTCGCGTCGTCCATGACGGGGGGCTGGGACGCCGGGGCCTCTGACGCGGCGCGCTTCTTCCGGGAGCGGTCGCGGAGGTACTCGACGATGATCGGGACGACGGAGAGCAGGACGATCAGGATGAGGATCGACTCGACGTTCTTCTTGATGAAGTCGATCTGGCCGAGCCAGTAGCCCGCGAGGGTGACGCCGGTGCCCCAGGCGATTCCGCCGATGACGTTGTACGTGAGGAACGTGCGGTACTTCATGCGGCCGGCGCCGGCCACGATGGGGGCGAAGGTGCGCACGATCGGGACGAAGCGGGCCAGGACGATCGCCTTGGGGCCGTACTTCTCCATGAACTCGTGGGCCTTGTCCAGGTTCTCCTGCTTGAAGAGCTTGGAGTTCGGCCTGTTGAAGAGCTTCGGGCCCAGGAACTTGCCGATCATGTAGCCCACTTGGTCGCCGACGACGGCGGCGATCACGATCAGCGTGCAGACCAGCCACAGGGGCTGCGTGATGTAGGTGCCCTCGGCCACGAAGAGACCCGCCGTGAACAGCAGGGAGTCACCGGGCAGGAACGCGAAGAGTCCGGATTCCGCGAAGACGATGAGCAGGATGCCGGGCAGGCTGAACGTCGAGATCAGGTAGTCCGGGCTGAGCCACTCGGGGCCGAGCGCAAGCGTGGTCACGGGGATGTGGCTCCTGCTGCTGGGGGGTACGGGCTGGGGCTGACTGCTTCAAAGTATCAACGCAGCCGTCATGGCCCAGGTTCCACGGGGGTACTCAGGATGCACTGTCGGCCGCCGTGGAGAAAGCTGTGAACCATGGGCATCGATGATTACGGCGGCGGACAGGGCCCCCAGCCCGACGTCCTCGTCGTCACCACGAACGACGTACCCGGCCACCGCGTGCGGGAGGTGCTCGGCGAGGTCTTCGGCCTGACCGTCCGGTCCCGGCACCTGGGGAGCCAGATCGGCGCCGGTCTGAAGTCGATGGTCGGCGGTGAGCTGCGCGGTCTGACCAAGACGCTCGTGGAGACCCGCAACCAGGCCATGGAGCGACTCGTCGAGCAGGCACGCGCGCGTGGTGCCAACGGTGTGCTCGCGTTCCGCTTCGACGTGACGGCGGCGGCTGACGTCGGCACGGAGGTGTGCGCGTACGGGACGGCCGTGGTGATCGAGCCCGCGCACATGGAGTGACCGGCGCCGTCACCCCTCGTGCCGGGGCAGCTCCGCGCGCTTCTCGTTCTGGGCGAAGACGTAGAGAAGCGCCGGGTGAGTGGCGCCGAAGGCGAGCACGAAGCGGTTGAGGCCCATGAACTGGCCGATTCCCAGGTGGAACAGCGTCATCGAGCCGAGGAACGCCTTCGCCGCGGGCTTGGGCAGGACGAAGACCAGCGGGAAGGAGACCTCCGCGGCGATCGTTCCCCAGGTCACGAATTTTCCCGCCATCGGGTACTTGTGCACCAGGCGGTAGACGCGCTGGTCCCCGTAGTTGCGCGTACGGATGACTCCGCTGAACGCCTCTCCGCTGAGCCACACCGGGGACACGAGCTTGACCACGCCGGACGCGATGTAGGAGATGGTCGTCTCCAGGGCCAGCGCCCGCATGGCCACGTCGCGGGCCTTCTCGCCGTCCTTGAAGGTGCCGGTGGAGGCGAGGACGATGTTGATCACTTGCTGGAGCTGGTCGGCGCCGTCCCCGCCGAAGGGGGAGCGCAGCCGTCCGGCGGCGCCCGTCACCGCCAGAACGGCACTGCCCGCCGTACGCACTCCGCGCTTGTGACCCCAGATCAGCGTGGCGGCGGAAGCACCCGCCTGTACCCCGTACAGGGCGACCGCCGCCTGCTTGGACTCAAGAGCGCGCGTCAGCCGGGGGAATCGCCTGGCGAACTTGGGGCGCATGTTGGCCAATTGGCCGCTCAGCATTTCGCCGTCTTCGAACTTGCGCGTCTGGCTCAGCATTTCCAGTGCGGAGACCAAAGTACCCAGCGAAGCCACTCGGCGTGCCGTGACCTCGGGCGGAGCGCTGAGGAACATGGATGGGTGCTCCCGATGGTGTGATGCGAGTACGGTGGATACGAAAGCGGCGGCACGGTATGCGTATCGGGCGTACCGTGCCGCCGCGTCTTTCATCGGACGGAACCGGCGATGCCGGTCAGCGTCGCCTGACGGCCGATCGTTCAGCCCGCGAGGTCGTTCGTGACCTCGTTCAGCGCGTACGCGGTCGCGGCGGTCACCGCGACACCCTCGGGGGTGGCGAGGGTGGCCGTCGGGGTGAGCATGGTCGGGGTCGCCTCGTTGCCGATACGGCCCGGGGTGACGTCGGTCAGCTCGGTGTTGGCGAAGTCAGCCACAACAGACATGTGATGTCCTCTTTCTCTGGGAAAAGCTCTGAGCGAGTTCTCCAGCCGTTCGGCGGGAGGGCGCGGACTCACGCGGCACAAGGGTGCCGAGTGAGTGCGCGGCTTCCAGTCGAGAGGGTTGATCGACTCGCTATGCGGCCAGCCGGGACGGCGCGTCGGCAGGGGTGACGTCGCCCTCCAGGGGGAATTCCATGGAGACGAAGACGGGTTCGATGTGCCGGTCTTCCGGGCTGGTGGGATACGAATGCAGCAGCATGAACTGGCTGTGCGAGGCCCCTTCTGCGTGGGGCAGGTGGAGCTGGATGTAGCGGGCCAGCAGCCGGTATCCGGTCGCCGTCGTCACGGGGAGTACCTCCGATCCGAAGGCGACCGCGTAGGTGAGGGCGTGCTGGGTGGCGTCGAAGAGGGCCTTCGGGCTCCGGTTGCGGGCGTTCCAGGCCAGTGCGTACCACGGCCGGTCCTGGACGATCGGAACCTCCGTCCACTCCCCGGGCTTGCCGTCCACCAGATCGCGGTAGAGGAGATGGTTGTCCTTGACGCCGGGGTTCGGCCCGAAGAAGCGCCAGTTCGGGGTCGGTATGCGCATCTTCCCGCGGCGCAGGAGACCGTCGAAGCGCTGCTCGGGGATCTGGGCCACGGCCGTCGCCACCAGCCAGGTGGCGAGTGATGTCGTGACGGCGGCGATCTTCACGCGTTCCGTGTCGACCTTCATGATCACGCCGGCTCCTCCTCCCTCTGTGCGGCCCGGGTCACCTTGACGGACGGCCGCCACGACGGCCCGAGCGGTTCGCGGGGCGGTTCGCCGGCGATCAGTTCCGTCACCTCTTCGGCGTGCCTGCGCGCGGAGAGCAGGGACTCGTGATCGGAGCCGACGACGAAGTGGTGCCGGGCCCGCTCGGAGATGACGGCCAGCCTGGCCTGGATCCCGGCGTGCAGGGTGTTGTCGCCGATGTTGTTCTCCGCCGTGATGACGGTCAACGGGCAGTCCAGCTCGGTCAGTTCCGGATAGGTCATCGCGTCCCGGTACTCCCGGTGGGCCGTGGCCCAGGTGCGGGGGGTGGCCAGGAACGCCTTGTAGCTCCGGTTGATGTCCGGGCGGTACTGCTGGTTCACGTTCATGGCGGGCCGGAAGACCGACAGACCCGTGGCGGCGAACACCTGCTCCATCACCATCCGCTGGTGTGACCAGCGGTCGACGTCGGTTCGGCGGGCGTGGCGCAGGCTGATCACTTCGGTGGCGTCGATCATGACCACCTGGGTCACGCCCTTCACCGCGTCCGGATGCCGCGCCGCGTAGGCCGCGACGAAGTACCCGCCCAGGGAGTGGCCCGCCAGGACGACCGGGAGGTCGGCGATGTAGGTGTCGCGCAGCTCCTGCAACAGCTCGAAGTGCGACTCGGCGCCGTACCGGGTGTCCGGCGTGCTGAGCCCGTAGCCCGGGCGGTTGAACCGCACGTATCCCATGTCCGCGGGAAGGGCGCGGCAGACCCAGTCCCAGTATTCCTGGGGCGCGCCCATACCGTTGTCGAACAGAACGGCGCGCTGTGCCCGCGGAGGGATGTGGACGTCGACCTCGACGAGGCTGCCGTCCGGCCGCTCGTGCAGCGTATAGCGACGGGCACGCTCGCGTTTACCGGTGAATCGAGTTACCGCACCGGTCAGAAGGCTCGCGCCGGCCAATCCAGAAATGCCGACGGCAAACTGGCGCTCCAAAGACGCCACATTCCCTCCCCCGTGATGTGAAGTGACTGTCTGCCCGGAAGGCTAACATGCAATTCCGGACTCAATTAATGAGTTAATTGACGAGCCGTCCCGGGCGAGTTCCTTCACGACGCTGCGGCGGGCGTACGGCCGTGCTCCGGCCGTACTTCCGCAGTTCCATGTAGAGTTCGCCGATCGTCGTCTTGAGCATGGCGTTTTCTTTTGCCAGTTCGGCCATCCGGGACGCTTCCTCGGTGTGTCTTCCGCCGTCGCCGGCCAGGCCGTTACGGCCGCCCTCAATAAACTGCCGGCGCCAGTTCGACACCGACTGCTCGGACACTCCTGCTTCCCGGGCGGCTTCCGCCGCCGTCAGTTCACCGCTCATCACTCGGACCACCAGGCCGAGTTTCTTGTCTACCGGAAGTACTGGCGGACGCCCCACGTGCAACCCCCTTTTGGCCAACCGCGTGCTGTGTGTAGTGCGCTCAGGGTTTGACGTAGGAGCACATGAACATGGGCGCCCCTTCGCTGTAAGGGGTGCCGTCCCATCGCGACATACGGGCCTCGGGCTCCAGCCCGGCCGCGCGGGCGTAGCCGTCGACGTCCTCCGGGGTGGTCAGCCGCGTGAGTTCGTTGCCCACCCTGGTGGTGCCGTCGGCCTGGTACAGGATGTGCGAGCAGTGCCACAAGCCGCCGTCGAGCAGGGTGGAATGGGTCTGCACACCTGTCCCCGGCTCCGGGTAGGGGACGAAGTAGGTGGTGCGGGTCCGACCCTCGTGAAGCTTCAGGATCGCCGGCTTGTTGTGCGTCTCGACGACCAGCCGGCCACCGGGGGCCATGAGGTCGGCCGCGCGCCGAACGGCCCGCCGCTGGTCCTCGGGAGTGGTCAGGCACGACAGGGTCGCGCATACGGAATACACCATTGCGTAGCGGGATTCCGAGGTGTAGGTGCGTATGTCCCCGTGCACCGGGGTGACGTCCCCGCCGCCCTTCAGCTTGACGCGCAGCGCGTCCAGCATCTCCGGAGAGGAGTCCACGCCGGTCACATGGCCGACGCTCCGGGACAGCGGGAGGGCGATCCGCCCGGTGCCGACACCGAATTCAAGGGTCCCCGCCCCGGGAGCGGGGTGGCGGTCCGCCAGTCCCTTTACGGCCTCGGCGGTAATCCTGTCGTCCGGGATCAGCCGGTCGTACCAGCCTTCGAACTGTCTGCCGTAGCCTATGTCCGCAACTCCGGTTACCACAGATATTCCCCGTTCATGATGTCCCCACTGCCATACCGATGGGAGCGTCATGAAGCCGAGGAGTTGGAGCCGGGCGAAAGGTGGGATGCCGGCTACAGCGGTCGCGTGAATCTCCGCGACCGCCCGCGTGGTTAGTCAGACAGCAGCACGGTAACGCCTCAACGGAGCTTGTGGGGAGCTTCGTTGGTTCCACCGTACCAAAGCGATATGGACTGTTCCATGGATTTTGGGCGCCGATTCATCACCCCGGTCCGGGATAGCGGGAGCTGACGAGACCTCGAACGAGCGCGCCCCGGTATTAGCCGGGACGCCCGAATTCGAGTGGTGCCGGATCGGACGCCAAGTCGGGTACCTCACATATCCCGAAAGAATGCCGGAGTGCGGAGAGGGCGGCCAGGTATCCAGACATTCCGTGCACACTGGGACCCGGCGGGGTGGCCGAGGAACACAGGAAGACTCCGGGCAGCGGAGTGCGGTAGGGGTCGAAGCGCGGAACGGGCCGCGCGATGCTCTGGTAGAGCGTCATGGCCCCGGAACCGATGTCCCCGCCGACGTAGTTGGGGTTGTAGGCCTCGTACGCGGCGGCGGCGACGGAACGGTGGGCGACGACGGTGTCCCCGAAGCCGGGGGCATGGCGCTCGATCCGTGCCCGGACCAGGTCGTAGGGGTCGGTGGGGTCGCCGTTCGGCACGTGCGCGTACGCCCACACGGGGCGCTTTCCGGGCAGGGCCCGCCCGGGGTCGGTCACCGCCGGGTCGACCACGAGGACGAACGGCTCCTCCGTCCGCACTCCATGGGCGTTCGCCGTCTCCTGCCGCACCATCTCGGTGTGTGTGCCGCCCAGATGCACCGTGCCGGCGCGGCCCACCTCCGAGTCGGTCCAGGGGATCGGCTCGGAGACCAGGAAGTCGACCTTGGCGGCGCCCGGGCCGTAGCGGAACCGCTCCAGAGCGCGGGCGTAGGCGCGGGGCAGCCGTCCGCCCGCGAGGGCCAGCAGGCCCTTGGGGCTGGTGTCGAGCAGGACCGCGCGTGCGCCGTGCAGTTCGGAGAGGTCCCTCACGTGGTGTCCGGTGTGGAAGACGCCGCCGTGCGCCGTGATGTCCTCGGCCAGCGCCTGTGCGATGCGGCCGCTGCCACCGCGCGGCAGCGGCCACCCCGTCCCGTGCGCCAGGTGGCCCAGCAGCATGGCCACCGCCGCTGACGCCACGCTCGGCAGCTTGCCGACCGCGTGCGCGGCGACACCGGTCAGCAGGGCGGGCGCCGCCTCGCCCCGGAAGCGCGCCGCGCCGAGCCGGCTGCCGTGGACCGCGACCCGGCTCGCCAGCAGCAGGGCCGCCGCGGGGTCCCGCGGCAGGCCGCGCTGCCCGGACAGGACGAGGTCGACGACCGCCTCGCTGCGTTCGAGCAGCGGGCCCATCAGCCGGCGCCAGCCGGGGCCGTCGGCGCCCAGGTGCTCGCAGGTCTTCGCCAGTGAGCGGTAGGCCAGTGCGGCACGGCCCCCGTCCAGCGGATGGGCGTAACTGATCTCGGGCTGGAGGAGCTCGACCCCGCGGGCCGCCAGGTCGAACGCGCGGAAGAACGGGGACGCGGCGGCCATGGGATGGACGGCGGAGCAGAGGTCGTGCACGACGCCGGAGTCGAAGAGCGAAGCGGTGCGCAGCCCTCCGCCGATGGTCTCGGCCGCCTCGTGGAGCTCCACGCGCAGCCCGGCACGGGCCAGGACCACGCCGGCCGCGAGGCCGTTGGGTCCGGTGCCCACGATGGCGACATCGGTGGTACTCACCTCTGCTCCTCACTCTTGATGGGCCGAAGCTGCAACGTCTGCTCGGTGAGTCCGACATGCGGTGGCCAGCCGAGCGCGAAAGAGGGCGGGGGCGTCCACGGTTCCATGCGTTCGTGGGCGGTCGCCGGAGCCGTCGGCGGGGGCATGAGGCCCGGCTCGGCGAGCAGTTGCGAGCCGGCGAGGCGCCGGTAGAGCTCGTCGCGCTCCATCAGGTCGTGGTGCACGCCGGTGGCCCGCACTCTGCCGCCCTCCATCACCACGATCTTGTCGGCGTCGATCACCGTGGAGATCCGGTGGGCGATGGCGATGACCGCGCAGCGCCGGGAGATCCGGCGCACCACGTCGCGGAAATCCCGCTCCGAGTCGGAGTCCAGGTTGGAGGTGGCCTCGTCGAGCAGCATGACCGCGGGCTGCTGCAACAGCGTACGGGCGATGCACAGGCGCTGGCGCTGGCCGCCGGACAACCCGCTGCCCTGGTCGCCGAGTTCGGTGTCGAGACCGCGTGGGAGATGGGCGATCACGGAGGTGAGGCCGGCCATCGCCACCGCCTCCCGGACGGCGTCGTCGCCGGCGTGCGGGTTGGCGTAGGTCAGGTTCTCCCGGATGGTGCCGCGCATGGCCGCGCTGTCCTGCTGGACATAGCCCACCAGCCCGCGGACCGTGTCGAGGGGCAGCGCCTCGATGTCGTGCCCGCTGAGCCGGACGCTGCCGCGGTCCACCGAGTAGAAGCGCTCGATCAGCTGGAACATGGTGGTCTTGCCCGCGCCCGAGGGCCCGACCACCGCCGTCAGCCCGCGCGCCGGCACGCTGAAGGAGACGCCGTTGAGCACCTGCGTCTTCTCCGCCTGTTTGCCTCGCCGGTAGGCGAAGCGCACGTCGTGGAATTCGACCGCCGGCCGGTGCCGGGCGAGCCGCCCGAGGGGCGCGGGGTCCGCCACTCCCTCCGGGCCGTCGCTCTCCTGGGCCAGGCGGGCGAGTTCGTCCACGCGGTGGATGGCGGCTCGGCCCTGGACGAACTGGCCGACCCCCATGAAGAACATGACCAGCGGCGACACCAGTTGGAACAGATACATGATGAACGTGGTCAGACTGGCCATGTCCATCTCGCCGCGGGCCACCCAGGCCATCCCGACGCCCACGACGACGGCCAGGGCGCCCTGCGTGCCGACGTTCATGGACGGCATCAGCAGGGCGTTGTAGGCGTTGACCCGGATGCCCGAACGCCGCGTCCTCTCGGCCAGCCCGCCGATGCGGGCGGCCTCACGGGACTCGGCGCGGGACGCCTTCACCGTGGGCAGTGCGGAGAGCACGCGCTGTATGTCACCGGCGAACGCGCCGGTGTCGTCCCGGTTCTCCAGGGCGACCTTGCGCAGTTTCCGGGCGAGCGCGATGGAGACGATGCTGGCGGCCGCCAGACAGCTCATGGTGATGGCCATCAGCCACAGATCGATGAGGAACATCAGGACGACGCCGCCTATGACCGTGGCGCCGCTGATGATCAGCTGGGCGAGGCTCTGTGAGAGGGCAATCTTCACCAGTGAGGTATCGGTGACCGTGCGGGTGAAGATATCGCCCTGGGATTCTTTCCCGAACGCGGTGAGATCGGCGCGCAGAAGCCGTCCGACCAGGATCCGGCGGACGTCGAAGACGATATTCTCCCCGGCCCGCCCGATGGCGTAGGCCTGGAGCGAGGAGAAGAGGGCGCCCGCGCAGAACAGGGCGACCAGCTGTGCGATGGGGCCGGTCAGCGGGGCACCGCCGCCCGCCGCCTCGATCAGCCTGCCGATGGCCCAGGGCTGGGCGAGCGCGGCGCCCACCCCCAGCAGGCCGAGCAGCACGCCGGCGATCAGCAGCCCGGTGTGCTGTCCGGCGACACTCGCCACCGATCCCGCACCGTTCGCGGCCCCGGCTTCCGGGCTCGCGTTTTTCATAAGACTCGCCACGCGCGCTCCCCCCGCTTTGCCGACGGCCACGGCAATGGGCAGGCGCCGGAAAGACAGCGCTGCCCTACGAGTTCCGTCGTCAAGGTGTTCGAAGGTAACACCCCATACGGCCTAAAGTTACGAGTTAATTGACCGGCGAGCAGGCGGCCGCTCCATTACCGGGGAATTGCGGCGGACCGGCGAAAGTTAATCGCTCTTCCGCTGGGCGGGCGCAAGCGTGTTTCCCGTTCGTCCCCTTTGATCCGCTTATCGTGTGCCCGTGGTCCAGGACTCCGCGCGGCAGGCACCCTCCGTCACCCCCGCGACTCCCGCCCGCGCCCTGCTGCCGTCGATCCTGCCCGCCCTGGCCGTGGGCGTGGTGTCCAGCCTGCTTCTGGTGGGGGTGGAGGTCGCCGCCGAGGAGCTCCAGGGCGTGCTGTGGCGGACGGTGCCGGACGCGCTGGGGGTCGGCCGGTACTCGGTGGCGTGGATGTTCGCGATGCTCGTCGCGACCGGGGCCGCGGTCGGGCTGGTGGTGTGGAAGGTGCCGGGCCACGCGGGCCCGGATCCGGCCACGGTCGGCCTGGACGCCCCGGTCCTGCCGCCCGTCGTGCTGCCGGGGCTGCTGCTGGCGACCGCGCTGATGCTGGCCGGCGGGCCGAGTCTGGGCCCCGAGAACCCGATCATCGCCGTGAACGTCGGCCTGGCGGTCTGGCTGGGCGGCCGGGCGCTTCCCCGGGCGCCGGGCAGGATCTGGCCGGCACTGGCGGAGGCGGCGACGCTCGGCGCCCTGTTCGGCACGCCCGTGGCCGCGGCCCTGGTGATCTCCGAGGTGCTGGCCCGGCAGGAGACCCGCGGTCTGCTGTGGGACAACCTGTTCCCGCCGCTGACCGCCGCGACGGCCGGTGCCCTGACGGCGACCCTCGTCGACCACCCGAGCTTCGACCTGGACCTGCCGTCGTTCGGCCGGCCGGGCTGGGGGGACCTGTCGGCGGCTGTCGTGGTCGCCGCGGCGGGCGCGCTGCTCGGCATGGGAGCCGTGCGCGCCTTCCCGTACGTCCACGCGGCGTTCCGCCGGCTGCGGCATCCGATGCTGATGCTCCCGGCGGGCGGGGCCGTGCTGGGCGCTCTCGCCGCCCTGGGCGGCCATCTGACGCTGTTCAAGGGGCTCGACGAGATCGCCGAGCTGGCGCACGACCCGGACGGCCGGTCGGCCGGTGAGTTCGCCGTCCTGACCGTGGTGAAGCTGGCCGCGCTGCTCGTCGCCGCGTCCTGCGGCTTCCGCGGCGGGCGCATCTTCCCTGCCGTGTTCGTCGGTACCGCCCTCGGGCTGTGCGCGCACGCCCTGGTGTCCGGAGTGCATCCCGCAGTGGGGGTGTCCGCCGGAGTGCTGGGGGTGCTGCTGGCCATCACCCGGCAGGGCTGGATCAGCCTGTTCGTCGCCGCGGTGCTGGTCGCCTCGCCGGGGATCATCGCCCTGCTCTGCGTCGCCTCGCTGCCGGCCTGGCTGCTGGTCACGGGCCGGCCACAGATGCAGCTACGGCCGGACGGGACGTCCGTCCGCTGACACCCGCTCCCCCACCCATCCCGGAGGCTCCCTTGCCGCTCAACGAAGGCCCCCGTCAGCCCGGCGAACGCCGCCTGTCCGTCAACCCCTTCTACGGTCCCGCCAACCCGGTCGGCGACATGGCCGAGGCCCCGCCCACACACCGGCTCCCGGACCAGCCCATGGCACCGGCGACCGCCCACCAGCTCGTGCGCGACGAGCTGATGCTGGACGGCAACGCGCGGCTGAACCTCGCCACGTTCGTCACCACCTGGATGGAGCCGGAGGCCGGGGTGCTGATGGCGGAGTGCCGGGACAAGAACATGATCGACAAGGACGAGTACCCGCGCACGGCCGAGCTGGAGCGGCGGTGCGTGGCGATGCTCGCCGACCTGTGGAACGCGCCCGACCCGGCGGCGGCGGTGGGCTGTTCGACGACCGGGTCGAGCGAGGCGTGCATGCTCGCCGGGATGGCGCTGAAGCGGCGGTGGGCGCGGCGCAACGCCGGGCGGTACCCGGGGGCCCGGCCCAATCTGGTGATGGGCGTCAACGTGCAGGTCTGCTGGGAGAAGTTCTGCAACTTCTGGGAGGTGGAGGCCCGGCTGGTCCCCATGGAGGGCGAGCGGTTCCACCTGGACCCGCAGGCCGCGGCCGAGCTGTGCGACGAGAACACCATCGGGGTCGTCGGGATCCTGGGCTCGACCTTCGACGGGTCCTACGAGCCGGTCGCCGAGCTGTGCGCGGCGCTGGACACGGTGCAGGAGCGGACCGGGCTCGACATCCCCGTGCATGTCGACGGGGCGTCCGGTGCCATGGTCGCGCCGTTCCTCGACGAGGACCTGGTGTGGGACTTCCGGCTGCCGAGGGTGGCGTCGATCAACACCTCGGGGCACAAGTACGGGCTCGTCTACCCGGGCGTCGGCTGGGCGCTGTGGCGGGACGCGGACGCGCTGCCGGAGGAGCTGGTGTTCCGGGTCAACTACCTGGGCGGCGACATGCCGACGTTCGCGCTGAACTTCTCCCGGCCGGGCGCTCAGGTCGTGGCGCAGTACTACACGTTCCTGCGGCTGGGCCGGGACGGCTACCGGGCCGTGCAGCAGGCCGCGCGGGACGTGGCCACGGGGCTCGCCGGGCGGATCGAGGCGCTGGGTGACTTCCGGCTGCTGACCCGGGGCGACGAGTTGCCGGTGTTCGCCTTCACGACCGCCCCGGACGTGACGTGGTACGACGTCTTCGACGTCTCACGGCGGCTGCGCGAGAGCGGCTGGCTGGTACCCGCGTACACCTTCCCGGCCAACCGCGAGGACCTGTCCGTGCTGCGGGTGGTGTGCCGCAACGGCTTCTCCGCCGACCTCGCCGAGCTGCTCGCCCAGGACCTGGAACGGCTGCTGCCGGAACTGCGCCGGCAGCCGCGCCCCTTCACGCGGGACAAGAGCGCGGCGACCGGGTTCCACCACTAGCGGCTCAGGGCTCCATCACTAGCGGCTCAGCCGCCCGAACCTCCGTACCGCCAGCGGGAAGAACACCGCCAGCAGGGCCAGGGGCCAGACGAGCGCCGCCCACACGTGCCCGGACTCCGCGCCGGGGGTGCCGAACAGGTCCCGTACGGCCGTGGCCGTGTGGGACATGGGGTTCCACTCGACGACCGTGCCGAGCCAGCCGGGCATGGTGTCGGGGAGGGCCAGGGCGTTGGAGAGGAAGCCGATGGGCCAGACCAGGATCTGCACGGCCTGGACCATCTCCGGCTTTCCGGCCACCAGCGCCAGGTAGATGCCGATCCACAACATGGCGAACCGGAACAGGAGCAGCAGGCCCACGGCTCCCAGGAAGGCCACCGGACCGCCGTGGACCCGCCAGCCGAGCGCGGCGCCCACAGCGATGAGCACCACCAGGGCCATCGCCGACTGGAGCATGTCGGCCGCCGAACGGCCCACCAGAACGGCCCCGTCGGCCATGGGCATCGAGCGGAAGCGGTCGATGACGCCCTTGTCGAGGTCCCGGGTGACGGCGATCATCGTGCCCTCCAGGCCGAAGGCCATGGTGAGCGCGAGCATGCCGGGGATCAGGTAGTCGCGGTACTCGCCGTTCACCCCCCGGCCGCCGCCGATCAGGTAGCCGAACATGAGCAGCAGCATCACCGGGAAGACGAGGTTGACGACCAGCTGGACCGGCTGCCGGGCCCAGCGGGCGAGTTCCCGGCGGGTCATGGTCCAGGAGTCGGTCAGGGCGTAGGCGGTCACACGGCCTCCTTCACTCGGCGGTCGTCCCCCGTGAGGTGCAGGAACACCTCGTCCAGCGTCGGGCGGCGCAGGGCGACGTCCTCGGCCTCGATGCCGGCCTCCTGGAGGGCCCGTACGACTCCGGAGAGCGCCTCCATGCGGTCGATCACCGGGGCGCTCAGCAGGCGGCGGTCGGTGTCGACGGTGACTCCGGTGAGCGGCAACAGGGCGACAGCCGCGCCCAGTTGGCCCGCCTCCCGCAGGACCACGTCGATACGGTCGCCGCCGGTCTCCGCCTTCAGCCCGTCCGCCGTGCCCTCGGCGATGACCCGGCCGGCGTCGACGACCGAGATGCGGTCGGCGAGCTGGTCGGCCTCCTCCAGGTACTGCGTGGTGAGCAGGACCGTCGTACCGCCGCCGACCAGGGAGCGGACGGAGTCCCAGACCTCCGCCCGGCCGCGCGGGTCGAGGCCGGTGGTCGGCTCGTCCAGGAACAGCAGCTCCGGTTCGGTGATCAGGGAAGCCGCGAGGTCCAGGCGGCGCCGCATGCCGCCGCTGTACTGCCGGACTGCCTTGCGGCCGGTGTCGGCCAGGTCGAAGCGCTCCAGGAGCTCGTCGGCACGCGCACGTGCCCGCCTCGCGCCCAGGTGGTGCAGCCGGCCGAACAGCTCCAGGTTCTGCCGCCCGCCCAGTTCCTCGTCGAGCGCGGCGTGCTGGCCGAGCAGGCCGATGCGCAGCCGTACGGTGTACGCCTCGCGCACCACGTCGTGCCCGGCCACCTCGATCCGGCCCGCGTCGGGTCGCAGCAGCGTGGACAGGATCCTCACCAGGGTGGTCTTGCCCGCGCCGTTCGGGCCGAGCACCCCGTGCACCGTGCCGCGCGCGACCCGCAGGTCGAGCCCGTCCAGCGCCTTCTTGTCGCCGTAACTCTTCTCCGCGCCTTCGACGGTGATCGCCGTGTCGGCCAAAGGGACTCCCTCGCTAGTCAAACTTGACTACAGGCACGAAGGTAACCCGCGGCCCTTCATTCGTCAAATTTGATTAGCGGTCGTCCCCGGGGTGCCGCTCCCCCGTCGCGTACGGGTTCTCCGCGCCCTCGGCCAGTACGCCGACGAACGGGTCGCCCTCGTCGGCGAAGGTGTAGGCACCGCCCTCGATGCGCTCGATGAGACCGTGGGTCCACTCGGCCTCGGAGTCGGCCGTGTGGACCCACATGTTCATGATCTCGCCGATGTGGCCCAGCTGCCCGGGCCCCTCCTCGGGGACGTAGTGCTCCAGGACGGAGGCCCGCCACTGCTCGATCCGCAGGGTGCGCTCCTTCAGCAGCGCGACCGCCTCCGCCCGCGGCAGGTCGACGACGAAGCCGACGGCGGCCGTCTTCACGTCCCCCCGCTGGTCGTACGTGACCAGCGCCTCGCGCAGCAGCCGGAAGTACTCCTCGGTCCCCTGCCCGGTGAGCTCGTACTCCGTGCGCGGCGGGCCGCCGGCCGTCGAGGGGGCGACCTCGTGCGCGTGCAGCAGCCCTTGCTTCGCCATCTGCTTCAGGGCGTGGTAGATCGAGCCGGGCTTGGCGCTGGACCACTCGTGCGCGCCCCAGTACTCCAGGTCGTTGCGCACCTGGTAGCCGTGGGCGCGGCCGTGCATACGGACCGCGCCGAGCACAAGGAGACGGATCGCTGACATGCGGTCCAGATTAGGACCCGGCCGCCACCTGGTGTTCCGCGGCCACCAGCTCGAAGGCCGTCGCGCCGTCCAGCGACTGGCGGATGATGTCGGCGTGGCCGGCGTGCCGGGCCGTCTCGCGGATCAGGTGCAGGCACAGCCAGCGCATGGAGACCCGGCCGTCCGGCGGGAACCAGGGCTGGGGCGGCAGCGCGAAGGTGTCGTCGAGGCTCGGCACCGAGCGGATGAAGTCCTCCGTCTCCGCGGCGACCTTCTCCCAGTACGCCAGCTGTGACTCGACGGTCTCTCCCTCGACCAGCCTGAAGCACTCGTGCCAGTTGCTCTGGTCCCGCTCGACGGCCGGCGGCTCACCCTTGGCCAGGGAGACCCACATCTGCTCGACCTCGGCGACGTGCTTGACCAGCCCGGCGAGGGACAGCTCACTGGCGCTGGGACGGGAGCCCGCCTGTTCGTCGGTCAGTCCCAGCACCGCCCGCCGGATGCCGCCGCGCTGCTCCTCGATGAAGGAGAGCAGCGCTCCGCGCTCGTCGCCGTGTGCCTCCGCGGGAACGTGAGTGACCATGACCGCCGCCTTTCGCCGGATCCGGGGGCCTCTCCCCCGGCACAGACGAAGTTACGGGCCCTTGCGGTCAGGTTCTGTCCGCAAGGGCCCGCCGGGCCGTGGATGGTCTAGAACGGGAAGCCGCTCCGCCCGTGCTGCACGGAGATCCACTTCATCGTGGTGAAGGAGTCCAGCATCGTCTCGCCGTTGAGCCGGCCCAGGCCCGAGTGCTTCTCGCCGCCGAACGGGACGATCGGCTCGTCGTGGACGGTGCCGTCGTTCACGTGGAACATGCCGGTGTCGATCTGCTTGGCGAAGTTCACGCCGCGCTCGATGTCACCGGTGTGGACGGCGCCGCTCAGGCCGTACGGGGTGTCGTTGACGAGGCGTACGGCCTCCTCCTCGCCGTCGAACGGGACGAGGAAGGCGACCGGGCCGAAGACCTCCTGCCGCAGCAGGGCCGAGTCGGCGGGGAGGCCGGTCAGGACGGACGGCTCGACGAGGTTGTCGGTGCGCCCGCCGCGCACCAGGGCCGTGGCGCCCTCGGCGAGGGCCTGCTCGACCGCGCCCGCGACGGCGTCCGCCTGCGAGGAGTTGATGACCGGGCCGATGACGGTCTCCGGGTCGCGCGGGTCGCCCGCCTTGAGGGTCTTCACCTTGGCGACGAACTTCTCGGTGAACTCGTCGGCGACGGACCGGTCGACCAGGATGCGGTTGGCGGCCATGCAGACCTGCCCCTGATGGACGTACCGGCTGAAGACGGCCGCGTCGACCGCGTAGTCGATGTCGGCGTCGTCGAGGACCACCAGCGCGCTGTTGCCGCCGAGTTCGAGGACGGAGCGCTTGAACTGCCGGGCGCAGACGGTCGCCACGTGCCGGCCGACCTGGTCGGAGCCGGTGAAGGAGATGACCTTGGGCACCGGGTGCTCCAGGAAGGCGTCGCCGATCTCCGCGATGTCGGTGATGACGACGTTCAGCAGACCGCCGGGCAGCCCCGCGTCCTCGAAGATCTTCGCGACCAGGGAGCCGCCGACGATCGGCGTGTTCTGGTGCGGCTTGAGCACCACGGCGTTGCCGAGCGCGAGCGCCGGGGCGACGGACTTGATCGAGAGCAGGAACGGGAAGTTGAAGGGGCTGATCACGCCCACGACGCCGACCGGCACGCGGTAGACGCGGTTCTCCTTGCCGTCCACCGGCGAAGGGAGGATCCGGCCTTCGGGGCGCAGCGCCAGCTGGACCGCCTCGCGCAGGAACTCCTTGGCGAGGTGCAGTTCGAAGGCCGCCTTCAGACGCGTCCCGCCGAGCTCGGCGATGATCGCCTCGGATATCTCGGCCTCGCGCTCCTCGATGAGCCTCAGGGCCTTCTCGAAGACGCCGCGGCGGACGTAGGGGTTGGTCGCGGCCCACTGCTTCTGGGCCCGGGCGGCCGCCCGGTACGCCTGGTCGATCTCGTCGACGGTGGCTATCGTGATCGACGCCAGCTTCTCGTCGTCGTACGGGTTGAAGTCGATGATGTCCCAGGAACCGGTACCCGGGCGCCACTCACCGTCGATGTACTGCTGTGCAAGGTCGGTGAAGTAGGACGACGACATGTGATCCCTCGATCCCTAGCAGACCCTCGATCGCGCCTTCACGATCTGATCACACGTCATCGTACTGACGTTTAAGGCGAGTTGGAGGCTTCAGGAGAGTTGGAGGAGCCCCCGGAGAAGATCCCGGCTCTCCGAAGGGCCCGGGCTGTCGCTCTGGAGCTCCTTGAGCGCCTTCTCGTACTGGGCGACGTCCTCGGGCTTGTCCAGGTACAGCGCGCTGGTGAGCTGCTCCAGGTAGACGACGTCCGAGAGGTCGGATTCCGGGAAGCTGAGGATCGTGAACGCGCCACTTTCGCCGGAGTGGCCGCCGAGGCTGAACGGCACGACCTGGAGCCGCACGTTGGGCCGCTCGGAGACCTCGATGAGGTGCTGGAGCTGGCCCCGCATCACCTCGCGGTCGCCGTACGGGCGGCGCAGGGCGGCCTCGTCCAGGATGATGTGGAAGTCGGGCGCGCGCTCGTCGACGAGGTACTTCTGCCGCTCCAGGCGCAGTGCCACGCGCCGCTCGACATCGGCCTCGCTCGCGCCCTGCATGCCCCGCCGGACCACCGCGTGGGCGTACGCCTCGGTCTGGAGCAGGCCGTGCACGAACTGCACCTCGTACGCCCGGATCAGCGAGGCGGCGCCCTCCAGGCCGACGTAGGTGGGGAACCAGCTCGGCAGCACGTCCGAGTAACTGTGCCACCAGCCCGCGACGTTGGCCTCCTTGGCCAGGGACAGCAGGGAGGCGCGCTCCTGCTCGTCCGTGATGCCGTACAGCGTCAGCAGGTCCTCGACGTCTCTGGTCTTGAAGCTCACCCGGCCCAACTCCATCCGGCTGATCTTCGACTCGGAGGCGCGGATCGAATAGCCCGCCGCCTCGCGCGTGATGCCCCGCGCCTCACGCAGTCGCCTGAGTTGTGATCCGAGCAGCATGCGCCGCACCACCGATCCCGGCTCTCCCGCGCTCACGTTCGCCAGCCTCCCCAACGTCTCCAGACGCCGAAGTCTGCCACTAAAACACTCCGAGCAGTACTCGTCCGGTTACGGAAACGGAATCGAGACAGGGGACGCACGCG
Organism: Streptomyces coeruleofuscus; assembly: GCF_039532725.1. Lineage (NCBI taxonomy): Bacteria > Bacillati > Actinomycetota > Actinomycetes > Kitasatosporales > Streptomycetaceae > Streptomyces > Streptomyces coeruleofuscus. The sequence goes on from NZ_BAAASE010000002.1 coordinate 91,308, forward strand.
CGCGGTTCCAAGAAAGAGGCAAGCGAACGGGCAGACAGGGCTGTGAAGATGACGGAAAAATTGACCAACAAGCGGTACGGGACGACTCATTCCGGTCACCTGCACGTGCATCTGCCCTTGCATCTGCTGTACGCATCCGAAACCATGGTCCCGCACCACCGCCGCATCGCACCGACCGCGAATTCCCGGGAGTGCCTCGCATGGGGACGAATGGATCGACCATGCTCGAGCCGTTACGGCAGGGCCTTCCGCCGCTGGATCCCGCGGCCGTGTCCGACGCCGCCTCCTGCGCTCTGCCCGCCCGCTACGAAGCGGTGCGCGAGGCACGGCGGTTCACCCGCAGGACACTCGACCAGTGGGACATGGGCGACCGTTTCGACGACGTCTGCCTGGTGGTCTCGGAGCTCGTCACCAACGCCCTGCGGCACGGCCTGCCGGCGAGCAGCCGGTGCGCCGCCGGTCACGAACCTCCCGTCCGGCTGCACCTGATGCGGTGGGCCGAGCGGCTGGTGTGCGCGGTGCGCGATCCCAGTCACGACAGTCCCGTCACCCGCGAGACCGACGACTTCTCGGCCGAGTCGGGCCGCGGGCTGTTCCTCGTCGACTCCTTCAGCGACAGCTGGGGCTGGCACCCGCTCGCGGGCGCGCTCGACGGCAAGGTGGTCTGGGCGCTGTTCCGGCTGCCGCGGCCCGGTTCGGGGCCGCACGCGGAATGAGGAACCGCGGCGCTTCCTGACGCCGCGGTTCTACGCGCGTCGCGGCGCGTTGAGTACCGATTGCCCCGTTTCGCGGAGGGGCCTGCCGGGGCGTCAGCCCCCCACCAGATGGTCGAACTCACCGTCCTTCACACCCAGCAGCATGGCCTCGATCTCCGCACGGGTGTAGACCAGCGCGGGACCGTCGGGGAAGCGCGAGTTGCGGACGGCCACGTCACCGCCCGGCAGCCGGGCGAACTCCACGCACGAGCCCTGCGAGTTGCTGTGCCGGCTCTTCTGCCAGGCCACACCGCGAAGCCTGGTGGCCGCCATACCGTTGTACACGTCGTGGTCCACAGGTCGCTCCCCGGTGGTGCACTGGCTGGTGTGGCCATTGATGCGGTGGTCAACTGACCCGGATCATAGCCCTGTTCATGTGCAGATGCATGGGCAGATGCACGTGCACGCGGGGTGGTCCTCCGGTTACAGCTTTGACGACTGCTTTACCGAAAGCCCTTGCCTGTTTTGACGGCCCTGCACCGCCGCTCGTTCCCCGGCACCTGCGACCAAGTCGGTGGGTTCGGCGGAGGTGTCGTGGAGGCGGAGCATCCGCTCGGCGGCCGGAACGGGTGCCGGGGCGGTGGCGGGGCCGGAGAAGCGGGAGCTGGGGCCTGGGGTCCGGCGCCTCGGGCAGGACCGTCCCGCCTCGATGCGGAAGACGGCCGCGGTAGGCGGGGACGGGGAGAAATGGGCCGTGCGGATGACCGTGAGGTCGTCCTCCGTGCCGGTACCGAGGTCGGACCATCGCCGGACAGGCAGTCGGCCACCCGGCCCTGACGGACCGCCCGGCGTGCGCCCCGCGCGGCCCCGCGACCAAAGCATGAGGTTCCCCACGCGTCAAGCGTGGGGAACCTCACCCGGGTCGGGGCGGTCGGCGGCCGGCGTACGGCCTCAGCGGCTGGCGTACGGCAGCAGCGCCATCTCGCGCGCGTTCTTGATCGCGCGGGCCAGCTGCCGCTGCTGCTGGGCCGACACGCGGGTGACCCGGCGGCTTCGGATCTTGCCGCGGTCGGAGATGAACTTCCGCAGCAGGTCGGTGTCCTTGTAGTCGATGTACTCGATCCCGGCCTGGTCCAACGGGTTGGGACGGTTCTTGACGGGCTTGCGGTCGATCTTGCGGGGCATGTCGGTTCAGACCTCCAGGAGGGTGTCGAAGGCGTGCGGCAGGCGCTGCCAGGCGTCGCGCCCGGCCGCGTACTCGGCGTCGGTCAGCAGGCAGGACTCCAGCAGCCGCTCCAGGCCGTCCCGGTCCAGGCCGGGGGAGGTGAAGACCAGGTGCTGGCCGCGGTCGCCGTGCTCGGGGTGCCAGTCCAGCGCCGCGGCGGCACGGCGCACCGGCGGGACCATCTCCCAGGCCGCGTCCGGCAGCGAGGCCAGCCACGGCCCCACGCTCTCCACGCAGAGCGCCCCGCCCGCCGCGTCCCAGTGGAACAGCGTGTCGGGCTTGTCGGCGAGCCAGAACCGGCCCCGGCTGCGGGCGGCCGCACAGGTCAGGTCCTCCAGGGCGGCGTAGAGCCGCTCCGGGTGGAAGGGGCGGCGCTGCTGCCAGACCAGGGTGGAGACGCCGTGCGCGTCGGCCTCGGCGGGGAACAGGGCGCAGGCCGGGTGCTGGGCGGACGCCGCCGACTCCACGTCGAAGCCGGCCAGGGCGGCCTCGGCCAGCGGCGAGGACGGGCGCCGCCGCGGGGGCGGCACGGTCAGGCCGCCGGCCGTGCCCTGCGCGAAGGCGTCGAACTCGGGTGCGCCCGCCGGGTCACCGTGGCCGATCGGGACCCGGCGGGCCGTCGGGTGCATCTGGGCGAGCAGTTCGCGGTCCTCGTCGTCGGCCTCCGGGGACTCCGCGATCGCGAGGACGGGGGCGTACTCCAGCTGGCGGGCGAAGGTGTCGGCGACCGTGCGCTGGTCGGTGGCGGCGGCGGCGAGACCGCCGTCGGCCAGGTCGTCGCCGTTGCCGAGGTAGGGCAGGACCAGGGCCGGGTCGACGGCGGTGATCACGCCCGTGACGGTGAGCCCGCCGGCCGTGACGACCTCCGCCATGGCCTTGGGCTCGACGGAGTCCCACAGCTCGACGACGGCCAGGGGCGTGCGTCCGGCTTCCGCGAGCCGCTCCAGCTCGGGGACCAGGTCCTCGCGCAGGGCGCAGCAGGCGCAGTCGTTGACGAGCGGCGCCTCCCCCGCGTCCAGGATGCCGGTGGCGTCCCGGACGGTCCGTACGACCGTGCCGGCCGCGGCCGTCGCCAGGTCGTGGTGGAGGGCGACGCTGCCGGGCACGTCGGCGAGCAGCTGCGCCACGGCCGCCTTGCGGGCGTCGGCGTGCAGCCCGCCGACGATCACGACGGAGAGCCCAGGAGGGACAGCCACGGGGTCAGCCCTTCTTTCCGTACCGGCGCTCGAAGCGCTCCACGCGTCCCGCGGTGTCCAGGACGCGGGCGGTGCCGGTGTAGAAGGGGTGGCTGACGTCGGAGATCTCGACGTCCACGACCGGGTAGGTGTTGCCGTCCTCCCACTCGATCGTCTTCTCGCTCGTCATCGTCGAGCGGGTGAGGAACGCGTAGTCCGCGGCGCGGTCGCGGAAGACGACGGGGCCGTAGTCCGGGTGGATTCCCTCGCGCATCGGTCAGCGCTCCTCTCGGAAGTCGACGTGGCGGCCGACGACCGGATCGAACTTGCGCAGGGTCAGTCGGTCCGGGTCGTTGCGACGGTTCTTGCGGGTCACGTAGGTGTAGCCGGTCCCGGCCGTGGACCGGAGCTTGATGACCGGCCGGAGTTCATTGCGTGCCATGCCGCTATGCTACTGAAAATGAATTCCATTTACATCTCCTGAGTCAGAGAGGTACGTCACCGCATGTCCGCGCACTGCATGCTGACCGGCACCCAGCCCGGCTTCGGCAACCGCATCTCGCACTCCCACCGGCGCACGTCACGCCGGTTCGACCCCAACATCCAGACCAAGCGCTACTGGCTGCCGAGCGAGGGCCGGTACGTACGCCTGCGGCTGAGCGCCAGGGCGATCAAGACCATCGACACGATCGGAGTCGAGGCGGCCGTCGCCCGGATCCGCGCCCGGGGAGTGAAGGTCTGATGGCGAAGAAGAGCAAGATCGCGAAGAACGACAGGCGGCAGGAGATCGTCGCGCGGTACGCCGCCCGGCGGGCCGAGCTGAAGGAGATCATCCGGCGGCCGTCGTCCACGGACGCCGAACGGCTCGCCGCGCAGGCGGAACTGCGCAGGCAGCCGCGCGACGCCAGCGCCACGCGGGTGCGCAACCGGGACCAGGTGGACGGGCGGCCGCGCGGTTACTTCCGGACGTTCGGACTGTCCCGGGTGAGCCTGCGGGAGCAAGCGCACGCGGGATATCTGCCGGGGGTACGCAAGTCGTCCTGGTGAGCCCGGATTTTCCCGGCGCCGGGCCGGTAAGGGGCCCCTGGGGGCTGACCCCGGGGGCTCTTGACCGGCCCTGGTAGCTTGCTGCGGTCGTTCCGGCATGGGTCGGCGGGCTCCGGCCGGGGCCCTCGGCCGGCTACAGCTTGGGGGCTTGCAGTGACTTCGGTGATCTTCTCGCGTCGTCCGGGAGCATGTCGCCCGGGAGCGCGTCGGCGCGCTCGGTTCGTGGCGGCGGCCGCGGGCCTGGCGGGCGTGCTCGTGCTGTCCGCGTGCAGCGGTGACGGCGACTCCGGGGACGGCTCTGCGTCCAGCCCGGCCCCGTCCGCCACGGCGTCCACCGGAGCGGGCGGCGACTCCGGCTCCGGTTCGACGTCCGGTTCCGGCGGGTCGGACGCCGGCGGCCTCCAGGGCAGCTGGCTCGCGACGACCGGCGGGAAGGCCGTGGCCCTGGTGATCACCGGCAAGCAGGCCGCGATCTTCGCCACCGGCGGCAGCGTCTGCACCGGCACCGCGGGCGAGGAGTCCGGGACGCGGATGATCCGCCTCAAGTGCACGGACGGCAACAAGGACCGGGCGACCGGCACGGTCGACTCCGTGAGCGGCAAGAGCCTCAAGGTCACCTGGGAGGGCGGCCTCGGCGCGGAGACGTACACCAAGGCCGAGGGCGGGAAGCTGCCGACCGGGCTGCCGACGGCGGGCCTCGGGTAGCGGGACCTCGAAGCGTACGGACGGGCCGTGATCACCTTCGGGCGCCGCGGCTGTCCGACTTTCGGGGGATTCGCAGGGGGTGGGCGCCCGTACCGCATCCGCGTGCGTGATGATCCAGGGGCCCGACCGAAGCCGCTCACGCTCATCACGCTCAGAGGACCCCATGCGCACCTTGCCCCTCACCCTGGCAGCCGCCCTCGCCGCCACGCTCATGCTGACCGCCTGCGACGACGGCAAGACCGGCGACGACGACGCGAAGAACGCTGATCCGGCGAACGGTTCGGCCTGCGCGATCGGCGACCTGGGCGTGGAAGTCGGGGCCGGTGCCGCCCCGGCCGCCGGGGACACCGGCAACGTCACCGTCACGCTCACCAACCAGGGCGCGCAGTGCACCCTGAAGGGCTTCCCCTCCGTCGACCTCGCGGCCGAGGACGGCACGACGTCCGTGTCCCCGGAGGAAGGCGCGAAGGCCCAGCCGCTCACACTGGGGAAGGGCGGCACCACGTCCTTCACGATCACCTATGTCCGGGGCGAGGCCGGCTCCGCGAAGAGCCTTGCCGTACGGAAGGCGTCCTTCACCCTGCCCGGCGCCCCCGAGGACGCGCACGACCTGACGTGGTCGTACGGCGAGGTCGCCCGGAGGGACGGGAGCGGCGGCGGGGCGCAGGCCTCGGTGAGCGGCTTCGAGTCCTCGGGCGACTGACGGCAGGTCAGCGCAGCGGCGGGCGGTGTCCGACCTGGGCGCGGTCCGCCGCCTGCGCGCCCTCCGTCCAGCCCGCCGCGTCACGCACACCGCGCAGGCGGGTCGTGGTCGTCTCCGGGAACATCGAGTCCAGCCGGCCGGTGACCGCCACGTCGCGGGAGGCGAGGACCGGGAGCAGGTCCTCCGTCACCTGGGTCTCGGCGGCTGCCGCCAGGCGGGTGCCGATGCGGTGGGCGTAGGCCGCGAGGAAGGACTGCCGGAACGTCTTGGTGCGCTTGCGGCCGGCCGCACGCTGAGCGGCTTCCGCCTTCGTCATCGCGGTCGTGGCCTGCACCAGGAGTGAGGTGTAGAGGAGTTCGACCGCTTCCAGGTCGGTTTCGAAGCCGACGACGGTGGAGAAGCCGAGGGGCTCGTTCCACACCGCCCGGCAGTGGTTGGCGGCGGCGACGGCGTCCAGCAGCACCGCCTTGGCCTGCTCGTACGGCGGTTCGACACCGATCCGGCAGGCCCCGGGCGTCTCGGGCGAGGGTGCCCGGGCCGCGAGCAGCGCCTCGTCGACACTGTGCCGGGCCATCAGCTCCTGCGCCTTGGCACTGAGCGCCTCCGCCTCCTCCGGGAACCCGGTGGCCTCCGCCTTGGCGAGCAGGGCGCGGATCCGGCCGAGCATCTTGGACTCGGTCCTCGGCTCCCCGGTCGACTCGTCCAGGGACTCGAGCGCGGGCAGGCGCAGCAGCAGGCGGTACAGCTCCAGCACGGCGGTGGCGTACGAGAAGCGGTCGGTGCGGGGCGGGGCTTCGGCGGGGAGTTCCGCGAGCTGCGCGCTCCAGCGGCGGCCGCGCGGACGGTCGTGCGGCGCCTGTGCCCGGATCAGCTCCGTGACGAGGCGTACGTGTACGTCGTCCAGCTCCCGCCGGACGGTGCGTACGACATCGGCCGGCTGCCAGCCGCGCCGCCAGGCCGTCGCCACGAACTCCTCACCGCGGCGGGCCAGTTCGGCGTCCGCCGCCGGGTCGGACGCGAGCAGGGACGCGCCGGCGTCGAGGGCCGTCTCGCTGGTGTCGTACAGGGCGGTCTCGAACGCGCGGTCGACGGTGGTGGGCGTACTCACGGGCCGATGGTGCCACGCCGGAGCGGACGGCCGGACATGCGCGACCTCGTACGTCTCACTCCCCGGAATTGGGTCATCCGCGCACGGCGGGGACTCGACCATGGCCGCATGGTGGACATGTCTCTGTACGCGGCGTTCCTCGTCGCCGCCTTCGCGCTCTGCATCACCCCCGGCCCGGACATGATGTTCATCGTGGCGATGGGCGGACGGGGCGGACCCACGGCCGGGGTGATGGCGGCGTTCGGGGTGGCGTGCGCGATGCTCGTGCACGCGGTCGCGGCGGCTCTCGGTCTGTCGGCCCTGTTCACGGCGTTGCCGACGCTGTACCACGTGCTGCGCTGGGCGGGCGCGGCCTATCTGCTCTACCTGGCGGTGAAGGCGTTCCGCGACCGTTCGGTGCCGGGCGAGGAGGGGACGGGCGCGGTCGGGCCGGGGATGAGGCGGGCGTTCTGGCAGGGCGCGATCACCAACCTGCTCAACCCCAAGGTGATCCTCTTCAACGTGGCGTTCCTGCCGCAGTTCGTGGACCCGTCGCTCGGTCATGTCCAGGGCCAGTTGCTGCTGCTCGGGGTCACGCTCGTGGTGATGGGCTTCTTGTGGGACGGCAGTGTCGGCCTGCTCGCGGGGAAGCTGTCGTCCCTTCTCAGGCGCAGTGCGCGGGTGAACCGCTGGCTGAACATCGTCTCCGGGACGGTGTTCACGGGGCTGGCGGTGCGGTTGGTGGCAACGTCCCCGAAGTAGCCGGGGCGGATGTCAACTCACGGTTGACACCCCTGGGGGCGCAACCTACGGTTGACACCATGACGACGAACCCCAACATCACGTCATCGTTCCGCCTCGACGACCTGATCGCGGCGATCAAGAAGGTGCACCAGGAACCCCTCGAACAGCTCCAGGACGCGGTGCTCGCCGCCGATCACCTCGGCGAGGTGGCCGACCACCTGATCGGCCACTTCGTGGACCAGGCCCGGCGGTCGGGCGCCTCCTGGACGGACATCGGCAAGAGCATGGGGGTCACCCGGCAGGCCGCGCAGAAGCGCTTCGTGCCGAAGGAGTCGGCGGACCTCGACCCGAGCCAGGGCTTCAACCGCTACACGCCCCGCGCCCGCAACACGGTGATGGCCGCGCACAACGAGGCCCGGTCCGCGCGCAACGCCGAGGGCCTACCCGAGCACCTCGTCCTCGGTCTGCTGGCCGAGCCCGACGGTCTCGCCGCGAAGGCGCTCGTCAAGCAGGGCGTCTCCCTCGACGCGGTCCGCGAGGCGGCGACCGCCGCACTGCCGCCGGCCGTCGAGGAGCCCCCGGAGCTCGTGCCGTACGGCCAGGCCGCCAAGAAGGTCCTGGAGCTCACGTTCCGCGAGGCGCTGCGCCTCGGCCACAACTACATCGGCACCGAGCACATCCTGCTCGCCCTGCTGGAGCACGAGAACGGCGAGGGCGTCCTCAGCGGCCTGGGCATCGGCAAGGAGCCGACCGAGCAGTACGTGTCCGGCGTGCTGGAGAAGATCGTGCAGGCGCAGAAGGACACGCCGGACGAGGCGTGAGACCGCCCGGGAGGGAACCGGGGTGGTGACCGGGAACCGGGGTGGCGACCGCGAACCGGGGGTGGTGACCGGGAACCGGGATGGCGACCGCGAACCGGGGGTGGTGACCGGGAACCGGGATGGCGACCGCGAACCGGGGGTGGTGACCGGGAACCGGGATGGCGACCGGCACGGCGGACCAGAGGGCACTGTCAGACCCCCCTGTCACACTCCCAGCATGACCGACCGGTGGGCTCTCGCTCCGGCCGAGGACGGTGGCGTGGACGTCGCCCCCCTCGGTCCGGACGGGCTGCCCGCCGGCCCGGTGCAGCGGGAGGCGGATCCCGCCGAGGCCGTCCGGAGCCGTCCCGGTGTCGCGCGGTGGGTGTGGCGGTCCACCGCCGAGGTCTACCCGCGCCTGCTCGCCACGGGGGTGCGAGCCGACCGGTGCTACGACATCGAGGCCGCCGAGACGCTCCTGCTCGGCCATGAGGGGCGGTACGGGGAACCACGCTCGGCCGCGGCCGCCCTGGCCCGGCTGCGCGGCGGCCCCGTACCGCCCGATCCGCCGCAGCGCTCCGCCGAACCGGGCTCCCAGTCCTCACTGTTCGAGCCGCAGGGCGTCCACCTGCCCCTGCCGGACCTCCTCGCGGTCTACGCCGAGCAGCAGCGGCGGCACGCACGGGCCGAGCACCCCGACCGGATGCGCCTGCTGACGGCCGCCGAGTCCGCGGGCATGCTGGTGGCCGCCGAGATGAACCGCGCCGGGCTGCCCTGGAGCACCGACGTGCACCGCGCGGTGCTGCACGACCTGCTGGGCGAGCGGTACGCGGGCGGCGGCGAACCACGCCGCCTGGCCGAACTCGCCGACGAGGTGTCCACCGCGTTCGGCCGCCGGGTCCGCCCCGACCTGCCGGCCGACGTGATCAAGGCCTTCGCGCAGGCCGGCATCAAGATCTCCTCGACCCGCCGGTGGGAGATCGAGTCCGTCGACCACCCGGCCGTGAAGCCCCTGATCGAGTACAAGAAGCTGTACCGCATCTGGGTCGCCCACGGCTGGTCCTGGCTCCAGGACTGGGTGCGCGAGGGCCGGTTCCGACCCGAGTTCCTGGCGGGCGGGACGGTGACCGGGCGGTGGGTGACCAATGGCGGGGGCGGACTCCAGATCCCCAAGGTGATCCGGCGGGCCGTGGTCGCCGACCCCGGCTGGCGGCTCGTCGTCGCCGACGCCGACCAGATGGAGCCGCGCGTCCTCGCCGCGATCTCCCGCGACCCCGGCCTGATGGAGGTGGCCGGCCGGGAGGCCGACCTGTACCAGTCCGTCTCCGACCGCGCCTTCTCCGGCGACCGCGACCAGGCCAAACTCGCCGTGCTCGGCGCCGTCTACGGCCAGACCTCCGGCGACGGCCTGAAGAACCTCGCCGCGCTCAGACGCCGCTTCCCGCGTGCGGTGGCGTACGTCGACGACGCGGCCCGCGCCGGCGAGGAGGGCCGGCTCGTACGGACGTGGCTCGGCCGGACCTGCCCGCCGGCGGCCCGGGGGACGGACGACGCGACCGAGGAGGCGGGCATCCCGGCCGCGTCGGCCGTTCCGGAGGACGACCCGTCCGACGGCGGACAGTGGGTCCCCGGTTACGCCTCCACCAACGCCCGCGCCCGCGGCCGCTTCGCCCGCAACTTCGTCGTCCAGGGCAGCGCCGCCGACTGGGCCCTGCTGCTGCTCGCCGCGCTGCGGAAGGCTTGCGCGGGCATGGCGGCCGAGCTGGTCTTCTTCCAGCACGACGAGGTGATCGTGCACTGCCCCGAGGAGGAGGCGGCCGCGGTCGTCACGGCGATCCGCGAGGCGGCGGCCCTGGCCGGGCGGCTGACCTTCGGGGAGACGCCGGTGCGGTTTCCGTTCACGACGGCGGTGGTGGAGTGCTATGCGGACGCCAAGTAGCTCGCCGAGCAGCCGGTGTCAGTCCGTGGGAGCGAGCAGCTCGCGGAGTTCCGTGACCACCGTGTGCTCGTCGGTCCCCTCCAGCGCCGCGAGAGCCGAGCGCCACTCCTCGTGCGCCTCGCCGAGGTGCCCCCGCTCGCTGAGCAGCAGCCCGTGCTGGTGGCGGGCGAGGGCGCCGGTGTAGCGGTCGGCACGGGCGTCGGCCCGGTCCAGCAGCTCGGCGCACTCACGGGCGGCCCGCTCGGTGCGGCCCAGCAGACGCAGAGCGCGGACGTGACCGAGCCGGGTCTGGGACTCGCCGTGCCAGTCGCCGTGACCGCCGAGAATGCGCAGGCTCTCCTCGAAGTGCGGGAGGGCGGCGGCCGGTTCGCCGAGCCGCAGATGGGCGTATCCGATGTTGCAGTGCGCGGTGTGCCGCACGATCACGGCGCCGATCTCGTCCCCCAGGGCGAGCGAACGCCGGTGCTGCTCGATGGCGGCCCGCGGGTCGGTGTGCTCGTAGAGGTTGCCGAGGTGGCTGTGGGTGACGGCCTCGCCGTACGGGTCGTTCAGCCGCCGTGCGTACTCCAGGCTCCGGGTCAGCGCCTCGCCTGCCTCGGCGTACCGGCCGAGCCCGTCGAGCAGCAGACCGCGGTTGTTGAGGCAGCGGCGGATCCAGGACGGGTCGTCGAGCCGTCGCCAGATGGCCAGCGCACGGTCGTTGAGGCCGAGGGCGTCGTTGTGGCGGCCGGTCAGGAAGTGCAGTCCGGCGAGGTCGACCAGCGCGTACGCCTCCGCCGCCTCGTCCCCGAGCCGCCGCGCCACGCCGAGGCCGGCCCGGCCGAGCACCTCCATCTCGGCGACGCGGCCCCTGCGGTGCGCGTAGGGGAGGATCAGCCGCACGAGGGTGGAGACGAGGCCCGCGTGCTGCCGGCACGGGTCGTCCGCGTGCCGCTCGACCAGGGTGACGACGTTCGTCAGCTCCCTGTCGCCCCAGGCGAAGGCCTCCTCGGGGCTGCCGAAGGGGGCGAAGGTGTCGACGTGCGCCGCGTGACCGGGCGGCTGGGACGCGGTGGGGCGGCGGCGGTCGTCCTGGTCGGGTCCGGGCTCGACGATCGCGACGAGCAGCCGCTCGGCGACCGCGGCGTACCAGCGCAGGGCGGTCTCGGCGGCCCAGGAGTCCTCGCCTTCCCGTAACCAGGCCAGGTCGCAGGCGGTCTCGGAGGGTTGTCGGGCGTCGTCCGCGTCCTGCCTTCCGGCGGGTTCGCGAGCAGTGTCGGTGCCGTCCCTCTCCCGCCTTCCGGCCGGTTCGCGAGCAGCCCCGGTGCCGTCCGCCTCCCGCCCTCCGGCCGGTTCGCGAGCAGCCCCGGTGCCGTCCGCCTCCCGCCCTCCGGCCGGTTCGCGAGCAGCGCCGGTGCCGTCCGCCTCCCGCCCTCCGGCCGGTTCGCGAGCAGCGCCGGTGCCGTCCGCCTCCCGCCCTCCGCCAGAGCCGCCGGTGGCCTCAACGCCCCACCCTCCGGCCAGCTCACGGGCGAAGTCGCGGACGAGGTCGTGGGGCGCGTAGCGGCCGTAGGCCGGCTCCTGGAGCAGGGCCACGTCGACGAGACGGTCCAGGGCGGCCTCGGTGCGGAGTTCGCCGGTGCCGGTGAGGCGGGCGAGCAGGGGTGCGCCGTACGTGGGCAGATCGAGGGCGCCGATGCGACGGAGGACGAGGGCCGCGTCCCGGTCGGCCTCACGCTCGGAGCCCGCCAGCGCGTCGTGCGCGACGGCCAAGGAGCGGCGCACGCTCAGGTCGTCGTATTCGAGGTGCCGCAACCGCCCCTCCGTCTCGGCGAGTTGCCCGGCGAGGGCGTCCGGGGTGAGGGCCTGCCGGGCGGCGAGCCGCGCGGCGACGACGCGCAGGGCGAGGGGGAGGCGGCCGGTGAGCTCGACGAGGCGACGCGCGGCGTCGGAGCCGGCCAGTCCGGCCCGGCCCGAGGCCGCGACCAGGAGGGCCGCGCTCTCCTCGTCCGACAGCGGCCCGAGCGGAAAACGGGCGACCCCGTCGAGTGCGGTGAGCGGCGAACGGCTGGTGACGATCACCGCGCACCCGGCACCCCCCGGCAGCAGCGGCCGCACCTGCGCGGCGCTCGCGGCATCGTCCAGTACCAGGAGCGTGCGGGTCGGCGCGAGCAGCGAGCGCAGCAGAGCGGATGCCGCGTCGGGGAGGTCCGGAATGCGGCAGGGGTCGGCGCCGAGGTCACGCAGCAGCGCGGTGAGCGCCTGACCAGGGGTGAGAGGGGCCATGCCCGGGGTCGCACCGTGCAGGTCGAGGTAGAGCTGGCCGTCGGGGAAACGTTCCGCCATCTCGTGCGCGACGTGCAGCGCGAGCGCGCTCTTGCCGACGCCGGGCATGCCGCTGATGACGGCGGTGGCGGGGATCGTGGGGGGTGCCGAGTGCGCTCCGGGTGTCGTGAGAGTGCGGCGCAGGGAGTCGCGTACGGTGGCGCGTCCCGTGAAGTGCGCTGGTGCCGGGGGAAGTTGGGCAGGCGGCGGTTGAGCGGGCGAGGGTGGCCTGCCCACGACCCCCCGCAACACCTCCACATGCGCCTCCCGCACCCCGGGCCCCGGCTCGATGCCGAGCTGGTCGACCAGCCGGGTGCGCAGATCGCGGTGGACGGCCAGGGCCTCGGCCTGGCGGCCGGTGCGGTGCAGGGCGAGCATGAGCTGACGGTGGTACGTCTCCCGCAGCGGATACTCGGCGGTCAACGCCGCGAGCTCCGGTACGAGCTCGTCGAGACGCGGGCCGCCCAGCGCCAACTCGGCGTCGTAGCGCCACTCCAGGAGCAGCAGCCGTCCCTCCCGCAACCGCCGGGCGAAGGCGTACCCGCCCACCTCGGTCGGCAGCCCGGCGAGCGGCGCGCCCCTCCACAGGGCGAGCGCGGCGGCGCACTCACGCACGACGCGCTCCCAGTCCTGCCCGGCGTGCGCGGCACGCGCCGCGCCGACATGGGCGTCGAACACATGGACGTCCAGCTCGCCCTCGTCGACCCGCAGGACATACCCGGACGGTACGGTCCGCAGCCGTTCGGGATCGTCCAGCAACCGCCGCAACCGGGCTACGTGGTTGTGCAGCGAGGCCTGGGCGGAAACGGGCGGTGCCCCGCCCCACAGCACCTCCCTGAGCGACTCGACGGAGACGACCCGTCCGGCGTCGAGCAGCAACGCGGCCAGCAGCACACGGGACTTGGGACTTGCGACACCCCGGGCTTCGCTCCGGCCGCCCCCGCTGACGTCGTAGTACAGCACCGGCGGCCCGAGCAGCCCGAACCGCAGCCCGCTCCGCCCTTCGGAACCGTTCTCGCTGCCCGAGCAGGCAGATGCCCCCATCACGCCCCCGTCTCCCCGTGCCACCGCCCCTTGCCTTTGCCCTTGTGAGATCCCGTCCTTGACGAGTTTCCGCCCCCGGAGCAGCGGCTTTCCGCCGCCTTCGTCCTCGCGTTCCCCGCCGGAACAGCCCCGCACGGGCCGTCGTCCGTCATGGTTCGGCGACTTCACGCCAATGGGCGGGCGACGCAACGGAGAACCGTTGGCCACATGTTAGCCATCGGTTGGCAAACCCTGATGTGATCACTACGTCGGATCTGGCCCGGCGGCGCGCGCGTCTGGACGCGCAACTCGGGGGAGTGTCGCCGCCGCGGCCGGGTCCGGGTCCCGGTCGGCGGAGGTGAACGGCCGGGGCCCCACCAAGCTTCCGGCCACCGAGCGTGTGGCCACCCCGCGAACGCCCCTCGGCGTCAGATGACCGGCGGCCGTCCCAGCCGCGTGAGCCGCCACACCGTCCGCCAGCGCATGGGCCGCCGCTCACCCGCAGGCTCCCGTACACCTTCCACGAACCCGCCGAACCATGCCCGCAGCCCCGCCCGCGACCGGTTCCGCAGGAGGGTGAGCAGCACCCAGACGCCCAGGTGGACGGGCACGAGCGCGAACGGCAGCCGGCGGCGGGCCAGCCAGACCCGGTTGCGGGCGTTCACGCGGTAGTAGATGGCATGCCGGGCGGGCGAGGTCTTCGGGTGCTGGAGCAGCAGTTCGGGCGCGTACAGGATGCGCCAGCCCGCGTCGGCCGCGCGCCAGGCCAGGTCGGTCTCCTCGTGCGCGAAGAAGAACTCGGCGGGCCAGTCGCCGACCTCGTCGAGCATGGCCGTCCGCAGGGCGTGCCCGCCGCCGAGGAACCCGGTGACGTACCCGCCCCGCAGGGGGTCCGAGCTGCCGATCCGGGGCACGTGCCGCTGCTGCGTCTCGCCCAGCTCGTCGGCGATGCGGAAGCCGACGACGCCGAGCCGGTCGTCGGCGGCGTACAGCTCCCGCACGCGGCGCAGCACGTCGGCGTCGACGAGCAGCCCGTCGTCGTCCAGATCCACCACGACGTCGATGTCGCCGAACTCCCGCAGCCGCGCGAGGGCCGCGTTCCGCCCGCCGGGGCAGCCGAGGTTCTCGTCGAGTTCGATCGGGGTGACCTCGCCGGGCAGCGACAGCCGCCGGGCGAACTCGGGCAGCGGGCAGCCGTTGCCGACGATCACGATCCGCTCGGGCGGCACGTCCTGCTTGGCCACGGACCTCAGCAGGGCGTCGACCTCGTCGGGCCGGTTGCCCATGGTCACCACGGCGACGGCGATCCTGGGCGCCCCCATGTCCTCACCTCGTCCTGGTCGGCAACTGACGGTTGACGGGCGATGCTAGCCGTTCACGATAAGGACCCTCCAAGTACGCCTGCCGGACGGCGATGCGCCTACGTCGTTCAGCGGAGGCGGCACCCGACCGGAACGGGCACAGGATGTCGGGTGCGGCAGGGTGCCCGCTGCCTAGCGTGGTGATCACGAAAGAGGAAGGAACCGGGCGTGCTGGAGCGGCTCAACCAGGCGATGGAGCACATCGAGCGCCACCTCGACGAGTCCGTGGACGTCGCCGAGCTGGCGCGGATCGCGACCACGTCGGAGTACCACCTGCGCCGGATGTTCTCCGCGCTGGCAGGCATGCCCCTGTCGGAGTACATCCGGCGCAGGCGGCTGACGGTCGCGGGCGCGGAGGTGCTCGCGGGCGGCGAGACGCTGCTGGAGATCGCGGTGCGCTACGGCTACGGCTCGGGCGAGGCGTTCGCACGGGCGTTCCGCGCGATGCACGGCACAGGCCCGGGCGAGGCCCGGCGCACCGGCGCCGCGCTCGTCTCCCAGCCCCGGCTCACCTTCCGCCTCACCGTCGAAGGGAGCAGCAGCATGCAGTACCGAGTGGTGGACCGCCCGGCCTTCACGGTCGCCGGCTTCAAGACCCGTGTCCCGCTCGTGCACTCGGGCCCGAACCAGGCGATCATCGACTTCGTCCGGGGGCTCGGCAAACAGGCCCTGGAGCAGCTCGGAAAGCTCTCGGACCAGGAGCCGCACGGCATCGTCGCGGTCTGCGACGACCTGGACCCGAGCCGCGCCGAGGGCACCGAACTCGAGTACTACCAGGCGGTGCTCACCGCGGCGTCCGCCCCGTCGGACGTCCCCGCGGGCGTCACCACCCTGCCCGTCCCGTCCGGCACCTGGGCGGTCTTCACCACGTCCGGCCCGGCACCGCAGGCCATCCAGGAACTGTGGCGCGACGTGTTCACCGAGTGGTTCCCGTCCAACCCGTACCGCAGCCGCCCCGGCCCCGAGATCCTGCGCACCGACCTCTCGGCGGACGGCACGAAGGCGGACGCCGAGCTGTGGCTGCCGGTGGAACGGGAGTCCCCCCGCTGAACGCCGAACCCCGGGCCGGAGTCGATCCGGCCCGGGGTTCCAGCGGAGCCGGGGCTACCGCGGCGCGACCGGCTCCGCGGTGTCCTTCCGGCGGGACCGCTCCCGGACCAACGAGATCGCGATCACCACCGCGGCGACGAGCACCGAGAGCAGCACCTGGCTGCGGCCGCCGCCCTCCTTCTCATCGGTGAGCATGTAGAGGAGCACGAACCCGATCATCGCGATCGTCGCCCACGTCAGATAGGGGAACAGCCACATCCGGACGACGAGCTTCTCCGGGCTCTCGCGCAGAATGATCCCCCGCATCCGCAGCTGCGAGAAGCAGATGACCAGCCACACGAAGAGCGCTACGGCGCCCGAGGAGTTCAGCAGGAACTGGAAAACCGTGTCCGGCCACAGGTAGTTGAAGGCGACGGCCACGAAGCCGAAGACCACGGAGGCCAGGATCGCGGCCTGCGGGACACCTCGCGCGTTCGTCCGTACGAAGGACCGCGGGGCGTCGCCGCGCTGCCCGAGGGAGAAGGCCATCCGGGAGGCGGTGTAGAGGCCGGAGTTGAGACAGGACAGCACGGCGGTCAGCACGATGAAGTTCATGATCTCGCCGGCGTGCGGGATGCCGATCGAGTCGAGGGCCGCCACGTAGGAGCCCTTCTTCTCGATCGCGGGGTCGTTCCACGGCAGCAGGGCGACCACTACGAGGATCGAACCGACGTAGAAGACGCCGACCCGCCAGATCACGCTCCGGGTGGCCTTGGCCACCGCCCGCTGCGCGTCCGAGGACTCACCGGCGGCGAGGGTGACGATCTCGCTGCCCATGAAGGAGAAGACGACCAGCAGGATGCCGGTGAGGATCGCGCCCGGCCCGTTCGGCAGGAAGCCGCCGTGCTCGGTGAGGTTCCCGAATCCTGTCGCGGCATGGTCGGAGCCGGGCAGCACACCGAAGATGGCCAGCCCGCCGAGAACGATGAAGCCCGTGATGGCGACGACCTTGATGCCGGCGAACCAGAACTCGAACTCGCCGAAGGAGCCGACCGAGGCCAGGTTCGTGGCGGTGAGGACCGTCATCACGATCAGGGCCCAGGCCCACTGCGGTACGGCCGGTACCCATCCTTCCAGGATGACGGCGCCCGCGGTCGCCTCCACGGCGAGTACCACGACCCAGAAGAACCAGTACAGCCAGCCGATCGAGAACCCGGCCCAGCGGCCGAGCGCCCGGTCCGCGTAGGCCGAGAAGGACCCGGAGGTCGGGTTGGCCGCGGCCATCTCGCCGAGCATCCGCATCACGAAGACGACGAGGGCGCCGACCAGTGCGTAGGACACCAGGATGCCGGGCCCGGCGGCGGCGATACCGGAGGCGGAGCCCACGAAGAGACCGGCACCGATCACACCGCCGATGGCGATCATGGACAGATGGCGGTTCTTGAGACCGGCCTGAAGACCTGCCTGCTGCTCCGGAGGCTGACCACTGGTGGATCGAGCGGTATCAGGGGCCAGTGAATCGGGGGGACGTGTAGTCATGTCGACATCCATGGGGTCGTTGGGAGTGCCGTGCTGTGCGTCAGGAGGGACGGTCGGGGCACTGACGATTCCCGGAAGCGTTCACGGTGCGGTTCGCGGATTCCGGATGCCGTGCTGGTGATGGGGTCGTCACCGCACGTCCGCGTTTCGCTCCGTCTCCTCGTGGGAGGTGGGCCGCATCACTTGCGGAAATGGATTTGCGCAAGCGTATGGGGGGTCATGGGGCCAAATGTTTGTGAAGGCTGAACAAACTCGACCTCGATGGCTGTACGACCGGCCAATGCGGAACCGGTTCAGCCGGTGGGCGGCAGCCGCAGCTGGAGCATGGCCAGCAGACGCTGGTCGGGACGGCTGAGATCGAGGCCGGTCAGCTGCTCGGCCCGGCGCAGGCGGTACCGCAGCGTGTTGGGGTGCACATGGAGCTGTGCGGCCGCCGCGCGGATGTCACCGAAGGAGTTCAGGTACGTCAGGAGGGTCTCGGCGAGCCGGCCCTGGTGCCGGCTGTCGTGCGTGAGCAGGGCGGTCAGGCGGGGATCGCGTATCTCGGGGCGGGCGGAGAGCAACGCCAGAATCTCGCTGACCAGCACTTCCGCCTGGATGTCCGGCAGCGCGGCGACCGCGACGGTCACTCCGGCGCTCGCCATGGCGTCGAGTATGCGGTCGGCCTCCCGGCGCGACTCGGGGACGTCCCCGAGCCCCGGCACCAGGCAACCGACCGAGCCGCTCAGCGGCAGGCCCAGGTGGCGGCGTGCGGCGTCGGTGATCTCCTGGGTCCAGCCGCGCAGCGTGTCCGTGTCGATGCCGCGGGGCAGCTGGGGCAGAAGCACGTAGATACGGGGATCGACCTGGGTGACCAGGGCGCTGCGGTGCCGGGCGGCGATGTGCACGGAGACCAGGTTGGTGACCTCGGAGTGGGTCAGTTCCGGCGCGGCGACGCCCTCCGCGGTCTCGTACGCCTCCGGGGTCCCGTACGAGAACCCCAGCACGGCGGCCGGGCGGGTGGCGTCGAATCCCAGGTGAGTGGCCAGTGGCTGCGGTCCGGTGCTCCCGTCCAGGAGTCCCGCCAGCAGGGTCCGGGTGAGCGTCACATCGTCCGAGAGCTCCCGGCGACGGCGTACGAGATGGAGCGCCGCGACCCGGGCGGCGCCCAGCAGTGCCTGGCTCGAGCGTTCGGACAGCGGGATCGAGCCCTCCTGCACCCAGATGGTGCCCAGCTGCCGGTCCCCGGACCGGATGGCCACCGCGAGCCGGCGGCGGATGCCCAGCTCGGGGTGGCTGTCGATGCCGATCACCTCGTCGCTGGAGTGCAGGTGCTGGAACACACCCCACTCGCGCAGCTTCGCCAGATACCCTTCCGGTCCCTGCCAGCCGAGGATGGAGCGCCGGCGCAGGTCGTCCGCCTCGTCGGAGTCGGTGGTGCGGGAGTAGGCCAGCACCCGGTTCGCGGCGTCCTCGATGCTGACGATGCCGCTGGTGAGGATGGCGGTGGTCTGGGCGAGCGAGAACAGGTCACCCTCCTCGGCCCCCATGCCCGGCTCACCCGGCGGTGCGTCGTCGAGGGCGGCCCGGGCCAGCGCGTGCACCTGCTCCCAGCGTGCTTCGCTGCGCAGCGAGAGCAGGGCGACCCCGGCCTCGGCAGCGGCCTCGCTGAGCGCCGCGGCCTGGCCGGGCCCGTCCAGCTTCACCACGACGGCGGCGGCTCCGTCCCGCCCGGCGGCCCGCAGCGCGGGAAAGGCGGCCCGGCCACGGGCACCGATCACGAGAACCAGCTCGCCCGGCTGCGCGGTCGGCGGGTCCTCGGGATCGAGCAGCGAAACCTCACGGATCTCGACGTCCAGTCCGGCGGGAGCCGCCTGCACCTCCACCAACGAGTCGCCCAGCACCATCAGCAACTGACGCAGGCCGATGCGCGCTGCGGTGGGGGACACTGCGGCCGGATCCATGATCGTCGCCTCTATCGGGAGCCCTGCCGGAGCCCTGATGGTATCCGGGCCGCCTGGAAGACGGTCCTGCTCCGCCGCTCCGACCACCACAGAGGCACACGTCATGGCAGCAGGGTCAGCACGAAGACGTCGGAACCGCTGTGGTGGTACCCGGGCCGTCGTCGTTGGGGACGGGCCGGGTGAAGCGGTAGCACTGACCGACCGTTGCGTCCGGGCTGGAGAGCAGGATGGAGACGGTCACCGTGTCCGCCCTGCGCACCACGCTCTTGACGTCGTAGGAACGCAGCCGTCCCGTGGGGTCCAGGGCCTTCTGCACTCCGGCTCGCGTCAGGTCCTGGGCATACATGCTGGAGATGCGCGTTTGCGCGAGGCGTACCAGACCGCCGATCTCGGTGCCCGGACGACACACGTCGTCGTCCCGCTCGGAGACCCGCGACGTCCATGCCTGACCAGGGTGGTGGGTGTAGGTGACGACGAAACACCGGGTCACCTGGCCGGATCCTCCACCGGGGAGTATCGCCTTTGCATCGTAATGAGCAGACGATGCGGCCGTGGCGGTGAACTCGCGACGGGACGCTTCATAGGTGATCACGGGAGCTTCTGTGTGCCGCCAGATCACGCCGATGAGGGCGTCGGTGTCGGTCGCGCCGCTCGTGCCGAGTGCGCGGGCCGTTTCGTCCGCTGTGGCACGGGCCTGCTCCCGGACCAAGGCGACTGCCTTCTCCTCGCGCTCCTTGTTGACGTTTCCGTCGTGCCAGTGCCGGTACCACAACCAGGAGACGGGGACGCCGAGAACGATGATCAGCGCGATCAGGATGGTCAGGCAGCCGGTGGTCACGAGGCGGTTCGCCCGCCCCGTGACCACCGCACCGCCGGTTGTGTCAGGTCCCACTAGCTGCCTTTGTATCCGATACCGGCCAGTGCCTGTTCCATCACCCGGGCGTAGCCCGCGGTACCGGCGTTCTTCGGGTGGAACGACTCCAGGCTGGCACAGACGTTCTCCCCGGGCCAGGGCAGGCACGGGGCCTGGTTGGCCGGGTCACCGGCGTGGAAGTCGCCGTCACCGTTCGGGCCGGCGACGACACGGTTGATCCACTCGTCGCTCTCACAGATCCCGTGTCCCCGGAAGGCGGGGATCGCATCGGCGAACGCCACCCTGGTTCCGGTCCTGCTCAGCTCCGTCACCTTGGCCTTCTGCTTGTCCCGGAAGTAGTCGGCCAGCTGGTTCAGGGCGTCGAAGTCGGCTGTGACGCACGGCTGTTCCCCGACCAGACGCGGGTAGCCCATGAGGACGATCTGAGCGTTCGGCGCGGCGGCCGCGATCTGGCCGATGACTGTCCCGGTGTCCGTGACGGCCTGGTCGACTCTGCCCGTGTAGTCGGCCGCGTCACAGGCGCCCCACATGACGTAGCAGTCCGTGATGGCTTCGGTGAAGTTGTCCCCGTCGTTGCCGCCGATGGTCAGCATCACGAGTGTGGTGTCCGCGCTGAGGACACCGGAGTCGATCTGGCTCTTCTCGCGGTAGTTGCCCATGTCGCCCCAAGGTGTGGGGTCTCCCGTGGTGATCTGCGAGGTTTTCGCGCCGGAGCAACTGACGTCCAGGAAGTCGACGGTGGCGCTCCTGTTGTTCGACAGCTCGCCGATGCTGGTGCTCTGACCGGGCAACTTCATCTTGCGGGGCCAGGAGTTGTCGCTGCGCCGGCACGCGTTCCAGGTGCTCTTCCCGTGGCCCCGGTCGGACTCGGGTGAATAAGCCCCGGCGCCTTCGCCGGAGGTGTAGGAGTCGCCCATGGCGACGACCATGTGCTTCGGCTTGCCCGACAGCGGCTGGAAGGCGACGGCGTCCCAGGCGACATCCTCGTCCGCGGTTCCGTCGTCCGTGGTGTTGGTCAGCTCCACACGTGGTGTGCCGGTGAAGCGGTAGACGCCGAGTTCGACCCAGGTGTTCTTGCTGAAGCGGGTGTTGACGTAGCGGTGGCGGTCACCGCCCGCGACCCCCTTGATCACGTAGTGGGCCTGCTGGGTGTGCGCCCCGGTGTCCGGCATGTGAGCGAAGACGCGGGCCCACTCGACACTGCGGCCCAGGGTCCAGGTGCCGTCGATCGTCATCCGGCCGCCGGGGCCGCCGAGACGAGCGGTGTCGCGGGTGTGCGTGTACCAGAAGTGGCCGCCGTGCCCACCGCCGATCTGGTGCAGGTCTCCCTTGGCCTCGAACGGGCCCAGACCCGGTCCGGTCGCCGCCGGGTTGGGATGGAACGTGAACTGGAAGTTCCCGGCGTCGGTGCCGGACGATCCGCAGGAACTGTAGGTGTCGACGTTGTCGGGGACGGACTCCACGATCAGCGCCCCTGCGGGAGCGGCGCCGCAGTCCGGCGTTCCGTGCTTCAGCCGAGTGCCGCGGCCCGGTTCCTCGCGCAGCGTGACGTACTTGATGCTCTCGTTGCCGCAGTCGGCGTCGCAGTTCGCCTTCCACGTCACGTTCGATCCGCGCCACCAGTACTTCTCGTAGCACGCGGCGTCCGGACAGTCCGGCGGGTTGGCGGCGTTGCAGTTGTTGGTGGCGTTGCAGAACGCGTCCAGGGGCGGCTTGACCCGGTCGCGCTGCCCCGGGTTGATCCACCAGGCGGGCCGGAAACCGGCGCTGGAGAACCCGGACTCGCCGGGCCAGTCCTGGCGCCCGTCGGTGGAGTAGGAGTAGCCGGTGTCCATGGACCAGGCGGACCAGCCCATCACCTTCTCCTGGTACGGCCAGTTCTGAGGCTTCGCGGCGTCACGCGGGTCGGACATGAACGGGTGCCGCGAGGGCGGGTAGGACGGGTTGGCGGGGTTGTTGTACCAGCCCAGGCCCCACGGCTTGCCGTCACCCTTGTTCTCGTTGAAGCCGAGGTTGTAGTTCCACAGCGCGGCGAACCAGTTCTCCGGCTTCGACGGGTCGTCGTTGTTGACGGTGATGGTCTGCCCCGCGGTGTGCACCTGGTTCCACTTGTCCGCGAGGATGTACATCGACGCGGCGATGTTGACGGCGTAGTCCAGGGCCACGGCCTTCTGCTTCGCCGGAGACAGGGACGTCTCGCCGGGCTTCTCGAGGCCGGCGAGGCGCATGCCGTCGGTGACCTGGCCGACACCGTAGCCGCAGTCCGACTGGTGCCAGTTGATCCTCCAGTACGCCTCGGAGGTCTCCCCCTTGTGCCCGTAGAACCCGGCGATCGCCGCCTGCGGGTTGCCCATCTGGCCCGGGATGGCGCCGCCTTCGGCCTGCCACAGGTTGGATTCCTGGGCGAGTACGCCCAGCAGCACCTGGGCGGGGATACGCGCGCCGGCCTTCCCCTTCAGCGTCGGGGCCGGGAACAGGCCCTGCGGGTCGACGGTGCCCAGGCCCGTGCGCCAGCCGCCCTGCTTGATCCACTTGGAGCGCAGCTCGCCGCGGATCGCCATGTTGACGGCCCACTCGACCTGGTTCGGAGTCGGCTGCAGCGCGAGTTGCTTGATGTCGTTGCGGGGGATGGAGCACCAGCGGTCCGTGTCGACCGGATTGTGCGGGTCCGCCGCCTGCGCGGCCCGCCCGCTCTTCTCGGGTGTCCGCCCGCTCTTGCCGGCCGCGGGCAGGGCTGGTGAGAAGGACCCCTTCCCCGCGCCGCTGGTGGTGTCGGCGACCGCCTGGGTGATCTTCTCCCCGGTTGCCGTCGCGACACTGGTGATGGTCGGCGCCGCGGGATCCCCGTCCGTGGGGTCCTGGGACATGCGCGCCCGGGGTGAGGGTTCGGCCTTGGTGAAACCCTTGCCCGCGTTCCCGATCCGGTCCAGGCCCGCACGCACGCCGGGCATGAGCACGGGGTCGACGGCCAGTCGGCCATGGGTGGACACATCCGTGTCCGCCGGAACGTTCAGGCGGGCCACCGCAGTGCCCGCGAGCTTCGCGTTCGTGGCGTCCCCGGTGAGGAATGCCCGGCCGCCGGTGCCCTGTTCGAGGGCCAGGTCTCCGAGCTTCCCTGTCGCGAGCAGCGACGGCGTGCTCCCGCTCTTCCACAGCTTGGCGTGCGCCGTGTCGTCTTTACGGTCGAGGAACGCGATTCCCTTGCGGGTGGGGCGGATGTCGAACGGCACACCGTCCGCGGCAGCCAGCCTCTGGAGCTTCCCGTCCGCCGGATCGACGTGCACCAGGTGACGGCCGTGCGCGGCGACGAGCCCGTCCTTCACCGGGACGGCTGAGGTCACCTGCCCAGTGACAGTCGTATCGGCTGCTGTCTTGCCACTGGTGTCGACCGTGACGAGCCGGGTCTTGTGCTCGCGGAACGCGGTGAACGCGGCCGTCCGGGTCTCGGGGTTGCACGACGGGTCGAAGTAAGCCAGGGAACTGGTGAAGGGCAGCTTCGTCACCCTGCCGGACTTCAGGTCGACGACAGCGGCGAACGCCCCACCCTGCATCAGATCAGGCTTGTTCACGAACGTCCGCGGGGCGTACACGACCGCAGCGTGATCACGGTCCATCACGCAGGAGTTACCGATCCACGAGTCCGCCGGCATGCCGGGCTCCGCCAGCGTGGCGACGGTCCGCCACGCGTAGGCGTCCTTGCTGTCCGCCACGAGGACCTTGAAGCCGCCGGTGTCCGCCGCGGTGGTCACGGCCCGATCCGCCGAGGTCTTCCAGTCCTTCCCGAGCTTCTTGCCGGGATCCGGCACACGTGCCGGCGGATCGGACGACGGATTGCCGGACGCTTTCGGATCGGGATCGGGAGGACTCGTGCCGGCGAACGCCGGCGCGGCTTGTATGAGCCCGGTCAGGACCGCGGCGGCCGCAAGGCCCGCGATCCCGGCACGGGCCGGTCTGCGCATTCTCAACGACTCTCCTTCAACGGGACTTTTCAGGCATGGATGAGAACGGTCCTGACGGACCAGTAACTGCCGAAGAAGCGTTTCCCGTATGCGGGGTGACTTCCCGTCAGGGCCAGGGACGGGTCGATACTGAAGGCGACTGCCGGCCTCGCGGCATGCCGAACTCCCCCTCCCCCGTGGCGACCTGGTTCCCCCGGTCGCTGACTGAAGCTGCACTTGAGCGGGTGGTCACATCCCGCCGAGCGCGACAGTCACCATAGACACAGGCCAGCGGTGTGTAACAAGGGGTAACCCGGGGCTCACGCGCTGCTGGCCGGAAAGCGGTTGCCCGTTGACGCTCGCAACTCGCGGTTACCTGTGTGGTTCCTGTGAAGCCGTGGTGCAGGTCGACCGAAAGTCGCCTACGGAAGAGGAGGGTCCGATTGTAGGCAGCCGCGAAATTCCGCACCGGGCACGCGTGTCGCGCAGAACGGGCACTGAAAGCTGTGGGCATGCGGTCACAGATCATCACGTTCAGCCCGGCGGCCTACGTCGAGATCGACTCCGCCCGCAAGCCGAAGGCCAGGTGCGGACGGACGAGCGGTTCGCCAGGCGGCAGCAGGCCGACGAGGAGCACAAGAAGTGAGGCCGCCGCCTGACGCGTCCCGCCCCGAGCAACACAAAAGGCCAGGTCACATGCTATGTGACCTGGCCTTTACCGGAGCCGCCTTCGGGATTCGAACCCGAGACCTACGCATTACGAGTGCGTTGCTCTGGCCATCTGAGCTAAGGCGGCGCGCTGTCCGCACTATGGTGCGATCAGCAACGACGGTAAGTCTACACAGTTTCCGAGGGTGCTCCGAACCAGCCCCGGAGGCGGGCCCTCCGGGGCTGGGGACGGGGTCATGAGCAGCGCTTTCCGTCCGTGGGAGGGGTGCCGCGGAGGAGGTACGCGTTGATCGTCCGGTCGATGCAGGAGCTGCCGCGGCCGTAGGCCGTGTGGCCGTCGCCCTCGTAGGTGAGGAGGCGGGCCGAGGAGAGCTGGCCTGCCAGGGCCTGCGCCCAGCGGTACGGGGTCGCCGGGTCACGGGTGGTGCCGACCACGACGAGGGGGGCGGCGCCCTTCGCCTCGATGCGGTGCGGCTCGCCCGTGGCGTGGACCGGCCAGTACGCGCAGTTCAGGGCCGCCCATGCCAGGCCCTCACCGAAGACCGGGGACGCCTTCTCGAACTCGGGGAGCGCCCTGCGCGCTTCGTCGGGGGTGTCGAAGGCGGGCGGCAGATCGAGGCAGTTCACGGCCGCGTTGGCGAACATCAGGTTGCTGTAGCCGCCGTCGGCGTCCCGCTCGTAGTAGCCGTCGGAGAGGACGAGGAGCCCGGAGCCGTCGTTCTCCTTCATCGCGGACGTCAGCGCCTCGCGCAGCTGCTGCCAGGCGCCCTCGTCGTACATGGCCGCGATCACGCCGGTGGTGGCGAGCGACTCGGTGAGGCGGCGGCCGTCGGCGTCGCCGGTGGTGGCCGGCCGCGCGTCCAGCTTCTCGAAGAACGCCTTGAGGTTCTTGCCGACCTGCTCGGGCGAGGTGCCCGCCTTGCCCAGCGGGCAGTCCGAACGCCGTACGCAGTCCCGCGCGAACGACCGGAACGCCGTCTCGAAGCCCGCCGTCTGTTCGAGGTTCAGCCGGCGGGCGGGCAGCGACGGGTCCATCGCGCCGTCCAGCACCAGCCGGCCCGTCCGGTCCGGGAAGAGCCCGGCGTACGTCGCGCCGAGGAAGGTGCCGTAGGAGGCGCCGACGTAGTTCAGCTTCTTGTCGCCGAGCGCCGCCCGCACGATGTCCATGTCCCGGGCCGCCTCCACGGTGGACACGTGGCGCAGCAGCCGGGGCGAGTCCGCGCCGCAGCCCTCGGCGAACGTCCGGTACGCCTCGACCAGCCCGTCGGTCTCCTTGGCGTCGTCGGGCGTGGTGTCCGTCTGCGTGTAGGTGTCCATCTCCGGCCCGTCCAGACACTCCACGGGCTCACTGCCGGCCACGCCGCGCGGGTCGACCGCCACCATGTCGTAGCGGGCACGGACCTCGGCCGGGTAGCCGATGCCGGCGTACGCCTGGACGTAGCCGATCGCCGAGCCGCCGGGCCCGCCGGGGTTCACGAGCAGCGAGCCCAGCCGCTTGCCCGGGCCCGTGGCCTTCTTGCGGGCGACGGCGAGCCGGACGTCTCCGGCGGACGGCTTGGCGTAGTCGAGCGGTGCCTTGATCGTGGCGCACTCGAAGCCGTGGATGTCGCAGCGGCGCCAGGCCGGCTTCTGGTCGTAGTACGGCGTGAGCGCGGCGGGGGTGGACCGCGGCAGCGCGACCAGTGCCGCTTCCTCCGCCGCAGCCGTGGCGGACGTCGTCGAGCTCCCGGAGGAGCAGGCGGAGACGAGCAGCGCGGCCGTGGCGAGGAGGCCGGCCGCGGTCCTGCCTGCGCCGCGGGTCCGGCGGTGCAGGCCGCCGGAACGGGAGACGGAGCGGGAGGCGGAGCGGGGAAGGCGCCTTGTGTCCATCCAGCGAGCGTAACTCTGGGCGACGGAATGGATGCCCAGCGTGCGTGTCGTGCCTCGTACGAGTTACGGCGTCAACTCCACTTCCGCCTCGTGCGCAAGCCGCGCGGGGCCGCTCCGCCGGTGCCGGCTCAGCCCGCTCTGAGCGCCATCGTCATCGCCTCCACCGCGAGCAGCGGCGCCACGTTGCGGTCGAGGGCGTCACGGCAGGCGGCGATCGCATCGAGGCGGCGGAGCGTGGACTCCGGGGCGCTGCCGCGGGCGAGGCGCTCCAGGGCGTCCTCGGCGTCCGCGTTGGCGATGGCCACGCGGGAGCCGAGCTGGAGGGCGAGGACGTCGCGGTAGAAGGACGTGAGGTCGGTCAGGGCGAGGTCGAGGCTGTCGCGCTGCGTGCGCGTTCTGCGGCGCTTCTGCTTGTCCTCCAGGTCCTTCATCACGCCCGCCGTACCGCGCGGCATGCGGCCGCCCTGGGACGCGCCGAGGGCGGCCTTCAGCTCCTCGGTCTCCTTGGAGTCCGTCTCCTCGGCGAGCTGCTTGGCGTCCTCGGCGGCCGCGTCGACGAGCTCCTGGGCCGCCTTGAGCGCACTGCCGATCTCCTCCACCCGCAGCGGCAGCCTCAGCACGGCGGCACGGCGCTCGCGCGCGGCCGAGTCCGTGGCCAGGCGGCGGGCCCGGTCGACATGGCCCTGGGTCGCGCGGGCCACCGCGGCGGCGACGTCCGGCTCGATGCCCTCACGGCGTACGAGCATGTCGGCTACGGCGTCGACCGACGGCGTGCTCAGGTTCAGGTGGCGGCAGCGAGAGCGGATCGTCGGCAGGACGTCCTCGATGGAGGGCGCGCACAGCAGCCAGACCGTGCGCGGGGCGGGCTCCTCCACCGCCTTGAGGACGGCGTTGGCCGACTTCTCGTTCAGCCGCTCGGCGTCCTCGACGAGGATGACCTGCCAGCGGCCGTTCGCCGGTGACGTGAACGACTTGCGGACGGTGTCGCGCATGTCGTCGGCGAGGATCTGGGAGCCGACCGCGGCGACGGTGGTGACGTCGGCGTGCGTGCCGATCAGAGCCGTGTGACATCCGTCGCAGAAGCCGCAGCCCGGCGAGCCGCCGAGAGCGCGGTCGGGGCTGACGCACTGCAAGGCCGCCGCGAACGCCCGCGCCGCCTGGTTCCGGCCGGCCCCGGGCGGGCCCGTGAACAGCCACGCGTGCGTCATCTTCGACGCCTCGGGCGGGGGAACGTCGGTCCCGGCCGCGGTGACCAGGGCGTCGGCGTCCCGGGCGGCGGCGTCCAGCTGGGCGCTCACCCTCTCCTGCCCGACGAGGTCGTCCCACACGGTCATGGGTCACGCCGCCCTTTCGTCACGTTCCACGGTGTGAGATCCATTGTGGGGGTGACCACTGACAACGGCTGCCGCCGCCGCCCGGTCCGGCCGGTCCGGCACAGGCGTCTCGCCGGTCCGGGGAGAGCCTTTCGCAGGTCCGGCGCAGGCGTTTCGCAAGTCCGGCCCGGGCCCGACTCCCGCGTCGGCCCGGGCCCTTCGTCGCACCGCCGGAGGCCTCAGCGGCCCCGGCCGCCCTTCCCCCGGCGTCCCCGCCCGTCGTCCGGCTCGTCCTCGTGCGGTCCGAGCAGCTCGTCCGCCAGTGACGGCAGGTCGTCCAGCGGCGTCTCCTCGGCCCAGTCGGACCGCCGGCGGGGCCGGCCCTCGGCGTCGACCTGGGGCATCTCCCGCGT
Source organism: Streptomyces coeruleofuscus (assembly GCF_039532725.1). NCBI lineage: Bacteria > Bacillati > Actinomycetota > Actinomycetes > Kitasatosporales > Streptomycetaceae > Streptomyces > Streptomyces coeruleofuscus. The sequence continues at coordinate 119,703 of NZ_BAAASE010000002.1, forward strand.
ACGGTCCGTGCCGTCGGGCCGGGCGGCCGGGGCGTCCTTGCGGAAGTACCCGGGCGGAACCCGGTCCGCCGGTTCGTCCTCCCGCACGGGCGGCAGCACGGCCGTCTCCTCGGCGTCCCCCGGCCGGACCGGAGGCAGCACGGCCGTCTCGTCGTCCGCCCCGGAGAGCACCTGGGGCAGCACATCGGTCTCGTCCCCGGATCCGGATCCGGGCCTCGGGCGAACCGGTGGCAGCACCTCCGTCTCCTCCCCCGCACCCGGCGGAACCGGCGGCTTGGGCAGCTCGGCCGTCACCTCGGCGTCGGACCCGCCGGAGGTCCGGCCCCGGCCCTGCTCCTCGTCCCGCTCGTCCCGCACCGGGCGCAGCACGGTCGTGTCGTCCGCCGCGCCGCCCGGTTTCACCACGGGCGTCGGCACCGTCGCCGCGTCCTGAGCGGCCGTCGGACCGGAGGCGCCCCGCGGGGCGGAGCTCTTCGGACCGGCCTCCGCGGCAGCGGCCGCCGCCTCCGCCAGACGCCGGGCCTCCTCGGCCCGCAGCAGGGCCTCCTCGGCCTTGCGCTGCTTCTCCAGGCGGAGCGCCTCGGCCTCGGCGCGCAGCCGGGCCTCTTCCTCGGCATGCTTGCGGCGCCGCTCCTCCTCGGCCTTGCGCCGGGCCTCCTCCTCGGCGCGGGCCTTCTCCTCCGCGAGGAGCCGAGCCCGCTCCTCCTCGGCCTTCTTCCGCGCTTCCTCGGCCCGCCGACGGGCCTCCTCCGCCTGCCGTTCGGCCTCGCGCCGCTGCGCCTCTTCCAGCTCGCGCCGCTTGCGCTCCTCCTCCTCGGCACGCAGCCGGGCGAGCTGCTCCTGGCGCTCACGCTCCAGGCGCTCCTCCTCCGCCTTGCGGGCGGCCTCCTCCTCGGCCTTCCGGCGGGCCTCCTCCTCGGCCTTCTTGCGCGCCTCCTCCTGGGCCTTGATCTCGGCCTCGGACAGCGGCAGCACCTGGTCGAGCCGGTGCCGGATGACGGTCGTGACGGCCTCGGGCTCCTGGCCGGCGTCCACCACCAGGTACCGCCCGGCGTCGGCCGCGGCCAGGGTCAGGAAACCGGCCCGCACACGCGCGTGGAACTCGGCCGGCTCCGACTCCAGCCGGTCCGGCGCCTCGGTGAACCGCTCGCGCGCGGTCTCCGGCGCGACGTCCAGCAGGACGGTCAGATGCGGCACCAGCCCGTTCGTCGCCCAGCGGTTGATCCGGGCGATCTCGGTCGGCGACAGGTCGCGGCCCGCACCCTGGTAGGCGACGGAGGAGTCGATGTACCGGTCGGAGATGACGACCGCGCCGCGCTCCAGGGCGGGCCGTACGACGGTGTCGATGTGCTCGGCCCGGTCGGCCGCGTACAGCAGCGCCTCCGCGCGGTGCGACAGGCCCTCGCTCGACACGTCCAGCAGGATGGACCGCAGCCGCTTGCCCACCGGCGTCGCCCCCGGCTCGCGCGTCAGCACGACCTCGTGGCCCTTGCCGCGGATCCACTCGGCGAGCGCCTCGGCCTGCGTGGACTTCCCGGCCCCGTCGCCGCCCTCCAGGGCGATGAAGAAACCGGAGGCGGCGGGCGCCTGCTCCGGGTCGTCGCCGCGGAGCAGCGCGTCGCGCAGGTCCTGGCGCAGCGGCACTCCGGAACGGTCGTCGACCTTGGCCAGCACCAGCGCGGCCACCGGCAGCAGCAGCGCGCCGGCCAGCATCAACGTGAAGGCCGCGCCGCCGTGCGCGAAGACGAACTTGCCGCTCTCCAGCCGGTGCGGCCCGATCCCCGCGGCCACCAGCGGGGCGATCACCGCACCGAGCGCCACGCAGACGCGGACGACCGCGTGCAGGTGCTCCGTCGTGCGGGACCGCCGGTACTCCTCGGTCTCCTGGTCGAGCAGGGTGTGCCCGATGTTGGCGGACATGCCCGCGCCGACGCCGGCCAGCGCGAGGATCAGCAGCACGCTGGTGACGTCCGGGACGAGCCCGGCGGCCAGCAGCGCGACACCGGTGAAGGCGATGGCCAGCGCGAGCAGCCGGCGGCGTGACAGGGCGGGCATCAGCGAGGGCGCCGTACGGATGCCGACGACGACACCGCCGGTCAGCGCGCCCACGAACAGCCCGTAGAGCACCGGGCCGCCGCCCAGGTCCTTGGCGTGCAGCACGGCCACGGCGACGGCGGCTGACACCGCGGCGGCGACGGCCGCGCAGGCCAGCACCAGCAGCGGCATCACACCGGTGCGGCCCTTGTCGGCGCCGGTGCCGGTCTTCGGACGGCGCAGCCCTTCGAGCGGCGACCGCGCGCGGGGGGTGCGCGTGGCGGGCAGTTCCAGGAAGGTCAGCACGGACAGGGAGGCGGCGAACAGCCCTGCCGCGACGTAGGAGCCGAGGGCCGCCTGGTGCTGGGCGAACCAGTCGATGCCGGCGCCCAGCAGGTTGTTGAACAGGGCCGCGACGACGAGGGCGACGGCCGCGAGCGGGATCGAGACGAAGCCGGTGCGCAGCGACAGGCGGCGCAGGGCGTCCATGTGGTCGGGCAGCGGCCGGACCGTCGCGCCTTCCGGCGGCGGGGGCGGCAGCAGCGCGGGGGCCGCGCTCTCGCGGCACACCGTCCAGAACCGCTCGGCGACTCCGGTCACGAAGGCCGTGACGAGGAGAATGGCCAGCGCGTCATCGGGCGTCCAGTCGATCCACAGCGGGGCGACGATGAGCAGCGCCGCGCGCAGTCCGTCCGCGCCCACCATGGTCCAGCGGCGGTCCAGCGGGCCGTCCTGGGAGGTGAGCGCGGTGAGGGGACCGAGGAGCACGGCGCCGAACAGGAGCGTCGCCAGGATGCGCACCCCGAAAACGGTCGCCACTGCGAACGCCACGCCTCGGTAGCCGCCGCCGAACGAGCCGTCGGCGACGGCCGCTTGGAGGGCCAGGACGACCAGCACGAGAAGGGCGAGGGTGTCGCCCACGCCGCCCACGAGCTGTGCGCTCCACAACCGCTTCAACTGCGGACGGCGCAGCAGGGCGCGGACGGCACGCTCGCGGGAGTCCGCGACCAGGGCGTCGTCGGGGGCCGGCTGAGAGGCCGTTGGATGCTCAGCTCGCGTCATGCATTCAGCCTATCGGGAGCCACCGACACCCTGGGATGCCCGGCCTGGCATGCGCACGCCCCGACACCGAAGTGTTGCCGGGGCGTTCGCTTTCCGAACCCTGGGCGAAGATCCGGACCTTGGAAGTCCGGATACCGGACGAGCCTCGCGCGAATCCCGGATGGGACCCGCGCGAATCCGAGACAGGACCCGCGCCAATCCGGACAGGCCCCGCGCGAACCCGGAACGGGGCCTGCGCGAACCCGGAACGGGGCCTGCGCGAATTCCGAACTAGGCCCGCGCCGATCCCGAACGGGACCCGCGCCGATCCCGAACGGGACCCGCGCCAATCCCGAACCTGCCCTGAACGGGCCTCAGTCCTCCGCCGGCTCCGAGGCGGTCGCCGTCTTGGCGGCCGTCTTCTTCGCGGTCGTGGTCTTCTTGGCCGTCGTCTTCTTCGCGGTCGTGGTCTTCTTCGCCGCGGTCTTCTTGGCCGCCGTCGTCTTCTTCGCCGGAGCCTTCTTGGCCGCCTTCTTCGCGGTCTTCTTCGCCGGGGCCTTCGCACGCTTCTCGGCGAGCAGCTCGAAACCGCGCTCCGGGGTGATCGTCTCGACGCTGTCGCCGGAGCGCAGGGTCGCGTTGGTCTCCCCGTCGGTGACGTACGGCCCGAAGCGGCCGTCCTTGACGACGACCGGCTTCTCGCTCACCGGGTCGGTGCCCAGCTCCTTCAGCGGCGGCTTGGCGGCCGCCCGGCCACGCTGCTTCGGCTGGGCGTAGATCGCCAGCGCCTCCTCCAGCGTGATCGTGAAGAGCTGCTCCTCGGCCTGGAGCGAGCGCGAGTCCGTGCCCTTCTTCAGGTACGGGCCGTAGCGGCCGTTCTGCGCGGTGATCTCCTGGCCTTCGGCGTCGGTGCCGACGACACGCGGCAGCGACATGAGCTTCAGGGCGTCGTCGAGGGTCACCGTGTCCAGGGACATCGACTTGAACAGGGACGCCGTGCGCGGCTTGACCGCGTTCTTGCCCGTCTTCGGGGTGCCCTCGGGGAGGATCTCCGTCACGTACGGGCCGTAGCGACCGTCCTTGGCGACGATCGTGTGGCCGGTGGCCGGGTCCGTGCCCAGTTCGTAGTCGCCGCTCGGCTTGGCGAGCAGTTCCTCCGCGAGGTCGACGGTCAGCTCGTCCGGCGCCAGGTCGTCCGGGATGTCGGCGCGCTGGTGCTGCTCGGTGTCCTTCTCGCCGCGCTCGATGTAGGGGCCGTAGCGGCCGACCCGCAGCACGATGTCGTTGCCCACGGGGAACGACGACACCTCGCGCGCGTCGATCGCGCCCAGGTCGGTCACCAGCTCCTTGAGGCCGCCGAGGTGGTCCCCGTCGCCGTTGCCGGCGTCGGCGGCACCGCCCCCGCCTGTGCCCTCACCGAAGTAGAACCGCTTCAGCCACGGCACGGACTTGGCCTCACCGCGGGCGATGCGGTCGAGGTCGTCCTCCATCTTGGCGGTGAAGTCGTAGTCGACGAGCCGCCCGAAGTGCTTCTCCAGGAGGTTGACCACGGCGAAGGACAGGAAGGACGGCACCAGGGCCGTGCCCTTCTTGAACACGTAGCCGCGGTCCAGGATCGTGCCGATGATCGACGCGTACGTCGACGGGCGGCCGATCTCGCGCTCTTCCAGCTCCTTGACCAGGGAGGCCTCGGTGTAGCGGGCCGGGGGCTTGGTGGCGTGCCCGTCGACCCTGATCTCCTCGGCGCTCAGGGCGTCGCCCTCGGAGACCTGGGGCAGCCGGCGCTCGCGGTCGTCGAGCTCGGCGTTCGGGTCGTCGGCGCCTTCGACGTACGCCTTGAGGAAGCCGTGGAAGGTGATCGTCTTGCCGGACGCGCTGAACTCGACGTCCCGGCCGTCGGCCGCCGTGCCGCCGATCTTCACCGTGACGCTGTTGCCGGTCGCGTCCTTCATCTGGGAGGCGACGGTCCGCTTCCAGATCAGCTCGTAGAGCTTGAACTGGTCGCCGGTCAGTCCGGTCTCGGCGGGAGTGCGGAAACGATCACCCGAGGGGCGGATCGCCTCGTGGGCCTCCTGCGCGTTCTTGACCTTCCCGGCGTACGTCCTCGGCTGCGGCGGCAGGTAGTCGGCGCCGTACAGCTGCGTGACCTGGGCGCGGGCGGCGGCGACCGCCGTGTCGCTCAGGGTCGTGGAGTCCGTACGCATATAGGTGATGTAGCCGTTCTCGTACAGCTTCTGGGCGATCTGCATGGTCGCCTTCGCGCCGAAGCCGAGCTTGCGGCTCGCCTCCTGCTGCAACGTCGTCGTACGGAACGGGGCGTACGGCGAGCGGCGGTACGGCTTGGACTCGACAGAGCGGACGGCGAACTGCGTCTGCTCCAGGGCGGCGGCCAGGGCCCGGGCGTTCGCCTCGTCGAGGTGGAGGGTGTTCGCGCTCTTCAGTTGTCCCAGGGAGTCGAAGTCGCGGCCCTGCGCGACCCGCCTGCCGTCGACGGTCTGGAGGCGCGCGACCAGCGACGACGGATCCGACTGGTCCCCCGCGCGGCCGGTGGCGAAGGTGCCCGTCAGATCCCAGTACTCAGCCGAACGAAAGGCGATGCGCTCGCGTTCCCGCTCCACGACGAGCCGTGTGGCGACCGACTGGACACGGCCCGCGGACAGCCGCGGCATGACCTTCTTCCACAGGACCGGCGAGACCTCGTAGCCGTAGAGGCGGTCGAGGATGCGGCGGGTCTCCTGGGCGTCGACGAGCTTCTGGTTCAGCTCGCGCGGGTTGGCCACGGCGGCCTGGATCGCGGCCTTGGTGATCTCGTGGAAGACCATCCGCTTGACCGGGACCTTGGGCTTGAGCACCTCCTGGAGGTGCCAGGCGATGGCCTCGCCCTCGCGGTCCTCATCGGTGGCGAGGAAGAGCTCGTCGGAGTCCTTCAGCAGGTCCTTGAGCTTCTTGACCTGCGCCTTCTTATCGGCGTTGACCACATAGATCGGCTGGAAGTCATGTTCGACGTCCACACCGAGGCGGCGGACCTCGCCGGTGTACTTCTCGGGCACCTCGGCGGCGCCGTTGGGAAGGTCGCGGATGTGCCCGACGCTCGCCTCGACTACGTAGCCGGGGCCCAGGTAGCCCTTGATCGTCTTCGCCTTGGCAGGCGACTCGACGATGACGAGTCGGCGGCCGCCCTGTGCGGTCTCGCTGGTCGGGGACAACTTCGCTCTTCTCTCCGGTCGACGCTGGGGCCTCCCCAGGGTTCGTCTCCCGGGGTCGGGTCGTGGTGACGCTGCGGAGTGTGACGGTACATCCCGCCCCCGTGTCAAACGGGAAAAGCCCGCAACGGCCACTCGAACGGTAACCCGACTACCACCGTTCCTGCCGCCCGGAGTGACCGGAGCAGGCCCGGGTCCATGCGGAGTGCAACCTCCCGGTTACCCAGGGGCGCCTCGCCGGCACGGGCTTCAGAGGCGGGTGAAGCACCAGGTTCCGGCCGCCAGGGCGAGCAGTGCGACGACGCTCGCGAGGGTCGCCGAAGCGACCGGGCTCACACCCTGGGCGACGGGCTGGTGCCGGCGTACGCATGTCAGGGTCCACGCCAGCAGTCCGCCCCCGAACAGGGAGAACACCGCTCCCGCGAAGATCGCCGGTTCGCTCTCCATCGCTCGCCGTGCCCCTTTTCTCCCGTCCGCGTCTGTCCAGCCACCGGAGGCTGACACGCGTGGGCGGCGGGCAGGCGAACCGGAGGTGAACGCCGGGGCGACACAGCCGCGGATCGGGGACGTCCGGGCCCTCACGGACCGTTTTGGACGAGGTGTTCAAATCGACTCGAATTTTATTGACGGGTCTCCTCGACGAGGGCCTGTGAGGGGTGAGCACGGGGCCTGGGGCGCGGTGAGTGGCACATGGGGCCGATGTGGTGCAGGGGCGCCCTCATGGATGTGGTGCAGGGGCGCGCCCCTCGTATGCGGTGCACGGGCACCCCTGCATGTGGTGCACGACGGCCCCTCGGCAGGCGCCCCTGCCGAGTCCCTCAGCGGACCGGCTCCAGGAACCCCTGCTCGACGAGCAGCCGGATCTGCGCCGGAGTGCGGTCGCGCAGCAGCACCGGGTCCTCGCCGATCAGCTGGGCGATGGCGTCGAGGATGCGGCCGGCGCTCATCGTGCCGTCGCACACGCCCGCGAAGCCGGCGGCGACCGTGTCCACCCGGGTGGCCCGGCGCATGCCGCGGTTCTGGCGCAGCACGACATGCTCGGGGTCCTCCGCGCCGGGCAGCCCGACCTGTTCCTGCACGACCTCGGCGCCGAGCCGGAAGTGTGCTTCGAGCAGCGCGGCGTCGTCGTGGTCGCGCAGGTAGTCGAGCCGGTCGAAGTGGGCCCGGATGGTGTCTCCGAGCGGCTGCTCGACCGGATGCGGCCACTCCTCCGCCGTGATGGAGGGCACGGCGGCGCCCGTCCTGCGCAGGGTGATCCAGCCGAAGCCGACCGCCTTCACCTTGCGCGCCTCGAACTCGTCCAGCCAGGCGTCGTACCGCGCCTGGTACTCCGCCACGTCCTCGCGGTGGTCGCCCGCGTCCCGCAGCCACAGCTCGGCGTACTGGTTGACGTCCTGCACCTCGCGCTGCACGACCCACGCGTCACAGCCCCGGGGCACCCATGACCTGAGCCGCTCCTGCCAGTCCTCCCCTTCCACGTGCTGCCAGTTGGCGAGGAACTGCGCGAACCCGCCCTCGTTCAGCCGCTCCCCCGCCTCCTGAACGAGCGTGCGACACAGATCGTCCCCGCCCATCCCACCGTCGCGGTAGGTGAGCCGGGCGCCGGGAGAGATCACGAACGGCGGGTTCGAGACGATCAGGTCGTACTTCTCCTCGTCCCGCACCGGCTCGAAGAGGGAGCCTTCGCGCAGATCGGCCGCCGGGGTGCCGGACAGCGCCAGCGTGAGAGCGGTGATGTGCAGCGCGCGCGGGTTGAGGTCGGTGGCGGTCACGCGCGTGGCGTGCTGCACGGCGTGCAGCGCCTGGATGCCGGAGCCGGTGCCGAGGTCGAGCGCGGCGGCGACGGGCGTACGGACGGTGATGCCGGCGAGTGTCGTGGAGGCGCCGCCGACTCCCAGGACGACTCCCTCGTCACGCCGGCCGATCCCGCCGGCGCCACCGACCGCGCAGCCCAGGTCCGACACGATGAACCAGTCCTCGCCACCGGGCCCGCCGTACGGCCGTACGTCCACGGCGGCGGCGAACTCCTCGCCGCCGACGCGCGTCAGCCAGCCGCTCTCCAGGCACGCTTCGACGGGCAGGACGTCCGCCACGCGCGCGTGCGGCACGGGCTGCTGAAGGAGGAACAGCCGGACGAGCAACTCCAGCGGCGTGTCCCCGCGGGTCGCCCGGAGCGCGGGCACGGTCTCGCTCCGGGCCAGGGCCGCGTACGCGGGGGCGCCGAGCAGTTCGAGCAGTCCGTCGGCGGTGAAGGAGGCTCCGAGCAGGGCGTCCCGGAGCCGGGCGGCGACATCGGGACGGTCGGAGGAGGGCAGCGGGGACAGGGGTGACTGGCTGGCGTTACTCACGCCCCCCATTGTGTCCGCCGGCGCCCGTATCGCACGTGCCGGTGCCCGTATCGCACGTGCCGGTGCCGGGTATCGCGCGCGGCTCGGCGGGGCGGCCCGGCCGTCACTCCCGGCTCAGCAGCGGACCGGCCTGTCAGTCACTCCCGGCTCAGCAGTCCCGCCGGCCGCGCCAATGCTCCTTGCTCAGCTCTGGGTCGCCGGCGCCGTGGCCGCCTTGCAGCTGTCCTGCCGGGCCATGGCCTGGCCGACCTCGCCCTCCTCCAGGGTCCGCAGCGCGTCGTTCCCGCTCTTGCCCAGCTTGTCGAGTTCGGTGGCGATGTCCTTGAGGCCGTCCGCGAACTTGCCCTGGTCCTTGGTGTCGAGCGCGTCGACCTGCTTCTTCAGGGAGGCGTACGAGGTGGAGATCGTGTTGAGCTCCTTGACGGCGTCCTGCTGCTTCTTCTCGCCGTTCTCGACGTCCGGCGCCCCGGCCTTGGTCACCGCGGTCCCGATGGCCTTGTAGGCGTCGGACATGTCCTGGAAGGCCTTAGCGTCGGTCTTCTGGACGTCCTCCGGCTTGCTGTTGTCCGAGGTCTCCTTCTGGATCGAGGCGTTGGCCGACTCGATCTTCTTGGCCTGCGGCTGTACGGCGTCGCAGACCTGCTTGGCCCAGGAGTCCAGCTTCTCGTTGTCGTCGCCGCCGCAACCCGACAGCGCCAGTACCAGTACCGCACCGCCGGACAGTGCGGCCGCGAGCTTCTTGTTCACCGGTTTGGTCCCTTCCATGGCTCTCGGCCCCGGAACATACACGCCAGATGCACGGCAACCGCACGCCGAACGTCTATTAAGACCTTTTTGTAACCTTTTGCACCAAGCGAGAGAAGCCTCACTGCATGGTCGTGAACACGCACAGAGCGGGCGGGCGACGCGTCAACGCGCGCCGCCCGCCCGCACCTTGAGCTGGGGCTTGGACAACCTCCCTACGAAACCACCGCCGGGTCCGCCGACTTGGGCTCCGGTTCGGCGTTGTCTTCGTCACCCATGGCGATTCCGCGCCGCTTTGACACGTACACCGCACCGGCGATGACGACGAACGCGAGGACCGCGATCAGAATCCGTACGCCGAGGCTCTTGTCCGGGCCGTAGGAGAACTTGATCACTGCGGGCGCGATGAGCAGCGACACCAGGTTCATGACCTTGAGCAGCGGGTTGATCGCGGGACCGGCGGTGTCCTTGAAGGGGTCACCGACGGTGTCACCGATCACGGTCGCCGCGTGGGCCTCGCTGCCCTTGCCTCCGTGGTGGCCGTCCTCGACGAGCTTCTTGGCGTTGTCCCAGGCACCACCGGAGTTGGCCAGGAACACCGCCATCAGCGTGCCCGCGCCGATCGCGCCGGCCAGGAACGCGCCGAGCGGACCGACCCCGAGCGTGAACCCGATGAAGATGGGCGCCATCACGGCGAGCAGACCGGGCGTGGCGAGCTCGCGCAAGGCGTCCTTGGTGCAGATGTCGACGACCTTGCCGTACTCCGGTTTCTCGCTGTAGTCCATGATCCCGGGCCTCTCGCGGAACTGCCGCCGCACTTCGAAGACCACGGCACCGGCCGACCGCGACACGGCGTTGATCGCCAGCCCCGAGAAGAGGAAGACGACCGCCGCGCCCGCGATGAGACCCACGAGGTTGTTGGGCTGCGAGATGTCCATCATCAGGCTCAGCGGTGCCCCCGCCCCGGACAACTGCTCGCCCACGTCACGCGCTCCGGTGAAGATCGCGTCCCGGTACGACCCGAACAGCGCCGCCGCCGCGAGCACCGCCGTGGCGATCGCGATGCCCTTGGTGATCGCCTTGGTGGTGTTGCCGACCGCGTCCAGGTTCGTGAGCACCTGCGCGCCCGCGCCCTGGACGTCGCCGGACATCTCCGCGATGCCCTGCGCGTTGTCGGAGACCGGCCCGAAGGTGTCCATCGCGACGATCACGCCGACCGTGGTGAGCAGGCCGGTGCCCGCCAGGGCCACCGCGAACAGCGCCAGCATGATCGACGTACCGCCGAGCAGGAACGCCCCGTACACGCCGAGGCCGATCAACAGGGCGGTGTAGACGGCGGATTCGAGACCCACGGAGATACCGGCGAGGACGACGGTGGCCGGGCCGGTGAGCGAGGTCTTGCCGATGTCCCGGACGGGACGCCGGGTGGTCTCGGTGAAGTAGCCGGTCAGTTGCTGGATCAGGGCGGCGAGGACGATGCCGATGGCCACCGCGACGAGCGCGAGGATCCGGGGGTCGCCGTCCTTGCCCGTGATCGCCGCGTCCGTCACACCGTCGAGGTCCGAGTACTTCCCGGGCAGGTAGACGAAGACGGCCACGGCCACCAGCACGAGCGAGATCACCGCGGAGATGAAGAACCCGCGGTTGATGGCGCTCATACCGCTGCGGTCGGCCCGCCTCGGCGCCACCGCGAAGATGCCGATCATGGCGGTGATCACACCGATCGCCGGCACGAGCAGCGGGAAGCCGAGCCCGGCGTCGCCGAAGGCCGCCGAGCCCAGGATCAGCGCGGCGACCAGGGTCACGGCGTACGACTCGAAGAGGTCGGCCGCCATGCCCGCGCAGTCGCCGACGTTGTCGCCCACGTTGTCGGCGATGGTCGCGGCATTGCGCGGGTCGTCCTCCGGAATGCCCTGTTCGACCTTGCCGACCAGGTCGGCGCCGACGTCGGCGGCCTTGGTGAAGATGCCGCCGCCGACACGCATGAACATCGCGATCAGCGCGGCCCCGAGGCCGAAGCCCTCGAGCACCTTCGGCGCGTCGGCCGCGTACACCAGCACCACGCAGGAGGCGCCCAGCAGGCCGAGGCCCACCGTGAACATGCCGACGACGCCACCCGTGCGAAATGCGATCTTCATCGCTTTGTGCGAGACGGTGGTGAGATCCTTTTCCGGCTCGCCTTCCGCCGGTGTCGCTTCACGCGCCGCCGCCGCGACACGCACATTGCTGCGCACGGCGAGCCACATGCCGATATAGCCGGTGGCCGCCGAGAACGCCGCTCCGATCAGGAAGAACACCGAACGACCGGCACGCTGATTCCAGTCGTCCGCGGGCAGCAGCATGAGCAGGAAGAACACGATCACGGCGAATACGCCGAGCGTGCGCAGCTGGCGTGCCAGATAGGCGTTCGCGCCTTCCTGGACCGCCGCCGCGATCTTCTTCATGCTGTCGGTGCCCTCGCCGGCCGCGAGTACCTGGCGTACCAGGACGCCCGCGACCACGAGTGCCGCCAGCGCGACGACCGCGATGACCACGACGAGAACGCGGTTGCCATCGGTCAGTACGGCGGCTGCGAGGTCTGTGGGATGGCCCGACTGTGGTGAGTTGAAAAGCCCCGCCATTCGTCCTCCTTGACGCTTGGGCTGAGCTCAAGATGTGGACGGGATTGTAGGTACCGGAACCTGATCAAAACAGAGCGCGATAAGCGGAATTGGCCTTCTGAGGTAATGCCCTGAAAGCATTCTCGGACTGCCGTGGAGCATGCGAATGATCGTGAACGAATTCACGCGACGAACGGCACAGCAACTACTGTAAAGGCGACCACTGACACCCGCACATGACGAAGGGCCCCACGGGTGGGGCCCTTCGTCGAGAACGGTGTGCGCGGTGGCTTGTCAGGCCAGGATCGTCGGCGGTGGTGTGGTCGGCCAGGTCATCTTGATCGACCCGCCGTGCTCCCCCGCGCTGACCTCGACGTCATCGACGAGCCCGCTGATGACCGCGAGGCCCATCTCGTCCTCGTCGGCCTCACCGTCGGGGTCGCCGGGTCCTGCTCCGGGCCCGCGCTCTCCGGGGATCGCGTGCGGGGCCTCGTCGCCGACCTCGATGGAGAACTGCTTCTCCTCCTCGATCAGCAGCACCTTCACCGGTGCCGAGATCCCGCCGGTCTGGTGCAGGCCGACGGCCCGCGTGCAGGCCTCGCCGACGGCGAGCCTGACCTCGTCGAGGACGGCCTCGTCCACTCCGGCCCTGCGCGCCACCGCGGCCGCCACCAGCCGGGCGGTCCTGACGTGCTCGGGCAGCGCGCTGAAGCGGAGCTCAACGGTGGCCATGCATCCCCCTCGCAACTACGGGCGTGCTGTCGAGAGGCTCCGGGCCGCCGAAAAGCCCGGGCCCCCTCGGTCTTCATTTCTGCCGAACTCTTGCCGCGACGTCGGCCGGCCCGGGCACGAGGCCCGGGTCCGGTGATCAGTCGGTCGCCGCCACCGCTTCCTCGACCGAGGTGTGAATGGGGAACACCTTGGTGAGGCCGGTGATGCGGAAGATCTTCAGAATGCGCTCCTGGTTGCAGACCAGGCGCAGGGAGCCCTCATGGGCTCGCACACGCTTCAGGCCGCCGACCAGCACGCCGAGCCCGGTGGAGTCGAGGAAGTCCACGCCCTCCATGTCGACGACAAGGTGGAAACTGCCGTCGTTCACCAGCTCGACCAACTGCTCGCGCAGCTTGGGCGCGGTATATACGTCGATTTCGCCACCGACCCTGACGATCGTGCGATCGCCCATGGTCTCGGTCGACAGGGACAGGTCCACGGATCCTCCAGCACCTTGCTATCGAGCGGTCGCCCTTGGGGCACCTCGGCTTCGTCCCCTGGACGGTTCGCCAGCCGCGATGGCATTCAATCACTTACGGGCAGGCGTGCACGACGCCTTGGCTCCATTGTCCGTCACGCCAGTGACACACTCGGTGCCGATGGCCAAGAATCACCGATCCGATCGACCCCCGACGGACCCCGCCTCCCGACCCGCGCCGGGCGTGGTCCTGGACCGCCTCGCGTCCGGTCCGAGCAGGGCTTCGCGCATTACTCATACGGAGCACTTGCCCCCGCGCGAGGGTCGGCATGCCGTCTGGCCGGACCGGATCCGCACAGAGGTCCTGGCAGCCGTGCGGGCCGCGGGCATCGAGCATCCCTGGGCCCATCAGGCGCGTGCGGCGGAGCACGCGCTGGACGGCGAATCGGTCGTCGTGGCCACCGGCACGGCCTCCGGCAAGTCCCTGGCCTACCTCGCGCCGGTTCTGTCCACCCTCCTGGACGGCGCCGAAGCCCCCAACGGCCGCGGCGCGACGGCCCTCTACCTGGCCCCCACCAAGGCTCTTGCGGCGGATCAGTGCCGCTCCGTGAAGGAACTTTCACATCCGTTGGGCCATTCGGTACGCACCGCCGTGTACGACGGCGACACTCCGTTCGAGGAGCGCGAGTGGATCCGCCAGTACGCCAACTACGTCCTGACCAACCCGGACATGCTCCACCGCGGCATCCTGCCGTCCCACACCCGCTGGTCCTCCTTCCTGAAGTCGCTGAAGTACGTCGTCGTCGACGAGTGCCACACCTACCGGGGCGTCTTCGGCTCGCACGTCGCCCAGGTGCTGCGCCGGCTGCGCCGCCTGTGCGCCCGCTACGGCGCCTCGCCGGTGTTCCTGCTGGCCTCCGCCACCGCCGCCGAGCCCGCGGTGGCCGCCCGCCGCCTCACCGGCCTGCCGGTGGTGGAGGTCGCCGACGACGCCTCCCCGCGTGGCGAACTGGTGTTCGCCCTCTGGGAACCGCCGCTGACCGAGCTGCACGGCGAGAAGGGCGCACCCGTCCGCCGCACGGCCACCGCCGAGGCCGCCGACCTGCTCACCGACCTCACCGTGCAGGGCGTGCGCTCGGTCGCCTTCGTACGGTCCCGGCGCGGCGCCGAGCTGATCTCCGTCATCTCCCAGGAGCGACTGGCGGAGGTCGACCGGTCGCTGGCCCGGCGTGTCGCGGCGTACCGGGGCGGTTATCTCCCGGAGGAGCGCCGCGCACTCGAACGCGCCCTCCATTCGGGTGAACTGCTCGGCCTCGCCGCGACGAACGCCCTCGAACTCGGCATCGACATCTCCGGCCTGGACGCGGTCGTCATCGCCGGCTACCCGGGCACACGCGCCTCCCTGTGGCAGCAGGCGGGCCGGGCCGGACGGTCGGGGCAGGGGGCGCTGGCCGTCCTGGTCGCGCGTGACGACCCGCTGGACACCTTCCTCGTCCACCACCCGGAGGCCCTGTTCGACCAGCCCGTCGAGTCGACGGTCCTCGACCCGGACAACCCCTACGTGCTGGCCCCGCACCTGTGCGCGGCCGCCGAGGAACTGCCCTTGACGGACGAGGACCTCGACTTGTTCGGCCCGGCCTGCGAGGACCTCCTCCCCCAGCTCGAGGCCGCCAAGCTGCTGCGCCGCCGCACCAGGGCCTGGCACTGGACCCGACGCGAGCGGGCCGCCGACCTGACCGACATCCGCGGTGAGGGCGGGCGCCCGATCCAGGTCGTCGAGACCGGCACGGGCCGGCTTCTCGGCACGGTCGACGCGGGCGCCGCGCACTCGACCGTCCACGAGGGAGCGGTCCACCTCCACCAGGGCCGCACGTACCTGGTGCGGTCGCTGGACCTGGAGGACTCCGTCGCCCTCGTCGAGGAGGCCGCCCCGCCGTACTCCACGGTCGCCCGCGACACGACGTCGATCTCCGTGCTTGAGACGGACGTCGAGGTCCCCTGGGGCGACGGCCGCCTGTGCTACGGCTCCGTCGAGGTCACCAACCAGGTCGTCTCCTTCCTCCGCAGACGGCTGATGACCGGTGAGGTGCTGGGCGAGACGAAACTCGACCTCCCTCCTCGTACGCTGCGCACCCGGGCCGTGTGGTGGACCGTCACCGAGGACCAGCTCGACCGCGCCCGGATCAACCCGGAGATCCTCGGCGGCTCCCTGCACGCCGCCGAGCACGCGTCGATCGGCCTGCTGCCCCTCTTCGCGACCTGCGACCGCTGGGACATCGGCGGCGTGTCGATCCCGCTCCATCCCGACACGCTCCTGCCCACGGTCTTCGTCTACGACGGCCATCCCGGCGGCGCGGGCTTCGCGGAGCGCGCCTTCCACACCGCCCGCACCTGGCTGACCGCCACCCACCAGGCCATCGCCTCCTGCGAGTGCGACGCCGGCTGCCCGTCCTGCATCCAGTCCCCCAAGTGCGGCAACGGCAACGACCCGCTGCACAAGAGGGGGGCGGTACGGCTGCTCACGGTGCTGCTGGAAGGCGCTCCCGAGGAGAAGGAGACGCAGGAGCAGCCGCCGGGAGGCTCAGGAGAGCCGTCAGAGCACCCACCCGGGTCCTGAAGGCCCCGCCGACTGGAGACCCACCCATGGGAGCGCCGGGAGGTCCAGGAGGGGCACCCCAGCACCCGCCCGCGCCATGACCTCGCCGACGGGAGACCCAGAGGAGCCACCGCGAGGCCCAGGAGAGACGCCAACCACCCGCCCGGGCCCATGCCGATCCCCGCCGACGAGAGGCCCAAGGGAGCCGCACCCTCCGGCGCTCTGCTTCCCCCGGGCTACGGAAGACCCAGCGAGGCCGCTGGAGGCCCCGCCCGCGCCCTGACCTCCGCCGTGAACGGCCCCCGGCCCGACGCCGCCGTCACGTCGGAGATCTCCCCGACGACCTCGCACCGCACGAGCCGGACGCCCTGTTCCCGGGCCACCCGGTCGGCCCGGGCGCAGGCCGCCGTGCCGCCCTCGGCCCAGTGGTCCGCCGCCGCGAGCGCCGCTAGATCGGCACCGCCCGCCGCACGGTGCCGGATCACGACGGCCTGCCCCAGCGCCAGGACGATGCCGAACACCACGCACAGGACGGCGATCGCCCCGACGCTCCAGACGGTGGCGGACCCCTGGTCCAAAACGGCACCACTCACCTGCCGGCACCTCCTGTCCCGCCGCCCCGGGCCCCGGCCCCGAACCCCCGGCTGCCGTCTCACCTGCCCACCCCCACCGTCTCCTCCACCGACGCCACGGCCTCCTCCCGTACGGCGAACGACAGGCCACGCAGCACCGGCGGCTCGGCCACGACGACCACCCGGACGTGTTGCGCGCCCCGGTTGACGCTCACCTTCGCGCCGGGCGGTGCCGCCTCGCGGGCCAGTCGCACGACCGCGTCGGGCGGGTCCTGGCGGGCCGCCGCGCGGGCGCCCGTCCGTGCCGCGTCCACGCACTGGATCTGCGCGGCCACCACCAGCAGCCCCCACACCAGTGCCATCGCGAACATCACCAGCACGGGCAGCACCACGGCTGACTCCGCCGTGACGAACCCCCGGTCCGCGCCCCGCTCACATCCGCGCATTGAGGGCGTCCTTCACGATGTTCTGGAGCTCCGCACTGACCGCACCGCTCGTGATGACCTTGTAGAGCACCACCGCGAAGGCCACCGCCGCGACGATTCCCATCGCGTACTCGGAGGTGACCATCCCCGCGTCCCTCCGCGCCGCACGCGCCCCGCACACCAGGGCACCCAGCCGTGCCCGTACCGCCTGATACATCTCAACCCCCGTAGGAAAGAGTTCGAACTTCTTCTGGTCGCCGCTGACTTGTTCCGTCGATTCGGGTCTCCGCCCTAGCCACCACCCCTTCCGAGCACCCCGCCCGCGAGCCCGATCACCACGGGCAGCACGCCGACCGCGATGAACGCGGGCAGGAAACACAGCCCGACCGGCGCGCTGACCATGACGCCCGCTCGGCGTGCCCGGGCCGTCGCGGCCCGGCCCCAGTCGGCGCGGGCCTCGGCGGCGAGTCGTGCGACCGG
The DNA here is from genome assembly GCF_039532725.1 of Streptomyces coeruleofuscus. Lineage (NCBI taxonomy): Bacteria > Bacillati > Actinomycetota > Actinomycetes > Kitasatosporales > Streptomycetaceae > Streptomyces > Streptomyces coeruleofuscus. The sequence continues at coordinate 136,935 of NZ_BAAASE010000002.1, forward strand.
TGTGGCGGCGGGCAGTCCTGACACATCGGCCCGTTCGAGCAGCCGGGCCAGGCTTCCGGCACCCGGGAGGGCGGCCAACCTCCGCCAGGCGGCGCCCGGTTCGCCACCCAGCCGCACCTCCGCCGCACCCTGGGCGAGAGCGTCGCCCACTGGGCCGCCCAAGGCCTCTCCCACGGCCTGCGCGGCGATCACCGGGCCGGCGCCCGCCGCGATGCAGGCCGCCAGCAGGTCGGCGGCCAGGGGCAGTTGCCGCGCCGCCTCGGCGAGGTCGGGTGCCCGTGGGTCCTTGCCGACCGCCTCCTGCCGCAGCCGCCACCGCCACATCCCCACGGCGCCGGCCAGTCCGACGGCGACACCGACCGGGCCGCCGATCAGCGCCCACGCGGCACACGCCACGCCCACAGGGGCCGGCCATCTCCGCGCGGTACGGCTCAGGGAGAGGCGCCGGGCGGAAGCGGTCGCTTCGCGGGGCGACAGCTCGGCCAGCCTGCGCCGCGTCCTCCGGCGGTGCCGGGCCTGCTTGAGCCGGAGCACCGACCACCAGAGGGCCAGCGCAATCCCCACCGTCACCCCCAGCCTGTGGACAACTTCTGCGCTCATCCCGCCACCTCCGCGCCCCGCACGATCCGCAGCACCCACCACAGCCCCAGGCCCTCCAGCACACCGCCGGTCACCAGACAGCCCAGGCCCGCCGTGGTGTGGAGCAGGACATGAAGGGGGTCGGCGCCGAGAGCGGTGCCGATGAGGAGGCCCAGGGCAGGCAGCCCGGCGAGCAGCACCGCCGTGGCCCGGGCACCCGCCAACTGGGCACGCAGGTCGGACCGTTGGTCCCGTTCGGCGCGCAGGGCGGCGGCGAGCCGGTCGAGTCCGGCCGCGAGCCCCGCGCCCTGGTCCACGGCCACCCGCCAGCACGCCGCGAGTCCCCGCAGCCCCTCGGCACCCGGTTGCCCGGCGGCGGCGGCGAGCGCGTCCGGCACGTCGCCGCCGAACCGTGCCGCCGCCAGCACGGTCGCCTGTGCGTCCGCGAGTCCGCCGCGGTCCCGAGCGGCCCGCAGCAGCGCCTCTCCCGGCTGGCGTCCGGCCCGCACCTCCCCGGCGAGCGCCCCGCACAGCGCGATCACCGCGTCGGCCCGGCGCTCCCGGTCCCGCCGCGCCTGGCCGGCCAACCGGACCCGCCGCAGCAGCGGCACCCCGGCCGCTCCCAGGACGACCGGCAGCACCGACGTCCCGAGCACGGCGAGCACCAGCCCGGCCACCGGCGCCCACCACTCGGCCCGCAGCCGCCCACGGACCCGCCGTACCGCACCGGTCATCCGCCACCACCCGGGCGGCCCGGTCCCGACGGTCCCGCCGCCCGCGAGCAGCAACCGCGCCCGCCGTGCCGCCGAGTGGCGCTCCCCGAGCAGCAGGACGGACGCCCCCATGCACGCCACGGCCGCCCCCATGGACATCTCAGCCGCCCCCGTCATGACTCCGCACCCTTCACCGCGAGCTCACCCGGCCCGCCCTCGCTTCCCTGGCCCCGAAGCAGCCCCCGCAGCCGCTCCCACCCCCGCTCACGCACGAAGGCCTCCGCTCCCCACCGCAGCGCCGGTACCGTCCGCACCAGCCCCGACGGGTCCCGCTCCAGCACATGCACCTCGGCGATCCGCCGCCGCCCGGCCCGGTCGCGCACGAGGTGCAGGACCACGGAAAGGGCGGCCGCCACCTGGCTGTGCAACGCGGCCCGGTCGAGCCCGGCGGCCGTACCCAGGGCCTCCAGCCGGGCCGGTACGTCGGCGGCGGCATTGGCGTGCACGGTTCCGCAGCCGCCCTCGTGGCCGGTGTTCAACGCGGCGAGCAGATGCACCACTTCGGGTCCGCGCACCTCACCCACGACCAGCCGGTCGGGCCGCATCCGCAGTGCCTGGCGCACCAGGTCCTCGAGGGTGACGAGCCCCGCGCCCTCCTGGTTTGCGGGTCTGGTCTCCAGCCGCACGACGTGCGGATGGTCCGGCCGCAGCTCCGCCGAGTCCTCGGCGAGGACGATCCGCTCGTCCGGCCCCACCAGACCCAGAAGGGCACTCAGCAGCGTCGTCTTGCCGCTGCCCGTGCCACCGCTGACCAGGAAGGACAGCCGCGCGTCGAGCAGCGCGCGCAGCACACGGTCCCCGTCCGGCGGCACCGTGCCCGCCGCGACCAGCTCGCCGAGTGTGAACGCACGCGGCCGTACGACGCGCAGCGACAGGCAGGCGCAGCCCACGGCGACCGGCGGCAACACCGCGTGCAACCGGGTTCCGTCGGGCAGCCGCGCGTCGGCCCAGGGCCGGGCGTCGTCCAGCCGGCGCCCGGCCACGGCGGCGAGGCGCTGGGCGAGCCGTCGTACGGCGGCCGCGTCCGTGAAGCGCACGGACGTGAGTTCCAGCCCGCCGCCCCGGTCGACCCAGACCCGGTCCGGGGCCGACACCAGCACGTCGGTCACCGACGGGTCGGCGAGCAGGGGCTCCAGTGGCCCGCTGCCGACCAGCTCGGACCGCAACTGCGCGGCAGCCCCCAGGACTTCGGCGTCCCCGAGCACCCGGCCCTGTTCCCGCAGGGCCTGCGCCACGCGCGCGGGGGTCGGCTCGGCCCCGCTCTCGGCCAGCCACCGCCGCACCCCGTCGAGCAGTTCCGCGCCCTCGAGTCCGGCCAGGGTGCTCACGCCGCACCCGCCTCGACGAGCGCCCGCTCCCAGAACTCCTGGCAGAACCGGGCGAGCGGTCCGCGCGGGGCGGCACCCGGGGGTGCCGTGCCCCCGTCCGGGCGCAGCAGTTGCGGCTCGACCGGTACCTCGCCGACCAGGGGCAGTCCGAGCAGCCGGGCCACTTCCCGGTCGTCGAGCCCCGGCGGGTACGGCCCGCGGACCGCCACCCGCAGATCGCGCAGGACCATGCCGACGGCGGACGCCACCCGTCCGGCGGCCGCGACGGCGCGCAGCTCGGCGGGTACCACCAGCACGCCGACGTCGAGTTGGGTGAGGACCTCGGCGACGCCGTCGTCGATGCGGCGCGGCAGGTCGACCACGACCGTGCCGCCCCGGCGCCGGGCCGCGGCGAGCACCGAGCGCACCGCCTGGGGCGGAACGGCGATCCGGTCGCCGCGGTCCCAGCTGAGCACCCGCAGCGAGTGCAGCTCGGGCAGCGACTCCTCCAGAGCGCCCCCGCCGACCCGCCCGCGTGAGGAGGCGAACGCGGGCCAGCGCAGTCCGTCGGCCGTCTCACCGCCGAGGAGTACGTCGAGTCCGCCGCCCAGCGGATCGGCGTCCACGAGGAGTGTGCGCAGCCCCTCGCGCGCGGAGGTGACGGCGAGCGCGCAGGCGAGCGTGGACGCTCCGGCCCCGCCGCGGCCGCCGATGACGCCCACGGTGAGGGCGGGCCGGCCGACGCCCTCGGCCACGTCGGCGATGCGGTCGACGAGCCACTGCTCGCCGTCGGGCAGCATCAGGACGTGCTCGGCGCCGATCTCGACGGCCCGCCGCCACACCCCGGAGTCGTCCTGGTCCCGGCCGACGAGAACGACCCCCCTTCTGCGCGCGGCCCCGCGTACCCGCCGTGCGGCGTCGTCGCCCACGAGGACGAGCGGCGCGGCCTCCCAGCCGCCTCTGCGGTCGGGCACCCCGTGGTGCACCTCGGGTGTGGCGCCCGCCGCCGCGCACAGGCGCAGCAGGTCGTCGAGGAGTTCGCTGTCCTCGGTGACGATCAGCGGTCCGCCCTGCCGCCCTCCGGCGGCCGGCGGCGGATCGTGTGTGACGGCTCCGGCCACGGTCTCCATCCCCCTTCGCTGCGTGACTCGCACGGCCCCTGCGGCCCCGCGATTCCCAAACGTGGGAAGAACCGGCAAGGCGGCCTCCCTTTGCACGGCCGACACGAACCGGCCAAACGCCCCCGGCAATCGGAGCCGGGCCATGAACCCGCCCCGAGCGGGGTGCGCTGGAATCACGGTGCAGCGATGCCGGAAATCGTGTGGATCTTGGTGGATAACTGTGGACGCCTCGACGGTTGTGAATATCGCCGTCACCCATACCGGTGACGCTCGCAGGCCCTCAGTGCGACTTCCACAGAGCAGCTCGATGACTACAGAACGTAATGAGTCATGGACATGCCAATCAACCGCCCGAAGCGGCAACAGAGCGGCAAACCGGCCGCGCGAAGAAGGAGAAAACCCATCCGGACATGCGACGACCCCCGCCGGGGGGGAGAGCGGGGGTCGTCCCCACGGCCGACTCGGGGGGGGGGAGGAGTCGGGCCGGGTTAGCACGGTCGCGAACGATCCGTGACTTCCATGGTGTACCCGAGAGCCCTCTCAGGCAAACCCATGCGCCCCACCTTACGCCGAATGGGCTGCCCCTATGCTCAAGGGCGTGGAAAACCACTCGTTGCCCCGCACAGCGGCCTTCTTTGACCTGGACAAGACGGTCATTGCGAAGTCGAGCACGCTCACGTTCAGCAAGTCGTTCTACCAAGGCGGTCTGATCAACCGCAGGGCCGTCTTGCGAACCGCGTATGCCCAGTTCGTCTTCCTGGCCGGCGGCGCCGACCACGACCAGATGGAGCGCATGCGCGCCTACCTGTCCGCGCTGTGCCGCGGCTGGAACGTGCAGCAGGTCAAGGAGATCGTCGCCGAGACGCTGCACGACCTGATCGACCCGATCATCTACGACGAGGCCGCCTCCCTCATCGAGGAGCACCACACCGCCGGCCGCGATGTGGTGATCGTGTCCACGTCGGGCGCGGAGGTGGTCGAGCCGATCGGCGAGCTGCTCGGCGCGGACCGCGTGGTGGCGACCCGCATGGTCGTGGGCGAGGACGGCTGCTTCACCGGCGAGGTGGAGTACTACGCGTACGGTCCGACCAAGGCCGAGGCCATCAGGGAGCTGGCCGCGTCCGAGGGCTACGACCTCAGCCGCTGCTACGCCTACAGCGACTCGGCGACCGACGTGCCGATGCTGGAGGCCGTCGGCCATCCCCACGCCGTGAACCCGGACCGCGCGCTGCGCCGCGAGGCCCTCGCGCGCGGCTGGCAGATCCTGGACTTCCACCGTCCGGTCCGGCTCAAGCAGCGGATCCCCGCATTCTCCGTCCCGCCGCGTCCGGCGCTCGTCGCGGTCGCCGCGATAGGCGCCGCTGCGGCGACGGCCGGCCTCGTCTGGTACGCGAACCGGCGCCGGGCGACGGCCGTTTGACCCGAGCTGACCCGAAGTCCTATTTGAACCCAAAAGTAAAGAAGTGCAGTCTGGACTTCCGCTTACTCCGGTGCAGGAGTACAAAGGACTCAACGGCCCGCGAGACCAAGGACATCCGAGAGGATCACCTAATTACGCATTTGGCCCACGGACCGAGCATGAACACCGGGCACCCACGCGACGTCGACCCGTCGATTACGGGCCAGCCGCACCAGGGACGGGCGAAGTTCCCGACCTGATGGGCATATTTCGAGGACGCTTGGTACCCCGATGCTCATGCCAGCGGCGGTACGAGTTCTCGTACCGCCGCATTAATGTGCCGACCCGGTCCTGCTGTCACGCCGCTCCGCGCTGCAACGCCTCGCACACCGCCGTCGACTCGCGGGCCCCCAGCTCGACCGCCCTGCCGCAGTGGGCGATCCAGGCGGCCATGCCCTCCGGGGCGCCGGAGACGTACCCGTCGAGGGCTTCCAGGTAGGCCTCACGGCCCAGCTCGGCATGGCCCACCTCGGCCGGGCACACCGACTTCGGGTCCAGGCCGCTGCCGATCAGGACGATGCGTTCGGCCGTGCGCGCGATCAGGCCGTTGTGGGACGTGAAAGGACGCAGCGCGAGGAGTTCGCCGTGCACGACGGCGGCCGTCACCAGCGCCGGCGCGCTGCCGCCCGCGATGATCAGTTCGGCCAGCCCTTCCAGCCGGCCGTGCGCCTCGGCCGCACGCGGCAGCGGCAGCCCGACGAGCGGCTCGTCGACCGGCTCGCCCTCCTGCCGCGGCCGTCCCACCTGGTCGGCCTTGTCGGCCGCCGCCACCAGGTGCAGCCGGGCCAGCACCCGCAGGGGCGACTGCCGCCAGATGGACAGCAGCTGACCCGCCTCCGCGGTGAGCCGCAGGGCGGCGCCCACGGTGCGCGCCTCGTCGTCGCCGCTGAAGTCCGTACGCCGACGGACCTCCTCCAGGGCCCAGTCCGCGCCGGCCAGCGCCGCCGAGCCACGGGCGCCGCGCAGGGCCGCCTCCGAGGTGATCGCGTTACTGCGCCGCCGCATGATCCGGTGCCCGTAGACCCGGTCCACGGACTTGCGTACGGACTCCACGGAATCGGCCACCCCGGGCAGCGCCCCCAGGGCCGCGAGAGGGTCGGCGGTCGCGCCTGCTGTACTCATGAGTACGACCCTACGCACCCCGAGGGCCCGCCCCACGGCGGAGTGGCCATCTTCACTCGGGCCGCTACCTCGCCGCCGGAGCCCCCGGCACGCCCTTCGGGGCCGGGGCGGGCCGGCCCGCGAGGAACGACGCCCAGCCCTGCTTCGGCACCTCGCCGACCTTCAGCGTGCGCAGCTTCTCCAGCGTCGTCGGATCCTGGGCGTCCAGCCAGTCCACGAGCTGCCGGAACGAGACGCAGCGCACCTCCTCCTTGGTGCACACCGTCTCGATGACCTTCTCTACGGCCCGCATGTAGGTGCCGCCGTTCCAGGACTCGAAGTGGTTGCCGATGATCAGGGGCGCGCGGTTGCCGTTGTAGGCCCGGTAGAAGCCCCTGAGCAGGCCGACGCGCATCTGTTCGCCCCAGAAGCGGTGCATGGCGGGGTTGCCCTGGGTGGTGGTGCCCGACTGGTTGACCATGAAGTTGTAGTCCATGGTCAGCTGCTCGTAGGAGTGGCCCGGGAAGGGCACGAGCTGCATGGACACGTCCCACAGGCCCTGCTTCTTCTTCGGCCAGACCTGGTCGTTGACGCCGCTGCTGTCGTAACGGAAGCCCAGGTCGCGGGCCGCCTTCAGGAAGTTCCGCTGGCCCTCCAGGCAGGGTGTGCGGGCGCCGATGAGCTCCTTGTCGTAGTCGAAGGGCAGCGGGGACGCGTTTTTCATGCCGGTGTTGGTCTTCCAGGTCCTCACGAACTGCTTGGCCTGGGCGATCTCGTCCTTCCAGTCCCGCACGGACCACTCGCCGACCCCGCCGCCGCTGCCGCAGAAGTGGCCGTTGAAGTGGGTGCCGATCTCGTTGCCCTCCAGCCACGCCAGGCGCAGCTGCTTCACGGTGGCGGCGATGCCGCGGCGGTCGTTGAAGCCGATGTCGGAGCGGCCCGGGGAGTGCTGCGGCGGCCGGTACCGGTCGCGTTTGTCATCCGGCAGCAGGTACACGCCGCTCAGGAAGTAGGTCATGGTCGCGTTGTTCGCCCTGGCGACCTTGCGGAAGTGCGAGAACAGCTTCTGGCTGTCCTCACCCGCGCCGTCCCAGGAGAAGACGACGATCTGCGGGGGTTTCTGTCCGGGCCGCAGCCGCTCGGGTCTGGGCAGGTGGGGCTGCGCACCGGTGTAGGCGGTGGAGCCGTCTCCGATCAGCCGGACCGCGCTCTTCGGCGCCTTGGCCGGCTTCGCCTTCCGCGGGGCGGGGGTCTCCTGCCGCGAGGTGCCGGTCCCGCAACCGGCGAGCGACGCGGCGCAGAGCGCGGCGATCACGGAGCCCGCGGCGATCCTGTGGGTGGCTGCCATGTTCCGCCCACCTTCTTCCTTCTCTCGGGTGCGGACAGCGCCGCCAAATTCGCACGAGACCGAGAAGGAATTAGTACGACAAGCCGATCACATGGCCACTTCACTCTTCGGGGTGATTTATTCCCCCATTTGCCCGTAAAGTCTATGCTCGGCCTTTACTCTGCATTACGATCCGTTTACCGAGCGTTGAACCATCCCGCCGATTTACACCGTGACCACGGCCGCGACCGGCCTCCGCCCCGAGCGGAGAGCCCTGTTACGCGACCGCGCAGCCCCGGAGGAGACGGGAAAACATGTCAGCCTGCGTCCCCACCCGTGCCGCCGATCCGAACCGGACCGAACGCACCCATCCACCCCACAGCCCGCCACCGGGCGGCCCCCGCCGCTTCCGGATCGCGGGTGCCGACGTGTCGGCCTCGATCGCGGTCTTCCTGATCGCCCTGCCGCTGTCCTTGGGCATCGCCCTAGCCACCGGCGCACCGCTCCAAGCCGGCCTCGTCGCCGCCGCCGTGGGCGGACTCGTCGCCGGACGGCTCGGCGGCTCCCCGCTCCAGGTGAGCGGACCGGCCGCCGGACTCACCGTCGTCACCGCCGATCTCATCCAGCGCTACGGCTGGCGGACGACCTGCGCCATCACGGTCCTCGCCGGCCTCGCCCAACTCGGCCTGGGCTGCCTGCGCGTGGCCCGTGGCGCCCTCGCCGTCAGCCCCGCCATCGTGCACGGCATGCTCGCCGGGATCGGCGTCACCATCGCCGTCGCCCAGCTGCACATCGTGCTCGGCGGCACACCGCAGAGTTCCGTCCCGGACAACCTCCGCGCCCTGCCCGCCCAGTTGGCGGACATGGGCCTCGCGGCCGTGTCGGTGAGCGCCCTGACCCTGGCGCTGCTGCTGCTCTGGCCGAGACTGCCCGGCCGGGCCGGGCGCCTGCTGCGCAAGGTCCCGGCCGCGCTCGTCGCCGTCGCCGGAGCCAGCACGGCCGCCGCCCTCGTCGGGCTCCGCCTGCCCAAGGTCGACCTGCCGTCCTGGAGCAACCACGCCCTGGCCGGACTGCCCGAGGGGCCGGTGCTCGGCCTCGTCGCCGCGGTGCTCACCACCACGCTGGTGTGCAGCGTGCAGTCGCTGCTCGGCGCGGTCGCCGTGGACAAGCTGGTGGCCGGCCGCCCGGGTCTGCCCGCCCGCGTCCGGCGCTCCGACCTCGACCGCGAACTGCTCGGCCAGGGCGCCGCGAACATCGTCTCCGGTTCCCTCGGCGGACTGCCCATCGCGGGCGTGGCCGTGCGGACTTCGGCGAATGTGCACGCGGGCGCGGTGAGCCGGAACTCCACGATGCTGCACGGCGTTCTCGTAGTGATCGCCGCGCTGCTGATGGTCCCGATCCTGGAGCTCATCCCGCTCGCCTCGCTCGCCGCCCTGGTGATGGCCGTTGGCATCCAGATGGTGTCCCTGCACCACATCCGCACGGTGACGCGCCACCGAGAGGTGTGGGTCTACGCCGTCACGACCCTGGGCGTGGTGTCCCTCGGCGTTCTCCAAGGCGTGGCCCTGGGCATCGCCATGGCCGTCGGCGTCGCCCTGCACCGCCTCACCCGCACCCGCATCACGCACGAAGAGACGGAAGGAGTCCATCACGTACACGTCAGAGGGCAGTTGACGTTCCTCGCGGTGCCACGGCTCAGCCGGGCCCTGCATCTCGTACCCCACGGGGCCGACACCGTCGTCGAGCTGGACGGGTCGTTCATGGACCACGCGGCGTACGAGACGTTGCAGGACTGGCAGAAGACGCACACCGCGCAGGGCGGCACCGTCGAGATCACCGGCCGGCACCCCGGCACCCGCATCTCCGAGCCCCAGGCCGTCACCGGCTGCCGCTGCCGGCCCTGGACGCCCTGGCGCAACCACCAGTGCGACCGCCCTCAGTCCGCCTCCCCTGCCCGGAGTTTCCGGGGCGGGACGGACCGCACCGAGCCGGACCCGACAGGCACCGGCGGAGCCAGTGGGCACGAACTGGTGCGTGGCATCAGCGCGTTCCAGCGCAACACCGCGCCCCTGGTGCGCAGTGAGCTGGCCCGGCTGGCGCGGGAGGGGCAGCGGCCGTCGCAGCTCTTCCTGACCTGCGCCGACTCACGACTGGTCACATCGATGATCACCTCCAGTGGTCCGGGCGACCTGTTCGTCGTGCGCAACGTGGGCAACCTCGTCCCACGGCCGGGCGAGGAGAGCGGCGACGACTCGGTGGCGGCCGCGATCGAGTACGCCGTGGACGTGCTGCGGGTGCGGTCCATCACGGTGTGCGGGCACTCGGGCTGTGGCGCCATGCAGGCGCTGCTCAGCTCCGAGCCCGGTGGCGCCCAGACCCCGCTGAGGCGGTGGCTGCGGCACGGGCTGCCGAGCATGGAGCGCATGGCCGACGACAGCCTGCCGTGGGGCAGCCTGGCCGGGCGGGCGCCCGAGGACGCGGTCGAGCAGCTCTGCCTGACCAACGTGGTCCAGCAGTTGGAACATCTGCGCGCCCACGACTCGGTGGCCCGGGCCCTCCACGAGGGCACCCTGGAGCTGCACGGGATGTACTTCCACGTGGGCGAGGCCGAGGCCTACCTGCTCACCGAGACGGACGACGGCGTCGTCTTCGACCGCGTACGCGAAGCGGACCTGACGGCGTGAACGCGTGACAGCGTGAGCGCGTGACAGCGTGCGCCCGTGGTGGCGTGCGCCCGGCACGTGCGCGGGTGTGCGGCCCGGACGGCCCCGGCCACACGGCCCGACGGGGCCCGTCGGTCCCGACGGCCTGCGGGACGCACACCCCCAGCGCCTGCGCGTCCCGCCCCGCCCACTGGGTGACGCGCGTTACAGAGGCTGAACTTTCCCAGGTCGGCGTCCGTGGGTACGGATGACGCCGGCCGCCGACACCCCAGGCCGACAGGTCTAAACCAATCGGCAGTCGGCCCTTGTCATCGCACCCCCGGGTCTGATGAGCTGTGGCCTGGGACACAACGGACACCCTGGGAAAGGCAGATGCCGTGAGCAACGAAAGCCTGGCCAACCTGCTCAAGGAAGAGCGCAGGTTCGCACCCCCCGCCGACCTGGCCGCGAACGCCAACGTCACCGCGGAGGCGTATGAACAGGCCAAGGCTGACAGGCTCGGCTTCTGGGCCGAGCAGGCCCGTCGGCTGACCTGGGCCAAGGAGCCCACCGAGACCCTCGACTGGTCGAACCCGCCGTTCGCCAAGTGGTTCAAGGACGGCGAGCTCAACGTCGCCTACAACTGCGTCGACCGGCATGTGGAGGCCGGGCACGGCGACCGTGTCGCGATCCATTTCGAGGGCGAGCCCGGCGACGGCCGTGCCATCACCTACGCCGAGCTCAAGGACGAGGTCTCCAAGGCCGCCAACGCCCTGCTGGAACTGGGAGTTCAGGCCGGTGACCGGGTCGCCGTCTACATGCCGATGATCCCCGAGACGGCGATCGCGATGCTGGCCTGCGCCCGCATCGGCGCCGCGCACTCCGTCGTCTTCGGCGGTTTCTCCTCCGACGCGCTCGCCACCCGCATCCAGGACGCCGACGCGCGCGTGGTCATCACCTCCGACGGCGGCTACCGGCGCGGCAAGCCGTCCGCTCTGAAGCCCGCCGTGGACGAGGCCGTCGAGAAGGCGGGCAACGTGGAGCACGTCCTGGTCGTGCGCCGCACGGGCCAGGAGGTCGCCTTCACCGAGGGCCGCGACGTGTGGTGGCACGACATCGTGCAGCGGCAGAGCGCCGAGCACACCCCGCAGGCGTTCAACGCCGAGCACCCGCTGTTCATCCTCTACACCTCGGGCACCACGGGTAAGCCGAAGGGCATCCTGCACACCTCCGGCGGCTACCTCACCCAGACCGCCTACACCCACCACGCCGTCTTCGACCTCAAGCCGGAGACGGACGTGTACTGGTGCACCGCCGACGTCGGCTGGGTCACCGGCCACTCGTACATCGTCTACGGCCCGCTCGCGAACGGCGCGACCCAGGTCATGTACGAGGGCACGCCCGACACCCCGCACCAGGGCCGCTTCTGGGAGATCGTGCAGAAGTACGGCGTGACGATCCTCTACACCGCGCCGACCGCGATCCGTACGTTCATGAAGTGGGGCGACGACATCCCCGCCAAGTTCGACCTGTCCAGCCTGCGGGTGCTGGGCTCGGTGGGCGAGCCGATCAACCCCGAGGCGTGGATCTGGTACCGCAAGAACATCGGCGGCGACCGCACCCCGGTCGTCGACACCTGGTGGCAGACCGAGACCGGCTCGATGATGATCACCCCGCTGCCGGGCGTGACCGCGACGAAGCCCGGCTCCGCGCAGACACCGCTGCCCGGCATCTCCGCGACGGTCGTCGACGACGAGGCCAACGAGGTGCCCAACGGCGGTGGCGGCTACCTGGTGCTGACCGAGCCGTGGCCGTCGATGCTGCGCACCATCTGGGGCGACGACCAGCGGTTCATCGACACGTACTGGTCGCGCTTCGAGGGCAAGTACTTCGCCGGTGACGGTGCCAAGAAGGACGACGACGGCGACATCTGGCTGCTCGGCCGGGTCGACGACGTCATGCTCGTCTCCGGGCACAACATCTCCACCACGGAGGTCGAGTCCGCGCTCGTCTCCCACCCCTCGGTCGCCGAAGCGGCCGTGGTCGGCGCGGCGGACGAGACGACCGGGCAGGCGATCGTCGCCTTCGTGATCCTGCGCGGCACGGCCTCCGAGACCGAGACCCTGGTCGACGAGCTGCGCGCCCACGTCGGCACCGCCCTCGGCCCGATCGCCAAGCCCAAGCGGATCCTGCCGGTGGGCGAGCTGCCCAAGACCCGCTCCGGCAAGATCATGCGGCGTCTGCTGCGGGACGTCGCCGAGAACCGCCAGCTCGGTGACGTCACCACGCTGACCGACTCCACGGTCATGGACCTGATCCAGGCCAAGCTCCCGGCCGCGCCCAGCGAGGACTGATCACCGCACAGGCATGGCGCAGCGGACGAAGGGGCACCCGGTGATCGGCACGCCGAGTGCCCCCTCGGCACTCCGGTGGCGATCACCGGGTGCGTTCGGCCCCCAGATCACCGGGTGCGTTCGACCCCCATGTCTACCTAGGATGTTCACCTAGCTAAGAAAAACAACTGCTTCATGGTGCGCCGGGAAGTCTGGTCGGCATGTGTTCAGCCCTGCCCACCGACCGGAGGTCTCCCACGTGACCGCGCCCCGCCCCTCCACCCCCCGCAAGGTCCTCGGCCGGCTCTCCCTCCCCGAGCGGACCTACGTGGCGGACGCGCTGCGCACCGAGACCGTCGGTGGTGTGCTGCTGCTCGCCGCCGCGGTCACCGCGCTGCTGTGGGCGAACATCCCCGCGCTGCACGACAGCTATGAGAGCGTCTCCCACTTCCACTTCGGCCCCGCCGCCCTCGGCCTGGATCTCTCGGTCGCGCACTGGGCCGCCGACGGGCTGCTCGCGGTCTTCTTCTTCGTCGCGGGCATCGAGCTCAAGCGCGAGCTCGTCGCGGGCGACCTGCGCGATCCCAAGGCCGCCGCGCTGCCGGTCGTCGCCGCGCTGTGCGGGATGGCCGTACCGGCGCTCGTCTACGTCCTCACCAACGCCACCGGCGGCGGTTCCCTGGCCGGCTGGGCCGTGCCCACCGCCACCGACATCGCCTTCGCGCTCGCCGTGCTCGCGGTCATCGGCACCTCCCTGCCGAGCGCGCTGCGGGCCTTCCTGCTCACGCTCGCCGTCGTCGACGACCTCTTCGCGATCCTGATCATCGCGGTGTTCTTCACCGACGACCTGAACTTCGCCGCGCTCGGCGGCGCCGTCGCGGGTCTGGTCCTCTTCTGGCTGCTGCTGCGCAAGGGCGTAAGCGGCTGGTACGTGTACGTGCCGCTCGCGCTGGTCGTCTGGGCGCTGATGTACAACAGCGGCATCCACGCCACCATCGCCGGTGTCGCCATGGGCCTCATGCTGCGCTGCCACCGCCACGAGGGCGAGAACCACTCCCCCGGCGAACACATCGAGCACCTCGTACGGCCCCTGTCGGCAGGGCTGGCCGTACCGCTGTTCGCGCTGTTCAGCGCGGGTGTCTCCGTGTCCGGCGGCGCGCTCGTCGACGTGTTCACCACGCCGGAGACCCTCGGCGTGGTCCTCGGACTCGTCGTCGGCAAGACGCTCGGCATCTTCGTCGGGACGTGGCTGGCGGCCCGTTTCACCCGGGCCTCGCTCAGCGACGATCTCGCCTGGGCGGACGTGTTCGCGGTGGCGAGTCTCGCCGGCATCGGCTTCACGGTCTCGCTGCTCATCGGCGAACTCGCCTTCGAGGGCGACCAGACGATGACCGGCGCGGTCAAGGTCTCCGTGCTGGTGGGCTCGCTCATCGCCGCGACGCTGGCGACCGTGCTGCTGAAGCTGCGGAACGCCAAGTACCGGCGCCTGTGGGAGGCGGAGGAGCGCGACGAGGACCGCGACGGCATCCCGGACATCTACGAGGAGGACGACCCGGCGTACCACCTGCGGCTGGCCGGCGTCTACGAACGCAAGGCCGCCGAACACCGCCGGATCGCCCAGGAGAAGGCAGCCGCGCGCCACGGGCTTGCCGAAGTACCGGGCGGGGCAGGCGATGACCACCACCGTCCGGCATGATCTGACGGGACGGTACAAAAGACGGGACCGTACGCAGTCAGGCCCTACGCAGTCGGACGACTGCGGCCGGTCGGGCAAAGACGCGAAAATCGGACCGTACGCAGAAGAGGGAGACCGCGATGAGCGCACCCGACGGCAGCCCGGTCGGCGCCGAACGCACCATCGGCCAGCTGTTCGCCTCGGCGACGGCGGAAATGTCGGCGCTGGTGCACGACGAGATCGCGCTGGCGAAGGCGCAGCTCAAGCAGGACGTGAAGCGCGGCGCGACCAGCGGCGGCGCCTTCTCGATGGCGGGGGCGGTACTGCTGTTCTCCCTGCCGATGCTGAACTTCGCGCTGGCGTACGGCATCCGCACCTGGAGCGACTGGAACCTCGCGATCTGCTTCCTGCTGTCCTTCGCGGCGAACGTGCTGGTCGCGGTCGTGCTCGCGCTGATCGGCGTGGTCTTCGCGAAGAAGGCCAAGAAGAGCAAGGGCCCGCAGAAGGTCGCCGCCTCGATGAAGGAGACCGCGGGCGTCCTGCAGAAGGCCAAGCCGCACCCGCGTCCGGAGCTCGCGCAGGACCGGGTCCCCGAGGCCATCGAGGCTGTGGCACGCTCGTCGTCATGACCGATCCCGCCACACCTTCGGCACCACCGGCTTCGGCCGTGCGGCTGGACGGCCCCTGGAGCCACCGCGACGTCGCCGCCAACGGCGCCCGCTTCCACATCGCCGAGCTGGGCGACGGGCCGCTGGTCCTGCTCCTGCACGGCTTCCCGCAGTTCTGGTGGACCTGGCGGCACCAGCTGGTGACGCTCGCCGACGCGGGCTTCCGGGCCGTCGCCATGGACCTGCGGGGCGTCGGAGGCAGCGACCGCACGCCGCGCGGTTACGACCCCGCCAACCTCGCGCTCGACGTCACCGGCGTCATCCGCTCCCTCGGCGAGCCCGACGCCGCGCTGGTCGGCCACGACCTGGGCGGGTACCTCGCGTGGACGGCCGCCGCGATGCGCCCCAAGCTGGTGCGGCGGCTGGCCGTCGCGTCCATGCCACATCCGCGGCGCTGGCGCTCGGCCATGCTGCGGGACGTCAAGCAGACCCGCGCCGGTTCACACATCTGGGGGTTCCAGCGGCCCTGGATCCCGGAGCGGCAGCTCACCGCCGACGACGGGGCGCTGGTGGCCGAGCTGATCCAGGACTGGTCCGGGCCCCGCCCGCCGGAGGAGGAGGCGCTGGAGATCTACCGCCGGGCCATGTGCATCCCCTCCGCCGCGCACTGCGCGGTCGAGCCGTACCGCTGGATGGTGCGCTCCCTGGCCCGCCCGGACGGCATCCAGTTCAACCGCCGGATGAAGCGGCCCGTGCGCGTGCCGACGCTCCATCTGCACGGCTCGCTCGACCCCGTGATGCGCACGCGCAGCGCGGCCGGGTCCGGCGAGTACGTCGAAGCCCCGTACCGCTGGCGCCTGTTCGACGGCCTCGGGCACTTCCCGCACGAGGAGGACCCGGTCGCGTTCTCCTCGGAACTCATCAACTGGCTGAAGGATCCCGAACCCGATCGGTGACCGGGTGACCGCGACCGGTATCCGCTCGTGAACGCTTGTGCTACGAACGGCCAATTGCCTGGCGCATAGGCCAATTGGACGCCCCGGGGGCGGTTATCGACCATGGGGTGGGGGCACACGTCGGGGTATGGGCTGGACGCACGACTACAGTGACGCAAGCCGCAATCGCCGCTCGGCGGGCGGTGCGAACCCCCACCAGCGAAGCGGCGCACCGCAGATGGCGACCGCGGACCCCAGGGTCGGGATCCCGCGTATCCTCCGCCGCCGGGCCCGCTGGGTCACCGTACGTCTGCGCCACACTCGCGACTGAGGCGCCACCCGCGTGAGTGACCCGCCGGCTGCCCCGCTCCAGCACTCCTAGAGCGCGCAGCTGTCGCTGCCCACCTGCTGGTTGGCGGTGCGCCCCTTGGTGATGTCCTCCTGGATCTCGTCCACGGTCAGCGCGTAACCCGTCTCGGCGTCGTCGAGGGACTTGGCGAAGACGACGCCGTAGACCCTGCCGTCGGGTGTGAGCAGCGGGCCGCCGGAGTTGCCCTGGCGGACGGTCGCGTAGAGGGAGTAGACGTCGCGGCGGACCGTGCCGCGGTGGTAGATGTCCGGGCCGTTGGCCGTGATGCGGCCACGTACGCGTGCGGCACGTACGTCGTACGCCCCGTTCTCCGGGAAGCCCGCGACGATCGCGCCGTCGCCGCTGCCCGCGTCCTCGGTGGTGAACCGCAGCGCGGGCGCCTCGAGGTCCGGCACGTCCAGTACGGCGATGTCGCGCCGCCAGTCGTAGAGCACGACCGTGGCGTCGTACTTCTTGCCCTCGCCGCCTATCTGCACGGTCGGCTCGTCGACGCCGCCCACCACGTGCGCGTTGGTCATCACGCGGCGGTCGTCGAAGACGAAGCCGGTGCCCTCCAGGACCTTGCCGCAGCTCGGGGCCGTGCCCATGACCTTGACGATGGAGCGCTGGGCGCGGGTGGCCACCGGGCTGTTCGCCAGCGCCGGGTCCGGGGGCTGGACGTCGGTGATCGGCTCGTTCGCGAACGGGCTGAAGACCTGCGGGAAGCCGTTCTGCGCGAGGACCGAGGAGAAGTCCGCGAACCAGGTGGCGGCTTGGTCCGGCAGCGCCTGGGAGACGCCGAGCAGCACCTTGGAGTTGCGGACCTCCTTGCCGAGCGTCGGCAGCGTGGTGCCCGCGAGGGCCGAACCGATCAGCCAGGCGACCAGGAGCATCGCCACGACGTTGACGAGCGCGCCGCCGGTGGCGTCCAGGGCCCGGGCCGGGGACCAGGTGATGTGCCGGCGCAGCTTGTTGCCGAGGTGGGTGGTGAGGGCCTGGCCGACGGAGGCGCAGACGATGACGACGACGACCGCGACGACGGCCGCGGTCGTGTTCACCTCCGCGTTGTCCGTGATCGCGTCCCAGATGACGGGCAGCGCGTAGACGGCGACGAGACCACCGCCCAGGAAGCCGATCACCGACAGGATGCCGACGACGAATCCCTGGCGGTACCCGACGACCGCGAACCACACGGCGGCGACCAGCAACAAGATGTCCAGCACGTTCACGGAGGCCACCCTGTCATGCGCGCCAGTCGAGCGGGACCTGCTTCTCGCGGTCCCAGGGCCGCTCCCAGCCCGAGTAGTGCAGCAGCCGGTCGATGATTCCGGCCGTGAAACCCCAGACAAGTGCCGATTCGACCAGAAATGCCGGACCTCGGTGGCCGCTGGGGTGGACGGTGGTGGCGCGGTTGGCGGGATCCGTGAGATCCGCCACGGGGACGGTGAAGACCCTGGCGGTCTCGTTCGGATCGACGACCCCGACCGGGCTGGGCTCGCGCCACCAGCCCAGCACCGGGGTGACGACGAAGCCGCTGACCGGGATGTACAGCCGGGGCAGGACGCCGAAGAGCTGGACACCGGAAGGATCGAGGCCGGTCTCCTCCTCCGCCTCGCGCAGGGCCGCCCGCAGCGGGCCGTCGCCGCGCGGGTCGCCGTCCTCCGGGTCGAGGGCGCCGCCGGGGAAGGAGGGCTGGCCGGCGTGCGAGCGCAGGGAGTGGGCGCGCTCCATGAGCAGCAGCTCCGGCCCGCGCTCGCCCTCACCGAAGAGGACCAGCACGGCGGACTGCCGCCCGGCACCGTCCTCCGGCGGCAGGAAGCGGCTCAGCTGCCGCGGCCGGACCGTCTCCACGGCGTGCACCACCGGGTCCAGCCAGCCGGGCAGGCCCTCCTTGCTCACCGTCACCGGCCCGCCCTGTGTGTCGCTCGCCCGCGTCATCGCCACCCCCGTCGTCCTGCCGCTTCCAACGCCCGGCGGCCCCGAGATCGTTCCGTGAACGGCCGCGATCCCCTGATCGAGGGGTTCGTGGGGCAGCTCATCCGGCCCCCAGCGGCGGCGCCGGTTTGCCGCCCGCGTCCAGGTAGGCCTGCGGGGGGTTCAGACGCTGGCCGGGGAAGCCGCCCTTCTCGTACTTGAGCAGCTTCCCGGCCTTCTCCGGGTCGGTCTCGCCCTCGCCGTACGCCGGGCAGAGCGGGGCGATCGGGCAGGCGCCGCACGCGGGCTTGCGGGCGTGGCAGATCCGGCGGCCGTGCCAGATCACGTGGTGCGAGAGGTCCGTCCAGTCGCTCTTCGGGAACAGCGCGCCGACCGCGGCCTCGATCTTGTCCGGGTCCGTCTCGGCGGTCCACTGCCAGCGGCGCACCAGGCGCTGGAAGTGCGTGTCCACGGTGATGCCGGGCCGGCCGAAGGCGTTCCCGAGCACGACGAACGCGGTCTTGCGGCCGACGCCGGGCAGCTTGACCAGGTCTTCCAGCCGGCCGGGGACCTCCCCGCCGAAGTCCGCCACGAGCGCCTTGGACAGCCCTATGACCGACTTGGTCTTGGCCCGGAAGAAGCCGCACGGGCGGAGGATCTCCTCCACCTCTTCCGGGTTGGCGGCGGCCAGGTCCTCGGGGGTGGGGTACTTGGCGAAGAGGGCGGGGGTCGTCTGGTTGACGCGCAGGTCGGTCGTCTGGGCGGACAGGACCGTGGCGACCACCAACTGGAAGGGGTTGGTGAAGTCCAGCTCGGGGTGGGCGTACGGGTAGACCTCGGCGAGCTCGCGGTTGATACGGCGGGCCCGGCGGACGAGGGCGGTACGCGACTCGCCGCTCGGCGGGTGGACGACGGTCCTGGCCGGGGCGGTGCCCTTGATGCGGGCCGTGGCCTTCTTGGGGGCGACGGTGACCTTCTTGGCGGCGGGGGCCTTATTCGCCGGCGCGGCCTTCTTCGCAGACGCGGTCTTCTTGCCAGACGCGGCCTTCTTCACTGACGCAGCCTTCTTCACTGACGCAGCCTTCTTCACTGACGCGGCCTTCTTGGCAGACGCGGCCTTCTTGGCAGACGCGGCCTTCTTCGCAGACGCGGCCTTCTTCACAGCCGCGGCCTGCATCGCAGATGCCTGCTCACTCGCGGCCCCGGCCTTCCTGGCAAGCGCCCTCTTCGCCGGCGCCGACTTCCCGGAAGGCGCCGCCTCCCCTGTCGCTTTCGCCGTTTTCCTACCGCCATCGGGGCTCTGTTCGCCCACGGCGGAATCGCGACGTACAACCACCCGCGTAGCCCCCTCGGCCTGTGCTCTCACCGGCGATTTGGACACCCGGCCAGCCTAAGGCCCGGCACCGACATCCGCCCCGGACCCCGAAGATCGGCGCCCAATTGGACCCCTGCCGCGTACCCCGGGACACGTGTGCGGCATCCTTGTGACAGATCACACTGTTTGGACCGTCCGGCAAAATGGGCACCACGGTGCCTTGGTACGCGGGGGCAACAGCCCCTGAGCAGGTCGACAAGGAGAGAACTCGTGGACGACGTTCTGCGGCGCAATCCGCTCTTCGCGGCGCTCGACGACGAGCAGGCCGCGGAACTCCGCGCCTCCATGAGTGAGGTGACCCTCGCGCGCGGTGACTCGCTGTTCCACGAAGGTGACCCCGGCGACCGCCTTTACGTGGTCACGGAGGGCAAGGTCAAGCTCCACCGCACGTCCCCCGACGGCCGCGAGAACATGCTGGCCGTGGTCGGCCCCGGCGAGCTCATCGGCGAGTTGTCGCTGTTCGACCCGGGCCCGCGCACCGCGACCGCCACGGCGCTGACCGAGGTCAAGCTGCTCGGCCTCGGCCACGGCGACCTCCAGCCCTGGCTGAACGCCCGCCCCGAGGTGGCCACGGCGCTCCTGCGCGCCGTCGCGCGCCGGCTGCGCAAGACCAACGACGCGATGTCCGACCTCGTCTTCTCGGACGTCCCGGGCCGTGTCGCCCGCGCCCTGCTGGACCTGTCCCGCCGGTTCGGCGTGCAGTCCGAGGAGGGCATCCACGTCGTCCACGACCTCACGCAGGAGGAGCTGGCCCAGCTGGTCGGCGCGTCCCGCGAGACGGTCAACAAGGCACTGGCGGACTTCGCCCAGCGCGGCTGGCTGCGCCTGGAGGCCCGCGCGGTGATCCTCCTGGACGTGGAACGCCTCGCCAAGCGCTCGCGCTGACGCGCACACACCCCTGGCCGTACGGCATCGGGCCCTGTCTCCTCGCGGGACGGGGCCCGACGTCGTCCGCGGCACGAAAACCAGCCGCGCCGGCCTCCCCCTTCACGGCACAGTGACCGCATGGCCGGAACCGTTCGCCGCCCGGGACTCGACGCCCAGGGCTTCATCGCCCGGGAGGGCTCCCTCGCGCGCGTGCCCGACGCCTTCCGTCCGGTCGTCGCCGCGACCGGGGAGCGGCTGACCGACGTGTTCGGGGCGCGGCTGCACAGCGCGTACCTCTACGGGTCGATCCCGCGCGGCACCGCGCGTGTGGGGCGCAGTGACCTCGACCTGCTGCTCGCCCTGCGCGAGGAGCCGACCGACACGGACCGGGCGGAGGCCCGTGCCCTCGGTGCGGCGCTGAACAGGGAGTTCGGGCAACTCGACGGGCACGGGACGCTGCTGTTCAGCCGGGCGAGGCTGCTGAGCGACCTGGAGCGGTACGACCTGGGGTGGTTCGTCGCCTGCCTGTGCACCCCTTTGCTGGGCGAGGACCTGGCCGCGTACCTGCCGCGTTACCGCCCCGACTCGCTGCTGGCCCGCGAGACCAACGGTGATCTGGCCCTGCTCCTGCCGCGCTGGCGCCGGCGGATCGCCGAGGAGGGCGGCACGGAAGAGGCCCGCCGTCCGCTCGTCCGCTTCATGTCCCGCCGCCTCGTGCGCACGGGCTTCACGCTCGTCATGCCTCGCTGGAACGGCTGGACCAGCGACCTGCGGGAGATGGCCGAGGCGTTCGCCCGGTACTACCCGCGGCGCGCCGAGCAGATGCTGACCGCCGCCGTCCTCGGCCGGGAGCCGACGGGTGACGCCGCCGTGCTCGTGTCGTACGTCGACGATCTCGGGCCCTGGCTCGCCGGGGAGTACGCGCGCGTGCACGGCGTCAAGGCGCCGCGTCCATGAAGGGCCCTAGATGAGCCCGTGCTCCTCCAGGTAGTCCAACTGCGCCCGTACCGACAGTTCCGCCGCCGGCCACAGGGAGCGGTCGACGTCGGCGTAGACGTGGGCGACGACCTGCCCGGGGGTCCGGTAGCCGTCCTCGACGGCCGTCTCCACCTGGGCGAGGCGGTGGGCGCGGTGGGCGAGGTAGTACTCCACGGCGCCCTGGGCGTCCTCCAGGACCGGGCCGTGGCCCGGGAGCACCGTGTGGACGCCGTCGTCGACCGTGAGGGACCTGAGGCGCCGCAGGGAGTCCAGGTAGTCGCCGAGCCGGCCGTCGGGGTGGGCCACGACCGTCGTACCGCGGCCCAGGATCGTGTCGCCGGTCAGGACCGCCCGGTCGGCGGGGAGATGGAAGCAGAGGGAGTCGGCGGTGTGGCCGGGAGTGGGGACGACCTTCAGTTCCAGGCCGCCGGTGGTGATCACGTCCCCGGCGGCCAGGCCCTCGTCGCCCAGCCGCAGTGCCGGATCGAGTGCGCGCACGCGCGTGCCGGTCAGTTCGGCGAACCGGGCGGCGCCCGCCGCGTGGTCGGGGTGACCGTGGGTCAGCAGGGTCAGGGCGACCCGCTTGCCGGCCTGCTCGGCCGTGGCGACGACATGGCGCAGGTGCCCGTCGTCGAGCGGGCCCGGATCGACCACCACCGCCAGGTCCGAGTCGGGCTCGGAGAGGATCCAGGTGTTCGTGCCGTCCAGGGTCATCGCCGACGGGTTGGGGGCCAGGACGTTGACGGCCCGCGCGGTGGCGGGACCCGAGAGGACCCCGCCGCGAGGCTGGCCGGGAAGGGCTGCTGCGTCCGTCATGCGGTGGCTCCACCAGTCGGTGCGTTCGGGATGTGCTTGGTGAACTCGTCGTGGCCCGGCCAGGAGAGCACGATCTCGCCGTCCTCCAGGCGGGCGGTGGCCAGGACGGGCGTGAGGTCACGCCCCGGGGCGGCCGCGAGCGCCTGGGCGGCGCTCTCGTACGCCGTCAGCTGGCGCAGGGTCGCGATGGTCGGCGGCATCATCAGCAGCTCGCCCCTGTCGTACCCGGCCGCCGCCTCGCCCGGCGCGATCCACACCGTACGGTCGGCCTCCGTGGAGGCGTTGCGGGTGCGCTGTCCCTCGGGGAGGGCGGCCACGAAGAAGAAGGTGTCGTAACGGCGGGCCTCGAACTCCGGGGTGATCCAGCGGGTCCAGGCGCCGAGCAGGTCGGAGCGCAGGACCAGGCCGCGGCGGTCCAGGAACTCCGCGAAGGACAGGTCCCGGGCGACCAGGGCGGCACGGTCGGCCTCCCAGTCGGCGCCGGTGGTGTCGCCGACGACCGAGTCGGGCGCCGGGCCGGCGAGCAGCACGCCCGCCTCCTCGTACGTCTCCCGTACGGCCGCGCAGACGATCGCCTGGGCCGCCGTCTCGTCGACGCCGAGCCGGTCCGCCCACCACGCGCGCGTGGGGCCCGCCCAGCGGACCTGGTGGTCGTCGTCCCGGGGGTCGACGCCACCGCCCGGATACGCGTACGCGCCTCCGGCGAAGGCCATGGAGGCGCGTCTGCGCAGCATGTGGACGGCGGGGCCGGTGCCGGTGTCCTTCAGGAGCATGACGGTGGCCGCGCGCTTCGGGGTGACCGGGGTGAGGGTGCCGGCCGCGAGTGCGCGGATGCGGTCCGGCCACTCCGGGGGGTACCACTGACCGTTCGCCATGGGCGCGAGGCTATCCCGTGACGGGCGGATGTTCGAGTGGCCCCGGGGGCGGATTCCGCAGCTGGGACCACCGAAAGGAGGTTATGCGAGCTCCACCTGGATCTCGACTTCCACCGGTGCGTCCAGCGGCAGCACCGCCACGCCCACCGCGCTGCGCGCGTGCACGCCCTTGTCGCCGAGGACCTGGCCGAGCAGCTCGCTGGCGCCGTTCAGCACCGCGGGCTGGCCCGTGAAGTCGGAGGCCGAGGCCACGAAGCCGACGACCTTCACCACGCGCGCGATGCGGTCCAGGTCACCGGCGACGGACTTGACGGCGGCCAGGGCGTTCAGCGCACACGTGCGTGCCAGCTCCTTGGCCTCCTCCGGCGTGACCTCCGCACCGACCTTGCCGGTGACCGGAAGCTTGCCGTCCACCATCGGCAGCTGACCGGCGGTGTAGACGTACGGGCCGGACTGCACGGCCGGCTGGTACGCGGCGAGCGGCGGGACGACGTCGGGCAGGGTCAGGCCGAGCTCGGCCAGCTTCGCCTCGACGGCGCTCATTACTGCTTCTCCCGCTTCAGGTAGGCCACGAGCTGCTCGGGGTTGTTCGGCCCGGGCACGACCTGGACGAGCTCCCAGCCGTCCTCGCCCCAGGTGTCCAGAATCTGCTTCGTGGCGTGGACGAGCAGCGGCACGGTTGCGTATTCCCACTTGGTCATGCGGCCGACTCTAGCCGCTGCCGGAGAGGGGTCACACGGCCGACCACACCCCCGGGCGTCCGCCCTCCTCGGCGATGGTTATCCACAGCCTCCCGCGTAGCCCGGGCACGGACTGGTTAGGCTCGAATACGTGAGCAGGCTCCAGGTCGTCAGCGGCAAGGGCGGTACCGGTAAGACCACGGTGGCCGCGGCCCTAGCGCTGGCCCTGGCCACGGAGGGGAAGCGGACGCTTCTCGTCGAGGTCGAGGGCCGCCAGGGAATCGCGCAGCTCTTCGAAACGGAGGCGCTGCCTTATGAGGAACGGAAGATCGCGGTCGCTCCCGGGGGCGGGGAGGTGTACGCGCTGGCCATCGACCCCGAACTGGCCCTTCTGGACTACCTCCAGATGTTCTACAAACTGGGGGGCGCCGGACGGGCCCTGAAGAAGCTCGGGGCGATCGACTTCGCCACCACCATCGCACCCGGCCTGAGGGACGTACTCCTCACCGGCAAGGCGTGCGAGGCGGTGCGGCGGAAGGACAAGAGCGGGCGGTTCGCGTACGACTACGTCGTCATGGACGCCCCGCCCACCGGGCGCATCACGCGCTTCCTGAACGTCAACGACGAGGTGGCCGGGCTCGCCAAGATCGGCCCGATACACAATCAGGCCCAGGCCGTGATGCGGGTGCTGAAGTCGCCGGAGACGGCCGTGCACCTGGTGACGCTGCTGGAGGAGATGCCCGTCCAGGAGACCGTGGACGGCATCACCGAGCTGCGGTCGGCGCGGCTGCCGGTGGGGCGGATCATCGTGAACATGGTGCGGCCGGAGGTGTTGGACGCGGCCGACCTGGAACTCGTACGGACGGTCCCGCGTTCCACGGTTGCGCGGTCGCTGTCGTCCGCCGGGCTCGGCGGGGCGAGGCGCGGCGGGCGTGCGGAGCGGCTGGTCGATCCGCTGCTCACCCAGGCCGAGGAGTACGCCGAGCGGTACACGCTGGAGCACGAGCAGCGTGCGGTGCTCACCGAGCTGGGCCTGCCGCTGCACGAACTGCCGCTGTTCGCCGAGGGCATGGACCTGGCGGGGCTGTACGAGCTGGCCCGCGAGCTGCGCGAGCAGGGCGTGTCATGAGCCGGGCCGGCCGCTGCCCCCGGAACAGCACACAGGCAAGGCCCGTCTCGAGTCGGAAGCAGGGGATGTCATGAGTCGTCCGGACCCGGCCCACACCCACGACCCGGCCCGCCACCACCTGCCCCCCGCGCGCGTGCTCGACATCGATCCGCTGCTGGAGGACCCGAAGACCCGCATCGTGGTCTGCTGCGGCTCGGGCGGGGTCGGCAAGACCACGACCGCGGCGGCCCTGGGGCTGCGCGCGGCCGAGCGCGGCCGCAAGGTCGTCGTCCTCACCATCGACCCGGCCCGCCGGCTGGCCCAGTCCATGGGCATCGACTCCCTCGACAACACCCCGCGCCGGGTGAAGGGCATCGACGACTCCGCGGGCGGCGAGCTGCACGCGATGATGCTCGACATGAAGCGCACCTTCGACGAGATCGTCGAGGCGCACGCGGATCCCGAGCGGGCCGCCGCGATCCTGGGCAACCCCTTCTACCAGTCGCTCTCGGCGGGCTTCGCAGGCACGCAGGAGTACATGGCGATGGAGAAGCTCGGGCAGTTGCGGGCCAGGGACGAGTGGGACCTGATCATCGTCGACACCCCGCCGTCCCGCTCGGCGCTGGACTTCCTGGACGCGCCCAAGCGGCTCGGGTCTTTCCTGGACGGGCGGCTGATCCGGCTGCTGACGGCGCCGGCGAAGCTGGGCGGCCGGGCCGGGATGAAGTTCCTGAACGTCGGGATGTCGATGATGACCGGCACCCTCGGCAAGCTCCTGGGCGGCCAGCTCCTCAAGGACGTCCAGACGTTCGTGTCCGCGATGGACACGACCTTCGGCGGGTTCCGCACCCGCGCCGACGCGACGTACAAGCTGCTCCAGGCGCCCGGCACGGCGTTCCTCGTGGTCGCGGCCCCGGAGCGGGACGCGCTGCGCGAGGCCGCGTACTTCGTGGAGCGGCTGGCCGCGGAGGACATGCCGCTCGCCGGGCTGGTGCTCAACCGGGTCCACGGCAGCGGCGCCGACCGGCTGTCGGCCGAGCGGGCGCTCGCCGCCGCGGAAAATCTTGAAGAGCCCCGCATTGTGGATCAGGAGAGCGGGAAAGCAGTACTTCGTAACTCCCCCGACACGTACGACAGTTCAGGCTCTCCCACATCCGAAACACCAGCTCCGGCTGCTGCTCCGGCTTCTGACGGTGGCTCCCCCGCCGAGGACGCCGAGAACACCGAGCGCTCCGTCGACCAGCTCACGGCAGGTCTGCTGAGGCTGCACGCCGACCGTATGCAGCTGCTCTCCCGTGAGCAGCGCACGCGTGACCGCTTCACCGCGCTCCACCCGGAGGTGGCCGTGACGGAAGTGGGTGCGCTGCCCGGCGACGTGCACGACCTCGCGGGACTGCGCGACATCGGCGACCGGCTCGCGGCGAACGAGCGCGAACTGCCCGAACCCGAGCTGCCCGAGGCAGGCACCCGGCCTGAGGCGAGTGCCTGAGCGGCGTCCGAGGCGAGTGCGTGAGCGACGTCCGGGCGAGTGCTTGAGCGCGCAGCACGAGTGTGCCTGAGCGCAACGCGAGTGCGCCGGGGCACAACCCGAGTGCCTGAGGGCGACCCTGCGCCGCCCACGAGCCTGTCTCCGTGAGGGGCCTGAGCCCCGACCTGAGCCCCGGGTAGCCCCGGGGAACTCCTCAGCTCACCGCCGCGTAGTTCTCGTAAATCTCGTCGTCATCGAGCGGTACGACACCGCACCCCCGCTCGTACTCCGAGCGCGCGGTCTCCAGCAGCCGGCGCCAGGAGGTCACTGTGGGCCGCCTGCGCAGCAGTGCGCGGCGCTCCCGCTCCGTCATGCCTCCCCACACGCCGAACTCGACGCGGTTGTCCAGCGCGTCGGCCAGGCACTCCGTACGCACCGGGCATCCGGTGCACACCGCCTTGGCCCTGTTCTGCGCTGCTCCTTGAACGAACAGTTCATCCGGATCGGTAGTGCGGCAGGCCGCCTGCGCACTCCAGTCGACTACCCAGCCCATACCGGCGCCGTCCTCTCCCGAATCGAGGCTCCCCCACGGCGGCAGCGGCATATTCACCGCCGCCAGTTGAGGACGTTACGGAAGGTGGGCACAGCGCAACACCCCCAGCGGGCCCAATCTTGAATGGTCCGAACGGACTATGGGTAAGCGGCAGATCACCCGGGGGAGTGAGCTGGCGACATACGTAACTTTCCCGGCAAACCAGGACAGTTCAGTTGCGTCACAACGGACGCCGTATGACACACAAGGCGGATTCGGACACGACCCCATCAAAAAAGTTGGGGAACACCCGGAACGATTCGGGGTCGCCGGACGTATTGATACGTGGCCTCACTGCTGTGACAGTTGAGAGCAGCTTAGGCCAAGGCCTGTACGCCTGTCCGGCGAATGAGAACGTAGGCTGCCCTCATGCCAAAGAAGCGCTCGGGCGGTGGTCTGTCACCCACGCAGCAGGCCGCCAAGTTCCTCGGTGTCAGTGTTCTCGCGGGAGCCGTGCTGGCCGGTATCGCGCTGCCCGCGGTGGGCGCGCTGGGGCTGGCGGCGAAGGGATCGGTCGAGAGCTTCGACGAACTCCCGGCCAACATGAAGACCCCGCCGCTGAGCCAGCGCACCACGATCCTCGACGCCGACGGCGGACAGATCGCCACGGTCTACTCGCGCGACCGCACGGTGGTCCCCCTCAAGGACATCTCGCCGTACATGCAGAAGGCGATCGTCGCGATCGAGGACTCACGCTTCTACCAGCACGGCGCGGTCGACCTGAAGGGCGTCCTGCGCGCCCTCAACAAGAACGCGCGAAGCGGTGAGGTCGCCCAGGGCGCCTCGACCCTGACGCAGCAGTACGTGAAGAACGTCTTCGTCGAGGAGGCCGGCAACGACCCGACGAAGGTCGCGCAGGCCACCCAGCAGACCATCGGCCGCAAGATCCGCGAACTGAAGTACGCGATCCAGGTCGAGGAGGAGCTCGGGAAGAAGAAGATCCTCGAGAACTACCTGAACATCACGTTCTTCGGCCAGCAGGCCTACGGCATCGAGGCCGCGGCCCAGCGCTACTTCTCCAAGTCCGCCGAGGATCTGAACGTCCAGGAGGCGGCCCTCCTCGCGGGCATCGTCCAGTCGCCCAGCCGGTACGACCCGGTCAACGACGAGGCTGAGGCCACCAAGCGCCGCAACATCGTGCTCCGCCGCATGGCCGACGTCGGCGACATCTCCCGGGCGCAGGCCGCCGAGGCGATGAAGGCGCCGTTGGGCCTGAAGGTCAGCAAGCCCAAGAACGGCTGCATCACGGCGATCAAGGGCGCGGGCTTCTTCTGCGACTACGTGCGCGAGGTCTTCCTGAACGACCCGGTCTTCGGCAAGACCAAGGAGAAGCGGGCGAAGGTCTGGAACCAGGGCGGCCTCACCATCCGCACCACCATGGACCCCCAGGCCCAGGAGGCGACACAGGCGTCCATCAAGGACCACGTCTACACGAGCGACGACGTGGCCACCGCCGCCACCCTCGTCCAGCCCGGCACCGGCAAGATCCTCGCCATGGGCCAGTCACGTCCGTACGGCGTCGACATCAAGGAGGGCGAGACGACCCTCAACCTGTCCGTCAACGACGACATGGGCGGCGGCATGGGCTACCAGCCCGGTTCGACGTTCAAGCCGATCGTGGCCGCCGCGGCCCTCGAGGACGGCATGCCGGCGAACAAGGTGTACTCCTCGCCGTACCAGATGGCGTACCCGAGCCCGGTCTCGGCGTGCGACGGCAAGATCTGGAAGAACAGCCGGACCAACCCCGCCAAGCTCGAGAACGAGAACGAGTCCGAGGTCGGTCCGTACGACATGAAGGAAGCGACCGCCAAGTCGGTCAACACCTACTACGTGCAGATGATCAGCGACATCGGCATCTGCCCGGTCACCACGATGGCGAAGAAGATGGGCGTCGAACGGGCCGACGGCCGCAAGATCGACCAGGCTCCGTCCATCGCCCTCGGCACCCAGGAGATGTCCCCGCTGACCATGGCGAACGCGTACGCGACCTTCGCCTCGCGCGGGATGCACTGCACGCCGGTCGCCATCGAGTCGGTCACCCAGCGCGTCGGAGACCAGAAGAAGTCGCTCCAGGTCCCGAAGTCGACCTGTTCGCGTGCGATGTCGGAGAAGACCGCCGACACCATCAACGCGCTGCTGCGAGGCGTCGTCGAGGACGGTACGGGTAAGAAGGCAGGCCTCGACAGCCGCCCCAGCGCCGGCAAGACCGGTACGACGGACGAGCGCTACGCGGCCTGGTTCGTGGGCTACACGCCGAACATGGCCGGTGCCGTGTGGGTCGGCGACCCGGCCCACAAGCGGAAGATGACCAACATCACCATCGGCGGCCGGTCGTACGGCAAGGTCTTCGGCGGTGAGGTCCCCGGCCCGATCTGGGGCGACATGATGAACGGCGCGCTGGAGGGCAAGCCCGTCGAGCAGTTCAACACCGTCCACATCCCCGACGGCATCGACCGGGACCGCGGCGACGGGGACGGCGACGACGAGGGCCGCGGCGACGGGGACGACGGTGACAACGGCAACGGCAACGGCTTCATCGGCGGCCTGGTCGGCGGCAACAACGGCGGCGGGGGCGACGACCCCTTCCCGACTCCTTCCTTCTCCATTCCGGAGGGCTTCTTCCGGGGCCAGGACAATGGTGGCGGGAACGGGAACGGCGGGCGGGGCGACTGACTCCTCGTATCTCTTGAGGACTCTCCGTACCGGTCCGCACTTCGGCACATACGCCAGGGCCACCAGGCCGGCCCTGGCGTAATTACGACAACCTGCGTCGGGAACGCCGCTGTCTCATGTGGTGACCTCGACGATGGGGAGCATGACTGGCGATCTCGCCCGACGACTGGTCACCGACGAGCTGTGGGCCCTGACGAAGCCGCTGCTGCCACCGTTCACACCGCGCCGGCAGGGAGGGGGCACCGCGCCCGTCGACGAGCGCATGGTGCTCACCGCAGTGGTGTACGTACTGACCAGCGGTTGTCCCTGGCGAATGCTGCCGCCCTGGCTCGGGGTCTCACCGGCGACGGCGCACCGCCGCTTCACCGCCTGGACGGAGGCCGGTGTGTGGCGACGGCTGTACCGGGTCGCGGTGCGTGACGAGCTCGCCGGCCCGGGCGAGTCCGGGTGGGCCGCCGCGATCGTGAAGGCCGCGAGGCTGCGGGCCGGGCAGGTGCCCGCTACGGGCCGCCGACAGGCACCACGTGAGACGGCCACGAAGGCACGGAATCACTGAGCAACTGCCCAATCCGGACAGCAACGGAACCCTTGACTCCCTAATTGAACTGGTGTTCCTTTGATCACCAAGCGCATGAAGGGGGGAGTGGATTCATGAGGTTCCAGAACATCTCCGAGCGGCGAATACGCGGCTTCTTGACGAGTACCGCAGCCGCTCTGACGGTTCTGGCCGGGATTACCGCGTGCAGCTCGGGCCCAGCCGGCGAAGAACGCGGAGAACGGGTCGCAGCACATGGTGAAGCCGAATCCACCGCCCGCCCGGCCGAGGGCCCCCTCGACGTCGTCATGGGAGAAAAAGCGGACGAGGGCAAAGGGTTCTCGCTCCGTGATGCGACAGATCTGAACCGGTATGTCAGCCCGGCCCACGCGGAGAAATTCAAGGTCTGCTTCGAGCAGGAGAAACCGCACCTCAGCGCGGTGGTCCTCTTCACGGTCCGGAGTTCCGAGACATGCCCGCCCAGGGTCGGCGCCGAATGGAAAGCCGACGCGACGCCGGACGTCGTGGGCATGGACCTCCGCAGGGCCACCGACCGGCTCCTGCTGACGGGATACACACCGAAGCACATACACGTGGACGCCACCGGCGGAACCGTGTCCAAGGAACGTAGCTGGTCATACAAGATCTGCCGACAGAGTCCCGCGGCCGGCACCCCCTTCTCGGCAGACCTGGAGCCGCGGCTCGTGATCGCGGCCTCCTGCCGCAAGGACTGAACCAGAAACCTACGGATCCACCCGATACAAAGAAGAGGTAACCCCATGCGCAATTTCGCACGCGCCGCGGCCGTACTTCCGATCTTTGCGGCGCTCACCATCGGTATGACGGCAACCGCCCAAGCCGAGACGAACTGCACCGACTACTCCGACAACGGCGGCGCCAAGGCCACGTTCAAGGCGTACGGCGAACATCTCCTGGTCGACGACATCTTCGCCGACGGTAACTCCGCCATCGGAGGCATCGAAATCTACGGCGACGGTCACTACTTCTACTGGAACAGGAACGGCGCGGACTCCGGTGTCCGCGACGTCGACCTCGACATCGCGGAGGGGACGAGCGTCGTCATCAACGCCTTCCTCGGCGACTGGGACGGCACCGTCACGGGCGGCATCGATTTCGGTTCCAATGTCGTCTCGAATTGCCACGGTGTGGCCTGAACCACCGCGTCCGCGCCTGAAGACCAAAAGGGAGTGTGACTGACGCATGCGCACTCATTTGGCAGTAGCAACACCAAGCTCGACTCCGGTGCATACAGCCGTTACGCGGGACCGGTCACCGTGACGCGGACCAACGGACACTGCATCGACCTCGGCGGTGGCGAGGACATCGGGGGCCTGTGGGCCGGCAGGAGCGTCAACGGCGTCCACTGCGGGTGAGCGTGCGTCGCTGAAGCCCCCGTACCGCTTTCCTCTCGGTGCTCCCGAGGAGACTCGAGAGGAAAGCGGTACGCCCCGACAGCGACCTCGTGCATGCGGGTCGACAGCGTTCGCCGCGGTTCCGTTGGATCAGTTCGCTGACTGGTTCATGCCGAAGATGAGCCCGAGTTCCTGCGCCTTCGCCCCCAGGGCGAAACGGCCGCTCACTCCGAGATCCGTCATGATCCTCTGCACGCGACGCTGCACGGTCCGATGACTGACCCCGAGCCGTCGGGCGACGGTCGCGTCGTCGAGCCCCTGGTAAAGCAACCTCAGCACGTCGAGATCCCGTGCGTCCCCCCGATCGGCCGCTTCCATCGGCCCCCCTTCGCCCCGCCGGGCACACCGAATCGGCTCAGCCCGCAGCCTTTTCCGTCAGCCGGCAGCCCTATCCGTCAGCCGCAGCCCTTCCGTCAACCCGCAGCTTTTTCCGTCAGCCCGCCGCTGATCAAGGCATCCGGTCAGAATGGCTGAAAGCCGACGTTCACCGGCCACCGAAGCCGCAGGGCCTCGCCCCGTACTGGCCGACTCGACGTCCGGTCAGCCGGCCAGCAGCTTCTTCACCGCGGCGGCGACCCGGCCGCCCTCCGCCTGCCCGGCCACCTTCGGGTTCACGATCTTCATGACGGCACCCATGGCCCGGGGCCCCTCGGCACCCGCGGCCTTCGCCTCCTCGACGGCCTGCGCGACGATCGCGTCCAGCTCGTCGTCGGAGAGCTGCTTGGGCAAGTAGCCGGCGAGCACCTCGCCTTCCGCCTTCTCCCGCTCAGCGCTCTCGGCACGACCGCCCTGGGCGAAAGCCTCGGCGGCCTCCCGACGCTTCTTCGCCTCGCGGGTGATCACCTTCTGCACCTCGTCGTCGGAGAGCTCCCGCTTCTGCTTCCCCGCGACCTCCTCCTTGGTGATCGCGGCGAGCGTCAGCCGGAGCGTCGAGGAGCGGAGCTCGTCGCGCTCCTTGATCGCGGCGTTGAGGTCGTCCTGCAGCTTCGACTTGAGCGTGGTCATGGGGTTGATTGTCGCAGGTGCGACGGGAAAGGCGCCCCTTCATTTAAGGAGGCGGTGAGGCAAGGCCCGGCACCGCCGGGGCATTTCGCGCACCGCCGGACGCAG
Source organism: Streptomyces coeruleofuscus (assembly GCF_039532725.1). NCBI lineage: Bacteria > Bacillati > Actinomycetota > Actinomycetes > Kitasatosporales > Streptomycetaceae > Streptomyces > Streptomyces coeruleofuscus. The sequence continues at coordinate 169,568 of NZ_BAAASE010000002.1, forward strand.
GCGACCGGCGCGGTCTGACACGATGGCCGTATGCACGCGCGATACGGAGTCCCCCTGGGAATCACGGCGGCTGGTGCCGCCGGTCTGTTGTACGCGGCGGGCTTCGAGGCCCGCTCCTTCCGCCTCCGCCGGGTCACGGTCCCGGTCCTGCCCTCGGGAATGCGCCCCCTGCGCGTGTTGCAGGTCTCCGACATCCACATGGTCAGCGGTCAGCGCAAGAAGCAGCGCTGGCTGCGCTCCCTGGCGGGCCTGCGCCCCGACTTCGTGATCAACACGGGCGACAACCTCTCCGACCCGGAGGGTGTCCCGGAGGTCCTCGACTCGCTCGGCCCTCTGATGGAGTTCCCGGGCGCGTACGTGTTCGGCTCCAACGACTACTACGGCCCCGTGTTCCGCAACCCCGCCCGCTACCTGCTGGAAAAGGTGCAGGGCCGCCACGGCCTGAACGGCAACCCGCCGGCCGTCGGCGTGGTGCACAACCCGTGGGAGGACCTGCGGGACGCCTTCGACGCGGCGGGCTGGCTGAACCTGACGAACACGCGCGGCACGCTCAAGATCGAGGGTGTCTCGCTGGAGCTGACGGGCCTGGACGACCCGCACATCAAGCGGGACCGCTACGAGCAGGTGGCCGGCGGCCCGTCGGACTCGGCCGACTTCTCCATGGGCGTGGTCCACGCGCCGTACCTGCGCATCCTGGACGCCTTCACGGCCGACGCCTACCCCTTGATCCTCGCCGGCCACACCCACGGCGGCCAGCTGTGCATCCCCTTCTACGGCGCCCTGGTCACCAACTGCGACCTGGACACGGACCGCGTGAAGGGCCTGTCCACGCACACGGCGGAGGGCCGTACGTCGTATCTGCACGTCTCGGCGGGCTGCGGCACGAACCGCTACACGCCGGTACGGTTCGCGTGCCCGCCGGAGGCGACGTTGTTGACGTTGGTGGGGCGGGAGTAGCGGAGTCGCTGCCCCAGGGCAGGGCTCGTGGCAGGGCTCGTGGGCAGCCCGTGGGGCCTGGCCGTGGGGCATGTGGGAGTCCTGGGGGCCATGGGAAGCGGGGAGAGACGTTGCGATCCCGTTAACCCACACAGCCCGCTCAAATAGCCCCCTATGTCCGCTTCTGCCAGCGTGGGGGCATGACCGCCCCGATACCCAGGGACATACCGGATCTCCCCGCGATTCCGGGCAAGCCCGCGCTGAAGCCCTCCCCCGTACCCGCCACGGCCGTCGTCACCCCGGTCCGCCGCCCGGCGGCCGCGGTCTTCCGCCTGCTGGTCACCCTGGCGGCGACCGTCGGCGTGACGCTCGAACTGCTCCTGGGTGACCCGTCCCGGACCCTGGGCTACTTCGCGATCCAGAGCAACATCCTGCTCGCGCTGGTCATGGCCTTCTCGGCCCGCCGCGCGTGGACGGCCAGCCGCCCGCTACCAGGTTCCGTGCTGGGCGCGACCCTGCTCTACGTCGTCATCGCGGCCCTGGTGCACCACCTGCTCCTGGCGAACGAGGCGAGCCCCTTCTCCCTCACGGGCGAGGCCGCGGCGGCACCGACGGGCTGGCAGGCCATCGCCCACCACACCCTCCACACGCTGACCCCGATCGCGGCCGTACTGGACTGGCTCCTGCTCACGACCCCGGGCCGCCTGCACCTGCGTCAGGCCAGCACCTGGCTCCTCTACCCCCTGGCCTACCTGGCCTTCTCCCTCACCCGAGGTGAACTGCTCCTCCCGGGCACCCCCGACCGCTACCTCTACCCCTTCCTGGACGTCGACCAGGACGGCTACAAGAAGGTCCTGGGCAACGCCCTCCTCCTCGGCCTCTCCTTCTACGCCCTCGCGACCCTCCTCGTGGCCCTCGACCACGCCCGCCCGAACCCCCTCCGCCACCCCTGGAAAACCGGATTTCGTCTCTAGCCACCAGTGGGCTAAAGTAAACGTCGTCGCCGCGACAGCAGCGACATCGGGGTGTAGCGCAGCTTGGCAGCGCGCTTCGTTCGGGACGAAGAGGTCGTGGGTTCAAATCCCGCCACCCCGACAGTGAAGTACCAGGTCAGGGGCCTGATCCAGTGAGTGGATCAGGCCCCTGACGGGTTCCTGAGATCGTTTGGGACACGCCTGGTGGCAGGGCCGCGTCGATCTCGCCTTGATCAGGGCGTGAAAGCCGAGCGGAAGCGCTCCAGGGCCACTTCGCTGTCGCCGGAGGCCCAGGCCTCCATCGCGACCGTGCCCTCGTAGCCGATCTCCTTCAGGACGCGGGCGACCGCAGGGTAGTTGATCTCGCCGGTTCCGGGTTCGCGGCGGCCGGGGACGTCGGCCACCTGGATTTCGCCGATCAGGTGCAGGGCGTGGGCCTTGCGGACCAGTTGGATCAGGTTCCCCTCGCCGATCTGGGCGTGGTACAGGTCCAGGTTCATCCGCAGCCCGGGCCGGTCCACCGCCTGGACCAGGGCCAGGGTGTCGGCCGCGGTCGCGAAGGGGACGCCGGGGTGGTCGACGGCCGTGTTGAGGTTCTCCAGTGTGAAGACCACGCCGGCGTTCTCGGCCAGCTCGGCGAGGCGGGTGAGGGTGTGGTGGGCGGTGATCCACATCGGGCCCGTGGGGTCGCCGGTCGCGGGCGTAACCGGCAGGCCCTTGTCGTCCAGGCCGGTGCCGTGCAGGTTCAGCCGGGGGCAGCCGAGTTGCTCTGCCGCCCGGATCGACTCCTCAGCGGTGCGCAGGAGCTCCGCCGCGCCCTCCTCGTCGGTCAGACTGCCGCGGATGTAGCCGGTCATCGAGGAGAACTCGGCCGGGGTGCGGGCGAGCGCGTCGAGGTCGTGCCGGGTCCAGTCCCAGATCTCGGCCTGGAAGCCGGCGTCGTGGATGCGCCGGACCCGTTCGTCCATCGGCAGGTCCAGGAAGAGCATTTCGGCGCAGACCGCCAGTGTGTACATGGCCCGTTTCCTCTCGCCACGGCGACTTCCGTACTAGAACGTTCTAGCACCCCCGGCTGCCCAAGAGCTAGAACGTTCTACAATCAGGCTCTGCGATGACGACCCGACAGGGAGGACCCGTGCCAGAGACCCCGGCGGTCCCCGACGGAAAGCGGCCGACGCTCGCGGACGTCGCGGCGCGGGCCGGTGTGTCCACGGCGCTGGTCTCCATCGTGATGCGGGAGGCGAAGGGCGCCAGTGCGGCCACACGCGAGCGCGTCCTCCAGGCGGCGCGGGACATCGGCTACCGTCCGGACGCCCGGGCGCGGCTGTTGCGCAGCCAGCGCTCCCGTCTGCTCGGGGTGCAGTTCGGCCTCCAGCAGCCGTTCCACGCCGACCTGGTGGAGGGCATCTACGCGGCGGCCGAACCGGCCGGGTACCAGATCGCGCTGAGTGCCGTGGCCGCCGGGCGCGGCGAGCAGCGTGCCGCCGAGACGCTGCTCGCCGACCGCTGCGAGGCGCTGGTCCTGCTCGGTCCGCAGGCCCCCGCCGCGCGACTGGCGGAACTCGCCGGGCAGTTGCCGGTCGTCTCCGTGGCCCGCCGGCTGCGGTCGCCGATCCCGGGGCTGGAGGTCGTACGGACCGCCGACGACGAGGGAGCCCGGCAGGCGGTGGACCATCTCGTCGGCCTCGGGCACCGGGACATCGCCCATGTCGACGGCGGCCTGGCGCCGGGCGCGGCCGACCGGCGCCGCGGCTACCGCACCGCCATGAACCGCCACGGCCTGGGTGAACACCTCCGTGTCCTGCCCGGCGGGCTGACCGAGGAGGAAGGCGCCTCGGCCGCCCGGGCCCTGCTGGCGGCCCGCCCGCGCTCCACCGCCGTACTGGCCTTCAACGACCGCTGCGCGACCGGCGTCCTCGACGTGTTCCTCCGCTCCGGTGTGACGGTTCCCGGCGACATCTCCGTCGTCGGCTTCGACGACAGCCACCTGGCCCGGCTGGCCCACATCGACCTCACCACCGTCGGCCAGGACAGCGCGCGCCTCGCCCGGCTCGCGGTCGGCCGGGCCGTCGCACGCCTGGAGGGTGAGGAGGCCGCGGCCGGGGAGGACGTCGTCGCGCCTCGGCTTGTCGTGCGGGGGACGACGGGCGCGCCTCGCTGAAATCTGGACTCGCTCAGCGCCCCGCGCCGGGCGCTGCGGCGGCATCTTCGGCGATCAGGCACCGCAGGCCCGGGCTGCCCTGCGCGCCCCGCTCCGGTGCGCGACGTGCCTGCGAACCTACCCGGCCAACCTGGTAGCGCGGACGGCGCCAGGCAGGTCAACCGGGCGCTCGCGATGACCGCGTGTCTTGACTGCGGCGGTGAGGTCGCGGTGTGGGTGTACAACCCCCACGTCCTGGACCGCTAGGACAGGACCCCGGCCAGCGTCCCCGCCAGGGTGAGGGTGAGGAAGACCGCGCCCCAGGCCATCGCCCGGCGTATGCAGCGGTACTTGATCCACGCGGTGCGGGACAGGACCTCCAGCTGTGCCGCATCGTCTGAGGAGCCGGAGGAGCCGGAGGAGGAGGCCTGGGAGGGGCCTCGGGGGGATACGGCCAGACCGAGGAGGACGAGGGACGGGGCGCAGGCGGCGCAGCCGGCCCATACCAGGAGCTGGGGAATCACTGCGTACTGGCCGGGTGCGATGAGGCCGCCGGCGATCGCGCCGAGCAGGGCGGTCAGGGCCGCGCCCAGCGTCGCCAGCATCAGTCCGGCCTTGCTGTCGGCCTGCGCGAGTTGCTCGCGCGCCTCGGTCAGGAGGTCCCGGGTGAGTTCCGCCGCGCGGTCGGTCTGCGTCCCGGTCCCCCTCACCGTCCCGGTCTGGCCGCTCGGTGTGGTCATGCCTCCCCCTCGCTGATCAGCGGCATTCCCGAGTACCCGCAAGTTGCTCTTCTAGTACGCGAGTACGCCGGTACGCGGGGCTCAGTTGTTCCACGTCTCGTCGTACGGGTCGGCCGGTGCCGGTACCGGCCTGGCTCTGGTGACGTCGAGGTACGGGATCGGGCCGTCGTTGACCGGGTCCTTGGTCCGGCGGGGCGTGTACCGGCCGGTGATCTCCAGCCAGGTGTCCGGGCTCAGGACCGGGGGGACGTTGCCGGTCAGGGCGATCTTGACCGGCTGGGCGTCCGCCGCGCAGCAGTTGAGGCCCATGCGGACCAGGTAGGGGGCGCCCGTCCGGTCCAGGGTGACGAAGCCGGTGATCCTCAGCTCGCGGTCGCGGAGGGAGCGGCCGTCGTCGTAGACCGCGCGCCCGGCGTAGTCGGCCACGCCCAGGCGGAGGGGCCCGCCGGCGGGGAGGTCCGGGAACCCGAAGGGCTTCGTCAGGGCCGTGCCCGTGTGCGCCGCGCTGTAGGAGCCCAGGGCCGGCGGGGCGACCAGGATCAGGGCGAGGACGGGGAGGGCGAGGAGCCAGGAGATGCGGGGCTCGTGGTGGTGCTGCTGTCGTGCGGCTGAGTGGCGGCGTTCGTACCAGAGCGTCGCCGCCGCCGTCGCGATCAGCGCCACGCCCGCCAGCAGGACCAGCGGGCGCAGGCCCGCCTTGACGTAGCGCAGGTAGAGGTCGGTCAGGCCGGCGTGCAGGAGCGTCGCGCCGAGCAGGAAGAGGAGGGCCGTCTGGGCCAGGCGGTTCACAGCAGGACCGTTCCGGTCAGGGCCGACACGACGACGGCCAGGGCGAACGTCGCGGGGGCGAAGCGCAGGGCGAAGGCACGGCCGAAGGTGCCCGCCTGCATCGCGAACAACTTCAGGTCGATCATCGGCCCCACGACCAGGAACGTCAGACGGGCCGTCAGCGAGAACTGGGTCAGGGACGCCGCCACGAACGCGTCCGCCTCCGAGCAGATGGACAGCAGGACGGCGAGCACCGCGAGGGCCAGCACCGAGAGCACCGGATGCCCGGCCGCCACGCGCAGCCACTCCTCCGGCACCACCGCCTTCAGCGTCGCCGCGGCCATCGCACCGACCACCAGGAAACCGCCGGCGTGCATCACGTCGTGGCGCACCGAGCCCCAGAAGGCCGCTCCCCTGCCCCGGCCCTCGTACGACGGTCTGTCGGGCGGGCGCAGCCAGTCCGTGCGGCCGAGGCGGTGCCAGAGCCAGCCCATCACGCAGGCCACCAGCAGGCTCGCGACGAAGCGTGCCAGGACCATCTCCGGGTTGCCGGGGAAGGCGACGGCCGTCGCCGTCAGCACGATCGGGTTGATGGCGGGCGCCGAGAGGAGGAACGCCAGCGCCGCCGCCGGTGTGACCCCGCGGCGGACCAGCGCCCCGGCCACCGGCACCGACGCGCACTCGCAGCCCGGCAGCACCACGCCCGCCGCGCCCGCGACCGGGACCGCCAGGGCCGGGCGTTTCGGCAGTGCCCGGGCGAAGAAGGACGGCGGCACGAACACCGCGATCGCCGCCGACAGCAGCACCCCGAGCACCAGGAACGGCAGCGCCTGGACCATGACCGCGACGAACACCGTCATCCAGCTCTGCATCACCGGTGCGGACAGGGCCCCGCGGATCGGGTCCTGGAGCATCACGGCCGTGAGCAGCAGAAGGGTGAGCAGGAGGGGGGAGTTGAGGTGGCGGGCGTCGTCCGGGCCCGGGCCTTTGTCGGTGACCGGTGGGGTGGGCTCGTCGCTGACCGTCTCGTCGGTGTCCCGCGGGGCGGGTTTCGTGGTGGCCACGGGCCCGGTACCTCCGGTCGTGCGCACGGGCATTGCCTCCCCTTCTGTACGGCCGGGCCACGTCGGGTGTTCAGTCACCGTGGTTCCCTTCTGGAACCAGCCGTCCCGGTGAGGCAGTCTTCTCCCTTGTGGGGAGCGTTCCGAACCAAGGTCTGCCAGGTGACCCGGCCACGCACATGATCGTGTGCGGGGACGACGGGCTCGCGCACCGGCTGGCCGCCGAACTCCGTGGTGTGTACGGCGAGCAGGTCACGCTCGTGGTGCCGCCCTCGGTGCGGCGGGTGCGGCAGCCGGTGGTCGGACGCGCCCGGGCCGCCTCGGCGGCCCTGCTCGACCGGTTCAGCGCGGCCGTCAACCGGACGGGGGCGGGCGGCGCCGAACCGGCCGCGAACGAGCAGGTGGTGGAGGCCGCCGAGGTCACCGAGGCCGTGCTCACCGAGGTGGGCGCCGACCGGGCGGCGGCCCTGGCGCTCGTGTACGACGACGACGAGACCAACATCCGCGCCGCGCTCACCGCCCGCCGGCTCAACCCCCGCCTCAGGCTCGTCCTCCGTTTGTACAACCGGCGGTTGGGCCAGCACATCGAGGAACTGCTCGACCAGACCGCGGCGGTGGCCTCCGGCACCGGGCCCGGAACGGCAGGGCTGGACGCGTCGACGACCGTGCTGTCCGACGCCGACACGGCCGCGCCCGCACTGGCCGCCACAGCCCTCGTCGGGACCAGCAAGGTCGTCCAGACCGAGGGGCTCGTCCTGCGTGCCGTGGAGCGGCAGCCGCCGCGGCCCGGCGAGGTGGCCGACCCCGGTCTGTGCACCCTGGCGCTGCTGTCCGCGACGAGCAACGACCCGGCCGGCGCGGACGGTTCCGAGGGCAGCGGGGAGCAGGGGCCGCGGCTGCTGCCGGACGAGGCCGCGGTGGCGTCGGCGACCGGGCGCGGGACCGTCGTCCTGGAGCAGGTGTCGTACTCGGGTCCGTCCCTGCCCTCCGGGCGGGGCGGTGTGCCGCCGTTCGCCTCGCTGTTCTCACGCCGGCTGCGGTGGTCGCTGGCCGGTCTTGTGGGGTGTGTGCTCGCGCTCGCCGTCGCGTTGATGTTCGTGACCGGGGAGCATCCGCTGTACGCCACGTACGTCACGCTGCTCGACCTGTTCGGCATCAACGATCCCGCGTTCCACGAGTCGACCGGGCGGCAGGTGCTGCAACTGCTGTCCGGACTGGTCGGGTTGCTGCTGCTGCCGGTGCTGCTGGCCGCGGTGCTGGAAGCACTGGGCACGTTCCGCAGCGCCTCCGCGCTGCGGAAGCCGCCGCGGGGGCTGGGCGGGCATGTGGTGCTGCTCGGGCTCGGCAAGATCGGGACGCGGGTGCTGACGCGGCTGCGGGAGCTGCACATTCCCGTGGTGTGCGTCGAGTCCGACCCGGAGGCCAGGGGGATGGCCACGGCGCGGCGGCTGCGGGTGCCGGTGGTGCTCGGGGACGTCACGCAGGAGGGCGTGCTGGAGGCCGCGAAGATCCATCGGGCGCATGCGCTGCTGGCGTTGACCAGTGCGGACACGACGAATCTGGAGGCCGCGTTGTACGCGCGGTCCGTGCGGCCCGATCTGCGGGTGGTGTTGCGGCTGTACGACGACGACTTCGCGACCGCGGTGTACCGGACGCTCCGGGCCGCCCACCCGTTCGCCCTCACCCGGAGCAGGAGTGTGTCGCATCTGGCCGCGCCCGCGTTCGCCGGGGCGATGATGGGCCGGCAGATCCTGGGGGCGATTCCGGTGGAACGGCGGGTGTTGCTGTTCGCGGAGGTGGAGGTGGCCGGGCATCCGCAGTTGGAGGGGCGGACGGTGGGGCAGGCGTTCCGAGCGGGGGCGTGGCGGGTGCTGGCGCTCAACACGGCACCTCCTGGGGGGCGGCGGGGTGAGGGGGAGAGTCCGGAGGAGGAAGGCGCGCCGGCTTCGGGGCTGGTGTGGGATCTGCCTCCTACGTATGTGCTGGGGGCCGGTGATCGGGTGGTGCTGGCGGCTACGCGGCGGGGGTTGGCGGAGTTGCTGGGGCGGAGGCGGCGGGAGCGGGCGGGGGCGTAGTCGCCGAGCGGTGGGGTTCACTGCTCGGCGTTACGTGGTACTCGGCGTTGCGGCTGAGGCGCGAGGGGTTGCGCCACCCGGCGTCACGAGGTGCTCGGCGTCGGAGCTGAGGCCGGGGCGTGGCGCAACCCGGCGCAGCGGGGTGCCGCCCGCGCCCACCCGTGCCGCCCTGGGGGTACCTCCCAGGCCCTTAAGGCACTGGGGAGGCACGACTGCCCGCGGGTTGGCGGGCTAGGGCGTGTCCGTAAAGTCCCGTCGTCCGCCCGGAGGGCGGGCCCCGCGGCGTTCGGTGCGTGCTCTGGGGGTACCCCCGGCCGAAGGCTGGGGGAGTGCCGGGCGGACGCCCGCGTACTGGTTGTACGCGGGTGTTCGCACGGTGCGGCGAGTGGGGGCACCTCCCACGCCCTTAAGGCAGTGGGGGAGCGTGCCGGGCGTCGCAGGGCAGGCGGGACTTTGCGGACACGCCCTAGTGCTTCAGATACCTCTCCGCGAACTCCAGCTCCAGCCGCACCTGCTTGATCCGCTCGTCCACCACCAGTGACCCGTGCCCGGCGTCGTAGCGGTACACCTCGTGGACCGCGCCTCTCGCCTCCAGGCGCTTGACGTAGTTCTCGATCTGGCGGATGGGGCAGCGCGGGTCGTTGACGCCGGCGGAGATGTAGACCGGGGCCTTGACCTGGTCGACGTAGGTGAGGGGGGAGGACGCCTCGAAGCGGTCGGGGACCTCTTCGGGGGTGCCGCCGAGGAGCGTGCGGTCCATTGCCTTCAGCGCTTCCATCTCGTCGTGGTACGCCGTGACGTAGTCGGCGACGGGGACCGCCGCGATGCCCAGGGCCCACGCGTCGGGCTGGACGCCGAGGCCGAGGAGGGTGAGGTAGCCGCCCCAGGAACCGCCGGTCAGGACGAGACGCTCGGGGTCCGCGAGGCCGGAGGTGACGGCCCACTCGCGGACCGCGGCGATGTCCTCCAGTTCGATGAGGCCCACGCGGTGCTTCAGGGCGTCCGTCCAGGCACGGCCGTAGCCCGTCGAGCCGCGGTAGTTGACCCGGACCACCGCGTAGCCGTGGTCGACCCAGGCCGCCGGGCCCGCCGCGAAGGAGTCGCTGTCGTGCCAGGTCGGGCCGCCGTGGATGTCGAAGACCGTGGGGAGCGGGCCGGTGGTGCCCTGCGGCTTCTGGACGAGTGCGTGGATGCGGCCGCCGGGGCCTTCCACCCACACGTCCTGCACCGGCACCGAGCCGGGTGACTTCATGCCGGGCGGGTCGAGCACGACTCCGCCGGCGGTGGAGCGGACCGCCGACGGTTCGGCGGCCGAGGACCACATGTACTCCACGCTGCCGTCGGGCCGGGCCGTGGCGCCGGACACCGTGCCGGGCGGGGTCGGGATCTCGGTCAGGGCGCGGCTCGCCAGGTCGTAGCGGAACAGCTCGCTGCGGGCCTCGAAGCTGTGCGCGATGAGCAGGCCGCTGCCGTCCGGGTACCACTCGGCGCTGACGTCGCCCGGCAGTTCCAGCGCCAGGTCCGTCTCCTCGCCGGAGGTGACGTCCCAGACCAGGGGCTCCCAGCGGCCGCGGCGCTGGTGGCCGATGAGGAGGCGGGTGTCGCCGTCGACCGGGGCGAATCCGAGGACCTCCAGGCCGAGCTCGCGCGTACCGCCCTCGGTGTCGTCGAGGTCGGCGACCGGCGTGCCGTCGGTGCGCAGGACGCGCAGGGCGGAGTGCATGGCGTCGCCGTGCTCGGTGTGCTCGATGGCGATGAGCGAGCCGTCGTGGGAGAGGTCGCCGACGCCGGCCGACTCGCGGTGGCGGTAGATCTCCACCTGCTCCTCGCCGGTGCGGACGAGGTGGATCGTCGTACCGTCCTCGTCGGTCGAGCGGCCGACGACCGCCGTGCGCCCGTCACGGCCGAGGGCGAGGCCCGCCGGGTAGGAGGCGTCCAGGCCGTCGGCGGCGAGTTCGTCCGGGCCGCCCGTGAAGGGCTGGCGGCGCCAGACGCCGAACTCGTCGCCGTCCTTGTCGTCGAACCACCAGATCCAGGCGCCGTCCGGTGACAGCACGCCGTCCGTCGTGCCGTTCGGCCGGTCCGTCACCTGGCGCTGCTCGCCCGTCTTGCGGTCCCACGCGTACAGCTCGTACGTCCCCGTCGCGTTCGACACGAACAGGGAGCGGTCCGGCGCGTCCTCCGCCCAGTCGGGCAGGGACACCCGGGGCGCCCGGAAGCGCTTCTCCCAGTCCGGCATCCGCTCCTGCTGTCCCGCCGCTACCCCTTGCTCGTGCTGGTCCCGCTGTTCCCGCGCGTCGGATCGGTTGCTCTCAGTCATGGCCCCATAGTGCACGCCCTCGCCGACAATTCGCTGGCGAGGTCCTCAGCCTGTGGATAACCTCCACCGGTCCCCCTTCCCAGCAGGTCAGGAGTGACCATGTACTCCCCCACTCCGGCCGACCGGCACGAGGCTCGCCGAGTCGTCGAGATGTACTCGATCCGCGCCCGCAAGGACTGACCGGGCAACGGCCGGTAGGGGCGTTCGCGCAGGTCAGAGCCGATTGTCAGTGGCGGTGTGCACACTTCTCGGCATGACCGATCTGTGCGAGACCGTCGAGAGGTTCTGGGCCGCTGCCGAGGCGCGGGACTGGGCCGCGTTCGCCGGCACCCTGGCCGAGGACGTCGTCTACACGTTGCCCCAGACCCGCGAGCGCATCAGCGGGCGGGAGCGGTACGTCCGGTTCAACCGCGAGTATCCGGGCGACTGGCATCTGCGTGTCGAGCGCGTCGTCGCCGAGCCGGGCCAGGTCGTCACCTGGATCCACTTCACGGTGGGCCTGGAGGAGATGTACGGCATCTCCTTCTTCACCGGGGACGGAGAGGGCCGGATATCCACCGTCACCGACTTCTGGCCCGAGCCGTACGAGCCCCCGGCGGGCCGGGAGCACCTGGCGGAGCGGTATTGAGTGGTACCGACCCCGCGGGCCGGACCCGCCCGGCAAACCCGTACGGTAAGGGTGTGTACCGGTTTCTGCTGACGCCCCGATGGTGGGGGATCAACGTCTTCGTGCTGTTGTCCATCCCCTTCTGCATCTTCATGGGGTCCTGGCAGCTGGGCCGGTTCGAGGACCGTGTGCAGGACCACCGCACGGCGACGGAGCAGGTCTCCGAGGCCCGGCACGAAGCGCCTCGGCCGCTCGGGGAGATGCTGCCGGTGACCAAGGCGACGTCCGGGAAGCAGGTCACCGCGACCGGCCGCTACGGCAAGCAGTTGCTGGTGCCCGGCCGGGAGCTCGACGGCAAGCAGGGCTTCTACGTCCTGACGCTGCTGCACACCGACTCCGGCGAGGCGCTGCCGGTGGTCCGCGGCTGGCTGCCCGGTGCCGCCGACGCGGCGAAGGCGCCCGCGCCGCCCGCCGGAGAGGTCACGGTCACGGGGGCGCTCCAGGCGTCCGAGACACCGGGTGACAACGGCGTCAGCGCGCAGGGCGGCCTGCCGGCCGGGCAGACCGCGGCGATCAGTGCGGCGTCTCTGGTGAACCTGGTGCCGTACGACGTGTACGACGCGTGGGTCACGTTGGCGAAGGGTGACTCGGGGATGAAGGCGGTGCCGGCGAGCGCGCCGCCGGACACCGGGCTGGATCTGAAGGCGTTCCAGAACCTCGGTTACACCGCCGAGTGGTTCGCCTTCGTGGGGTTTGTGATCTTCATGTGGTTCCGGTTGCTGCGGCGCGAGATCGAGTTCGCGCGGGATGCGGAGCTGGGGTTGGTGCCGGAGGAGGAGCCTGTCGCTGCGGACGTCGGCGCAAAGTGAGCGGCGTCGCTGCTGAGGGCGGGTGGGTCCGCAGCCCGGCGTAGCGGGGTGCCGCTGCGCCCACCCGTGCCGCCCCAGCGGCACGATTGCCCGCAGCTGAGGCAGCTGCGCGGCTACGACGCCGCCAGTACGCCCGTCCAGTAGACCGTCCCCGCGCACGCGTTGGACACCGTCACCGAACCCGCGCCCGAGCCGGTCGCCGGTGTGTACGTCACCGCCACGCTGCCGTCGACCGTGCCGTCCTCCCTGGCCAGCTGCGGGGCCGTGCCCGTGCCCGTGTCGCCGCCGGTGGAGGTGCCGCCCGCGGCCGCGCTGCCCTCCGTCGGGGTGGGGTCGGGAGTGGGGTCGGGATCGGGGTCGGGGTCGCCGCCGGGGACGGGGCAGGTCTCACTGGGGACCCAGGCGAACTTCACGTCGTAGGCGGCGCCCGGCGCCAGCACCAGCTGGGCGGCCTCCAGGGACGGGTCGGGCAGGCCGGCCGCCGCGTCCCCGGCCGTGTGCCGGGCCTGTCCGACCTTGCTGACGTCGGCCGCGCCCTGCGCCAGCGCGCTCACCGAGCCGGGGTCGGTGACCGTACAGCTCGCCGCAGAGACGTTGGTGACGCGGAAGGAACCGTAGACCGCGCCGGTGGAGTCGGGTGCGGCGCTGCTTCCAGCGGCGGGGCCGAGCTGGGCGGCGGTGCAGGCCTGGATGCCGGCCGCGGCGGTGGAGGACGGGCCGGCCCCCTGGGACGCTCCGGCCGAGGCGCCGGGACTCTTGCCTTCCTTGTCCTTCGGCTTCCTGTCGCCCTTGTCCTTGCCCTCGGTCTTGCCGGGGGAGCTGCCCGCGGTGCTCTCGCCGCCGTCCGGGCCCTTGCCCTGGCTCACGCCGCCCTGGGCCTCGGAAGCGTGGCCGATCGCGGACGGGTTGGCCTCCGAGCCGGTGGAGTTGGAGACGTGCACGAGGGCGGGGACGGCCGTGCCGATGAACAGTGCGGCGGCTGCCATGCCGACGACGGCCTGCCGCTTGCGGGTCCGCCGCTGGGGCACCGCCTTCCGCAGATAGTCCAGCGTGCCGTCGCGCGGTTCCACCTCCTGCACCGCTTCCTGCAGCATCCTGCGCAGATCCAGCTCGTCCGATTCGAGCCCCTCGGGGCTCTGTTCGTCCAGGCCGTGGTTCACAGTTCCGTTCCCAGCGTGCGATTGCTTCGGATCTTGCCCGTGCAGCTTTGTCGGCTCGTGCCACTCGAAGGGCTCGTGCCGGTCGCGCCCGTCGCGGCGCGCGCCGTCGCCGTCGCTCATACCGGCGCCTCCATGGCCAGCCTGAGCGCCGCGATACCGCGCGAGCCGTACGCCTTGACCGAGCCCAGCGATATGCCGAGGGTCTCGGCGACCTGGGCCTCGGTCATGTCCGCGAAGTAGCGCAGCACCAGCACCTCGCGCTGGCGGCGCTGGAGGCCCTTCATCGCCTTGATGAGGGAGTCGCGCTCCAGCTGGTCGTAGGCGCCTTCCTCGGCGCTCGCCATGTCGGGCATGGGCTTCGACAGCAGCTTCAGGCCGAGGATGCGGCGGCGCAGCGCCGAGCGCGACAGGTTGACGACCGTCTGGCGCAGGTACGCCAAGGTCTTCTCGGGGTCCCGGACCCGCTTGCGGGCCGAGTGGACGCGGATGAAGGCCTCCTGGACGACGTCCTCGCAGGAGGCGGTGTCGTCGAGGAGGAGGGCGGCGAGACCGAGCAGCGAGCGGTAGTGCGCCCGGTAGGTCTCGGTGAGGTGGTCGACGGTGGTCCCGGCCGCGACACCGTCCTCGGCGCCTTCACGCTGGTTCGGGATGCGGGCCGGCCGCGCTGCGGGCACGGGCGCGATCACCGGCATGCCGCCGGGAGTACCGGACATGCGGGGTCGTAGAGCCGCCGGACGGGGCGGTCGGATGACCGTGCCGCGTGCCGCGCTGAAGTCGAGTACCTCTGCCACGCCTGTTGGACACGCTCACCCCTGTCAGGGTTGTACGCGCCGGGCATCACTTTCACGCCGACCTTCGCTGTCGAAGGTCTACCCGCGTCAGGCAGCACAACCGATGGTGCATCAATTGCCCTCATGCGTCCCGCTCTTCCCCTATGTCCAGATATGAACGGGCGTCCCCACGCCCGGTTCCAGGCGTCCCCACGCCTGTATGTGTCCCGCGGCCCGGAAGGGCGACCGCAAAGACGCTCCCCGCCCTCCGCGCGGTTGCGGAGGGCGGGGAGGTAAATCCTCGGATGCCGATGGGGTTCGGGACAAGTGGTCCGGACCATCGACCGGCTCACATGTCGTACACAGATCCTACAAACCACCTATGACAGCGGCCGGGGGGTTTCCGCGGGGCGAAACTTCTCGAAACCCGGGCGCCGGCCACCGGCACGGCGCGTTCGGCCACCGGCCCGGCGCGTCACAAAAGCTCGGCGGCCACCAGTTCGGCGATCTGGGCGGTGTTGAGCGCGGAGCCCTTGCGCAGGTTGTCCCCGCAGACGAACAGTTCGAGCGCCGTCGGGTCGTCCAGCGCCCGGCGTACCCGCCCGACCCACGTCGGATCGGTACCGACCACGTCGGCGGGCGTCGGGAACTCCCCCGCGGCCGGGTTGTCGAACAGCACGACCCCGGGCGCCGTGGCGAGGATCTCGCGGGCCTTGTCGACGGTGACCTCGCCCTCGAAGCGGGCGTGCACGGTCAGCGAATGCGTGGTGATCACCGGAACGCGGACACAGGTGACGGCCACGGGCAGGCGGGGCAGCCCGAGGATCTTGCGGGACTCGTCGCGGACCTTCAGTTCCTCCGACGACCAGCCGTCCTCGCGCGGAGACCCGGCCCACGGGACGACGTTCAGCGCGACCGGCTCCGGAAACGGCCCGGTGCTGTCGCCCACGGCCCGCCGTACGTCACCGGGGCTGGTCCCCAGTTCCGTGCCGGCGACGAGGGAGAGCTGCTGCCGCAGTGTCGCCACGCCCGCGCGGCCGGCGCCGCTGACCGCCTGGTACGAGGAGACCACCAGCTCGCGCAGCCCGAACTCGGCGTGCAGCGCGCCCAGGGCCACGATCATGGAGAGCGTCGTGCAGCTGGGGTTGGCGATGATGCCGCGCGGGCGCATCCGCACGGCGTGCGGGTTGACCTCGGGCACGACGAGCGGCACGTCCGGGTCCATCCGGAACGTGCCGGAGTTGTCGACCACCACCGCGCCCTTGGCGGCGGCCAGGGGCGCCCACCGCGCGGCGACCTCGTCGGGGACGTCGAACATGGCGACGTCGACCCCGTCGAAGGCCTCCTCGGTGAGCGCGACGACCTCGGTCTCCTCGCCGCGCACGGCCAGCTTGCGGCCGGCCGAGCGCGGGGAGGCGACCAGTCGGATCTCGCCCCAGACGTCCGCCCGCTGGGACAGGATCTGGAGCATGACCGTGCCGACGGCCCCGGTCGCTCCCACGACGGCGAGCGTCGGCCGCCCGGAGCGGCCGGGCCGGTCGGCCCGTCGGAGACCGGTCATCAGCGGCCGGTGCCTCCGTAGACGACGGCCTCGTCGCTGTCGGAGTCGAGCCCGAACGCGGTGTGCACGGCACGGACGGCCTCGGGCACGTCGTCGGCGCGCGTGACGACCGAGATGCGGATCTCGGACGTCGAGATCAGCTCGATGTTCACACCGGCGTCGGACAGCGCCTTGAAGAAGTCGGCCGTGACGCCCGGGTTCGTCTTCATCCCGGCGCCGACCAGGGAGATCTTGCCGATCTGGTCGTCGTAGCGCAGGGAGTCGAAGCCGATGCCGCCCTTGTTCTTCTCCAGGGCGTCGATGGCCTTGCGGCCCTCGGCCTTGGGGAGCGTGAAGGAGATGTCCGTCAGCCCCGTGGAGGCGGCGGACACGTTCTGCACGATCATGTCGATGTTGATCTCGGCGTCCGAGATCGTCCGGAAGATCGCGGCCGCCTCGCCCGGCTTGTCCGGCACGCCGACGACCGTGACCTTGGCCTCGGAGGTGTCGTGCGCGACACCGGAGATGATGGCCTGCTCCACCTGCTTGTCCCCTTGCGTAATCGGCTCACTGCTGACCCATGTGCCCTGAAGTCCGCTGAAGCTGGACCGGACGTGGATCGGGATGTCGTACCGGCGGGCGTACTCCACACAGCGGTGGAGCAGCACCTTCGACCCGGATGCCGCCAGCTCGAGCATGTCCTCGAGGGAGATCCAGTCGATCTTCCGGGCCTTCTTCACCACGCGCGGGTCGGCGGTGAACACGCCGTCGACGTCGGTGTAGATCTCGCACACATCGGCGCCGAGGGCGGCGGCGAGGGCCACCGCGGTGGTGTCGGAGCCGCCGCGGCCGAGGGTGGTGATGTCCTTGGTGTCCTGGCTGACACCCTGGAAACCCGCCACGATCGCGATGTTGCCCTCGTCCACCGAGGTCTTGATCCGGCCCGGCGTGACGTCGATGATCCGGGCTTTGTTGTGGACCGAGTCGGTGATGACACCTGCCTGGCTGCCGGTGAACGACTGGGCCTCGTGGCCCAGCTTTTTGATCGCCATGGCCAGCAGTGCCATGGAGATCCGCTCTCCGGCGGTCAGCAGCATGTCGAGCTCGCGCCCGGCAGGCATCGGGGAAACCTGCTCGGCGAGATCGATCAGCTCGTCCGTCGTGTCGCCCATCGCGGAAACGACGGCAACCACCTGGTTGCCGTTCTGCTTCGCTTCCACGATTCGCTTGGCGACGCGCTTGATGCCCTCGGCATCGGCTACGGAGGAGCCTCCGTACTTCTGCACGACAAGGCCCACGTGCGCTCCTCGCTCAATCCGTCTCTATCCGCTCATACGCATTCGTACCGCGGTCGGCTCAGTCTAACGAGCGTCCGAAAATCCCTTCCGCGATATCGCATGGTGAGACTTCCGGGGTACTCGCTCAGAGCTGCTCATGCCCATCTCGGCACCGGCCACGCGAGAAAGTGCCCGGCGTCACAATCGCACGTGGGCCGAACCGTGTGCCCAAACTTTCAAGCACTAGGGTTCGCCTGTGCGCGTACTTCTGGTGGAAGACGATGAACCGGTCGCCGAGTCCCTCAGACGCGGCCTGAAGCGCTACGGCTTCGAGGTCGAGTGGGTCGCCACGGGCCGGGCGGCGCTGGACCACACGAGCCCCTACGACGTCGTCCTGCTCGACCTCGGCCTGCCCGACACCGACGGCCTCGACGTCTGCAAGGCGCTGCGCGAGCGCGGCGACGTCCCGATCATCGTGATCAGCGCCCGCAGCGACGAGACGGACCGGGTGGTGGGCCTGGAGATCGGCGCGGACGACTACGTCTCCAAGCCGTTCGGCGTCCGGGAGGTCATCGCCCGCATCCGGGCGGTGATGCGCCGCGCGCGGCCCCGCACCCCCGCGGCCGGGGGACCCGGGAACGGCCCCGACCGCTACGGCCCCCGCCTGACCGTCGACCGCAAGGCGGCCCGGGTGCGGCTCGACGACGAGGAGGTGGCCCTCGCCCCCAAGGAGTACGATCTGCTGGCCTTCCTCACCGAGGAGCCCGGGGCACTGATGTCGCGCGAGCAGATCATGGAAGCGGTCTGGGACGCGAACTGGTTCGGGCCGACGAAGACGCTCGACGTGCACGTGGCGGCACTGCGGCGGAAGCTTGCGGGCGCGATCACGATCGAGGCGGTGCGCGGGGTCGGCTTCCGGCTGGAGATCGTCAAGGACGGCGGCGACGACAAGGACGGCGACGGCGACCCGGGCACCGGAACGGACAGCGGCGCCTCATGATCCGCCAGCTCGTCCGCAGCTACATCTTCCTCGTCGCGATCGCCATCGCCCTGTTCACGGTGCCGGTGGCCTTCTCGCTCACCTCCCAGCTGCGGGGCGACACCGCGGACTCCGTGGTGCGCGAGGCCAAGACCATGGCGCTGCTGCTGGCCAACGGCGACCCCACCTCGTGCGAGGCACTCCAGAAGATGGCCACCGCGTACGCCGCCGAGACGCCCGGCGACGTCCAGGTGACCGGAGCTCCGGGCTGCGCGCCGGGCCTGCTCCGCGCGCGGGAGGACGCGGCCCTGACCGCGGCCCTCGACCGGAACCGTCCGACGACCGACTTGGGCTCCTCCTTCATCTGGGGTCCCGACCTGGTGATCACGGTCCCCGCCAAGAAGGCCGGGGAAGACCGCCCCGTCGGCGCCGTGCGCATCGTCTACTCGACGGACGGGATGACCGACCGCCTGTGGACGATCTGGGGCTTCCGGGCGATTCTCGCGGTGCTGGTCCTGGTGGTGGCCGCTCTGCTCGGCGTGGGGGTGGCGCGCCGCCTGACCCGCCCGCTGCGCCAGCTCAACGACATGGCGAGCAAGTTCAGCGACGGCGACCTGACCGCCCGCTCCCCCGTGACGGGCCCCCCGGAGACCCAGACGCTGGCACGCACCCTCAACCAGGGCGCGGAACGCCTGGACACGTTGATCGCGGCCCAGCGCATCTTCGTGGCGGACGCCTCGCACCAGCTGCGCACCCCGCTCACGGCCCTGCGGCTGTCCCTGGACAACATCGCGGACGGTGTGGACGACGAGTTCGTGCGGGAGGACGTGGAGCAGGCCACCGCCGAGGTCGTGCGCATGAACCGGCTGGTCAACGGCCTGCTGGTGCTGGCCCGAGCCGAAGCGAAGGTGACGGCCGCCGAGCCGCTCCCGCTGCTGGACATCCTGCGGGAGCGGCTCGCCGTGTGGAGACCGGCCGCCGACGAGCGCGGAGTCACCATCGCGCTCAGGGGGAGTATCGACGGCCGGCCGTCTGTGCTGTCCAGCCCCGGTCATCTGGACCAGATGCTGGACAACGTGCTCTCCAACGCCCTGGAGGTCTCACCGGACGGCGGGACGATCACCGTGCGGGTGGACCCCCGGGGCGATGTGGTGGGGGTGTCGGTCCTGGACGAGGGACCCGGCATGTCGGACGCCGAGAAGTCCCGCGCCTTCGACCGCTTCTGGCGCGGTCAGGGCCTGACCGGCAGGGGCGGCTCCGGTCTCGGTCTCGCCGTCGTCAAGCAACTGGCGACGGACGACGGCGGGACCGTGGCCCTGACGGACGCGCCCGGAGGCGGCCTGTGCGTGACGATCACCCTGCGGGCGGTCAGCTCTCGGGCATCTTCGAGGAGTGGTGGTTGACGATCAGCCACTTGCCGTCGGCCTGCTTCTCGTAGGCGTACGTGTAGCGGGCCTTGACGGTGTTCTTCGCGCCCGTCTCGTGGTCGGTGAGCGCGAACTCGTACACGCCGGTGTCGATGACGGTGTCCCGGTCGAGGACGTTGACGACCGACTCGACCTTCGTGCCGACCGGCTTGTTCCGGAGGAAGTGCTCGAAGTAGTCGACGATCTCGGCTCTGTCCGTACGGACGTTGTCGGACACGGTCGGCAGCAGGACCGCGTCCTTGGCGTACAGGTCGGCGACCTTCTGCGCATCGCCGGTCCGCAGCGCCGCGTTCCACTGGTCGAAGAGCCCGAGCACCTGCGCCTCGGTGGCCGTCTTGGCGGAGTTCTTCCCGGACGTGCCGCGCGAGTCGGCTCCGGCGGCCCCGGCGCCGAGGGCGAAGGCACCGGCGGCCAGGGCGGCGACAGCGGTGGCGACGGCTATGCGACGGCGTACGGGGCGGCGGTCCATGACATCTCCAGTGAGATCGAGGGGAGTCGACTTGCCTCCGCTTCTTCTGCGGTGGAAGTGACTCCAGACTCGCGTGTCACCGGTTAGCGGCCGTGCAGCCGCCGTACAGGGGCCGTACAAGGAGCGCCCAAAACACGCAGCGTGAGCGGGGAGCCGGACGCTACTGTCTGGCCATGGAGATATTGCGCTACGCGGCGTTCAGCACGGATCCCAAGGGCGGCAACCCCGCGGGGGTGGTGCTGGACGCGACCGGGGCCGACGACGCGACGATGCTGGCGACGGCGGCCGAAGTCGGCTACTCCGAGACGGCGTTCGTGGTGGAGTCCGGCGACGGATCCCTGGACGTGCGGTACTTCAGCCCGCTCGCCGAGGTGCCGTTCTGCGGCCACGCGACGATCGCCACGGCCGTCGCCCACGCGGAGCGGCACGGCACCGGACACCTGCGGCTGCGCACGGCGGCGGGCCCGGTCACCGTCACCACCGACCGGGCGGCCGACGGCACCCTCGTGGCGACCCTGGTGAGCGTCGCACCGCGTACGGCACCACTCGGGGAAGCCGGTCTGGCCGAGCTGCTGGGGATTCTGGGCTGGACCGCCGGGGACCTGGACCCGGCGCTGCCGCCCCGGGCGGCCTTCGCCGGAGCCTGGCACCCGGTCATCGCCGCGGCGAGCCGGGACCGGCTGGCCGGCCTGGACTACGACATGGCCGCGCTCGGCGCCGTCATGGCCCGCGAGGACTGGACCACGATCGACCTGGTCTGGCGGGAGTCCCCCACGGTCTTCCACGCCCGCAACCCGTTCCCGCCCGGCGGTGTGGTCGAGGACCCGGCCACGGGAGCGGCGGCTGCCGCGTTCGGTGGCTACCTGCGTGAGCTCGGACTCGTGAGCACCCCCGCCACCCTGACGGTTCACCAGGGCGTGGACATGGGACGGCCGAGCACGATCACGGTGACGGTACCCGCGGAGGCGGACACCGGCATCGGCGTGACCGGCACGGCCGTACGACTCTGAGAGACCTCGGCCTCCTACTTGGCCGGGCGCAACCCCAGCGGCTCCGCGATCTCCTCCACCATCACCCTGCCCGCCTCGATCTCCAGCGTGTCGTCGCCCATGGCCTGGTCCGTGTCCAGGCCGTCGAGTTCGGCCAGGGGCTGGTTGAGGCGGACGTGGGCGAGGACCGACTGGAGGGCCCGGAGGGTCGCGGAGGCGGTGGAGCCCCAGTTGGAGAAGTAGGAGAACTGCCACCACCACAGGGCCTCCGTGGTGCGGCCCGCCCGGTAGTGGGCCATGCCGTGGCGCAGGTCGGTGATGACGTCGGTGAGGTCGTCGGAGATACGGGCCGGCACCGGCGCCTTGCGGGGCTCGTAGGGGTCGAAGACCTCCGAGTAGACGTCGATGGGGTCGAGGAGCCGCGACAGGTTCTCGCGGAGCTCGTCGACGTCCGGCTCGGGGCCCGGGTCGGGCTCGTAGCGCTCGTCGGGCACGATGTCCTCGTGCGCGCCGAGGCGGCCGCCGGCCAGGAGGAGTTGGGAGACCTCCAGGAGCAGGAAGGGAACGGCCGATTCCGGCTCGTCGCCCTTCGCGATCTCCATGACGGCGACCAGGAAGCTCTCGACCTGGTCCGCGATCTGGACGGCGAAGTCGTCCGGGTTCTGGTCGGTCGCGTGCAGCGTGGCGTCAGACATCTAGGAGTCGTCTCCCCTCGAAGGCGCGACCGAGGGTCACCTCGTCCGCGTATTCCAGGTCGCCACCCACCGGGAGGCCGCTGGCCAGGCGGGTGACCTTCAGGCCCATGGGCTTGATCATGCGGGCGAGGTACGTGGCGGTCGCCTCGCCTTCGAGATTCGGGTCGGTGGCGAGGATGAGTTCCGTGACCGTGCCGTCGGCCAGGCGCGCCAGGAGCTCCCTGATCCGCAGGTCGTCCGGCCCCACCCCGTCGATCGGGCTGATCGCGCCGCCCAGGACGTGGTAGCGGCCCCGGAACTCACGCGTGCGCTCGATCGCCACGACGTCCTTCGGTTCCTCGACGACGCAGATGACGGCCGGGTCGCGGCGGGTGTCGCGGCAGATGTTGCACAGTTCCTCCTGCGCGACGTTGCCGCAGGTCGCGCAGAAGCGGACCTTCGCCTTGACCTCCATGAGGGCCTGGGCGAGCCGTCGTACGTCCGTGGGCTCAGCCTGGAGGATGTGGAAGGCGATCCGCTGGGCGCTCTTCGGACCGACGCCGGGCAGCCGCCCCAGCTCGTCGATCAGGTCCTGGACCACGCCTTCGTACAACGGACTGCCTTTCGTGGATCATCGAGGTCGTTCGCGCCGTACGGCCTTCCCGTACGTACCGTAGTTGTCAGCCGCCTGTCCGAGGAAGCGGTAGGCGTCTCAGAACGGCAGACCGGGGATGCCGCCGCCGCCCAGACCCTGCGCGAGCGGGCCCAGCTTCTCCTGCTGGAGCGCCTGCGCGTTCTCGTTGGCCGCCTGCACAGCCGCCACGACCAGATCGGCGAGGGTCTCGGTGTCCTCCGGGTCCACCGCCTTCGGGTCGATCCGCAGGTTGCGCAGCTCGCCGGCGCCGGTGACGGTCGCGGTCACGAGGCCGCCGCCCGCCTGGCCGTCGACCTCCGTCTGCGCCAGTTCCTCCTGCGCCTGTGCCAGGTCCTGTTGCATCTTCTGGGCCTGCTGGAGCAGCTGCTGCATATTGGGCTGGCCACCACCGGGGATCACGATCAGCTCCTTGCTCGGTACGGGTTTTCCCGTTCGGCACGAGCCTACGTGGTCGGGCCTGCCGTCGCCCCAGCACTCTTTCGAGTGAGTTTCCCTCGCGCCCTATAACTGATCAAGGAATACTTCCGGGCGGAAAAGCGGCGAAAGCTACATCTTCGCCACCCATTGGGGGGTAGGAAGGGTCCGGCGCGTGTGCGTCGTGTGTGCCTCTTGTCACGCAGCGTGGTCAGTTGGGAGTGCCGGGTGGGTCAGCCGGAGATGCAGCCCGAGGGGCCGCTTCAGGACGGAC
This sequence comes from Streptomyces coeruleofuscus, assembly GCF_039532725.1. NCBI lineage: Bacteria > Bacillati > Actinomycetota > Actinomycetes > Kitasatosporales > Streptomycetaceae > Streptomyces > Streptomyces coeruleofuscus. The sequence continues at coordinate 192,686 of NZ_BAAASE010000002.1, forward strand.
GGGGCGAGGGGGCGGCCCGGCTGCGGCCGGGCGATCTGACCGGGCGGGCCTTCCCGCTCGGGGACTGGGGGGAGCCGGCGGTCCGGCTGGACGAGCTGTACCGGTGGGTGGAGCGCGGGGCGCTCCGGACGGCGGCCTGGTATCTCGAGGACCGGGTGTGGAAGCGGCGGTGCGCGCGGGTGTTGCGCTGCGGGGCCGCGGCGGGGGCGGTCATCGGGGTCGCGCTGCCCCTGCTGGATCTGACCGGGGTCGCGGGCGGCATCGCGCCCTGGGGGTGTCTGGCGCTGCTGCTGGGGGTGGCGTGTGTGGCCGTCGACCGGTACTTCGGCGTGACGTCGGGCTGGATGCGGGACGTGGCCACCGCGCAGGCGGTGCAGCGGCGGTTGCAGGCACTTCAGTTCGACTGGGCGGCGGAGTGCGTGCGGGAGGTGCTGGGACCGGCGGAGGGGACGGCGAGCGAGGCGGCCGAGCGGTGCCTCGGGGTGCTGCGGAGGTTCTCCGAGGACATGACGGAGCTGGTACGGGTGGAGACCGCCGACTGGATGGTGGAGTTCCGGACCGGGGCCGTACCGACAGGGATTCACGCGGCTGTTTCGTCAGGGGCGCGAGGCCCGGACGCGGGAACCTTGAACGGGCGGTTTCCGATGCCACCGGGGAGTGCACGGCCGAACATGCCCCGGCAACGGCCGCCGGAGCCGCGGTGAGGACGCCGGGCGTCAGAGCTGCCCGGGCGCCCGTCCGGCCGAGCCGGCCGTCGAAAGCCCATCATGATGTCCACCAGCACCACCTTGATATCGCGGTGATCTCTCAGGACCTCGATGCCCGCGCGGCCGGTTTCCGCGTTGAGCACGTGAGGACACGGCCTAGTCAGGCGGTCCCCCGTTGTCCTGCGCGCACAGGGTCAGGCCCTCCGGGGTCCAGCACGGCAGGTGGCCGTGCGTGCGGATGACGTCCTGGCCGTTGCCGCGGGAGAGGTAGGTGAGGAAGCTCGACGCCAGGGAGTCGGCCGGGGGACGGCCGTAGGTGTAGGCGTACTCGATCTCGCGGTAGGGATATTCGCTGGTGCCGTCCTCGATGGCGTCGGCGGAGGCGGGATCGCCGTCCAGGCGCAGGGAGTGCAGGCCCTTGGCGCGGGCGGCCAGGTTGAGTTCGCTGTAGCCGATGGCGCCCGGGAGTTCGGCGACCGTGCTCAGCACCTGGTCCGTCGAGTCGAGTTCGCAGCGGATGACGGCCGCCGTCGGGTCGTCCTTGTGGACGCAGTCGACGGAGGAGTTGGCGATCTCGCCGCGTCCCAGCACCCGGCGCTGGAACACCTGTCTCGTCCCGGAGTTGGCGTCCCGGCTGACCAGGTGCACGGGCAGGTCCGGGCCGCCGAGCTGCCGCCAGTTGCGGATCTCGCCCCGGTAGAGGCGCCGTACGTCGTTCGTGGACAGGTCCTTCAGGCGTACGTCGTCGTTGACCACGAGCGCGAAGACCGACACCGCCACCCTGTTCTCGCGCAGTTCGGGCAGTCCGGGCGGCTTGGGGCCGTCCGACAGGGCCACCACCGGGGGTGAGCCCTTCCCGTCCCGTGCCGCCTGCGCGCCGGCCGCCGCGAGCTCCCGTATTCCGGCCGTCGAGCCGTGCGGGTCCACGTCGATGACCGGGTCGCCGCCGCAGTCCCGCTCGTACTTCCCGGCCACTTCGCGCAGGACGGGCGCGAACGCGGTCGAACCGGTGAGGGTGAGCCTGCCGCTCGCGCAGCCGATCGGGGGCGGGGTGTCGTCCTGGGCGACGACGATCGCGGCCAGCGTGACCACGCACAGCGTGAGCATGATGGTGATCAGCCGGGCGGCCCGGCTGAACAGCGGTGGTTTGTCGTCCGGGGCGGCCGCGCGGTTGGGGCGCACCTCGCCCTCCCGCAGGCCCCCGACCAGCCGCACCCCGCGGCCCACGTCGCCGCCGGACAGCAGCACGAGGAGCTTGAAGTAGTCGCCGCGGTTGAGCGGGACGCGCGGGATGCGCAGCGCGTTGTCCTCGTAGCCGAAGCCCCGGGCCGCGGTGAAGTGGTCCATGAGGTGGTCGGTGTCGGAGGGCTGGGTGACCGAGACCCCGCGGATGGTGCGGTCGGTGAACACCGCGGTGAGGCCGTGGACTTCGGGGCCCGTGTAGTCGTCGCGGTCGATGGCCAGTGAGCCGTCGTTCTCGATGCGCAGCAGAACCAGGGTCGCGTCCGTCATGTCGGGCGCCTCGTCGAACAGCCCCAGCCGGCGGTTGGCGCGGCCCGAGCGCACGTCGTCGCCGATGGGGTTGTCCATCTGTACGCGGTAGCCGATCCGCTTGCGGCGCGGCACCCGGCGTTCGTACCAGACCATGACACCCGAGGCGATGATGCCGAGGACGGCCGTCGCGACGGCCACGAGGTTCTCCGCGCTCAGCCACTCCATCGTCGGTGCCCCCGCCGCCGCCCGGACGAAATCGATCGTCCGGCCACCGTACGGCCGTACGAGCGGGTACCCGGAATTCGTCGGCCGGAATTCGCCGTACGTTCAACGGCCTCACGGGAAACGCGAGTTGGTCACTCCCTCGTGTACGTCAGCCGCTCCCCGCTGCTCGTGTTGACGCGCTGGAGCGTGCCGTCCGGGAGGAGGGTGACCTCGGTGGCCGCGCCCGGGGTGCACGCGCTGCGCGGTTGCCCGGCCTTCACGGTGGACGGGCCGATCTTCAGCGCGCCGTCGGCGCCGGGTGCCGTGGTCAGCCGGCCCTCGAACACGCAGTGGTAGCTGCCGCCGCCCTTGGTCGGGCCGTCCGCCACGAGGGACAGGACCGTGTCGCCCGGCTCGCCCTGCTGGATGGTCAGTGAGCGGCTGTGCGCTCCGTCGGCGTTGTCGATGGTCGTGGCCCAGGTGCCCAGGTACGCCGTCGGGATCGAACCGTCCGCCGGGGAGACGGAGGTGTCCGGCTCCGAGGTCTTCGGGGACGGGCCCGGCGTGGTCGGGGACGCGTCGGTGCTCTGCGTGGGGGTGGGGTCGCCGCCGGCCCGGTCGCCGTCGCCGCCCTGCATCAGCGCGTAGACCGAGCCGCCCGCGGCCAGCGCGACGACCAGGGCGATCACGACAAGCAGCGCGGTGGAACGGCCGTCTCTTCGCGCCGGCTCCTGCGGCGGACCGTAGGGCGGGGTCGGGCCGTAGGGCGGGGTCGGGCCGTAGGGCGGGGTCGGGCCGTAGGGCTGGCCCGTTCCGTACGGGGGCGGACCGTAGGGCGGTGTGGAGCCGAGGCCGCCGTAGGCGGGGTGGAAGGGCGGGGCGGTGCCCTGCGCGCCGGGCTGGGGGTGCTGCTGGGGGTAGCCGTACGCCGGGTAGGGGGGCGGGGGCGTCTGGGGGTGGGACGGGGCGCCCGGGGGCTGCTGGGGCGCCGGGGCGGTGCTCTGGCCCGCGACCATGGTGGGCAGATGGTTCAGCGGCGGCCCCTCGCCCGGGCGGCCCGGCGGGGGCGGGACCGGGGGTGCGGCGGGCACCGTCGCGGGGGCCGGGGGCGGCGCGGGGCTCGGGGAGGATTCGTCGGCGGCGGGGGCGTGTTCGGGTGTCGGGCCGGGGCTCCCGCGGCTCCCGTCGGAACCGGAATCCTGCCGCTGGACAGGGAGGCCGGCGGCACCGGCCCGCTCCCCCGCGGCCTCGCGCTCCCCCGCGGCCTCCCCCTCCGGGTCCTCCGCGTCCAGCAACCGCACCGCGTGCCGCCCGAGTTGGGCGACCAGGGCGCTCAGGAGCCAGGGGTCGAGGGCGCGGCCGTCGGAGACGGTGTCGTCCGCGCCGGTGCGTTCCAGGACGCGGTCGAGGGACGGGCGTGCGGCGGGGTCCTTGCGCAGGCAGTCGCGGACCAGGTCGGCGATGCCCTCGGGGATGCCCTCCAGGTCCGGTTCCTCCTGGGCGATGCGGAACATCAGGGCGTGCACACCGCTGTTGGCGGTGCCGAAGGGCAGGGCGCCGGTGGCGGCGTAGGCGAGGACCGAGCCGAGGCAGAAGACGTCGCACGCCGGGGTGATGCGGTCACCCCGCACCTGCTCGGGCGCCATGAAACCGGGCGATCCGACGAGCGCGCCGGTGCGCGTGAGTCCGCCGTCCGTCACGGTCTGGAGGGCCCGGGCGATACCGAAGTCGATGACGCGCGGGCCGTCGATGGTGACCAGGACGTTGGACGGCTTGAGGTCGCGGTGGACGATGCCGGCGGCGTGGATGTCCTTGAGCGCGTGCGCGAGCCCGGCCGCGAGGATGCGGACCGTCCGCTCGGGCAGGGCGCCGTGGTCGTGTCCGACGACCTGCTGGAGGCTCGGCCCGGCGACGTACCCGGTGGCCACCCACGGCACCGCCGCCTCGGTGTCCGCGTCCAGCACCGGCGCCGTCCAGTACCCGCCGACCCGCCGCGCGGCCCGCACCTCCTGCCGGAACCGCTCCCGGAACTCCTCCTGCGCGGCCAGCTCCTCGCGCACGAGTTTCACGGCGACCGTACGGCCCCGCTCCGAGCGGGCCAGATACACGTGCCCCATGCCGCCCGCCCCGAGCCGCGCCAGCAGCCGGTACGCACCGATACGTTGCGGATCCCCGGGCCCCAGTTTCTCCATCGCTCAGCCGCCTTCCCCCCACACGTGAGCAACAGATCGAGAATAGTGCGGGGTCCGGGCGGGGCAGGCCCGAACGCTGTCTACGGTTCCGTAACAGGCGGAGGCGGCGTGCCGGGTGGAGGCTCCGTGACGGGCAGTCCCTCCTGGTCGAGCACCTTCGACAGCCGTTCCAGCACCCGCACCGCCTCCGCCAGCTCCGCCTCCCCGAACGCCTCCGCCAGCCGGTCGGCGAACGCCGCGTGTCCGGGGCCGATACAGGCGATCGCCGCACGCCCCTCCTCGGTCGGGGTGAGGAGCTTGGCGCGGCGGTGCGCGGGGTTCGGCCGGTACTCGGCGAGCCCGCGCTCCACCAGCAGGTCGGCGATGCGCTGCACGCTCTGCCGTGTGATGCCCATGGCGCGGGCGATGCCGGAGACGGGCAGCGGCTCGCCGAGGACCGCGCCGAGCACCTGCCACCAGGCGGCGGTCAGGCCGGCGGGCCGGGCCAGTTCCTCCGCGACGGCGAGGAACTGGCCGTTCAGCCGGAAGACCCCGAGGGCGCTGCGGCTGAACAGGTCCTGACGCTCCCGGCTCATGCCGCCCCGGCCTTCTCCAGCACGGCGTACGCCGCCGCGTCGGAGTCGTGGAACAGCCGGTACCAGGCGTCGAGCACCTCGCCCTCGTACACGCCGAGCAGCCGGAAGATCTCCCGGGCGAAGGCGACGGGCTCGGTCGGGCCCGCGGTGACGAGGTTTCCGTCGGTGACGGCGTCGGTCTCGACGTAGCGCTCGCCGCCCGCGTAGCCGGTCGCGGCCAGGTAGAAGGAGACCGCGCTGGTGTGGGACCGGTCGTCGAGCAGGCCCTCCCGGGCGAGCCCGGCGGTGGCGCCGCAGATCGCGGCGACCGGCACGCCGGCCTCCAGGAACGCCCGGGCCTTGCGGGCGAAGGGCGCCAGGTCACCGGACGTGTCCCAGAGGTCGGCGCCCGGGAGGATCAGCAGGGAGCTGTCCTCGGGCCGTACGTCGTCCAGGGCCGTGCCGGGCTGGATGCGCAGTCCGCCGGTGCTGGTGACCGGGCCGGTGGACGGCCCGACGGTCCGGATCTCGTGTCCGGCGCGGGCGAGATGGGCCGTGGCGTGGCCCGTCTCCCAGTCGGCGAGGGTGTCGTAGACGGCGAGATGGACGGGCTTGCGGTCTGCGGTGGCGTTCATGGTTCCTCCTAGGGACCCCGTGCCGTATGACAACATGCTGACATTTCGACAGCACGCTGTCAACTGGTTGGTTCGGCCTGGACAACCTGTCGCGGAATGCCGCCGACGGCAGACAGGCCGCCGATTTCACCGCCCTCTCCCCCGCGCCTACGCTCGCCCGCATGACCCCTCAGCCGAACCCCGAAGCCGGTGCCGCCGTCAAGGCCGCCGACCGTGACCACGTGTTCCACTCCTGGTCCGCTCAGGAGCTCATCGACCCGCTCGCCGTCGCCGGGGCGGAGGGGTCGTACTTCTGGGACTACGACGGCCGGCGCTACCTCGACTTCTCCAGCGGGCTCGTCTACACGAACGTCGGCTACCAGCACCCCAAGGTCGTCGCCGCGATCCAGGAACAGGCGGCGAGGATGACGACCTTCGCGCCCGCGTTCGCGATCGAGGCCCGGTCGGAGGCGGCCCGGCTGATCGCCGAGCGGACACCGGGTGACCTGGACAAGATCTTCTTCACCAACGGCGGCGCCGACGCCGTCGAGCACGCGATCCGGATGGCCCGGCTGCACACGGGCCGCCCGAAGGTGCTCTCGGCGTACCGCTCGTACCACGGCGGTACGCAGCAGGCCGTGAACATCACCGGCGACCCGCGCCGCTGGGCCTCCGACAGCGGCACCGCCGGGGTCGTGCACTTCTGGGCGCCCTACCTCTACCGCTCCCGCTTCTACGCCGAGACCGAGGAGCAGGAGTGCGCGCGGGCGCTGGAGCACCTGGAGACCACGATCGCCTTCGAGGGGCCCTCGACCGTCGCGGCGATCATCCTGGAGACGATCCCCGGGACGGCCGGGATCATGGTCCCGCCGCCCGGCTATCTCGCCGGGGTGCGGGAGCTGTGCGACAAGTACGGGATCGTCTTCGTCCTGGACGAGGTCATGGCCGGGTTCGGGCGGACCGGCGAGTGGTTCGCGGCGGACCTGTTCGACGTCACGCCCGACCTGCTGACCTTCGCCAAGGGCGTGAACAGCGGGTATGTGCCGCTGGGAGGTGTGGCGATCTCCGGCGCGATCGCGCAGACCTTCGGGAAGCGGCCGTACCCCGGTGGTCTGACGTACTCCGGGCACCCGCTGGCATGCGCCGCCGCCGTCGCGACGATCGACGTCATGGCGGAGGAGGGCGTCGTGGAGAACGCGGCCCGGCTGGGCGCGTCCGTCCTCGGGCCGGAACTGCGGGAGCTGTCGGCGCGGCACCCGAGCGTGGGCGAGGTGCGCGGTGTCGGCATGTTCTGGGCTCTGGAGCTGGTCCGGAACCAGGAGACGCGGGAGCCGCTGGTGCCCTACAACGCGGCCGGGGAGGCGAACGCGCCGATGGCCGCCTTCGCCGCCGCCGCGAAGGGCAGCGGGCTGTGGCCGTTCGTGAACATGAACCGGACGCATGTGGTGCCGCCCTGCAACATCACCGAGGCGGAACTCAAGGAGGGTCTCGCGGCCCTGGACGCGGCGCTCTCGGTGGCGGACGAGTACACCGAGTAAACAGCCGTTGTCCCGTCCGTAGCCGACCACAACCCGTCAGTAGGCGACCGCCTCACTCCTCGTTCGAACGCGTAAGGTGGCGTGGCCGTAGACATATACGTGCACGCCACCCGAACGCGACGAGGGAGACGCCCTGACCATGCCCCGCAGCTCCGGCAACGGCGCCGTGACGCGCAGCACCCTGAGGCAGCAGATCGCCGACGCGCTTCGTGACGAGGTGCTGGCGGGGCGGCTCCAGCCGGGGCAGGAGTTCACGGTCAAGGAGATCGCCGAGCAGTACGGGGTGTCCGCCACGCCGGTCCGCGAGGCGCTGGTCGACCTCTCCGCCCAGGGGCTCCTCGACGCCGACCAGCACCGCGGCTTCCGCGTCCACGAATACTCGGTCGAGGACTTCCGCGGCATGATCGAGGCGCGCGGCCTGGTCATCGAGGGGATGTTCCTCGCGCTGACCGAGGGGCGCCCCGGAGCCGTGCGGCCGGACGATCCCCGGGCCGCCGCCGTCGTCGCCGGGGTCCGCAGGCGCGGCGAGGAGGCGCAGCGGGCCGCCGCCGCCGGTGACCTCACCGTCCTCATCGGCTACGACCTGCGCTTCTGGCGCGAGCTCGGCGCCTGTTTCGGCAACCCCTACCTCGCCGACTTCCTGAACCGGCTGCGACTGCAGACCTGGGTCTGCGCGGTGCAGCACCTGCGCCGGCTCACCGACCTGCGCGGTGAGCTGTGGGCCCGGCACACCGAACTGGTCGACGCCCTGATCGCCCGCGACAACGACACCGCCCGGTCGATCATCGCCGGCTACAACGCCCACTCCGTCGCCCTGATCGAGCGCCTCGCCTCCGGATGACCTGCGTCGCATCTCTCCGTATGGGTATGGGACATGCACGGCGGGAGCCGCTTTTCGTGCCGCACCGATACCCTTCTGACCACCGTGCCACCCGACCGACCGAGCTGAGCGAGGAGCCTTCTTTGGCCTGTGACCTGTGGCTGGTACCGCTCGTCGACGTGTTGTGCCACACGCCGGACAATCCGTTCGCCGAGGAACTCGCGCAATACAACAAGGTGCTCGCCGAGGCGGGGCTGCCGCCGGTGCCGGTGTACCAGTACATGCCGGGCCTGTCGGGCGACGTCGCCCCGGTCGCCGGCTTCGACTACGACGCGCTGCACTTCCTGCGCCGCGCCTACCTGCTCCAGGTGTGCGGCCTGCCGGTGACGCCCGTGGACGAACTCGGCGGCGACTACGAGCAGTTGCTGGAGATGTTCGAGTCGACGGCCCAGCAGTCGCACCTCGTCTGGCACTACGACCACGCGGGTGCCTACGTCCCCGTCGACTTCCCCAGCCCGCTCGCCGACGACGAGCTCCTCGCGGGCGGCGGTCCGCTGGGCTCCTCGCACGCCCTGCTGCGGGAGCTGGAGGTGGTCGCCCCCGTCATCGGGATCGACCCGGCCAACCCGCCGGCCGCGCCGCAACCGCCGCTCGTTCCCACGGAACTGGAGGAACCCGCCGTCCCGGCCCCGTACGATCCGAGCCCGTTCGCCCGGGAACGCCACGTCTGGCTGGGTCTGCACGCGGCCGTGACGCGGAGTCTGGCCCAGGGGTCGATGATCGTGTTCAGCTGAACCGCGGGGCTCAGCGTCCCAGCTGGGAGAGGCCCTTCTGGACGTCCTCCACGTTCATCACCGGCGTGTAGCTGACCTCCGCGTTGAGCTGGAGGAAGAAGGGCTCGCTGAGCACCGGCATCTGCGAGCTGTCCTGCATGTCGAAGAACAGGAAGGCCGTGCGCTTGCCGTGCTCGGAAGTGAAGTAGGCCGCTTCGGGCTTGATCTGTTCCAGCGACTCCTGGATCAGCTTCCCCAAGGTGCCGTTCCGGATGGCTTCGTTGGCCTTCTCCGTGTCCATGGAGGCCTTCAGCATGACGCGCATCGCACTCACCTTCTTCTGGTCGACGCACGCGGGCTAGGACTTTCAGCCTAAGCCCGATCACCGGCGCCCGCGCGGGGCGCCGGTGAGGGAGCTGACGGCCCTGCGGCCTACAGGAACGAGTTGATCTCGATCGTCTCGTCCCGGCCCGGACCCACGCCGATCGCGGAGATCGGGGCGCCGGACATCTCCTCCAGCGCCTTGACGTACGCCTGCGCGTTCTTCGGCAGGTCGGTGAAGGACTTGGCCTTGCTGATGTCCTCGCTCCAGCCCGGCAGCATCTCGTAGACCGGCTTGGCGTGGTGGAAGTCGGTCTGGGAGTAGGGCAGCTCCTCGACCCGCTTGCCGTCGATCTCGTACGCCACGCAGACCGGGATCTGCTCCCAGCCGGTGAGGACGTCGAGCTTGGTGAGGAAGAAGTCGGTCAGGCCGTTCACGCGGGTCGCGTAGCGGGCGATGACCGCGTCGAACCAGCCGCAGCGGCGGTCACGGCCGGTGGTGACGCCGCGTTCGCCGCCGATGCGGCGCAGCGCCTCGCCGTCCTCGTCGAAGAGCTCCGTCGGGAACGGGCCCGCGCCGACACGGGTCGTGTAGGCCTTGAGGATGCCGATGACGCGGCTGATCTTCGTCGGACCGACACCCGCGCCCGTGCAGGCGCCGCCCGCGGTCGGGTTGGAGGAGGTGACGAAGGGATACGTGCCGTGGTCGATGTCGAGGAGGGTGCCCTGGCCGCCCTCGAACAGGACGACCTTGTCCTCCTCCAGCGCCTGGTTGATGACCAGGACGGTGTCGGCGACGTACGGCGCGAGCTTGTCGGCGTAGCCCAGCAGTTCCTCGACGGCCTGGTCGACGGCCATCGCGCGCCGGTTGTAGAGCTTGGTGAGGATCTGGTTCTTGATGTCGAGGGCCGCCTCGACCTTCTGCGTGAGGATCGACTCGTCGTACAGGTCTTGCACGCGGATGCCGACACGGTTGATCTTGTCGGCGTAGGTCGGTCCGATGCCGCGCCCGGTCGTGCCGATCTTCCGCTTGCCGAGGAAGCGCTCCGTCACCTTGTCGACCGTGACGTTGTACGGCGTGATGATGTGCGCGTTACCGCTGAGGAGGAGCTTGGAGGTGTCGACACCACGCTCGTTCAGACCGCTCAGCTCGGAGAGCAGGACCGACGGGTCGACGACGACACCGTTACCGATGACCGGCGTGCAGCCGGGGGACAGGATTCCGGAAGGGAGGAGGTGCAGTGCGTACTTCTGGTCTCCGACGACCACCGTGTGGCCGGCGTTGTTGCCGCCCTGGTAGCGCACTACATAGTCCACGGATCCACCGAGCAGGTCGGTGGCCTTTCCCTTGCCTTCGTCACCCCACTGAGCACCGAGCAGCACAAGTGCGGGCACGCGCGTACACCCCTTCCGGGTGGGGCATGTCCATGGTCGAGGGCGAACGCGGAGGTATGAAGCCGCGTACACCGCGACCGCCGTTGGCCGCCAACCGTCGGACCGGATGCCCCGGAATAGACGAAGCCCCTGGCGCAATAGCGCAAGGGGCTCTTGCACAAAGATGCTACCCGAGGAAGCGAGGCATGGCCGAGGTGGCGACTTCCGCGACGTCCGAGCAGCTGTTGGTGGTGGTCGACCCGGTCGCCCGTAGGTCGGACGGCGAGTCCGTCCGGATAGCGAAAGACGTGCTCGGAGCGGGTGCGACCGTGAAGCTGTGCCTGCCGGAGGGGCCGGAGGAGTTCGCCCGGGCGCTGGCCCGGCGGGGCTCGCGGCGCCCGGTCGTGGTCGGCGACGACCGGGCCCTGATCCGCGCGGTGTCGCTGCTGCACCGGCATCGGGAGCTGACCGGATGCGCGCTGTCGGTGGTACCGGTCGGGGGCGTGCTGTCCCTCGCCCGGTCGCTGGGGGTGCCGACCGGGACGGTGGCGGCGGCCCGGGCGGTGCTCGACGGGGTCGAGCGGCGGATGGACCTGATGGTCGACGACAGCGACGGGGTGGTGCTCGGCGCGCTGCGGATACCGCCGTTGCAGGCCGGCCCGGAGGAGCCGGACGAGGCCGCGCCGGGCCGTCCATGGCTGCGGACCTGCCAGTCCCTGGTGCGCACCCTGGTCCCGGCCGCCCGCCCGTCCCGGCTCGTCTCCGCTCCCGAGCCCGGCCCTTCCCGGCTGCGCGTCGAGGTCGACGGCGAAACCCTCGTCGACCTGGACCAGCCGGTCGAGGCGGTGTCGGTGTCGCCCTCGGCCTCCGGCGTGGCCTCGGTGGAGGTCCGCCCGGTGTCGGTGGGCGCCGAGGCCTCACCCCTGCTCGCGGAGGGCCGGACGGTGACGGTGTCGGGTGCCCACTTCCGCTACCGGGCGGACACGGTGGTGTCGGGGCCGGTACGGACCCGGACGTGGGTGGTCCGGGAGGGGGCCTGGGGGCTGACGGTGCCGGCGGCGCCGTGAGTCGCGCCGCTCGTCATTCCTGCCCGAACGTCTTCTCCCGGTGCACGCGCCAGCGTTCCATCAGCTCCGCGAGCTCGCCCTCCAGGAACTCGAAGAAGGCGAGCGTCTCGGACATGCGGCGGCCGGCCGGGGTGTCGGCGCCGAGGCTGGTGACGCCCTCGCGCAGGGCCGTCTCCCAGCGCTTGAGGACGGCGTCGCGGTTGGTCAGGGCCTCGTACCACTGGTCGCCGCGCACCCGGTAGCGCTCCCGGCGGGAGCCGGGCTCCCGTTCGCGCGAGACCATGTGCGTCTGGGCCAGGTAGCGCACCGCCCCGGACACCGCCGCGGGGCTGATGCGCAGCTGTTCTCCCAGTCCGGCGGAGGTCATCGAGCCCTCGTCCGAGGAGAGGAGCGCGGCGAAGACCCGGGCGGGCATCCGCGGCATCCCGGCCTCGACGAGATGCGCCGCGAAGGATTCGACGAACCTCGACACGGCCTCCGTGTCCCGCGCGTTCCCGGCTGATTCCGTCATGAGGCTCATCCTATCCGCGATTCATACGCTTCCTTAACTTCACAAATTTCTGAAGCGAGCGTACGTTCTGAAGCATGACGAAGGCCATCACCGTCTCCGGACTGCACAAGTCCTTCGGACGGACCCACGCACTCGACGGGCTGGATCTGGAGGTCGCCACCGGCGAGGTCCACGGCTTCCTCGGCCCCAACGGCTCGGGCAAGTCCACCACCATCCGGGTCCTGCTCGGCCTGCTGCGCGCCGACTCGGGCGCCGCGCAGGTGCTCGGCCACGACCCCTGGACGGACGCGGTGGAGGTGCACCGCCGTATCGCCTACGTCCCCGGGGACGTGACGCTGTGGCGCAACCTCTCCGGCGGCGAGGTCATCGACCTGTACGGCAGGCTGCGCGGAGGGCTGGACCCCCGGCGCCGCGCGGAGCTGATCGAGCGGTTCGAACTCGACCCCACCAAGAAGGGCCGTACGTACTCGAAGGGCAACCGGCAGAAGGTCGCCCTGGTCGCCGCGTTCGCCTCCGACGTCGACCTGCTGATCCTGGACGAGCCGACCTCGGGCCTGGACCCGCTCATGGAGGAGGTCTTCCAGCGCTGTGTGGCGGAAGAGCGCGACCGGGGCCGCACGATCCTGCTCTCCTCCCACATCCTGAGCGAGGTCGAGGAGCTGTGCGACCGGGTGAGCATCATCCGCAAGGGCCGCACGGTCGAGAGCGGTTCGCTCGCCGACCTGCGCCATCTGACCCGCACCAGTGTCGTCGCCGAACTCGCGGGCCCGCCCGACGGGCTGGCGGACCTGCCCGGCGTCCACGACCTCGACGTGCAGGGGCGCCGGGTCCGGCTCCAGGTCGACACCGACGGACTGGACGCCGTCCTGCGGTCCCTGAGCGAGTCGGGCGTACGGTCGCTGACGTCGACGCCGCCGACGCTGGAGGAACTGTTCCTGCGCCACTACCAGGACGAGGCGGCTTCCCGATGACGACCTTCGCGGTGCGGCCCGGCAGCTCACGCCAGCTGGCCGGCACCGGCACACTGCTGCGGTTCGCCCTGCGCCGGGACCGGCTGATGATCCCGGTGTGGATCGCGGTGAACGCCCTGATGGTCCTTTCCATGCCGAACACCCTGGAGGGCCTCTACGGCACCCCGGCCGAACGCGCCGATCTCGTCCGGCAGATGGAGACCAACTCCTCGCTGCGCGCGATGGTCGGCCCGGTCTTCGGTGACTCGCTGGGCGCGCTGACGGCGTGGCGGGCCGGTGTCTACGCCGGTGCCCTGGCCGCCGTGATGAGCCTGCTGATCGTCGTACGGCACACCCGGGACGAGGAGGAGAGCGGCCGTCAGGAGCTGGTGGCATCCGGCATGGTGGGCCGCCGGGCCGCCCTGACGGCGGCCCTGCTGGCGGCGGCGGTCGCGAACGCGGTGCTGGCGCTGCTGCTGACGGCCGGCCTGGCCGGTCAGGGCACGGCCGGGGCACTGGCTCTCGGACTCGGCATCGCCGGTGTCGGAATGGTCTTCGCCACGATGGCGGCGATCGTCGCCCAGCTGACGGAGAGCGCGCGGCTGGCCCGTGGTCTGACGGCGGCGGCGCTGGGCGCCGCGTTCGTGCTGCGCGCGGCGGGCGACTCGGCGACGGACGACGGCTCGTCGGTGCTCACGTGGGTGTCGCCGCTCGGCTGGCTGGAGAACCTGCGCCCGTACGCGGGCGAACGCTGGTGGGTGCTGGCGCTGCTCGCCGGGGCGGTCCTCGTCCAGGGCGCGGTGGCGTACGGGCTGGCCGGCCGCCGGGACCTGGGCATGAGCTTCCTGCCCACCCGGCCGGGCCCGGCGACCGGACGCCTGGGCAGCGCGGGGGCGCTGGCCTGGCGGTTGCAGCGCGGCAGCGTGCTGGGCTGGAGCATCGGTTTCCTCCTTGCCGGGGTCGTCTACGGCGGCATGACCGAGGGCGCGGCCGACCTGGTCGGCGACAACGAGAACGCCCGGCGGATCTTCGAGCGGATGGGCGGCCGGTCCGGCCTGACGGACGCGTTCCTGGCGTCGATGGTCGGCATGCTCGGCCTGGTAGCGGCGCTGTACATCGTGGCGTCGGTGCTCCGCCTCAACGGCGAGGAGACCTCCGGCCGGGCGGAACCGGTCCTGGCGAACGCGGTCGGGCGCCTGCGCTGGGCGGCGGGCCACCTGGTGATCGCCTTCGGCGGCTCGGCGCTCATCATGCTCCTGGCCGGCCTCGGCCTGGCCGCCGGCTACGGCAAGGGGACCGGTCCGATCCTGGGGGCGTGCCTGGTGCAGCTGCCGGCGATCTGGGTGATCGGCGGCCTCGCCGTCCTGCTGCACGGCCTGCTGCCCCGGGCGGCAGCGGCGGCCTGGGGCGTGGCCGGGGCGGTCCTGCTGATCGGCTGGGTCGGCCCCGCGCTCGATGTACCGCAGGCGGTGCTGGACCTCTCGCCGTTCGGGCATCTGCCGAAGCTGCCGGGAGGAGCCATGGAGTGGGGGCCGGTGGTGGTGCTGACCGGGCTGGCGGTGGTGCTGGTGGCCGGGGGGCTGGCGGGGTTGCGGAGGCGGGACATAACCACGTGAGCAGTCGACGTACTGCCTGACAAGGCGCCTGCACCGGTCACCCCACCTCCACGGCCAGCCCCTCCAGCCCCCTGATCACGAAGTTCGGTTTCCTCTCCGGCTCGGCGGCCAGTCGCAGCGTCGGCGCCCTCTCCAGCAGCGCCCCCATCGAGGCGGCCAGTTCGATGCGGGCCAGGGGTGCGCCGATGCAGTAGTGGATGCCGGCGCTGAAGGAGATGTGGGGGTTGTCCTGGCGGGTCAGGTCGAGGGCGGACGGGTTCTCGAACACCGTCGGGTCATGGTTGGCGGAGCCGAAGAGCATGGCGATCTCCGCGCCGCGGGGGATCGTCGTGCCGGCGATCTCGATCTCGTCCAGGACCCAGCGCTCGAACAGCTGGAGCGGGGTGTCGTAGCGCATCAGCTCCTCCACGGCGGAGGGGATGAGCGTGTGGTCCGCGCGCAGCAGCTCCAGCTGGGACGGGTTGCGGAACAGGGCGTACCAGCCGTTGACCGTGGAGTTCACCGTGGCCTCGTGGCCGGCGTTCAGGAGGAGGACGCAGGTGGAGATCATCTCCTGTTCGGTGAGGCGGTCGCCCTCGTCGTGGGCCGCGATCAGGCCCGAGACGAGGTCCTCGCCCGGCTCCTTGCGGCGGGCCGCGATCAGTTCGCGCAGGTAGTCGGAGAACTCCACCGACGCCCTGACCGCCCTCGCCGCCGTCTCCCCGGACGGGTTCAGCTCGTACATCCCGCAGATGTCCGCCGACCAGGGGCGCAGCGGGGCCCGGTCGGACTCCGGGATGCCGAGCATCTCGGCGATCACCGCCACCGGGAGGGGTTCGGCGACGTCCTTCAGCAGGTCGCCGCCGCCCGCTTCGGCCAGGGCCGAGGCCAGCTCGTCCGCCAGGCCCCGCACGTACGGCTTCAGCCGCTCCACCGTGCGCGGCGTGAACGCCTTCGACACCAGGCGCCGGATCCGGGTGTGGTCCGGCGGCTCCAGGTCGAGCATCCCGTGGTCGTTGAGCGTGTGGAACGGCTCCTGCTCCGGCGGGGGCGCGGTGCGGCCGAACTCCTCGTGCGTGAACCGGTGCCGGTACGTCCGGCCCAGGCGCCGGTCGCGCAGCAGCGCCGAGACGTCCGCGTGGTGCGGGACGAGCCACTGGTTCGTGGGCTCGTAGTAGTGCACGCGGCCCCGGGCACGCAGCTCGGCGTAGGCGGGGTACGGGTCGGCGAGGAACGCCGGGTCCCACGGGTCGAACGCGAGGTCGGAAACAGCTGCCATGGACGGACGCTAGCCCGTCAGACCGGGCTCTGACCAAGGGTGCTGTGCTTTGAGCGCCTCGACGACCGGGGCCCTCCGTATCGGCGCGTGGGACGCAAACCCCGAACCGCCCGAACCTCCAGGAGCGTTGACCTGCCTCACCGACGCCGAACCCGGCCGCGGCCTCGCCCTGGTCCGCGCCTGCGCCGACCTCTGGGGCTGGCAGCCGCCGGCCAGAGACGGCAATCGGGGCAAGTACGTGTGGTCCGAGCTGACCGCCGCGTAGGGGCTGGTCGCGCGCTGCCCTCCCGGCACGGGCGGTCCCTCACTCGGCGTGTGTTCGGGCGAGGTCGCACCGTGGATTCAGGGGTGGTCTGCTGGATGTAGCACGTAGGAGGGCGTGCCGATGCGCTTCACCCGGAACTCCGTCCTCGTCCCCACGCGGACGCCCGCGCCGACCGGAACCGGCGGAGGGCTGCTGCCGAAGCGGGATCTCGCAGCCGCCTGGTTCCTCGTCGTCCTGATCGCGGTGCCTGCGTGGGCGCTCACGATCGGCCAGGCCCGGGACATGGGGGTCGAGCCCGGCACCATGGGGACAGCACTACCCCTGTTCCTGCTGCTGTGGGTGACGATGATGACGGCCATGATGCTGCCGTCGATGGCGCCGGTGGCCATCACGTGGGTGCGGGGGATCGGCCGTCAGTCCTCCGGCTGGACGCGGGCCGCTCGCACCGCCGAGTTCCTCGGCGGGTACCTGCTGGTGTGGACCGCCTTCGGTGCGCTCGCCTATGCGGGCCTGGCCTTCACCGGCGATCTGGTGGCGGATCACCCGGCCGCGGGGCGCTGGATCGGCTTCACCGCGTTCCTGCTGGCGGGTCTTTATCAGCTCGGCCCGCTGAAGTACGTGTGCCTGCGGCACTGCCGCGCTCCCATGAGCCACCTGATGCGTTACGCCGGCTTCCGGGCACCGGCGCGCGACCTGCGGGTGGGCGTCCATCACGGCGCCTATTGCGTCGGCTGCTGCACTGGGCTGATGGTGGTCCTGATCCCAGTCGGCGTGATGAACGTGGCGGCCATGGCCGGACTTGCCCTGGTGATCTTCGTGGAGAAGCTGTGGTCCAGGGGCCCGCTGCTCGCCCGGGTCGTGGGCTTGGCGTTCCTCGTCCTGGCCGTGCTCGCGCCGTTCCAGGACTGGCTGCTGCCGGGGCTGCAGGATTCGATGCCGCCGATGGACGGCATGTGACTCACCTGGTCATCGTGAGTTCGACGGCACACAGAACGGCACCGGACCCGGGTGAGGAACAGCCGGTCAGGTGGGGCCGGTCCAGTCAAAGGAGAAGTGTTTGCTCGACTTTCCCGACCGGTCCCAGGTGAAGCCGAAGGCGTCGGCCCGATCAGTGGTGGCCCGGCCCCAGGTGGCGATCTGGCCGGGTCCCACCTCAGCACCGGGGGCGTTGTGCACCTGCACCCGTGCCCCTTCCGGGGTGGTCGGGCCGGTCAGCGCTTCGGCGGTTGCCATCACCTTTCCGGGGATTTCCGCACGCCAGGCGGACATGTCCTCGTCGACCTCGATGCGGATGGGGGCGAAGTCCATGCCCCGCATCTCGGGGCCGAGCATCTCGCCGAACTCCGCGGGCCATCCGCCCGCCTCACCGCCGAAGATCGCCTGGAGGGCGGCGCGCTGCTGTTCGTCGGCGCGTTCGTCGAAGAAGACGGCGGCGTAGGCGTCGGTGTGCTCGTGGGCCCAGACATTGCCCACGAATGAGCCGAGCATCAGTACGTTGAGGCCGTCGAGCCGCACGTCGCCGAAGTTGCCCTCCCTTACGTGCCAGGCGAGCACGCCCTCGCAGTCGCCGTAGGTCGGGGCCTGCGCGAACGTACAGGGGCACGGGATCGCGCACTTGCACACATCGAACCAGTCGCCTGCCAGATGCCACGGCGGGTGACCGGTGGTGGGTTGCTCCGTCATCTCGCTGCCCTCCGCCTGGTTCGCGGCACATCACTCCCTTCGTTCCAGCTTGCTCCTCGTCCGTTCCGCGGGCGAGGTGGTACCAGGCATGTGTGACTGGTGGTGCTGGTGAGCGTTCACCCCGGCGTCACCAGCCGCGCCTCGTACGCGAACACCGCCGCCTGCGTCCGGTCCCTGAGCCCCAGCTTCACCAGGATCCGGCTGACATGCGTCTTGATCGTCGACTCGGCGACCACCAGCCGCTCGGCGATCTCCGCGTTCGACAGGCCCTGCGCGATGAGGACCAGCACCTCCGTCTCCCGGTCGGTGAGGTCGCCGTACGCCGCCTGCGCCGAGGGCATGAGACGGGGGGTCTCGGAGAGCTTGGAGAACTCGGTGATCAGGCGCCTGGTCACCGACGGGGCCAGGAGGGCCTCACCGGCGGCCACGACCCGCACGCCGTCGGCGAGCTGGCGGGCCGAGGCGTCCTTGAGGAGGAACCCGGAGGCTCCCGCGCGCAGCGCCTGGTAGACGTATTCGTCGAGGTCGAAGGTGGTGAGCACCAGCACCTTCGCCGCGCCGTCGGCGGCGACGATCTCGCGGGTCGCCTCGATGCCGTTCAGCTCGGGCATGCGGATGTCCATCAGCACGATGTCCGGGGCGAGCTCGCGGACCTTCGCGACGGCCTCCCGGCCGTTCACCGCCTCGCCTACGACCTCGATGTCCGGCATCGCGTTCAGCAGCACCGAGAAGCCCTCGCGCACCATCATCTGGTCGTCCGCGATCAGCACGCGAATGGTCATGCGTCGTCCTCGTCCGGCAGTGCGACCGGCAGGAACACCGCCACCTCGTAGCCTCCGTCGTCCGTCTGGCCCGCCGTCATCTCGCCGTTCAGCATCGTCACGCGCTCCCGCATGCCCGTGATGCCGTGCCCGGCGCCCGGCGAGGGCTTGATCAGGCCGGGGTTCGGCGGCGGGCCGTTGACTATGCGCAGGCCCAGGCCGCCGAGAACGTACCCGATCTCGACGCGGGCACTCGCACCGGGCGCGTGCCGCAGGGTGTTGCTCAGGGCCTCCTGCACGATCCGGTACGCCGACAGCTCCACGCCCTGCGGCAGCTCGCGGACCGCGCCGGTCACCACCTTCTCGACGCCCAGTCCGGCCTCCCGCACATTGGCCAGCAGCCCTTCCAGGTCGGCGAGCGTGGGCTGCGGGGCGTCCGGGGCCTCGTAGTCCTCGGCGCGGACGACACCCAGGACGCGGCGCAGCTCGGTCAGGGCCGCCACCGCGTTCTCCCGGATGGTGGCGAAGGCCTTCTCCAGCTCCGGCGGCGGGTTCTCCACCCGGTAGGGCGCGGCCTCCGCCTGGATGGCGACCACCGACATGTGGTGGGCGACCACGTCGTGCAGCTCGCGGGCGATCGTCGTGCGCTCCTCCAGCAGGGTGCGGCGGGAGCGCTCGTGCGCGGTGACCGTCTGCTGGGCGGTGACCTCCTGCTCCGCGTGGCGGCGGATGTGCCACACGGTGACGGCGAGGAGGACGAACGCGGAGACGACCAGCATGGGGCCGGTGTTGGTGCTGTGGCGGTCCGATCCGAAGACAGTGTCCGCGAGGATGCCGTACACCGCTGTCAGCGCCCACATCCAGGCGGCCGTGCGCGGCCTGGTGCGGATGGCCACGACCGTCAGCACCGTCAGGTGGCAGGCGAAGCTGCCCGGCAGCCAGGGCCAGTCGCCCCACGGGTCGCCGAACGGGAGGGCGAGCGGGGTGGCCGCCAGGGACACCCAGAACGCGCCGACCGGCCGGACCAGGGTCAGCAGGACCGGGACCGCGGCGAGCAGGCCGAGCGCCAGAGCCATGCCCTGGTCGACCGTGGCGATGGACAGGGCGATCAGGGCGGCCGCGCAGGTCACGGCGTGCGGCGTCCAGGCCGCGAGCTCCCGCAGGCGGCCGGGCAGCCTCCTGGTCAGGGGGCCGTCGACGCGCATGCGCGGCAGCAGGCGGTAGGCGAACGCGTCATGGATGAGGTCCTGCCGCAGCCCGCGCAAGGCGTCCACGGCCAGCCGGTACTCCGGGCTGCGTGGCTTGGCCCCGCCCCGCGGTGGCGTGGTCTGCGAGTGAGTCGTCTCGGTCACCTACAGAACGGTATGCGCCCCCCGGGACGCGGTCGTCACCAGTGAGAGGGGTTCCCCAGCGTCCCTCTCAGGTACTACGGGGCCCCCTGGCCGGGCTTCAGTAGCCCGACGGACGGACCAGCCCCGACTCGTACGCGAACACCGCCGCCTGTGTCCGGTCCCTCAGGCCCAGCTTCACGAGGATCCGGCCCACGTGGGTCTTCACCGTCTGCTCGGCGACGAAGAGGTGCTTGGAGATCTCCGCGTTCGAGAGGCCCTGCGCGATCAGGGCGAGCACCTCCGTCTCGCGCTCGGTCAGATCACCGATCCGTTCCTTGAGCGGGGCGCGGGGCCGGTCGTCCAGCCGCGAGAACTCGGCGATCAGCTTGCGGGTGATGACCGGGGCGAGCAGCGCGTCGCCGGCCGCGATCACCCGGACCGCCTCGGCGAGCTGCTCCGACGACGCGTCCTTCAGCAGGAACCCGGAGGCTCCGGCGCGCAGCGCGTCGTACACGTACTCGTCGAGGTCGAAGGTGGTGAGCACCAGCACCCTGATGTCCGGGTTGGCGGTCGTGATGCGCTCGGTGGCCTCGATGCCGCCGATCCCGGGCATGCGGATGTCCATCAGAACGACGTCCGGGGCGGTCTCGGCGGCCTTCGCGACACCGCCCTCCCCGTCCTTCGCGTCGCCGACGACCTCTATGTCGGGCTGGGTGCCGAGCAGCACGGTGAAGCCCTGCCGGACCATCGCCTGGTCGTCGACGATGAGAACCCGGATGGGTTTGCCGGTACCGCTCGTCATGAGGTCCCTCCTAAGGGGCCGTGGGGTGATGGGTGCCCGGGGCGTCGGCGGGCGGGACGTCCGGGAGGAACGCGGTGACCTTGAAGCCGTCCCAGTGCCACGGGTGCGCCGTCATGGTGCCGCCCAGCATCGCGACCCGCTCCCGCATGCCGAGCAGTCCGTGTCCCGCTCCCGTCGACGGCGGGGCGGGGCCGGTCGGCCGGGAGTTGACTATCTCCACCTCCAGCCCGTCCGGCTGATACGTCAGCCGGACCTTGGCGCTCGCGCCGGGCGCGTGCCGCAGGACGTTGCTCAGCGCCTCCTGCACGATCCGGTACGCGGACAGCTCCACGCCGGGTGGCAGCGGCCGCCGCTCGCCGTTGATCTCGGTGACGACCTCGCGTCCGGCGGCCCGGGTGTTCTCCACCAGCGCGTCCAGCCGGTCGAGGGTGGGCTGCGGGGCGTGGCCGGCGGCGTCGCCGTCCGGGCCGGCGGGCTGTCCCGGCCCGGTGTGCTCCGAGCGCAGCACGCCCAGCACCCGGCGCAGTTCGGTCAGCGCCTCCAGGGCGTTCTGCCGGATGCCCGCGAGGTTCTCCTTGAGCTCGTCGGGTGGGTTCTCCACCAGGTGCGGGGCGACCTGCGCCTGGATGGAGATGACCGACATGTGGTGGGCCACCACGTCGTGCAGCTCCCGCGCGATGCGGCTGCGCTCCTCCAGCAGGGTCCGCCGGGTGCGCTCCTCGGCGGTGAGCGTGGTCTGCTCGACGAGTTCCGCACGGGCCTCGCGGCGGCCGCGCAGGGCGGTGCCGACGACCACGACGACGGCGAACAGGGTGACCGCCAGCACCCCGGTGGAGGAATAGCCCCCCGCGCCCAGCAGCCCTTGGACGACGTAGGTGAGGAGCGCGGTCAGCGCGAGCGCCTCGACGGACACCCGGGTCCGCACCCGCAGGGCGAGCAGCAGCAGCACCACCATGTGCCCGATGATCCCCGCCGACGTCCAGGGCCAGGTGAAGTCGGAGGCGCCACCGGCCAGCAATTGGCGGCGCACCTCGAGGGCGCCCAGCAGCATGGCCGCCGTCGAGAGCCACCACGCCGGGATGGGCCGCCACAGCGCGAGCACCATGGCACTGCCCTGCGCCAGTCCGAGCGGGAAGGCGATCTGCGTACCCACCCCGCCGTTGTCGACGAGCTGCCCCACCGCGCCGACGGTGACACCGAACGCGACCAGGCACACCAGCCCGTGCGGCAGCCAGCGCAGCCAGGTGGAGGGGGGCATCGGGTCCGCCCGGGCGGTCCACAGGTCGTCGCGCAGCACCCGCAGCCAGCCCCCGACGCGCGCCCGCAGCGCGCGGCCCACCCCCGTGTCCGTCACGCGCCCCAGCCTAGACATGGCGCGCTTCCACCGCTGCGCCCCGGTCGGACGGACGGTGCGCCCGCACCACCCGCGACCTGCGGCCCCGGCCGCCCGCGCCCTGCTCGAAGGACCGGAAGGCGGCCCAGCAGACCGCGAGGGCCAGGGCGAACACGGGCAGCCAGAGCAGCCGGGCCCCGACCCAGCCGAGGCTGTCGGGCACCGTGTGCAGGCCGGGGAGGTGCCCGGCGAGGAGGCCGGTGGCCGTCGTGGCCATCAGGGCCGTCTGGTGCCACAGGAAGACGGTCATCGCGGAGAGGTTGACGAGGGCCACCGCCGCCCACGCCACGGGCCGGCGCATCGCCCGCCGGAGCCGCTCGCGCAGCAGCAGGGCGAGACCGCACTGGGCCAGCCCGAAGGTGACCACGGCCAGCGTCGGCGGGTCCAGATTGGACGTGCCCTCCCCCGGGACGCCGACCATCGACGCCGGATAGCCCGCCCACGCGACGAGCCCCGCCGTCGCCGCCGCACCGCCGGCGAGCAGGATCCAGCCCGCGCGGCGGCGCTCCAGCTCGCCCCGGGTCCAGGCCGCGCCCAGCGTGTAGGGCACCAGCCAGCCCGCGGCCACGTTCACCCAGCCCAGCCCGGAGGGGCCGCCGAGGCCGAAGCGCAGCAGGTCCACATGGAGTACGACGGCCAGCGGCCAGAGCGGGTTCAGCCGGGTCAGCAGCGGGGTCGCCGCCGTCAGGGCCGCGAACACCACCAGGAACCACAGCGGGGACAGCGCCAGCTTCACCAGCGTCCGCACCGTCCCGAACTCGGCGCCCGACAGCAGCAGGGCGAGCGCGGCGATCGTCCACAGGGTGAGGACGGCGGCGACCGGTGCGAACAGCCGGGTCAGCCGGGCGGTCAGCCAGTGGTGGTACGGAACGCCACGGGCCCGGGCCGAGGCCAGGCTGCGGGTCGCGACATGCCCGCCGACCAGGAAGAACACGGCGAGCGTCTGGAACATCCAGGAGACGGGCGTCAGCCAGGGCATGTGCTGGAGGGGGCTCGCCGTGCGCAGGGTGCCGCTGTCGGCGACCAGGGCCGTGACCAGCCAGTGCCCGAGGACGACACCGAGGACCGCGGCGGCGCGCAGGGCGTCCACGGCCCGGTCGCGGCCGGCCGGGGTGGCGGCGCCGACGCGTTCGGCGCCGCGGCGCACCGCGTGCCGGACACCTCGTACTCCGAGCACTTCGCGCACTTCACGTACGCCGCGTACGTCGCGTACTCCGACGTCAGTCATGGGTCACCGCCTTGGTCTCGCCCAGGACGATCCGGGTCAGGTTGGTCAGGGAGGTCGAGCCGGGCCTGAAGTAGTCGCTGTGGCCGCCGTCGCCGGCCGCGAAGACCCGGGCGCCGAAGTCAGGTGAGACGGGGTCGGTGCCGAAGCCGACGGTGGTGCCGAACAGGTCCGCGCTGAGGTGCGGGACGTTCTCCACCCAGTCGTCGCCACCGCGGGCCGCCCAGACGCGGGCGCGGGTGTGCAGGGCGGCCGCGGAGTCCGCGCCGGTTCCGGGACTGCCGACCAGCGCGATGTCGTCGACGGCGAGCCCGGCGGCGGCACGGCCGCAGACGACCGAGCCGTACGAGTGGCACAGCAGCGAGACGCGCGGTCCGCCGCCCGCTATGGCGCGCAGGTCGGTGACGAGCGCGCGCAGTCGCGGGGCCGCCTGCTCCGCCCTGCCGGTCGTCGTGACCGTCGCGCTGACCGTGCCCGGCGTCTCGTAGCCCAGCCAGGCCACGACCGCCGTGCGCGTGCCCGCGGGGGCCTCCCGTGCGAGCTGCCCGTACAGGGCGGCGGCGGCCGCGTGGAACCGGCCGTAGGTGTCGAGGCTCGTGTCGGAGCCGGGGACCAGGACGGCGATGCGGTCGGCGCGGGCGAGGTCGCCCAGGACCTCCGTCACCCGGCCGGAGCCGCGGCCGTCGAACCCGAGGAGACGCCGGGCCGGGGCGGCCAGCGCGCGGTCCCTCGCGGCACGGTCCCGGTCCTGGTGGGCGGCGGCCATCCGGGCCGCTTCGGCGGCGTTGGCACGGTTGGCCGCGTACGCCTCGTCGAGCGTCGACGCGCTGAGGGGTGCGAGGGAGGCGGGGGCCGGCGCGGGGATCTCCGGGCGCCCCGCCGCGGAGAGGGGGAACACCACCGCGCCGGTGACGAGAACGGCGAGCGCGGCCCGACGCCATCGGCCGCCGCGGTGCCGACCGCCGTCCCCACGGCGGTACTTCGCTGCGAGCCCCATGGTCGTCCCCCTCCGGCGCACCCGGCCATCGGGTCCGCTCGGAAGGGAAGTTACGGATCAGGACTCGTCGTTCGCGTCACACCGGGGAGCTCACCTGCGGCCTGGCTCTCAGGTACTACGGGTAGGACCTGAGGGGGAGGCCCGCTCACCACGCCAGTTGCGCGATCTCCTCCACCACCACGGCACACGCGTCCGCCGCAGGGTCGATGAGCGGGAAGTGCCCCACGTCCTCCAGCAGCGTCACTCCCACCATCTCCCCGGCCTTCGCCGCCGCGTCCGCGTAGGACTCGGCGACCACCTGCGGCACGTCGAGGTCCGTGCGGCCCTGGACGAGGGTGGTGGCGATGCCGGTGGGCAGCAGCAGCGCCGGGTCCGCGTACGGCTGCCGCTCGGCGAAGTGCTCGTCCCCGCCCAGGAGTTGCCGTACGGCACCGCCGCACACGTCCAGCTTGTCGGCGACCGCGAGGTCCGCGATCGGGGCGAGGGCGACCACACCGCGCAGAGCCGTCGGGCTGCCGGCGCGCCAGGGCGAGCCGGCCGGCAGGACGTGCCGGGCAGCGGCCCACAGGGCGAGGTGCCCGCCCGCCGAGTGCCCGGTGAGGACCGTACGGCGCGGGTCGGCCTGCGGCAGCAGTTCCCGGACGAGCGCCGGAAGGGCGTCCAGCGCGGCCGCGACGTCGTCGAAGGTGTCGGGCCAGCGGCCCGCGACGGAGTCGTCGTCACGACCGCGCCGGTACTCGGCACTGGCCACGGCGAACCCGCGGCGGGCGAGGAAGTCCGCGAACGGGCTGATGTGACGGCGGTCGTAGGGCGCCCGCCAGGAACCGCCGTGCAGCACGAGGACGACCGGGGCGGGCCCGCCCGGGCCGCCCTGCCGGCGCGGGGCGTAGAAGTCGATCACCTGGTCGGGGTGGTCGCCGTAGGCGGCGGTGGCGTCGGGGGCGACGGGCGCGTGGGAGAACGCCGACTTCTCCTCGGCGGCGGCCCGTGCTGCTGCGACGTCGTCCGTCATGCTCCAACCTCTCAGCGATCAGATGTGTTTGGCGGACCAGGCGGGGATCCGGCCGTTGGCCGGGACGGTATCAGGCAGGTGACATGGGCGGACACGGGGTGATGTCACGCTGGGTGAAGGCCGAACGGCCCCCGCGGCGGCAGGGGCCGTTCGGCCGGGGAACTCACCCCAGCGTCTGAGCCAGCACCCGCGCCGCCCGCTCGACGTCGGCGAAGCCCACGTACAGCGGTGTGAAGCCGAAGCGCAGCACGTCCGGTGCCCGGAAGTCGCCGACCACACCCCGCTCGATGAGCCGTTTCATCACGTCACCGGCCTCGTCGCAGCGCAGGGCGATCTGGCTGCCCCGCTCCGCGTGCGGCACCGGCGTCAGACACTCGACCCTGCCCTCGGGCACGTGCGCGGCCACGCACTCCAGGAAGAAGTCCGTCAGCGCGAGCGACTTGGCCCGCACCGCCTCGACCGGCACCCCGTCCCACACCTCCAGGGCCGCCTCCAGGGCGAGCAGGGAGAGGATGTCCGGCGTGCCGACACGGCCGCGCAGGGCGCCGGGGGCCGGCTCGTACCCGCTCCGCATCCCGAACGGCTCGGCGTGGGAGTTCCAGCCGGGCAGCGGGGAGTCGAAGCGGTCCTGGAGCTCCCGGCGCACGTACAGGTACGCCGGTGAACCCGGCCCGCCGTTCAGGTACTTGTAGGTGCAGCCGACCGCGAGATCCACGCCGTGCTCGTCCAGCCCCACCGGCAGCGCGCCCGCGCTGTGGCACAGGTCCCAGACGACGTACGCCCCCGCCCCGTGCACGGCGGCCGTCAGCGCCGGCAGGTCGTGCAGCCGGCCGGTGCGGTAGTCGACGTGGTTGAGGAGGACGGCGGCGGTACGGTCGCCCAGCACGCCCGGCACGTCCGCCGGTGCGACCGGCCGCAGCGTGCAGCCGGTCATCCGGGCGGCGGACTCGGCGATGTACCCGTCGGTGGGGAAGGTCGTGGCGTCGACGAGGATCTCGTCCCGGCCCTCCCCGGCCATCCGCACCGCCCCTACAACTGCCTTGAAGACATTGACACTGGTCGAGTCGCCCACCACGATCTGCCCCGCCGCCGCCCCGACCAGCGGGGCGATCCGGTCACCGATCCGCTCGGGCGCGGTCCACCAGCCGCTCTCCTCCCAGGACCTGATGCGCAGTTCGCCCCACTGGCGGCGTACGACGTCCTCGACCCGCCCGGGCACGACGGCCGGCAGCGCGCCGAGCGAGTTGCCGTCGAGGTAGACAACGTCGTCGAGGACGAAGGCGTCCCGCTTGCCGCGCAGGTCGTCGGCGGCGTCCAGCTTCTCCGCGCGCATCGCGAGTTCAGACATAGGACCGCGCCGTCCACAGCTCGGGGAACACCTGCTTCTGCGCCCGCTTCTCCAGCCAGGCCACTCCGGCGGAGCCGCCCGTGCCGGTCTTGGCGCCCATCGCGCGGCGGGTGGCGACGAGGTGGTCGTTGCGCCAGCGCCACACCAGCTCGGCGACATCGCTCAACGCCTCGCCGAGCCGGGCGAGTTCGTCGCTCTCGTCACCCGAGTAGACGGCCGTCCAGGCGGCCTCCACCTGCGGGGACGGCTCGTAGCGCTGCGACACGTCACGCCCCAGCACGGCCTGCGGGATGTCGTACCCGCGCCGCGCGAGCAGCCGCACCACCTCGTCGTACAGGCTCGGCTCGTGCAGCGCCTTCTCCAGCTCGGCGTGCACGCGCGGCGCGCCCCGGTGCGGGACCAGCATGGACGCGGACTTGTCGCCGAGCAGGAACTCCATCCGCCGGTACATCGCCGACTGGAAGCCGGAGCCCTCGCCGAGGGCGCTGCGGTACGAGTTGAACTGGGCCGGCGTGAGCTGGCCGAGCGGCTTCCAGGAGGCGTTCAGCGCCTCCAGCTCGCGCACGGACCTCTTCAGCGCGGCGGTCGCGGTGGGTACGTCGTCGCCGCGCAGCGCGTGTGCCGCCGTCTCCCACTCGTGGACGATGACGGTGAACCACAGCTCCATCACCTGGGTCGTGACCAGGAAGACCATCTCTCCGGGGTCGTCGGAGAGGGTGTGCTGGAGGTGGGTGAGGACGTCCGCCTTGACGTAGTCCTCGTACGGCGTCGTGCCGTGGAAATCGAGATGCGGGGTCTCGGGCTCGTGGGCCTCGTGGGACATCGCTGTCTCCTGCTTTGTAACTCCGGGTAGCGGTCCGCCCCTGCCGATGCCGGCACGGGGGCCCCGGTCCCCACGGGCATACTCCGCAATCGTCCCCCGGAACCGCAAGGCCCGCCCGCTCGGCGGACGGACCTCACACACACGGACCGCCGTCAGCCCAGGACCTGCGCCGCCGTCGGCGAGGAGTCCTTCAGGAACTGGGAGCAGCGCTCGTACTCCTCCTGCTCGCCGATCGCCTGTGCGGCACGGGCGAGGGCGTGCAGGGCACGCAGGAAGCCGCGGTTCGGCTCGTGCTCCCACGGGACCGGGCCGTGGCCCTTCCAGCCGCTGCGGCGCAGCGCGTCCAGGCCGCGGTGGTAGCCCGTGCGGGCGTAGGCGTACGACTCGACGGTCGCGCCCCGCTCGTACGCCTCGTCGGCGAGCTGCGCCCAGGCGAGCGAGGAGGTGGGGTGCGCGGCGGCGACGTCGACCGGCGCGGTACCCGACGCGAGCAGTTCCCGTGGCCCGGGGTCGTCGGGGAGGTGGGTCGGGGGCGGGCCCCCGAGGAGGTTCTCGTGAATGGACATGCCCCAAGTCTGCGTCATGAGGAAGGCTGCGGCGCAGTGCCGGGGTGGACAACGCCGTGCTTCGAGGTGCACGGCGTTGTTGCTGGGGCCGGGTGGGTCCGCAGCCCGACGGAGCGGGGTGCCGCTGCGCCCACCCGTGCCGCCCTTAGCGGCACGACTGCCCGCAGCTGGGGCATCACCTACGACAACCGCTTCCGCACCGGCTCCCCCTCCAGCGGCGGTGCCGTCACACCGCCCTGCCTCAGGCACTCCGGCCGCTTGCAGCCCGGCGGCGGCCTCCGTACCGCCGCGGCCGCGACGACCGACCCCACCACCAGCGCCCCCGCACACCACGCCATCGACTTCCCGAAGGCGACGTCGAACGCACCCGGCTCCCGGTACGCCTCCTCCCCCATCCCCGCCAGCAACGGCAACGCCGCCACCGCCACCAGCCCCGCCGCCCGGGCCGCCGCGTTGTTGATCCCGCTGGCCAGGCCCGCCCGGGACACATCCACCGACCCCAGCACGGTCGCCGTGAGCGGCGCCACCAGCGTGACCATGCCCAGTCCGAGCACCATGAGCGCCGGCAGCACGTCAGCCACGTACGACGCCCCCGGCCCGACCCGCAGCATCAGCAGCATCCCCGCGGCGCACAGCAGCGGCCCCACCGTGAGCGGCAGCCGCGGCCCGATCCGGTCGGCCAGCTCGCCGGACCGTGCCGACAGCAGCAGCATCAGCGCGGTCGTCGGCAGCAACGCCGTACCGGCCGCGAGGGCCGAATAACCCACCACCACCTGGAGCTGGAGCGCGGCGAGGAAGAAGAACCCGCCGAGGGCCGCGTACACGCACAGCGTGACGAGGTTGACCGCGGTGAACTGGCGGGAGGAGAAGATGTCCGGCGGCATCATCGGCTCGGACCGCCGCCGCTCGACGACCACGAACGCCACGGCCGCGACCGCCCCCGCCACCGCCGTACCCGCCACCACCAGGCCGTCCGCACCGGCCGCCTCGATCAACGCGTACGTCAGCAGCGCCAGTGCCGACGCGCCCAGCACCGCCCCCAGCACGTCGAACCGGCCCCGGGCCCCCTCGCCGCCCGACTCGGGCACGTGCCGCAGCGCCACGGGCACGCACAGCAGCGCCAGCGGAACGTTCAGCAGGAACACCCAGCGCCAGCCCGGCCCGTCCACCAGCCAGCCGCCGACGAAGGGCCCGACCGCCGCCCCGACCCCGCCGAAGCCGGACCACAGGCCCACCGCGCGGCCCCGGTCGTCGGGATGGAAGGACGCCTGGATCAGCGCCAGCGACCCCGGTGTGAGCAGCGCACCGCCCACCCCTTGCAGGGCACGCGCGGCGATCAGCACCCCGGCGTTCGGCGCGATCCCGCACAGCAGGGACGCCACCGCGAACCACACCACACCGACGACGAACACCTTCCGGCGCCCGAAACGGTCGCCCAGCGCCCCGCCCAGCAGGATCAGCCCGGCCAGCGTGACCATGTACGCGTTGACGGTCCACTGGAGAGCCGCCATGTCCGCGTCGAGGTCACGGCCGATGCGGGGCAGCGCGACATTGACGACGGTCGAGTCCAGCAGGGCCATGCTGGAGCCGAGGACGGTGGTGAGCAGGATCCATCGGCCCTGGGACGAGGTCAGCCGCACATCGGGCATGCAGGGAGCATACGGAAGAGCCCGGCACCCGAGGAGGTGCCGGGCTCGACGCGAGCGGACCGGGACTTACTTGATCTTCGTGCCGGTCGAGCGCAGGTGGCCGCAGGCCTCGACGACACGCGCGGACATGGAGGCCTCGGCCAGCTTGCCCCAGGTGCGCGGGTCGTAGGTCTTCTTGTTGCCGACCTCGCCGTCGACCTTCAGGACGCCGTCGTAGTTGCGGAACATGTGGTCGGCGACCGGACGCGTGAACGCGTACTGGGTGTCGGTGTCGATGTTCATCTTCACGACGCCGTTCTCCAGGGCGGTGCGGATCTCCTCCTCCGTGGAGCCGGAGCCGCCGTGGAAGACGAAGTCGAACGGGGAGCCCTTGCCGAACTTCGCGGCGACGCCCTCGTTCAGCTCCTTCAGCAGGTCGGGGCGCAGGACGACGTTGCCCGGCTTGTACACGCCGTGCACGTTGCCGAAGGACGCGGCGAGCAGGTAGCGGCCCTTCTCGCCCAGGCCCAGGGCCTCGGCGGTGCGGATCGCGTCGTCGACCGTGGTGTAGAGGGAGTCGTTGATCTCGTGGGAGACGCCGTCCTCCTCGCCACCGGTCGGGGTGATCTCCACCTCGAGGATGATCTTCGCGGCGCGGGCCTGCTCCAGCAGCTCCTGCGCGATGGAGAGGTTGTCGGCGAGGGTCTCGGCGGAGCCGTCCCACATGTGCGACTGGAACAGCGGGGCCAGGCCGGCCTCGACGCGCTTCTTGGAGAGCGCCAGCAGCGGGCGTACGTACCCGTCGAGCTTGTCCTTCGGGCAGTGGTCCGTGTGCAGCGCGATGTTCACCGGGTACTTCTCGGCGACGATGTGCGCGAACTCGGCCAGGGCGACCGCGCCGGTCACCATGTCCTTGCTGTACTGACCGCCCAGGAACTCGGCGCCACCCGTGGAGATCTGGACGATGCCGTCGCTCTCCGCCTCAGCGAAACCGCGCAGGGCCGCGTGCAGGGTCTGGGTGGAGGTCACGTTGATGGCCGGGTAGGCGAACTTTCCTGCCTTCGCCCGGTCCAGCATTTCGTTGTAGACCTCGGGAGTTGCGATGGGCATGCGTCCGCTCCTTGTATCTGCGGGTTGGCGTACTGCGTTCTCGGCCCTGACCTAGACCTTGGGGTGCGACGTCATCGTCGGCCCCATCTTTCCAGACTTGGCCGGAAGGTCCAGGCCACCGTCCACGCCCTGGTCGGTCCGGGCTCAGTCCAGGCCCAGCTCGTCCTTGGAGAACGCGAAGAGATACGGCACCCCGGCGCCCTCCTGGATCTTCTCCGCGGCGCCGGTGGCCCGGTCGACGATGGTCGCGACGGCGACGACCTCGGCCCCGGCCTCGCGCACGGCCTCGACGGCGGTGAGCGGGGAGCCGCCGGTGGTGGAGGTGTCCTCGACGACCAGCACACGGCGGCCCGCGATGTCCGGGCCCTCGACGCGGCGCTGCAGGCCGTGCGCCTTCGCGGCCTTCCGCACGACGAAGGCGTCCAGGCGCCGCCCGCGCGCGGCGGACGCGTGCAGCATGGCGGCGGCGACGGGGTCGGCGCCCATGGTGAGGCCGCCCACCGCGTCGAACTCCAGGTCGGCGGTCAGGTCGAGCAGCACCTGCCCGACCAGCGGCGCTGCCTCGCCGTCGAGGGTGACGCGGCGCAGGTCGACGTAGTAGTCGGCCTCCAGACCCGACGACAGGGTCACCTTGCCGTGCACCACGGCCTTGTCCTTGATCTGCTGCAGCAGCGCGCCGCGTGTGTCCGTCATGCCGCCCAGCTTAGAGGCGGCGCCAGCTCCAGGTCGTGGTGGCCTCCAGCGGCTCCAGGGGCGTGACCAGGCGCGGCATGCTGTTGAGCCCGTTGGGCGGCCCGGTCTGCGGCTCCACGCACACGGCCGCCTCCTGCTCGTCGTAGACGACGACCCACTCCTGCCTGCTGGCCACCTTCAGCTCCAGCTGCCCGGGCCAGGTGAGGGTCACGTCGACGCCGCCGGGCATTCCGAAGCAGTCGTCCCAGGGGCCGGGCTTCGGCTCGACGCGGTTCCCGGTGGGCAGGTGGTCGTCGCCGCGCTCCTCCTGCCAGGCCGGGTCGAAGTCGATGCGCACGTCCTCGCCGCCGAGGTTCCGGTTGAACCACGGGTGCCAGCCGATCTGCGCCGGGAACGACGACTCGTACGTCTCCACGGACATGGTCAGCGTCAGCGCGTCCTCGGTGAGGGCGACGACCTGGGTGACGCGGCCCGGGTGGGGCCAGGGGTCGACGAGCTCGTGGGTGAGGACGACCTCGGCCGTGCTCGTGCGGGCGGTGCGCCAGTCGCCGTCGCGGGCGGTGCCGTGGATGGCGTGGGGCGGGGCGTTGAGGGGCATCTGCCGTACGACGGCGCCGTCGAGGAAGCGCCCGTCACGGATCCGCCCGCACCACGGCACCATCGGGAAGGAGCCGAACCGCTCCCCCTGCCGGAGCACCTCGACGCCGCCGATCCGCAGCCCTCCGACCCGGCCGCCGTTGCCCGGCTGCACGGTCACCTCCGCGTCGCCCGCGGTCAGCGTGATGTCTTCGTCACTCACGGGACGACCCTACTGGGGTGATCAAGAGGGCATCACCCGGTGCGGGTCTTTTCAGCGGCGCCTGCGCAGCGCCCGGACCGCCACGATGGCCGACGCCAGCGCGAGCGCCGCCGCGGGGGCCGCCCAGCGCAGCGGGGCGGCGGGCATCACGGTCTGCGGCGCGGGCACCGGCGCGTACCGGCCTCGCGGCGGGGCGTGATCGACCTCCTCGGCACTGCGCCCGATCATCGTCCGCCGCGCATGCGCCGCCTCGGCGATGTCCTCGTCGTCCTCGTCTTCCTCGTCCGTGGGCCCGAGGGAGGACGGCGGAATATCGCTCCCGAAGACGGCGGGGGGCTCGGGGGCCGGGGCGGCGGGCTCGGAGGCGGGGGCGTCGTCGTCGGCTGCGGGGGCAGGGGGCTCGTCGGCGTTACCCGGAGCGGAGGACTCGTCTCCGGCTCCAGGGGCGCGAGCGTCGTCGGCGTGACCACGAGCCGACGCCTCGCCGACGTGTCCCGGGGCCGACGAAGCCCCGGCCTCCTCGTCGGCCTCGGCCATCACGCCTCCCTCGACCCCCGCCGGAGGCGGAGGCGGCGGAGCCGCGTCGTCCGCGTCCGGGGTCGTCTCGTGGTCGGTCGTGGCGCGGGGTTCGAAGTCCTGGGTGGCGACGGGTGTCGTCGTTTCCGGGGCTGTCGTTTCCGGGGCTGCCGCGGCCAGGTGTTCCGCGAAACGGTTCAGCAGGCGGATGACGGCGCCCTCCACCGCGTCGGACGGGAGGTCCTTGATCCGTCCGTCCGCGGCGGCCGTACCGTCGAAGACGACCGTCGTGCCGTCCTCCGCGTCCCGCAGGGCGATCCGCAGCGCGAGCTTCACCGAGCCGCTGCCGCGGGCCTCCGTGGCGTCGCCCTCGACGGCGTACGCCCCGTCGTCCGCCCGGGACACCCGTACGGCACCCCGGTACGTGACGGAGTGGCTGCCGACCCGGATCTTCAGCCGCCCGGTGACGGGCTCGGCGCCGGCGTCCTGCTGGAGCCCCGGAACCGCCCGGGCGACCCGCGCGGGGTCGTCCAGCACCTCCCTGAGCCGCTCGGCCGGAACCGGAACGAACACCTCGTGCTCCATGTGGACGGACTCTACCCAGCACGCGCCGAAACGCACCCCCGCCTTCGGGATTAGCCCCCGATACGCCCCCACCAGGCGTATCCTCACCACCCTCTCCCTGCCTCGCCAGGCCGCCCCGGGCCGCTCAGTAGCGCGGATGCACCAGCGTGGAGGCGGGCAGCCCCGCGATCCGCGTGCCCCGCGCCGCCCGCTCCCCCGCCGCGAGGGACGCGTCCGTGAGGACGTACGGGCGCGGGCCGTCCGGGTCGAGACGGGGCCGCGGTTCCGTGCGGGCGGCCAGGACGAAGCCCCAGTCCCGGGGCGCCCGGGAGCGGTCGGCGGGGGTGCGGTCGGGGCCGGCGGCGAAACCGGCGTGGCGGCCGCCCGTGCGGTACTGGGCGGTGCGGAAACCGGCCGCGCGGAGGGTCGCGTCCACCGTCCAGTACACCCGCGGGCTGGACGCGACGGGCCCGGCGTGCACCACGAGCCGGCCACCGGGGGCGAGCACCCGCCGCGCGAGGCCGTAGAACTCCTGCGAGTACAGCTTCGTACTGGCCGTGATGCCAGGGTCCGGCAGATCCGAGAGGACCACGTCGTACGACGCCGCGGGCGCTCCGCGCAGCCAGCCGAAGGCGTCCTGCGTGGTCACGCGCACGCGCGGGTCGCCGAACGCGTGCTCGTTCAGCGCGGACAGGGCCGGGTCGGTGCGGGCCAGCCGCACCACCTCCTCGTCGAGTTCGACGACGTGGACCCGGTCCACCCCGGGATGCCGCAGCACCTCGCGTGCCGCCAGTCCGTCACCGCCGCCGAGGATCAGCACGCGCGCGTGCGGCCCGGTCATGGCCGGGTGGACGAGTGCCTCGTGGTAGCGCGGATCGTCCCGCCCGCTGACCCGCAGCCGGCCGTCGAGGAACAGGTCGAGGGGCCGGCCGTGCGTGCCCCCGGTGAGGACCACTTCTTGCACACCGGTCTGGAGCGCCACCCGTACGTCCCCGCCGTACACCGCCTCCCGGGCGGCCCGCTCGAAGTCGTCGACGAGGACGGCGGCCGAGGCGAGGATCGCCAGCACGAGCGCGTTGGCGAGCAGCAGCAGCAAGCGGGCGCGCCGGGTCAGGTCCCGGCGGAACAGGCCGAGTACCAGCGCGCCCCCGACGACCGCGTTGACGGCGCCGGTGATCAGCGCGCCGGTCAGCTGGCCGAGGAACGGCAGCAGCAGGAAGGGGAAGGCGAGTCCGCCGACGAGCGCACCGACGTAGTCCGCGGCGAAGAGGTCGGCCACCGCGCCGCCCGCGTCCTGGCGGCGGATGCGCTGGATCAGCTCCATCAGCAGCGGGACCTCGGCGCCGATGAGCAGCCCCGTCGCGAGGGAGAAGGCGACCAGGAGGCAGCGCGGCCCGCTGGCCCACATCCCGCCCCAGTCGCCGGTCCAGGCGAAGACGGCGTACAGGGCCATCGCGCTGCACCCGCCGACGAGGGCGAGGGTCGCCTCGACCGCGCCGAAGCCGGCCGCGGCGAGCCCGCGCAGCCGCTTCGCGCCGAGGGAGCCGATGCCCATCGCGAAGACCATGACGGACAGCACGACGGACGCCTGGGTGACGGAGTCGCCCATCAAGTACGAGGCGAGGGCGACCAGTTCGAGTTCGTACACCAGTCCGCAGGCCGCGCAGACGAACACGCCCGCCAGGACCAGGAACCGTCCGGTGCCCGGCCGGACGGGCAGCCGCGCCGGGCCGCCGGGGCCGCCCGGGGCGCTCCAGGGCGGCGGGGAACCGGGCGGGGCGGGCGCGTGCGGCTCGATCACGCTGCGACGTTACGTCACGCCTCCACTGCGGTTCGTCACCCACACGTGTGGTGCTGGTTTACAGAGGCCCGACAACGGTATGAGATCCGGTTCGCCGCGTGAGCGAGGTGCCGGGGAGATTCAGTTGGCGGCGGCGGCCGACGCCGGCACCCGTACGCCCACCTTCGTGCGGGTCGCCACCAACTGCCCGTCCTGCGGGTACGCGTGCCAGGTCCGCCAGTGCACCTGTCCCTCGTGGTGCTGGGCCAGCAGTGCCGTGAAGGCGTGCGGGCTGCCGGGGAAGACGCCGGCCAGGCCGTGCGGGTGGTCGGAGACGAGGGCCAGCAACTCCTGGGCGCGGCCCGCGAAGGAGCCGGGCGAGAGGACCTCGACCCGGGCCGCGAACTCGTACTCCCAGTCGCCCACCCGCTTGGCGACGCCGAGCGGAAGCGGCGTGCTGCTGCCGGGAATGCACGCCACCGTCTCCGAGCAGACGCCCCCCTCTTCCTCCAGCAGAACCTGGTGGGAGGCGCCGAGGAGTCGCAACTGAACTTTGACGCCCGCCAGTTCGAGGTCGAGCGTGGCCAGTGCGGGAAGCGGCTCGCGCCCCAGCGCCCAGGCGAGATCGGCCGCGCGCGTGTCGGTGTAGGAGGTGTTCAGAGTCGTGAGCATGGATCGGCTCCGCAAGCACACAAGGAGAGGGAGATGGGTCCGCTGCACCCCGGTCGCACCGGGGGATTCGGCCCGGGGCAAACCGGTCGGCCGGTTTCGGGAAGGTGTCCGCAGAACGTCCGGGAGGCTGCGTCGGTGTTTTAGAGGGAATCATGAACTGTGGCGCTGCAACAGCGTCTTTACCCAAGTTCGTAGGGTTTCCATCCCTCAGAGGGCTCCACAGCTCACCTGTTCAACTACGGCGTGCGCCCTTGCCGGGGAGGCGTGCGCCGGTGCGCCGTGGCTCACGCCGGGATCCGGGACGGGCGGGCACCCGGGCTTTCGCCGTCCTCCCGAAGTGCCCGATCGACCGACGCAGTTGCCGGAATCCCACCTCGGTCCGTTCCCTTCGGCGGCAGTTGTCCTACAGGCATGCGAAATTGCCAGAACACACTGCGAATTGCCCGACAGGAGTTCTACACGTCCTCCGGACGGGAACATCGAAACTCCGGTCGGCAGGAGAACACCGGCCCCCTCCGACCGGCACGAAAACACCGGCCCGCTCCGGCCGGCACGAGAACGCGGGGCCCGCTCCAGTGCGGACCCCGCGTTCGGTGGGTGCGGCTCCCCCGTCGGGAGCGCGGCCGACGTACGTCAGCTGCCTCCGCCGCCGCAGCCACCTCCTCCTCCACCCCCGCCGCAGGACGACCCGCCGCCGCAGGAGTGCCCCCCGCTGTCTCCGCCGGACGAGCCGGAGTCTCCGCCCCCGGCCCACCAGCTGCCGCCACTGGCGTGGCCCGATCCGGTGGACGCCCCCGCCCCGCGACGGGTCGTCCGTCCGGATCCGCCGCTGCGGGCCTTGGACACCAGCGCCCCGACCAGGACGACTCCGATCACCGCCAGGATGATGCCGACTACCATGGCGTCACCCTCCTTCCGTTCCCCCGAAGCGGCCCCCCGTGGGCGCCTCGCTCTTGCGTGAACAGGGGATGCCCGCCCCCGGCACGCCCCAAAGCAGAGTTGAGGAACTCCAGAGCTTCGGCGGAGGATGACCCGCATGACCTCCAGCGCGCGCCCCCTCCTCAACCGCCGGCTCGCCGAGTTCGGGACGACGATCTTCGCCGAGATGTCCGCCCTGGCCCTGAGCACCGGCGCCATCAACCTCGGGCAGGGCTTCCCCGACACCGACGGTCCCGAGGAGGTCAGGGAGGCCGCCGTGCGGGCGCTGCGGGACGGCCTCGGCAACCAGTACCCGCCGGGGCCCGGCATCCCCGAGCTGCGCACCGCGGTCGCCGCCCACCAGCAGCGGCGCTACGGCCTGTCGTACGACCCGGACGGGGAGGTCCTGGTCACCGCAGGCGCCACGGAGGCCATCGCCGCCTCGCTGCTCGCCCTGGTGGAGCCGGGTGACGAGGTGATCGCCTTCGAGCCGTACTACGACTCGTACGCGGCCTGCATCGCGATGGCGGGCGGCACGCGGGTGCCGGTCACGCTGCGCCCGCACGAGGACAGGTTCCGCCTCGACCTCGACGAGCTGCGCGACGCCGTCACCGACCGCACCCGCCTGCTGCTGATCAACACCCCGCACAACCCGACCGGCACGGTCCTCACCCGCGCGGAGCTGGCCGCGATCGCCGAGCTGGCCGTGGAGCGGGACCTGCTCGTGGTGACGGACGAGGTGTACGAGCACCTGGTCTTCGACGACGCCGAGCACGTGCCGCTGGCGACGTTCCCGGGGATGCGCGAGCGGACGGTCACCATTTCCAGCAGCGGCAAGACGTTCTCGTTCACCGGCTGGAAGGTCGGCTGGGTGACCGGCACCCAGGAACTCGTGACCGCCGTCCGGACGGCCAAGCAGTACCTGACCTATGTCAGCGCGGGCCCGTTCCAGTACGCGGTCGCCGAGGCGCTGCGCCTGCCGGACTCGTACTTCGACGGCTTCCGCGCGGACCTCCGCCGCAAGCGCGACCTGCTCGGCGACGGCCTGCGCGCGGCCGGGTTCGAGGTCTACCAACCCCAGGGCACGTACTTCATCACCACCGACATCACGCCCTTCGGTGAGAAGGACGCCCACCGCTTCTGCCGCGCACTGCCCGAACGCTGCGGCGTCGTCGCCATCCCGAACTCCGTCTTCTACGACGACCCGGCCGCCGGCCGCAGCCAGGTCCGCTTCGCCTTCTGCAAGAGGGACGACGTTCTCCACGAGGCCGCCGTTCGGCTGCGGCGCCTGGCTTCGTGACATCCCCTTCCCCTGACGGCACGACCCGCTCGCCGTGCGCCTCGCCGACGCGGACCTCGAGGCCCACCGTCCGGCGCCCAACGTCCGGCCCGAAGCGCGCCCGCATGGTCGGGTAACAGGTTCTTCAAAGGTTCTTCATCACCTCCGGCCTACGGTCGGGCTGCCCGCCGCGCCCGCGGTCGGGCCCGACAGGAGGCGGGATAACCGATGAGGACGAACCGGGTGCTGATGGCCGTGGTGACGGCGTCGGTCATGGCGATCACTCTGGCCGGCTGCGGCGGCGAGGGCGATACCCCGAAGGTCCCGACGGCCGGCGGCGACAACGCGTCCGCGTCGTCCGGCAAGACGGCCGCCCCGGGCGGTGGCGACGACGTGTCCGCGTACGTGAACGCTCAGCGCGAGTGGGTGAAGTGCCTGCGGGAGAACGGGGTCGACGCCCCCGACCCGGATGCCAAGGGGCAGGTCGACTTCGGCGACAACGCGGCGCTGAAGAAGGACACGAAGTTCCTGAACGCCTCCGAGAAGTGCGCCTCGCTCGTGGCGGCCGTCCCCGAGAGCCTCGAGAACGCCAACCAGCCCGAGCTCACTCCCGAGCAGATCAAGGTCAAGCGCGACTACGCCGACTGCATGCAGAAGAACGGCGCGCCCGACTTCCCCGGTCCCGGCCCCAGCGGGACCGCGCAGGGCTCCGAGTGGGACCAGACGTCGGCGGGAGCCAAGCGCGCCACCCGTGTCTGCGCTCCGATCATCGGCGACCCGGTGGACCAGCCCGAGGGCAAGGGCTGACGATGACGGAGACGGTCATGCAGACCGATCACGAGCGCGGGGCGGCTCCCGCGCCGCCGCCGCGCGGCCGGCGCGGGAGGCGTACGGTCCTGGTGGCCTCGGCTCTGGTCGTCGTGGCGGCAGTCGCCGTGGTCGGTGCGCTGGGCCTCGGCGGGGGCGGGGCGGAGGACGGCTCCTCCGCCCCGCCCCGCTCGGGCTCCACCGTCCCGGTCACCCGGGCAACGCTGACCGAACGCACCACGGTGGACGGCCAGTTGGGCTACGGCACTGAGATACCGCTGCCGATCAAGTCGACGGGCACCGTGACCTGGCTGCCCACCGAGGGCAGGACGGTGGAGCGCGGCGGCACTCTGCTGCGCGTCGACGACCGGCCGGTGGTGCTGCTGTACGGGACGCTGCCGATGTACCGGGATCTGGGCCTGACCGCGGGCACCGGACAGGGCACCCGGCAGGACGCCGGGAACAAGGGGGACGCCCAGGGCACGGGTGACAAGGGCGTCACGGACGACACCTCCCAGGCCCCGGCTCCCTCCGGATCGCCGACGCCGGGTGGCGCCGGGACAGGAGGGACCGGGGGGACCGGAGGGACAGCAGGGACAGCAGGGACAGCGAGCACTCTGCGCGGGATGGACGTCCTGCAGTTCGAGAGCAATCTCGCCGCTCTCGGCCACACCGGCTTCACGATCGACGAGGAGTTCACCGACGCCACCGCCCGCGCGGTCAAGCGCTGGCAGAAATCCCTCGGGCTTCCGCAGACCGGCACGGTCGGCGTCGGGGACGTCGTCTACTCCGCCGGCAAGGTGCGGATCGGCCGCGCCGGTGTCCGGCTCGGCTCGGCAGTCACCGAGGACGTCCTCCCGTACACCGGTACGTCTCGGAAGGTCGTCGTCAACGCCTCGGCGGCGGAGGACTCCTGGGCTGTGCGCGGCGCCGCCGTCACGATCGGGCTGCCCGACGGGAAATCGGTGAAGGGCGAGGTGGCCTCGGTGGGGAAGAAGGCGACCGACCCCGAGGAGGGCGGCGGGGAGGGCGGCTCCGGGACACCGACGGTTCCCGTGACCATCACCATCAAGGACCAGAAATCCGTGGGCAGGCTGGAGAGCGCGCCGGTCACCGTGGAGTACGTGGGGCGGGAACGGGCGGACGTCCTCACCGTCCCGGTCGCCGCGCTGGTCGCCCTCGCCGAGGGCGGCCACGGCCTGGAGACCGCGGACGGCCGGTTCGTCGCGGTGAAGACCGGGCTCTTCGCGGACGGCCGGGTGGAAGTGAGCGGAAGCGCGGTTCGCGAAGGCATGAAGGTGAGGATCCCCGAGTGAGCGGAGCGTCGGCGGTCGTGGAGTTCGACGGGGTCTCCAAGACGTACCCCGGTGGTGTGGCGGCGGTACGGGACGTGAGCCTGAGCATCGGGCGCGGTGAACTCGTCGCGGTCGTCGGCCCGTCTGGCTCGGGCAAGTCCAGCATGCTGAACCTCATGGGCAGCCTCGACCGGCCCTCCGCCGGGCGGGTGCTGGTCGACGGCCACGACGTGGCGAAGCTGACGGACCGTGAGGTGTCGGCACTGCGGGCGACCCGGATCGGCTTCGTCTTCCAGCAGTTCCATCTGGCGGTAGGGGTTCCGGTGCTGGACTCCGTGGCCGACGGGCTGCTGTACGCCGGGGTACCGCTGCGCCGCCGCCGGGCCAGGGCGGCGGTGGCGCTGGAGCGGGTCGGCCTCAGCCACCGCGTCCACCACCTCCCGCACCAGCTGTCCGGCGGCGAGCGCCAGCGGGTGGCGGTGGCCCGGGCGGTGATCGGCGAACCGGCGGTCCTGCTGGCGGACGAGCCGACCGGCAACCTGGACTCCGCTTCCGGGGAGGCCGTACTCGGTCTGCTGCGCGAGCTGCACGCCGCCGGGACCACGGTCGTGATCATCACCCACGACCGGGAGATCGCGGCCGGGCTGCCCCGCCGCATCGAGATGCGCGACGGCCGCGTGGTGGCGGACACCGTGACCGCGAACGCGCCGAGCGAGGCGGTCCGGTGACCGACGGTACGACGAACGGCCTCCCCAGGGACGACGCCCCACCCACTCTGCCGACCGGCCCCCGCAGGCGTGCCGTCCGCGGCCGCGGACGGGCGAGCGGTGCCGTCGGTGGCACGGGCGGCGGGCTGCGGGCCGCCCGCCTCGGTCCCCGGGACATCGTGCGACTCGGCGGGACCGGGCTGCGGACTCGTCCCCTGCGGGTCTTCCTCTCCGCCCTCGGGATCGCCATCGGCGTCGCCGCCATGATCGCGGTGGTCGGGATCTCGGGCTCCGGCCGGGCGGAGGTGGACCGCCGGCTCGACGCGCTCGGCACCAACCTGCTGCGGGCCGCCCCCGGCGACGCACTCGACGGCACCGAGGCCAAGCTGCCCCACGAGGCCGTCGCGATGATCGGCCGCATCCCGCCCGTGCGGCAGGTCGCCGCCACCGGCGCGACCGCCGCGCACATCTACCGCAATGAGCACATCGCCATCGGTCGCACCGGCTCCCTCGAGGTCCTCGCGGCCGACAGGGACCTGCTGCCGGCAGTCGGCGGCCACGTCCGCCGGGGCCGCTGGCTGGATTCCGCGACCGAGAAGTACCCGGCGGTCGTGCTCGGCTCCACGGCCGCGGGGCGGCTCGACGTGTACACCCCGGGGACCCGGGTCTGGCTCGGAGGCCGCTGGTTCTCCCTCGTCGGCGTCCTCGATCCCGTACCGCTCGCGCCGGAGCTCGACAGCGCGGCGTTGGTCGGCTGGCCGGCGGCCCGGACGTACCTGCGCTTCGACGGCCATCCGTCGACGGTCTATGTCCGCGCCGAGGACAGCCAGGTCGCGGAGGTACGGGCCGTGCTGCCGGCCACGGCGTACCCGGAGAAACCGGGCCAGGTCCGCATCTCCCGGCCCTCCGACGCCCTCGCCGCCCGCGAGGCCACCGAGTCGGCGCTGACCGGGCTGCTGCTCGGCCTCGGTGGCGTGGCCCTGCTCGTCGGCGGCGTGGGGGTCGGCAACACGATGGTCATCTCGGTGCTGGAGCGGCGCCCGGAGATCGGCCTGCGCCGGGCGCTGGGGGCGACCCGCGGCCAGATCAGGACCCAGTTCGTCACGGAGTCGCTGCTGCTGTCGCTCATCGGCGGCCTCGGGGGGACGGTGCTGGGGACCGCGATCACGGCGGCCTACGCCCTCAGCCGCGACTGGCCGACGGTCGTCCCGGTGTGGGCGAGTGCGGCGGGGATCGGCTGCACCCTCGTCATCGGCATGATCGCCGGGCTGTATCCGGCGGTACGGGCGAGCCGGCTGTCACCGACGGAGGCCCTGTCCGGCTCCTGAGCGGCCCGCCCGACGTACGGGTCAGGGGCGGCCTCGGTGAGACCGCCCCTGACGCACGATGAATCCGGCCTGGTCAGCACTCCCGCGGGAGTGCCGGCGGGCGTAC
Source organism: Streptomyces coeruleofuscus (assembly GCF_039532725.1). Classification (NCBI taxonomy): domain Bacteria; kingdom Bacillati; phylum Actinomycetota; class Actinomycetes; order Kitasatosporales; family Streptomycetaceae; genus Streptomyces; species Streptomyces coeruleofuscus. The sequence goes on from NZ_BAAASE010000002.1 coordinate 235,087, forward strand.
TAGAAGCCGCAGTAGTTGAGACTGCCGCCGTCGTTCAGCAGGTCGTCGCGGACCCAGCCGGTCGTACCGGTGGTGTCGTTCCGGAGGTACGTCCAGGTCTCGCTGGTGTTTCCGATGCGCGTGTAGCAGTGGTAGTCCAGGTTGTGGGTGTTGTAGGCGATGCCGAGGATGGCGCAGCCGGTGCTGGAGCCGCTTCTCTGGTTGGCGCCGTTGGCCGTCCTGTCCCAGGAGCTGCTGTCCATGTCGGAGGCGGTCCTGCCGCAGGACGCGGCGGCGGAGGCCGGGGTGGAGAGGGCGAGCGGGACGGCCATGGCCACCGCCGCAAGGGCAGGTACGACAGCCGCGAGTCGACGCTTCATTTCTTACCCCCACGAATCCTTTTTCTGTTGGCACTGCTTCCCCGGGCACCGTTTTCGTGCCTGAGCAAAACAGCCACCACTGCATCAATCGGTGTGCAAGTGGCGTCAGTACAATCGCAGTCACAAAAATCCTGAAGAAATAATTCCGCCCGCAACTGTCCAGTTCTCGTCGACGGGGGACCGAAAATGTCACGAGCGAAAATGCGCCGCTCTCCAGCCTTTTTGGCCCGAGCCGCACCCTTGACGAGCATCCGACGCCCGCACCTCACGACTCCCAGTGGTGGCACGCGATGAGCTTCCGGCTCCGGGTACTCGGCCTCCTGATGCTGGTCGCGATGACCGCCACCGCCGCCACCGCCTGGCTGACCCTGCGTCAGGCGAACCGCCAGGTCCAGGAGAGTGTCGCCGCGGGACGGCAGGAGGTCTCCCGGATCACCGGCGAGCTCCGCGCGTACGGGGTCGCGCACGGCACCTGGGAGGGCCTCTCACCGACGGTGAGCCGCCTCGCCAAGGACACCGGCCAGCGCATCCGGGTCGCCACCGAGAACGACGTCCTGCTCGCCGATTCCGACGCGCTCCAGGGCCGTGCCCCCCGCCCGGTGAGCAGCCAGCCGCCGGTGCTGGTCGACCCGCGTCCCCTCCTGCGGATCCCCGCGGGACAGATACCGCGGACCTCGATGAAGCTGACGGCGACAGCCATCGCCCAGTACCGCGCCGAAGCGGCCTACGCGGCCTGTCTGACCCGGGCGGGGGCCAAGGTGACGGCCCGGCCGGACGACACCGGCGTGCCGCGGATCCGCACGGAGCACCGGCCGAAACAGTGCAGGGAGCCGACAGGCGAACCGGATCCGCGGACTTCGCAGGACCTCGAGGCGATCAGGACGTGCGAGTCCGAGCAGCGGTTCATCACCTGCCTGCAACGGGTGTTCAACGAGCGCGTGGGCTCCGCCGCCCCGCCACGCCTGGAGATCCGTCTCGGCGTCCGGGACGAGTCCCCGCCCACTCTGGCCGCGGCCCCCACGGTGGCCGTCGCCGGGGGCGTCGCCCTCGCCGCCGTGGTGGGCGCCCTGCTCCTGAGCCGGGCCGTGCTGCGCCCGGTCCGTGCCATGACCCTGGCCGCCGGGGGGCTGGGCGAGGGAGACCTGGGGCGGCGGGTCCCCGTCTCCGGGCGGGACGAGATCGCCCAGCTCGGCCGTGCCTTCAACCGGATGGCAGACTCCATACAGGCTGGCGAGGAACGCCAGCGCCGCCTCACCGGTGACATCGCCCACGAGCTGCGCACCCCGCTGGCCAATCTGCGCGGCTATCTGGAGGCCCTGCGGGACGGGATCGTGGAACCGACCCCCGAGCTGCTCGACTCCCTCCACGAGGAGGCACTGCTGCAGCAGCGGATCGTGGACGACCTGCAGGTTCTCGCGCTGGCCGAGGCCGGTGCGCTCACCTACCACCGCGCGAGCGTCGACCTGCGCGAGCTCCTCGAAGCCGCCGGCACGGCCCACCGCGCCCAGGCCGACGCGGCGGGTGTCGCGCTGAGGCTGGAGGCGCCGCAACCTGTGTACGTCGTCGCCGACGCCGACCGTCTGCGTCAGGTCGTCGGCAATCTGGTCGGCAACGCCCTGAGGGCCACGGCACCGGGCGGCACGGTGACGCTCGCCCTGGTCCGGAGCGGCGATCTTGCGGTCATTCAGGTGCGGGACACCGGCAAGGGCATACCCGCCGAGGACCTGCCGCATCTCTTCAACCGCTTCTGGCGGGCGGACGCCGCACGGGGCCGCGCCACCGGAGGGAGTGGCCTGGGGCTGTCCATCGCCCGCCAGATCGTGACCGATCACCAGGGGACGATCGACGTGGAGAGCGCCGTCGGCGTCGGTACGACCTTCACCGTCACGCTCTCCACGGTCCGGCCGCCGGCCGACGCCGACTGATCAACCCCGGTCAGGATCCAGGGAGCGCTCGGGTGGGGGCCGAGCTGTCCAGCAGGCGGTACCCCCGGCCGTACACGGTCTCCAGATGGCGTGGCCGGGCCGGGTCGTCCCCCAGCTTCCGGCGCAGGTTGCGCACATGGGCGTCCACCGTGCGCTCGAGTACGTCGCTGTCGAAGCCGAAGGCGCACTCGATGATCTGGGCCCGGGTGAACACCCGCCCCGGCTTGCGGGCCAGAGCCTCCAGGATCGAGAACTCCTTGGAGGTCAGCGCCACCGGACGGCCCGCCACCCGGACCTCGAAGCGTGCGGTGTCCAGTTCGACCGCGCCGACCCGCAGCACCTCGCTCCCGGCCGCGCCGCCTTTCCTGGAGCGCCGCAGCAGCGCCCGTACCCGCGCGGTGAGTTCGCGGGGACTGTAGGGCTTGGTGAGGTAGTCGTCGGCCCCCAGATCGAGGCCGAGAAGCATGTCCTCCTCGGTGCTGCGGGCGGTCAGCAGCAGAATCGGCACCTCGGAGGCCTCGGCACGCAGAATGCGGCATATGTCGAGGCCGTCGACGAGCGGCAGCATCACATCGAGAACGATGAGATCCAGCCCCGTCGAACGCGCCCGTTCCAGCGCTGTCCTGCCGTCGGCCACGACCTGCACGGCGTAGCCTTCCCGTTCCAGATAAATCCGAATGAGACGAGATTGTTTTCCGTCGTCTTCGGCGACCAGGATGCGCGCGCTCAACGATTCTCCTCAGCCAGGCCCGGCATGATTCCAACACCGTTGATACCAACGCGCCCCCGGAATTCCCGCCTCCGGGAAAACAAATGCGGAGTGGTGATCACCTGGTCGTCGGAGGCCGGGAGCAGCTCCTCCAGGGCCCTGGGCTGCCTCATGAGCCGGTCGGGACGAGGCCGCGCCGGCCGGCGTTCTCGGGAAGCCGCCTGATCCGCCTGCCGTCGGGGCTTTCGCCGGTGGCTCGGTCCCGGGCAACGTCCACCATGCCTGGGCGTTGACGGGCCCCAGAAAAGGCGTACGGCGCGTACAGCACGTACCTGCTCTGCTCGTACGCGCCGACGCGCCGCTGGGGGCGGGGCCTGCTGGGGCCTACTCCTCGTCCTCGGGCTTCTCCGCCTCGTTGATCTCCTCCTCGAGACCGAGCTGTTCGATGAGCCACTTGTCGAACTCGATCGCGGCCCGCACCCAGCTGACCGTCGAGGAGACGAAGTGCTCCAGGCTCACACCCATGCCGATCAGCATCTGGGCCTCGCCGATCAGGCGGACCGTGCCGTCGTCGTGGGTGTGGCTGTAGACCTTGGGCCACAGGGTGCGGCGGTTCCAGTCGTCGATGGACTCAAGGATCTGCGGCTTGGCCTCGATCTCGTGAGGCCGGTCGTAGAACGTCCGCACGGAGAAGACCTGCTGGTCTCCCTCACCCCGGAACATGAAGTAGGTGCGGAACTGCTCCCACGGCGCCGCGAGGTCTCCCTCGTCGTCGACGACGTACTTGAGCTCCATCTGGTCGAGGAGCTGCTTCACGAGGTCCTGATCCGGGACGACGGGGCCCGCCGGTCCTTGCGGCTGCGGCTCGGGCTGGCCCCCGAAGTTCGGAATCGAGGACGGGTCGATGGTCACCGTGATTTTCCCTTCGTACGGATCCCGCCATCCTCCCCCATGCGGGGAGGGGGGTGGCAACCCCAAACGGGCCCGTCAGCCCTCGGCTGACAGGATCCGGCCGGTCGGGGGATGCACCGGGTACCTCCCCGGAGCCTTCGGGCACCTGTCAGTTGCGCCGGACCTCGAAGATGTCGACCTTGTTGTTCCAGTGCCCGCCACCCGGGTAGTCGAGGTTGGTGAAGTCGGACCAGCCGCCCGGCGGGTCGAGCCGCCGGACCCGGTCCTCGACGGGCCAGGAGCGCAGGTCGGTGATCTTCGCGTCCCCGTAGTTCAGCGAGTAGCGGCCGACCCAGTAGTAGACGGCGCTCAACTTGTCCCGGCAGCCCCACTCCGCGAGGTCCTTCTTCCCGTCGGAGTACAGCCGGAGGAGCCTGCCCTTGTAGCCGACCTTCATGTACAGGCACCAGTAGTCGGCGACGCAGCGGGCGGGCGGCGCGGCGGCCGCGCGGGCCCCGGCGGGAGCGGCGGCGGCGGCCTTCAGCGTCTGCTCGCGGATCTCGGCGGGCAGCTCGGGGTCGGCCAGCGCCTCGGCGTCCGAGTCGTAGCAGTGCACCTCACCGCTGGGCAGTTCGGTGCAGCTCTCGGCGCCCTCCCACGACTCGGCGAGGTTGATCTCCCGCCCGTTGTACTCGGCGATCACGGGGTTCGCCGGTGCCTCGTCCGCCGGCGTGGCGGTGGGCGACGGCTCGGCGGTGACCGACGGTTCGGCGGTGGGCTCCTCGCCCGCGTGCACCGCCGTGCCGCCGGTGAGCACCAGCACGGTGGCGGAGGCGGTGGCGACGAGGGCGGCCGTCAGCGATCTGCGTATCACGTCTGTTCTCCTGAGCGGTGTCCTTGACGGGTGGCGGGTTCCGACGGTCAGCCGTGGACCAGCCTGGTGCCCTCGAGCTCCTGGGTGATGGCGCCCTTGCCGTCGCCCTCGACGTCGTAGACGACCGTGGCGTCCGACGACCACCACAGCTCACCGTCGTAGGTGGTGGGCGGGGCGACGCAGGTGTTCTCCGGGGCGTCGTAGGACCAGGCGTAGTTGTTGTTGACGATCTCGGTCATGTCGCACGTCTTCTTGGTGACGATGTGGTCCTCGCTGGTCTTGGTGAGGCGCTCCTCGATCCGTGTCGTGATCTTGAAGCTGGTGAACCGCTTGGAGCCGTCGATCACCTGGTCGACGCCGAGCTGCCAGTAGACGACCGACTTCCCGGTCATGTTGCCGTTCGACGTCGTGTTAGCGCCGGTGTTCTCCACGTAGTAGGTCGTCTGCGGCTTCTGGCCGGGGAAGACGACGTCGAACTGGGAAGAGGCCGTCCAGGCGGCCGCCGGGCCGGCCAGCAGCACGCCGAGCGCGACGGCGGACGTGGTGAGACCGGCTGCGGTCAGGATCTTGCGCATGGGCATTCCTTCTGGGCTGGAGTGGGTGCACGCGAGGGCCGGGCAGGGCGCCGGCCGGGGGCTGGTCACCGGTGCGGACGGAATGTCGGCCCGGTGGACCGGAAACGCGTTCTCGCAGAAGCGGGAGAGGGTGCGGGAGCCGCCGCTGTACCGGCGCGTGCCGCGATGTGCTCTCTCCCCGTCAGCGGACAGGTGGCGGCGTGAAGGCGCGCAGGATGACGTGCATGGCTGAATCCCCCCGTGAATGGTCAGCGCCCCAGGCCGGACTGGTCAGGTCCACTTCACTGGGCGCCCGGTCACTCTAGGCACAGCGGCAACACGCCGACAGAGGGCCGAGCAGGCGTGGCCGAGAACCGCTCCGTGAACGGAATCGACGACCAGATACGAAAAGTCGTTCGACTCATGCCGGACATGGTGAAGACGCCGTGAAGCGGAAGGGTGCGGAGTGTGCGGATGGGGCACCGAGTTGGCCGAATACCGCGTGCACCGAGGAGGCGTGGGCGGACCCCGCTGCACGGCGTGTGGCTGCTGCTGTTCGCCGCCGGCCGCGGCGGCCCAGGCCGGCTCCACGGCATGACACCGAGGCCTGGGCGGCCCCCGCACCGCATGACACCGAGGCCTGGGCGGCCCCCGCCCGGCATGGCGCCGGGGAGCAGCTCGTGGAGCACGGCATGCGGCGGCCCGCCCCGGAAGTGCGGGGCGGGCCGCCGCCAGGGTGCCTGAGCGGCCGGTCAGAGGGTCTTGGCGGCCGCCGGTCCCACGAGCAGTTCGTCGCCGAAACGGTCGACGCGGACCGTGTCGCCGTCCTTGATCTCGCCGGAGAGGATCTCCTTGGCGAGCCGGTCGCCGATGGCGGTCTGGACGAGGCGGCGCAGCGGGCGGGCGCCGTACGCCGGGTCCATGCCCTCCTCCGCGAGCCAGGCCAGGGCCTCGGGCGTGATGTCCAGGGTGAGGCGCCGCTCGGCGAGGCGCTTGGCCAGGCGCTCGATCTGGAGCCTGGCGATGCGCTCCAGCTCGGGCTTGGTCAGGGCGGCGAAGACGACCAGGTCGTCCAGGCGGTTGAGGAACTCCGGCTTGAAGGAGGTCCGCACCACCTCCAGCACCTGTTCCTTCTTCTCCGCCTCACTGGTGAGCGGGTCGACCAGGAACTGGCTGCCCAGGTTCGACGTCAGCACCAGGATGGTGTTGCGGAAGTCGACCGTGCGGCCCTGCCCGTCCGTGAGACGCCCGTCGTCGAGCACCTGGAGCAGGATGTCGAAGACCTCGGGGTGGGCCTTCTCCACCTCGTCCAGCAGGACGACGGAGTACGGACGGCGGCGCACCGCCTCCGTGAGCTGGCCGCCCTCCTCGTAACCGACGTATCCGGGCGGGGCGCCGACCAGCCGGGCCACGCTGTGCTTCTCGCTGTACTCCGACATGTCGATGCGGACCATCGCCCGCTCGTCGTCGAAGAGGAAGTCGGCGAGGGCCTTGGCCAGTTCCGTCTTGCCGACACCGGTCGGGCCGAGGAAGAGGAAGGAGCCGGTGGGGCGGTCGGGGTCGGAGATCCCGGCACGGGACCGCCGTACGGCGTCGCTGACCGCCCGCACGGCCTCCGTCTGGCCGATGAGCCGCTTGCCGAGCTCGTCCTCCATGCGCAGCAGCTTCTGCGTCTCGCCCTCCAGCAGCCGCCCGGCGGGGATGCCGGTCCAGGAGGCGACGACGTCGGCGATGTCGTCGGCGCCGACCTCCTCCTTGACCATGGTGTCCGTGGCGACCTCCTCCTCGGCCTCGGAGGCGGCCTCCAGTTCCTTCTCCAGGGCGGGGATCTCGCCGTAGAGCAGCTTGGAGGCGGTGTCGAAGTCGCCGTCCCGCTGGGCGCGTTCGGCCTGGCCGCGCAGTTCGTCGAGGCGTTCCTTCAGCTCACCGACGCGGTTGAGGGACTGCTTCTCCTTCTCCCAGCGGGCGGTGAGGCCGCGCAGCTCCTCCTCCTTGTCGGCGAGGTCGCGGCGCAGCTTCTCCAGACGCTCGCGGGAGGCCGCGTCGGTCTCCTTGCCGATCGCCAGCTCCTCCATCTTCAGCCGGTCGACGCCGCGCTGGAGTTCGTCGATCTCGACAGGGGACGAGTCGATCTCCATCCGCAGCCGGGAGGCCGCCTCGTCGACGAGGTCGATGGCCTTGTCGGGCAGGAAGCGGGAGGTGATGTACCGGTCGGAGAGGGTGGCGGCGGCGACCAGCGCGCTGTCGGCGATCTGCACCTTGTGGTGGGCCTCGTAGCGGCCCTTGAGCCCGCGCAGGATCGCGATGGAGTCCTCGACGCTCGGCTCGGCGACCAGCACCTGCTGGAAGCGCCGCTCCAGGGCGGCGTCCTTCTCGATCCGCTCGCGGTACTCGTCGAGGGTCGTGGCGCCCACCATGCGCAGCTCACCGCGCGCGAGCATGGGCTTCAGCATGTTCCCGGCGTCCATGGCGGAGTCGCCGCCGGCACCGGCCCCCACGACGGTGTGCAGCTCGTCGATGAAGGTGATGATCTGCCCGTCGGAGTCCTTGATCTCGGCGAGGACGGTCTTCAGCCGCTCCTCGAACTCGCCCCGGTACTTCGCCCCGGCGACCATGGCCCCCAGATCGAGCGCGACGAGCCGCTTGTCCTTGAGGGACTCCGGCACGTCCCCCTTGACGATCCGCTGGGCGAGCCCTTCGACGACGGCGGTCTTGCCGACCCCGGGCTCACCGATGAGCACGGGGTTGTTCTTGGTACGGCGGGACAGCACCTGCACCACGCGCCGGATCTCCTGGTCCCGCCCGATGACGGGATCGAGCTTTCCTTCCCGCGCGGCGGCGGTGAAGTCCGTGCCGAACTTCTCCAGGGCCTTGTACTGGCCCTCGGGGTCGGCCGTGGTCACCCGGCGCGCTCCCCGCGTCTTCTGGAAGGCGTCCTGGAGCTTCCTGGCGTCGGCGCCCTGCTGGGACAGCACCTCGCCGGCCGCGCCGCCCTTCGCGGCGATGCCGATGAGGAGGTGCTCCGTGGAGAGGTACTCGTCCCCCAGGTCCTTGGCGCGGGCCTGCGCGTCGGCGACGACGGCGAGCATCTCGCGGTTGGGCTGGGGCGGCGCCACGGTGGATCCGGTCACACTGGGCAGCCCGGCGAGCACGCGCTCGGCTCCGGCGCGCACGGCCGCCTGGTCGGCGTCGACCGCGGCGAGCAGATCGGTGATGTTCTCGTTGTCCTGTCCCTGGAGCAGCGCGAGAAGCAGGTGGGCGGGGGTGAGATCAGGGTGCCCCTCCGTGACGGCCCTGTTGCTGGCCGCGTTGATCGCGTCCCGGCTCCGGTTGGTCAGCTCGGCGTCCACGTTCGCGTTCTCCTCCTTGCACTGACCCGAACGACTTACACAAAGTTGAGTCTAGTCCACTCAAGGACCGTTCGGGGAGGGTCGCAGGGGTTAAGTTCCGGGGCATGGCGACCAAGTACTCCGTCGATCCCGGCGCTCCGGACGAGCCGTACCTCAGCTTCTGGCGGGAACGGCACGTGTGCACCCTGACGACTCCCCGCCCGGACGGCACTCCGCACGTGGTACCCGTCGGGGTCACATACGATCCTGCGGCCCGGCTCGCTCGGGTGATCACCAACAAGGCGAGCGCCAAGGCGCGGCACGTGCTGGCCGCCGGGGAACAGGGGGCGGCGGTCGCCGTCTGCCAGATGGAGGGCCGGCGCTGGGCGACACTGGAGGGCCGGGCCTTCGTCCGCACCGAGCCGGACCGGGTCGCGGAGGCGGTACGCCGCTACGCCGAGCGCTACGGACGGATGCCCTCGCCGAACCCAGCACGCGTGGTGATCGAGATCGAGCTGACGCGAGCGATGGGGCGAGGCTGATGCCGCGGCTGATGCCGAGGTTGGCCGAAGTGAAAATCCACACCGGTGATCGACTGGATCCGGCCACTGCGTGACTGCGGTGATAACCGGAAATGTCGCCAGAAACTGCAGCGGCGTCACCGTGTTCAGGTCACGGTGACGCCGCTGCGGGGGGAAGCACCTGAGCGATCTGTTACGACGGGGGAATCGCGTCAGGCACTGCGGGGGGTGGCAGAGATGGTCCTCGGGGCAGGAGAGTCGGCCTCCACCTGCTCGTGGTCCCTTTGGTCCAGGTTCACAAAGATCATTCCGTACCGTACGGCACACCGCACGGGCTGCGGCGCCCCCCGAGGCCGCCGCAGACACCGGTAAGCCCGTACGTCCTCGTCCTCGTCCCGCGTGACGACCACCGGCTCGCCGAAGACGGTCACCATCAACGAGTCACCGCTGTGGGGGATGGCGGTGACCAGGTCGATGAAGTGCCAGCCGGAGCGGTAGGCGGTGGCCATTTCGCGGCGGAAGGAGCGGTCGTCGGGTGGAGTGGTCACATCAACGCTCCGAGTCCGCGACGATCGCCGGCCAGTGACTGTCCGCCAGGACATTGCTCTCGGCATCGCTTGCGACGCTCTCAGGCCAATGGCTGTCCGCCCGGTTGTCACCCTTCACGTCGGAGTAACCACTCACTCCGATGAGCGCGACGGCGGAGAAGGCGGCAGCAAGCACCGAGCGAAGCAGTCTCTTGCGCATAGTCGGCTTCGTCCTCACTTGTGAGTCTCCTCTTCCCCCGTCAGATAAGACGATGGCTCATTCGAACACGTCATGGCCACACAATCGGTGCATCATGTTCCTGCATGTTCAGGACCCTGGGGGGTGGAGATTTCGTGGCAAATCAGACTAAGGCGGCGCATCCCCATGCGGTGACCGAACTGTGCGAGGAAGGTAACCGACTTTATGCGAATGCCCTGCGTGCGGGGCGAATCGCCCGCACAGACGTGGTCGACGCCCCTTGCTTGATGGAGTTGGCCCTTCTCCACCCGGACCCGGATGACGAGAACTTGCTGCGTCCGGTGCCGCCGGCGGTCGCTCTCGCCCAGCGTCTGCACCCCATCGAGCGCGACATCGCGGAACGCCGACGGCTGTCCATCACACTCGCCGAGGTGTTCGAGCCGTTCATGGCCCTCGGCGCCCAGGAGGCGGCGACCGACCACTCGATCACGGTGCTGGAGGGCGGCGACCGGATCAACGCGGCCCTCAACCTGGCCACGGCCCAGTGCCAGACCGAGATGCTCACCATCCAGCCCAGTGACGACCGCTTCTCCGAGCGCAGCCTCACCCAGGGACTCGGACGGGACAGAGCCATGATCGAGCGCGGCGTCCGGATCCGGACGCTCTACCAGCACACGGCGCGCCACAGCCCCCAGAAGCTGGCCTATGTCTCCCAACTCGCGAACGGCAAGGCGGAGTACCGCACCATCGACGAGGTGGTGGAACGTCTCATCGTCTGTGACGAGAGCGTCGCGTTCATTCCGGCCCGCGATGACCAGCAGGTCGCCCTGGAGCTCCGTCATCCCGGACTCGTCCGGTACCTGGTCAAGGTCTTCGAGTTCATGTGGAGCCGGTCCGTTCCACTGAGCGCCGGCGCCCCGTACGAACCGACGGCGGACGGCATCACGGACATCCAGTACTCCATTGCCAAACTGCTCGTGGAGGGGCACGTGGACGAGGCCATCGCCCGCCGCCTCGGCATGAACGTGCGCACGTGCCGGGCTCACATAGCCAAGCTCGCCGCCACTCTCGGCAGTGGCAGCCGTGCCCAACTCGGTTATCTCATCGCCCAGTCCGGGATCCTGGAACGTGAGGGAGCTGCCCAGTGACCTCGGCGCGGCATCCGCGGCACAGCGCGGAACAGCTGTGCTCGCAGGGAAGACAGCTGTACGAAGAGGCCCTGTGTCAGGGCGACTTGGCAACGGAGGCTGCCGACGCGGCCCCGTGCCTGATCGACTTGGGACTGCTCCGCCCCAGCGCCGACAGCCCGAGCCGATTAGAGCCGGTCGCGCCGGTCGTCGCTCTGCAGCAGCTCCTGCGTGCCTCGGAGGAGCAGATCGCCCGGCAACGGCGGCGCGAGGCACGGCTGACGGAGACATTCGACCCCCTCATGCGACTCGCCGGTTGTCCGGAGGCCACCGACACCCCGCTCCTCCGTACGCTCTCCGGCACGGAGCAGATCAACCGGGCCATCACCGAGGCCATGGCCGAAGCGTCCCGGGAGGTGCTCACGGTCCAGCCCCGTACCGGTCTCACCGGACGACGCGGTGAGGAATCCGACGCGATAGCGATGGTCCGGGACCAGGAGGTACTGGATCGCGGAGCACGTGCCCGGACCCTGTACCCGCACACACTGCGCCACTTCCCCAGCATCGCGGCCCGCCACGAGCGACTGGTGGGAGACGTCGAGGCCCGTAGCCTCGACGAGGTCACCGACCGGATGATCCTGATCGATGCTGCTGTCGCCTTCATCCCCGCGAACCCGGACGGCACCGTCGCCCTGGAGATCCGGCACCCGGCGATCGTCCGCCACCTCGCCACCACCTTCGACCGATTGTGGCGCCTGGCGACCCCCATGTACCCCGAGGCTGTCCCCCCGCCCTCCAGCAATGGCATCACCCCCCGCCAACGCGCCATAGCCGCCCTCCTCACCGAAGGCCACACCGACGCCGTCATCGCAGACCGGCTCGGCATGAACATCCGCACGGCCCGCGTCCACATCGCCAAGCTCGCCGCGACGCTGGGCAGCCAGAGCAGGGCCCAACTGGGCTATCTCATCGGGCAGTCCGGGATTCTTGACCAGGAAGGCTGAGGGTCGGGGAGGCAGCCGGCCGCGGAGGGCCGTCCAGGCCCACCTGGGCGATCCGCACACCCAACTGCGTACGGCTCGCCGCCCCCAGCGTCTCCGACAGCCGGGCGATGTGCGCCCGGCACGTCCGCACGCTTATCCCGAGCCGTTCCGCGATCACCGCGTCCTGGTGTCCCTCCGCCAGCAGCGCGGCGATGGACTGCTCGCGGTGGGAGATGCCCTCGATGCCGGTGTCGGGGAGCGGGGCGGTCAGCGGGATGGCCAGGCGCCAGAGCCGCTCGAACACCGTGACCAGGTACTCGACGATCGCCGGGTGCCGTAGCTCCAGGGCCATCGTGCGGTCGGTGTTGGCGGGGATGAAGGCCACCGTCCGGTCGAAGAGGATCAGCCGGTCGATCACCTCGTCCAGCGTGCGCGCCTCCACCGCGTCGCCCATCAGCTCCAGATAGTTCAGCAGCCCCTGCCCGTGCCGGGCGACATGCGTGTACAGGTCCCGCATCCGCACGCCACGGCCGCGCAGCGTCAGCGCCCGGTGCAGCCCCTCGGAGAGTTCCGCCTCGCGCCGGATGCCGCCGGGCTGCACCGTGAGCACCTCGGTCGTGCACGCCTGGGTCGCCTCGTCCATCGCGGCCTGGATCCGGGCGAGGCCGTCCAGCACCCGGATCGCCGAGCCCTCGCCCGCCGACGGGGCCTGCTGCACCTGACGCCCCAGCCCGGCGTACCACTCGAACGCCGCCACGGCCGAACCCACCCGCCGCTGGCTCGCGCTGACCTCGTCGTACATCCCGCGCAGCAGCCGGGTCATGACCTCCTGCGGGGAGGTCGGCACCAGCCAGTCCATGTCGTCGGGGTCCGGGTGCAGCAGGGCGAGTTCCAGCAGGCAGGGCACCGGATCCGCGTCCCGGCGCGCCACGCGGCCCCGCCGTACGGCCCGGGAGTACACACGATCCCCCGCCTCGCACAGTCGGTCAGCACCGTGAGGATGCTCCTCCGCCCCGTGCCCGGCCATCGCCCATCCCACCCCCGGTTTCGCCGTCCTTCGCAGCGCAACTATGCGCGGACGGGACCTGCTCCGCAACACGGCTCCCCGCGCCGCCCTCGCCGGAAACCACCGGTACACACCGGTATTTCCGCGCCTCAGCTCGTCGCGTTGCAGCAAATGGCCGGGGGGTGACCGAATCCCGCCGGAGGTCAGCCGGATCGCTCCGGTGCCGACCGGATCACTCCGGGGGTGAGGCGGAGGACTCCAAGGGGGCGGAAGACGGCGAACGGCGTGGTTACTTCAGGCCGATGGCCTCGCAAGCCGCCTCATACTTCGCCGTGCAGATGTCCGACAGCTTGTAGACGTCGTCGGCGACGACCGTGTCCTTGATGTTGGACTTCGTCAGGGCGACCACCGGCACGAGCTGGGCGGGGATGCCCTTGTGGGTGGGGCTGTCGACCTTGTCGCGGGTGAGGGCGGCGAACTGGATGTCGCGGCCCTGGACCCTGGCCACGGCCATCTCCGCGGCGTTCTCGGCCTCCTGCGGGTACGACTTGTACACGCTCATGTACTGCTCGCCGGCGATGATCCGCTGCACCGCCGGGAGCTCCGCGTCCTGGCCGGTGATCGGCGGCAGGTCGGTCACGCCCGCGGCCTCCAGCGCCTTGACGATGCCGCCGGCCATGCCGTCGTTGGCGGAGTACACCGCGTCGATGTTGTCCTTGCCGATCTTCTCGATCGCCTCGGCCATGTTGGCCTGCGCGTTCTCCGGCTTCCAGTCCTTGGTGTCGAAGGACTGGGCGATCGTCACCTTGCCGTTCAGCTCGGACATCGCACCGGCCTTGAACTGCTTGGCGTTCGGGTCCGTCGACGAGCCGTTCATCATGACGATCTTGTCGGCGAGGCTCGCCTTCTCGCCGATGGCCTCCAGCAGGGTGCGTCCCTGGACCTCGCCGACCAGTTCGTTGTCGAAGGAGATGTACGCGTCGATCGGGCCCTCGGCGAGCCGGTCGTAGGCGATGACCGGGATGCCGGCGTCCTTGGCCTTCGTCACTCCGTCGGCGATGGCGTGCGAGTCGACGGCGTCCAGCAGGATCACGTCGACCCGGTCGTCGATCATCTGCTGCAACTGGTCGGCCTGCTTGTCGGCGCTCGCCTCGGCGTTGGCGTACTCGACGCGGCCCCGGTCGTTGGTGAGGGACTCGACCTTCCTCTTGATGATGGGGTAGTCGAAGTTCTCGTACCGCGTGTTCGCCTTCTCCGGGAGCAGCAGGCCCACCGTGATGTCGTTGCCCTTCGTCGGGCTCGCGTCGTCACTGCTCCCGGTCGCGTTGAGCACGCCGCAGCCGGCGAGCGTGACGGACATCGCGGCCGCGGCCACGGATATGGAGATACGACGACGCATGCGGAGCTCACTTCGCGTGTGATTCGGACGTGGGCACACTTTGTGGCCCATGTGACTGAAAAGCCAACGCGGACGCGCCCCTCAGCGTCAAGCGGAACCACTTAACGAGATGACAACACCACGCTCCGCAGCAGTTGTGAAGACTCTGCGGAATCACCTCCAAGTGACTTGCATCATTCGGTCATCCACAGGAGGACCAGCGAAATCACCCAAGACATACGAAAAGGGCCGGGAGTGTCCTCCCGGCCCTTTTCGCAGGCGTACGCGCGTCAGTCCGACTGCTGCTGCCGCTTCGGCCGCCACACGACCAGCGCGCTGGTCTGCTGGACCTCCTGGTACGGCACCAGATCGCGGCGGTACGACGCGTGCACCGCCGCCTCGCGCTGCCGCATGGCCGCCGCCGCGCCGTCGAGCGCGTCCTCCAGCTCGGCCACCCGGGCCTGGAGCGCGGCGACCTGGTTCTCCAGTTCGATGATGCGCTTGATACCCGCCAGGTTGATGCCCTCGTCCTGCGACAACTGCTGGACGGTGCGCAGCAGTTGGATGTCCCGGGCCGAGTAGCGGCGGCCCCGGCCCGCGGTGCGGTCCGGAGACACCAGCCCCAGGCGGTCGTACTGGCGCAGGGTCTGCGGGTGCAGGCCGGACAGCTGGGCCGCCACCGAGATGACGTAGACCGGGGTCTCCTCGGTCAGTTCATACGGGTTGCGTCGACGACCGTCCATCTGACTCATGCTCCCTTCGCGGCCTGGAACAGCTCCGCCCGCGGATCCTCACCCGCGGTCGCCTCGCGATACGCCTCGAGCGCGTCACGAGCCTTCCCCGTCAGGTCCTTCGGGACACTCACCTCGACGGTGACCAGAAGGTCGCCGCGGGTGCCGTCCTTGCGGACCGCGCCCTTGCCCCGAGCGCGCATCGTACGGCCGTTCGGCGTGCCCGGGGGCAGCTTCAGCGTGACGGGCGGGCCGCCCAGCGTCGGCACCCGGACCTCGCCGCCGAGGGCCGCCTCGGCGAAGGTCACCGGGACGGTGACGGTGAGGTTGTCGTCCTTGCGGCCGAACACCGGGTGGGAGTCGACGTGCACGACCACGTACAGATCGCCCGCCGGGCCGCCGCGCTCGCCCGGCGCTCCCTTGCCGCGCAGCCGGATCCGCTGGCCGTCGCTGACGCCGGCGGGGATGCGCACCTGCATGGTCCGCGAGGACTTGGCCCGGCCGCTGCCCTTGCAGACCTCGCAGGCGTTCTCCGCGATCAGGCCGCGGCCCTTGCAGTCCGGGCAGGGGTCGGTGAGGGAGAAGCCACCGCCGCTGCCCCGGGCGACCTGCCCGGTGCCGACGCAGGTCGGACACACCCGCGGTGTGCCGTTCTTGTCGCCGGTGCCGGAACAGGCCTTGCAGGGCGACTGCGAGGACATCCGCAGCGGGACGGTCGCGCCCTCGATCGCCTCCGTGAAGCTCAGCGTGACCTCGGACTCGATGTCCTGGCCGCGCCGGGGGTGCGTGCGCGTCCCCGGGCCCGCGCCGCCACGGTTGAACAGGCCCCCGAAGACGTCACCGAGTCCACCGCCGAAACCGCCGGCTCCCTGGCCGCCGCCCGGGGCGCCTCCGAAGAGGTCGCCCAGGTCGAAGTTGAAGGAGCCGCCGCCCGCGCCGGGCCCCGGGCGGAAGCCGCCGTTGCCGAAGAGGGCGCGTGCCTCGTCGTACTCCTTGCGCTTCTTGGGATCGCCGAGGATGTCATTGGCCTCGGAGATCTCCTTGAAGCGCTCCTCCGCCTTGACGTTGCCCTTGTTGGCGTCCGGGTGGAACTCGCGGGCGAGCTTCCGGTACGCCTTCTTGATCTCGGCCTCGGTGGCGTCCTTGGGGACGCCGAGGACCTTGTAGTAGTCCTTCTCGATGAAGTCCTTGGTGCTCATCCTCGACGCCCCTCCTTCCCTTCGTCCGCTATGACGTCAGCCCTCTTCCGGGCCACCGCTCTCCTTGTCGTCGGCTTCGGCGGTCTCGTCCGCCTTGACCGTCTGCGCCCCCGGCTGGGGCTCGGCCACCGCCACCCGCGCGGGGCGGATGGTGCGCTCGCCGATCCGGTACCCGGGCTGCAGGATCGCGACGCACGTCGTCTCGGTGACGTCGGGTGCGTAGCTGTGCATCAGGGCTTCGTGGATCGTCGGGTCGAAGGGCTCGCCCTCCTTGCCGAACTGCTGGAGGCCCATCTTGGCCGCCGTGCTCTCCAGCGACTCGGCGACGGACTTGAAGCCGCCGACCAGTTCGCCGTGTTCACGCGCGCGGCCGATGTCGTCGAGCACGGGCAGGAGCTCGGTCAGGAGGTTCGCGATGGCGATCTCCTTGACCGCGATCCGGTCACGCTCGACCCGGCGGCGGTAGTTCTGGAACTCGGCCTGGAGGCGCTGGAGGTCCGCCGTGCGCTCGTTGAGCGCCGTGCGGGCCTGGTCCAGCTGGGCCACCAGAGCCACGTCCTGGCCCGTGTCCCCGGCCGGGGCCGCCCCCTCCTCCGTCGAGGGGGAGTCGGCGGCCTTCGGCTCGGCGTCGTCGGAGGTGGCGCCGGAAGGGACGTCGGGCTGCTGCTCGTCGAAGCCCGGGGTCTCCTCCGTCACGCGGCACCATCCTTCCGGTCCTCGTCCACGATCTCGGCGTCGACCACGTCGTCGTCGGCCTTCGCGTCACCGGCACCGGCGGCACCCGCGCCGGCTCCGTCGGAGTCGCCGCCGGCGGCCTGCGCGGCGTTGGCGTCGGCGTACATGGCCTGGCCGAGCTTCTGCGAGACGGCCGCGACCTTCTCCGTGGCGGTGCGGATCTCGGCCGTGTCCTCGCCCTTGAGCTTCTCCTTCAGCTCACCGACGGCTTCCTCGACCTCGGTCTTGATGTCGCCGGGGACCTTGTCCTCGTTGTCCTTGAGGAACTTCTCCGTCTGGTAGACGAGCTGCTCGCCCTGGTTGCGGGACTCGGCGGCCTCGCGGCGCTTGTGGTCCTCCTCCGCGTACTGCTCGGCCTCCTGGCGCATGCGGTCGACCTCGTCCTTCGGCAGCGAGGAGCCGCCGGTGACGGTCATCTTCTGCTCCTTGCCCGTGCCCAGGTCCTTCGCGGTCACGTGCATGATGCCGTTGGCGTCGATGTCGAAGGAGACCTCGATCTGCGGGACGCCGCGCGGCGCCGGGGGCAGACCGGTCAGCTCGAACATCCCGAGCTTCTTGTTGTACGCCGCGATCTCGCGCTCGCCCTGGTAGACCTGGATCTGCACGGACGGCTGGTTGTCCTCGGCCGTCGTGAAGATCTCGGACCGCTTGGTCGGGATCGTGGTGTTGCGCTCGATGAGCTTGGTCATGATGCCGCCCTTGGTCTCGATGCCGAGGGACAGCGGGGTGACGTCGAGGAGCAGGACGTCCTTGACCTCGCCCTTGAGGACACCGGCCTGGAGGGCGGCGCCGATGGCGACGACCTCGTCCGGGTTGACGCCCTTGTTGGCGTCCTTGCCGCCGGTCAGCTCCTTGACGAGCTCGGCGACGGCGGGCATACGGGTCGAGCCGCCGACGAGGACGACGTGGTCGATCTCGCTGATGGAGATGCCGGCGTCCTTGATGACGTTGTGGAACGGCGTCTTGCAGCGCTCCAGCAGGTCCGCGGTCAGCTGCTGGAACTGGGCGCGGGTGAGCTTCTCGTCGAGGTGCAGGGGGCCCTCGGCGGAAGCGGTGATGTAGGGCAGGTTGATCGAGGTCTCGGTGGACGAGGACAGCTCGATCTTCGCCTTCTCGGCGGCCTCGCGCAGACGCTGGAGGGCCATCTTGTCCTTGCCCAGGTCCACGCCGTGGCCGGACTGGAACTGCTGGACCAGGTAGTCGACGATGCGCTGGTCCCAGTCGTCACCACCGAGGTGGTTGTCACCGTTGGTGGCCTTCACCTCGACGACGCCGTCGCCGATCTCCAGCAGCGAGACGTCGAACGTACCGCCACCGAGGTCGAAGACCAGGATGGTCTGGTCGTCCTTGTCGAGGCCGTACGCCAGCGCGGCCGCGGTGGGCTCGTTGACGATGCGCAGCACGTTCAGACCGGCGATCTCGCCGGCCTCCTTCGTGGCCTGGCGCTCGGAGTCGTTGAAGTACGCCGGGACGGTGATGACCGCGTCGGTCACCTTCTCGCCCAGGTAGGACTCGGCGTCACGCTTCAGCTTCTGGAGCACGAAGGCGCTGATCTGCTGCGGGTTGAAGGGCTTCCCGTCCAGCTCGATCTTCCAGTCGGTGCCCATGTGCCGCTTGACCGAGCGAATGGTCCGGTCCACGTTGGTGACCGCCTGACGCTTGGCCACCTCTCCGACGAGCACCTCACCGTTCTTGGCGAAGGCGACGACGGACGGCGTGGTCCTGGCGCCCTCGGCGTTGGTGATGACGGTGGGCTCGCCGCCCTCCAGAACGCTGACGACGGAGTTAGTCGTGCCCAGGTCGATGCCGACCGCACGTGCCATGGTTGATCCTCCAGCTGACTTGAGTGGAACGGACTCAAGTGTGCACGACGGCTCCCCACCGGTCAACAGAGCTGAGTCGACCTGGCTCAAGTCTTATCCGTTCCTTACACGCAACGACGCTCTCACCTGCGGCGATACGGTGCGTCGATCGGCGTAGACAGGAACACGGGAGAGGGCGAACACGGCCACGACAGCCACTCCGGCCACCCACCACAGGGCGTCGCCACCGACCCGGCCGGCATGCGCGAGTACCCCGACGAGCACACCGGAGACCGCCCCGGCCCCCAGCAGCAGAGTGACTCCGGGCACGGTGAGCCCGAGCCGCCGCAGCCGGTGCGCGAGATGATCCGGCCCGCTCCGGAGAACCGCCCTGGCGCCCAACCGCCGCGACAGCAGCACCAGTACGGCGTCGGCACACACCACGGCGGTCAGCGCGAAGAGCACCCCGGCACTTTCCGCGACGCCGAACCCGGCCCGGACGTGCACGGCGGCCACGGCGATCACGAACCCCGCGGACATGGACCCGCAACTGCCCAGCGCCACGCGCGCGGGGTGCCAGTTGTGCAGCAGGAACCCGGTCAGCGCGGCGGCCAGCACGCTCATCAGCGCCGCGATCCCGTCCATCACGTCCACGGCGGCACAGGCCGCGACCCCGAAGGCGGCGACGACCCCGACCGCCCCCGCGAGCCCGTCGGCGTGGTCGAGCCCCCGGAAGGCGAAGGTCACCCCCACGACCCACAGGACCCCGAGCAGCCCGGTGCCCACCCCCGCCTCCGCGTACGGCACGACACACGCGGCCGCCACGCCCGTACCGGCGACGAGCACCCGCCGCCTCAGCCGCCACACGTCGTCGACGAGCCCGAGCAGGGCGACGACGCCGCCGGCGACGAGCAGCCCGCGGATCCCGCTCCCGGCCGATGCCCAGTCCTTGACGCCCACGACCGCCCCGGCGACCACCACCACGGCCACACCCCCGGACAACGGCACCTCCCGCTGCCGCCGCCGGTCGAGGATGCCGAGGCGCAGGGCGGGGATCCGGAGGAGGGCCGCGAGCAGGGCGGTGAGGAGGAGGGCGGTGGCGGCGGCAGCGATCCCATAGAGCACGGATATAAGTTAGGCGTCATTATGACAATTCGGTACGAATAACACGGCGGGATCGCGATGCGGATCCGGGCGGTTCCTGAGGCAACCCTCAGCGATTCAGATCACTGCCCACCCGGCTACAGTGCGGCGGAAGATAGGGGTAGTCTCAGACGGACTGCATAAGTTACCGCTTAGTAATCTCGGGGAACCCTCGATAACGACAGGTTCCCCCGACAGACCCTCGCAGGCCCGAGGAGCCCCCATGCAACTCGCCGCGATCATCGTGTCGCTGGTCTTGACCGTGGTCGGCGTCGCGCTGCTCGCACGCGCGATCGGCCAGTTCGTCCGGTACTTCAAGCTGGGCCAGCCCGTGCCCGCCGGTACCCGGACCGACAACCCCTACCAGCGCAGCGTGACCCTGGTGAAGGAGTTCCTCGGCCACACGCGCATGAACCGGTGGGGCATCGTCGGCATCGCCCACTGGTTCGTGGCGATCGGCTTCCTGACGCTGCCGCCGACGATCATCACCGCGTACGGCCAGCTGTTCCAGGCCGACTGGACGCTGCCGGTGCTCGGCGGCTTCCTCCCCTACGAGCTCTACATCGAGTTCATCGCGGCCATGACGACGCTCGGCATCGCCACGCTGATGGTGATCCGCCTGCTGAACCTGCCGTCACGGCCGGGCCGCAAGTCCCGCTTCGCCGGCTCGAAGATGGGCCAGGCGTACTTCGTCGAGTACGTCATCCTCACGATCGGCCTGGCCATCTACGTCCTGCGGGGCCTGGAGGGCGCGCTCCACCACGTGGACCACTACGAGGCCGCGTACTTCGCCTCGTACCCGCTGGTCCTGGCCTTCAAGGGCCTGAGCGTGGCGGCGCTTCAGAACCTCGTCTACTTCTTCGCGATGATCAAGCTGGGCACGACCATGATCTGGATGATCACGGTCAGCCTGAACACCAACATGGGTGTCGCCTGGCACCGCTTCCTGGCCTTCCCGAACATCTGGTTCAAGCGCGAGGCGACGGGCGAGACGGCGCTGGGCGCCCTCCAGCCGATGACCTCCGGCGGCAAGCCGATCGACTTCACCGACCCGGGCGACGACGACGTCTTCGGTGTCTCCCAGGTCGAGCAGTTCTCCTGGAAGGGCCTGCTGGACTTCTCCACGTGCACCGAGTGCGGCCGCTGCCAGTCGCAGTGCCCGGCGTGGAACACGGGCAAGCCCCTCTCCCCCAAGCTGCTGATCATGTCGCTGCGCGACCACGCGCACGCCAAGGCGCCGTACCTGCTGGCCGGCGGCGGCAAGACCATGGAGGGCGAGGAGAAGGCGTCCGAGGAGCAGCTGGCCGGTGTGCCCGCCGCTGCCCTGGCGGAGGCCGAGCGCCCCCTGGTCGGCACGCTGGAGGACAACGGCGTCATCGACCCGGACGTCCTGTGGTCCTGCACCACCTGCGGTGCCTGCGTCGAGCAGTGCCCGGTGGACATCGAGCACGTCGACCACATCGTCGACATGCGCCGCTACCAGGTGATGATCGAGTCCGCGTTCCCGTCCGAGGCGGGCACGATGCTCAAGAACCTGGAGAAGAAGGGCAACCCCTGGGGCCTGGCGAAGAAGCAGCGCCTGGAGTGGCTCAAGGAGGTCGACTTCGAGGTCCCGGTCGTCGGCAAGGACATCGAGGACCTGTCCGAGGTCGAGTACCTGTACTGGGTCGGCTGCGCGGGCGCCCTGGAGGACCGCGCGAAGAAGACCACGAAGGCCTTCGCGGAGCTGCTCCACATCGCGGGCGTCAAGTTCGCGATCATGGGCGGCGACGAGAAGTGCACCGGTGACTCCGCCCGGCGTCTCGGCAACGAGCCCCTGTTCCAGGAGCTCGGCATGGAGAACGTCATGGCGCTGAACATGGCGTTCGGCGAGGAGATGGACGACGAGGGCAAGGTGACGCCCGAGTCGGCGAAGCCGAAGTCCTCGAAGAAGATCGTCGCCACCTGCCCGCACTGCCTCAACACGCTGGGCAACGAGTACCCGCAGCTCGGCGGCGACTACGAGGTCATCCACCACACGCAGTTGCTCCAGCACCTGGTGGACGAGGGCAAGCTCATCCCGGTCACCCCGGTCGAGGGCATCATCACCTACCACGACCCTTGCTACCTGGGCCGCCACAACAAGATCTACACGCCCCCGCGCGAGATCATCGCCAGCGTCCCCGGCATCCGCAACGAGGAGATGCACCGCCACAAGGAGCGGGGCTTCTGCTGTGGCGCGGGTGGCGCGCGGATGTGGATGGAGGAGCGGATCGGCAAGCGCATCAACAACGAGCGTGTCGACGAGGCGCTGTCGGTGAACCCCGACATCGTGTCGACGGCGTGCCCGTTCTGCCTCGTGATGCTCACGGACTCCGTCAACGGCAAGAAGAACGACGGCAAGGCCAAGGAGTCCATCCAGGTGGTGGATGTGGCTCAGCTGCTGCTGGACTCGGTGAAGACGCCGGTGTCCGACGAGAGCGAGGGCGACGACGGGGGCGAGCCCCC
The DNA here is from genome assembly GCF_039532725.1 of Streptomyces coeruleofuscus. Lineage (NCBI taxonomy): Bacteria > Bacillati > Actinomycetota > Actinomycetes > Kitasatosporales > Streptomycetaceae > Streptomyces > Streptomyces coeruleofuscus. Next base: position 257,566 of record NZ_BAAASE010000002.1, read on the forward strand.
GGCGGGGACGGCGGACTCCGCGAGTGCGCCGGAGCCGGAGCCGGTCAAGTAGGCGGTTGCTGCGGGTAGTTCTTGACGCCCCCTGTCCGAGTCATCGGGCGGGGGGCGTCGGCGTTCCACGGCTGCCGCTGCCGCTGCCGTACGGGTGGCACGGGCAGCCACAGCGGGGCTGGAGCAGGATGCCGAGGGCGAAGGGGAGGGGCAGGTCGCGGGTCTGCCGGCAGTCGGTGTGCAGCTCCTGGTAGCCGGGGCGGGCGGCGAGGGTGCACTCGGGTGACGCGGGAGTCCGGTCGGTGGCGGGCGTCATGGGGCGAGACGCTCCTCGTCGTACCTCTGCCCTCGGCTTTCCGCGACACGGAGGATGTCCCGCAGGGCCTCGGCCAGCCGCTCGGCGAGGAAGCGGAGTTGTGCCTCGGTGGCGTCGCGGAGCAGGTCGTCGGCGTGGGCGAGGAGCTGGGCACCCATGTCGAGCTGGGTCGCTTCGATGATGTCGGCCAGACGGGATACGCGTCCGCCCCCGTCGTCGGTGATCAGAAAGCACGGCTTGGCTTCTGGGCTGCTCCAGGGCAGGAGCCGCAGCGTGCGACGCGGGTCGGTGTTCATCAGGCGGCCTCGGCAGCGTCGGGGTCGCCCGCTTCACTGCACTGCTGCCACTGCTCGTGGGCGACGAGGTAGGGGCGCACGGTCACCGTCGAGGTGCCGTCGAGGAACGTGTCCGAACGGTAAGGGCTGCGGTGGGCGGGGAGCGGGGGGTACCGCAGAGACGTAGTGCCGGAGCAGGGCTCATGTAACGGGTGCTGGAGGGCCTGGCAGGGCTGACGCGAAAGGCCGGCCCAAGCGACGAGACGGCGAAGCAGCTCGGTCATGGAGAAACCTTATCGCTATTCGCGAAAGGCGGCAAGGTGGAGATCGGGACCGCCATGAACCCTTGGCCACCAAGTCGCTTACCGTGTAAAGCAGCAAGGTGTTTGCCGACGTCGGCCGCGGGAGGACATCGTGAGCGCGAGCAGGTGGATCAGCACTTCGATGCCGTATCTGACGCCGCGCGAGCAGGAACAGGGCGACGCCTGGAGCACGGACGCGGCCGCCAAGGGTCGACGTGGTTCCCAGCGCATCATCCATGCCGGAGAGGCGCCCGCTCCGGCTGAGGTTGCACTGCTGCTCGGGGTTCAGCAAGGAGAACCGGTCGTCGTACGCCGCCGCCTGATCCTCCTCGACGACGAGCCGAACGAACTGACCGACACCTACTACCCCGCCGCCATTGCCCGGGGCACGCCCCTTGCCGGAACGGCCAAGATCCGGGGCGGAGCTGTCACCCTGCTCGCCGAGCTGGGACATGTCGGCGCACTGGTCAGAGAGGACGTCACGGCCGGCCTGCCGGTTGAAGAGGAGCAAGAGGCCCTGCGACTCGCCGAGACGGACCCTGTTCTGCGCCTCACCAGGCTGACCCTGGACCGCGAAGACCGACCGATCCAGGTCGACCGTATGGTGATGCCCGCCCAGCGCCAGCAGTTGCGCTACGAGATCAGAATCGGATGACCGTGCCAAAGGCCGAACCGGAAGCCCACGACCGCCGCTCGCTGCACGAACGGATCGCTGCCGACCTGCGCGACGACATCATGAGCGGCGAACTGCCGTCGGGCGCGAACCTGCCCTCCACCGCGCAGCTCAGAAGCCGCTTCGACGCCTCCAACGCAACGATCCAGAAGGCCCTCCAACTTCTCAAGGACGAGGGTCTGGTGGTCGGACGCGCAGGTGCGGCGGTAACGGTCCGCGAGCACAGGCAGCGGACGATGCGTCCTGCCACGTCCCTCACACCGGCGGCACCCGGCGAGTCATATCCCTGGCTCACCGAGGCGGCCAAGCACGGCACGGACGCCCGTATCAACCTCCTCGACGTGACGGAGACGAACCCGCCCGCGGACATCCGAACGGCTCTCGGCCTCCGGGACGAGGACACGGCGGTACTGCGCAGCCAACTGCTGCTGATCGACGACGAACCGGCCGAACTCGTGAAGTCCTACTACCCGTTGGACATCGCCCGGGATACGCCTCTGACGGACCACCAGCGCATCAAGGGCGGAACGGCCACCTTGCTCCGGCAACTGGGCCAGACACCCCACCACTGCGTGGACCGCGTTTCGGCCCGAGTCCCCACCCAGGAGCAGTTCGAGGCCCTACGCCTCCCCGGCAGCCTGCCGGTCCTGTGCACGCTGAGGGTCGTCTACGCGGCAGACGGACGCCCGATCGAGGCGACATCGATGGTGAAGGCGGGACATCTCTACGAGTTGCAGTACGAGTTCGTGCCGGAGGCCTCGGGTGACCGCGCAGAACGCTGACGACAAGAAACCCTTCCTGTACGTCGTCGTGTGCGCGGCCTGAGTCGCCGGTGATGTCGGCAAGCTGATTACTCACGCACAGGAACGGCAATGGGACGTAGGCGTCATCGCCACTCCTCAAGGCCTCGGCTTCCTGGAGGCCATCGACATTTTGGAGCCGAGGCTTACTCAGGGGGCTCGCTGAGACTCCGCTTTCTTCCGTGAGTACGACCTTCTCGCCCGGACGCACTATGAATCCAGACGTAACCGGCGACGAGCCCGCCGATCACGATCACCTCGAAGACCACATCCACCAAGCGGTCCCCGAGGGAAACCAGCAGCAGTCCGAACAGTCCAGCAGCGAGCACCGCGCCGAAGGATGCCGCCAACTGGTGCCGCGCCGTCCAGCCGTGCCGCATCCAGCGGGCCACGATCACCGCGGCGGCGATGGCGACCAGCACGGCCGCGAGCACCCACCATACGAACGGTATGCCGCCACCGATGAATGCCATCAGGTGGAAGGCGAACCAGACCAGTCCGAAGCCAAACCCCGTCCACCCGGCACGCACCGTCCCAGGCAGCCGCCGCGGTACACGCGGTGTGTCTCGGGCCCGGCAGCGCGACGCGGCACCGATCAGCGATCCCACGATCGCGAGCACCGCGCCGATCTCGACGACGGAAAGGCGGAAATCCGACCGCAGGAGAGAAATCAGCGCGAAGAGCGCCGTACCGAGGGCGAACACCCCACCGAAGACCGGCAGTTTCCGTGGCGACAACCACGGGGACCCGCTCTCCCGGGGGAACAGGATGTGCACCACGCCAATGGGAATGAGCACGCTCCAGACGACGTGGTACCCGCACACGAGCACAGCCCAGAACCAGTTCACCCCGGCGGCGCGGCCGTACATCGTCTCGCCGTCCATACCCTGCGGATTGAAGATCGTCTGGAGGGCGAGGCCTTCCTCGATCAGCGCGTAGGCGACACCGAGCAGAACCATCCCCCACCCGTTGAGCCGCAGGCGCTGCGCGATCTCGCGCACCAGGACGACACCGGCGCCGTAGAAGCACAGGATCGAGACCACCCGCAAGGGCTCCACGAAATAGCTCAGGCGCAACGCCGCGCCCACCACCTCGCCCAGCAGGGGAGCCATGAGAAACAGCGTCACCACCGGGGCCACCCGGTGCCGACGGCCACCCGAGCTGACCTGGTCGGCATCCGTGGCGGTCGGTGGATCGGGTGGCGTCTTCATTCCCACGCTCCTGGTCCTCTGTTTCACCTGCCGGCCGCCATCCCCGTCAATGCGCACCAGCAGCCGTGCCGGACGGCACCCAGGCGGCGGCGCTACGTAGGCGCTGACGAGCCGTCATGGGCTGCGATGACTCCCTCTCGCCCACTTGACGGACGTTCATATCCGCGAGTCTGTCGCTGCCCAGGACGGCCGGTAATCCGCCGATGGTCGACTCCACGGCGACCAAAGTCTGTGGAGTTCTTGCAAGGAAGCGCGGCCGGTCAGCCGGCCAGCCCGTCAGCCGACAGGCCGGTGCGGCGCGAGCGCGCCCGAGCCCGCCCCCCGAGGACCATGCCGAACAGCCCCAGCGCGAGGGCGAAGGCGGATCCGACCACGCCGTTCCCGGTGCCGGGGCCGCCGTCGGCGATGGCCAGCGCCACCCCCGCGAGGATCATGCCGGTCAGCCCAAGCGCCATGGCCACGACGGCAGCGGTTCGCCCGCTGCCGGTGCCGGTGCCGACACGTCCCTTGGCGCGGGCCAGCGCCAGCGCGCCGATGGCCACGCCGGCCAGCGCCACCAGATCGGCCACGATGGACGGACCTCGCCCTTGGACGCCGTACCCCTCGGCGGCGGTCACGAGCTGGATCGACATCGTCAGGGCTTCCGGGGAGTTCATGTCGCTCTCCTCTTTCACGCGGTTTCGGTTCCGGGATTCGGATACGTCCCGATCGTGTCCGCCGGCCCCGCCGCCGGTCGTCCCGCAGGCGCAGACACTTCGCGCTGCCGCCCACGCCGCAGGCTCCTGCCGCGGATGCGGCAGGATCCGCGCGGATACCGCGAGCGCGGTAGCCGGCCGCTCGTCCGCGAGCGGGACTCGCCCGCGGCGGCACCTGGCTAAGGTGCGCGCATGGACAAAGGACGGTTCGGCGTCCCGGCCGCGGTCAGGGACTGGGCGATCGCCCTCGGCGTGGCGGCCCTGCTGCTGGGCACCGGACTGTCCGGGGAGCACGCCGGCGCGGACCCCGGCGTGCCCGGCTACGCGCTGCTGGCGGCCGGCGGTCTCGCGCTGGCCGCGCGTCGCCGCGCTCCACTGGCCGTCCTGGCCGTCACGGGGCTGTGCGCGGTGGGCTACCAGGCGGCCGGTTTCGACGTGCTCGCCGTCTCGTACCTGGTCGCGGTGTACGGCGCGGTACGGGCCGGGCACCGCGCTCTCACGGTGGCGGCGTCCGTGACCATGCTGGTTGTTCTCCCCCTCACCGCGCTGGTCCTCCACGACGGGCCCGCGGGCGAGGCGTTGGCGCGGGCCCGGCACGTCCTCGAGATCGCCTGGCTGATCGCCGCGTTCGCCGCCGGGGAGGCGCTGCGCCAGGCCGAGCGGCGGGCGGACGAGGCCGAACGCACCCGGGAGGAGACCGCGCGGCGCCGCGCCGATGAGGAACGGCTGCGCATCGCCCGGGAGCTGCACGATTCGCTCACCCACCAGATCTCGATCATCAAGGTGCAGGCGGAAGTCGCCGTCCACGTGGCCCGACGGCGGGGTGAGCAGGTGCCCGAGGCCCTGCTGGCCATCCAGGAGGCCGGACGTGAGGCGACCCGGGAACTGCGCGCCACCCTGGAGGCGCTGCGCGACGACGACACCGCCCCGCCCCGCGGGCTCGACCACATCCCGGAGCTGGTGGAACAGGCAAGCAGGGCCGGCCTGGACGCGACGCTGACCATCGAGGGAGAGCGGTCCGACGTGCCCGCCGCGGTGGGCCGGACCGCCTACCGGATCGTCCAGGAGTCGCTGACCAACATCGCCCGGCACGCCTCCGCCGCGACCGCGTCGGTCCGCATCGACTACCGGGCCGACTCAGTCGTCGTCCAGGTCGACGACGACGGCAAGGCCACGCCGGACACGGTGCCGACGCCCGGCCTGGGACTGCTCGGCATGCGTGAACGCGTCACCGCCCTCGGCGGCCTGCTGCGTGCCCAGCCGCGCGACGAGCACGGCTTCACCGTCCAGGCCGAACTCCCCGTGGAGCCCGCCTCATGATCCGTGTCCTGCTCGTCGACGACCAGCCGCTCATTCGCAGCGGATTCCGTGCGCTCCTCGACCTCGAGGACGACATCGAGGTGGTGGCCGAGGCCGCCGACGGCGCGGAGGGTCTGGCGCTCGCCAGGCAGTACCTGCCCGACATCGTGCTGATCGACATCCAGATGCCGGTCGTCGACGGCATCGAGGCCACCCGGCGCATCGCCGCGGACCCGGACCTGGCCCAGGTGCACGTCGTCATCCTCACCAACTACGGCATGGACGAGTACGTCCTCGACGCGCTGCGCGCCGGCGCCGCCGGATTCCTCGTCAAGGACATCGTGCCGGACGACTTCGTGCACGCCGTACGCGTCGCCGCACGCGGTGACGCGCTGCTCGCCCCGTCCATCACCCGCAAGCTGATCAACCGGTACGTCACCCAGCCACTCCCCACCGTCGCCGGCACCGGGCTGGACGAGCTGACCGCCCGCGAGCGCGAGGCCGTAGCGCTGGTCGCGCAGGGCCTGTCCAACGACCAGATCGCCGACCGCATGGTGATCAGCCCGCTCACCGCGAAGACCCACATCAACCGGGCCATGACCAAACTCCACGCCCGCGACCGCGCCCAACTCGTCGTTCTTGCCTACGAGTCCGGATTGGTGACTCCGCGCGGATTCTGAAATCCAAGGGCGGCAAATTCTGTCCGCACGGTACGGTGCACCGATGTCAGCGATCAAGAAGTTCCAAGTCACCTTTGACTGCGCAGAACCTGAGCGCCTTGCTCGTTTCTGGTGCGAGGTGTTGGGGTACGTCGTACCACCGCCACCGGAGGGGTTTGCCACTTGGGATGATTTCAAGCGTTCGCAGCCGCCTGAGCAGCGGGATTCATGGTTCGCCTGCACAGATCCCTCAGGTGTGGGCCCGCGGCTGTACTTCCAGCGCGTCCCCGAAGGGAAGACCGTCAAGAACCGGGTGCATCTTGATGTGCGGGTCGGCACCGGACTCGTGGGTGAAGAACGCCTCGCCGCACTCGAGGCCGAATGCGCACGACTGGTCGCGATCGGCGCAGTACACGTGCGAACGCTGTATGCCGATGAGGAAAACGAGTCGTGCATCCCGATGCTGGACATCGAGGGCAATGAGTTCTGTATCGACTGAGCGAGTCGGCTGTCGGCGTCGATGACGACCTGCTGGTTGGTGGAGTACCGGTAGTTCCTCGGCTGCTCGGACGCCGGACATCCCATCGAGCTACGGCCATGGGGAAGGCGGAACGTCACTGCCGGCGTGGCCGGGCGGGACCTTGAGCGTCGTAGCCCCCTGCGGTTGCAGGTGCGGCGCGGGCCATGGGGCGGGCCCGGACACCGGGGGTGACAGGCGCTGGGGGTGGTGGCGTCGGGCGAGCCACAGCACGAGTGCGGCGTAGATCACTGTCGTTCCCACGTCCACGAGGGCGAGTTGCCAGGGTGCGTCGGCGGCGGTCTCGTCTGACGACAGCCCGTCGACGAAAGCGGCCGCGACGCCGAAGGCCAGCAGGTTGCTCAGGGCGTGCAGCGCGACGGCAGCCTCCAGGCCGCCGGTGCGGATGGTCAGCCAACCGCAGACCCCACCGAAGACCAGCAGGCCGGTGAAGCCCCACGTGGTGCCCCAGCCGTGGGCGGCGGCGAACAGCACGGCCTGCGGGATCACCGCGAACCACGGGGAACGGAAGAAGGCGCCGACCGCCTGCGTCAGCCAGCCCCGGAACACGTACTCCTCGGCCGCGGCCTGCACCGGGACGAAGACGGCCAGCAAGACCAGTGAGACGAGGAACGAACGCCAGCCCACCCATACGTCGGACTCCCCCGAGTCGCCTCCGCCGTCGGGCAGGAGAAACGCGGACACCGCCAGCACGGTCACGGGGAGCACCGCGACGAGCAGGCACCGGACCAGCCAGCGCCACCGCAGCCGTCCGGCGACCGACGACAGGGTGCCGGGCGGTCGCCGCCCCGGCCACCACACGGCCAGCAGAATCACGGGCAGGGCGATCGCGATGAAGGTGAGGTCCAGGGCCGTGTTGACGGCTGTGCCGAAGTCGTAGCCGCCGTCGGGCAGTTCGCGAAGTCCGGCCGCCGCCCCGAAGCCGTAGGAGAGGGCGAACAGCAGGAGGTTGAGTACGGCGTAGGCGCCGAGAGCCAGCAGCGTGCCGAGCACTGGCCGCCACCAGCTGTGACGGCCGGTGCTGTGGCCCATGCGGTGGTAAGGGAGGCCGGTGGGGTGCGGTGGTAACGGGATCGTCATGATCAGTAGCTTCCCAGGCGGGGACCGTCGTCGCCGCAGATTTGCAGCCCCCCGTGGTGTCAGGCCCGTGAACTGGGAGAAGTGGCATGAGCGTTACGACACTGCAAGACAGTGTGGGAGTGCACCACTTCCGCGACGGGCCAGACCCGCCGTTCGAGCAGGCGCGAGCGGCCGCACGGTCCCGCCCGCTGCCGTCCACCGACGCCCATCGCCAGGTATCGCATCAATCTCGATAAATCGCCCTTCAAGGGTGTGAATATTGACGAAACAGTCACTCGCGTACATAGCGGACCACTAGTGAAGTGATCTTGTGAGGAGGAGTGGCTGATGAGCGAGGCAGCGCAGGGCGGCACGACGAGGTTGCGGCAGACCGGGGAGACGGCCAGAGCGGAGGCGTCGGCCACCACCGATCAGGCCAGGCAGGCCGCGGGAGAGGTCGCGGGTACCGCCGTGGACCAGGCCAAGACCGTGGCGGGCGAGGCCCGGCAGCAGGTCGGCGCGGCCGCCCAGGACCTGCGGAGCCGAGCGATGAGCGAGGTCGAGGAGCAGACCAGGCGGGCGGCAGGCTCGCTGCGCCAGTGGGCGGACGACCTGGCCGGGCTGGCGGAGAACGCCCAGAGCGACTCGCCTGCCCGTAGCCTCGCGGCTCAGGCGGCCGACGGTGGGCACCGGGCGGCCGATTATCTGGACAGACAGGGAGTCGACGGCGTCCTCACCGATGTGCAGGACTTCGCCCGCCGACGCCCCGGCGTATTCCTGGGCGGCGCGCTGCTGGCAGGGCTGGCCGTCGGGCGGATGGTGAAGGCGGCGGGGAAGTCCGACGGGTCCTCCGAACGCACACAGCAGCCTGCGGCTCCGGACGAAGGGCAGCCCACGGCGCTGCCGTCCGGTCCTCCCCCGGAGATGCAGCCGTCCGTCGGGATGCCCCCGGGCGGTGCGTCGGCCCGTCCGTACCCGGAGGTGTGAGCGATGGCCTCGATCCAGTCCCGCCGAGTGGAGGCGCGCGGTGGGGACACCTCGGTGGGCGAGCTGCTGTCCGCCGTGACCTCCGACGTCCAGACCCTGTTCCGGCAGGAGGTCGAGCTGGCCAAGACCGAGGTCAAGCAGGAGGCGACCAAGGCGGGCAAGGCGGCCGGCATGTACGGCGGCGCCGGGTTCGCCGGCTACATGGTCCTGCTGTTCCTGTCACTGGCCGCGGTGCTGGGCCTGGCCAACGTGATGGACGGCGGCTGGGCCGCCCTGATCGTCACCGGGGTGTGGGCCGTGGTCGCGGCGGTGCTGTACGCACGGGGCCGTACCCGGATGCGCACCGTGACGCCGAAGCCAGGGCAGACAGTCGAGACGCTGAAGGAGAATGCGCAATGGGCACGTCACCCGACCAGATGAGGGCCGAGATCACCGCCACGCGGGACCGCTTGTCCGCCGACATGGACCGGCTCGCGGACCGGACCAGTCCCCGGCGTATCGCCCGTCGCCGCACGCGCAGGATGCGCGGCACCGTCTCGGGCATGCGGGAACGGGTCATGGGATCCGCCTCCCAGACCGCCCAGGGCGTCAGCGGCAGCGCGCAGTCGATGGCCGGATCGCTGCAGGAGGGCACCCAGCAGGCGGCCGGCACCGCGCGGGAGGCTGCCGGCCAGGCCGGTGAAGCCGTACGGCAGGCTCCGGAACAGGCGATGCGCCAGACCCAGGGCAACCCGCTGGCCGCCGGTCTGATCGCCTTCGGCGCCGGCATGCTGGCGGCCTCGATGCTGCCCGTCTCCCAGATGGAGCAGGAGAGGACCACCGACCTGATACAACGCGGCGGCGAGGCGCTGGAACCCGTGAAGCAGGCCGCCCAGGATTCGGCACAGAACCTGAAGGAGGGGGCCAAGGAGGTCGCCCAGAGTGCGGCGCAGGAGGTGAAGGACACCGCCGCGGAGGCCGCCCGCACCACGCAGGACGAGGCCCGCGGCCAGGCCGGCCAGGTAGCCGAGCAGGCACGCGACTCCGGGCAGCAGGTCGCCGGCGAAACCCGGCGGCAGTCAGGCCCCGGCTGAGGACCGTGCAGGCGCCCCGGGCCCCGGACCACGCGTGATCGGTCCGGGGCCCGAAGGCGCCTCCAGCCCGCGCGACTCAACTGCCCCGCACGGCTGCCAGCAGTTGTCCCTGCTGCCGTCGAAGGGCCCCACTGCGTGCAGTGGGGCCCTTCGACGTTGTGCCGCTCGGTTTCCGACTCGGCTGCCCTTCCGTCACCGATCACTCTGGCCGGTCTCGTCGGCGACGCCGGTCTCGTCGGACACGTCGGTCTCGATCCGCTCCTTGCGGACCTCGCCACGAACGGTTGCCTCGTCGGTGCGCTCCTCGGTTTCCAGGCGGACGCGTTCGACGGGGACGGCTTCCGTCTCCACGACCGGACGCTCCGCGTGGAGGATCACCTCGTGTTCGGCCTCGGTGATGTCGGCGCCGGACATCGCCGCGTCCCGGTTGGCGTCGGTGATCGGTTCGCGTTCGACGCGGACTTCTTCGTGGCGTACGGGGACGGTCTTCTGGACCTCCTCGGTGACGACGTACTTGCGCAGGCGCGCCCGGCCGGTCTCGCGGCGTTCGACACCGACGTGCATCTGCTCCTCGGAGCGCGTCATCGCGTCGTCGCCGGCGGGCTCTCTCCCGGCCGCCATCCCGGTCTGCCCGGCGGTGCCGGTCTGGGCCCAGCCGCCCTGGTCTCGCTGGTTGGCCTGCTGCCAAGCCGTGTCCCAGTCGATGCCGTAGTGCTCGTACAGACGGTGCTCCTCCTCTACGGACAGATGGCCTCCGGCATCGATGTCGACGTTCGGTGCGTTCTTGACCGTGTCCTTGGCGAAGGGCACCTCCAGGTGGTCCTCCACCACGGTCCCGTCGTGGATCGGCACGAACGACTCGCTGGTGCCGAACAAGCCGGTCTGCACGCTCACCCACTCGGGCTCGCCGGTCACATCGTCGAAGAAGACGTGCTTGGCGTCACCGATCTTGTTGCCGTGCGCGTCGTAGACGGGATGATCCAGCACTGTGGAGATCTGGTCGCGAGTGATCATTGGCATTCTCCTTGTTTCTGTAGCCCTCTCACGCGTAACCACTCACTCAAGAGCCAAAGCACGTAATCCGAATAAATCGGAACATTTTGGCTCCTCTGTCCGAGGAGCGGTGCGCGATGAGTATTCGGCGTGCGGCCGGTCTACGGATGCACAAGGGCCGCCCCGGCAGCTCCTGGAACGCGGGCTGATCGACGAGATCGACCTGCACATCGTGCCCGTACTGCTCGGCGACGGGGTCCGGCTGTTCGACAACCCCGGGGGTGCGCCCGTACCGCTGGAGCTGCTCGTCGGGGACGACCGCAAGGCGGCGGTCGATGTGCGGTACCGGCCGGTGCCCGGCGAGTGACATGAGCCCTGCCTCTCAGAGGCCTCGGAAATTAACCGAACTCACGTACAACCCTTACGTCCCCACACAGGTCTCCTGATCGCCGACCACCCGTGAACGCCCGTACAACTCCCGGCGAACACGGACGGTCCCGGCGCCTCATCGACTGTGGATGCCCGCCAGGCATCCCGCATGCCGCAGGAGACCCCCGCATGCATCAGCACCAGCCACTGCACCGGCGGCGCCCCCACGGGCGCCCGCACCCGCGCACCGCCCTCGCGACGGTCGCCGGCCCGGCCACGCCGACGGGCGGGCCGTCCGTGCCCGCGACCGGCACGGCGACACACCGGGACTCCGCCCCGCAGGCCTGCCTCACCACCTGAGCCGCCCCGCTCTCCTCACCCGGGACCGGCCCTTAGGCCCGGCCCGCCGTTTCCCACCCGGAGCCCCACCTTGCGCAAGCGCACCCTCCTCCTGGCCGCCACGCTCACCACCGGCCTGCTCACCACCACCCCGGCCGCCGCCGCGCCCTCGGGCCTCGCCGGGGACTTCAACGGCGACGGGTACCGGGACGTCGCGGCCGGCGCCCCCTGTGCCAACGTCGGCTCGGCCTCCTGCGCCGGCGCGGTCGTCGTGCTGTACGGCTCGGCGTCCGGTGTGTCGGCCGCCCGCAAGGCCGTCATCACCCAGAACTCCGCGGGCGTGCCCGGCACCGCCGAGTCGGGCGACGTGTTCGGCGCCGCCCTGGCCACCGGCGATCTGGACAGGGACGGTTACTCCGACCTCGTCGTCGGCGCCACCGGCGAGAGCATCGGCGACCGGGACGGCATCGGCTCCGGCACGATCCTGTGGGGGAGCACGTCGGGCCTGACCAGCGGCAAGGGTCTGCCGCAGCCGACGTCGCTCTCCGAGTACGGCGGCTTCTCCCGGGGCATCGCGACCGGCGACTTCGACGGTGACGGCGACACGGACGTCACGCTCACCGGCCAGACCCACACGCGCATCTACCGGGGCCCCTTCACCCGCGCCGGCGGTCCGCTGAGCCACTCCGTCGTCGGCGAGCTGGGCACGACGTACGAGGTGATCGCGGGTGACATGACCGGCGACGGCGCGGCCGAGCGCGTCTACCCGTTCAACGTGGACGGCGACACCGGCGGCCAGATCGACTACTTCCGCTGGACCGGCTCGACGTACAAGATGGCCCAGCTGCCGGACGCCGACGGCTACCCCGGTTCGATCGGCGACATCGACGGCGACGGCTACGGCGACCTCGTCCTCGGCGACTACACGGACCCGTACGACCTCAAGCCCGGCGGTCACAAGGGCGGCCAGATCACCGTCTGGTACGGCGGTCCGAACGGCCCCGACCCGGCGCAGCAGCCGACCGTCGTCCACCAGGACACCGCGGGCGTGCCCGGCTCGGGCGAGGCCTACGACGGTTTCGGCACGGCGGTGAGCACCGGCGACATCAACGGCGACGGGTACGCCGACGTCGTGGTCTCCGCCGCGGGCGAGGACGTCGGCTCGGCGAAGGACGCGGGCTCGGTGACCGTGCTGTTCGGCTCCGCCTCCGGCCTGAGGACCAGCAGCGGCGTGAAGTCGTACACCCAGGACACCGCCGGTGTGCCCGGCTCGGCCGAGTCCTGGGACCGCTTCGGTTCCGCGGTCGGCCTGACCGACGTGACGAAGGACGGCAAGGCGGACCTCGTCATCGGCGTCGACGGCGAGAACTCCACGGGCGGCCTGTGGACCCTGCGCGGCTCCGCTTCCGGCCTGACCACGAGCGGGGCCCAGGGGATCACCACCACCGCCGTCTCCCTCAAGGACGGCAGCCTCGGTTCCGTCGTCGCCCAGTGACGCCCCGCCGCCCAGTGACGTCCCGTCGCCCCGTGACGCCCCGTCGACTCCTCTGTGAGGCACGTACACCCATGCGTACCCGTATCACCGCCGCCGTCCTCGCGGCGGCCCTCACCCCGCTCGCCCTCACCCTCTCCGCCCCGGCCGCGCACGCCGCGACCCCCGCCGCCCCCTACGACTTCAACGGCGACGGCCGCACGGACCTCGCGATCGGCGCGCCGGGCGCCACCGTCGCCGGGCAGGCGAAGGCGGGTGCCGTGTCCGTCGTCTACGGCAGCACCAGCGGGCCGAAGAGCTCCACCCGCACGCTCCTGACCCAGAACACGGCCGGAATGCCCGGTGCCGCCGAGGCCGACGACGCCTTCGGCTCCGCGCTCGCCTCCGCCGACCTGAACACCGACGGCTACGCCGACCTGCTGATCGGCACGCCCGGCGAGGACGGCAGCGACAGCAACGACGGCACGGTCACCATCGTCTGGGGCTCCGAGTCCGGACTGTCCGGCGCCCGTTCGCTGTTCAGCTTCTTCAGCACCGACTACGACCGGTACGGCCAGACGCTGGCCGCGGGCGACTTCGACGGCGACGGGGACGTGGACGTCGCGGTCGGCTCCACCGGCCCGGTCACCCTCTCCCTCGTCGAGGGCCCGATCACCAGAACGAGCGCGTCCAACGGCGGTTCGGGCTCGCGCAACGACTGGTGGTCCTCCTCGACGGGTGTCACGCACCTCTCCTCCGGCGACGTCACCGGCGACGGCCGGCCCCGGGTGGTCCTGCACGGCCGTGCCGTGAGCACCGGTGCCGCGACCACCGCCCTCGCCGACCTGAAGATCGGCAACTACGTCGACTGGCTGGAGCGACTGCCCGCCGGGTCCGTCTCCGCCGTGGGCGACATCGACGGCGACGGCCACGACGACATCGCCGTGGGCAACGACCGGGAGCCGTCCGCCGACCCGGAGGGCGCCCTCGGCGGCCAGGTCACCGTCGTCCACGGCGGACCCGACGGCGGCCTCGACACGAACCGCGCCCCACGCGTCCTCACCCAGGACACCGCCGGGGTGCCCGGCGCCTCCGAGAAGGGCGACCGCTTCGGCAGCGGCGTCGCGCTCGGCGACGTCAACGGCGACGGCTTCGCCGACCTGGCGATCGGCGCCGCCGGCGAGAACTCCGCCGCCGGTGCCGTCACCGTGCTGTACGGCTCGGCGTCCGGCCTGACCACCAAGAGCGCGACGTCGTACACCCAGAACACCGCGGGCGTGCCCGGCAGTTCGGAGCAGGGCGACCGCTTCGGCGCCCGCGTGACCCTCACCGACCACACCGGCGATCGCCGCGCCGACCTGTCCGTCTCCGCGCCGGGCGAGAACGCCGGCGACGGCGCCGTCTGGTCCCTGCGCGCCACCGCCACCGGCCCGACGGCCACCGGCTCCGTCAGCTTCGGCCCGGGCACGACCGGCGTCTCCACGGCCGGCACGCCGGGCTACGGCACCGCACTCAACTCCTGATCACCGACAACGGGACTCCACAGATGCGCAAGCGCACCCTCCTCCTGGCCACGGCCCTCACCACCGGCCTGCTCACGGCCCTGCCCGCGACGGCGGCCACCGCCGCGCCCGCCACCGGCCCGAAGGCCGACTTCAACGGCGACGGCTACGGCGACGTCGCGTTCGCCGCCCCGTACGCCAAGGTCGACGGCAAGGGCATGGCCGGCTACGTCGCCGTGGTCTACGGCGGCTCCACCGGCCTCGACCCGGCCAAGCGGACCGTGGTCAGCCAGAACACCGCCGGGGTGCCCGGTGCCGCCGAGGCCGAGGACACCTTCGGCGACGCGCTCGCCGTGGCGGACCTCAACGGCGACGGCTACACCGACCTCGCCGTCGGCTCCTCCGGCGAGGACGTCGGCACCGACACCGACGGCGGCTCCGTCACCGTGCTGTGGGGCTCGGCGAGCGGCCTGAAGAACGGCACCTCGGTCAAGGACCCGGCGGTCTCCGGGCACGACCACTGGGGCCGGCTGCTGACCGCGGGCGACTTCGACGGCGACGGCAAGAAGGACCTGGCCGTCGGCACCGGCTCCTCCCACGCCTACGTGATCCGCGGCGGCTTCACCACGACCGGCACCACCGGCGCCGCGAAGCGCGTCAACACCCCCGAGACGGCGTACAGCGTCGACGCCATGAAGGCGGGCGACACCAACGCCGACGGCAGGTCGGACCTGGTCCTCACCTACCGCGTCCGTCTCGACTCCAGCGAGTCGGGCAGCTGGTCCAAGGGCGTCGCCTACCTCGGCTCCCCCACCGGCCCCGACACCTCGGTCCCCCGCCCCCTGAACGGCGGCACCTCCCTGGCCCTCGGCGACATCGACGGCGACGGCTACGACGAGATCGCCCTCGGCAACGTCTTCACCAAGGACGACGACCACAGCGGCTCCCTCGGCGGCGAGGTCGTCGTCATCCGCGGCTCCGAGGGCGGCCCGGTCAACGGCGACGCCCCCATGGCCGAGCTGACCCAGGCGTCCACCGGTGTCCCCGGCGCGGACGAGGCGAACGACGGCTTCGGCGGCTCGGTCTCCATCGGCGACGCCAACGGCGACGGCTACGGCGACCTCGCCATCGGCGTCGTCTTCGAGGACGTCGGCACCCTCGAGGACGCCGGTTCCACGGTCCTGATGAACGGCTCGGTTTCGGGTGTCTCGCGCACCGGCGGCCGCACCCTCACCCAGGCCACCGCCGGTGTCCCGGGCACCGCCGAGGCCATGGACTACTTCGGCTCGGACGTCCTGCTGGCCGACGTCACCAAGGACGGCCGCGCCGAGTTCACCGTCAGCGCCGGCTTCGAGGACGAGGGCATCGGCTCCGTCACGGCCCTGCGCGGCTCGGCCACCGGCCCAGTCACCGCAGGCGCCCGCTCCTTCGGCCCGGGCAGCCTCGGCCAGACCCGCTCCTACGGCGCCTTCGGCACCGGCCTCACCGGCTGACGAACCAGGGAGACTCCCATGCGCAGATCCACTACGACCGCCCTGGTCGCCGCCCTGCTGGCGACCGGCGTCACCCCCGTGTTCCTCACCGGCCCCGCCTCCGCGGCGGTGGCCAAGCACTACGACGACTTCAACGGCGACGGCCGCCGCGACCTCGCCTACGGCGGCTACGACGACGTGGACCGCGAGGGTGGCACCGTGACGGTCGTGTACGGCACCGCCACCGGCCTCGACACCGCCCACCCGAAGTTCCTCCACCAGGACAGCGCAGGCGTCCCCGGGTCCGGGGAGGAGGACGACCAGTTCGGCGCGTCCCTCGCGAGCGCCGACCTCAACAAGGACGGCTACGCGGACCTCGTCGTCGCCAACCCCTTCGAGCACGTGGGCAGCACCGACTACCGCGGCACGGTCACGGTCCTCTGGGGCTCCAAGTCCGGCCTGTCCGGCGGCACGAACCTCACGCCCACCGGCGGCGCGGGCAGCTACTTCGGCCGCGACCTCGCCACCGGCGACTTCACCGGCGACGGCTCGCCCGACCTGGCCGTGATCGGCGGCGAGGAGGCGTGGCTGTACCGGGGCCCGTTCACCAAGTCGGGCACGACCGGGAAGGTCAGCAAGATCGACAAGGGGTCGGGCGGCTGGTACTCCTCCGCTCTCGGGGCCGGAAAGGTCGACGGGGACGGCAAGACCGACCTGGTGGTCATCGGCACGGAGATCACCGGCAGCGACATCCGCGAGCGCGCCTGGTTCCTGAAGGGCACGTCCACCGGCCTCGCCTCCGGCGCGTCCAGGACCCTCAGCGACCGGCAGCAGGGCCTCTACCCGAGCCCGGTCGTCGGCGACTTCGACAAGAACGGCTACGGCGACATCGCCCTCGGCGTGCCCGACAAGGACAACGGCAAGGGCGCGGTCACCATCTGGCGCGGCACGGCGTCGGGCCCGGGCACGTCGACCACGTTCACCCAGGCCACCTCGGGCGTCTCCGGCAGCCCGGAGGCCGACGACAACTTCGGCTACGCCATCTCGGCCGCCGACGCCAACGGCGACGGCTACGCGGACCTCGCGGTCGGCGTGCCGCACGAGGACGTCGAGGGCTTGGAGGACCAGGGCGGGGTCCACGTGTTCCGCGGCGGCTCCGGCGGCCTCAGCGGTGCCCGCAGCTCCTGGATCGCACAGACGGTGCTCGGCCCGGCCGACTCCCACGCCTCCTTCGGCTACACCCTCCGCCTGCGCGACCTGACCGCCGACGGCAAGGCCGACCTGGCCGTGGGCGCGGCGGGCGGCGCGCTGCTGATGCGGGGCACGGCCACGGTGCCGACGAAGACCGGAGCGGTCGTCCTGCCGGAGCTCGGCGGCTCGCTTCCCGACTGACCTGCCCGGAACCGGCCCGGGGCAGACCGCTCCGGGCCGGGGCCTGTCGAGGCCACCTGCCGGTAGCCGGCCCGGACGCGCGATCCGCCCTGCCCTGCACCTGCCCCGGCTCACTTCACCTCACAAGGACCACGCATGCCTCACCGCACCCCCCACGCCCTCGCGGCCCTGACCACCGCGGCCGTGCTGGGCGCAGCCCTCTTCACCGCCGTACCGGCCGCCGCCGCGGCACCCGCCAAGTACGCCGACGACTTCAACGGCGACGGCTACCGCGACCTCGCCACCGCCGCGCCCTACACCCCCGTCGGCGGCAGGACCGACGCGGGCGCCGTCGTCGTCACCTACGGCTCCGCGAACGGCATCAGCGCCGCCCGCCGCACGATCCTCACCCAGGACACCGCCGGCATCCCCGGCACCGCCGAGCAGGGCGACCGCTTCGGCACGTCCCTCACCTCCGGCGACCTCAACGCCGACGGGTACGCCGACCTCGTGATCGGCAGTGTCGGCGAGGACGTCGGCTCCGACGCCGACGGCGGCTCCGTCACGGTCGTGTGGGGCGGCAAGAGCGGCCTGTCCGGCGGCAAGGGCGTCCCCGACCCGGCCGTGTCGGCCCACGACGAGTACGGCATGTCCCTCACCGTCGGCGACTTCGACGGCGACGGCCGCCCGGACCTCGCCGCCGGCAGCACCGGCAGCGACGTCTGGATCCACCGGAGCTTCACCAAGACCTCCGGCTCGACGTCCCGCTCCGAGCTCGCCACCGGCCTGCGGGGCGGCGCCGGTCTCGCCGGCGCCCAGAGCCTCGCCGCCGGCGACATCAACGGCGACGGCACCGACGACCTGGTCGCCACCGGCAGCCAGGCGTCGGACTACGAGGACGGTGCCATGGTCTTCCTCGGCGCCGCCTCCGGCCTCACCCGCCAGACGTTCCTCAAGAGCGGCGGCTGGGAGCTGGCGACGGTCGGCGACCTGAACGGCGACGGCTACGACGACGTCGTCACGGCGGACTACGGCGGCGACGCCAAGAGCCTCGGCGGCTCGGTCAGCGTGTACCCCGGCGGCACCGACGGCGCCCGCACCAGCCCCCAGACCACGATCGACCAGGACACCCCCGGCGTCCCCGGCGCGGACGAGGAGGACGACTGGTTCGGCAACGACCTCTCGATCGCGGACGTCGACGGCGACGGTTACGCCGACCTGGCCGTCGGCACGATCCACGAGGACGTCGGCACCGCGGACATCGCCGGCGGCGTCACGGTCCTGCGCGGCTCGGCCGCCGGCCTGACCGCCACCGGCGCCCAGTCGTTCACCCAGAACACGGCCGGCGTCCCCGGCACCGCCGAGTCCGCCGACCGCTTCGGCGCGTCCGTACGCCTGTCCGACCTCAACGGCGACGGCAAGGCGGACCTGTCCGTGGGCTCCGACGGCGAGAACCACCCCTCCGGCGCCGTCTACAGCCTGCGCGGCTCGGCCTCGGGCGTGACGACGAAGAACGTGATCAGCTTCGGCCGCGGCTCGCTCGGCATGTCGACGACCGGCTACCTGAGGCTGGGCCAGGACATGCTCGGCTGACGCCGCCCCGAGGGGCCGGGGTGCTGCCCTCGCGGCTGCCCGTACGGCGGAACCCTGACGGCCCACGGACGCCCAAGGCCCCTTCCCCCTAAGGGATGTCACAGCTCGGCCGCAAAGCCGGGCCCGTAAGCCCGGGCCCGGCACACCACCGCGCGGGACCAGGTACGTTCGAAGACGTGGCTGGATTCAGGATCGGACGCGGCCGGAACAACGGCGCTCCTCAGACGCGACCGCAAAACCCTCCGTACGGGCAGCAGACGCCGCAGGGACCGTCGTACGGCTACCCGCCGGCGCCGGGGCCGTACCCGCAGCAGCAGCCGCCGTACGGCAACGGCGGCGGCCCCGCCTGGCCGCAGCCGAACGCCGGGCGGCCCGGCGGCGGCTACGGCGACCAGGGGGAGCCGGAGTACTTCGGCGACGGCGCGTACCCGCCCGGCCCCCAGGGCCCGCCCGACCCGTACGCGGCGAACAACCCGGGTCACACCCAGGCCTTCTCGGTCGGCGAGGACCCCTACAACCAGGGCGACACCTACCGCGCCGGCTCGGCCGCCCCGCCGCCCGGCCCGGTCGGCCCGCGCCTGCACTGGAAGGCCCTGCTGAGGGGCATCGTCCTCGCCCCCCGGCAGACGTTCCTCCAGATGCGGGACTACACGATGTGGGGCCCGGCCCTCATCGTCACGTTCCTCTACGGGCTGCTCGCCGTCTTCGGCTTCGACGGCGCCCGCAAGGACGCGATAAACGCCACACTCTCGAACGCCATCCCCATCGTCCTGACGACGGCGGTCGCGATGGTGATCAGCGCGTTCATCCTGGGCGTGGTCACCCACACCCTGGCCCGCCAGCTCGGCGGCGACGGCGCCTGGCAGCCCACGGTCGGCCTGTCCATGCTGATCATGTCCATCACGGACGCACCCCGCCTGGTCTTCGCGATGTTCGCCGGCGGCGACGCGACGTTCGTCCAGCTGCTGGGCTGGGCCACCTGGATCGCGGGCGGCGCGCTGCTGACCCTCATGGTCAGCCGCTCCCACGACCTGCCCTGGCCGAAGGCGCTGGGCGCGTCGGCGATCCAGCTCATCGCGCTGCTGTCGATCGTGAAGCTGGGCACGGTCTGAGGCAGCGCAGGGCGTGAGAAAGGGGCTCCCCGGAAGGGGAGCCCCTTTTCCTGGTGCCTCTCGGAGTGGTGTCAGGCGTCGAGCACCTGGTCGGGCCGCCGCACCACGGGCGGCTCCACGGACCACGGGAAGTTGATCCACTCGTCGGTCCGCTTCCACACGTACTCGCACTTCACGAGCGACTGGGACTTCTCGTAGACGACGGCGCTGCGCACCTCGGCGACGGTGTCGAGGCAGAAGTCGCGGACCAGCTTGAGCGTCTTGCCGGTGTCGGCGACGTCGTCGGTGATCAGCACCTTCTTCTCGGAGAAGTCGATCACGTTGGGGACGGGAGCGAGCATGACGGGCATGTCGAGGGTCGTCCCCACGCCCGTGTAGAACTCCACGTTCACGAGGTGGATGTTCTTGCAGTCGAGGGCGTAGGCGAGCCCACCGGCCACGAAGACGCCGCCGCGGGCAATGCTGAGCACTATGTCGGGCTCGTACCCGTCGTCGGCGATGGTCTGCGCGAGCTCGCGCACGGCGACGCCGAACTGCTCGTAGGTCAGGTTCTCCCGAACGCCACTCGTGCTTTCGTCGCTCATGCTCGGGTCACTCACACCTGGGTCCGATGGAAGTTGAGGAAGGACCGGGAAGCGGTCGGCCCCCGCTGCCCCTGGTACCGCGACCCGTACCGCTCGCTCCCGTACGGGAAGTCGGCGGGCGAGCTCAGCTTGAACATGCACAGCTGCCCGATCTTCATGCCCGGCCACAGCTTGATGGGCAGGGTGGCGAGGTTGGACAGCTCAAGGGTCACGTGCCCGCTGAACCCGGGATCGATGAAACCGGCCGTCGAATGCGTGACCAGCCCGAGCCGCCCCAGCGAACTCTTGCCCTCCAGCCGGGAGGCGAGATCGTCGGGCAGCGAGATGACCTCGTAGGTACTGGCGAGGACGAACTCCCCGGGATGCAGGATGAACGGCTCGTCCCCCTCCGGCTCGACGAGCCGGGTCAGATCGGCCTGCTCGACCGAGGGGTCGATGTGCGGGTACCGGTGATTCTCGAACACCCGGAAGTAGCGGTCGAGCCGCACGTCGATGCTCGACGGCTGGACCATCGCGTCGTCATAGGGATCGATCCGTACCCGCCCGGCGTCGATCTCGGCCCGGATGTCCTTGTCTGAGAGAAGCACGCCCCGAGGATACGCAAGGCGCGCGGAGCGACCACAACCGGACGTCTCCGCGCGCCTGCCTGCGTGCTTGTGGCGGGCCGTGCCGCTACCGCGCCTACCGCTTCTCGTAGCTCACGGGCACCACGCTCCGGAGCCGCGCACATCGCGGACACCGAAGCAGCCGACCGGGGCCGAGCCGCTCGGCCTGCTGCATCGGGAACGAAGCGGTGGTGAACACGTGCCCATCCGCACAACGGACGACGGTGCGCTCCATCAAGTCCAAGAGTCCCTTCCCCAAGAGCCGCGTCCGGCTACTGCTTGCCTGACGACAAAAGCCACAGTACGGGATCAAAGGGACGGCCCTGCAGGCGGCACTCCGGTCCCGTCCGGGCCCTCGCCCGCGCCCCCACCGTACGCCCCAACTCCGGTCACCCGCAGCCCGATCCCGCCCCCTGAAACGCGCGGAGGCCTCACGGTTTGAACACCGGAGGCCTGGCATGAGGTAGAGTGAGCGGGCATTCGGACACCGACTCCGGTCGGCGTCTTACGCGGGTGTAGTTTAATGGTAGAACATCAGCTTCCCAAGCTGAGAGCGCGAGTTCGATTCTCGTCACCCGCTCCACGACTAAGGCCCAGGTCAGAGACCCGGGCCTTTTTGCTGTCCGTGGTGATCAGCGGTCGCGTGCCAGATTCGTGCCGAAGGCTTGTCAGGCTTCTTCTCCACACGGGCAGCGGCACGAGCCTTCCGAACCGTCGCGTCCAGCCCGGCGGCGGCTTCCTCCCTAGAACCGGAAGCCCTCCGGCATACCGACGATCTCACGCGCCTTCCGACATCTCCGCACGAAGGTGCTACACCGGAAGGGCGCGCCTTTCTCGCCGACGAAGAGGAGCCCATCGGGGCCCGACTCGGCATAGCTCTCCAGGTGCCGGCGGAACTCCCGACGGAGGAACGCGGGAAGAATCACACTCCGCGTTCAGGCCTCGGACTTGGTGTCGCCCTGGACCCGCCGCCCGTTCATCCGCTCCGGCTCCTTACCGGACCCCTTGATCCGGCACGGATTGCGTGTGATCAGCTCGTCGAACGAGCCACCCGCTCCGGCCAGCGCCCTCTGCCAAGGCCACAGCAGAGGGCGCCAATGGACGGGGCAGGGTCCTGCGGGCTCGGTCCTCAGCATGTGGGCTGTGGGTGCCCAGCGAACGGTTGGGCCGACGGCGTTGGGGGATCGAGCGGACCTTCTCGTGGCTGTGCGGCTACCGCCGACTCAGCCCCCGCTATGGACGAGATCCCCGCAACTACCTCGCCTTTCTCGGCCTCGCCGCAGCAGTCTGCCGCTACACACGCCTCGTCCGCCTCACCAAGTAGGACACCGTCTCGTCCCAGGTGGCGCAGGACACGTTCTCGACAGGATTGCGCTGGCGAAAGATCAGGGAAGTCATAGGGGTGCCCAAGATTGACGTGAAGGGATGACCCGTGACGTCCACTGCGCCTCCCCCCATACCTCGGGCCGCAGGATCGTTCCCGTTCATCGGCCACGCTCTGAAAATGCGCGACAACCTCGGCTTCATCGACTCGCTGCGCGAGACACGGGAACCACTCGTCGAGATCGTCCTGCAACCCGGGACGCGCACCGTCGTGGTCCAGGACCCGGCCCTGATCCACCAGATGCTCAAGGCCCTGGCGCCCACCCTCGACAAGGGCCGGCTCTACGACAAGCTGGGCCAACTGCTGGGCGACAGTGTCGTCACCGCCACCGGCCGGACTCACGTACGCAAACGTCGCCAGGTGCAACCGGCGTTCGCCCACACCGAGATCAGCCGGTACGTCGACATCATGCGCGCCGAGGTGACGGCCACAGTCGCCGGCTGGGAGCCCGGGCGGCCCCTCGACGTACGCGAGGCGATGGTCGGGCTGAGCCTCGGCATGCTGGCCAAGACGGTGTTCTCCGGCAGCCTCGACGACGCCGTCTTCCGACGGCTGCGCAGCGACCTGTCGGTGGTGATGAACGACGTCGGTGTGCGCATGATGCTGCCCGACTGGGCCGAGCGCCTGCCGCTGCCCTTCAACCGCCGCTTCGACCGGGCCCGGGCCGGCGTACGCGCCACCATCAACACCGCCGTCGACGAACTGCAGGCCTCCGGGCACGACACCGGGGACATGCTCTCCATGCTGCTGCGGGCCGTCGACGAGGAGACCGGCGAGCCGCTGACCGGGGACCAGATCTGCTCCGAGATCCTCACCCTGGCCGTGGCGGGCACCGAGACCACCGCGTCGGTGATGTCCTGGACCCTGTACGAACTCGCCCGCCACCCCGGCATCGAGGCCCGGGTCCTGGCCGAGCTGGACGAGGTCCTCGGCGAACGGCCGGTCGCCTTCGACGACGTGACCCGGCTGCCGTACCTGAACCGGGTGATCACCGAGACCCTGCGGCTGCACCACCCCGGCTGGCTGGTCACCCGCCGTACCACCGAGGAGACCCGGCTCGGCGAGTGGACGCTGCCCGCCGGCACCGAACTGGCCTACTGCCAGCACGCCCTGCACCGCGACCCCGAGCGCTTCCCCGACCCGCTCACCTTCGACCCGGACCGGTGGAACGACGCCGCGCAGGAGCTTCCGCCGGGCGCGTTCCTGCCCTTCGGGGAGGGCAAGCACAAGTGCATGGGGGACCGTTTCGCCCTCACCGAGATGGTCACGGCGCTCGCGACGATGCTGCGCTCGGTACGGCTGGAACTCGCCGAGGGCCAGGTCGTCCGCCAGGTCGCCCGGCTCACCGTGCGGCCGCGCGCGCTGCGGATGACCGTCCGCCCCCGGAACCGTCCCCGAGCGGGGGTCGGCCTTTAGCACTCCAGTTGCAGTTTGGTCTTCCCCCAGGTCAGCGCTGCAACAGTCCGCCAGTAAGCGCAGCGTCCCAGGCTGAGAGCGCGAGTTCGATTCTCGTCACCCGCTCCAGAGTCCGTTGATCCGGGGTGTGGTGTGACTCGGCCGAGGCCGTGGAAAGTCGACGACAAGATGTGGAGTGGCCGCCCGTGACGAGCAGTGAACTGTGGACCCGCGCGACCGCTGACCGCTATGACGCCGAGGAGACCGAAATGTCCTCGGCTGCCGTTCTCGGACCGACGCTCGACTTCCTCGCCGAGCTCGCCGGAGACGGCCGGGCGCTGGAGTTCGCCATCGGAACCGGACGAGTGGGCGTCCCGCTCCGGGAACGCGGCGTGCCGGTAGCGGGCATCGAACTGTCCCAGCACATGACAGCGGTTCTGCGGCGCAAGGTCGACGAGAGCACGCTTCCGGTAGCCATCGGGGACATGGCCACCACCGTAGTCCCCGGCGAGTTCACCCTGGTCTATCTCGTCTACAACACCATCACGAACCTGCTCACGCAGGACGAGCAGGTCGAGTGCTTTCGCAACGCCGCACGTCATCTGGAGCCCGGCGGCCGATTCGTCATCGAGCTGGGCGTGCCGCCGCTGCGGTTCCTGCCGCCCGGCCAGGTCGCGGTACCGTTCGACGTCTCCGAGCAGCATCTCGGCTTCGACACGTTTGACCTGGTGGAGCAGATTCTCGTCTCCCACCACTTCACCCGCGACGGCGACGACGGCCGCTACCGTCGCGGCCAGTCCCGGCACCGGTACGCCTGGCCCGCAGAGCTCGACCTGATGGCACGGATCGCTGGGCTCGAGCTGGAACGTCGCGTCGCGGACTGGGACGGGGCGCCGTTCACCCAGGACTCCGCGAAGCACATCTCCGTGTGGCGCAAGCCAACTTGAGGTCGGCCACCGCGCTGTCATGTAAGCGGCACCTGTCCTGAAACGCGGATGTCGTCGCGTCTCTCCCGACGGATCCGCAATCAGGGAACGGGCTTCCCGGAGTCCGGCCTTCGACGGGAAGCGGTCGAGGCCGGCCGAGTCCCGCGCGTGCGCGAATGTCTCCCGGCTCAGTTGCCCCAGGATCGGCCTGACCACCGTGACAGCCGACTTGCGCGTCACAGATCTCCATGAGGGCGCGGAGACGGCCGTCGGGTCGCGGACCGGGAGGACCATGAGGCCCCGGCCGGAAACTGCAGCCGCGCGAAGTTCGCTCCCCGCGACCGGAACAGGACCCAGGCCGGGACCGAGCGGGAAACTGGCCGACGTCGCGGCGGCCGTTCCTGGCGTCGCCCGCCTCACCGCCGTGCCGGGAAGCCGCCCGATCAAGGTGCAGCACCATGACGATCCGCCCAGCCGCCACATCGAGGTCCAGCTCGCGGTCGCCCCCGGACACCATCCACTGGAAGTCGCCGGCGCCGCCCTGGGCGGGAGCAGCCGCCTCCGACACTCCCGGCACGGTCACCGCCGCCGTCCTCATCACGGGAACCGCGCCCTGGTCAGTCAGAGTGTCGCCGCCTCAGCACTCTCCGGATGAGCAGGAAGGCCGCAAGAGCGATCAGCACAATCCCCAGGAGGATCAACACTGTCCCGAGGACGATCAGGACCGTCCCAACCAGGATCAAGACCGCCCCCACCAGGATCAACGTCGTCCCGATGATGAGAAGAAGCAGCGCGAGGACGGTCATGGTGGCCTCCTGTCCCCCTCCTGACTCTTGCTCGTTCCTGACCCCATTGCAAACGACTCCGAGAGAAACACCCGGTGCGGAACGAGTACGCGCCTGACCACCCGCGGACAGCTCAGAGCGAGGTTCGGGCTATTGCACGTCCACGAAGTCGCCGGTCGCCTTGACGGCCGGGGTGGTGGAGGTCCCTGCGAAGTTCCAGCGCCAGTAGCCGTCTTCGGAGGCGGTGGCCGTGGTCGTCAGGTTGCCGGTGCTGGAGGTGTACACGGTCTTGATGGTCGCGTAGGTCGTAGTGCCGGCCTTGCGGAACTGGAGCCTGACCGGCTGGTTGGTGTAACCCCGGTAATCGAGATTGTCCCAGTCGGCCCGGGTGAGCCTGCCGGTGACGGTGAGGGTCTTGCCCCTGGAAATCGGTTCCGGGCCCGCGTTCACGGTGAGGTTGGACTGCCGCTGCAGACGGGAAGTGGTGTAGCTCGCCGATTGGGTCCAGCTGTCGTCATGCCGGCATGGGCGTTGGTGAGCGCGGTGCCGCCGTACTTCCATTCCGGTTCGAGGGAGATCGTCTGCGAGCAGGTGGAGGTGGTGGCGCTGGAGGCGACGCAGTCCGCGTGGGAGTAGTACTGGTTCGACACGATGCGGTCGTCGTAGGTCTCGTAGGGGTTCGCACCGTCCGGTCCGCGCCACAGGACGAAGTCCGCGTCCTGGATGCCCGACGGGTGGGTGAAGGTCCCTGAAACCGTGATCGTCTTGGCGTAGAGACCGACCACGATGTTCTTGCCACCGTCGAAGGTGACGTCGGTGATCTGGACGTCGGTCTGGGTCTCGTCGCCGTAGGCACCGGGGGCGGCGAAGCCGGCCAGCGCGGCGACGGCACTGAGCACAGCAAAGGCAGCGCGCTTGCGCATGTATCTCCTTCACAGAGTGAAAAGTGGGAACCCGCCGAGCGGGAGCAGCGGGGCGGTCGAAGCCCGTCAGGGACCGGTGACCGACTTGATCGTGTACGGGAAGCTCTCCTGCTGCCAGATCACCGTGAACCGGGAGGTCGGGCGGGTGTCGACCTGGGGTACCCGGCCGTCCGACGTGAGTGTCTTCACGGTGCCGAAGGTGCCGGAACGGCTGATCAGGCGGGCGCCGGACTTGGTGTAGCTGTAGGGGGGCGTCGACTTGGGGACGACCGTGTGGAAGACCAGCATGCCGTCGCCGTCGTCGTCGAGGGCCAGGTCGGGGCGGTCGCCGGGACCCAGGCTGGTGACGGCGCCCCGGGTACCGGCCGCGGAGAGGCGGCGGCCGAGCAGCTCGAGCTTGCCGCTGCTGTAGCGGGTCCACACGATCATCGAGTCGCCGTCGAGGTCGGTCGCGAGGGCGTGGTGGAAGCCCACGTTGTCCGTGGAGGCCGAGATGCGCAGGGGAGCCGCCAGGGTGCCGGTGCGGCTCCAGCGAGAGGCCCAGACCTGCGAGACGGAGCCGCCGCCGGAGTGGTAGGTGATGACCGCGTCGCCGTCCCGGTCCACGCCGACCCGCACCATGCCGAAACCGCCGTACGACGCGATGGGCGACGTGAGCACCTTCGTCGAGGAGACGGACGTCGACGTGATCCGCCTGGCCACGACGTCCGAGCCGCGCGCCCAGGCGACGACGAACTGGCCGTTGCGGTCGACGCCGATGGCCGGTTTCTCGGCCGAGCCCGAGCCGAGGGTGATGGCCGCGCCGACCGTCCCGTCGAGCTTGAGGCGGCGGGCGACCGTGTACCAGCTTCCGTCGCGGATCTCCGTCCACGCCGCCATCGCGGTGCCGCCCGGGGTCACGGCGACCACCGGGGTGGTCGCGGGCGCCGAGGTGGACAGCTTCTGAAGCGGTCCGACGAGGCTGCCGGAGGCCGAGAGCCGGCGGCCCACGACCTGGCTGTCCTGCTGCCAGACCACCGCCGAGTCGCCGGTGTCGTCGGAGGCGGCCTCCGGCCAGGACGGCGCGGCACCGTCGGGTGACAGGGTGCGGATCGCTGTCACCGTACCGCTCGCGGTCTTCACTCTGGCCTGGATCCGGTAATAGCAGCCCGGCGTCGACAGGTCGCAGGCGTTCCAGGCCAGCAGGGCGTCGCCCTGCCGGTCGACCGACACCGTGGGGGAATCGTCAGGGGTCCAGCCCGAGGCCGACACGTTCCACGTCGACGTCCACGCCGCCTCGGCGTTCATGGCCATCGTCGCGGTGACCGCGATTCCGGCCGCCGCGGCGACGGAACACCCGGCAAGAACACGACGCTTCACCGAACGCCGATGACGTGATGCACGCAGAGCCACCCTCATCCCCCACTTCCCGTGACTTGAGCACAGCCGCCACAGGCCGCCCCCAAACACCCAGCGCACCTGCATGCTCAAACGTCACATGCGTACGGACGGGGCAGGGGCTACCCGGGCACCGGCCTGGTCACCCCGCACCGCCGCGAGCGCGGCCAGGCGGACGAGCCCGAGGTCGTAGGCGAAGATCACGGCCTGGATCCTCTGCCCTATGCTCCTGCGACGGCGCCTTCCGGCCAGCGACCGCTGCTGGAGCTCGGACGACCGTCAGCCGCCGAGCGGGACTCTCCGCCCCTCGGAGCCCGCGTCGCGCCCAGAGCGTGCCCGTGGGCGCAGAAGGCTACGGGCACCAGCGGTGCAATCCAACTCACACAACCACCCCAATGACCAGACATCTTCGCTGGTCGGAGCCCTGAAGCTGCCCAAGCGCCGTCGCTGCCCCGTGACCCGCGTGCTCCGCCGACCGGGTGTCATCCCGTCCCGTGGAAACTCGGCCAGCCACTGTCGGCACGTAAGTCCCGCCGTCGGCTGGCTCATACGTGCCTCGGTACTGGGTGGCGGGGCCGGGAGGCCGCATACTCGGTGATCGTTGCGGTGCCGTCAGGGCGGTGGCTGCCGCGACCGATTCGGTGGTCGGACAAGGAAGGGCATGGGGGACATGAGTGGTGGCAACCGGCCGATAATGCCGGAGTCGGTGGACAGTCCAGCTCTGCGGACACCGCCGACGAGCAAGGCGGCGCGGTGGCTGCTGCGTCACCAGGTGCAGCCGGTCGGGCCGGCAGCCGGTGAGAGTCATGCCGAGCAGCACGCCTGGTGGAAGGTGATGTGCCTGACCGGCGTCGACTACTTCTCCAGCCTGGCCTACGTGCCGGCGATCGCCGCTCTGGCCGCCGGGGCCGTCTCTCCTCTGGCGACGCTGCTGATCGTGGCGTTGACGTTGCTGGGGATGCTGCCGATGTACCGGAAGGTGGCCAAGGAGAGCCCGCACGGCGCCGGATCGGTCGCCATGCTGGAGGATCTGCTGCCGTTCTGGTGGGGCAAGCTGTTCGTTCTGGTCCTGCTCGGGTTCGTGGCCACCTCGTGGATCATCACCATCACGTTGTCCACGGCGGACGCCTCCGTACACGTGGTGGAGAACCCCTTCTTCCCCGCCGCGCTCCACGGCCACGAAGTCGCCCTGACCGTGGCACTGCTGCTGATCCTGGGAGGTGTTTTCCTCCTCGGGTTCAGTGAGGCGGTCAGTGTCGCCATCCCGCTGGTCGCCGTCTTCCTGGCGCTCAACGCGGTCGTCATCGGCGTCGGCCTGGTCCATGTGTTCACGACGGACGGCGCACTGTCGGCCTGGACCGACGCGCTCGTCGACGGCGGAGGCGGCTTCGGTGACCTTGCCGGTCCGGCGCTGCTGGCCTTCCCGCTGCTGGTGCTGGGCCTGTCGGGCTTCGAGACCGGTGTGAGCATGATGCCGCTCGTGGCGGCCGAGGGTGCCGACGCCGAGCAGCGGCTGCGCTCGCGGATCCGCAACGCCCGCCGGCTTCTGACCACGGCCGCTGTGATCATGAGCGTGTATCTGCTGTCCGCCAGTTTCGTGACCACCGTCCTCATTCCGGAGAAGGAGTTCGAGCCCGGTGGTGCGGCCAACGGCCGGGCGCTGGCCTGGCTGGCCCACGAGCATGTCAGTGAGGCGTTCGGCACCGCCTACGACATCAGCACCATCCTCATCCTGTGGTTCGCCGGCGCTTCCGCCATGGCCGGGTTGATCAACATCGTGCCCCGCTACCTGCCCGACTACGGCATGGCCCCCGAGTGGGGACGCGCGGTGCGTCCGGTCGTCATCGTCTACACCGCCCTGTGCATCCTGATCACCATTGCCTTCGACGCCGACGTCGACGCCCAGGCCGGTGCCTACGCCACCGGGATCCTGGCGATGATGGTCTCCGGAGCCTTCGCCGTGACCGTCTTCATGGCACGCAACCGTCGGCGCGCGAGCACCGTCGGCTTCGCCCTGCTCACCGCGGTCCTGCTCTACGCCCTCGTGGCCAACATCGTCGACAAGCCCGACGGCATCGCCATCTCCGGCTTCTTCATCCTGGGCATCATCATCGTGTCGCTGATCTCCCGCGTCTCGCGGACCACCGAACTGCGCGCCGACCGCATCGTCTTCGACGAGGCCGCCCGCCGGTTCATCGCCGACACCCTCGCCCACGACGAGTCCATCAACATCATCGCCAACCGCCGCCAGGCCGGCGACCTCGCCGAGTACAGCGCCAAGGAACGCGAGCAGCGCGGCACCAACCCGGTACCGGGCCCCGCTGACGTGCTCTTCCTGGAGATCGACGTGGTCGACCCGTCCGACTTCAGCGAAACCCTCACCGTCCACGGCGTCGAAGTCGACGGCTACCGCATCCTGCGCGCCGAGGCGCCGGCCGCCCCCAATGCCATCGCCGCCATCCTTCTCGCCCTGCGCAACGCCACCGGCGTGCGGCCGCAGTGCTACTTCGCCTGGGCCGAAGGCAGCCCCCTCGTGCACATGATCCGTTACTTCCTCCTCGGCCGCGGTGACACCGCCCCGGTCACCCGCGAGATCATCCGCAGCAACGAACCCGCCCCCGACCGCCGCCCCGGTATTCACGTCGGCGGCTGAACCTGTGACCTCCGCCTGGAAACACGGCAGAACGTCGACCGAAAAGGGAGCGGGCATGATGAGGGATTCCGACGACCCTGCCGCGTTCTCCGGCGCCTCTCTCATCGAGATGATCTACCGGCCCTGAAGCCCCGGCCGACTGGGTCAAGACACCATGGGCGCCGGACCCAAGGAGCAGAGCGCAGGAAGGGCGTGAGGAGCACCTCGACGCTCACTCCAGGCCGGAGGCCCCTGAACACGGCGCGGGCGGTCTCACGCTCCACGCGCTGCGAGACGCGGCGCATGGCGGTCACACCGCACAGCAGCAGGCCGTCGGCGGCGGACTTCCGCGCACCCTCGTCCAGGCGGAACCACAGCTGCGGATGGCGCACCAGAACCCTCGGGGTCGATCTCGACGCGGCCTCCCAGAGCGTCCCGTAGCAGGAGCCGCTGGGAGACGCCGTCCACGCAGCGGACCGATACCAGCCGACGCCGCGTCAGAGTTCCGTCAAGGCCGTGGGTCCCGCCGTAAGAGAGCCGTCAAGGGCGGACCCGGTCCGGACGCGGAGGCGCTTTCCTCGAATCGTCCGTTTCACCGAACCTCACTCCAGGAGTTCGCGATGGCCGATCTGGCCTTCGTCGTCACAGTGCTCGCGGGTTTCGCGCTGGTGGCTCTCGTCGCCAAGGGGGTGACGAAGCTGTGACCACCGAGAACATCGTCGGCCTGGTCGTGGCCGTCTCCCTGCTGGGCTATCTCGTCCTCGCCCTGGTCTTCCCGGAGAGGTTCTGAGGGTGATGGGTCCCGTCCTCGCCGGCGTGCTCCAGTTGCTCGCACTCATAGCCGCGCTGACTCTCGCCTACATCCCCCTTGGCACCTACATGGCCAGGGTCTACTCCTCCGACAAGCACTGGCGCGTCGAGAAGTGGGTCTACAAGGGCATCGGTGCCGACCCCGACACCGAGATGACGTGGTCCGCGTACCTGCGCGGTGTGCTCGCCTTCTCGGCCGCCGGTGTCCTGTTCCTCTATCTGCTGATGCGGCTCCAGGGCGTCCTGCCCGGTTCGCTCGGGTTCTCCTCGGTCAACCCGGCGCAGTCGTTCAACACGGCCGTGTCGTTCGTGACCAACACCAACTGGCAGTCGTACTACGGCGAACAGACCATGGGGCACGTCGTGCAGACCGCCGGTCTCGCCGTGCAGAACTTCGTCTCCGCGGCCGTCGGCATGGCCGTCGCGGTCGCTCTCGTACGCGGGTTCGCGCGGTCCCGTACCGGTGAGCTCGGCAACTTCTGGTCCGACCTGGTGCGCGGCACCCTGCGGATCCTGGTGCCGGCGGCGGCGATCGCCGCGATCGTGCTGGTGGCGTGCGGTGTGATCCAGAACTTCTCCGGCATTCACGAGGTCGGACAGTTCATGGGCGGCTCGCAGCAGTGGAACGGCGGCGCGGTCGCCTCGCAGGAGGCCATCAAGGAGGTGGGCACGAACGGCGGCGGGTACTTCAACGCCAACTCCGCCCACC
The DNA here is from genome assembly GCF_039532725.1 of Streptomyces coeruleofuscus. Lineage (NCBI taxonomy): Bacteria > Bacillati > Actinomycetota > Actinomycetes > Kitasatosporales > Streptomycetaceae > Streptomyces > Streptomyces coeruleofuscus. The sequence continues at coordinate 289,796 of NZ_BAAASE010000002.1, forward strand.
CCTTCGAGAACCCGACACCCTTCACCAATCTCTTCGAGATCTTCCTGATCCTGGTGATCCCGTTCGCGTTGACCCGCACCTTCGGTGTCATGGTCGGCTCGGTCAAGCAGGGGTACGCGATCCTCGCCACGATGGCCACCATCTGGCTGGGCTTCGTGGCCCTGATGATGTGGACCGAGTTCGCCCACCACGGCCCGGCGCTCCAGGCCGCGGGCGGGGCGTACGAGGGCAAGGAGGTCCGCTTCGGCGTCGGCGCGTCCTCCATCTTCGCGGTGTCGACCACGCTCACCTCGACCGGCGCGGTGGACTCCTTCCACTCCTCCTTCACCGGCCTCGGCGGCGGCATCACGATGCTCGGCATGATGCTGGGCGAGATCGCGCCCGGCGGTGTGGGCTCCGGCCTCTACGGCATGCTGGTCATGGCGGTCATCGCGGTGTTCATCGCCGGCCTGATGGTCGGCCGTACGCCCGAGTACCTGGGCAAGAAGATCGGCACCCGCGAGATCAAGCTGGCCGCCTGCTACATACTCATCACGCCGGCGCTGGTGCTCGTCTTCACCGCCTTCTCCATGGCCCTGCCGACCCCGCCGCACTCGATGCTGAATGCGGGCGCGCACGGCTTCTCCGAGGTGCTCTACGCCTTCACGTCCGCGTCGAACAACAACGGCTCGGCCTTCGCCGGACTGAACGCGAACACCGACTGGTTCAACACCATGACCGGACTCGCGATGCTGCTGGGCCGCTTCCTGCCCATGGTGTTCGTGCTGGCGCTGGCCGGCTCGCTCGCCGAGCAGAAGCCGGTGCCCGTGACCGCGGGCACCCTGCGCACCGAGAAGCCGCTGTTCACCGGCCTGCTGGTGGGCGCGATCCTGATCATCACCGGTCTCACCTACTTCCCCGCCCTCGCGCTGGGCCCGCTCGCCGAGGGGCTGGCGTCATGACCACCCGTACAGAGATGCAAGAGGACTCCATGTCCACCGCCACCGCTCCCACCCGGGCGCCGCACAGCGATGTACCCACCGGGCACAAGGAGGGCCGGGTCGGCGCCGGCCCCTTCGACCCCAGGCAGCTCGTGAAGTCGCTGCCGGACGCCTTCCGCAAGCTCGACCCGCGGGTGATGGTCAAGTCGCCCGTCATGTTCGTCGTGCTGGTCGGCTCCGTGCTGACCACGGTGTTCTCCCTCAAGGACCCGGGCGACTGGTTCGGCTGGACCATCAGCGCCTGGCTCTGGCTGACCGTGGTCTTCGCCAACCTGGCCGAGGCGGTCGCCGAGGGCCGCGGCAAGGCGCAGGCCGACACCCTGCGCAAGGCCAAGACCGACACCGTCGCCCGCCGTCTCGTGCGGGACACCGAAGAGCGGGTGCCGGGTACGGAGCTGTGCGTCGGCGACCTGGTGGTGTGCGAGGCCGGTGACATCATCCCGGGCGACGGGGACGTCGTCGAGGGTGTCGCGTCGGTCGACGAGTCGGCGATCACCGGTGAATCGGCCCCGGTCATCCGCGAGTCCGGCGGCGACCGCTCGTCCGTCACCGGCGGCACGAAGGTCCTGTCCGACCGAATCGTCATCAAGATCACGACGAAGCCGGGTGAGACCTTCATCGACCGGATGATCAACCTGGTCGAGGGCGCCGCACGGCAGAAGACGCCCAACGAGATCGCCCTGAACATCCTGCTGGCGTCGCTCACCATCGTCTTCCTGCTCGCGGTGGCCACGCTGCCGCCGTTCGCCGACTACGCGGGCACCCACCTGACGATGGTCGTGCTGATCGCTCTGCTGGTCTGCCTGATACCGACCACCATCGGCGCACTGCTGTCCGCGATCGGCATCGCCGGCATGGACCGGCTGGTGCAGCGCAACGTGCTGGCCATGTCGGGCCGGGCGATCGAGGCCGCCGGTGACGTCTCCACCCTGCTCCTCGACAAGACCGGCACCATCACCCTCGGCAACCGGCAGGCCGCCGAGTTCATCCCGGTGGGCGGCACGACGGAGGCGGATGTCGCGGATGCGGCCCAGCTGTCGTCACTGGCCGACGAGACGCCCGAGGGCCGCTCGGTCGTCGTCCTGGCCAAGGAGGAGTACGGGCTGCGCGAGCGCCACCAGGGCGAGCTCGTCGGCGCCGAGTGGATCGCGTTCACCGCGCAGACCCGGATGTCGGGCGTCGACGTCGACGGCCGCAAGATCCGCAAGGGAGCCACGGCCTCGGTCATCGCCTGGGTCGGGGAGCAAAGCGGCACGGTCGCGGAAGACGCCGACCGGATCGCGCAGCGCGTTTCCGAGGCGGGCGGGACCCCGCTGCTGGTCGCGGTGGACGACGAGCGGGGCGCCCGCGTCCTGGGCGTCATCCACCTCAAGGACGTCGTCAAGGACGGCATGCGCGAGCGGTTCGAGGAACTGCGCCGCATGGGCATCAAGACCGTCATGATCACGGGCGACAACCCGCTGACCGCCAAGGCGATCGCCGCGGAAGCAGGCGTCGACGACTTCCTCGCCGAGGCCACCCCCGAGGACAAGATTGCCCTCATCAAGCGCGAGCAGGCGGGCGGCAAGCTCGTCGCGATGACCGGCGACGGCACCAACGACGCCCCGGCCCTCGCCCAGGCCGACGTCGGCGTGGCGATGAACACGGGCACGTCGGCCGCGAAGGAGGCCGGCAACATGGTCGACCTCGACTCGAACCCGACCAAGCTCATCGAGATCGTCGAGATCGGCAAGCAACTCCTCATCACCAGAGGCGCGTTGACGACGTTCTCCATAGCCAACGACGTCGCCAAGTACTTCGCGATCATCCCGGCGCTGTTCGCCGCGGTCCACCCGGGCCTGAACAAGCTCAACATCATGGGCCTGGCCTCGCCGGACTCCGCGATCCTGTCGGCCGTGATCTTCAACGCGCTGATCATCATCGCGCTGGTGCCCCTGTCCCTGAAGGGCGTGCGGTACCGGCCGGTCAGCGCGGACCGCCTGCTGCGGCGGAACCTCACGATCTACGGCCTGGGCGGCCTGATCGCCCCGTTCATCGGCATCAAGCTCATCGACCTGCTCATCTCTCTCATCCCCGGGATCGGCTGACCGCCATGAACAACTCCGTTGTGAACACCGCCCGGTTGCTCGGAGCGGGACTGCGCGCCCTCCTCGTACTGACCCTGGTCACCGGCGTCATCTACCCGCTGGTCGTCACCGGCATCGCCCAGGGGCTGTTCCCCGGCAAGGCGAACGGCTCCGAGATCCGGGCGGACGGCAGGGTCGTCGGCTCGTCCCTCATCGGGCAACAGGGCTACAGCCTGGACTACTTCCAGCCGCGCCCGGCGAACGGACTCGGCGAGAACTCGGTCAACACCCAGTACAAACTGATCCTCTCGGGCGCCACCAACCTGTCCGCCGACAGCGACAAGCTCGTCAAGTCGGTGGAGGAGGCCAAGGCGAAGGTGGTCGAGGACACCTCCACCGCCGGCCACGAGGTCAGGCCCTCCCAGGTCCCGGCCGACGCCGTGACGTCCTCGGGCTCCGGCCTCGACCCGGACATCTCCCCGGCCTACGCCTACCTCCAGGTCCGCCGCGTCGCCGAGCGCAACGGCCTGACCGTCGCCCAGGTGCGGAAGCTCGTCGACGACCACACCGAGGGTCGCACTCTCGGTTTCATCGGCGAGCCCCGGGTCAACGTGCTCGAACTCAACATCGCGCTCAAGGACCTCATGGCCAAGGGCTGACGAGCTGAAGGAGCAGGAGCCGACGGAGACGAGGACCTTCCTCCTCCGTCGGCTTCCGCCACCGTGAAGTCCGTACAACAGGAGAGGCACACACCCATGACCCGGGTGCTCGTGGTGGAGGACGAACCGCAGCTCGTACGGGCGTCCTGCCTGGTGTGGACGGTCTTGTCGACACCAATCACCACGAGATCCTTCAGGCCAGGGACTTCCTCACGCTGGTGGACCGTTGCCCCGGATGGGACTGGCGTCGCCAACCGAGCACAGACCTCCAACAGACCGGCTTACGTCGGCATCCGGTCGCCGAAAGTACAGCGCGAGTTCCTGCCGACGGTGCGGGCGGTCGCGGGTCCGGCAGGCGGCGGACAACTCCGATGGGGCGGCGTACGCCGACGCGGTGTCGGAGTATGCCGCCCTCCAGCGGGACGAACTGCCGGAGGCAGTCCGCGCGGTCACTTCGGGTCGCGGTTGAACACCGCCTTGGACCAGCGGTAGCCGAGCGCCGCCAGGCCCAGGCACCACACGATGGTGATCCACCAGTTGTTGCCGATCTCGGTGCCGAGCAGCAGTCCGCGCAGCGTCTCGATGGCGGGCGTGAACGGCTGGTACTGGGCGATCGGCTGGAACCAGCCCGGCATCGCGTCGACCGGGACGAAGGCGCTGGAGATGAGCGGCAGGAAGACCAGCGGCAGCGCGTTGTTGCTGGCTGCCTCGGCGCTGGGGCTGACCATGCCCATCCCGACCGCGATCCAGGTGAACGCCAGGGCGAACAGCGCGAGCAGTCCGAACGCCGCGATCCACTCCAGGACCGTGGCATCCGTGGAGCGGAAGCCGATGGCCACGCCGACGGCACCGACGAGAGTCACGCTGATGACCGACTGCACCACGCTGCTGATGACGTGTCCGATGAGCACGGAACCGCGGTGGATCGCCATCGTGCGGAAGCGGGCGATGATGCCCTCGGTCATGTCCATGGAGACGGACACCGCGGTGCCGACCAGGGTGCCGCCGATGGTCATCAGCAGGATGCCCGGGACGAGATACGCGATGTACTCCGAGCGGTCGGCGCCGCCACCGCCGATGCCCGCGCTCATCACGTCGCCGAAGACGTAGACGAACAACAGCAGCAGGACGATCGGTGTGAGCAGCAGGTTCAGGGTGAGGGACGGGTAGCGCCGCGCGTGCAGGAGGTTGCGGCGCAGCATCGTGGAGGAGTCGCGCAGGGCGAGAGAGAGCCGGGCCGGGCGGGCGGGAGTCAGAGGGGTGCTCATCGGACAGCCTCCTTGGACTGGTCGGTGCCGCCGGTCAGGGCGAAGAACACGTCGTCGAGGTCGGGAGAGTGCACGGTCAGCTCGTCGGCCTCGATGCCGGCGGAGTCCAGCCGGTCGAGGATGGAGCGCAGCTCGCGCTGGCTGCCGTCGCTGGGGATCTGCAGGGCGAGGGCTTCGTCGTCCCAGGTGACCTCGCCCAGCGCGGAGGTGGCTCGCTGGTATGCGGACGGGTCGGTGAAGCGCAGACGGACATGTCCGCCGGGGATCAGCCGCTTCAGCTCGTCGGCGGTGCCCTCGGCGGCGATCTTGCCGTCGTTCAGCACCGCGATGCGGTCGGCGAGCTCGTCGGCCTCCTCCAGGTACTGGGTGGTGAGGAAGACGGTGACCCCGTCGGAGACGAGTTCGCGGATGATCTGCCACATGTTGTGGCGGGAGCGCGGGTCGAGGCCGGTGGTCGGCTCGTCGAGGAAGATGATCCGCGGGTTGCCGACCAGGGTCATGGCGATGTCCAGGCGGCGCTTCATCCCGCCGGAATAGGTGGAGGCGGGCTTCTTCGCGGCCTCGGTGAGGTCGAACCGCTCCAGCAGCTCGGCGGCGACCCGCCGCCCCTCGCTCTTGGACAGATGGTGCAGGTCCGCCATGAGGAGCATGTTCTCCTCGCCGGTGATCAGCCCGTCGACGGCGGAGAACTGCCCGGTGACACCGATCGCGGCGCGTACCCCGTCCGGGGAGGTGGCGACGTCGTGGCCCGCGACTTGGGCCTGTCCGCCGTCGGCGGTGATGAGCGTGGAGAGGATCTTCACGACGGTGGTCTTGCCGGCGCCGTTGGGCCCGAGCAGCGCGAACACGGACCCGGCCGGAATGCGCAGATCGATTCCGTCGAGGACGGTCTTGTCGCCGTACGACTTGCGCAGACCGACGGTGGAGACGGCGGCCGACGACTGCGGACCGTCACCCCGCCTGGGCGTGGGCATGACAGATGAAGGCATGGGGCCCTCCGATCGAAGGCTGGAGTGAGTGGGAGAAGGGGCCGGTTGACGATGTGGTGCTCAGGCCCTGGCGCGGCGGACGTCGATGTTGCCGTACTTGGTGCGGGCGCGGACCTTGACCGTGTCCTCGGTCTGCTCCGGGCTCTCGGACGCGGTCAGCGTGTTGCGCACCTGGCCGGAGCCCGAGCTGACGTCGAGCCAGGCGGCCGTGCCCTCGCGGACGCCGACGTCGATGGCGCCGTAATTGGTCTCCAACTGGATGGTGCCGCGGGCCACTTCACCCACCCGCAGGGTGCCGTGGGCGGTGGTGGCGGTGAGCGAGTCCTCGGCGCGCCGGATCTCGATGTCGCCGTTGGCGCCGCTCACCCGCAGCTCGCCGGTCGCGGCGTCGACGGTCGTGGTGCCGTGCGAGTTCTTCAGGACTGCGGGGCCGTCGACGAGACCGACGCGCAGGCTGCCGGAACTGGTGGTGATCTCGGCCCTGCCCTCGATGCGGTCCACGGTGATCGAGCCGTGCGACGCGGTCAGCTGGAGCGGACCCGTCGTGTCGAGGCGGACGTCGCCGGACGAGGTCTTCACGCGGACCTCGCCGAGCCGGCCCTCGCCGAGCACCTGGGCCCAGGCGCCGGTCATGTCGATGCGCGAGTCCGCGGGCAGTTCGACCGTCACGTCGACGGTGCCGGTGCGGCCGAGCCCGAGCAGATTGCCCTTGGGGGTCCTGACGGTCAGTACGCCGCCCGCGTAGGTGACCTCGGTCTGCTCGGCCGCCCGTACGTCCAGGTCCTTCTTCGGGTCACGGGGCCGCACCTCGACGACGGTGTCGGGGCGGCCGCTCGCGGTGAACTGGATGGAACCGGCCTCCACGCGTGCGGTGACCGAGATCGGTTCGGGAGTGTCGAAAGAAGGCATGGCTGTCCCGTCCTCTTGAGTCCTTGGGTCGTCCCTGCTGGTGGGACGTGGTGGGGGTGAAGTGGTGCTGGTGGGGGGCGCGGCTAGCGCACCCAGCCCGTGAAGCTCTGCCCGACGGTCTGGGTCTTCTCCGTCGTACGCGGCCGGGCGCCGCCGTCGACCGCGGCCGACACGGCGCGCACCAGCCACGCGTTGACCGACAGGCCCTCGCGGCTCGCGGCCTCCTCGGCGCGGGCCTTGAGGTGGGCCGGCAGGCGTAGGTTGACGCGGGCGGTGCCGCCCTCGTCGCCGTCGGTCGGGGCCGGGGCCCTGAGAGGTTCGACGGGCGCGGCCGGCTCCGCGGGGGCCCCGCCGTCACTGGGCGGTGGTGTCACCACGAAGTCGGGGTCGAGTCCGCGCAGCCGTACGTCGACCGAGCCGGGGGCGAGTTCGCGGGTGATCTCGTCCATCGCGGCGGAGAGCACGTTGAGCATGGTCAGGCGGGTCGCCGACTCCAGGGGCGCGATGAGCCTCTCGGCCAGCTCTCGGGCTTCGTCGCCGCCGGCTTCGGCGGCCACCGCGAGTTCGCGGCGGAGGTTGTCGACATACGGGGTGAGGTCCATGACGCCATCATGGCACCGCAATGGCGCCACACGCAAGGCCGGGTGACACCTCACATGGGGCAGACTTGAAGACGATCGCTCTGAGCTGCGAGAACGTGGGTAGGGCGGCCCCGAGTCATTGTGGCGCCATGCACGCTCACGCGTTTCTGGGAGCGCGGAATGATGCCGGGTGACGCCGCCCGGCGCCACCGTGGCCCACGTGGCGCCATGCGGATGCCGCGAGAAGGTGACCCGCCAGCGGCATAGGGGCCCTCCGAGTCGCCGACGGGGCACGGTGTCGGCCCGAGCGAATCCCGGAGCGGTCCCGGTCCTGCATCAGCCGTCATTGACGCAGGCGGGTGCGCTGGCGTGCGCCACGGCCTCACCACGCCTGCGGCGACTGGCGAAGCTGTGGCGAGTGCCTGGCCTGCGCTTTCGCGACTGACGCCTCTCCGTGACGCCATTCAGGCTCGATATGACACCACTAATGTGCCATAGTGGCGCCACTGGCAGCGCACTCCTCGGCCGCGCAGGCCGAGGGGTGCGCGTTTTCGCGGAGTGAGCCATCAGAAGGGGCGGATCATGAAGACAGCACAGAGCCAGGAGCAGGCGGCGCCCGCCGCCTTAACCGCCTTCGCCCGCTTCGTGCTCTGCGGCGGCGGGGTGGGGATCATCTCCAGCTTCGCCGTGGCGGCCCTCGCCTCCTGGATTCCCTGGGTTCTGGCAAACGCCCTGATCACCGTGGTCTCCACGCTCCTCGCCACCGAGCTGCACGCCCGCTTCACCTTCGGCGCGGGCGGGCGCGCGACCTGGCGCCAGCATGCGCAATCGGCCGGGTCCGCGGCGGCCGCATACGCAGTGACGTGCGTGGCGATGCTTGTCCTGCAGCAGATGGTGGCGGCGCCCGGTGCGGTGCTGGAGCAGGTCGTCTACCTGTCCGCCTCCGCTCTCGCCGGTGTCGCGCGGTTCACGGTGCTGCGCCTCGTCGTCTTCACGCGGAACCGCGCGCAGGCCGCGCCCACCGTTCGCACCGCCCGTCCCGTGCACGCGACCGTGGCCCCCACCGCGGCCCCGGCAGGCCCCGCGGTGCTCAGCTACGCCGCCTGACTGGTCCACCGGGCGGCGTGCCGCGCGGGCCGTGGACGGGTTCGGACGCCCGGTCCCGCAGCCGTTTGCCCGTTGCGGACCGGACCCGAAGGTGGAGCGACGGAAGGGAGCACCCTTCTCTCGCACGAACAGCAGGCCGTCGCCCTCCTTTTCCGCGAACCACTGGAGGTGGCGACGCAGCTCCGGGAGCAAGAAGTCGTCGGCCTCCGCCTTGCCCGCGCCCTGGATACGGCAGGGGTTGCTGCGCAGGAGGTCGTCGTCGCCCGCCGTCTGAAGGATGGCCTTCAGCAGGCGGTACGACTTGGCCACCGTGGTGGCGCCGGTCTCCTTCAGGCGCTCTGCTCGCCACGTCGGGACGGGGGGCGATCCAGGCCAGCGAGCGTTCTGGAGCGGCAGGGGGTACGAGCCTCGGTATGGCGGCGGCAGTTCAGGCGGTGGGCCAGCCGCACAGGAGCACGGGGGCTGAGACGTGAAGCTCCTCGGCGATCATGACGAGATCGTCGACGTCGCATCGGCGCCGGGCGCGTTCGATGTGGGACAGCATGGTGTTGGACATCGGGTGGCCCAGCGCGGTGACGCGGCCGGCGAGCTGGCGTTGCGACAAGTCGCGTTCTGTGCGGACGACTTCGCGGGCGGGACTCGAACGCCACCGCGCCAAGGGCCTGCACGGGCCGATCAGATCGCCGAAGCAGGACGTCCCGGGCCCGGAGGCCCAGGCATCGCCGAGGGCCCGTCGCTGCTGATCGCCGACCCCACCGGCACCGGCAAGACCCCCCAAGCGTACGGCGCCATCCGCACCCTCCTCACCCGAGGCGTCCGCCTGCGCCGGGAAAGCAACCACCTCCGCCGACCTGCATGCGCGCCTGCGCCAAGCCACGTCATGGATGTTGTGCTCGGTCAGGTCGGACGCGTGCCGGGCAACGGCCCGGTAGTCGGCGTCATCATGGAGGACAGCGAGGCCGTGATGGGCCGCGGTGGCGGCGATGACGAGGTCCACAGCGGAGCCGCTGCGATGCTCTCCAGCCTGAGCCATACGGTGTTGCGCCGCGCCAATCAAAGCGCGCCGCGTTCTTCGGAAGAATGCGTCACCAACATTCGCGGGCCACGTCCAAGCATCGGATCTGCGGTCAACGGGACCGCGTACCCTCCAGTTGCCCGTCTCGGCACGTATCTCGGCTCTGGATGATCGCCCGGTTCAGTGCCACGCCTCCGACAGGCGCCGCGTGACGACCGAGCTGAGAATGCGCACGCCGCGCGTCGAGCCGGGATCGATGCCGGTGAGCTCCCGCACCCGGCGGAGGCGATAGTCCAGGGTGCGGGCGTGGACGTTGAGGGCTGCCGCCGTGGCGCCGCGGTGCATGTCGTGGCGATAGTACGCGTCAAGCGTGACAAGGAGGTCCGGACCGGGCTGCAGGCTCCGGCCCACGGCGTGGAGCCATTCGTCGACGAACGGCGCGTCTGCGACGGCGAGTTCGACGAACACGTCCGACACGGTGTGCGGCCGCAGCCGAGCGGACGCCCGTCGCAGCGGCGCCGCCCTGCTGATCCGCCGGGCCAGGTCGAGGGCGTCGGCAACCTCGGACAGCGGTGAGGTGGCGGTGCCGGCGGCGCAGGGGCGACCGAGAGCCTGGGCGAAGTCCCGTACGAGATCGGATACGAGGTCGGGCAAGAGGTCGGGTGCAAGGTCGGGTACGGAGTGCGGCTGTACGGTCTCGGCTGTACTGGGTCCCGGAGACGCCTGGGGTGTGGGGGGATGCAAGGGAATCAGGGCAATCAGCTCACCGCTCCTGCTTCCACTGCCCGGGCACCACGTGATCGGCGCGTGGTGGGTTTTCACCAGCGCCTCGATCTCGCTTTCCAGATCGCGATCGCCGACGGGACGGTCCGGCACCCGGATCACCGTCACCGCGCAGCGCTCGGGCAGTTCCATGCCCAGTGCCGAAGCGAGTTCCGCCGATATGGGGTCTCCGTTCAGGAGCGACCTGGCCAGCAGGGCGGCCTGCTCGACGTACGGCAGACGGTGTCGCAGCGCCGTCACGAATCCCTGACTGTAGGCACGGATACCGCGTTCTCCCTGGGGGGCGAACCAGTTCATCATCCGCATGAGTTCGTCGACGCCGACGCCGCGCTGAGCTTCGGTCGCTTCGTTGATCTCGCGCAGCATGAGTGAGGTGTGCAGTCGCAGGACCCGCTGCCGTGCGTCGAGCGGCATCCCCGCTGCGGCCCGCAACTCGCCGATCGCCGCGATGTAGCCGAGGTCGTCGTCGCTCAACTCGCTGTTGTCCGGGGACAGTTCGACCGTACGACGCCGCAGCCACAACGCGTACTCCAGCGTCTCGGCCCGCGCCCGGGAGTTCGTGTCCAGGTACCCGAACTCCGGAATCTCGCGCGCGTACGCCTCGACCTCCCGGCGCGCGTTGGCCGACGCCTGCCGGGCCAACTCGGCGAAGAAGCTCCCCATGGGCGCGAGCATGCCATTCCGGTCGAAGAAGCCGACAGGGGAGATCCGGACGGCATTCATCACTCTGCGCACATCGGAGACGACCGCGTCTGGGGCACTTTGTCACAGTGCGCAAAATCACTGGATCGGGACATTCCCATCGCCTGTTCCACTTGTGGAGACACTGTGAACTGGCCTTAATGGGAACCGCGTACCAGCCCGTGGGGGAACACCACAGCATTCATTCCGGCCATCACTCCGGATCAGCGCGGGAATCGGTACGGGAATCTCTCATCTGCGCGCCGCTCAATGGTGCTTGTCCAAACGGGAGGGAAACACCGATGAAAGCAGGAACGAGAAAGAGAATCGCGGCGGCGGTAGCGGTCATGACCACGTCGACAGCGCTCATGCTGAGCGCGCCGGGCAGTGGCTCGGCCGCTCCCGCCGCCACTCCCAGCCTGCGCGCGTTCGGGATCACAGGTGACGGCACCCAGATGGCCACGTTCACCACCGACCGGCCGAACGTGCTCGACTGGGTCAGGGACGTTGTCGGGCTCAGTGGCGACACGGCTCTGATCGGCATCGACTTCCGGGTGCAGAACGGCCTGATGTACGGCGTCGGCAACAAGGGCGGCATCTACACGATCAAGACCCCGCCGGCCACCGCGGACGTCGTGATCACCAAGGTGTCCCAGCTCCAGTACACCCTGCACGGCACGAACTTCGGCGTCGACTTCAACCCGGCCGCCGACCGGCTGCGTGTGATCAGCGACAACGGCCAGAATCTGCGGCACAACCTCAACGACCACACGACCATCCAGGACCTGAACCTCACCACCCCGCCGATCGAGGGCACGACCAAGGGCGTCTCCGCCGCCGCCTACACGAACAACGACCTCAACGGAGCCACCGGGACCACGCTGTTCGACATCAACACGGCCGCCGACCAGGTCGTCATCCAGTCCCCGGCCAACAACGGCACGCTGGCACCGACCGGCAGCCTCGGCATCGACGCGCAGGTCAACACCGGCATGGACATCTTCAGCACCCTGTCGGGCGGCAAGACGGTCGGCAACGCCGCCTTCGCCACTCTCACCGCCTCCGGCGCCAACAGGCCTTCCCTCTACAGCATCAACCTCTTCACCGGCGAGGCCACGCTCGTGTCCGACGCCCTCACGTCCAAGTTCCCCCTGAACATCACGGACCTGGCCATCTCCCTCACCGGGAGCTGAGCCCCTCCCGCAGGTCACCTACTCGCCGCGGCCCGGCTGCTCCCGGGCCGCGGCGAGCCTGCAACGTGGTCCTTCGGGCACACCCTGTCGCGGCCGGCTTGGTCGGCGTCCGGTGTGTCGTGCTCGATGACGGGTGTGCCCATCACGTCTGGGTCAGTCCGTTCGTGCAGGCGGCGCCCGGCTCAGGAGTCTGCGCGCCCTGGACGTACTTGGTCAGGAACTGCTCGACTCGCGGGTCCGACGCCTTGTCCACGGTGAGCTGGTAGCCCCAGGCCGACAGTGTGATCGTCCCGGGCTGGTCGTCGACCGGGCTCATCAGCGTGTAGGGGGTCTTGGAGACCTTGTCGCTGAGCTTCTTGATGTCTGCCTCGGCGGCCTTGTCGTTGTACGTCACCCAGACCGCCCCGTGTTCGAGGGAGTGGACGGCGTTCTCCTTGCCGATGGCCTTGGTGTAGACGGTGCCGTCGCAGGTCATCCACGCCTGGTTGTGGTCGCCGCCGACGGGCGGGTTCATCGGGTAGTCGACGGCGGACTGGACGTGGTCGCGGCCGAGTTTCTTCGCGTCCCACGTCTTCTCGCCGCGTACGGGCTTCTTCACCGCGGCGGCCTGCTGCTCGTCCTTCTCGTTGGCCTTGTTCAGGGCGTACGCGCCGAAGCCCGCCACTCCGGCGACGATGAACGCACTGAGCGTGATGGTGATGATGCGGTTACGGCGCTCGCGGGCTCTTTCGACGCGGCGCATCTCCTCCATGCGGGCCTTGCGGGACGTTGCGGCGGCCTTCTTGCTCGTCTTGCTCATGACTTGGTGTCCTTCCGTCCCGCCGTACGGCGGTCAGTGCGGGGATGGAGTGGATGTCTTCGAGCGCGTGCGCACGGGTGAGCGCACGGCGTCATGGCATCCGGCTCAGGTCCGCAGCACCTGAAGGACGTGAAGGTCGGGAGCGCCGGTGGCTGGAGGCGGCTGGGCGAGAAGCCCGGGGTCGCCCTGCCGCCGAGGGAGATCCGGCATGCGGGGCAGGATCGCCGGCATCGGCTGAACGGGTGCCGCGAGTACCGCGGCTGCCGCGTGTACGGCTGTAGCGCAGCACACGTCGCCAGTCGGGCAGTCGCCCAGGTGTACGGCCGGGTTGGCGTGGTGCTCGGCCGGGTGGCCTGCCGGCACCGGCAGGCCGGAAGCGTCGGTCATGGTGGCCAGGAGAGCGGTTCGGTCACGGCTGTCGCCGTGTTCCGCGGCCTCCAGGCACATCACCACAGCTGCGAGCAGGACGGCGAGGGCAGGGCAGAGGGCCCGGGCCCACGTGGTCCACCACGCTCCCCGGGGTCTGCGCTGCACCGGCGGCGTCCTGCTCGTCATCACGGTGATGTTAAGCGGTTTCTGTGGGTCCTGGGGCGACCAAGCCGTCGCCGGTCCGGCCGGGCCACGGCATCGCTCAGCCCGCTGCGGATTCGTAGGCGCTGATCACATACAGGGCCTCGTCGTCGACGGCGTTCTTGTCCCAGTCCACCAGGATCCGCACGGGGTGCCCGTCGGCCGCGTACTCCGCCTCTGCGGTGTCGGCCTTGTCGCGCCGGGCCTGCGCCATCTCGGCCAACAGCCGGCCGAGGGTGGGCACTTCGCCGGGCAGCTGCCTCACCGCCCGCCGACCGCGGTCGTCGAGGCCGCCCGTCAGTCCAACGAGCAGACGTAGACCTAAGCAGAGGCTTGACCGTCCCTCGCCCGACTCGGCGTCACGCCACGGTCAGGTAGATCTTGCGCACGGTTTCGATGGTCTTCCAGACACCGACGAAGCCCGGCTTCATGACAAAGCTGTCGCCAGCCTTGTAGACCACCGGCTCGCCACCTTCCGGCGTGATTTCCACGACGCCGGAAAGGATGTGGCAGAACTCGAAGATCTCGCCCTTGATCGAGCGCGTCTCGCCGGGCGTGGCTTCCCAGACACCCGTATTGATCGTTTCCCCGCGGGCGGCGTCCTGGGCCCAGGTCTTGTAAGTCGGGTCGCCGGAAATCAGGCGTTCGATCAGCGGGCCGGACTCGCGGGGTGCGAAGGAGGGATCGGGATCGATGGTCTTCAGGAGCGACATGCTTGTCCTCTAGCAGCTTTGGGAACGACTGTTCGATCGTGCGACTGTTGCGGTCCATCGAGTATCTGCGCCGCCCCGCACGGCGCCCACGCGTGATCTGTCCGACTCGGGCACGATGTCCGGACGTTGTGTCCAGCGTGGGGCCGGGCGACGGCACGCACGACTCCGGTCGGCTCAAGGAGAGGCTCCCGCACCGTCCCGTCAGCCGTACTCGGGCTGCCACATGGCGTCCTGGATCTGCTGGATCACGTCGTCCAGGCGGGCCCGGGCGATGCCCTCCTCGGCGGCGCGGCGGGCGACGGCCGTGGCGACCACGGCCGAGGAGGTGCGCAGGTTCCGCACCTCCGGCAGCAGGGCGGCGCCGGGTTCCGACAGGTCGGCGAGGCTGGCCGCGGCCTCCGCCGCGGCCTGGAGCATGCCGTCGGTGATCCGCTCTGCGCGGGCCACCACGGCGCCCAGCCCCAGGCCCGGGTAGATGAGGGCGTTGTTGGCCTGGCCGATGACGTACGTGGTGCCGTCCAGCTCCACCGGAGGTACCGGGATGCCGGTGGCGACCAGGGCCTTGCCGCCGGTCCACCGCAGCACGTCCTCCGGCATGGCCTCGATCTTCTCCGTGGGGTTGGACAGCGGCAGGACGACCGGCCGGTCCACGTGGCGGGCCATGGAGCGCACCACGTCCTGGGTGAAGGCCCCGTGCTGGGTGGAGGTTCCCACCAGCACGGTCGGGTGCACACGTTCCACCACACCTGCCAGGTCGGCCGGCCGGTCGTCGGGCCACTCGTCGTCGGGGCGGGCGTACGACTGCTGGTAGTCGCGCAGTCCCTCGGTGGACTGCCGCAGCAGGCCCTGGCGGTCCACGCACCAGATGCGGTGGGTGGCCTCCTCGCGGTCCAGTCCGTCGCGGACCATGGCGTCGCGCAGCTGGTCGGCGATGCCCACGCCCGCCGTCCCGGCGCCGAGAATCACGATCCGCTGATCCCGCATGGGCGTGCCGGTGACGCGTGCCGCGTTCATGACGCAGGCCAGCGTGATCGCGCCGGTGCCCTGCATGTCGTCGTTGAACGTGCAGATCTTCTCGCCGTACTGCTGGAGGATGCGGCGGCCGTTGCCGGGGCCGAAGTCCTCCCAGTGCAGCAGCGCCTGCGGGAACAGCTCGCCCACCGCCTCCACGAAGGCGGCGACGAACGAGTCGTACGCCTCGCCGCGCACCCTGTTGTGCCGGTTGCCGACGTACAGCGGGTCGTTGAGCAGTGCCTGGTTTCCGGTGCCGACGTCGAGCATCACCGGGATGGCGCGCCCCGGGTGGATGCCCGCGGCGGCGGTGTAGACCGCAAGCTTGCCGACCGCGAGCTGCATGCCGCCGACGCCCCAGTCGCCGATGCCGAGGAGTTGCTCCGCGTCGGTGGCCACCAGCAGGTCGACGTCGTCGGGGCCGAGGCCGAGCGCCTCGAACGCGGGGCGGATGTCCTGGGGGCGGTCGATGGACAGGTAGACGCCGCGCGGCCGCCGGTAATCGTGGCTGTAGCGCTTGACCGCCTCGCCCACGGTCGGGTCGTACACGATCGGCAGGAGCTCGGTGAGGTGGTCGCAGAGCAGCCGGAAGTAGAGGACCTCATTGCGGTCGTGGAGCTGCTCCAGGTACACGTTCTTCGCCAAGTCGTCCGGCTGGGCCTGGAGTTGCTCCCAGGCGCGGCGTGCCTGGAGCTCCAGGGACAGCACCGCGGGCGGCAGCATCCCGACCAGTCCGTGGCGTTCCCGCTCCTCCTGGGTGAAGGCGACACCCTTGTTGCTCAGCGGGTCCGTGAGCAGTGCGCGCCCGTCCGGTCGCCCGCGGCCGGTGTGGCCCTTCCCGGGGGGTCCCTTCCCCCTCCTCTGGTGGTCGTCCTGTGCACGGTTGCGGGGCGGTGCCATCGGCTCTCCTTGCGTCGTACGACTGCCGTAGGGCTGGTTTCCGGCCAGGCGCCCCGGGTACCCCGGTCGGCGTGACAGGCGCACCGGCGCCCATCCCTTTGCCGCACTTTGACGCGGCCCTTCGTTCGGTGACGGCGGCGCTACCGCCTCCAGCCGGTGCAGCGATCCCCGCGATGAGAGAGAAGAGGGGGATTTCCCCATGTCCAAGCCCGCACAGCAGCAACAGCCTCCGGGTAACGAGGCGGACCTGCGGCCCAAGGCCGACCACGGTGAGCACAGCTATCGCGGATCGGGTCGGCTGGCCGGGAAGAAGGCCTTGATCACCGGTGGTGACAGCGGTATCGGCAAGGCCGTCGCGATCGCCTACGCCCGCGAGGGCGCCGATGTGCTCCTCTCGCACCTGGACGAGGAGGAGGACGACGCCCGCGACACGGCGCGCTGGGTGGAGGAGGCCGGTCGCGAGGCGGTTCTGGTGCCCGGTGATCTGAGCGATCCCGCCCACTGCCGGGAGGTGGCGGCCCGGGCCGTCGAGGCGTTCGGCCGCATCGACGTCCTGGTCAGCAACGCGGCGTTCCAGATGTTCCGCGACTCGATCGAGGAGATCCCCGACGAGGAGTGGGACCACACGCTGGCGACCAATCTCAGCGCCATGTTCCACCTCTGCAAGGCGGCCGTGCCGCACATGAAGTCGGGTGCGTCGATCATCGCGTCCACCTCGGTGAACTCCGACTCGCCGCCTCCGGGCCTGCTGGCGTACAACGCGACGAAGGCGGGCATCGCCAACATGGTCGGCTCCCTGTCCCAGTCGCTCGCCGAGCGGGGCATCCGGGTCAACAGCGTGGCCCCGGGGCCCATCTGGACGCCGCTGATCCCCGCCACGATGCCGCCCGAGCAGGTCGAGGACTTCGGCGGCCAGACACCGCTGGGGCGCGCCGGGCAGCCGGCCGAACTCGCCCCCGTGTACGTCATGCTCGCCTCGGACGAGGCCGCGTACGTCTCCGGTGCGCGCATCGCCGTCACCGGCGGCCAGCCCATCCTCTGACACCCCGGCAGGAATCGCCCCGGCAGGAACGAGGAGTGACCGTGGACTGGTACCCCTTGCGGTTGACCACCCCTGTCAAGCAGCACGTCTTCGGCGGCCGGGTCATCGCCGAACGGCTGGGCCGTACCGGCCTGCCCGACGGTCCGGTCGCCGAGACCTGGGAGGTCAGCGATGTGGACGGCGAGGGAGCACGGGTCGCGGAAGGCTCGCTGGCCGGACTCACGCTGCGCGGGCTCGTCGAGGACCACCCCGACGAACTCGTGGGGCGCGGGTGGCGCGGCCCGCGCTTCCCGGTGCTGACCAAGTTCATCGACGGCACCGGTGCCCTCCCGGTCCATCTGCACGCCGACGACGACACAGCGCGCCGGCTGGAGGGCGAGCCCCACGGCAAGACCGAGGCGTGGCACGTCCTCGACGCGGCCCCGGGAGCCACCGCCCTGGTGGGGGTGAAGGCCGGCGTGGACCGGGACACACTGCACCGGGCCCTGCTCGCGCAGGACTTCGACGCGGTCATGCGCCGGCTTCCGGTACGGGCCGGGCAGACCGTCTACGTGCCCGGCGGCACCCTGCACAGTTTCGGCCCCGGCACCCTCGTCTACGAGATCGAGCAGACCTCCGACATCCAGCAGCACGCCATGCGCCGGCACATGGAGGACGGCTCGGAACTGGACGACGAGGAGTGGCACACCAACCTCGGGCGACTGCTCGCCGAGTGGCGTCCCGGACCACGCCCCGAGTTCCACTCCGGCCTGAGCGTCCAGCTCGATGACGCGGTGGAGCGCACCGTGCTGTGCGCCGGCCCGTACTTCGCGCTGGAGCGGTGGCGGGCGGGCACCACGGCCCCGCTGGTGCACGACTTCTCCACCGCGCTGGTCGTCAGCAACGCCGGTGCCCCGGTCACCGTGGAGTCCGGTGGCCGGTCCGAGCGGCTCGGGCGGGCCCGGAGCCTGCTGCTGCCGGCCGCGCTGGGCCGCGTACGGATCCAGGGGCCCGCCGACGTCCTCATCGGCTACCTGCCCGACCTGGAACAGGACATCCGCACGCCGCTGCTCGCGGCCGGGCACGGAGCCGCCGCCGTGGCCGCGCTCGGCGAGGGCCTCACCGACCCACGCACGTAGAAGGAGATCCATGGGCACCGTCACCACCAGCGACGACGTCACCATCCACTACGAGGAGCAGGGCACCGGCCCTCCCCTCGTCCTGATCCACGGCTGGGGCTTCAGCGGCCGCTTCTTCACCCGCAACCTGGACGCCCTCGCCGAACACGCCCGCGTCATCACCGTCGATCTGCGCGGCCACGGCGACTCCGGCAAACCCCGCCACGGCTACCGCGTGTCGAGGCTGGCCAAGGACCTGTTCGACGTCCTCGAAGAACTCGACCTGCGCGACGTCACCGTCCTGGGCTGGTCACTGGGCTGCCCGGTCATCTGGAGCTATCTCGAACTCTTCGGCAGCCACCGCCTGGCCCGCGCGGTGTACGTCGAACAGGCACCCCGCCAGTACTACGCGCCGGACTGGCCGCACGCACACGCCACCTGCTACGACGAACCCTCCCTGGCCGCCCTCCAGACGCAGCTCACCTGTGACCCCCCGGCCTTCGACGAGGACCAGATCGACACCGTCTTTGCGGGCGAACCCACCCCGCAGGAGAGGGAGTTGCTGCTGGCCGAGATGGCCAAGTCGCCCCCGTACGCACGCAACGCGCTGATGGCCGACCACACCCGCCACGACTGGCGCGACCTGCTGCCCACGGTCCGGCTGCCCAGCCTGGTCCTGGTGGCACGTCAGGACCAGGTGTTCCCCTGGCAGGGCCCCGCCTGGGTCGGTGAGGCGCTCCCGGGTGCCCGGACCGTCTTCTTCGAGCACAGCGGCCACGGGCTGTTCTTCGACGAGCCGGAGAAGTTCCACCGGACGGTCACCGGCTTCCTGACCGACAACGAGACGGACACGGAGGCGCTCGTATGAACAGCCCCACACCTCCGTTCGCCTTCCCCTACGGCGTCAACCAGTTCACCACCATGCCGTGGTCCTTCGAGGAGGACCTGACGCACTACGCCGACCTCGGTGTCGAGGCGATCGAGCTGTGCGAGACCAAACTCCACGACGACCACGACCGTGCCAAGGCCCAACTCGCCTCGGTCGCCGAGAGTGGCCTGCCGATCAGCTCGGTCCAGCCCCTCGTACGGACCGTGTTCCCCAGCGAGACCCAGCCGGACCCCGCCGACCGGCGCGACCGGCTGGACCGCTTCCGCCGCAGCGTGGAGCTGATCGCACCGTTCGCCCCGGGCGCGGCCTTCGTCACGAACACCGGGCCGGCGCCCGACGGGAACCTGCACGAGGCGGTCCGTCAGGTCGTCACCCATCACCGCGAACTGGCGGGCATCGCCGCCGACCACGGCGTACGGATCGCGCTGGAACCCCTCAACCCCGTCCTGCTCAACGCGGAGACCGCCATCTGGACCTACCGGCAGGCGCTCGACATCGTCCAGGAGGTCGACCGGGAGAACGTGGGCGTCTGCCTCGACCTGTGGAACCTGTGGCAGGACCCGGATCTCGTCCCCCACCTCGCGGACGCCCCAGACCGTCTGTTCCTGCTCCAGGTCAGCGACTGGCGCACACCCCGCTCGCGGATGGACCGGCGCGCCGTCGGCACCGGTGACATCCCGGTCGGCCGACTTCTGCACGCCGCCCACGACGTCGGCTACCGCGGCCCCTGCGTCCTGGAGATCTTCTCCGACAACGTGCCGGACTCGCTCTACGAGACGGACCTGGACGAGCTTCTGCGCGCCAACCGGACGGCCCTCGAATCGGCCTGGCGGGCCGGCTGAGCACGGGCGGGAGCGGCCGTTCGTGTCCTCGGCCCCTTGCGGGAGTGCCCGCGCAGGCCCGGTCCGGTCCGAGCCCGTCTCCCGTCGGCTCGCCCGTCAGCCGATCCCGCGCGAGAGCACCAGACCGCACCCGCCCGTGGTGCTCTCACAGGCGACGTCTCCCACGGCCAGTACGGCGCGCGTGCCGGGGACACCGTCGAGGTCGAGGAGCGTACTGCCCACCCGGGCCGAGATCTCCTCCGGGAGCCCCTCGTCCGTCCAGGAGGTGCCGTCCCAGCGGGAGAGCACCGCGTGGCTGCCGCCCACGGGCCAGCCCGTGACCCACACCGTTCCCGAGCCGTCCGTGCCCGCGGCGCTCACCTCTTCGACGCCGGGCGTGGGCACCGGCCGCCAGGTGCGGCCGTCCCAGCGCGTGGCGAGGAGTCCGTCGGCCACGCCGGGGTCGTTGGTCTTGCCGAACACATGGACCGTGCCGCGCTTCGTCGTCACGACGTGGTTGGCCACCCAGCCGGCGCCGTACTCGTACGGGACGGGGATGGTGTCCACGGTCCAGCGCCGGCCGTCGAAGTGGTAGAGCAGGGGCGTCGCGGTGCCGTCGGAACCGGCCTGGGCGGTGACCCACACGTCGTCGGGGCCGGTGCCGGTGATGTCCCAGGGCTCCACCGGGCTGCCGTCCGGTGATGGGGGAAGGGCCGTCTGCCGCCACGTGCGGCCGTCCCACTGCTCCAGCTTCCCGGCGTACGCACCGGTGACCGGGTTCCAGTCGACGGTGGTCAGCCACACCGAGTCCCGGCCCAGCGAGGTGAGTTCGCCGACGAAGCGGATCCAGCCCTCGGCGGGTGCGGGACGCTGCACCCGCTTCCACCGGGTGCCGTCCCAGTGCTGGAGCACGATCGGGCCGGCGGTCGCGGGACGCGCGGCGCCGCCGCGGGACCGGTCCGCCGGAGCGTCGGAGAGACGGTCCGCCAGGCGGTCCGGCAGCCGGGCCGAGGAGTCGGCGGCGATCTCCACGTCGGTGTACGTCCCGGCGACCCAGACGTCGTCGGGGCCGGAGGCGGCCACCGCGTCCAACTGCGCCGGTCTGCCTCCGGTCGCCGCGAGCGGGACGTCGCTCCACCGCTTGCCGTCCCAGTGTCTGGCCAGCGGGGCCGCCGAGAAGGAGTCGTCCGTCTTCCTGCCGACCGCCCAGGCGTCGTTCCTGTGCCTGGCGTCGACATCCATGAAGACACTCGCATCCGTCTCCGAAAGCGGTATCGCGAGCTTCCAGGGCGTCTGAGCCCTTGGCTCGGTCTCGGTCTGCGCCTGCGCGGCCCACGGTGTGAGGGCGAGGGCGCAGGCCGCAACTGCCGTGGCCACGCGGATGCCGCGTGAGGCAGACCCTTGTGCGCGGGTTGCGCGGGTACTCATCAAGTCGCTCCTTCTTCTGGGGTTGTGATTCCGTGAAAGGCCCCGCGGTGCCGGGCCCGCGCGGGGGAGTTCAGTGCCGGGCGTTCTCCGGCACGGTGATCTGCCGCTGCGCCCACTCCATCCGGGTGGTCGCCGAGTAGGACACCGTCGTGCCCGCGTCCAGCCCCGCCTGCCGCGCGGTGGCCGACGGTTCGGCCAGGACGGAGAGTTCGGCGAGCAGAGCGCCGGTGGAGGGGTCCACGACCAGCCGCTGCTCGACGTGTCCCAGCGGGGTTTCCGCGTTGCCGGGGAGCGTGACGCCGATGCCCTCGCGGCCCAGCGGGTCCGTGGCAGAGCCCTGGACGCGAATGCCCGGCAGGTCCGCGAGCAGGCGGTACGCGGCAGCCCGGGTGCCGGGCTTCACCGGCATGGTGATGAGATTGGCCGCCTGGCGCAGCATCCAGGCCGTACGGTCGCCGCTGTTCTCGGCGCCGCCGTCCCGCTCGTACAGCGGCTGGAGCTGTCGGCGCAACTGCGCGCTGTCCGTGGGCAGTTTCCGCAGATCCCGGTAGGAGACGTTGTCCGGGCCGAGGGCGTAGATCTTGTTGTCGTTGTCGGTGCGCATGACCAGGGGCCGCCCTGGTCCGATCGTGAAGGCGGTCCTGACCCCGCCGTCAGCCCGTGCGGGGCTCACCACTTGCCGCGGTGAACCGGCGGCCCGCCAGCGTTCCTCGTCCGCCGCGGTGCGCGGCTCGGTCTCGGCGTCCAGGCCGGTGACCATCAGGCTCCGGGTTCCCGGGCGCACACCCACCGACCACTCCTGTGTCTCGGTGCTCCGCACGGCGAAGTACCGTCCCGGCTCACCGGCGACGTCCAGGTTCTCCGCCCGCGTGGTCACCTGCCAGTACGTTCCCTCGGTAGCCGAAGCCTCCGCCGCCTTCGCCACGCCGAGCAGTTCCATACGGCCGTCCAGCCCCGTCGCGGTGGCCGACGGCGGGCGGGTGCCCGGCTGCGCGCTCGTGGTGCCGCGCGAGTCCTGCTGGAGGAGGGTGCCCACCACGATCGCGGACGCCGCGACGGTCGCGACGGCCCCGAGCGGCAGGAGCCGGGGACGCAGCCAGGCCAGGGAGCCTCGGGTGGGCCTGACCTGCGTGGCGGCCGTGATCCGGGCCAGGTCCTCGCGCTGCCGCCGGGAACCCGCCAGCCGGGACGGGTCCAGCTCGGCGGGCCGGGCGTCCGCGAGCGTCTTCATGACGTCGCGCCGCCGCGCGGACCCGTCGTATGTCTTCCTCATGCGAGTGCTCCTTCACGGTCGGTACGGCCGTCAGCGCGGCGCACTGCCGGCGCGGGTGGTACGGACACGGCCTCCACGGCCCGTTCCAGCCGGCGACGGGCCCGGTGCAGCCGGACGGTCAGGGTCGCTGTGGTGCAGCCCAGGACGCGGGCCGCCTGCTTGGGGCTCAGCCCGTGCCAGGCGATCAGGGTCAGCAGTTCCCGGTCGGCGCCGGACAGGCTCGCCAGGGCCTGGAGCGCCGCCTCTCGGTCGGTCACGCCCGTGGCCACGTCCTGCGCCTCGGTCCCAGCGCCGGTACTGATGCGCTGTGCCTCCTGTGCGGCGAGGGCGTACTGGTGGCTGTCCCGGCGACGTAACTCCCGCACCAGGTTGCGGGCCACGCCGAGGAGCCAGGGCAGCGCGGGCTGCGGAACGTCCCGCATCCGCCGCCACGCGACGGTGAAGGTCTCGCTGGTGATGTCCTCACCGACCTGCCGTCCCACCTGGCTCGTGGCATAGGCGAGTACGCGCGGATAGCACTCCTCGTAGACGTCCCGGAAGCGTTGTGCTTGGGTCACGCGCCGTCTCCTCGTGTCGGCTCTGTCACCGAGGAATGCGCGTGACAGCCCGGTTATTACAGGCCGAGCCGAAATCCCTGCCGAGTCCGGGTCACCCACCTTGTGTGACGCAGGACACCCGCAGAGGAAAACCGTGCGGGCGGTGCGGGCGTCTGGACGGTGTGAGCTCGAGTCAGAGGACGGCGGTCGGCATGGACGGTGTGGACGAGGAACGTCTCGTACGGCTCGTCGCCGAGGGAGACCGGGCCGCCTTCGAGGAGCTGTACCGGCGTACGTCGCCGTGGCTGGCGGTGCGGTTGCGCCGCCGCTGCGCCGACGCGCAGATCGTCGCCGAGGTCATGCAGGAGACGTACCTGGCGGTGTGGCGTGCCGCGGGCGCGTTCGCGGGAGCGTCGGTCGGCGGGTCGGCCGTGGGCTGGTTGTGGACGATCGCCGCGCGCCGTCTCGTCGACGCCTTCCGCCGGCGGGCGCACCACGCCCGGCCGCCCGTCGCGGTGACCGCCGAGGCCGTCGTACCGGCCGCCGAGGACGAGGTGCTGGCGGCGACGGTCGGCGGTGACGTCGGGGACGCCCTGAGCCGGCTCGCCCCGGAGTTACGGGACGTACTGCAGGCCATGGTGCTCGACGGGCTGTCCGTCCGGGAGACCGCGGCCCTGCTCGGGGTGCCCGAGGGCACCGTCAAGACACGCGCCAGGCGGGCGCGGATCGCGATGCGGAAGGCGCTGTCATGAGCGTGGAACACGCGTCCGAGCGGCTCATCGGCCGCTACGCGCGCGGCGACACGGGGGTCGCGGCCGACGAGGTATGGGCCCTGGAGGCCCATCTCGAGTCGTGTGCGGTGTGCCGGGACCGGCTCTCCACGGTCGTCGGGGAGCAGATGCCGGAGGTGACCGCGCTGGTCGACGGCGTCTGGTCGGAGCTGGGACCGCTGCTGGCCGGGATCCCCCCGACGCCGCCCCGGCGACGGTGGGCCCGGTGGCCGTCGACCTGGGCGACACCCGCGATGGTGCCGTGGATGGGCATGACGCTGTTCGTCACGCTCCTCGCCGTGGTGTTCGACCTCTCGGCCGGATCCTCCTTCGGAGGGATCTCGCTGGTGCCGCTGATCGCGCCGGTGCTGCCCGTACTCGGCGTCGCCGCTTCGTGGGCGCGCGGGCTGGACCCGCTGTACGAACTGACCACCGCCACACCGAGGGCGGGCCTGCGTCTCGTGCTCCGGCGCACGGCCTCGGTGCTGGTCGTGGTGGTCCCCGCGCTCCTGGTGGCCGGGTGGATGACCGGCACCACGGTCGCGCTCTGGCTGCTGCCCTGTCTGGCGTTCACCACCGCGGCTCTCGCGCTCGGCGGGCTGGTCGGGGTGACCCGCGCCGCCATCGCCCTGGCGGCGGTGTGGGCGGCCGTGATCGTCGCACCGGCCGTCGCGCTGAGCCGTACCCCCTTCGCTCTGCAACCGGGCGGCCTGCCCGTGTGGGGCGCGCTCTTCGCAGTCGGGGCGGTGGTCGTGGTCGTCCGCAAGGGCGCCTACGCCGTCCTCGGCGCCGCCCGCTGACTCCCCCGGAGCGCACGCCCACAAGTCGAGGCGCCTGCCGCCGACACCTTGAGAGGAAAGACTTCGTGATGTCCGCAGTACGTACGGCCGACATCGCGCCTACCGCCTACGCCTGGGAGATCCAGGCCAAGGGGCTGATGGTGCGGGCCGGCAAACGCAGGATGGCCGTCGACGGGCTGGACCTGTCGCTCGGGACCGGGGTGCACGGCCTGCTCGGGCCCAACGGCGCCGGGAAGACGACCCTCATCCGTGCTCTGGCCACGGTTCTCCGGCCGGCCGGCGGAAGCCTCGAACTGCTCGGTGTCTCCGCGGGGGGACACACCGGCCGGCGAGAGGTACGCCGCCGGATCGGGTACCTGCCGCAGGAGTTCGGGTACTACCGGCGCTTCACCGTCCGCGAGTTCGTGGAGTACATGGCGTGGCTCAAGGAGGTGCCCAGGAAGGACATCCCGGCGGCGGTGCAGCGCGCCGTCGAGCGCGTGGGCCTCGCGGACCGTGCCGACGACCGGATGAAAACGCTGTCCGGTGGCATGGTGCGGCGGGCCGGGATCGCGCAGGCGATCGTCAACGACCCGAGGATCCTGCTGCTCGACGAGCCGACGGTCGGGCTGGACCCGGCGCAGCGGCTGCGCTTCCGTGAACTGCTCCAGCAGCTCGGCACCGACACCTGTGTCGTCGTCTCGACGCACCTCGTGGAGGACGTCGCGGCCGCCTGCGCGGACGTCGTGCTGATCGCCGACGGAGCCCTCGTGTTCCAGGGCACGCCGGATCGACTGGCCGAGGCGGGCGGTCCGCGGGACGTGGGCGACAGCCCGATCGAGCGTGGTTACTCGGCGCTGCTCTCCCGCCCCGAGCCGGAGAGGGGCACGTGGTGAAGGGGCGGGTCCCGGGCATCGGGCAGGTGGTGAACGGGCGCATCCTGCGCATCGAGCTGCGGCGTTCGACCGCGCCCTGGGCGGGCCTGCTCGTCCTGCTGGTCGCGCTGGCGTTCCTCTACGGGCTCAGCGGGCCGTGGTGGAAGGGCTCCGAGCTGTGGACGGCGCAGTGGACGTCCGCCGCGCGGTGGGAGCGGTTCCTGCTGGCGTTCCTGTGGCCGCTGGCGACGGGCGCCGGGGCGCTTCAGGGTCTGCGCGACCACCGTTCGGGGATGCGGGAGCTGCTCGCGACCGCGCCGCGCCCCGCCTGGCAACGGACGGCCACGGTCGCGGGCGCGTCGGCGCTCACCCTCACCGTCGCCTACCTGCTGGTGTTCCTCGTCGGAGCGGTGCAGGTGATCGCGGGAGACGGATACTTCCATCTGGCCTGGCTGCCCATCCTGGCGGTCGGTGTGCTGGGGCTGGTCGCCGGGGCCTGGCTGGGTATGGGCATCGGACGGACCGCTCCGTCCGCACTCACCCCGCCGGTGCTCGCCGTGGCGTCGCTCCTGGCCATGGTGTCCCTGACCGTGACGATGGATCAGGGGGCCGGTGGCGTGGTGCCGAACCGCATCGCGCTGCTCTCCCCGGCACTGCCGGAGGTGAACGACGTGTTCGTGACGGTCGCGGGCCGCGTCAGCCTCGGACAGGCCTTCTGGCTGCTCGGCGTGGCAGCCACCGGCTTCCTGCTGCTGGCGGCCGCCGAACGGCGCACGCGGCTGCTCGCGCTGCTGCCGCTGGCCCTGGGCGCGGCGGTCGCGCTGCCGGTCCTGCCGTCGGATCCGGCCCGGGCCTTCGTCGTCGACACGGCGGCTGCGGCACCGGTGTGCAGCGGCCAGGTCTGCGTCACCGAAGTGAACAGGGCCAGGCTCGGCACGCTCGTCGGTCCGGGCCGTGACGCGCTGCGGCTGCTGGCGAAGCTACCGGGCGCACCGGGATCGGTCCGGGAGACCACCGGCGCGTGGCCGCCCCGCACGCAGGGGTCGCGGAGGGCCGGCGTCGTCCCCGTCGACTTCGACGAAGCGGGCTTCCGCGGTGACCTGACGGGCGCGGACCTCACCCGCAGCCTGCTCGCCGGTGCCGGAACACCGCCGTGCGAGGGCGAGGAGTACGAGTCCCGAAGCCGGTACGTCCGCGAACTGGCCGCGCGTGATGTCGCGGCGGCCTGGTTCCTCGGGGACCTGCGCCCCCACCTCCGCTCGTCCTCCGTGCGCGCCGAGGTCGACGCGCTCGCCCGGCCCGCCTGGAACGCGCTGCGCGCCCTGCCGGCGGAGGAACAGCGAGCCCGGGTCGCGGCGCTGCGGGCGGCCGCCCTGTCCTGCGACGGCGACCTGCTGAACGTGCTGAAGGGCGGCACCCGGTGAGGTGGCTGACCCTGTACGCGCGCTCACGCCAGGTCCCCGCGTCGATCGCCGCGACGCTGCTCGGCGCCGCGGCGATCTGAGGGCTCGCCCGGACGACGGAGGGCGCCGGACCCGTCGGTGCGGGAACGGCCGCGCTCGTGCTGACCTGGGCCGTGGCGGCGAGTGCGATCGGGCTGAGCGGGCAGGACCCCGCGCTCGACCGGACCGCCGCGATCCGCTGGGCTCCCAGACGGGCGGCGCACGTGCTGCTCATCGGGTTGTTCGCCGGCGGGGTGCTGGCCGGGCTCCAGGCCACGGCCGGCGACCCGGCGCGGGCCGGGTTCGTCATCCGGGACATCGCCGGGCTGACGGGACTCGCCGCGATCGCGGCCACGCTGTTCTCCGGGCAGTTCGGCTGGACACTCCCGTTCGCCTGGTTCGCGATCGCGCTCTTCGTTCCGCCCGCGACCGACGTACCCGTCCAGGTGGCGACCTGGATGCTGCAACCGCCCGGCACGCCCGCCGCGACCTGGACCGCGCTGTTCCTCGCCGCCATCGGCACCGCCGCCTACACGCTGCGCGGGTCCCGGCGGTGACGGGTCCCCGCTGTGCGCGGTCTTGCGCGTGAGCGGCCCGTCAAGCCGGTTCGGGCTGCGGCTCCGGTCGCCGCGTGACGACAGCCGTCGGTTCCCACAGTCTGGTGGTCCGTACGTAGCCGTAGACCACTGAGGCCATCGCCAGAAGGAGCAGTGATCCGGAGAGCTCCTGATGCCGCGCCATCTCCATCGGGAGATAGCGGTACGACACCAGCAGCGCGGCGAAGACCGTGGTGCCGTAGACGACCAGCTGGATCCCCGGCCGGTCCCAGCCACGGTCGAGCGCACGCAGCGCTGCCTCGATGGTGAGCGCGAACACCACGCCGGCGATGAGATCCACGCCGTAGTGGTAGCCGAATCCCAGCGTCGCGGCGAGCGTGGCGATCAGCCAGAACGTACCGGCGAAGCGCAGGATCCTCGGGCCCTTGCGGGTGTGGATGAAGATCGCGGTGGCCCATGCCGTGTGGAGGCTGGGCATGCAGTTCCGCGGGGTGATGTCGTCGTACGACATCAGGTGCGGCGTGCCGATCGGCAGCGGCGTGTGCGGCCACAGATCGGCCGCCGCCCACTGCACGCCGCCGGTGCCGGAAGCGCCCGGGCCGTAGGCGAAGACCGGTCCGACCACCGGGAAGAGCATGTAGATGCCCGGCCCGAGGAGGCCGATCACCAGGAACGTGCGCACCAGATGATGGCTCGGGAAGCGGCGCTCGACCGCTACGTGACGCAGCTGGTACAGCGCGACGACGATCGCGGCCACCGCGAGCTTCGCGTAGACCAGGTCGAGAACGTTGATGCCGATCGGGCCGGTGGCCTGGAGCATGCGGCCCGCCAGCCACGAGGGGTTGCCCAGCGCGTGGTCGGCGGTCGCCACGAACTGGTCGAGCACCGCCGGGCGGGTCTTCGAGGTGATCAGCAGCCAGGCGTCGCCGGACTTGCGGCCGGCCACGAGCAGCAGGCCCAGCCCGACGCCCTTCAACAGCAGGACGCGTTCCCGGCCGGTGCGGCGCGTGACGGCGATGACCGCACAGCCCAGCATCACCAGCAGCGCGCCGTTTCCGAAGAAATGAGCGTCGGCCACTTCGACGCCGGCCGTCCACCGCACCAGCAGGAGGACGCCGTCCATGCCGATCGCGGCACCCACCGCGATGATCCGTTGCCGCCAGGTGAGCACCACCGACATCAACACCAGACCGCCGTACAGCGGCCCCGGTTTCGGGGCGAACACCGCCGCTTTGAGCTGGTCGGCGACCGGCCCCGGCTGTCCGTAGCGGCGTGCGGCGATCTCCAGTGCGACAACGAGTCCAAGAGCCGCCACGGCCACTGTGGCCCACAGCAACGCTCGCCACTGACGCCGAGCGGTCAACGGACTTCTGTTGGTTATTCGCGAAAACACCCGCTACGTCCTAGATATGAATTTTTCGGCTGATGTGCTCGATAGAGGCTCAATGGGAGAACGGCAATGGGATCAATCATTGTGAACCAGAAGACGCCGCGAGTTCGCAACAGGTTCACGACGGGTACCGACGGCAGCCGGTGGCAGGACGCGTTCGGGCCAGGGCAGCGTCCGGCGTACGGGCTCGCTGGACGCCGAGCTCGCCCGGCAGGCCGTACGACTGGTCAGCGAATGACGGACGCGGCCGGCCGAGGGGCCGGCCGGCGTCCGGGTGGGAAGTTCGGTCGAGCGAGGGAGCGAGGGCAGCGACTCACTGGTCGATGTAGCTGAAATCGCCCACGGTCCACGCGCTGACGTCCTCGATCGCGACTCGGTACATACCGCCCGTCTCGGGGATGCCGAGGCTGCCCTGGAGGATCCGGGCGAGGTGGAAGTGCAGGTGCGTGGGGGTCTCGCCGTGGCCGGGCCGGTTCTGGCGCGGGCCGCGGGTGAAGACGTCGGAGAACGGGCCGAGGTGGTCCGAGTCCTTCAGGACCTCCGCCACCCGCTCCCTCCACACGGCCTCGGGAGCCAACCGGCCGGTGATGACGGCGCCGCCGACGACCACGGTCAGTGACATCTGATTGCTTCGCTCGGATTCCACCGCGGCGGAAATGGCGACGAGCAGCTCATCAGGGTTCGACATGAGTCCACATCCTATTCGGCTGCCTGTCCCGGGGCCCTCCACGGGCGGGAAACGGCCGCGAACCGGCTGCGAGACGTATCAGGGCACCGGTGCCCGGTCCCGGTGGATCGGGCCGGACAGGTGGGACAAGGGCAGGCCCGTTCCCCGGTTGGTGTGGGCGACGATCTCCGCACTGATGGAGATCGCTGTCTCCTCGGGGGTGCGGGCGCCGAGGTCGAGGCCGA
The DNA here is from genome assembly GCF_039532725.1 of Streptomyces coeruleofuscus. NCBI lineage: Bacteria > Bacillati > Actinomycetota > Actinomycetes > Kitasatosporales > Streptomycetaceae > Streptomyces > Streptomyces coeruleofuscus. The sequence goes on from NZ_BAAASE010000002.1 coordinate 319,831, forward strand.
TCGGGGAGCGCAGCCGGGCCAGCCGCTCCTCGGTCACGCCTGCCTCGGTCAGGAGGCGCAGGCGTTCGTCGTGGGTGCGCCGGGAGCCCATCGCGCCGACGTAGCCGACGGGCAGGTCGAGGGCCAGGCGGAGCAGGGGGATGTCGAACTTGGCGTCGTGGGTGAGGACGCAGATCGCGGTGCGGGCGTCGACTTCTGCGCGTTCCAGGTAGCGGTGGGGCCAGTCGACGACGATCTCGTCGGCGTGCGGGAAGCGGGCGGGGGTGGCGAAGACGGGGCGGGCGTCGCAGACGGTGACGCGATAGCCGAGGAAGGCCCCGGTCCGGCTCAGGGCGGCGGCGAAGTCGACCGCTCCGAAGACCAGCAGGCGGGGGCGGGAGGCGTGGACGTGGACCAGCACCGAGAGTCGTTCCGGGCAGGTGCCGCCATCCCCGCCGACCTCCGCCCGGGCCGTGCGTCCGGCCCGCAGCAGCGCCCACGCCCGTGCGCCGATCTCCCGGCGCAGTGCTGCGGGCAGCGGGCTGTGCGGTGTGCCGTGCCGGACGCCTCCCGCCGCGTCGACGTACAGCGTCCCGCCGACCAGGTCCTCCGGGCCCTCGACGACCTGGGCGACGGCGGCGGGCCGGCCCTCCACGACCTCGGCGAGGGCGGTCGCGAGGTGCGGGTGCGTCGCGGGGTCGACGCGCTGGACGAGGACGTCGAGTTCACCGCCGCAGGTCAGGCCCACGGCGAAGGCGTCGTCGTCGGAGTAGCCGAACCAGGCGCGCTGGGGAGCTCCCCCGTGGTGGAGCACCTGCCGGCACAGCTCGTAGACCGCGCCCTCGACGCAGCCGCCGGAGATGCTGCCGACCGCCTTGCCGTCCTCGTCCACCGCGACCGCCGTGCCGACCGGCAGCGGTGCGCTGCCGGTGACGTCGACGACGGTGGCCAACGCGAAGGGACGTGCTGCGCGGCACCAGCGGTGCAGTGTGTCCGCGATGTTCAGCATGGGTCCTTCTCCCTGCTCCTCAGAGCAACGCCTCCGCCGTGATGGGCAGTTCGCGGACGCGGCGGCCGGTGGCGTTGAAGACCGCGTTGGCGAGGGCGGGCGCGACGCCGCAGATCACCAGCTCGGCAAGGCCCTTCACGCCGAGCGGGTCGGCGTCGTAGTCCTCCCCGTCGAGGTAGATCGCCCTGAGGTCGGGGATGTCGGCGTTGACCGGGACCAGGTAGTCGGCGAGGTTGGCGTTGACGATCCGGCCGTCACGGTGGTCGGTGACCGTGTGCTCCAGCAGCGCCTGGCCGATGCCGCCCACCATGCCGCCGATGGCCTGGCTGTCCGCCAGCTTGGGGCTGATGATGCGGCCCGCGTCGTACACGGAGAGCATCCGCCGCACCCGCACCAGACCGAGCGTCGCGTCCACCGCCACCTCGGTGAAGGTCGCGCTGTAGCCGCTGATGGAGAACCGCTCGCCCCTCGGCGGGGTGAAGGAGGTGTCCGCTTCGAGGCGGGCGCGGCCGTTGCGGGTCAGCAGCCGCTGGTAGGACTCGCCGCGCGCCGGGTTCCCCTGCACGTGCAGGCGGCCGCCCCGGACCACGATGTCGTCGGGCGACACCCCGTGCAGCGGGGATTCCTCGTCCTCGACGGCCAGTCGGATCGCCTGCCGCCGGAGCTGGTCGCAGACGTCGAGCGTGGCGGAGCCGACGCTGGCCATGGTCTGGGAACCGCCGTGCGGCGGGGTCGGCGGGTAGCGGGAGTCGCCGAGCCGGAAGTCGACCGCGCGCACGGCCAGCCCGAGCGCGTCGGCGGCGACCTGGGTCTGGGAGGTGTACGTGCCCGGGCCCATGTCGCTGGTGGCGCACTCGATCACCGCCGTGCCGTCGGCGTTGAGGCGGGCGCGGGACTGGGCCGGGGAGACTGCGGTGTGGTACACGCCCGCGGCCATGCCCATGCCGATCAGCCAGTCGCCGTCCCGCGTGGAGCGCGGCTTCGGTTTGCGGCGCTGCCAGCCGAACTCGCGGGCGCCGACCGTGTAGCACTCCAGCAGCCGGCGCGTGGAGAACGGCGCGTTGTCGGACGGGTCCTGGGCCGGCTCGTTGCGGCGGCGCAGTTCGATCGGGTCGATGCCGAGCTCGTGGGCGAGTTCGTCCATGGCCGACTCGACGACGAAGACCCCCGTGGCGGCGCCGGGGCCGCGCATCCAGATCGGGGTGTGCACGTCCAGCGGCACGGTGCGATAGGCCTGGCGGACGCCGGGCGTGCTGTAGAGCATCTGGCCGGGCGTCATGACGGCCTCGGTGAACGTCTCGTACGACGAGGTCTCCGCGTCGATCCGGTGGTCCGCGGCGACCAGGCGGCCGTTCCGGTCGCCGCCGAGGCTCAGCCGGTAGTCGTAGGAGGGCCGGAAGCCGGTGCCGAAGTACATCTGCCTGCGGGTCAGGACCAGCTTGACCGGCCGGCCCGTGACCCGCGCGGCCAGCGCGGCGACCACGGTGTGCGGCCAGCAGCGCAGCCCGCTGCCGAAGCCGCCCCCGACGTACGGGTTGATGACCCGCACGGAGTCCAGCGGCACACCGAACACCGTGGAGAGCTCCAGCTGAGTACCGGGCACCCACTGGGTCTTGTCCCACACGGTCAGCCGGTTGCCGTCCCAGCGGGCGATGGTGGCGTGCGGCTCCATCGGGTTGTGGTGGTTGCGCGCCAAGCGGTACGTCAGGTCCAGCCGCACGTCCGCGTCGCGCAGGCCGGCTGCCACGTCGCCGCGCGCGTACCTGGTCGGCTCGCCCGGCTCGCCCTCGGCGAGGTCCGTGGTGGGCCGCTCGGCGTCGTAGCGGACCTTCACCAGGCTCGCGCCGTGCTGCGCGGCCTCCAGCGTGGTGGCCACCACGACGGCGACCGGCTGGCCGTGGAAGAGGACCCGGTCGTCCTGGAAGACGCGCAGCTTGCGGCCGGGCAGGTTGTTCGAACCGGAGGAGTTGTCGCGGTACGGCAGTGTCGGCGCGTTGCCGTGGTGGATCACCCGCAGCACACCCGGGACGGCTTCGGCGTCGTCCGTGTCGACGCCCGTGACACGCCCGCGGCCGATGCTCGCGTCGACGATGACCGCGTGCACCGCCCCGTCGACGTCGGACTCGGCGGCGTACCGCGCCTGGCCGGTGACCTTCAGCCGCCCGTCCACCCGGGACAGCGGCGCGCCCACGGCTGCCTGCGGCTGGGGGCTCACTTCGTACCTCCTACGATGCGCAGCTGGCGTTCGACGGTCCGCTTCAGCAGCGCGACCTTGAAGCGGTTGTGCCGCAGAGGGCGGGCCCCCTCCGTCGCCTTCTCCGCGGCCGCTGCCCACAGGGCGTCCGAGGGGCGCTCGCCGATGAGGTGCCGCTCGACGGCGGGCAGCTTCCAGGGGACGGTGCCCACTCCCCCGGCGGCGACCTTCGCCTCCCGGATCACCCCGCCCCGGATGTGCAGGGCGACCGCCGCTGAGGTCAGGGCGAACTCGTAGGACTGCCGGTCGCGCACCTTCAGGTAGCCCGACTCGAGGGGACGCGGAAGCGCCGGGATCTCGATCGTCGTGATCAACTCGCCCTTCCTGACGGCCTGTTCACGCTGCGGTGTGCTCCCCGGGCGCAACAGGAAGTCGGCGAAGGGGACTACACGCTCTCCGTCGGGGCCCAGCAGGCGCACTCGCGCCTCCAGTGCCGCGAAGGCCACGGCGACGTCGGAGGGGTGCGTGGCGACGCAGTGGCCGGAGGTGCCGAGGATCGCGTGCGAGCGGTTGACGCCGTGCAGTGCCGCGCAACCGGAGCCGGGCTCGCGCTTGTTGCAGTCGGCCGTCACGTCCCGGAAGTACGTGCAGCGGGTGCGCTGCATGATGTTGCCGCCGATGGTGGCCATGTTGCGCAGCTGGGCCGAGGCGCTCAGCTCCAGCGCCCGGGAGACGACCGGGTAGGCGGCGCGCACCGCGGGGTGGGCGGCGGCCTCGGACATCCGCACCAGGGCGCCGATGCGCAGGCCGCCCTCCTTGGTGACGAGGATGTCGCGCAGCGGCAGGCCGGAGATGTCGACCAGGGTCCCGGGGCGCTCGACGGTCTCGCGCATCAGGTCGACCAGGGTGGTACCGCCGGCGAGGTAACGACCGCCCGCGCTACCGGCTTTGAGGGCCTCACGGGTGTCGGAGACGCGGGTGTAGGCGAAGGGGTGCACGGTGGGCCGCTCCTTACTTCCGGCCCGCGGTCTGCTCGACCGCGCGCACGATCTTGACGTAACAGCCGCAGCGGCAGATGTTGCCGCTCATCCACTCCCGGATCTCCTCCGGCGAACCGGTGTGCCCCTCCTGGATGCAGCCCACCCCGGAGACGATCTGGCCGGGCGTGCAGTAGCCGCACTGGAAGGCGTCCTCGTCGATGAAGGCCTGCTGCAACGGGTGCAGCCGGTCACCGTCCGCCAGACCCTCGACGGTGGTGACCTCGGCGCCCTCCAGCCGCACGGCCAGCGTCAGGCAGGAGTTGACCCGGTGGCCGTCGACCAGCACGGTGCACGCCCCGCAGGCACCGGCGTTGCAGCCCTTCTTCGAGCCGGTCAGGCCGAGGTGCTCGCGCAGCAGGTCCAGCAGCGAGGTGCGGTTGTCGACCGTCACGGTCCGGCGGGTGCCGTTGACCGTCAACGACACCCGGCTGGAAGGCGACGCCCCCTCGGCGGTGGCTTCGTCCGGGACCGCGAGGAACGTCCCTCCGGCCACGACGGCACCACCGACCGCGGCACTGGTGGCGATGAAGGTGCGCCGGCTGGGCGCCGAGGAGGACTCGCCGGGTCCGGTGGGGGGTGGAACAGCAGATTCAGGGAGGTCAATGGACATGGATACGCCTTCGCATCACGGACGGATCGGCCGTACAGAGCGGCACGGCAGGAGACGGGATCGTTGTCACCGCAGACCTGGGCGACCGCGCGCCTTTCCGCGGCCGTCCATGTGGGAAGTCTGGCACCGCGAGTAGCGCCTGTGACGGGGAGAGTTTTGTCCCCCCTTGGTTTCCGCACGACGCCGACGGTGCGAGGACAGGGCTACGGCCCGGAGGACGACGGACTCGCGTGACGGGGGCGAGGCCGGGCGCGCGGTGCCGGGCAACGGGGGCTGCCCCCGCCGTGCCCTTCTGTCCCTGGGGCCCGCGTCCCCGCCCGCCTAGCGTGGCTCCATGCGTACTCATGAGACCCCCGGGCAGGCACACAGCGCGCCGTCCGTGTCCTCGGTACGGAACAGCCGTGACCCTCGCTCCCTCGCCGCCCTGCAGAGCACCGCGGGCAACACGGCCGTGTCGCGGATGATCACGGTGTCCCGGATGATGACCGAGGACGAGTTCAAGCAGAGCACGGCGGCTTCCGGGCTGCGTGGCCGCTCGGAGATCACCAAGGTGGACAAGGCGCTCAGGGCGTTCTACGCCCTGCCGAGTGCCAAACAGGGCGCCCGGCTGCTCGCCCTCAAGGACATCGTCAGGGCGTGCGGCGACTACGCCGCCCACAAGTCCGAGGGCGGGTCGCGCGTCAGGGGCACCGAGCAGCTCGGCCAGCAGGCCGAAGCGGCACAGGGACAGCTGGACCCCGAGGCGGTCTTCCGGGACCTGCTGACCGAACTCGACCGCATGATGAGCGAGGGGAAGAACCCCGACCTCGACATCCGCGGTCCGGCCGGTGAGGCCCAGAAGGCGGCCCAGGCCGTCTCGGCCGACCGGTTCCACGCGATGATGGGCGAGTTCGTCCAGAAGCTGGGGGCGCTGCGCGAGGACCGGGTACTGCCGGAGGAGACGCGCGCCGTCATCGGGGAACTGATGGCCGTGGTGCCCCTGGTGACGGTGATGCAGTACCCGCAGGGCGGCATGCCGGGCATGAAGCTCAACCCGGCCGGTGACGGCGGAAGCGCGGCGTACACGTTCAACGTCGACACCCAGACCAGGGGTGGCACCTCCTTCCTGCTCGGGCACATCGCCCACGAACTGACCCATGTCGCGGCCCATCAGGCGTTCGGCAGCAGCCCGGTGATGGAGCTGGTGCGGTCCGGGGCGACCGACGAGGAGGTCGCGGCGCTGGCGGCGGAACGCAAGAAGGCGCTCGGTGAGCTGAAGGCGGCGCTGGCCGGGAACCCCGAGTTCGACGACTTCCAGCAGGGGATGCTGGAAGAAAAGCTGGTCTACGGCGCCCAGCCGCACAAGCTGGAGCGGTACGCGGAGGCGTTCGAGAAGGCGGGCAAGATCACCGCCGCGCAGAAGGAGCGCCTGGTCGGCTGGGGCAGGGCGGCCGGCGACGCGTCAGGTGCGCTGGTCGAGTACGACACCGTGCTCAACCAGATGCTGATCTATCTGCACATGTGGCGGACCAGCCAGGACAATCCTTTCTACGTGCGTCTGCGGGAGGCGGCCCAGGGGGCGTACGACCGCCGGAGCCGTGCCCGCCTGGCCAGGAGCGGGCCGGCGGATCAACCGGCGAATCAGCCGGCGGATCAGTCGGCGTAGAGCACCGCCCGGGTGGTGGGTCAGCCTCGCTGGAAGAACTCCACCTCCGCCAGGGCCAGGTGCCGGCCCCCGGTCAGGCCGACGGGCGAGCGCAGGACCAGGCGTACCGTCTTCGCGTCGCTGATTCCGGTCGGGATCGTCTGCGGGCCTGGCTTGTCGCTGAGGCTGAGTTGCTTGTGGTGCCGCTTGCCGTCCTGCTTCGTCACCTCCAGTTCGAGCTGGAGCGCGCGGGCCTGGCGGGCGTATGCCTCCGCAGACGCGGACGCGCCGTTGGTGATGATGAGGTCGACCAGCCGGAACGGCTTGCGGAAGGTGTAGGTCACCGAAGCACCCGGCGCGGGCGCGGCCCAGTAGCGGTTGTTCAGCCCGTCCGTGGTGTTCGTCGCCGGGTGCCGGGGGATCTCGACGCTCGCCTCGATGCCCACCGGGGTCACGGGTTTCGGCTTGCCCAGCTTGTCCCGGGTGTCCTCGACCAGGGCGCGTCCGGCCGGCAGCAGCAGGAGGCCGCCCGCGCACAGAGCCGCCACCACGGCCAGGATCACCAGGAACCGCACCGCCCGGCCCGAGCCCGCCCGCACCCGGCGGCGCAGCGGCCACACGGTCCGCCACCACGGCAGCGGGGCGGGCTTCGCGGTGGGGTTCAGCTCGGACGCGCAGCGCCGGCAGAACCGGCGACTCGGCGGGTTGGGCGTGCCACAGGCGGGGCAGGGCGTCCCCGTCGCTTCGTCCGGCTCCGCCACGGGCCGCACGACGGGGCGCGGGGCCACCGGCTTCGCGGGACGTACGGGCTGTATGGGGTCGGGAGCCGACGCCTCGGGGACGGGTCTGGCCGGGGTTCGAGGGCCTGGGGTGTCTCGGGTGGCGGGAGCGGGGGTGGGGGCGGGCGGTGGGGCCGGCCGTCGCGGTGGCCGTGCCACGGGTCCGGACGCGGTGGGCCCGGACGCGGTGGGTCCGGACCCGGTGGTCCCGGCGGGCGCCGCGGACACGGGTGCCGTGGTGGGGGGAGCCCCAGCGGTGCGGGGGGCCTCACCGGCACGGGGTGTTCCGTCGGTGCGGGTGATCTCGCCGTCGCGGGGCGTTCCGCCAGTGCTGGTGCCCTCACCACCGGCGGGCGTTCCGCCAGTGCGGGTGCCCTCACCACCGGCGGGCGTTCCGCCAGTGCGGGTGCCCTCGCCACCGCCGGGCGTTCCATCGGTGCCCGTGCCCTCGCCAACGCCGGGCGTGGGGCCCTGTGCGGGAGCGGGGGGCTCGGTACCGGCATGGTCGGCGTCGGCGTCGGCGTCGGCGTCGGCCCGGGGCGGAGGGCTCGGGCGCGCGTCCTGGCCAGGGGCGGCTCCGAGGCCCTCGTCGTATCCCGGCCCTGAGCCGACCGTGTTCGCCGCCCCCGCCTCGCCGCCGCCGCGGCTAAGGCCCGTCAGCCAGGTGCGGGACGACGAGCTGCGGCCGGGCTCGGCGGCCGTGGGCCGGTCCGCCGCCGGGAGTGATGCGGACGCCGGGGTGGCGTCGGGCGGGATGGAGACCGGCGGGGTGGGGTCCGGTGCGTCCGCGGGCTCCGAGGGCGGGCTCGGGGCCGGCCCGGTGTCCGACCAGCCCAGGTAGGCACCGCAGTTGCCACAGAAGTCGTCCGTGGAGCCGTTGGACGCCCCGCACGAGGGACACGCGCGCATGGCGTCACCTCCCTTCGTCGGCGGGCGGGCCGGGCAGGACCTCCACCCGGCAGACGGTGTGCACCGGGCACATGGCCCGGACGATCTCGCGGGCCCGGTCCGGGTCCACCCGTGCCTCGCGGCCCGGCCACACCCGGACCAGAATCTCCGCGGAGGGCTCCGGCGGCAGCTCGGCACCGGCGGTGCTCGACCACGTCGCGCCGCCGTCCCCGGTCACCTCGGCGTGCACTCCGAGCGTGAGCCGCAGGCCCTCGACCAGGCCACGCCTGGTGCCGCGCCACCGGTGCAGCTCCACCGCGCGGACGACCGCTTCGCGGCGCAGTTCCTCGGGCCACTGCGGGTCGTCGGCGGCGCCCACCCACGACGCCAGCCAGGCCAGGAAGTCGGTCGGCGTCACCCGTGGGTCGAGGTAGGCGGGCAGGTTGTCGAGGGTCGCGAACACCGGGGCGAGGACGGTGTCGAGACCGGCGGTGAAGCGCTGCGCGAAGTCGTCGTCGGCGTACAGGGCCGGCAGTTGCCCGCCGATCGGGTACCTGCTCGGCAGGCCGGGTACGGCGGCGCGGCTCATCCGCGTACCTCCGCCTCGGCGACCGTGACGACCACCTGGTGCTGGTAGGAGAAGACCAGTGCGCCCGCGGCCACGTCGATGCGGTCCGTCGGCGCGCCGCGCCGGCCGGTGATCGGGTCGGCGGGGAAGAGGCGGATCTCCTCCACGAGCGCGCTGCCGGCGGCGCGTTGGAGGACGCCGAAGACGTCGCCGTACTGAACCGGCCGCCCGAAGGGCCAGCCGGTTCCGTCCGGGCCGCCGACCAGCGGGTTGAGGTGCCGGAACAGCGCGGCGAGCGCGGCGTCGCGCACGCGGTCCGTGTCGCCCGGTGCCGCCGCGAGCCGGGCCACCACGGTGACGCCCTGGTAGACCGGCGGCTCCACCACGAGGCGGGTGCCGATCAGGCGCCGCTCGTCGAGGCTCCGGGTGATCGCTTCCAGTACCTGGTCGGAGGGGATCAGTTGCTCGAAGCGGAGCCGGTCGTCGCCCTCGTCGGCCACCGCGTCCGGCACCACCAGGACCCGCACCGCGCCCGCACCGTCCGCGGCGGGCAGACACCGGACCCGGCGCACCGAGGGCGCCGCCTGGCGGCTGATGATCTCGTAGTCCTCGGCGGTCACCGCGCGTTCCTGCATCCGCAGCGCGTCCGGCGCCCGCAGCTTGGCGTTCTCGACGGTCTCTCCGGCGACACCACCGCGCGCCGCCTCCCGGTTGGTGACCCGGGCGACGTAGGGAACGGAGCTGCGCAGCACGGAGATCGCGCCACGGGCGACGTTGCCGGCCGGACCGCCGCCGGTGCGATAGCGGGCCACCCGCACCTGGGCGCCCTTGGGCGGTACGGCACCGCACTGCCGCAGCGTGCCGTCCGGCTCGCGCAGCACCGGGGGGAAGCCGAACTCCCCGGTGGTGGCGTCCACGCGGACGTGCCGGTCGGCGGGTCCGGAGCGGCCGAAGTGCTCGACCAGGCCCCAGCGTTGCCACCCCTCGGGCGAGGACACCTCCACGACGGGGGGCTCGGCGCCGAGGAGGACGGGCGGGCGGCCGAGCCGGAACGTCTGTCCCGCGACGCCCTCCGAGGTGCCGAGCGGCACGTCGGTCACGGTCTCGGCGTGCTCGACGGACATGGTGCCGCCCACCGTGAACACCGCCGCCTCGCGCACCGTCGGGGACTCCGAGTAGAACGGCTGGCCCGGCTCCGCCTCGGTGACGCGGCAGCGCAGCCATCCGGCCCGGGTCCCGCCGATCACCGACGCCGTGTGCCCGGCCGGTACGTACACGATGACCTCGCCGGGCCGGTTCAGCCCGCCGGTGGTGTCCGTGCCGGTCTCGCACACCCGCCAGCCGCCGCCGTCCCACGCCTCCCACACGAGCGGGGGCTGGCGCGGGTCCACGCCGACGCCCTCCACGCGGCTGTCCAGGCGCACCGCGACGACGCAGCGCGGCACCGCCGTCGGCAGGCCGAACAGCAGCGCGTCACCCGGCTCCGGTGCCGCCTGGAAGCAGGGGATGTCGCGGCCCTCGGCGAGCGTTCCGGTCCGGTCGGTCTGCTCACCTGACCGGTACGCGGTCACCAGACGTGTCAACTCACTGGGCAGGATGCGCAGTTCACCGGTGGTCGTGAACACCACGGCCTCGTCGGTCTCGCCGCGCGCGGTGGTCACCTCGGTGCCCGCGGGCAGCGCCACCGTGTCGGGCTGCGGCGCCGACAGCCAGAAGTCGACCTCGGCCACGGCCGCGGCCGGCGGGAACCTGCGGATGCCCAACAGGTCGAGGAACGCGGTGTAGTTCTTGTCCGGGACCCGGTTCAGCCGGTACAGCAACTGGTCCACGAGGTAGGCGAACGTCTCGATCAGGGTGACGCCCGGGTCGGAGACGTTGTGGTCGGTCCACTCCGGGGCACGCTGCTGCACGTACCGCTTCGCCTCGTCGACGAGTTGCTGGAACCGCCGGTCGTCCAGGTTCGGGGAGGGCAGGGCCATCAGTCGGCGACCGTTTCCTCGGCCCCCTCCTCGGAGGGGATCGTGTAGAAGGGGAAGACCAGGTTGCGCCGGTCGTTGGTGGAGCGCACCGTGTAGTGCACGTCGATGTAGAGCGTGCCGTCCTCGACGGCGTCGAAGGCGACCACCACGTCGTCCACCGTGATGCGCGGCTCCCACCGCTCAAGGGCCTCGCGCACCTGCTGCGCGACGCGTCCGGCGGTGGCGCCGTCGCCGGGGGCGAAGACGTAGTCGTGGATGCCGCAGCCGAACTCGGGGCGCATGGGGCGTTCGCCGGGCGCGGTGCCGAGCACCAGGTGGATCGCCTCCTCGATCTCCCGGTCCTTCTCGACCATGGCGATGCCGCCGGTCGGCCCGACCCGCAGCGGGAACGCCCAGCCACGCCCGATGAACCGCTCGCTCATCACACGCCCCCGATCAGGACGTTCGGGGCGCCGGTCAGGACCATCGCGCCGCACGCGGTCCGGTCGCGTGCCCGCGCGGCCGGCAGCCCGCCGACGAGGACCGTGCCCGCGGCGGCCGCGGCCGGGTTGGGCAGGATCACGTTGGCCGGGCCCGTGGCCGCGTGCGGCGGCATCGGGCAGGTGTGCAGGCTGCCCACGACGGCGGCGGGGCGGCCGCCGATCAGTACGGTCGCCACCGCCCTGGCGGCGGCGGGCGGCGGGGTGGCGATCACACCGCCGTGGTCGGTGGGGTCACCGGTACGGGCTGCGGCCGGCATGCGGCGCTCCTTACGGCAGTAGGGGACAGGGTCAGTTGATCCGGATGAGCTTGGCCTTGAGGACGCCCAGCAGGCCGCCGTCGACGGTGACGTCCGAACTGCCGGTGACGCTCACCGAACGGCCGCCGATCTTCACTCCGACCCTGCCCTGGATGTCCACGTTCCGGCCCGACACGCTCACGTTGCCCCGTCCCGCGTCCAGGGTGATGCCCGTCTTGTCGAGCAGGACGGAGGTGAGGGGCTGCCGGCCCCTGGCGTACACCGTCAGCTCGATCCGGTCCTGCCGGTCGTCCAGGAACACTTCGAGGCGTTCGTCACCGGTCGTCAGCCGCACCCCGGAGCGGCCCGGGGCCCGCGCGTCCAGCAGCTCCACCCGGTGCCCCGAACGCGACACGACGGAGCGGCGGTTGACCTTCCCGGTGGTCTTGTCGATCAGCGGGACGTCGTGCGGCGACGGCTTGTCGACCCCGTTGTAGAGCCCTCCGATGACGTACGGGCTGTCCAGCAGGCCCTGTTCGAAGCCCACCAGGACCTCGTCGTTGACCTCGGGGCTCACCACGCCTCCGCCGCCCTTGCCACCCCACTGCACGGTGCGCACCCAGTCGGTGGTGTACGTGTCGTCCAGCCAGGGGAACTTCAGCTTCACCGCGCCGCTCTCGGCGCCGCCCGGCTCGCGCACGTCCGTCACCACGCCGATCGCGAGCCCCGGGATACGCGGTCCGCGGCCCGGCGCGTTGGCGCCCGTCACCAGACCCGTCAGGGAACGGTCCGGGCTGGCGCTGACCCACACCGTCGTCCGGTACCCGCCGTGCGGCTCCAGGACGTGCTGCACCGCCGTCGCCGTGTACTTGCCCGAGAACGCCTGCCCGACATTGCCGAGCGCCACCGGCCTGCCCGCGCGCAGCCGGGGGTTTCCCTCGGCCACCGCTTCCAGCTCCCCGAAGCCCGCGCTGACCTGAGCGGCCGTCGCGTCGGCGACCGCCGTCGTCTCGGCCTGGGTGCGGTAGGGGGTGTCGGTGACCGTCAGCTTGGCCGACTTGCCGAACCGGGCGGCGAACGCCGGGCTCAGGCCCGGCACCACCGTGTCACTGGTCACCGACGGCTGCCGGGCCACCAGCGGCCGCTTCGTGGTGACGTCCCAGCCGCGCACCTCCACCTGCGACGCGCCGTCCGCGGCCGACAGCGAGGCCCGCAGCGCCAGCAGGTTCCGCCCGTACTCCAGCACCATCGGGTTCCGGGTGGCCGGGGTCGACGGCGCGGGCGCCCCGGACGCCTTCTGCGGCCGGGTGAACTGGAGCAGCCCCTTGTCGTCGACGCGCACCTGCGCGCCGCTCTCGGCCGCCAGGTACTGGAGGAAGTCCCAGTCGGACACGTTCGCCTGCGACAGCTGCCGGTAGGTGACCGGCGCGGCCTCCACGGTCCCGCAGGCCAGCCCGGCCCCGGCGGCCACCTTGCGGACGATCGCCGCCGCCGTCATGTTCCGGTACGCCACGACCTTCCGGCCCCGCTGGAGACGGTGTGCCTTGGAGTAGGCGCGCACCACGGTGAACGAGCCCGTGCGGTCCCGGTCCACCTCCAGGGCCGTCACCTCGCCGTTGAACAGCCGCTCGCGGGCCTGCCCGGCCGCCGTCACCACCGACACGCGCAGGGGGGTGCCGATGGTGATGCCGGCCGCCCTCAGGAACTCGTGGTCGGGGTCGCGGAAGGTGAGCACGGCCGCGTCCGGCAGGCCCACGTTCTCGTCCACCACGCAGCTCACCAGCTGGGCGGCCCAGACCGGCGGAAGTTCGGCGGGCGTCTCGATGACCGGGTCCGCCGCGAACGACCGGCCGCCCCGTGCCTCGGGTGTGGTCACCGCTCCTCCTCACCGCCCGCGTCCCGCAGCCCCGGCACCACCAGTTCGGTGCCGGGCACGAGCGCCATCGGGTCGTCGATTCCGTTCGCCTCCGCGATGACCCGCCAGGCCGTCGCGTCGCCGTACTCCCGCCAGGCCAGCAGGGCCAGGCTGTCGCCCGCCACCACGGTGTGCGTGCTGCGGGCGGTGCGCGCGCCGGACGTCGGGTTCTGGCCCGGCGGGTCGACGCTCGCCTCCTCGATCGACAGCGCGCAGGTGGCCCGCAGCGGCTTGCCGTCCACGTCGAACAGCGTGTACGACACCGACAGGCTGGAGAGCACCCCGTCGAACGAGGTCGTCCGCGCGGTGCCCCACTCGAACCGCACCCAGGGACTGGCCGGCTTCTTGCGGCCGAGGCTGGCCGGGGTCGGCACGCATGCCTTCATCAGCTTCTCCACCGCCTGCTCCACGGAGTTGTCGTGGGTGGCGGTGGCGTCCAGGAACACCTCCAGGCTCAGCTCGCGCGGGCCGCTGCCGACGAACTCGGGCAGCGCCGACTGCCCCGCCATCCGGGACGGGGAGCGCCGCCACTCGGTGGTCTTGCGCAGCTCCAGGGTGGAGGGGTTGAACTGCAGGTCGAGCCGCGCGATCGTCCCGCCGGGCTTCGCACCGACCGAAGCGGGGGGTTCCTTCAGGGTCAGCTGGGCCCTGGCCCGGCTGGAGCGGACAGCTGGGGACATGCCGGGACTTCCTTTCCGGGACGGATACGTGGGGTGGGGGGCAAGGGCCCGTCAGGAAGGGCGCAGCCCCTCGTGGGCGATCTCCAGGGTCTCCACCGCCGGCTCGGAGCTGGCGGGGTCGAAGGACGGCCCCTGCCAGCGCACCGGGACGATCCCGAACACCTGCCAGCCGATGATCCGGGTCAGGTCCGGTTTCAGCGCCACGATCTCGCCGTCCTTGGGTTCCACCCGCTTCAGCGTCTCGTCGAGCCAGCGGCCGATCTTCGCCGTGTCGGCGGTGACCGGCCGGGTGAGCGTGATGTTCGACCAGCTCACGCGCCCGGGCAGCTGCCAGGTGAAGCCGTTGTTGCCGCCCTCGGCGTAGCTCTCCATCTCGACCTCGGCGCCCATGCCGGAGCAACTGTGGAAGGCGCCCAGGTCGTTGCCGCCGATCGCGAGCCGGAAGAACACGCTCGTCGCGAAGATGCTGTCCGTCATTCGTCCGTCATCCGTTCCGTGACCTCATCCGTTCCGTGGCCTCAGCGGCGTCCGTCGTGGGGGCGGCCCGTGCGTTCCCGGCCGCGCCTCAGTTCCGTGCGCAGCAGCCGGGCCACCGGGTCGAGCAGGCGGCGCGCCAGCTCGTCCAGGTCGAGGCCGGGATCCTGCGGTGGCTCCGCGCGCCGGTCGGCGCCCTTGCCGGAGACGGACGGCGTGGCGGACACGGAGGCCGACCGCGGGCGGCCACGCGCCGGTACCGCCTTGGCCGGTACGCCCTTGGGTGCGCCCCTGGGTACGGCGTCACCGGCGCCGGAGCCGGCGCGCTGGACCGGGGTCGCCCGCCGGACGACGGGGACAGGCCCCACCGGTGCCGCTGCCGATGCCGGTACCGGCATGGCCGACGGGCGGTGCGTGAGCGGCGGCGCCTGCGGTGCGGTCACCGGCAGGGAGCCCGCCGGTACGGCGGCGGCCGGGCCGGGCGTTCCGGTCCCGGGTGCCTCCCGGCGGGGCGGGGCGGGCCGGACGACCGGGACGCGTTGAACGGACGTCGTGGAGCCGGTGCTTCCCGCGCCCGGGTCCTGCGGTCCGGGGCGGACGGCCGCGGCCCGCTGGATCCGCGGCGTCGCCGGGGCGGCGGCCGCGGCCCCGCCCGGCGCCGGCCGCACGGGCTGACCGGCGGGCGGCGCGGAGCCGCCCTGGCGGGCGGTCGGTACACCGGAGCGGGAGGCGGTCGGTTGTGCCGGGGCGGTCCGGGCGGCAGCCGGGGTCGTCCTGGCGGCAGCCGGTGTGCCGGGCCAGCGCGCCGCCACCACGGGACGGTCGCCGGAGCGGGCGGCGGCGGGCGCTGCCACCCCTTCCGGAGCCCGGGTGTTGAGAGTGAGCGGGCGCGCGGCGAGCAGCGCGAGGGTGCGGGGCGCAGCCGGGGCGGAGTGCGCTGCGGAACGGGTCACGGTGAGGGGGAGCGGGTCGGCCGCGCCGGGAGTCCGGGTGCCCGAGGCGCCCGATGTGCCCGACGTTGCTGACGTACCCGACGTACCCGACGTTGCTGACGTTGCTGACGCGCCTTCAGCCACGGCCCGGGCGACGACGACCGGGCCCGGGGCCTCGGGGCCCGAACGCTCCGTCGGCACCCCCACACCGCTTCGGGGCGTTGCCGGACCGAACCTGACGTCGCCAGGGCCGCTCAGAGGCAGTTGCCCACCGGAGCCAGCCCCGCCGGACGCCGTGCCGGGTCGTCGCGCGTCTCCTGCGGCGCCCGCCGGTGCCGGGCCCTGGGGGGCCTTGACGGTGGACGGCGTCACCAGCGGCGTGGCGGGCTCGCTCCCATGGTGCGCGGGGCCGGGCTCCATGGCGCTCGCCCTGGACGAGTCGGTTGCGAGACGGCGCTGCACGTCGCCCGCCCCCAGAAGCGGCGCGTCCGCTCCGCTTCCTCCCGTCGCGCGGGACGCGGCCTCGGTGGGGGTCGGTTCGCGATCCGTCGTGGGCGGCACCGGAGCGGCTTCGGGTCCCCGGTCCTGCCGCACCGCGGCGCGCTGGACCTCCGGGCCGGACGCCGTGGAGCCCGGCAGTCCGGCGCTCGGCGGCAGCGCGGACAGCGGCGCGCCCAGGCCGCCGCGCGCGCGTGCCCCGGTGCGGGCGGGGGGCCGGGGCGGGGTGTCGGCCGGTGCGGCGGGGCCGTCCGAGGTGCCGTGGGCCGTTCCCCTCGTCCCGCCGGCGTAGGCGTCCGGGGTGCCGGCCGTGCCGTCCGTGCGGCTCTGGACGACGGGCAGCGCCGGGCCGGGCGTGGGGTGCGGGACGGGGGCGCCCTGCGTCGGCGGCGCTGCCGTGGCGGGCAGTTCGCCCAGCGGGGCGCCGAGGGGCGCGCGGCTGCCCGCGCGCGTGGCCCGGCCCTGTGCGGGGGCGGTCGAAGGCGCCCCCGTCCGGGCCGGTGTGGTCGTGGTGGAGGAGCGGCCGGGCGCGTCCGGGGCCGTGCCGTTGCCGGGAGCCGGGGTGGTGGCGGGCCGCAGGGCGGGGACGCGGCGCACGGGTCCGGCCGGGCGCCTGGCGACGGTCAGGGTGGGCCCCAGCGGGCGCGGTCGGACGGCCGGGTGGGACACGTCGGCGCCGGCGGCACGGGATGCTTCCGGCGGACCGCCCCCCTGGGCGGACCGTGTCCCCGTCGTCCTCTCAGCGGCGCGTGGGACGGGCCGGCCGGACAGCGTACGGTCCTCGGAGCCGGCCGTCGGCCGGGATGCGCCCCCGGAGTCGGGCGTGGGGCCGCCGGACCGTGCCTGCGGGGCTGACCCGCCGGAAGCGGGCCGGGCCACGGCGCCGTCGACGGCCGCGCCCGGGACCGCCGACACACGTCGTACCAGGGGAATCCCCGGAGCGGCCGGACCGTGGCCGGTGCTGTCGGGGGCCACGACCGGTCCGGAGCCCGGCTCTGCGGCCCGTTGGACGGAGGGA
This sequence comes from Streptomyces coeruleofuscus, assembly GCF_039532725.1. Classification (NCBI taxonomy): domain Bacteria; kingdom Bacillati; phylum Actinomycetota; class Actinomycetes; order Kitasatosporales; family Streptomycetaceae; genus Streptomyces; species Streptomyces coeruleofuscus. Next base: position 336,736 of record NZ_BAAASE010000002.1, read on the forward strand.
GTCGACGGGGAGAGCACGGCGGGGGAATCGGCGGACGCGATGCCCCGAGCCCGAGGCACCTCGCCCGAACGGCCCGGCCCCGCGATGCTGTTGTCGCCGGGTCGGGCCACCACGGACTGCGGCCCGGACCCCGTGTTCGCACTCCCCCCACCGCCGGAGCCGCTACGGGAAGGCCGTGCGGCGGACACCGAGCCGGACGACACCGGTCCGGACTGGACCGAGCCGGACGAGCCCGAGCCGGACGACACCGGTCCGGACGACACCGGTCCGGAGGACCCCGAGCCGGACGACACCGAGCCGGACGAGACCGAAGCGGCCCGCGCGGGGCCGGACGGCCGTACCCCCGGACGCGTCCGGTGCGACACCTGCGGTGGCGGGGCATCCGCCAGCCCGGCCGCGCCGTTCGACGCCCCGGCGTCCGGTGCACCGTCCCGCGGGCCGTCCGCCCCCTCCGGCCGAAGCGCCCGGAGCAGCAGCGGCCCCCCGCCGGTGTGTGCGGGCTGCGGGGCGGCCGCGCGGGTGACGCCGCGCACCAGGCCGGTCGGGGCCGTGGGCAGCAGGGCGTGGCCGAGGCCGGTGTCGAACGACGGGTTCTGCCAAGCGGCGAGGCCCGCGCGGAAGGCGAGGCCGTCGCTGACGCCGAGCGGGGCACGGGAGACGGTGAGTTCCGGCGCCGTGGTACGGCGCCAGCCGCCGTCCCAGTCACCGGGAACGGCGGGCCCCGGGTCGCCGGGCGCGGCAGAACCCGCACCGGAGTCCTCCGTGCGCCGCGCGGAGTCCGCGGCGAACGGTCCGGCGGCCCGGCGGCGCAGCCTGTCCCGCCATGCCATGTGCTCAACCGCCTTCGTTCACGCGGGTGTTGATGCGGGCGATCTCGGCCACCCACTGCCGGCGTTCGCCGTGGGTCAGGTCGAGGATCTCCTCGCGTGGCCAGTGGAAGTGATAGGCGATGTACGCGATCTCCTCCCGGAGCCGGGGAAGGGCGTACGTCACGATTCCCCCAGGCGCCCACCCGAGAGGTCGACCTCGAAGCCGCCCTCGCAGTGCGGGCAGGTCACCGCCGCGCGAGTGTGGCCCTCGCTGTTGACGCGGCGGTAGAAGTCCTGGAGGAAAGCGACGTCGGTGGCGTACATCCGTTCCACGACCCCGGCGTGCACATCGGTGATGGTGCCGATCCGGGTGATCACCTGGCTCAGCAGCACCACGCTCAGGTACGCCGGGTTCTCCTTGACCCGCAGGTCGATCTGCGGCCGCAGTTCGTCACGAGCGGTGGCCAGGCGCATCGCGCCATGGCGGTGCACCGTGCCCGCCTCGTCGACGTAGCCGCGCGGCAGTTCGAACTCGAACTCGGTGCGCAGCCCGTGGTCCTCTCGTGGCGGCGGGGCGGCGGCGGGGGGTGCCGCCGCCTGCTCGGTCGCCGGGGCGGGCGCCGTGACCTGGAGGATCTCCTCCAGGTTGCCCGCCGTCACCGTACGGCGCCTCATTCGACGATGATCTCCTCGAACACGATCGTGACGGACTCGGTGGCCGCGGACGACTCGCCCGCCTTCAGGGCCGGGCCCTCCCACTTGGAGGCCCAGCCCTGCATCAGCTGGATACGGCGGACCGTGGTGCCCTCGGAATCCTTGATCTCGATGGTGAGGTTCTGCCGCGCGGTGTTCACGGCGCCGTTGTTCAGGGTCTCCTTGATCCAGTTGGTGAACTCACTGCTCTGGTCGAGTCCCCGCGTGATCGTGATCTCGCCGGCCTGCCGGCCGCCGGGCTGCTTGCGGATGATCTGCTTGCCCTCGGCGCTGACCTGCTTGATCTCGACGACATCCTCCTCGACGGTCAGCCCGCTGATCTCCTGGATCGACTCGACCAGGTAGCCGCCGAGCTGCACGCCGAAGACGTGAGTGGAAAGAGCATCGCCCGTTGCCATGACTGTCTGTCACCTTCCCTTGCTGAACCCGCGGGTCACTCGTCGATGAGGCTGGTGCTGTCGGAGAACTGGGCCAGCCGGAACACCACGAACTCCGCGGGCTTGACCGGCGAGACGCCGATCTCGCAGACGACCCGGCCCTGGTCGATGGACTCCTGAGGGTTGTTGTCGCGGTCGCACTTCACGTAGAACGCCTCTTCGGCGGTGCGGCCGAACAGCGCGCCCCTGCGCCACTCCTCGGTGAGGAACGCCGTGACGTTGCGCCGGATGCTCGACCAGAGCCGGTCGTCGTTCGGCTCGAAGACCACCCACTGGGTGCCCAGGAGGATCGATTCCTCCAGGTAGTTGAACAGGCGGCGCACGTTCAGGTAGCGCCAGGCCGGGTCGGAGGAGAGGGTGCGGGCTCCCCACACCCGGATGCCCCGGCCGGGGAAGGCCCGTACGCAGTTCACGCCGATCGGGTTCAGCAGGTCCTGCTCGCCCTTGCTGAGCCGCAGCTCCAGGTCCACCGCACCGCGGATCACCTCGTTGGCGGGTGCCTTGTGCACGCCACGCTCGGCGTCGCTGCGCGCCCACACACCGGCGATGTGACCGCTCGGCGGGACGGTGGTGTTGCGTCCGGCGGCCGGGTCGAAGACCCGCACCCACGGGTAGTAGAGGGCGGCGTACCGGGAGTCGTAGCCCGCCTCGTCGTTGCGCCAGGTGCGCACCTGCTGGGCGGAGAGCCCGGGCGGGGGGTCCAGGACGGCCACCCGGTCGCCCATCTGCTCGCAGTGCGAGATCACGGCGAGCTGCACGGTGCGCACGCCCTCGGCGTCGATGTCGCCGCGCTGGTAGGCGCTCATCAGGTCCGGCACCGCGACCATGGTGATCTCGTCGATGGTCTCCAGGCCGCCGAACCCGGTGCGGGCACCGGCGTCGCCGACGTACTCGGCCGGGTCGAGACGGGACACCTCGCCGGAGCCGGGCGCGGCGGGCGCGGCCGGGGCGTCGGCCAGCGTCACGGTCTGGTTGGCGGGCCTGCTCTGGTTGGCGCCCTGCTGCTCGGTGACCTCGATCAGCTTGGAGGCGCGGGCCTGGTTGACCAGGTAACCCTTGACGTTCTTGCGGGTGGACGCCTCGTACGTCTCCGCCACCTGGTCGCCCTGGCGGACCAGGACCTTGAAGCGGTCCTCCGGCGGGTTCTCGCCGCCGGCGTCGGTGATCTCCACCGACACGCCGGAGGCGCCCGACCGGGCCGCGACCAGGAAGCCGCCCAGCTCAGCCGGTTCCGCCGCCCTGGTCCCGCGTCGCCGGTCACTGCCGGCCGCCGGTGCGGAGGCGTCCTCGGAGGAGCCGCCGATCCGCACCACGTACGCGGCGCCACCGCCGTTGGCGAAGTACCCGTAGACCGCGTGGGCCAGGTACGTGCCCTCGGTGAAGCCGCCGAACTGCCGGGTGTACTGGTCCCAGCCGGTGACCAGCGTCGGCGTGTGGAACGGGCCGCTCTCGGCGAACCCGACGAACGCGGCGACGGCGGTGCCGACCCCTTCGATCGGTCGGGCACCGGACTGCACCTCCTCCACGTACACGCCCGGGGTGAGGTACGTCGGCATGCTCGCTCCTTCGCGTCCTTGCGGGTCAGTCACCTGTGTCCAGGCCGAGTCTGCGCGGCGGCCGCGCCGGGCGGCAGAGTCCCGGGGACCTGGACGGGGGCAAGGCCGCTGCCTCCCGCACTCCCCCGGGGCTGTCCGGACGTCACCCGGCTCTGCCCTCCCGCTGCCCGCGTGGACCTGGACGCCCCGTCGCCCGGCACGGTCCACTGAGGGCCGCGGCAGGGGTGCGCCGACGAGGAGGCAGCAGATGCGGACGTCCAGGGCGCACAGCGAGCAGGCCGAGACCCGGCAGCCGGCGCGCGGCCCGGCCACCGCCCGACGGGAGACACCCTCGGGCGGCGCCGTGCCGCCCCCGCTCACCGCCGACGCGCTTCGCGCGGCGCAGCGCGGCGCGGGCAACGCCGCGGTGACGGCCATGATCGCCCGCCGGGCACGCACCACGCCCGCCCCGGAGCAGCCGGACACCGGGGTGCGGGAGGTGCTGCGCTCGGCCGGCAAACCCCTCGGCGGACCGGTACGCCAGGAGATGGAGGCCCGGTTCGGGACCGACTTCTCCGGCGTGCGGCTGCACACCGGGGCCGCCGCCGCCCGCTCGGCCCGCGCCATCGGGGCGCGCGCCTACACCTCCGGCAGCCATGTCGTGATCGGCGACGGCGGCGGCGACAAGCACACCCTCGCCCACGAGCTCACCCATGTCGTGCAGCAGCGGGGCGGTCCGGTGTCGGGCAGGGACACCGGGCACGGGTTCGCGATGTCGGATCCGGATGACCGCTTCGAGCGGGCCGCGGAGGCCAACGCGCACAAGGTCATGTCCGGGCCGGCGCCGGACGTGCAGCGCCTGGCGGAGGACGGACCGGACACGACGGCGGGTGCGGCGGACACCGTGCAGCGGGCCAGCGCCACCGTGCTGGAGAACGCGGTGGTGACGCACTACCAGCCCAGCAAGGCCGGCGCCCCGCTCGCACAGAACCTGACCGTCCAGCGCCCCAGGACGGTGACCGGTCCCATCACGCCGACGGGCACGGCCGGCCGGGCGCAGGCGCCGAACCCGGTCGCGGTCAAGAGACTCCACGCGGCCTACCGGAGCCAGGTCGGCACGCGCGGGGCTCCCTCCGAGGCGCTGGTGTGGAAGGACCTGTTCGGCGGCGCGGGTTACGACCGCGGCCACGTGATGGGTCTTGAGGTGGGCGGCAGTGATGTCACCGAGAACATCGTCCCCCAGTGGTCGCTGAACCAGGGCACCGGTGTGTGGCGCCGGATGGAGCAGGAGATGGTGGCGGTCGGCGGGGGCAACCTCCGTTTCGAGGTGAGCTACGACACGTCGAGCGGCAACCACCGCCGGGTGATGGTCCCGAACAGGATCGACATCTACCTCAACAACGCCCTCAGCCGGACCTGGGAGAACGAGCCGGACATCAACGACCTGATCAGGGCGGGCCGGGACCCGAGCGACCTGGCGGAGTTCTACACGACGGTGAAGGACGGGCTGAACGGCCGGACGACGCTGACCGAGGACGAGATGCAGGAGTTCGCCCTGAGGGCGCTGGCCGGAGACCGGGCCACCTTCCTCGCGTACCGGGACTACGAGAACGACAGCGCCCAGGGCCAGACCCCCGGTGCCAGTACCGCCGACGCCCATGCGCAGGGAATGTCCCGCTCGGACATCCCCAAGGACCGCCGGGACAAGCTCATCGCCTCGTACATCGCCACGGGCTGGGTGACCAAGACCGGCGCCGGTCCCGCCACCACCTACACCCTGCACGACGTCCCGGCCCCCGCGTCCGACAGCGACAGCGAGTCGAGCAGCGACTCCGACGTCGCGATGTCCGACGGTTCCCAGCCCGCGTCGCCGGGACAGCCGTTCGCGACCATCCAGTTCGACTCGCAGGGCAGCAGCTCCGATTCGGACTACGACCCGATGCAGACCGACTGATCAGGCGCCGGTGGCCTCCGCCAGGTACGGACCGAACTCGCTCTCCAGGACCAGCCGTCCGAGCTTGCGGTACTCCTGCGCGACCGCCGTCACCACCTGCCGCATGGTGAGCGGCTCCCCGGACTCCGCAGCGAGGTAAGCCGCGGTCACCGCGCAGGCCCGGATCGAGCCGCCCGCCAGTTCGAAGCGGTCCGCGCAGAAGCCGAGGTCCAGGTCACCGGCCCGGGGCAGCCGGTCGCCCAGGCAGCGCTCCCACAGGGCGAGGCGCTGTCCGGAGTCGGGCACCGGGAAGTCCGCCACCACGTCCAGGCGGCGCGTGAACGCCTCGTCCAGGTTGGCCCGCAGGTTGGTGGTCAGCACCGCGATCCCGTCGAACGACTCCATGCGCTGGAGCAGGTACGCCGACTCGATGTTGGCGTGCCGGTCGTGCGCGTCCTTCACCTCCGAGCGCTTGCCGAAGATCGCGTCGGCCTCGTCGAAGAGCAGCACGGCGTTGACCGCCGACGCCTCGGTGAAGATCCGCTCCAGGTTCTTCTCGGTCTCCCCGACGTACTTGTCGACGACCGTGGACAGGTCCACCACGTACAGGTCCATGCCCAGGTCCGCCGCGACGACCTCGGCGGACATGGTCTTGCCGGTGCCCGACTCACCGGCGAACAGCGCGATCACGCCGCGCCCCCGGCCGCCGCCGGGCCGCATGCCCCACTGGCCGAGCACCTGATCGCGGTGACGGGCACGCAGCGCGAGTTCGCGCAGCCGCCGGTGGGTGGGCGGCGGGAGCACCAGGTCGTCCCAGCCGACCTGCGGCTCCACCCGGCGGGCGAGCCGGTCGAGCCCCGCGCCGTTCTGGGCACGCACGGCGGTCCGCAGGTCGTCGGGTCGGACCGGCCGGCCCGCGAGGGCGGCCGTGCGCACCGCCACGTCGGCGGCGCGGCGCAACTGCCCGGAGTCCAGGCGGTGTGCGGCGACCGCCCGGGCGAGCGCCTCGGCGTCACCGGTCACGGAGCCGTCACCGGCGGCACCGGCGGCCCGGTCGAGCGCGTGCCGCCAGCGCGCGGCCTGCCGTTCGGGAGAAGGCCCCGGCACGGTCAGGACGACGGGACTGTCGGCCGCCCACGCCGGATCCCAGCCGACGGCGCCGTGCGTGACCAGCGGGATCCCCCGCAGCGCCGCGCACAACGCCCGCAGTGTCCGGGCCCGTTCGACGGGTTCCCCGGGCAGCGCCTCCAGGGGACCCAGGACGATCCCGGCACCGGTCAGGCGGGCTTCGAGCGCGGCCGCCCGGGCGAGTTCCGGTACGTCGCCGGAACGCCGGGCGAGCGCGACCGCGTCCAGGACGAGCGGGTGCGGCCCGGCCGCGCGCAGGGCTGCGACGGCCAGGCCCTCGGCATCGCCGCCCCGGCCGCGCAGGTGGACGAGGCCGACGCCGGTCCCGGCCGCGGCCGCCGTCCGCCGGACCTCCGCGGCCTCGGCGGTCGGGTCCTCGTGGGCCTCGCCGAGCACCCCGGCGAGCCGGGCGTCGGGCCGCGCGCTGCCGAGCAGGTGCCCGGTGACCCGGTCGGGAACCACCAGCACCCGGGACAGCGGCGGCCGTTCCGGCTCGGTGACCTCGACCAGACCACCCGCGACCAGCGGCGCTCCGGGCGCGAGCCGGAATCGGGCGGATGCCGCCCCGGCGAGCCCGCACAGCTCCAGGGCGAGCCCGACCGTGGGCCGACGGCGCGTCAGGTCGTCGTTGAGGTAGCCGTAGAGCCGCTCGAACCGCGCGTCCAGGTCGGGCGCCACCGCGACCAGGAGCAGGTCCATGTCCAGCGAGGACAGACCGAACCGCCCGGCGAGTTTGTCGAGAACGGAACCGGCCGGCGGCTGCCAGGGGTCGTGGGCGGGTACGTCCAGGCCGCCCGGCTCGTCCAGGATGCGGGCCGCCGCCTCGGGGGTGAGGTACTGGCCCCGGTACGGGTCGTCGGGATCGGGGTCGCCGGCCCGCCGCACCGCCACCGCGAGCCGCACCCGCTCCTCGACCGCCCGAAGCCGCGTCCACAGGTGCTCCACGTCGGCGGGGGCGGCCCCGGCTTCGGGCCGAGCGGCGGCCTGGGCGGCGGTACGGGTGGTCAAGACGGGCTCCGTGGTGTGCTCCGGGGCCGCCGGGACTGCCTCGGCGGCGGGTCGGACAGCGGCTTCGGCAGCCACGGCGGCACCGGCTTCGCCGCCCACGACAGTTGCCGTGGCGCCTGGGCTGTCCGCGGCGGGTTCGGCGGTGTGCGTCACGGCTGGCGGTCCCCCCGGCGGCGGCGCCGGGCGGGGGCGGCCCCCCGTTCGCGCGGACCGGCGAAGCCCTCAGGGCCCGGATCGCTGGTCTCCAGGTAGCGCAGCCGGCGTCCCGGCTCCGCTTCCGCGCCCTCGCGCCGGGCGGCGGAGCGCACGACGAGGCCTTCGGTGACCGGCGGTGCGACGGCCGTGGTCACCCCGGCGAGCGGTGCCCGCACCCGCACCCCCAGTGACGCCTTCAGCTCCCCGCCGAGCGCCGACCACACATCGGCGGCGGCCGGTGCGTCGGCCGCCGCCCCGGCGGTGTCCAGTCCCACGGTCAGGCCGAGCTCGGCGAGCGTGCCGGTGAGCAGCCGCGCGGGCAGTGTGTCGGTGGCCACCAGGCAGGCGAGCACCTGCGACAGCAGCCGGTGTTCGTCCTGCGGCCGGCTCGCCCACGCCGTGACCAGATACGTCAGCTCGAACCAGCGGGGCGGGGTGCGCCGGGCCACGAGGTTCCCCTCCTCGTCGTACACCTCCCCGGCGCCGCTGCCGCGCCGGACGGCGTCCTCGCGGATGTCGTACAGGAAGACACAGACCGTCGGGGCGCTGCGGCGCGCGGCCCAGTCCCGGGTGGGGGCGTCGAAGACCACGTCGACACCCGATGCCTCCAGGCCGGACTCGCCGAGCAGGCGGCGCAGCCCCTCGTCGACCTCGTGGATCATCGGCGGGTCACCGTGTCCGGCGGTTGCACGCTGCCGCTGACCACCAGGAAGCCGGTCTTCACCGGTGAGAACCCGGGGCCCCTGGCGGTGATGACACGCGGACCGGTCTGGTCCTTGGCGAGGATGAGGAGCTGGCCGATGAACGTGCCGTCCGGCCTCGGCACGGTCGGCGCCGCCGCAGCGGTGATCCCCGGCTTCCAGGCGAACCGCACCGGCACTCCCGGCGGGAAGTCCTTGCCGCGCACGGAGGTGACGAAGCCGGGCTTGCCGATGTCCGGCACCGCGACGATGCGCGGCTGGAGGATGCGCAGCCGCTGCCGGGCGGTGTTGTCGCTCCGGTCGGCGTCCGTCCCGGTGGTGGTGAGCTCGCCGGTGACGCGGCCGGTCAGCGCCTTGTCGGGACTGAGGACGACCCGCACGACGGTGCTCGCGCCCGGGTCGAGGTCCGGCAGCGCGCACACCCAGGAGCGGTCACAGCCCGGCGGCGGCCCGCTGTCCGGGATGCCCTCAGGCAGGCCGATGCGCAGCCGCAGCCCGGTCGCCAGCGCGTTGCGGCCGTTGCGCACGGTGTACGTCACCACGACGCGTCCGCCGACGTAGCCGGGGTTGGGCCGGGCCGTGACGCGCACCCCGGGGCCGGCCCGGGGCGCGTCGGGCTCGGGGGGAACGGTGGTGGGCGGCGCGGGCCGGGGCGGGGCGGGCGCGGGCGGCGGCGCCGCGGAGGTGGGCGGGCGGGAGGGGGGCCGCGGAGAGGCGGGAGGCTCGGGGGCGGGCGGCGGTGTCGTCGGGGGCTGGGCGGCCTCGCGCACCGGCACCACGGTCCGGCCGGCGTTGTCGCTGGGCCGCGGATCCAGAACGGTACCGGTGACCGACCAGTCGACCGGCGCCTCGCCGGGGGTGACCCCGGTGAGGGTGACGTCCACCGGAACCGCGGTGCCGGGCGGCACCACGCCGACGTCGCACTGGAGGGAGGCGGCATCGCAGGTGCCCCCGGGCCGGGTCAGCCGCGTGATCCGCACGCCGGACGGCGGGGCGACGGTCAGCCGGGTGCCGGGCGAGGCGGCGGGGCCGTTGTTCACGACGTCGACCCGGACCGTGGTGGAACGGCCGACGGTGACCTCGTCGGCGGTGCCGGGTGCCCGGACCGCCAGGTCCACGGACTGCTGGACGCTGGGTTCCTTCTGCCGGCCCGGGAGACCGGTGGTGAGGGGGGTGAGGTCGCCGGACGCGATGTCCAGGACGCGCAGTTTCTCGGGGCTGTTGACCGCGGCTCCGGCGCGGGAGCTGAACACCAGGCCCGTGCCGTCGGCCGTCCAGGCGGCGTCCCGCGGCTGGTGCGGGCCGGTGGCCGAGGTGTCCGGCAGCTCCCGGCCGCAGGCGCCGGGCAGGTCCCGGGCCGCGGCGGGCAGCAGCACCCGGCAGTCGTCGCCCGACACGGACGTCAGGAGGATGCCGTTGCGTTCGTCGATCCGGCCGCCGCCGTTCTTGCGGTTGAAGGCGATGCTCCGCCCGTCCGGGGAGAACGCCGGACTGTCGTCGATGACCTCGCAGTCGCCCGGGCAGTTCGCGGCGCTCAGGTCGCGCTGCCGGCCCAGGTCGTCCACCGGCACGGTCCAGATGTGCTTGTTGCCGCCGCCCCCGTCGATCACCTGGTTGCGGGTGAAGGCCAGGGTGGTGCCGTCGGAGGACCAGGTGGGCTGGGCGTCCTGGCCCCGGAGCTGACCGGCCGGCGGGATGATCTCACCGGTGAGCGCGCCGGTGGCCACGTCCGCGATGAGGATGCGGCTGGGTCCCGCGGCCTCGCCGACGCCGCCCGGCGAAGTCCGGGTGAAGGCGAGGAATTTGCCGTCCGGGGAGAACGTGGGGTCGGTGTCCCAGTCCTTCGGGCCGCGCCCCGCGAGCGGCAGGGGCGCCGCGTTGGAGCCGTCGGCGTCCGCCATCCAGATCCGCTCGATACGGCCGTCGGCGGTGTCCTCGAAGCGGGTCACCACGATCCGGCGGCCGTCCGGCGTGTAGTTCTGCCGCTCGGTCCACGGGTCGTAGCCGGAGGCGGGCTGGAACAGCGGGTCCTTGGCGGGATCGGTGTTGGTGCCGGCCGCCGGGTCCTCCTTCAGGATCGTCAGCCCCAGGTCGCGGGGGTCGGCCCCGTCCGAACGGACGTCCTGGAGTGTCACCGCGTGCGGCCCGGACGCCGAGGTGCGCTCCACCACCACACCGCCGCCGTCGAGCGGGCCGAGCCAGGTGGGCGAGAGGACCTCCCGGTTCTCGTTGAGCACCAGCGAAGGGACCCGGTCGGAGTGCGCGGTCGTCCGGAACACGTGGTCCCAGTCGCCCTCGCACTCACAGGTGATCTCGGGGCTCAGGAACACCAGCCCGTCCCCGTCGGGCAGCCACGATGCCCCGTGGGCGCGCCACTGTGCCTGCGCTCCCCCGAGCAGCGGTTCGTCACCGGTCCCGTCCGCGTGCGCCACTCGCAGCCGGGGCACGCTCCGCCCGTCGACGGTGGTCGTGGCGGTGTACGCGATCCAGTTCCGGTTCTGGTCGTCGTTCACGGGGTTCCACGCCGGTTCGGTGGCCGCGCCGTTCACCGGGTCGGTGACCCGGGTGGCGGTGCCGCCGGCCAAGGCCCGTACGTAGATCTGCTGTCCGGCCGACGGATCGCTGTCGCTGGAGTACGCCAGCCGCCGCCCGTCCGGGGACACCGTCGGGCACTCCTCGTCCGAGGGGGTGTCGGTCAGCCGTGTCAGGCCGGTGCCATCGGTGCGCACCAGCCACAGGTCGCGCTGCGTCCCGCCGTCCGGGCCGCCGGATTCGGCCGAGTCGAACACCACGGCCCGGCCGTCCGGCGTCAGCCGGGGGTGCGCGGCGTCCATGCCGCTGGTGAGACGGCGTACGGAACCGTCGGCGGACCGCAGGTAGATCTGGGGGGTCTTCTCGTCGCGGCGGCTCGCGAAGACCAGCCGGTCGCCGAGGGCGGACGGCTGGACGTCGAAGTGGGCCGGGCCCGCACCGAACAGCGGTGTGCTGGAGGTGGTGGTGGAGACCTCGCCGAGACTGCGGTGCCGGGTGCCGGCGTACGCGACCCGGGTGTCCGCGGCGTCGGCCACGCGTGGCCGGGAGGGCTCGGCGCTGCCCTGCCCGGAGGCCGCCGTCACCCCGAGCATCGGGATCAGCAGCAGCAACGACGTGCCGAGCCTCCCCAGGCGGTACCGCCCGCCGGGCCCAGCGGTTCCCATAGGGTCCCCCTCGCGTTCTGGTGCGGCATCCGGATGTGCCCCGCCCACCCTGCGCCGCGGCGCGCGCGGCGCGGCAGGGCGGCGGGGCCACATGCGGGGGAAGCGGGCGGTGTGCTTTCGGGCAGTGCCGGTTTCCCGGCCACGCCTCGGCAGCCCGTCGGATCATCCCGTCGGACGCGGTCCGGTCCGTCAGATCAGCCCGTTGCGCAGGGCGTAACCGACCGCGTGGGCCCGGTTGCGCAGTTGCAGCCGCGTGATGACCTCGTGCAGCACGTTCTTGACGGTCCGTTCGGAGTACGCGGTCTTGCGGGCGATCTCCGCGGTGTCCAGGCCCTCCGACACCATGCGCAGCATGTCCGCCTCACGCGTGGTCAGCGTGGACAGGGAAAGGCCCCGTGGGTCGAGCGCCGAGCGCTGGAGGCTGCCCACGTGGGTGAGCAGCTTGCCGAGCAGATCGCCGGGGAGCACGCCCTCACCGTTGGCTATGGCCAGGACCAGGTGCAGGAGTTGGTCCTGGCCGGCCTCGGCGCGGCGCAGCACCGCCGCGACACCGCACTCGATGACGCGTTGCAGTGAGCCGGAGCCGAGGGTGGCGACCACCAGGCCCGTGCGGGTGGCGGTGTTGTGCCGCAGCCGGTGCAGCAGGGCTGCGACGTCGTCGTCGACATGGTCCACGACCACGAGCGAGACCTGGGCCAGCTCCGCGTCGGCGTCGGCGAGCAGCTCGACCTCCGGGCGCTGGCGTAACTGCTGGACGACGCCGAGGCGCAGGACCGGATCAGCGGCGTAGACGGCCACGGTCACGCGGTCCTGGCGATCGGGGCGAGAGGTCCTGTGCATGGCCCAGGCCGAGGCGGGCATGCGTGAGGTGGTGACGGAAACGGCCGGTCCGGTCTTCTCTGTGGACATAAGGGCATACCTGTTTCATGTGTTCTCGGGGGATGATGCGGGCGCGGGGCGACCGCCGGAAGGCGGCGCACGCGAGGTGATGGGCCGTGCCGACGGCTCACCGACGCGGGGAGATCGTCCTTGACCTCCGGGGCACCGTGGCTGCCCGGGCGTTGCCCTCGTGCTTCTCGTGACGGCCCGGACGCGGTCCTACGGTGGCGGCGTGACGCCTTCTGCAGCCTCTTCCAGTCCCGGCGCGCCGGGCCTCGACATTCCGGAAGCGACCGTGGCGCCGGGAGGCACGGCCACGACCAGTCTGACGGTCCGCAACGACAGCGACATCGTCGAGGCGTACACCCTGGAGGTCGTCGGGGACTGCGCCGCCTGGGCCACCGTGGACCCGCCGAGGGTCTCTCTCTATCCGGGCACCTCCGAAACGGTGACGGTCCGTCTGGAGCCGCCGCGTTCTCCGGAGGTCCGGGCCGGTGAGATGCCCCTCGGCGTGCGGGTCCTGCCGGCCGAGCACCCCGAGGCGGTGCGGGTTCTCGAAACCACCGTGCATGTCGAGGAGTTCCACGAGCTGCGCACCGAGCTGGCCCCACGCCGCCGGCGCGGCTGGCTGCGCGGCCGGTACCGGCTGGCGGTGCGCAACCAGGGCAACACCCCGGTGCAGGTGGGCTTCACCCCCGGGCAGGCCGGTGAGGAGCTGGCGTTCGCCTTCAGCCCGGCGGAGCCGAAGCTGGAGCCCGGCGAGTCGGCGGAGGTCGGCCTGCGGGTCCGCACGGGCAAGCCCGTGTGGTTCGGCGCCCCCGTGGTGTGGCCGTTCACCGTGGACACCGCCGAATCCGGTGACGAGGAGGAGACGCAACCGGACGCGAGCGCCGTCCGGGCGCCGCTGGACGCGGAGTTCGTCCAGATCCCGGTCTTCCCGAAGTGGCTGCTCGCGGTGCTCGCGGTGCTGATCGCGCTGTTGCTCGCCTGGTTCACACTGGTACGCCCCGCGGTACGCAGCGCCGCCAAGGAAGCGGCGACCGAGGCGGTCCAGCCGCGTCCCACGCTGCCCGGGGAACAGGCCGGACAGTCTCCGGGCGCCGGTTCCGGCGCCGGTTCGGGCGCCCAGCCCGGCGGCCAGGGGTCGGGCGCGCCGTCCGGAGCGGGTGGTGAAGGCACTTCGACCGGCGCCGGCGCGTCGGCCGGTGACGGCACATCGATCGGTGGAGGCACCTCGACCGGTGGCGGTCAGCAGAGCTCGGCGACCATCGATCTGCAGACGTCCGGCGGAGAGACGAAGGCCGGTACCTACCGGGTGCCCGAGGGCAGTGTCTTCGGTGTGACGGACATCGTTGTTGCCAACTTCCAGGGCGACGAGGGGGTGTTGACGATCTCCTTCGGCGACCGCAAGATCACCACGATCGCGCTGGAGACCTTCCGCAACCAGGACTATCACTGGGTGACCCCCATCAAGATCCCTGAGAACGACACCGTGACCGTCGAAGTGACCTGCGACAAGCCGGGCACACCGGCCACCGGCCGCCGGGCGCAGGGGTGCCACGAGGTCCTGAATGTGAGCGGTGTGCTCAGCCGCACCCAGAGGTGAAGCACGCACCACGGTTCCCACACATTGTCGATCAGTCTTGGCGTCTTCTGTAAGACTTGGATCTTGTTCCGTCCGGAAATCGATAACTCGGGACCAAAAAGACACCCGGCCCCAGGGTTACACCGCGCACTCCGCGAGTTCCCTCCACAGGTCCAGCTTGGGTGCCTCCGACTTGTACGAGTTACCGGGGCGGCCATGTTCCGGGTGGAGTTCTCTGTAGTGAGCCACCAGCGACTCCGCTGCCCGAACCGTGCGGACGGGCAGTTCACGCTCGATCGCCCGGTCCCAGGGGAAGGCCGACCTGGTGTGCAGCGACAGCAGGGGGAGCCAGCGGCAGGCCTTCCAGCAGATCAGTTCCGGCGCGTACTCGATGAGATGGCCGTGTCCCTGCCGGGACTTCCTCGGCAGCGCAGCCAGCGCCGAACGAGCCGTCCGCCACGCCTCGACGGCACGCATCACACCCACCGGGCTCATCCGCCCGTGGAAGACACTTCGGTAGACCGCGGAGGTGCGGTCGCCCCACAGGGCTTCCTGGCCTTCCGGAGTGGCGGCCAGGTGCGCCGCAGTCGGTAGCGGATCGTCCGACAGACAGGCCAGGGCGGATGTCACCTCGGCCATGGAAAACCGAGATCCCTGAGGTCCCCCGGTTACGCCCCGACGGGGATCGAAGTCGCCCTTCTCCCAGTCGCCCGCCATCAGGCGGCGGATGTTCGGGCAGCGGATCAACCCGTCCTGGGCGGTGGCCCCGTTGCGGTAGCGGTCCTCGATGTCGCAGGCCTGACGGGCGCGGTCCCGCTCGTGGCCGCAGCGGATCTCCAGGCGGATCACGGCACGCCGCAAGTGCTCGCGGGAGAGCCGGCCCCTCATATCGGCGATGACCCTCAACCGCTGGAGGCCGTCGATGCATTCGAGCCCGGCGACGAACAGAGTGTCGGCGAACAGTCGCGGACCGGGCTGGACCTCGACCGCTTCCGCGCCCAGCACGATCTGCCCGACGGCGCCGAAGTCCTCGGGCCGCTCCTCGAGCATCCGCGCCAGTTCCACGTTGGCCCCGGTTCCCCTGAGATAGCCGCGCTTGGCCGAGAGCCGGCGCGGAGCGTCGACTGAGGCGGCGAGCAGGTCGAGGTCGGCCGCGGTGACATCCACGGCCCAGCCACGGGTGAGCTGGGCGACCTGCAGGGGGCGAAGACTGACAGCGGGGTCAGCCGCGAGCAAGCGTTCGACGGATGAGTAGGTCCTGTTCACGACTGCTCAACGGTTGAGATTGCACAGCGTGACGGTCCGGGGTCGACCTGTTGTGGCGTTCCCCGGCCCGGTCCCGGTCGTCTTCGGTACCGTCACCCTCCGCGCCACAGAGGGGGGTAACGTGCGAATGTCGGTGCGGATATGGGTGGTCGTCGGCGCGAGCGTCGCCTTCTCGGCCTGGACCGCGGCGGCGGTGCTGAGCAGGGCGCCGGCTCTCGTCGTGTCTCTGCCGTTGGCCGGGACGAGCTGGCTGCTGGTCGTCCTGGACTGCGGATACCTGCTCGGACGGCAGTGGGCACACCGTCGCCGGCGCCGGGTCTCCCGGTCACGACGTGAGGCGTGGACCCCCGCCCCGGACATACGCCGGCCGATCGACTACCCGAACATTCTCCCGCGGCCGGCGGGCGACACCCCGGTGGACCAGCAGGGACGGTTCCGCGCGACCGGCATCCGTCTCGCCGTTCTGCCCGCACTCGCGGTGACGTGCCTGACCGTTCAGACCGTGTTCCTGGAGCACGGCGGCGACCTGGGCCTCGGTTTCGTCCTTGCCGAGTGCCTGCTCCTCGTCTCCATGGTCTGGACGGTATGGACCAGTCAGGAGCCGTCCCAGCCATGGGTCACCAGCCGGATCAGGGCCGAACTCTTCCGCCGCGAGATGTTCCTCCTCCTCGCAGCCGTCGGTCCCTATCTGGGGCGGACCGACCAGGAGGCCGGGCAGGTCCGCGATGCCCGGCTGAGCCTGCTCGCCGCCGCCGGCCCGGCCGAACTCAGCACGTTCACCCGGCTCTCCGACCGGGCCTCGGACGGCACGGAGAGGCACTGGCAGGACGCCGTCTGGCTGCGCGGGGACGACGGCGTGCCCGCCACCGACGCCGAGACCACCGAGCCGATGCGGACCTATCTCGACTACCGCATCAAGCGGCAGAGTCTGTTCTTCGAACTGGCCGCCGGTACCTGCGAACGTACCGAGGGCAAGCTCGGCAGGGCGGCCAAGGCCGCGGTCCTGGCGGCGGTCGCCGTCGCCGTCGCGTACGCCGTGCTCCTCCACTCGGGCCGGACCGGCGACGGTCCGTCGACGACCTCGGCGGTCATCGCCCTGCTCGCCGCGGGCCTCCCGCCCCTGTGCAACATGGCCCTGGCCGTACAGAACCTCTTCGCTTCGCAGCGCTTGGCGGCCTCCTACCGGGAGACCCGCCAGGAACTGCTCGGACACGAGCACACCCTGCGCCGTCTGCTCGTCGAACCCGCCGGCGCCGAACGCACCGTCCTCTTCCGCTCACTGGTCGTCCGGGTCGAGTCGACCCTCACCGAGGAACTGCGACGCTGGCGCATCATCGTCGCCAAGACCGAGTTCGACGCAGGTTTGTGAGACTTGCCCGCACCGTGACTGACGATGGATCACAATCGGCTGCGTGGGGGACGTCTTCATCAGTCACAGTGCGCGGGGCGACGCATTCGCCATGGCCGTACTCGAAAAGATCGAGGAAGGCCTGCGGGGCAAGACCCACACCCCGCTCGTGGACCAGTCGGGCATCGAACCGGGCGACGAGTGGCGGCCCCAGCTCGTCGACTGGCTCGCCCGCTGCGACGCGGCCGTCGTCCTCCTCAACGAGGCGGCCCTGCACTCCTCCTGGGTACGGCGCGAGGTCAACATCCTCATGTGGCGCAGGGCGCTCGGCGCGCCCCTGCTCGTGGTGCCCGTGCTGCTGGACGGCCTGACGACCGGAGCCGTGAAACAGGCGGGCCTGGAGGAACTCCGGCCGATCCAGTTCGCGCGCACCGCGCAGGGTACCGAGCCGGACGCCAAGATCCTCGCCGACAAGGTGCTGGGACGCTTCGCAAAACTACCCAAGGCTGCCGTGGGCACGGACCCGATGAGTGTCTGGCTCGGACGACTGGCCTTGTATCTGTCCGAGGCCCACAGACAGCCGGGCGTGCTGGCCGAGGCCGCTAGAGCGCTCAAGGTCGAGTCAGAGTTCCTCGCGCATGTCACCGCTCAGCACGGTGGCTGCCTCTTCCTCGCCCATCAGTTCCTCGTGGCCCCTCCTGAACGGATGGAGAAGGCCCTCGACGTACTCGCTCCGTCCCTTCAGGACCAGACCATCCGCCGGCTGACCAGCGCGCTGAACGCCACCTGGGTCGACGAGGAGGCCGCCCGCAGGGCTCTCCCGGCCCCGGGCAGACAGCCGCAGGAGATGACCCTCCTGCTCAACGCCTTTTCGAACAGCACGGCCGAACAGTACATACGCCGGGCCACGTGCAACGCCATCCACGGCTTCGAAACGAAGACGATCGGAAGCCTGCCCACGGGCGAGGACCGGGTCGGGGAACGGATCCGCACCTGGGAGGACGCAGTGTGGAAGGAGTTCTTCGACGCCGACTCCCAGGAGGAGCGGATGTTCCCGAACGACCTCGACACCCGGACCCACTACCTCGTCATCAACGAACTGTGTCCGCCCGACGCCGAGTTCGCCGAAGCCGTCAACCTGCTCCACCGTGCCTTCTCCTGGCTGATCGTCCTGGTGACCACCGGCACCGCGCCCCCTGACGACCAGGTCAGGAACGCCTTCAAGAACGCGGTGCTGCTGGAACCCCTGCTGACCGCGGAGGACGAGAAGACGGCAGCGCTCCGCAGCAAGCGTCTCAGACAACTGCCCGACCGTCTCGCCGGCCTGTGCTAGGAGCCCTCATGACCCGATTCGTCTCCCGTGGCCCGGATCCGCGGGACGGCAGGATCTACGTCCTGTCGCAGGAACTCCAGCTCGCGATCGACGTCGCTCTGGCCACCGACCGGCCGCTGCTGCTGAGCGGGGATCCGGGATCGGGCAAGTCCTCCCTGGCCCCGTTCTACGCTCGTGAGAAGCGCCTGCGGTACTACGAACACGTCGTCACCTCACGGACTCAGGCCACGGACCTGCTGTGGACGTTCGACAGTGTGCGCAGGCTGGGAGACGCCCAGGTGCACCGCGGCAGGCTGAACGACGGCGCCTACGTCAATCCCGGTGTCCTGTGGTGGTCGCTCGCCCCCGAGTCGGCCCGCACCCGTGGGGGCCTGCTCCAGGACGTCCACCGGCATGACCCGCTGAACCGGTTTCACCAGGAGCACTGGACGAGGGGGGCCGTCGTCCTCATCGACGAGATCGACAAGGCCGACCCGGACGTCCCGAACAGCCTGCTCGTACCGCTGGGCTCGCAGGAGTTCACCATCGCCGAGACCGGAACGACCGTCCGGCGCGAGCCGGATGTCGCCGCCCCGCTGATCATCATCACCACAAACGGGGAGCGGCAGCTCCCTCAGGCGTTTCTGCGTCGCTGTGTCACGTACACCCTGCCCGGTCCCTCCCCCGAGGACCTGGTGCGGATCGCCCGCCTGCATCTGGAACACGAGGGTGTGGCCTGGGACAACGAGACGCTCGATCTCGCCGTCGCACTGGCCGATGAGCTCATACACGTGCGGGAGAACGAGCGGCTCGGACGCGAGCGGCTGCCCAGTACCGCCGAGTACCTGGATGCCCTGCGCGCCTGCCGTGAGCTGAATGTCCGTCCGGGGCACCCGCAGTGGCCTTTGGTCCGCAGTCTGACGCTGGCCAAGTCCCCGCAACAGGACGGGTGACGCGATGCGTTCGCAGATCTGGGTGAGTGATGTCGTCCGTGCCCTGGAGATCGCGCGGACCGACGGCCAGCGGGCCCGGGTCCTGGAAATGCTGGGGTTCGTCCCGGGTGCCGCACCGGCCACGGGCCACGTCACGCCCTTCGCCGGCCCTGACGGGCCGCGAACGCCGGTCGAAGCCCCCCGTCGGGAACGGCGTCCGGAGCCCGCGCACGAGCCGACACCGAGTACCGCCGCGGAAGAGGAGACCCGGAACGTCGACGTGACGGAGGAACTGCCGTTGCTCCGGCCTGTCGCCCGCATCGAGGCGGTGGACACGCCACGTGAACCGGTGGAGCCACTCGCGCGACCGACGGCCGAACGGGTCCCGCTCCCGCATCTGCCGCTGTTCGTTCCCGGCTGGACCAGCGCCATCCTCAGAGCCATGGTCTCCAGGCGCGTGACCGAGGGCGCGGTGGACATCCCGGCGCTCATCGACTCACTCGCCCATGGGCGTCCGGTCGGCCGCCTGCCCCGCCTCCCCGTGCCCACGATGCGGTACGGAGTCCAGGTGCTGGTCGACCGAGGCCCGGGAATGCAGCCCTTCCGTCGCGACCAGAACGACCTCCTCGAACGCATCCGCGCGGTGGTCGGACCCTCGCTGGTCGAGGTGGGCTACTTCTCCGGCACCCCCCAGCGCGGCACCGGGCCCGGCGCACGCTGGACACGCACCGCCTACGTTCCCCCGGAGGCCGGCAGGCCCGTCCTGCTGCTGTCGGACCTCGGCCTGGGCGGACCGCCCGAGGACCCACAGCGCGGCGCCCGGCAGGACTGGGAGCACTTCGTCGGTCTCGTCACCCGGGCCGGGTGCGGCGTAGTCGCGCTCTCCCCGTATCCCCCGCGGCGCTGGCCACGGTGGATGACGAACTTGCTGCCCCTGGTGAGCTGGGACCGCACCACCACCGCGAGCCGGGCCGCGGTGAGGCTGCCGTGACCGGACCACCGGGGGAACTGCCGCCCCCACCGCCGGCCGGTGCGATCGAACTGGCCACCGTGCTGAGCTTCGCGACCCGCATGGAACCGGAACTGATCCGCGCGGTCAGGCTCCGGCTCCTGCCGCACCTGGACGTCGGTGCCGAGGCCGATCTCTGGTTCTGCGACTGGGTGGGCGCCCGCACGCCGGAGGCCATCGCGCTGCTCCCGGACTGTCTGCCCTACCTGCGCGCGGGGCTCGTGGACAAGCTGGAGAGCGAGCCACGGCTCCGGGAGGCCATGGGCATCGTCACCGAGTTCCACCGCGGCCTGTCGCCCGCACTGCTCCTCGAGGAACAGGTCACCTGGGACAGCCTCAGCGGTGACACCGAGAGCGCGACCCGGAACCTCAACCGGGCTCTGCACGCTCTGGTGCGAGAGGAGCGGTCCGGTCTGGCCGGCTGGTTCGCGGAGGCGTCGCGGCGGCTGCCCGCGGAGGCCCTCTCGACGGCCACCGCGTGGAGCCTCGCCCACGCGGCTCGCCCGCACGTTCCGTCTCTCGCCCCCGGCGCGGCGCCCGATCTCACCCTCACCACCGTGTCGTCCATCGCCTCGGTCCTTGGGGAAGCCCCGCTCGGCGTGCTGCGGGTGGGGGAGGCGCTGCTGCTGGGAAAGGTCCGGGGAAAGGACGCGGCGGCCGTCCTCGTCCCCGACACCTCGCCGCGGGTGGTCGAGGTCACCGCGGGCACCACCGTCCAGACGGTGCGGGTGGACGCGGCCGAGGTCGTCCGGGTCGTCGTGGGGACCGGCCCGGTCAATCTGCGCACCGGTGCGGGTGACGTCTACGTCATCGACGAACCCGCCCCGGCCACGCCGCAACCGGACGCGTCCGCGTACGAGGAGCTGAGTGACCTGATCGGGCCCGGGGTGGAACCCGAGATGGTGCCACGACTGACCCGGGTGATCCGGCTCCTGCTCGACCGGTCCCGCCGGACGGACGACCCCGAGGCCCTCCGCCAGGCCCTCACTCTCACGGAGCGTGCCCTCGACGCCGGATACGAACCGCGGGACTTCCCCGAACTCGGCTGCGAGGCCGCGGAGGCGCTGTATCTCCACGGTCTTCGTCTCGGCTCGCGAAAGTCACTCGAACGAACCGTCCGGGTCGCCCATCACATCACCGGCGCGCCCGCCCCGGAGCTGAGCATGCGAGCCGGTGCCCTCATCGGAGCCGCCCAGCGCGAAC
Source organism: Streptomyces coeruleofuscus (assembly GCF_039532725.1). NCBI lineage: Bacteria > Bacillati > Actinomycetota > Actinomycetes > Kitasatosporales > Streptomycetaceae > Streptomyces > Streptomyces coeruleofuscus. The sequence continues at coordinate 357,927 of NZ_BAAASE010000002.1, forward strand.
TCTTCTGCCACACGGGGGACCTCTCCCAGTTGCACCGGTCCGTGGACACCCTCAGGACCTGGACGGACCGGCTGCTGGGCGGCCCCGCCCCCGTCGGGCGCCTCGCCGCGGAGCTTCTCGACACCTACCTGCTCCTCCACGAGGTCCAGCCGCGCCAGAACTCGATGCGTCACGCTGTGGATCTCGCGCGCACCGCATTCGGGTCACCTGCCGACCAGGAGGCTTTCGCGCTGCCGCTCGCCCGGGTCTTCGTCGTCCGGTACGAGGCGGAAGGGCATCCGGCCGCTCTCGACCAGGCCGAACACTTGGCAGAGTCTGTCGCGTCCCCCGACGAACCCCGATCCGTACAGGCAGAGCGAGCGGCCGTTCTCGCCTCGGTGCACATGGCCCGCTTCTGGAGGGACGGTTCGCGGGAAGCCGTCGACGCGGCGCTGCGGCAGTGCCGCGCAGCCGTCAGGCTCAGTCCGGGGAGCCACAGGCTGTTCCGGGCCCGGTTGCAGCACGCACTGAGTGACGTCCTGCGGGTGCGCGCCGCCGTGCTGTCCGAGCCCGCGGATATCGACGAGGCGGTCACTCTCGCCGAACGGGCGGCCAGATCCCTGCCGAGCAGGTCTGTCTGGAGGATGGCGTCGCTCATCGGCCTGAACCGATGCCTGGTCGACCGATTCCGCCGGACCGGGGCCGTGCCGGCGCTGGACCGCGCCGTCGACGCCTCCCGGGAAGTCGTCTCCCGGTCCCGGCATGCCCCGGACCTGCCCTACCGGCACACAGCACTCATCCAGCAAGGCGAATGCCTGGTCCTGAGATACAAGGCGACCGGGGACAGCCCGTCGCTGAGCCAGGCCGTCGAAAGCCTCAGAGCGATCAGGGACGTCAGTCTCGCGCAGCGCGATGCCCGGAGCGACGCCTACGCCTCCGCCCTGCTCGAACTGCACACACTCGACTCGTCGCAGGCGGATCTCACCAGCGCCCTCTCGGAGTTGCACTCGCTGCTGCTCCACGACGACCTCGACCTCCGGTTCACCGGCCCGGAGTGGGTCTCCATCATTCTGGCCCAGGCCGCGTTCGTCTCCAGCATGCCGAACCAGTCGCACGCCTCCCTCCGCCGTGCGACCGACCAAGCGCAACAGGTCGCCGTCAGCCGGGACGTCCCCCCGTTGCAACGTCTCCGGGCCGGACTTATCTGGGGCAAGCTGGCGGTACGCCGCAACCGTCCCGAGGACGTCGTCCTCAGCTACGAGACCGTCACCGGCCTTGTCCCCCTGGTGCTGCTGGCGTCCGGCCAGGAGCACACGGACATCGTCAGGGCCTGGGAGGAGCTGAGCAGGGAGGCCGCCGCCCACGCGATCGAGGTGGGGGAGCCGGAACGCGCACTGGAGTTCCTGGAACAGCGCGGCGTTCTCCTGTCAGCCTGGCGTCAGGGCTCCCATGCGGAGGTGGACCGGCTGCGGGAAGCCGCACCGGCTCTCGTCGCGGAACTGCGTCGGGTGTGGGCGTTCCTCCATCTCGCCCCCAGGCCCATCGCATCGCGCACTCACCCGCGGCAGGACCCGGCTCCGGCCCGGCTGGACCAGCTCGTCGCGGCGGTGCGTGCCGTTCCCGGTTTCACGGACTTCCTCGCCCCCGTGCCCGCTGAACGGCTGGTGGCGGCCGCGAGCGAAGGTCCCGTCGTCGTGCTCAACGCCGCCGCCCACCGCTGCGACGCCCTGCTCGTGACCCGCCAGGGCGTGTCGGCGCTCCCGCTGCGCGAAGTGAGCCTGACAGCGCTGGGAGACAACTCGCACGGCTACCGGTTCGCGATGGGCCACGGCCCGCTGCCACCGGACGAACACGCGCTGTGGTCCGTACTCGACTGGCTGCGAGACAGAGTGGTGGGGCCGGTCCTCTCCGCTCTCGGGATGACCGCTCCCATCGGCTCCAGCCCCACAGCCTCGTCCGACGCCCTGCCACGAGTCTGGTGGTGTCCTACCGACCCGTTCACGATGCTGCCTCTCCACCTGGCGGGGCAGCGGTGGGACAACGCCATGGATTACGCGGTGCATTCCTACACCTCCAGCCTTCAGGCACTGACGGCCGCACGCCATCACGAGAGGTACGCGGGCCGCAAGCCCGTCCAGCCGATGCTGCTGGTCCTCGCGGAGGACGACCTGCCGCACGGGCGCAGGGAGATCGAAGCGATCCATCGGCGTGTCCCGCACGCCCAGGTCCTGCACGGCGCGCAGGCCACGGGTGCGAACGTCGCAGCGCAACTCAAGGAGCACCCCTTCTTCCACTTCGTCGGCCGTTCCCATCTCCACCTGGGTGTCCCACGACTGCGGTTCGGCGCCGAAGGCGGGCCCGGTCAGCAGCGCCTTCCCCTGCGTCCCGTCGCCGAGGGAGCACTGGCCTATCTCTCGGTCCGCGAGACGCAAGGCAGCGACCTGGTCTTCGACAGCGATGGATGGGCCTTGGCGACGTGCTTCCAGACCGCCGGCTTCGACCATGTGATCGGGCTGCCGGTATGGGGTGCGGACCCGGCCGCCGAGGACCTCTCGCGCGCGGTGTACGACCGGCTGCTGGCCCCGGACGGACGGCTTCACCCGGAGCGTTCGGCGCACGCCCTGCACCACGTCGTACGGACGGCGATCGCCGAATCCTCCGGCCGGGCGCTCGCCTTCGCCGCTGTCGTGCACCTCGGCCCTTGACCCCCCGGCAACGTGGAGCTCCTCTCTCGCCGAGGCCACTGCCCGGCCGAGCGGTGTCAGCCACTCTCCGTACGGCGATGCCCGGAGCGAGTGGCCCGGCCGGGGGGCGGCTCCTGGTGGTCCGCCCATGCGAGGATGTCGCCCGTGACCGGATCGTCTTCCTCGCCTGTCGCCGAGGGCACGCCCCACAACGACGGCCTGGGTCCCCGTACCGCCGCGGTGCTGGTGTTCGGGTCGTCCGCCGCGGTCCTGGTCGTGGAGATCGTCGCTCTGCGGCTGCTGGCTCCCTATCTCGGCCTCACCCTCGAGACCAGCACCATGGTGATCGGCATCGCCCTCACCGCGATCGCCGTCGGCTCCTGGCTGGGTGGGCGCATCGCCGACCAGGTCGATCCACGCCGGCTCCTCGGCCCCTCGCTCGGGGTGTCGGGAGCGGTCGTGGCGCTCACCCCGGCCGTGCTGCGCAGCACCGCTGAGTGGGCGCCGGCGTTGCTCCTGCTGATCGCGTCGCTGACCATCCTGGTGCCGGGCGCGCTGCTCTCGGCGGTGACGCCGATCGTGACCAAGTTGCGGCTCACCAGCCTCGCCGAGACCGGAACGGTCGTCGGCCGGCTGTCCGGCGTCGGCACCTTCGGGGCCATCGTCGGCACCGTCCTGACCGGCTTCGTCCTCGTGTCGCGGTTGCCGGTCAGCGGCATACTGATCGGCCTCGGCACCCTGCTGGTGGCCGGCTCGGCGCTGGTGGAGTGGCGAAGGCGCGGGTGGAGCGGCACCCCCGCCCTGGCACTCGTGGTCGTTGCCGGCGGTCTCGCCATGACGGTCGCGCCCGGTGGCTGCGACACGGAGACCAGGTACCACTGCGCCCGGGTCGTCGCGGACCCCGACCGGGACAGCGGCCGCACACTCGTCCTGGACGGCCTGCGGCACTCCTACGTCGACCTCGACAACCCGACTTTCCTCGAGTTCGAGTACGTGCGCGCCATCGCGTCGGTGGTCGACGCCGCCTTTCCCGAGGACGAGCCACTCGCCGCCCACCACGTGGGTGGCGGCGGGCTCACCATTCCCCGCTACCTCGCGGCCACCCGGCCCGGAACGCGCAGCCTCGTCTCCGAGATCGACGGCGGGGTCGTGGCCATCGACCGCGACCGACTCGGTCTGGGATCGGCGGCCGGTGTCGACGTGCGCGTCGAGGACGGCAGGCTCGGCCTGCGGCGGCTGGACGACGGCAGCCGTGACCTCGTCGTCGGCGACGCCTTCGGGGGCGTCAGCGTGCCGTGGCACCTCACCACGGTGGAGGCGATGACCGACGTGCGGCGGGTGCTCGACGAGGACGGCCTGTACGTCGCCAACCTCATCGATCACGGTGGTCTGGCCTTCGCACGTGCCGAAGCGGCCACCCTCGGCGAGACGTTCGAGCACGTCGCCCTCGTCGGCGAACCCGCCGATATCGGCCTCGACCCGACCGCCACGGCCCTGGGCGGCAACCTGGTGGTGATCGCCTCCGACCGGCCGGTCGACCTGCGCGCAGTCCAGAAAGCGCTGGACGCCCGGCAGACCGGCTGGAAGATCGCCACCGGTGACGACCTCGCCTCCTGGATCGGCGACGCCCGACCCCTCACCGACGACTACGCACCCGTCGACCAGCTCCTCCAGCCCTACAGCCCGGGGAACGGCCGGTGACAGGGCGCACGGCCGTGTGACGCAAGGCGGCGCGTCGGCGAACCGCCGTCCACAGCCGATGTGTTGCTGTGTCACGGGCGTGCCACGGCGGTGTCCTGAAGGGAAGACGGGTGCGACCCGAGGGCTCTGGGGCTCCTCATAGTCAGCACAGAGCGGGAACCGGCGCGGACGCCGCCGGCTCCCTGCCACTCCCCACTTCGGAAGGACACTCCGTGATGAACCGCCACCTGCGCAAGGCCGTTGTCGCCACCGCCGCGATCACCGCCGGGCTGCTGATGACGGCGTGCCAGAACGGCACGGACGACAGCTCGTCCGGCAAGACCACGACGGGCGCGGCGGCGGTCGCGGAGAAGGCGTCGGACTCCAAGTCGGGCTCGGAGAAGCCGAAGGGCGTCAGCGGCACGTTCAAGAACGGCAAGGTCAGCTATCTCGCCCCGGGCAAGTACATCGTGTCCGTGCCGGGCAAGGGCGACCAGCAGTTCCTGGTCGCCGACGACACCGAGGTCTACGGCGTCGGCACGATATGCGGCGAGGCGGGGTCCAAGGTGGACGCGCCGTGCACGCTGGACCAGCTGGAGGCGGCCACCAAGAAGAACGCCGTGGGCGCCGACGTGAAGATGAAGAACGGCATCGCGACGCTGGTGACCGAGCGGCGGGCCGCTCAGCAGAACACCGGCGCCGGATCCGGCGCTGACACCGGCTCCGACTCCGACTCCGGCCCCCGCGAGACCGTCGTCGAGGGCATCAACAAGGGCAAGGGAGTCAGCGGAACCTGGTTCGGCAACGTCTCCTACCTGGCGCCGGGCAAGTACACGGTCTCCGACATGAAGGGCGTTGAGCAGCAGTTCCTCGTCGCCGAGGACACCGAGATCTGGGGCTACGGCGACATCTGCGGTGACACGAACACGGGTGAAGGCGGCCAGGGCGGCATCGAGTGCACCGAGGCCGAACTGGAGCAGGCCGCCAAGAAGGGCTTCACCGCCGAGGTCGTGATCAGCAACGGCATCGCGACCACCATCCGCGACGACCACTGAGCCGCCGTCCGGCCGGGCCGGACGATGGCGGATGATGGCCGCCATGCGCATCCGCATCGACGCCGTCGACCTGCCCGGCAGGCTCCCCGAGTACGGCGACATCCACGTCGCCGTACAACGCCGCGACCGCCCGGCCGAACTCCTCGAACCACAGCCCGCCGACGCACCCTCCGCGACCTGGACGCTGGAGTGCACCACGAGCACCTCGCCGGCCGGCATCGAGATCAAAGGCCCTTACGTGCAGGACCGTCTGGGCCGGCGGTTCATCTACCTGTCCTGGGGCACGGTCGACGAGTCGGGCGTCTTCACGATGTTCCGCCGCGCCAAACTGATGCTCGACGCCGTCCCCGCCGACGTACTCACCGCCGCCGCACGCGACGGCCTGCTGGTCGGCCGCCTCGGCCTGACCGACCCGCAGGGCGGACCCCTGTGCGCACGCGTCGAGCCCCCTCACATCAGCTGGAGCGCCGCGCACGCCGGTGAGGAGAGCTCGTAGCGGTCCAGGGCGTCACGTCACCCTCTGTCCGGCGGCCACGAACGGCCCGCCCCGGAGTGCCTCCGGGACCCGGGCTGCTTAGCGTCGTCCTGCGTACCCGCACAGACCGCGCAACCCGCGCCGCGCCGAGGCGATTGAGAGGCACCTTCATGGCAGTCGTGATGACCTTCGTCTGGCCCGAGATCACGCCCGAGTTGTACGACGCGTCGCGCAAGAGGGTGCGCTGGGAAGAGGAGTCCCCGGACGGGTGCGTGTTGCACGTGGCGTGGTTCACCGCCGACGGCCTGAACGTACTCGACGTCTGGGAGTCGGAGGAGCACTTCGCCCGGTTCATCGCCGACCGGATCGCACCTGTGCTCAAGGGCGAGCTGGGGGTGAAGAGCGACCCCCAGCCGGAGTTCTTCCCCGTCCACAGGCGCTTCGTCGCCCCGGGCGTCAGCGGCGCCGCCTGACGCCCGCGTCGGCGGACAGCGATGACGGACGGTGGGCGGAAGCCGGACAGGATCGGGGTGGACCGGTCGGAGGGGTTCGGTGAACGGTTGCTGGGGGTGCTGCTGGACCGGGCCCACGAGATGCCGGCGGACCTGATCGCCCCGCTCGTGGCGGAAGAGGTGGCCAGGGTCGGGGGGCGGGACGTCTCCATCCTCCTCCAGGACTACGAACAGGTGCTGCTGGTGCCGCTGCCGGGCCGGAGGCTGAGGGTCGGCGGCCCCGAATCGGTCGAGGACTCCCCCGCCGGCGAGGCGTTCCTCAGCCGCAGAACGGTGGAGGTGCCGCTGGACGGCAGTGTGCGGATGTACCTGCCGCTGCTGGACGGCAGCGACCAGATCGGGGTGGTGGCCGTCACCCTGGACACCGTCGACGACGACGACCGGCGGCTGCTCCGCAGACTCGCCGGCCTGGTCGCGGACATGATCGTCACCAAGGACGCCTACACCGACCAGTTCTTCCAGGCCCGCCGCAGCGCCCCGATGAGCGTGGCCGCCGAGATCCAGTGGTCGTTGCTGCCCCCGCTGTCGATGACCGTTCCGCAGGTCGAGGTGGCCGGAATCCTGGAGCCCGCCTACGACGTGGCGGGCGACAGCTTCGACTACGCCCTCAACGGCGACATCCTGCACGTGGCCATGCTCGACGCGATGGGCCACGGGCTGGATGCGGCGACCATGGCGACGGTGGCCGTCGGCGCCTATCGCCACACGCGGCGGTCCCACACCGATCTGTCCCAGGTGTACGCGTTCATGGACAGGGCCATCAACGAGCAGTTCGGCCACGACCACTTCGTCACCGCGCAGATGATGGTGCTGAACGTCGCCACCGGCCGGCTTCAGTGGGTCAACGCCGGCCACCCGGCTCCGCTCCTGATCCGCGACCGCGCCGTGGTGGACCGGCTGGAGAGCCCGACCACGTTGCCGGTCGGCTTCGGCGGTGAGGAGCCGGTGGTCAGCGAGCGGATGCTGCGGCCCGGTGACCGGTTGCTGTGCTTCACCGACGGTCTGATCGAGGAGCATCAGCCCGGCGGAAAAGAGTTCGGTGAGGAGCAGCTCATCGAGTGGACCAACCGGGTCCTCCGCGACCGCACCGAGGTGCGGGCGGTGGTGCGAGCGCTCTCCCACGCCCTGAAACACGAGCGGGGCGGCGCCACGAGCGACGACGCGACCATCTTCCTCGTCGAGTGGCGAGGCGGCGGCGCCGATCATCTCGCCACTCTTGACTGACTTCGGCGGTGCGGACCCCTTCGGACCGCCGACCGCCACCGGGCCCTCCGGCAGGTCACCCGTATGCCGATGTGACCTTCATCGCGATGGTGGCGTCCCGGCGCGTTCGCCGTCGTCCCGTCCGCTGAGGGGGACGGCCGCGGCGCGGGGACCATCGAGGGAGGTCATGGCGCTGCGGCCGGGAGCACGCGACAGGAACAGTACGTCCGTGCGGGACCAATATCTGTTTTTGCGAGATGAGAAATTGCTGCGGCACCCGGCGAGTATTCCTGGGCCTCCGGACGGGGCGGAATTACTGATCCACACAGCGCCGGTCGCGCCATGCTACTGTCGATCTCAGTTGCAGGTGTGGTTGCCAGAAGGTTCATTTTCCTACGGGGTAATCAGCACGGCGACGCGGAATCCGCACAGGGCGAATTCCGAACATCGTCTCCGAAGGAGAATTGACATGGCTACTGGTACCGTGAAGTGGTTCAACGCGGAAAAGGGCTTCGGCTTCATCGAGCAGGACGGCGGCGGCGCCGACGTCTTCGCCCACTACTCGAACATCTCCGCCCAGGGCTTCCGTGAGCTGCTGGAAGGCCAGAAGGTGTCCTTCGACATCGCGCAGGGCCAGAAGGGCCCGACGGCCGAGAACATCGTTCCCGCCTGATCACGGCAGCAACGCATATTTCGCAGCTGGGGCCCGCACCTTGGGGTGCGGGCCCCGGCTCGCTGCTTTTCAGGGCGCGTGACAACAAATCCGCGCCCAACATCTCCGGCTCGTTCTCGCGATTCTCTGCGCCGTTCATTCGCGCGGCGGAAATTCCTTGCTACGTGCCCACGAGCTCACATCGAGGAAGGTTCCGCTTGAACCGCGCACGCACCGCCCGCCCGACCCGCTCCTACGACCGCTCCAGGGGGTCCGCCGCCAAGGGCTCGGGCGCTCCGCGGCGTTCCAAGGGCTACGAGCGCCGGCCGGCCGCACTCCAGGGGGAGTTCGCGCTGCCGGTGACGACCACGCCCGCGCTGCCCGCCGTCGAGTCGTTCGCCGACCTCGACCTGCCGGCGCCGCTGCTGGCCGCGCTCGGCCACGAGGGCATGACCGTGCCGTTCCCCATCCAGGGGGCGACCCTGCCGAACTCCCTCGCCGGGCGTGACGTGCTGGGCCGCGGCCGTACCGGATCGGGCAAGACCCTCGCCTTCGGCCTCGCGCTGCTGGCCCGTACGGCGGGCCGGCGTGCGGCGCCGCGACAGCCGCTCGCCCTGGTCCTCGTCCCGACCCGCGAGCTCGCCCAGCAGGTGACCGACGCGCTGACCCCGTACGCCCGCTCCGTCCGGCTGAAGCTGGCCACCGTCGTCGGCGGCATGTCGATCGGCAGGCAGGCGGGTGCGCTGCGGACCGGCGCGGAGGTCGTCGTCGCGACTCCGGGGCGGCTCAAGGACCTCATCGACCGCGGTGACTGCCGGCTGGACGACGTCGCCATCACCGTCCTCGACGAGGCCGACCAGATGGCCGACATGGGCTTCATGCCCCAGGTCACCGCCCTGCTCGACCAGGTGCGCCCCGAGGGACAGCGGATGCTCTTCTCGGCCACCCTGGACCGCAACGTCGACCGCCTGGTGCGCACCTACCTGACGGACCCCGTGGTCCACTCCGTCGACCCGTCGGCGGGTGCGGTCACCACGATGGAGCACCACGTGCTGCACGTGCACGAAGCGGACAAGCACCGCACGACGACCGAGATCGCGGCGCGGGACGGCCGGGTGATCATGTTCCTGGACACCAAGCGCGCCGTGGACCGGCTGACCGAGCACCTGCTGAACAACGGCGTCCGCGCCGCGGCTCTGCACGGCGGCAAGTCCCAGCCCCAGCGCACGCGGACCCTCGCCCAGTTCAAGACCGGTCATGTGACGGTGCTGGTGGCGACCAACGTCGCGGCCCGCGGCATCCACGTCGACAACCTCGACCTGGTCGTCAACGTGGACCCGCCCACCGACCACAAGGACTACCTGCACCGCGGCGGCCGTACCGCCCGGGCCGGCGAGTCCGGCAGCGTCGTCACACTCGTGACACCCGGCCAGCGTCGCGGCATGACCCGGCTGATGGCTTCGGCCGCCATCACCCCCCAGGTCACCCCGGTGCGTTCGGGTGAAGCGGAACTGAGCCGGATCACCGGGGCCCAGACCCCGTCCGGTGTCCCGGTCGTCATCACCGCACCGGCTCCGGCTCCCCGCCGTGCCGGGTCTTCCGGGGCGCCCTCGTCCCGTGGCCGCCGGAACCGCCCCGTCCAGGGGCGCCCCACCGGACAGGCGGGGCGGCGCAGGGCGCAGCGACCCGCCTTCGACCCGGCGGCCTAGGCCTGTCGCGTCGATCGTCAGCTCACCCAACTCCGCGGAGGCAGCTTTGACACCGGTTCAGACGCAGTGCCAGCAAGTTGATCCCTCCCTCGTGTCCGTGGCCGACGCCATGGACGCGTCCGGCCCCCGGGTCGGGGACGACATGACCGTCGAGGTCGCGCTGTCCGTCATGGCCGGTGCCCGGGTCGAGTTCCTCGTCCTGTGCGACGGGGACGACCAGAGCACGGGCTCGGTCACCCTGGCCGAACTCGTCGCTCACCGCGGCAGTTCCACGTACACGGACCGGACCCGGCTGCGGGACGTGCTCGACGGACCGTGCACCTCGCCCGTCCCCCGGCGCACCGCCGCCGGGGAGCACGGCCGGACCCCGGGCGTCCTCGCCCTCTCCGGCTGAGCCGCCTCACCCGGTCAGCCGTTCTCCTTCTCCCTGTGGGGGCATCATGCGCTGTGTCATCGCCCGGTACCCGTTCGACCTGACCAAGAGCGGGGTGCTGGCCTCGATGAAGGGCGTCACGCCCGAGATCGTCACGGGTGAGTCCGTGACCATCGGCCGCCGCCGCTACCCCGTCAAGCAGGTGGGCCAGGTCGTCACCCGACAGGACCGCCGCGACTTCACGGCCAGCGAGGTCGTCCGGGCCATGGCCCGTCTCGGCTTCACCTGCCACGACCACCCCGAGGCCGCGCCCGTGCGCGTCCCCACCCCGCTCCAGACCGCGTCGGCACTGCTCGGCGCCGCACCCCTGGACGCATGAGGACGGGCGGACCACCGCCCACCCCGATCCCGATGAGGGCCCTGCCGACGCGCGTCGGCAGGGCCCTCGTCGTCGTGTCGCCGCTCTTGCGGGCCACCGGCTAACTGCGCCACCAGCGAACAAAATCTGCTCTTGTCAGAGTAGACATTGGGCTCCGGCGCAGTTAGCCTTTTTCTCGTTGACACGAGATCACTCAGCCGAGAAGGACGGAGGAGCAGACGCCATCAGGATCGCCCGGCCCGAGCGGCGCTCGGCCGGGTACCGCAAGACCCCGGATTGGAAGGTGGTCCCCGGTCACGCAGCCGCGATCCCCGCATCCCCCCTCCCACAGGGCCGGTAGCGGAAACAGAAGGTCGGCGCAGCATTAGGGCCGACAGATGGTGTTCAATTTCCTTCGGGGCCCTGGTGCCGTACGGCACCAGGGCCCCTCGACGCGTTGCACTACGAGGTGACATGACAGCAGATACCCCGCTCAGCGATCGTCTGGAAGACGACGACTACCCCGCGTACACGATGGGGCGGGCCGCCGAGATGCTCGGCACCACCCCGGCCTTCCTGCGAGCCATCGGTGAGGCTCGTCTGATCACTCCGCTGCGCTCGGAGGGCGGACACCGCCGGTACTCGCGCTACCAGCTGCGCATCGCGGCGCGCGCCCGCGAGCTCGTCGACCGGGGCACCCCGATCGAGGCCGCGTGCCGCATCGTCATCCTCGAGGACCAGCTCGAGGAAGCTCAGCGCATCAACGCCGAGTACCGCCGCCGTGCCAGGCACGGCGCGTCCGAGGGTTCCGTCGCCGATGCCGGCTGATCGCCCGGGGGCGAGGTCAGCTGTTCCAGACACCCTCCCGGGCGGTGGTGTCGGCGTACTCGGAGAAGTCCCGGGGAGCCCGGCCCAGGGCCTTCCGGACGTCGTCGCCGAGCGAGGCGAGGCCGCCTGAGCGGACGTGCTCGTACAGGCCGACCGTCAACTGCACCCACTCCTCGGGCACACCCTGCGCCCGCTGCTCCTGCGCGTACGCCTCCGGCGTCAGCGGGACGTAGCGCAGATCGCGGCCGGTGGCCCGGGCGATCTCCGCGACGGCGTCGGCGAAGGTCATCAGCCGGGGGCCGCTGAGCTCGTAGTTCCACCCGGCGTGCCCGGGCTCCGTCAGGGCCGCGACCGCCACCTCGGCGATGTCCTCGGCGTCGATGAACGCCTCCTTGCCGTCGCCGGCCGGCAGCCGTACCTCGCCGCTCAGCACGGGGTCGCGGAGGAAGTCCTCGCTGAAGTTCTGGAAGAACCACCGCACCCGCAGCACCGTCCAGTCCAGACCCGCGTGTCCGAGGGCCCGCTCGGCGGACAGGACGTGTTCCTCGGCAGGGCCCCAGGCGTCGGAGGGCGTGGACAGCAGCACCGCGTGACGGGCTCCGGCAGCCGCGGCCCGCCGGGCGAACGCGGCGACATCGTCGGCGGCCCGGGGGCCGCCCAGGTCGGGGTGGACGACGTACATCCCCGTCACCCCGCTCAGGGCCTTCTCCCAGGTCCCGCGGTCCGTCCAGTCGAAGGACGGCGTGGCGGAACGGGACGCCGCGCGGACCGGCACGCCCCGCTCCCGAAGCAGCCGCGCCACCCGGCGGCCCGTCTTGCCCGTGGCCCCTGTCACCAGGATCATCTCGTCGCTCATGGCCTCCAGCGAACCAGTCGCCGTCCGCCCGGGACATGCCGTGCGGACTCACGTCCATACGCGTTCGTCTACGCTGACCGGCATGGATCCCATGGGTCTGACCAGCACGGATCCGCTGACGGACCTTCTGAACGGGGTGCGGACCAGTGGCGCCGTCTTCCACCGGTCCTCCCTGACCGGCTCCTGGGGGGCACGCTTCGAGGACGGCTCGCCGCTGGCCCTCGCGGTCCTCGTGCGCGGCTCCGCATGGATCACGCCCCAGGGCGGCGCCCCGGTGCGGATCGGCTCCGGAGACGTCGCGGTGCTGTGCGGCGGCGCACCGTACGTGATCGCGGACGACCTCCGCACCGAACCGGACGTGGTGATCCGTCACGGCGGCCGTTGCACGACCCCGCAGGGCGAGGAACTGGACCGTCCCCGGATTCCGGGTACCGGCGCCCGGGACGCGGAAGGGGACGGCGGCACGCTCCTGATCAGCGGGCTCCACACCCTGGAGAGCGGCACCCCGGGCCGGCTGCTCGCCGCGCTGCCGCCCCTCGCTGTCGTCGACGCGAGCGTGGGCACCTGCCCCTTCGGCATGTCGGCCTTCGAGGAGATCGCCCGCGAGGAGCCCGGGCAGCAGCTCCTCCTGGACCGGGCACTGGACCTGATGCTCATCACCGCCCTGCGCGCCTGGTTCACCCGCCCCGGCGCCGAGGTCCCCGGCTGGTACCGGGCCCACAGCGACCCCGTGGTCGGAGCGGCCCTGCGCATGCTGCACAGCGATCCCGCCCACCCGTGGACCCTGCCGGCCCTGGCGGCGAGGACCGGCGTGTCCCGGGCCGGCCTGGCCCGGCGCTTCACCGCTCTGGTCGGCCGGCCGCCCATGACCTACCTACGCGAACAGCGCCTGGCCCTGGCCGCCGACCTGCTGCGCGAGACGGAGGCGACGCTCGCCGTGGTGGCGGACCGCGTCGGGTTCGCCAACGCGTTCGCCTTCAGTGCGGCGTTCAAGCGGGAACACGGCGTCAGCCCGAGCGAGTACCGCCTGCGCGACCGCGTCCCCTCACGCGGTACGGGGACGCCGTAGGCACACCCGGTGCAGGCCGTGGCCTCCCCGGCCGGTGGCACGCACGCGCACCGCGCTCCTCGTGGCGACGGGAAACCGGCGTGACGGTGGTCGGACGATGAGGGGCTCGTGGAGCAGGAAGGCGGAGCCGGTCAGCTCGATGATGCGGGCCACGGCCGGGGGCGGGCCGTGCAGCCGGAGCATCATTCCGGTGTCGGTGGCGAGGCGGAACGCCGTGAGGAAGGCGTTGATCCCGCTGGCGTCGCAGAAGGTGACCGCCGTGAGATCGACGTCGGTGGTGCGGACGCCGTCGTGCACGCACGCGGCGAGCGCGGCGTGCACGAGCGGGGCCGTGGCCAGGTCGATCTCTCCTGCCAGGATGATCAGCGTGCGGGTGGTGTGGTCGTGCCGGTGGACGTTCAGCTGCGGAAGGGGCATGGCTCCTCTGTCGGGACTGCCTGAAGGGCGGGGCTCACTCGGCTTGCTCACGGGTGCGGCGCCAGGAGAACCGCCCGCGGCCGCGGGCCTTCCGCCGACCGGATGGAGCCGGTCCCGCGACAGGCAGCCCGGAGCGGCCGTAGTGGAAGGCGGCGATGCGGTCGTCGTGCTGTGCGTTCAGCTGGTGGATGAGGAACACACCGAGGACGATCATCCCGAGGATCACCGCCACGGACACGAATGCCTCCACTGTCCTCACCTTCCCATCGGCTGATACGGCACCGGGGCGGACACGACCGGGACCCGCGGACCTGCTGCCGGGTCACCGGCCTCGTGTCCTCCTTCGGAGTCCCAGACCGCTTCCACGGCCCGGTCGGCCTCGTACTCCGTCCGCGAGCGCGCCTCGTCCTCCATCAGCCGGCTCCCGGTCGACGTGCCGAGCGGGTCGCTCGCGGCGGCCATCAGCCGGGCGGCCGATTCGGGAGTCGTCTGCGGCGGGATCACCAGGAGGTTCCAGCGCCCCACGCGGTACGAGAGCAGCAGCAGTTCGTGCGGGTCCTGCTCGGACCGGAACCAGCCCACCTTCACCACGCGCCCGGCGACGGGCACCTTGCGGGGGACGACCGGCCAGTGGGTGGGGTTCACCGTGACCCGGGTGATCCGCCCCCACACCGGGTCCAGTACGGCCGTCAGGGAGGGGAGTTCCGCCGCGAGATCGCGTGAGCGGGGCCACCAGGCGCCGTCCAGCAGAGCCGGTGCGGAACCGGTGGCGGCGAGCGCCAGCCGCGGAGAGGACGAGGAGGACCGGTCATCGGCTTCGGCTGTCGGCGGGTGGGAAATGGTCGCAGTCATGACGCGAACCCTGCCCCGGGACGGCCGCGACCGGCCCGGCATATTCGATCGCCGAAAACGACACGAGCCTGGAAGCCGGTGCGCGAAGAATCCTCGGTGGCTCCACCGTACTCCTCGGACGGGTCCGGCGGGCCGTACGGATCCGGGGGCTATTCGCCGGGGGCGCTCCGGACGTCCGTCGCGCTCGGGTTCGCATGCCCGGTGCCGGTGTCGACGAGGATCTGTTCGGCCTGGGTCACGCTGCCGGAGCGGACGGCCTCGGTCATGGCGGCGCGCGCGGCGTCGGGCGTCGCGTGCGGCGGGACCACCAGGAGGGAGAAGAGGTCCTGCCCGCCCCGGGTGATGAGGACGGTGTCGTCGCCGACCGAGGAGGAGTCGATGTGGACGACACGGTCGTCGATGGTCATCCGCGTCGGCAGCTCTTCCCAGGCACCGGCGTCCAGGCCGACACGGGTGATGGGCCCGAGGTGCTCGGTCAGCGCGGTGATCAGGCTGGGGAGCTCGACGGCGATGTCACGGGAGCGCGGCCACCACGCCCCGTCGAGCACGCCCTGCCGTTCGTGGGTCGTCTCCAGCCGTACGACGGCCGTTCCCGGCCGCACGGCCTGGTGGACGGCGTCCGGCAGGAGCCCGGTCACACGCGGGGAGTCGGAGTCGGACATCGCTCTCGCCTGCCTGCCGGGGGGAATCCTGCCGGGCATGAGGAAGCCGGGTGGCTTCCTCATCTCACGGTACTCTCCGGGCTCTCAGGCCGATGGCGGCCGGAGAGCCCGGAGTAGGGTGAGGGATCCGGCCCGTCTCCCGCCGGTACATCGAACTCCGAGGTCGCCATGCAGTCCACGGAACCACCCTCGGACGGGCACGCCGAGGTCCGCATCGTCGCCGCCTCGCCCGAGGTCGCCCGGCGGGTGGCGGAGGTTCTCCGCCGTTGCTTCGCCGCCACCGAGCAGCGCAGCTACCCGGCCGGTCCCGACGGGGGAACCCGCCTCGACCTCACCGTGGACACCGGCCGCGCGGCGGAACCCGCACGGTCCTGGCTGGACACCAGCCGCTCCATGGAGGACAGCCACCGGCGGAAGTGAGACGGCGCCCGGCGGGTGGCGGTCACCGCCGGGCGGGTGGCGGTCACTCCTGATCGCTCGCCGCGGCCGCCATCAGCGGTTCCGCCGCCTCCTCGGTCGTGTCCGGCGGCACCACCAGCAGGTCCCAGCGGCCCCGGCCGGGGGCGAGCAGGACGACGGTGTGCGGGGCGGACGCCGCGAGGGCCCTGTGCAGTCGTACGACCTGGTTGGAGACGAGCATCCGGCCGGGTGCCGCCGGCCACGTCGCCCCGTTGACGGTGACGCTGGTGACGTGCCCCCACGCCCGCGGCAACCCCGAGAGCAGCGACGGGAGTTCCGCGAGCAGGTCGTAGGAGCGGGGCCACCACGCCCCGTCGATGGGCCGGGGCATGCCGCTGCGGGGGGCGAGACGCAGCCGGAGGACCGGGTGGGAGGGGAGCGGGGGCGGTAGCGCGGTGGTCATGAGGGCTCCTGCCGACTTCATGAGGGGTCCGGTGGTCGGTGTCAGACGCGACGGGCCGCGACCCGGTCCGCGGTCGGCCGGCGCACGTCGTGCACCCAGCCGAGGCGTTCGAGGAGGCGGATGAAGGCGGCGGAGGGGTCGACCTGCCCCCGGTCGACGCCGTGACGGGCGCTGGTGGGGTCGGCGTGGTGGAGGTTGTGCCGGCTCTCGCCGAACGAGAGCAGGGAGGGGCCACAGGTCACCCCCCTCACCGCGACGTACAGCCGCTCACCGGCGTCGCGGGCGGGAGCCGGGCCGTCCGGCGGGAAGGGGGACGTGCCGTCGTAGCCCTGGGGCGACGGCACGGGTACGGCGGTGGGACCGTCGTGGACGTGTTCGGGCTGTGGGGCGATGGCATGCGTGGCTCCTCGGCCTGGATGCGGATGCGCGGCCGGGTCACGGGCTGCCCATGCGAGGACGGATGGCGTGCGTGGTCCGGAACCGGTCAGAATTCCGGCATACGGAAAGTCCTCGTCCTCCCCACCGTACTCCGGCCCGGGCCGGAGTAGGGTGAAACGGCGGGACCGGACAGGGAGTACGGGCATGATCCGTTCAGCCGACATCCGCGAATGGCGCGACCATGAGGTGGTCGATCCGAAGCAGCACAGGATCGGCGTGCTCGAAGGCGTCTACGTGGACACCGCCACCGACGAACCGACCATGGCCACCGTCCGCACCGGGGTGCCCGGCCGCCGGCGCCTGGTCTTCGTCCCCCTCGACGACGCCGTGGTCGGACCGGATTACGTCAAGGTCTCCCACGCCAGGGGAGAGGTAAGAAAAGCCCCGTCGATCGGGACGGACGACGTTCTCCCGGCCGAGCGGGAGGAGCAGATCTTCCAGCACTACGGCATGACGTACCGGCCCGGAGCGGGGGGCGAGCGCCGGCTCGCCCGCAGGTGACCGTACGCACGCACGTGGCACAGGAGAGGTGGTCCGCGATGATGGCGCTCTTCCTTCTGGTCGTCCTCGTGGCCGTCGTCCTGGGAATCATCGGCGTGGCGGCGGAGGGCCTGGGTTATCTCCTGGCCATCGGCATCGTGCTCCTCGCCATAGACGTGATCTTCTTCGCGGTACGGCTGTCCCGGCACGCGGGGCGGCGGCCTGTGCGCTGACGACGGCGGGTCGCGGCGAGGTGTTCCTCGTTGTGTTCCTCGTTCCGGTCAGGATTCGAGAAGCGCGGGTCTCGTGCGGCGCCTAGCGTCAACGTCATGACTTCCATCGAATCCGTCACCCTCGAAGTGGACGACTCCGCCGCCGCCCACCGCTTCTACACCAACGCGTTCGGACTGGGCGACCAGGTACGCGTGCGGGCCTCGCAGGCGCCGACGACCGGCTTTCGCGGGTTCACGCTGTCGCTCGTGGTGTCCCAGCCGGCCGACGTCAACGCCCTCGTCGGCGCCGCCGTGGACGCCGGTGCCACGACGCTGAAGCCCGCCAGCAAGTCGCTGTGGGGCTACGGGGGCGTCGTGCAGGCCCCGGACGGGACGATCTGGCAGATCGCGTCGTCGTCGAAGAAGGACACCGGACCGGCCACCCGGCGGATCGACGAGATCGTGCTGCTGCTGGGGGTCGAGGACATGGCCGGCAGCAAGCGGTTCTACGTCGAGCACGGCATCCCCGTGGCGAAGAGCTTCGGCAGCAAGTACGTCGAGTTCGACACCGGGTCGGGCTCCGTCAAGCTGGCGCTGTACAAGCGCCGGGGCCTGGCCAAGCTCGTCGGCGTCTCCCCCGACGGCACCGGATCGCACCGGCTCACGGTCAACGGCGACTCCGGGCCCTTCACCGACCCGGACGGGTTCGCGTGGGCGACCGCGTCGGAGACCGCGTCGCTGTGACCGTGCGCGATCTTACGGAGTCGTGACGTACGGGCGCGGTCCCGTGGTGCGGCCGGGTCGCGCGCCTAGCGTGGCCGTATGCGCGTACTGGTCACCGGCGGTGCCGGGTTCATCGGGTCCCATGTGGTCGCCGCCCTCCGGGAGCGCGGGCACGAGGCGGTCGTGTTCGACGTGCGGGAGGACGCCGGCGCCGACGTGCGGGACCCGGCCGCCGTCGGGCGTGCCCTGTCCGGTGTGGACGCCGTGTGCCACCAGGCCGCGAAGGTCGGGCTCGGCGACGGGGTCGCCGACGCGGCGGATTACGTCTCGCACAACGACCTCGGGACGGCCGTGCTGCTCGCCGCCATGGCGGAGGCGGGGGTGCGGCGTCTCGTGCTGGCCGGGTCGATGGTGGTCTACGGGGAAGGGCGGTACGAGTGCCCCCGGCACGGGGTCGTACGGCCCGGGCCGCGTGCCGTCACCGACCTCGACACCGGCCGGTTCGAGCCGCCGTGCCCGGTGTGCGGGGCGGACCTCGTCCCCGGGCTGGTCGGCGAGGACGCCCCGGCCGATCCCCGGAACGTGTACGCGACGACCAAGCTGGCCCAGGAGCACCTGGCCGCCGCCTGGGCCCGCTGCACGGGCGGGTCGGCGGTGTCGCTGCGCTACCACAACGTGTACGGGCCCGGCATGCCCCGTGACACCCCCTACGCCGGTGTCGCCTCCTTCTTCCGCTCGGCGCTCGCCCGGGGCGAGGCACCGCGCGTGTTCGAGGACGGGCGGCAGCGCAGGGACTTCGTGCACGTCCGGGACGTGGCGCGGGCCAATGCCGTGGCGCTGGAGGCGGAGGCCGCCCCGGGCGGGCTCACGGCGTACAACACCGGCAGCGGCGACCCGCACACCGTCGGCGAGATGGCCCGGGCACTCGCCGCCGCGTACGGCGGGCCCGAGCCTGTCGTCACCGGCGAGTACCGGCTCGGGGACGTACGGCACATCACCGCCGACTCCGCACGGCTGCGGGACGCGCTGGGCTGGAAGCCGGAGGCCGGATTCGAGGAGGGCATGGCGGAGTTCGCGCGGGCCGGGATGCGGGGCGCGCAGGAGCGGCCGGCGTCCCCCCGGGGTCCGGCTCGCGAATGACCTGGGGTCGGGACGGCGAAGGCCGGGGTCGGGACCGCGAAGACCGGGGGTCGGGACCGCGCAAGACCGAGGGGTCGGGACCGCGAGGGGCCGGAGGGCCCGGACCGCGAGGGACCCGGGGGTCGGGACCGCGAGGGACCCGGGGGTCGGGACCGCGAAAGACCCGGGGCCAGGACCGCGCAAGACCCGGGGCCAGGACCGCGCAAGACCGGGGGGTCCGGCCCGCGCAAGACCGAGGGATCGGGACCACGAGGGACCCGCAGGCCGGGACCACGAGGGACCCGGAGGCCGGGACCACGAGGGACCCGGGAGCCCGGTCCGCGAAAGACCGGTGGTGCTGCCCGTGTTACGAAGCGGCGGCGGGCAGCACCACCTCGAAACGGCAGCCGCCGGGGATGTTCCGTACGGTGGCCCGGCCCTGGTGCGCCTCCACGATCCCCCGGACGATGGCGAGGCCGAGGCCCGCGCCGGCGGGGGGCGTCCGGGCGTGCGTGCCGCGCCAGCCGGTGTCGAAGACGCGCGGCAGGTCCTCGTCGGGGATGCCGCCGCAGCCGTCCGTCACCGACAGCACCACGCCCTCGGTGGAGCGCTCCGCTGTGACGGCGACCGTGCCGTCGGCCGGGGTCCGGCGGATGGCGT
The DNA here is from genome assembly GCF_039532725.1 of Streptomyces coeruleofuscus. NCBI lineage: Bacteria > Bacillati > Actinomycetota > Actinomycetes > Kitasatosporales > Streptomycetaceae > Streptomyces > Streptomyces coeruleofuscus. Next base: position 377,785 of record NZ_BAAASE010000002.1, read on the forward strand.
TGACCAGCAGGTTGCCCAGCACCCGGCTCATCTCCTTGCCGTCCACCTCCACCGGCACCGGCTCGATACGGCCGCCCACCAGCCGCACCCCGTGTTCCCGGGCGAGCGGGTCGGCTCCCGCCAGCGCGTCGCCCACCAGGTCGTACAGGGAGATCCGGCTGGGGGCCAGGGCGAGCGCGCCGGCGTGGATGCGGGAGAGTTCGAAGAGGTCGCCGACCATGTCGTTGAGGCGCTCGACCTCGGTGCGGATCTGCTTCAGATAGCGGCCGGGGTCGGCGGCGACACCGTCCTCCAGCGCCTCCGACATGGCGCGCAGACCGGCCAGCGGCGTGCGCAGATCGTGCGAGATCCAGGCGACGAGTTCACGCCGGGAGGTCTCCAGCGCGCGTTCCCGCTCCCGGGATTCGGCGAGTCTGGCGCTGGTGGCGGCCAGTTCGCGGCTCAGGTGGTCCAGTTCGGCGGTCGTCGGGCCGAGGGGGGCGGCGAAGTTCCCGCCGTCGCCGAAGGAGCGCGCGGCCACGGCGAGTTCGCGGCTGCGGGCGACGACCCAGCGGCCCAGCAGCAGCGCGGTGGCCAGGGAGACGACGGCCGCCATGGCGACGACGGTCGTGACGACGGAGAGGTCGTGCGGCGACAGGAACATCGCCCAGGCGACGGCGAGCGTGCCCGCGAGCATCGCGACGACCCCGACCGTCGCGACCACGGCGAGCGAGGCGGTGAGCGAACGGCGCCGGATCAGACGCAGCGCACCGGCTCCGGCCAGGCCGGTGGTCGCGGCACCGGCGAAGGCGTACAGGGCGATGAGGAGGGTGTCGTTCACGATCCGGCCTCCTCTCCGGTGGTTCCCGTGGGGTCGAAGCGGTAGCCCACGCCCCACACGGTCTGGATCAGTCGCGGCCGGGCCGGGTCGTCCTCGACCTTGCCGCGCAGACGGCGGACGTGGACCGTGACGGTCGACAGGTCGCCGAAGTCCCACCCCCACACCTCACGCATCAGGTCCTCGCGGCCGAAGGCCCGCCCCGGGTGCCGCAGGAAGAAGGAGAGCAGGTCGAACTCGCGGAGGGTGAGGGCGAGTTCGGTGCCGTCCTTGGTGGCCCGGCGTGCTTCCGGGTCGACGGTCAGACCGGCCGCTCCCAGCCGGTGCCCGGGGACGGCGGGCCGGCTACGGCGCAGCACCGACTCCACGCGCAGCACCAGCTCGCGGGGGCTGAAGGGCTTGGTGACGTAGTCGTCGGCGCCGACCTCCAGGCCCAGGATGCGGTCGTCCTCGTCGCCGCGTGCGGTGAGCATGATGACCGGGACCGGCCCCCGTCCCCGCATCCGCCGGCACACCTCCAGGCCGTCCATCCCGGGCAGCATCAGGTCGAGGACGACCAGGTCCGGCCAGTGCGCGGCGGCACGGGTGAGGGCGGTCGGGCCGTCGTCGGCGCGGTCGACGACATAACCGGCGCGGTCCAGATACCCGGCGACGACCTCGGCCACGGTCGGGTCGTCGTCGACGACCAGGACCCGCGGGGGCCCGTCGAGGGTGTCCTCGTGCTGAGGGGGCTGCTGCATGGCTCCAGCCTCGCACCGGACGACCCGCGGCGGCCTGTCCGGAGGCCTCCTCGGCCGCCGACGTCCGCGTTTCGTAAGGAGCCGAAGTCCGGTATGCCCGGTTCGTGTTCGTAGGGTGAAACCGTGACGACGACATCTTCCGACGTCGACGTGGTGCTGCCCTGCCTGAACGAGGCCGAGGCCCTGCCCTGGGTGCTCGAACGGATCCCGCCGGGCTGGCGCGCACTCGTCGTCGACAACGGCTCCACCGACGGTTCCGACCGGGTCGCCCGCGCGTTCGGCGCGACCGTGGTGCACGAGCCGCGCCGGGGCTTCGGCGCGGCCTGCCACGCCGGGCTGACCGCGGCCACCGCGGACGTGGTGTGCTTCTGCGACTGCGACGCCTCCCTCGATCCCTCGCTCCTCGTGCCCTTCGTGCGCGAGGTGCGCGACGGCGAGGCCGACCTGGTCCTCGGCCGGCGGCGCCCGCAGGGCCGGGGCACGTGGCCCGCGCACGCCCGCGCCGGGAACCTCGCGCTCGCGCGGATGCTGCGCCGCCGCACCGGGCTGCGGCTGCACGACCTCGGTCCCCTGCGCGCCGCCCGCCGCGAACCGCTGCTCGCCCTCGGTCTCACCGACCGGCGCAGCGGCTATCCGCTCCAGATGGTGGTGCGCGCGGCCGACGCCGGCTGGCGGATCGCCGAGCACGACGTGCCGTATCTGCCGCGCACCGGGGCCTCGAAGGTGACGGGCACGTGGCGCGGCACCTGGCAGGCCGTACGGGACATGAGCCGCGTGCTGGGCGAAGCCCCCGGCGGGACTCCGGCCGTCGGAAGGGACGCACGGTGACCGCACTCCTCGTCATCGCCAAGGAACCACGCCCCGGCCGGGTCAAGACCCGGCTCACCCCGCCGTTCACGCCCCGGGAGGCCGCGTCCCTCGCGGAGGCGTCCCTCGCCGACACCCTGGACGCGGTCGCTGCCACCCCGGCCGACCGCAGGGTCCTCGTCCTCGACGGGGAGCCCGGCCCGTGGCTGCCGCACGGCTTCGACGTCGTGCCGCAGTGCGCGGGCGGTCTCGACGAGCGGCTGGCGCACGCCTTCGCGCGCTGCGCCGGCCCGGCCCTGCTCATCGGCATGGACACGCCGCAGGTGACGCCGGAGCTGCTCACCGTGGACTTCACCGGCTGCGACGCCTGGTTCGGCCCGGCCGAGGACGGCGGCTTCTGGGCCCTCGGCCTGGTCCGCCCGGATCCCGCCCTGCTGCGGGGCGTGCCCATGTCGACCTCCGCGACGGGGGCGGTCCAGCGGGACCGGCTCGTCGCGGCGGGCCTGCGGGTCCGCGACCTGCCCCGGCTGCGCGACGTCGACACGGAGGCCGACGCCCACGCTGTCGCCGCGCTGGCTCCGAAGGGACGGTTCGCGACGCGGCTGGCCCGGTGCGCGGGGAGGGGTTGGGGTGGTGGGCAATACGGCCCGGACCCCGACTCCCTGCCTGACATAACACCGGCTTCCCGTCCGGCCGCGTCCCGATGAGCGCCCCGCCCGCCACCACCGTCGCCTGGGCGACCGCCGACCCCTACTCCGCTGCCCTGCGCGCCGGTCACGGGCCGCTTTTCCTGCGGCGTGCCGACGGCTGGCTGCTGCCGCTGGAGGTGGAGCGGTGGTGTGCCCGGGCCGACGCGGTGGACCGGGACGTGCTGGACCGGTGTGAGGGGGCCGTACTGGATGTCGGGTGCGGGCCCGGGCGGCTGGTGGCGGAACTCGCCGCCCGGGGCCGGGCCGTCCTCGGCATCGACGTCAGCGCCGCCGCCGTCGACCACACCGTACGGATGGGAGGCCAGGCACTGCGGCGCTCGGTGTTCGAGCCGCTGCCCGGCGAGGGCCGCTGGGACACCGTCCTGCTCATGGACGGCAACATCGGCATCGGCGGCGACCCGCGCGCCCTGCTGGACCGGGTGGCCGGTCTCCTGCGCCCCGGCGGCCTGCTGATCGCCGAGACCGCGCCGGTGGACATCGACGAACGCGCCCAGGTGCGGGTCGTCGGCCTCACGGACGCGCGCGGTGCCGGCGATCCGTTCCCCTGGGCACGGCTCGGCACTCCCGCCCTGCTCCGGCACGCCCGGGGCTGGACGCGGGCCGGTCAGTGGACGGCCGACGGGCGCCGCTTCGCCGCCCTGCGCACCCGCAGCAGGCGCACCGCCAGCAGCAGCGCCGAGCCGCCGAAGAGGACGGCGGTGATCAGCAGCCAGCGGGCGAGGAACACGTCCGCCGGCAGGCCGGTTCCGGACCGGTAGCGCCGTTCCACCATGCCGCTGATCAGCGGGAACCACACCAGGAGCAGCAGTCCGGAGAGGGCCGCCGGTACGCGTACGTACGACACCCGGTCCCGGCGTGCGCCGAACCCTCGGACGACCGCCCGGTCCAGGGCCGCGTACAGCGGCAGCAGCACCAGGTCGTGCAGCAGCGCCGCGCCCACGAACCACAGCGCCACGCCGAGCCAGTCACCGGCGAGCAGCCGTACGCCCGCGTAGGCGGCGAGCGCGAACGAGCAGGCGAGCAGGAGGAGCTGGAAGGGGCTCCCGACGGAGATCCGCGGCCGGCGCATCACAGGCCGGCGCATCACGGGTCGACGCATCACAGGCCGACGCATCACAGGTCGACGCATCACAGGCCGTCGCATCACAGGTCTCCGAACGTCATGCGGGCCACCCACTTGGTGTTCAGCACACCGGGTGCCGCGGGCACGATGATCCGTGCCGGGTAGCCGTGGTCGGGGGACAGCTCCTCGCCGTTGACGTACAGGGCGAGGAGGGAACGCGGGTCGGCCACCTGGTTCGCGCGCAGGGCCGCGCTCCGGAAGGCGCCGCGCCGCTGGAGGGACTCGACGAACACGTCCGGCGGGTTGTCGGCGTCGTAGCCGACGAGCGCCGCGAGATCGCGCAGCCGCACCCCGCGCCACCACTGGTCCGACGTCGACCAGCCCTCCACACAGGCGATGGGCAACGCCGAGCTGTGCAGGGGGAATCCGGCGAGCTGGTCCCGGCTGAGACGGACCGTGCCGGCAGGCCCCGTCACGACGAGCCGCCATGCCTCCTCGCCCGTCTCGGCCGTGTCGATCCCGGCGTACGCGGCGGTCTTGTTGATCTGGAAGCCGTTCGGGCCGCTGCCGGGATCGCCGCCGCCGTGCGGTGCGAGGAGGGCGGTGCGCCGCAGGAGCCCGTCGAAGTTCTGTCCCACCGTCGTCGCGAACAGCAGCAGCGAGCCGCCCCCGACGAACCACAGGGCGCCGCGGCGGGAGACCGTCGGCGCGGCGGGACGGGGAGTCACGAGGTCGTTCTCCTCCTCCCGCAGGTGCCGCAGATTGCGCAGCGCGAGGGGCATCTTCAGCAGCACATGGGCGAGGAAGGCGGCGAAGAACACCCACGCTCCGTAGAAGTGCAGCGGGTAGAAGGAACCGGGGAAGACGTAGTCGAGCTGGACGTTGAGCACACCGGTCACGAACTCGAACAGCGCACCGCCCACCAGGAGCAGCAGCGAGATCCGCTCCAGGGCGTGCGCGAGCGAGCGGGCCGGCGGCAGCGCGAACAGCCTCGGAATCACGGACCACAGCTTGGCGAGCAGGACGGGGATCAGGGTGATGCCCAGGGTGACGTGGACGCCCTGGTTGAGCCGGTACAGCCAGTGCGGGTCCGTCGGCCAGGCGAAGAGGTAGAAGCCGAGGATCCCCTTGTCCGGGGTCTTGTCGTTCACCGGCGACAGGTCCGGGTTGTAGGCGGCGTACGAGACCAGCCCCGTCACGAACAGCACGGTGATGCCGACGAGCAGGACGAGGCCCAGCACCGAGGTGAACCGGGGGCCGCGCAGGGGGCTACGCCAGAAGCCGGGCGAGGAGGGAAGCCGTGGGTCGTCACGCATGGCCCGACCGTAGGCCCGGCACACCCCGGAAATGGGTGCTCGACCCATGACGAAACGCTGACATCCGGCCCGGACGGCGGTCCGCGCCCGCCCTGTCGGCCTAGCGTTCCGGCTGTGACCCGCTCCCTCCGCCCTGACCTGCGCCGTGACCTGTACGCCGTCGGGGCCGCCGCCCTGCTGGTGACGGCCGCCGTCCTGGTCGGCCGCCACCTCCAGGACACCAGCCGCACCCTGTTCGTCGACTGGCCCCCGCTGCTGGCGTCCTGGGGCCCCCACCTGGGCCCCGGCACTCCGGCGGCCGTACTCCTGGCGATCGCCACCGTCGCGTACGGCCCCACCCTCGCGGCCCGGCTCCCCTGGCGGACGCTGCTCCCTGTGACCTGGGCGGCGGCCACGGCGTGGATCTTCTCCCTGGCCCTGGTCGACGGCTGGGACCGGGGCATCGCACGCCGCCTCACCACCCGCTACGAGTACCTCCAGGTCATCGACCGCTTCGACGACATCCCGGCAGCGCTACGCGACTTCACCCAGCACATCCTGCTCGACTCCCCCGACAACTGGCCCGCCCACATCGCCGGCCACCCGCCCGCCGCCACCCTCACCTTCGTCCTGCTCGACCGGGTCGGGCTGCGGGGCGGCGGCTGGGCGGGCCTGTGGTGCATCACCGTCGGCGCGACGGCCTGCGTCGCCGTGCTGGTCACGATCCGCGCCCTGGCCGACGAGACCCTCGCGCGCAGGGCGGCCCCCTTCCTCGTCCTGGCCCCGGCCGCCGTGTGGATGGGCACCTCGGCCGACGCCTACTTCGCGGCGGTGGCGGGGTGGGCGGTGGCGCTGCTGGCCCTGGCGGTCACGAGGCGCTCGCTGTCGTGGGCCGGGGCGTCGGGGTTGCTGTTCGGCCTGACCTGCTACCTCTCCTACGGCCTCACACTCATCGCACTGATCGCGGCGGCGGTCCTGCTGCTCGGCCGGCACGGGATCCGGGAGCGCCCCGCCCTGCTGGTGCCGCTGCTCGCGGGCTTTGTCGTGGTCCCCGCGGCGTTCACGCTCGCCGGGTTCGACTGGTGGGAGGCGTACCACCTGCTGGTGACGCGCTACCACCAGGGCGCGGGCGGCATCCGTCCCTACGGCTACTGGGTCTGGGCCAACCTGGCCTGCACCGTACTCATCACGGGCCTGGCGACGGCGGCGGGCCTGCGCCGGACGGGCACGGCGCTGCTCCACCGCCGCGCCGCCGACCCGGACAGGGCCGCCGAGGCCCGCCTCGCACTCCTCATCTCCGCCGCCCTCCTCGCCCTGCTGGTCGCCGACCTGTCCGGCATGAGCAAGGCGGAAACGGAACGCATCTGGCTGCCCTTCGCGGTGTGGCTCCTCCCGTCCTGCGCGTTGCTACCCCACCCGCGTGCTTGGCTCACCGGGCAGGTGGTGCTGGCGTCGCTGGTCAACCATTTGCTGTTGACGGGGTGGTGACGCGGACAGCGCAACGCCCCGCGGAGGACGGCGATGCGTGATCAGCTTGGGATGTGGAGACCATCATCGCCAGCGGCATAGCCGTCCTGGGAACGCTGCTCGGTTCGGGGATCACCCTGGCGTTCCAGCAGCGCACCGTCGACAGGAGCCACGAACTCACCCGTCGGGAGAAGTTGCGACAAGAACGACTCGATGCCTACTCCGCCTACGCCGGCGCATTGGTCAACTACCGCCGCTGCCTGGTTCACCTCTGGTTCTGCGAGCACGAACAGCCTCCACATGAAGACCCCGACACGGTGCGGATCCGTGCCTACGACCTACGCTCCAACGCCCAGGAGGCACTGTTCCGAGCACAGATGCTCACCGAGGACGAGACGCTGAGCCAAGCCGCGGAGAAGGTGCTCGCAGACGTCACTGCGCTGTCCAAGACAGACAGCAGAACAGAACTCGACGATGCCAGGGTACGGACCCGTGACGACATCAGCCGACTGGTCAGAACAGCCAAGCAGCACCTCTGAGGCAGTTGAGCAGGTCCACAGAGTCACCCCGGAGGAGGGCTAGATGCAGTCTCGACGGCGTCCAAGCCCCGGACGGCACGGGGGCAGTTGTCTGGTCAGGCCGCCACACCGTCACGGCACTCGCACGATCCGCCGTCCGGGCCTTCGACCGGATCGATCACGAGCAGGGCGAAGAGGCAGAGAGACACGGCGGCCAATGACGAGCAAAACCCAGCTCACTAGAACGCATCGTGTCAGCCAGCGTCCGTCACTGGAGCGGTTCGAAGGCGATGTGCGGCGCCAGCGCCCCGAGGAAGTCGGCCGCGTCGAAGATCTGGCCCGCGGAGGCTACGCCTACCGCGTGGGTGCGGCCCGTGAGGATGCGGTCGACCGCCTCCACCGCCAGCGGTGCCGTGACGGCGTAGATGTCCTGGCCCGTTGCCACGGCGCGGCGTTCGTCACCGCCGGAGCGGACGACGGCTTCGACCAGGAAGGTCTGATCGGAGCGGCCGGTCTCGTCGGTCGCGGTGGGGGCCGGGGTGTCCGGGGAGGAGAGGTCGCCGGCCGCTTCCGTCGTCATGTGGGTGCGTACCTCGGGGATGGAGAGGTGGCTCGGGATGGTGACCACGTCGGCCATCGTGAAGTCACCGATGACCTCCCTCGTGCCCATCGGGGCGGGGAACGGCCACTTGAGAAGGGTCGGCTCGGTGTCGTGGTACTCCAGGCGGCCGTTCGTGAAACGGACGCGGCGGCCGGACCGGCGCTCGCGGGAGACCGTGCCCGCGGTGCGTGTTCCGGGGGTGGGGTACCAACCGCTCAGTCCGTACGCGATGGTCGCTTCGTCGGCCGTCGTCCAGTCGCCCATCGCGGCCGTGGTCAGGAGGTCGCCCAGGCCGCCGTAGAAGGCCATCGCCGGGACGATCACCGCTCCCGCCGCCCGGGCTCGGTCCGCGAACTGCGTGAACGTGTCGACGTTGGCCTCGATCTCGGCCGCCACGTCCACGTACGGGATTCCGGCGCGCAGGGCCGCCTCGATCAGGGGCGCGGCGGTGAGGGCGAAGGGACCGGCGCAGTTGATCACGGCGGCCGCGCCGGCCAGGGCGCGGTCGAGCGACGCGGGGTCGTCGATCGAGGCCGGGCGGGATTCGGCGCCGGGGGTGGATGCCGCCAGCGCGCGCAGTTTGTCCGCGTCGCGGCCGGCGAGGATCGGGACGAACCCGCGATCGCGCAGTTCAGCCACCACGAAGCGTCCCGTGTGGCCGTACGCGCCGTATACCGTCACCGGCACCGTCTGAGCCGTTCCCGTTTCCGTTCCCATGGGTTCTCTCCCCCGTCGAGTGCTCACGTCATCCGGTCCGCCGCGAGCTGTTACCTACATCCTGGCCACCGTCTGCCGCCCACCGTGAGTGTCCGGAACGACATGCCCCGTACAGTTCCGGACATGACCACTGTCGCGCTCGCCGTCACCGACGGCATGCTGCACTTCGAACTGTCCCTGGCCTACGAGGTGTTCGGGTCGGCACCAGTGGGCGTGGACGTGCCCTGGTACGACCTCCGGGTCTGCGGGGTGGACGCCGTGCGGGTCGGGCGGTTCCGGCTGGAGGCCGACCAGGGGCTCGACGGGCTTCGGGATGCGGACACCGTGATCGTGCCCGGCTGGGCGGACACCGACGTGGAGCCGCCCGTCGAGCTCGTCGGTGCCGTGCGTGCGGCCCACGAGGCGGGGGCGCGGGTGGCCTCCCTGTGCACGGGCGCGTTCGTGCTGGCCGCCGCCGGCCTGCTGGACGGCAGGCGCGCGACCACGCACTGGGCGCACACGGAGGCGCTGGCCGACCGCTACCCGCGGGTGGAGGTCGATCCGGACGTGCTCTACGTGGACAACGGCAGCGTGCTGACCTCGGCCGGCAAGGCCGCCGCGATGGACCTGTGCCTGCACCTGGTCCGTCTCGACCACGGCTCGTTCGTCGCCAACGCCGTGGCCCGCCGGCTGGTCGTGCCGCCGCACCGGGCCGGTGGTCAGGCCCAGTTCGTCGCCGCCCCCGTGCCCAGCCGGGACGACCACCCGCTCGCCGCGCTGCTGCCCTGGGCGATCGAGCGTCTCGACCAGCCGCTCACCGTGGAGGACCTGGCACGCCGGGCGGGGATGAGCTCGCGCCACCTGGGCCGCCATTTCAGGGCGGTGACCGGCACCACGCCGCTGCAATGGCTGCTGACCCAACGGATCCGCCGCGCCCAGGAGTTGCTGGAGACCACCGACGACGTGGTCGACGCCATCGCGGCGGCCACCGGCATGGGCACCGCCACGACGCTGCGCCGGCACTTCAACCGCACGGTCGGTGTGCCTCCGGACACCTACCGCCGGACCTTCCGCTCCGCGCCCGGACTCACCCGGCCGGCAGCGGAGTAACTCCGGCCACGCAGTGAACGCACAGCCGCTGTTCCTCCTCTTGCTCAGCGAACCCCCCAACCGAGAGGAACATGCTGTGCGTTCACGTACGCGGATACGTACACGTAGACCTTCGCGCCTGTACCCGGCCGGGTCCGTCGTCCTGGCTCTCGCCGCCGCGGGATCCGTGCTGGCGGGGCCGGCCGGTTCCGCCTTGGCCGCCGAGACGGGCGGCCGCGCCGATCTGCGGGCGGATGTGAACCGCGACGGACGGGTCGATGTCACGGGTGGCAGCGACAAGGACGGTGAGGACCGCTGGTCCGTCGGGCGTGGAGCTGTGTACCTGCCCAACCTCGACGACGACAGCAAGCGGTGTCCGGTGACCGGGCCGGGCGGCAAGCCGCTGTCCGACGCCAAGCTGGCCGCGTGCAACGACGGCTCCGACACGAAGGTCAACGGCAGCGCGGACGCCGCCGACCTCGCCCGGGTCCGTTCCGTCCCCATGCCGGGGCTGGGCAAGGACGCCCAGGGCAGTCTGAAGGTCACCACGGGAGGCGAGCACGCTCGTCTCTTCGTCAAGCGTTCCGGGAACTGGGTCCCGGTTACCGCCAAGACCCGGCTGACCGCCGCCGAGCTGCGGTCCGGCGTGGAGTTCGGTGTCGAAGGCACCGATGTCGTCCGGGACAGCGCGAAGTGGGACGGCCGGGCGGTGGTCCGGCTGACGGTGACGTCCGGGCAGAAGTCCACCTCCGACGCCGTGACCCTGCGCGTCGCGCCGCTGCTGACCCACCATCACCTCCAGAACGCCCAGCAGGTGATGGTGACCGAGGTCCAGGGCGAGGGCCCGTACAGCCGTCTTCAGCAGAAGTTCGTCGCCGAACTCGCGAAGGAGGTCAAGAACGCCGGGGTCACCGCGCCGCTGGTCAAATTCAAGAAGTACGCCGACCCCTGGGCCCAGGACTTCGTCGAACCGGCCTACGTCAGCATGACCGGGCCGGGCGGTCAGCGGCACGTGATGCGCGTGATGCTGCGTTCCGCCCAGCCGGACCGGGACGCGGGCCGGGAGCTGTTCGAGAAGGTGCGCGGCCGGGACGTCGGTGTGGTGCAGGTGACCGACCGGGCCGAGCCCGACGACTGGTCGCTCAACTCCATGGGGAACCTGGAGACCATCCCGCCCTACGCGCACGGCGGGCGCTCGTTCCCGGCCGGGCGGATCATCATGGGCGAGCGCAAGGACAGCGGGGCGCGGCCGTCCAAGGTGATGCGGACGATGCTCAAGTCGCAGGGGTTGCAGGACCCGCTGCTGCTGGACACTTCCTGGCTGGGGGTGGGGCACGTCGACGAGTTCGTGCAGTTCCTGCCCGCCGACACCCCGCGCGGCTGGCGCCTCGGCGTCGCCGACCCGGAGGCGGGGCTGGAGCTGCTGCGCGACGCCAAGCGCGACGGCCACGGCAAGACGAAGATGTTCTCCGTCCCGGGCCGCAGTGACAGTCCGGCGCCCAAGGAGACCATCGACCAGGCGCTCGCCTCCAAGCACCTGGTGGCCGACAACGAGATGGCCGCGCGGCGCATCGCGGCCAACCTGGAGATCCTGAAGCGGGAGACGGGCGTCACCGACGGGGAGATCGTGCGGGTGCCGGCGCTGTACACCCGCGAGTCGGAGGTCATGACCGCCGGCGGCGACGAGATTCCGGTGCCGCGTCTGACGCGCATGGGCGGCGGTTCCGACCTCGTGGACAGCCTCGGGGACCGCGGCCAGCAGAAGTGGCTCGCCGAGAACCCGGCCGGCTCGCGTACGAAGGCCGCGGCGACGGTGATGACCAGCGCGTACGTTCCCGGAGCGGTCAACGGCGTGCTCCTCGGGCGCGACCGTTACCTCGCCCCGCGCCAGTGGGGGCCCGTCATCGGCGGCAAGGACATCTTCACGCAGGCCGTCACCGCCGCTTACCAGCGGGTCGGCCTGAAGGTGTCGTACATCGACGACTGGTACACGTACCACCTCGGCATGGGCGAGGTGCACTGCGGCACCAACACCCTGCGCGACGCGACGGCGGCGTGGTGGCAGCGGCCGGTGGGGTGAGCCGTAACGCGGGGTAGGCGGCGGGTGGTACGGGCCGCCCGTCGGCCCGGGGCGGCGGAACCGGACGGTCAGGAGCCGTACGGTCCGTCGCCCCGCCCGGGTGCCAGGCGGCGGTAGGCCGCGCGGGCGTGGGCGAGGCGGGCCAGGGCCGTGCCCACGAGCGTGGCGGTGAGCAGGCAGGCCAGCCATGTGGTGTCGCGGGGGCCGGCCCAGGTGAGGGTGCCCGCGGGCGGGATGGCGAAGCCGTTGAGGAACAGCCAGCACAGGACGGCCGTTCCGGGGGCCGCCGTGAAGCGTGCGCACAGGCCGAGCACCGCGGCCAGCAGGGACAGCGCGAGCAGGGCCAGACCGGGACGGCCGGTCCCCACCACGCTGTTGAGGACTGCCACCAGCACCAGCGCGCCGCCGAACGCCCCGGCCCACACCAGTGGTGTCGCCACGGGCCTCGGAACGGGCCTGGCTCCGGTGCCCAGGGGCCTCCACTCGATCATGCCGGCGCTTCCTTCCCCGAGGGTGCTCGTCAGGGTCCCACTCACAGCTGTTCAGTGAAACACTCGAACCGGACAGTCGGGCGACGCCGCAGAACATGACGAAACCCCAGGTCCAAGACCTGGGGTCGCTTCGTCCGGACCGGCCGGTCCAGCCGCACCGGGTCGTGTCCCGGCGGCGGAGCGTCACACGAAGGCGCTCTGGCCCGTGATCGCCTTGCCGACGATCAGGGTGTTCATCTCGCGGGTGCCCTCGAAGGAGTAGATCGCCTCGGCGTCGGCGAAGAACCTGGCGATGTCGTGGTCCAGGAGGATTCCGTTGCCGCCGAAGATCTCCCGGCTCCAGGCCACGACCTCCCGCATCCGCGCGGTGACGAACGCCTTGGCCAGGGCGGAGTGTTCGTCGCGGAAGACGCCGGCGTCCTGCAAGCGGGCGAGCTGCGCGAGCAGGCCCCACGACGCGGTGATGTTGCCCAGGCTCTTGACCAGCAGGTCCTGAACGAGCTGGAACCCGCCGATCGGGCGGCCGAACTGACGGCGTTCCCGGGCGTAGTCGAGGGCCAGTTCGTAGGCGCCGGCCATGACGCCCAGCGCCTGCCAGGCCACTCCGCTGCGCGTCGCGCGCAGGATCTCGGCGACGTCGCGGAAGGAGTTGATGTTCTGGAGGCGGTTCGCCTCCGGTACCCGGACGTCGGTGAGGGTGATCTCGGCGTTCTCGACGATCCGGAAGGCGATCTTGCCCTCGATCTTCGCGGGGTCGAAGCCGGGCGTGCCCTTCTCGACGACGAAGCCCTTGACGTGGTTGTCGTCGACGTCCCGCGCCCACACCACGACGTAGTCGGCGAAGGTCGCGTTGCCGATCCACTTCTTGGCGCCGTTCAGGATCCAGGTGTCGCCCTCGCGCTTGGCCGTGGTGCGCATGCCGCCGGCGACGTCGGAGCCGCCGAGCGGCTCGGTCATGGCGAACGCGCCGATCTTGTCCATCGCGGCCATCTGCGGGAGCCAGCGGTCGCGCTGTTCCTGGTCGCCGCCGGAGTGGACGGAGTACATCGCGAGGCCGTTGTGGACGCCGAAGAAGGTGGCCACCGAGGCGTCGGTGCGGCTCAGTTCCATCGCCAGCATGCCGCTGAGCAGGTTGCTGACGGCGGGCCGGTGCTCGCCGTAGCCCTCGTAGGGCAGGCCGGCGAGGCCGCTGTCGCGGAAGATGCCTACGAGTTCCCGGGGGAACTCGCCCTTGGCCCAGTTGTCGTTGACCAGCGGCTTGATCTCGTCGCGCATGAGGGTGCGGGCCTTGAGGAGGATCTTGCGCTCCTCGTCCGGCAGCAGCGTCTCGTAGGCGTAGAAGTCCGCGGCGAGCTGGTCTTCGAGCGGTTGCATCGTGGTGGTCATCTCAGTTCTCCTCCTTGTCGGCGCTGTCCAGGGCGGACAGGACTGCCAGTTGCCTGCGGTCGCGCGTCTCGGTGAGGTCCGGGTACGTGGCGGAGCCGTAGGCCTGTTCCACGGCTGCGATGAGCCGTTCCTGCTGTGCGTCGTTCTGGGACGGGGTGCCGAGGTCCGCCCACATCCGCTTCATCGAGGCGCCGATGTGCTCGGCCATGTGCCGGTAGCCGCCGGGTCCGCCGCCCAGGTGCGAGCCGAGGAACGGCCCGACCGTGGCCCAGCGCAGCCCCAGCGAGTTGGTCATCACCGTGTCGAGCTCCTCGGGCGTCACCACGCCCTGCTCGACGAGGTACACGGCCTCGCGGCTGAGCGCGTTCTGGAGCCGGTTCCCGACGAAGCCGGGGATCTCCTTGCGCTCGACGACCGGGGTGCGGCCGACCGAGGTGTAGAAGTCGACGGCGGCCCGTACGGCGTCCTCGCCGGTGCGCTCGCCGGGCACGACCTCGACCAGCGGGATGAGGTGCGGCGGGTTGAAGGGGTGGCCGATCAGGACGCGGGCGGCGTCGTCGTCCGCCAGCTCCTTGGTGAACTCGGTCGACGGGATGGCCGACGAGGAACTGAGCAGCAGCGCGTGGCCGGGTGCCTCCCGGGCCAGGGTGGCGAACAGGTCCTGCTTGAACCCGACGCGCTCGGGGCCGTTCTCCTGTACGACGTCCGCGTCCCGGACCGCCTCGGTGGCGTCGGCGGCGAGGTGCACCCGGCCGGCCAGGCCCGTCACGTCCAGGCCGCGGGCGGCCAGCTGCGGGGCGGATCGTGCCAGGGTCTCGTCCACGGCCTCGGCGAGGTCCGGTCGCGGGTCGCTCACCCGGACCGTCAGGCCGTGCGCGGCGAACAGGGCCGTCCAGGACAGTCCGATGGTCCCGGCGCCGATCACCGCGGCCGTACGGAAGGTGCGGGTCATGACGCGGCTCCCTTCAGGTAGTCGTGGACCGGCTCGGCGCCGGACAGCGTCAGGTCGGTGAGGAGGTGACTGGCCGACACGATCTCCAGCACCGGCAGGTCGGCCAGCGGGGCGAGTACGTGCTGGAAGAGCTGGAGCCGGGCGGGGCCGGTCCATGCCCCCTTGACGGTGACGTCGGTGATGCGTGTGCGGACGAGTTCCTGCACCCGCGGCGAACCGTCGTAGCCGGGGATGGTCTTGAGCATGAACGTCGGCACGGTGATCTGCGCCTCGGCCTCGCGCCGGTCCAGCTCGTGGTGCTTGTAGCCCATCGTCGCGGTGGCGACCCGCAGGCTGCCGTGGTCGAGGGTGCCGACGAGCGCGCCGGAGTCGACGGTGAGCGACGGGGAGCCGAGCACCTTCGGGTAGGCGGAGACCTCGCGTCCGGAGGCGGTCGCCGGGAAGTTGTCGAGGTACATGGCGTGCAGGTACTCGCCGTGCTCGCCCTCGAAGCCGACGGGGATCGCCTGGCCGGCTTCCGTGTAGGGGCCGTATCCGCTGACGTCGCCCATCTTCATGACCTCGAAGCGGACCAGGGGTTCACCGATCCGCAGCGGTTCGGGGACGACGGCCCGCAGCGCGTCGGGGTCGGTGCGGTAGACGACGTTGAGGTACTCCCGGTCGGTGAACCGCGGGACCGTCGGCGCGTAGGCCGGGCTGGTGAGCGGGGTGGTGAGGTGCTGTCGTACGTCCTCGGCCTGCATGGCGGCTCACCGTCCCGTCCACCGCGCGGGGCGGCGCTCGGCGAAGGCGGTCATGCCCTCGCGTACGTCCGCCGAGGCCATCAGGGTCTTCATCTCCCCGCGCTGGAAGGCGAAGGCGTCGGCGTCGGGCGCTCCGTCGGCGGCGCGGACGACGCGCTTGACAGCCGCGAGCGCGAGCGGGGCGTTCTCCGCGAGCCGTTCGGCCAGCCGGAGCGCCTCGGCGACGGCCTGACCGGTGGCGGTGACCCGGTTGGCCAGGCCCAGTTCGCCGGCGCGGCGGCCGTCGACGGGCTCGCCGGTCAGCAGGAGTTCCATGGCCAGGTGGTGCGGGACGCGCTTGGGCAGCCGGATCACGCCGCCGCCCGCCGCGATCAGCCCGCGCTTGACCTCGGGCAGCCCGAACCGGGCGTCCTCGGCCGCGACGATCAGGTCGCAGGCCAGGGCCAGTTCGAAGCCGCCGCCCATGGCGTAGCCCTCCACGGCGGCGATCAGGGGCTTGGCCGGCTCGGCCTCGGTGAGGCCGCCGAAGCCTCGGCCTTCGACCTCGGGCGACTCGCCGCGCAGCGCGGCCTTGAGGTCCATGCCGGCGCTGAACGTGCCGCCCTCGCCGGTCAGGACGCCGGCCCGCAGCTCGGGGTCGGCCTCCAGTTCGTCCAGTGCGGCGGTCAGGCCGGCGGCGACCGCTGCGTTCACGGCGTTGCGGGCCTCGGGGCGGTCGAGGGTGATCAGCAGGGTGGTGCCGATCCGTTCGGTGCGTACGGCGGGAGGTGTGGGGGTGCTCATGGTTGTCCTCCTGTGTCGGTCGGACGGTCAGCGGACGGCGGTGTCGAGCTCGGCGAGGACGTCCTCGGTGTCCTGGCCGGCGACCGGTGCCAGACGGCGGATCGAGCCGGGGGTGGCGGAGAAGCGCAGCGGGATGCCGATGGTGCGGACCGTGCCCTCGGTCGGGTGCTCGACGGTGTCGAGGAGGCGGCCGTCGCGGACGTAGGGGTCCTCGTGGGCGCGGTCCAGTTCCAGCACGGGGGCCATCGGGATGCTGTGCTTGGCGCACACCTCCGCCCACTCCTCGGTGGTCAGCGCCGGGGCGCAGGTCTCCAGGAGCGCGGCCAGGTCCTCGTGGTCGGCGCTGTCGATGGCGTCCCCGTTCACACGCGGGTCCTCGGCGAGGTCCGGGCGTCCGGCGGCGGTGAAGAAGTCCCGGTAGTTCCGCGGGTTGTACGGCATGACGCAGGCCAGGCCGTCCTTGGTGCGGACCGCCTTGTGGCCCTTCAGCATCGACAGGGCGAAGCCGGTGGGGCCCGTCTCGGGCACGTGGGTGTGTCCCGCCAGGTGTTCGACGAGGTTGAACGCGATGAGGGTGTCCGTCATCGGGATCTCGACGAGCTGGCCCTGCCCGGTCCTGTTCCGGTGCAGCAGGGCGGCGAGCACGCTGTAGGCGATGGTCAGGGAGGAGACCTTGTCGCCGATGATGGTCGGCAGGTAGACGGGCTCGCCCAGCGCGCGGTCGGCGATGTCGACCAGGCCGGACGCGGCCTGCACGGTCTCGTCGTAGGCGGCGTTGCCGGCCCGGTCCGAGTCGCTGCGGAAGCCCTGGGCGTGCGCGTAGACGAGGCCCGGGTTGCGGGCGGCGATGTCGTCGTGGGACAGGCCGAGGCGGTGCAGTGCGCCCGGCCGCATGTTGGTGATCAGCACGTCGGCGGTGTCGATCAGCCGCAGCGCCCGCTCCCGGTCGGTGTCGTCCTTGAGGTTGAGGGCCACGCTGCGCTTGTTGCGGTTGACGTTGAGGTTCAGCGGGGTCATGCCCGGCGTGGTGCGGTAGTGGCCCACGCGCACGGTGTCGGCGGGCGACTCGATCTTGATCACGTCGGCGCCCAGGTCGCCGAGGATCTGTGCCGCGTAGGGGCCCATCACCACGGTCGACAGGTCGATCACGCGAATGCCTTCCAGGGGGCCGGTGGCGGTGTCCGTGATGTCCGTCATCGCTTTTCCTTCAACTCCTCGCTCTGTCATGTATGTGTATCTAGAAACTAAGTTAGCAAGGAGGGGGCGAGGAACGGAAACGAATGGAGTGACCGATTAACGAAAGGCGGTATGACCACAGTGGTCATACCGCCTTTTGAAGAAAGCTTTCCGAATAATTGGATGGATCAGGTGTGGAGCGGCTCGGCGAAGATCTCGCGGGCGGCGGCAACGACTTCCTCCAGGTCACCGCCGTGCGCACGGTCCTTGCGCCACAGCAGTCCGGTCTCCAGCCGGGGATGGAAATCCGAGAAGGGAAGGACGGCCACGTTGTCGAGACGGTGATTCTGCACGGGGCTTCGCGGATCCAGCATGGAAATGGAGAACGCCAGGCCACTGGACACTATCTCGGACACTCCGTCGAATGTCGCGCTGCCGATTTCGATACGCTTCTTGACGCCGAGTTCGGCAAGCTGCTGGTCGAGACCGCGGAAATACGCGTTGGTCACGGCCGTGGGCGAGCCCGCGTAGGCGAGTCCGGACAGTTCCGCCAGGGCGATCGACTCCCGCCCGGCGAACCGGTCCCTGGGCACGACCGCGCCGAGCCGCTCCGACATCACCGGCAGCTGCTCCAGGGCCGGGTCGCCGCCGACCGGGAGCCGGGCCAGGGTCAGCGCCAGTCTGCCGTCGCACACGGCGTCGACCAGACGCTCGGTGCCGCCCGGCCAGCGTTTGATCTCGAACCGGTCGCCGACCCGCTCGGCGAGGGCGTCCATCCGTGCACGCAGGTCCGGATGGATGCCGCTCGGAACACCGAGCAGCAGGGTGGTCCGCCGCGGCCGGGCCGTCTCGTCCAGCCGCCACTGGATGGAGTCGACCTGCTCCAGGACTCCGCGGGCGATCGGCAGCAGCGCGCTGCCGGCCGGGGTGAGCCGCACATGATGGGTGTCGCGGTCGAACAGCCGGTGTCCGAGCTCGTTCTCGAGATCCTTGATCCGCCTGCTCAACGGGGATGCCGCCATGTGCAGTTTGCGGGCCGCGGTGGAGAAGTTCAGTTCTTGGGCGACGGCGACGAAATAGCGCAGGTGCAGGAGCTCCACACGGTTCACCCTAACCGCTGCGGAGCGAGGTCCCCGGGGCTGTGGGACCGGAGAGTTCCTTCTCCAGCAGGGTGAAGGACTTGGGCGCCCCGCCCGGCTGCGGCTTGCCCTCTTTATGACCCACGACGCGGTAACCGGCCTGCCGGTAATAGGCGTTGAGCTGCGCGTTGCCCGCCAGGCAGTCCAGGCGGACCCGGATCCGTCCGGCCTCGGCCACCCGGCGCTCAGCGGCCTCCAGCAGCACCCGCCCCGTTCCGGGCGCGGCGGCGCTCCGGTCCACCATGAGCCGGTGCACGTACCCGGCCACGGGCGGCTGCGGCCCCCAGGCGGCCTCGTCCTCCCACCACAGCTCCCAGGCGCCCAGGACCCGCCCGCCGGCCTCCGCGAGCCAGACCTCGCCACGCGCCATGACCTGACGGAAGTGGTCCTCGTCCAGCTCACCCGGCCGCCACTGCCCGGTGACACCGCGGGCCAGCATCCAGCGGGCCGCGGCGTCACGGAGACGGACGAGGGTGGCCAGGTCGGCCTCGGTGGCCGGGCGGACGTGTAGATCATTCACCCGGGGATCGTCGCACGTTCGTCCGACGGCGGTCCCTCAGACCACCGCTGCTCAGGAATCCTCGATGGTGATGAAGGGATCCCACTGGAAGTAGCCCTTCAACTGGCGGTGGCGGTCCAGGATCTGGAAGTAGAAGTGGTAGACGACCTTGCCGGGCTGTTTGACGGTCGTCCGCCAGTAGTGGTCCTGGTAGCGCTGGGTCTCGAAGTCCGGCCTGCCCTCGGAGCCCTCCTTCGGCAGGGGGTAGATGCCGCTGACGACCTCGATCTCCGGCGTCGTGATGAGCCGGTGCTGGCTGTCGCTGCTCACGTACCGGTACAGCAGGGCCTTGTACTCGCTGCCGAGCGACAGGGTCGTCTCGCGCCACTTGATGAAGTCCCCGGGTTCGGCGCGCAGGTTCAGCTCGGCGCCCGACGTGCCGACTATGTGGTCGTGGCGGGTGGTCATGTAGATCAGACGCCCGTCGACCTGCGTGGGCGCGTCGGGGTTTCGGGAGGCGTTGGGGTTCTGTTCGACGATGGTGGCCGCGTCGAACGAGATCAGTACGTTGAGTTCTGCCATGGCTTTCCCCCTTGGGTAACGGGACTTACGGGCGACGGGACTTACGGGCGACGGGACTCACGGGATGTGGGCGGACTTCGGCACCTTGTACGCCATCGCCCGCGGGTAGTCGTGGCGGTGCAGGCGGACGCGGACCAGGAGCGGTCCGGCGTTGAGCGGGTCGGCCGGGTCGGTGAGGCGGTCCAGGAGGTCGTCGAGTTCCGCGGTGTGCGCGACGGTGGCGCCGTTCGCCGGGGTGTGCTTCCCGGCGAAGACGTCCGCGAGGCGGTCGTAGTGCCAGGGGTGGAGAACGTTGTAGAAGTCGGGGTCCGCTGCGTCCTGGTCCGCGTAGTACGCCGGATGCACCAGCATCTGCTCGACGCCGTAGAAGTGGCCGTTGTCCATGACGAACACCACCGACCGCAGCCCGTGCCTGGTGTGCGTGGAGAGTTCCTGGCAGGTCTCCTGGAAGGCGCCGTCGCCGACGAACACCATCGGGCGGGCGTCGCCTCGCTCGGGGGCGAGCGCGGCGCCGGTGGCCGCGCCGACCGACCAGCCGATGGACAGCCAGCTGACCTGTGACAGGAACCCGCCCGCCGGCAGGGACAGGTTCATCGAGCCGATGAGGGAGAACGCCGCGTCGGAGACGACCGTCCAGTCCTCCCGCGTCTCGTGGTTCAAGAAGTGGTTGATCCGGTCGAACACGGCGTCGTAGGTGAGGCGTTCGGCGCGCCGGTGGGGCGAGCGGCTGCTGCGCAGTGAAGCCCGGTGGTGTTCCAGACCCGCCGGGCGGTTCTCGCGCGGTCCGTGGTGGGCGTAGGACTCGGCGTAGTAGTCGGCGGCCAGGCCCCCTGAGCCGTACGCCTTCACCAGCGCGTCCTGGAGGGCGGGCAGCAACTGTGTGAGCTGGACGTCGGGGAAGTAGGAGGTGCCGACGCTGACGCCGCCGCGTGCGGCCATCACCCAGTCGTCGCCGACGCTCTGCTCCCCGCCGAGGTTCTTGGACGTGGACCAGGCGCCGAGCCCGATGCGGCAGGTGGCCCAGTCCTTGAACACGGCGTGCACGTCCGGGTGGCTGGCACCGCCGTTGTAGACGCCGTGGAACTGCGGCAGGTCCTCGTCGACGACGGCCTTGGCGCCGACGGTGGTGCAGAACGGCACGCCCGTCGCCTCCACCAGGTCGATGAGCTGCCCGCCGAGGCGGAACCGGTCGATCTCCTCGCCGGCCCAGACGACGGGGCGGGGCCTGCCGTCCGGGCCGGGGTGCTCCTCGACCAGGGTGAGGACCGCCTGCACGGCCTTGTCGAGCATGGTCTGGCTGCGCCCGCTGAACGGCCGCTCCCGGGGGACGATCGGCGCCTGGGGCTCGGGGCAGGGCTCGTCCCAGAGGTCCTCCATGACCTCCAGGTAGACCGGCCGGCGCTCGGAGAGGCACGCGGTGAGCGCGGCGTCGATCTGGCCGGGGGCGAGGCCCGGGTTGGAGATGGCCTGGGCGTCCACGGTGACCTGCCGGTAGACGTCCAGGTTGCTCTCCGGGCGGGGGCTCATGTGCGAGGTGAGCAGGCCGACGGCGCGGTAGTTCTGCCACTGCTCGTAGGGCGGGGAGGCGTTGACGGCGACCAGCGGGACCTGTTCGACGTAGGCGCCGCCGCAGGCGTTGAGCAGGTTGAACGCGCCGACGCTGTAGGTGACGGCGGCCGCTCCGATGCCGTGGATACGGGCGTAGGCGTCGGCGGCCTGGCCCGCGCCGCCCTCCGTGGGGGTGCCGACCCACTCGATGTCGCCTTCGGCTCGCAGGGTGGTCAGGAACGGGCCGAGGTGGTTGCCGGGGACGCCGAACAGGTGCGTGATGCCCAGCTCGGCCAGCCGCAGGGCGAGGTAGCGGGCGACTGTGCACTCGGGGTTGATCGCGGTCATGAGCGGTCCCCCTCCCGGTCCGCGCCCGGGGTGGTGACCGGTGGGGCCTGGTGGACGGCGAGGGCGGCACGCACGGCGCTCTCCAGGGCGCCCTCGATCCAGGCGTGCTTGAGGGAGGTGTGCTCCCCGGCGAAGTGCACGGGGCCTTCGGGCCGGGAGACGTCCAGGTGGAAGCTGGTCATCTGGTGCGCGGTGTAGATGGCGGCCTCGCCGAAGGCGTACGGGTCGCGGGCCCAGCTCTTGGTGGCGCCGCGTCCGGTGAAGAACACCTCGATGCGGCGGCCGTGCAGGGCCTGGAGGTTGCGCAGGGCGTAGACGTAGCGTTCCGCGGGGCGCATGGAGTCCCAGCGGGCGGCGTCGTCGGACCAGCAGTACGAGGCGAGCACGACGCCGCCGGTGCTGCCCTCGACCCGGTGCGAGGGGTAGTACATGAACCGGTTGGGGTTGTCGGTGGCCGATCCCCCTCCGAAGCAGTGGGTGGCGGGGCGGACCGCGGGGCCGCGCAGCGGCAGGGTGCTGTTCAGCTGCCGCATCTCCTCGGTGACGCTGCTGTCCTTGACGGCGGCCGCCAGCAGGTCGGTGCCCGGCCCGGCGAACGTGAGGGCGGGTTCGGCGTCCACCTGGGCGCCCAGCCGGTAGTACTCGTACAGGCCGGGTGCGATGCGGTCGAGTTCGTCGCGCCAGTCGGTCTCGGTGAACTCCCACCACCGGTGGCTGAACTCCAGCAGCACCTTGGTGGCCTGGTCGTAGTGGGTCTCGATGATCGCGCGGCGCTTCTTGTAGGACATCGACGGGACGATCTCCACGAAGCGCAGGGCGGAGAACGGGATGGTGACGACCGCCAGGTCGGCCGTCCACAGGCGCGGCGGGGCCTGTGGATCGTTCTCGGCGACGGTCTGCACGGCCACGCCCCACCCGTCGGGCCCGACGGCGCCGGTGCCCTCGGGGTCGGTGTCGCGGCTGGGGTCGTGGTACTCGAGGCGGATCATGCGGTGGCCGAGCCGCACCTCGTCGCGCAGGCCCTGATGGAGGGCGTGTGGCAGGCGCCAGCTGCCGCCGGGTATCTCCCAGTAGCGGACGCCGGGATTGATGTCGCTGCGGCTCAGGAAGCTGTGGAAGAAGGACAGATGCAGCCGCGAGGACATGTTCTCCAGCGTTCCGACGGCCTCGATGGCCTCGTCGCTGAGTCCGGCGTGATCGCGCAGGAAGCCGCCCATCGAGTAGCCGTCGAAGTCGCGGATCACCCGCGCCCAGCCCTCGACCCACTCCTCGAACGGCTTGTTGACGCGCTTGCCGTCGACGACGTCTGAGTAGTAGTCGCGCACACTCTCCAGCGCGTCGTCGACCATTTTCACGACGGGAGCGCGGACCTCGTCGTCGGTGAGGTGGAAGCCTTCGTTGATCCGCTCGGGACCGGCGGCGTAGTCGGCGCGCCGCACCTGGGTGCGGTTGGCGCGGATCCAGGAGTTGCCGCGCTTGTCGGGTTCGCGGAAGTCCGGGCTGTCGTCGCCGTAGGTCCAGGTGCGGCCGGTGAAGGAGGTGTACGTCACCGGGGGCACGAGGACGTCGGGGCCGCTGCCGGTGCCGGGGGCCACGTCCACGTTGTAGAACTGGCGGCGGCCGAGCCCGAGTTTGTCGACCAGGGCGAGGACGAGCGGGTGGAAGTCGGGCAGCCGCATGGCGCCCGCCTCGGCGTACTGGGCGGAGTCGTCGAAGGGCTGGTGGTGTTTGGTGGCGCGGAAGGTCTTGATGCGTCCGCCGATTCGGCTGGCGTTGGCCTCCAGGATGGTGACGTCGTGTCCGGCGTCCTTGAGCAGCCGGCCGGCGACGAGGCCGGTGATGCCGGCGCCGATGACGAGGATCTTCTTGCGCGGGTGCGGGGTGGGGCCGAGGCGGCCCGTGTCTATCAGGGTGTGCAGGTAGCCGAGTTTGAGGTCGGTGCCGTCCGGCCCGACGAGGAGGAGTTCGCGGGCGAGCCTGAGGCAGGTCTGCCAGCGGGCACGGGTGGCGGAGTCGTCCCGAGGTAAGTCGGTCATAGCTTGCGATCGTAGATATGCCGAAACGATTTCGCGGTTTTAACCGCGCATAAAGTCCGGAAAACAGCGATCGCGTTTCCTGGCGGGATTTCGGCTTGCTCGAATTCCTTTGCGAAATACGGGAGATTCGCCAGGGGCGGAAGGTAAAGGGGCGCGAAAAGGCCCCCATCGCCAATTCACTTGCGGAATACGGAAATCCTGGTGCGCTCGGCGCCGGCGCGCAGGTACGGCGCACCGCCGGACGGTCACGCGGGTTCGGGAACCCGGCGGTGACTCGCGAGGACGAAGAGCGCGCCGACTACGGCCAGGACCGTCAGGGCGGTGCCGAAGACGGTCGCCCCGGTGGACAGTCCCACCGCGTCCATGAGGTAGCCCGTGGACACCGGCAGGAGACCCGCCGGGAGGTAACCGCCCACGTTGAGCGCGGCGTTGGCCTCGGCGAGCCGCTGCGGCGGGACGGTGGAGTTGAGCAGGGAGAGGCCGCCGAGCTGGCCCATGCCCTGGCCGGCCCCGGCGAGCAGGGCGGAGGCGACGAGCAGGACGACGGACGAGGCGGGCACGGCGGCGATCAGGACGGCCATGCCGAGGGCGGTGCTGACCGCGCCGGCGGTCAGAACGGTGCGCCGGGGCAGCTTCCGCACGGCGAACTGGACGCCGGTGGCGGCCAGGAACATGACGAACGCCACGGTTCCGGAGACGATCCGGCTGGTGGTGCCGAGCAAATCGGTCAACAGGCTGGGGCCGAGCGACAGCACGAAGGACGTGGCGGTGATGCCGGGGGCGAACACCGCGATGCCCAGGGCGAGATGGACGCCGTTGCCGCGCGGCACGCCGGGCACGCGCACCCAGGCGCCCTCACCGGGCGCGGCGGGACGGCGTACGGGCATGCGCAGCACGGCGAGGACGGCCGTGACCAGCAGCACCGCCTCGACGACGAAGACGGTCACCGTGGGCGCCGGCAACGTCTCGGACAGCGCGCCGGCGAGCAGCGGACCGAGGCCGGCCCCGAAGACCATCGCGCAGGAGGCGAGCAGGGCGGCCAGCCGCCTGCGCTCCGGTCCCGCCACGTCCGTCACGGCGGCCATGCCCGCGGAGACGACGGCGCCGACGGCGATCCCGGTGAACAGCCGGGCGACGAGCAGCGCGGTGACGGTCGTGGCCGTCGCGAAGATCGCGCAGGCGGCGAGTGCGAGGGCGAGCGCGGGCAGCAGCACAGGCTTGCGTCCCAGTCGGTCGGAGACGACGCCCGAGACGAGCAGCGACCCGAGCAGGCCGACGATGTAGAACGCGAAGACGACGGTCAGGGTGCCCTTGGAGAACCCGATGTCGCGCTGCCACAGCACGTACAGCGGGGTCGCCGCGTTGGACAGCACGAAGACGGCGGTGACCGGCCACGCCGCCAGCCACACCCACCAGGTGGGGGTACGGGGTGCGGCCTGACGTTCCGGCATGGTTGATCCCTCCGGCGAGCTCAGTACGAGTTTTTTCGAACCTAGTTCTTCCGAACCTAGCACGCAGTACGATGAAACTCGTACAAGCGATTCGGATGACGATGACAGGGAGCCGCCCATGTCCGCCACGGCCCACGACGTGCCGGCCGTCAAGGTGCTGCCGGAGCCGGAGAACCTGCCGGAACCGCTGCCCGAGCCGGCGGTCGGGGAGCTGCGCCTGGAGACGGTGCTGGGCGCCCTGAGCGACCCGCTGCGCCTGACGATCGTGCGCAAGCTCCTGTTGGAGTCGGAGGCGTTCGACCACTCCTGCGGCTGGTTCGGCCTCGACCGCCCCAAGTCCTCCCTCACCCACCACTTCAAGGCGCTGCGCGAGGCCGGTGTCACCCGCCAGCGCCAGTACGGGCTGGAGCGCCGCAGCCACGTCCGCGTGGCCGACCTCGACGCCCGCTTCCCCGGCCTCCTGGAGCTGGTGGCGGCATGGACCCCGAAGTCGCCGTGAGCTGAGGCGGGAACCGCCACCGACGACCGCCCGGACGCGTTGTTCGGGCAGCGGACCGGGTGGCTGAACAATCCGTGCCGCGGCTGAACTGGGCTCGCCGGAAAGGGCCGCAGTACGGAGAGGGGTCATCGGATGGGCAGGAGCAGGGGTATCGCGGTCGTGGTCGCCGGGCTGGTGCTGGCCGTCGGGGGGTGCGGGGAG
The DNA here is from genome assembly GCF_039532725.1 of Streptomyces coeruleofuscus. NCBI lineage: Bacteria > Bacillati > Actinomycetota > Actinomycetes > Kitasatosporales > Streptomycetaceae > Streptomyces > Streptomyces coeruleofuscus. Next base: position 403,502 of record NZ_BAAASE010000002.1, read on the forward strand.
GGCGGGGCGGACGAGAAGGCCGCCAGGTCGCCGGCCGAGCCGAAGCCGGCCCGATCGCCGTCATCGTCGCCGTCGCCGTCGTCCGAACTCGTGGGGTGGGCCGGCGACATGTGCGAGTCGACGGTCGCCCTCCGGAACCTGCGGAAGGAGAGCGCCGCGGATCTGAAGGAGATCCGGGACTCGGACGACGAGACCGGGATGCTCGCCCACGCCCGCGCCCTCAGCTACCTCTCGACGACACCGGCGGACGTGGAGACCGTGGCCGGCGACCTGGAGGCCATGGGTGCGTCGGGCGTTCCCGCGGCCGACCGGCTGCGCGACGCCCTGCGGAAGAAGGTGAAGAGGGTCGCGAACGAGCTCGAAGCCCAGTCACCGGCGGTGGGCCTCGAGTACGCCGAGAGCACTGTCGCGGACGTCGACAAGAGGGTCCAGTCCCTCACCCCGCCCCGGCCGGACCTGCCCGCGCTGGCCGAGAAGGTTCCGCGGCTCGCGGCGGCGTACGAGCGGGCCGAGCAGTGCGCGCCGGGCTGGAAGCCCGACGGGTCGTCCGGGGAGGGCGGCTCGCCCGCGCCCGACGCCACCGGCCCGCTGCCCGAGGCCGCGGACGGCAAGAACTACGGGGCCTGCTCGGACGGTGCGTGCGAGGTCCTGGTGACCTCCACGGCGGACATCACTGCGAAGGGCACGAAGGTGCACGTCATCGTGGCGGACGACTCCATCACCTTCCAGTCGGGGGGCGGCGTGATGCAGTTCGGCGGCGCGGGCGGTGAGGCCGGGTTCGGCAACGGCCTGAAGGCGAACGTCGTCGCCCACGACAAGGACGGTGCCGTGGTGAAGTTCTCCAGTCCGTGAGCACCTCTACCGCCTCCCGCAAGCCTCCCGGTAAGGGAGTTGCGGCAGATGCTCCTCCCAGTCGGCCCGGGTCAGGATCCCGCCGGTGTGCCCGCAGACGTACTCCGCCGCGCGGTCCTCGTCCAGCGTCCACACCCGGGCCGTCAGGTCGTAGCCGGCGGAGGCGAGGGCGTCGCCGCGCGGGCTGAACGCGACGGTGGTGACGGTGTCGAGATGGCCGGTGAGTTCCTGGCCGGACGGCTCGGCACGGGCCGGGTCGGACACGTCCCACAGGCGGACCGTGTGGTCGCCGCCGCCGGTCGCCAGCGTCTTGCCGTCCGGGGCGAAGGACAGGGCCCTGACCGCCGCGCGGTGTCCGGTCAGTTCCTCCACCAACGGTCGGGCGCGGTCACGCCGTTCGACGTCCCGCACGTCCCACAGCCGCACCGTGCGGTCGTCGCTGCCCGTCGCCAGTGTCCTCCCGTCCGGGGTGAAGGCCACCGCTTCGACCGACTCGTCGTGTCCGGTGAGGGCGGCGCCCGCGGGCCGGGCCCGCGGGCCGTCGCCGTCCACGTGCCACAGGCGGGCCGTGGCGTCCTCGGCGCCGGTGGCCAGGAGGCGGCCGCCGGGGGCGAAGGCCACGGAGGTGACGGCGTCCGTGTGGCCGCGCAGCGGTGCGCCGAGCGGCCGTGCGCGGTCCGGGCGGCGTACGTCCCACAGCCGTACCGTGTCGTCCGTGCCGCCGGTGGCCAGGGTGCGGCCGTCCGGCGCGAACGCGACGGCGCCGGCTTCCCCGTCGTGTGCGCGCAGGGGTGCTCCGAGCGGGGCGGGGCGTTCGGGCGCGGAGAGGTCCCACAGGCGTACGGTGCCGTCCGCGGAGCCGCTGACCGCCGTACGGCCGTCGGGTGCGAACGCGACGGCCAGCACCCGGTCTTCGTGGGTGAGCGGCCGCGGCAGCCGGCGCGGGCGGTCCGGGCGGCGCACGTCCCACAGACGGACCAGCCCGTCGTCGGTGCTGGCGGCGGCGAGCAGGCGGCCGTCGGGGCTGTAGGCGACGGCGGTCACCGGGTTGGTGAAGTCGGTGAGGACGGTCGGCGGCCGGTGCCAGAGCAGGACGCCGCCGTCGGCTCCGGTGCTGGCGAGGGTACGGCCGTCGGGGCTGAAGGCGACCTCCCACACGGGCTCCGTGTGCCCGGTCAGCGGCTCCCCGAGCCGCTGGGGATAGGCCGGGTTGGCCACGTTCCACAACAGGGGCGCGTCGTCCTCGCCGGCACTCGCCAGGGTCTCCCCGTCGGGGCTGAACGCGACCGACATGACGGGCGCGGTGTGCCCGGTGAGCGGTTCGCCCAGCGAGGTGAGCCGGACCGGGCGGGACGCGTCCCACAGCCGCACCGTCTCGTCGAAGCCGGCGGTGGCCAGCGTGCGCCCGTCGGGCGAGAAGGCCAGGGTCCAGACCGGGTCGGTGTGGGCGCGCACGGGCTTGCCCAGCGGTGCGATGCCGTCCTTCCGGCCGTACCGCCACATCCGGACGGTGCCGTCGTAACCCGCCGTCGCCAGGGTGTTCCCGTCCGGGGCGAACGCGACCGCGCGGACGCTGCGGTCCTCCGAGTCGTCGGCCACGGCGGGGTTGCCGAGGGGCGCGGGGCGGGCCGGGTCGGTCAGGTCCCACAGGCGTACGGTGCCGTCGTCGCCGGCCGTGGCCAGGGCGTCGCCGTCGGGGGCGAAGGCGACGGAGACGATGTTCTCCTCGTCGTGGCTCACCAGCGGGCGGCCGAGGGCGCGGGGGTGCTCCCGGTCGCGCACGTCCCACAGGCGGATGGCGCCGCCCTCGCCGGTGGCCGCCAGCAGGTCGCGGTCCGCCGGTGCGAAGGCGACCGCGCCGACCCGGTCCGTGCCGAACCGCAGCGGTGCGCCCAGCGCCTTGCCGCCGGTGTCCCACAGCCGGACCGTGCCGTCGTGGCCGCCGCCGGCCAGGGTGCGGCCGTCGGACGCGTACGCCACGGAGCTGCCGGTCCCGTCGTGGCCGGGCAGCCGCGTGGCCAGGACCCTGCCCGCGTCCGAGGCCAGGCGGGTCCGCAGGTCAGGGGTGGAGCGCATGCGGTACGCGGCCACGTCCAGCCGGGCGGCCAGCCCGGCGTGGGTGTCCCGGACCCGGTCGGCCTCGGCGGTGAGCCCGCCGAACACGGCGTCGTCCCGCTCCGCCTGCGCGGTGGTGCGGGCCTGGAGGGCGACGACGGCGGTGCCGGTGGCGAGCAGGGCGAGCGCGGCGAGGACCGCAACGACCGTGCGGCGCAGGAGCGCGGCACGGTGCCGGCGGCGGAGCGAGGTGGTGAGGAACCGCCTCTCCAGCGGGGTCAGTTCGTCACTGCCGGGCACCGCGCCGTCCGCCGGGAAGGCGTCGCGGGCGGCGGACAGCCGGGAGCCGGCGTAGAGCGCGGCGGTCTCCTGCCCGAGGTCCTGCCAGGTGCGGGTCGCCTCGGAGAGGGCGCGGTGGACGCGCAGCCGGTCGCGTTCGGCGTCGATCCAGGCGCGCAGACGGGGCCAGGCGGTGATGAGGGCCTCGTGGGCGAGGTCGGCGGTGCCGTCGTCGAACGTGATGAGGCGGGCCCGGGCCAGGCGTTCCAGGACCACCCGGGTGTCGGCGGGGTCCCCGAAGTCGAGCTCCGCGTGGTCGGTGGGGCGGCGGGTGTCGGCGGTCCCGTCGCCGGGCGCGACGAGGCGCAGCAGGATCCTGCGGGCCAACTCGGCTTGCGGCTCCGTCAGTTCGCCGTAGACCTGCTCGGCCGTCCGGACGACGGCGCCGTGCAGTCCGCCGGCCGCCTCGTACGCGGTCTCGGTCAGTGCCCGGCCGCTGCGGTGGCGCCAGGTCTCCAGCAGGGCGTGGGACATCAGGGGCAGTCCGCCGGGGGCGTCCTCGACCTCGTCCAGGAGACGCTCGGTCAGGGAGCGTTCGACGATCAGCCCGGCCGCGGTGGCCGGGCGGACGACGGCCTCCCGCAGTTCCGCCCGGCTCATCGGCCCGGCGAGCAGCGTGGCGTCCTGCAACGCGGCGGTGAGCCCGGGATGTTCGGCGCACCGGCCGAGGAAGTCGGCCCGTACCGCGATGACGACGCGCAGCCCGCTGTCGGCGCCGGTGGCGGCCACGAGACGGTCGATGAAGGTGTCGCGGTCGGCCGGGTCGGCGCCGAGGGTGTACAGCTCCTCGAACTGGTCGACGATCAGCCACGTGTCGGCATCGGTGTCCGGTACGGGTTCCAGCCGCTCGGCGTGCGTGCGCAGCGGGTCGGCGCCGGGGGTGAGGATCCGTACGGCCGCGGGCGGCGGCATGTCGTCGTGGCCGGCCGCCCGCAGCCGGGGGATCAGTCCCGCCCGCAGCAGCGACGACTTGCCGCTGCCGGACGGGCCGAAGACGGCGGTGAAGCGGTGCTTGCGGTTCAGCTCGGTGAGCCGCTCCACGAGCCGGTCGCGGCCGAAGAACAGTTCGGCGTCGCCCGGTTCGAACCGGGTCAGGCCGCGGTAGGGCGGCCGGGCGGTGTCCTCGGCGGCCGTCTCGGCGGCCAGCTCCAGAGATGCATCGCGCCAGCGCCGCTCCCACTCGGCGAGGTCGCCGCCGCACGCCTTGACGTAGGCGAGCGTCACCGCGCGGGTGGGCAGCTGCCTGCCCGCCGCCGCCTGCGACAGGGTGGTCACCCCGTACCGCGCCCGCCGGGCCATCTCCCGGTAGGTGGGCCTGCCCGCGGCCTCGCGCAGCGCACGCAGCCCGGCGGCGAACCGCTGCACCGGCCCGGCGTCCGGATCCAGCTCGCCCTCGGCTCGACCCGGCCCTGTCTGTCCCGGCACGTGCCGCCCCCTCACCTCGTACGCCCTCCCTGACTTTCGGCCGTATCGGCTGCCGTGACACGGGCGTTCACCTGATCCTCACTCTTCCTCCAGGCCACTCGGTCCGGTTGGCGCCCCGGGGTTGTTCGGTGCTGGTGAGGGGCCAGCCGAACAACGGCGCACGGCGGTCGAATGGCCCGAGGACGTGGCCGGGACGGGCCGTTTTCCGGCGGCTGCGCGGTCCGAGCCCCGCGAGGGGAGGGCTCGGACCGTGCCCACGTCCGCACACACCCGCGACAGACTGGAGGAGAGCCATGCACGGACGACATCGCCAACGGCACCTCGCCGTGGGGCTGGGCGCGGCGGCGCTCACGATGACGCTCACGGCGACGGCGGCACCCCGCTCGGCGACCACCGCGGCGGAGCGGTACGGCTGGGGCGAGCCGCTCCCCGCGTGGTCGGACGAGTTCGGCTACGGCTCCGAGGCCGGGCCCGCCGTACCGGACCGCGCCAAATGGCGTCTGGCGGGCGGCGGTCCCGGCGAGTGCTGGCCGGGCCACAGCGACAACGGCCGCCGCTGCGACGCCGACACCCGCGTCGTCGGCGGGATCCTGCGCATGACCGGCGAGGCGGACGGCGACACCGGCTGGATCGCCTCGCGGTACGGCCAGAAGTACGGCAGATGGGAGGCCCGCGTGCGCTCCCGGGCCACCGCCCCGGACAACGGCAGGCCGTACCACCCGCTGCTGATCCTGTGGCCGGACTCGAACGAGCACCCCGAGGACGGCGAGTACGACTACCTGGAGAACGGCGCCCCCGGCGAGAAGTGCGCCGAGGCGTTCCTGCACTACCCGCACCCGCAGGACGTGCCCGTACAGCAGGAACACGCCCGCAAGTGCGGTGTGGACCTGTCGCGGTGGCACAACGTGGCCGTCGAGTGGACCCCGGACCACCTGCGCGGCTTCATCGACGGCGAGGAGTGGTTCCGCTTCTCCGGCGGCGCGAACGCGGACCGGGACTGCGTCCAGTGCGCCCCGTCGATGCACCAGACCATCCAGCTCGACAACTTCCACGGGGACGGCCTCCAGAGCGCCGTCTACGAAGTGGACTGGGCGCGGGTCTACGACCTGCCGGACGACGAGGGCGTGAGGTGACCGTGATGCAGGACTCCACGACGACGCGTATGCCGAAATCCCTGATCTTCGTCCTCGTCCTGGCCGGCGCACACGCGCTCGGCAACGTCTTCGGCGGCTGGGCGGTCGTCGACGAGAACCAGAGCAAGCTGGACCACGGGCAGGACCTGCTCATGCCGATGGCCCTGGCCTGGTTCCTGGCGCTGTTCTGCTGGGGCCTGGCGGCGCTCCAGGTCGTCGGCGTCGTCCTGGCGCGGGGCCGCCGCCTCTGGGTCCGTGTGGTGCTCATCGTGTGCCTGTCCTTCGCGGCCCTGGGGATGGTCCTCGCCTCCCTCGGTTCGCTGGTCGCCGGGGCACCCAGCCTCCCCGCGTTCCTGGTCGCGTTCGCGGACCTGGCGGCCCTGTGGACGGTGAGCGGCGAGACGGGCCGCCGGTACTTCTCGGTACGCGCTCCGGCCCCGGGGGTGACCACCACATGACCTACCCCGCGTACGACGCACCGCGGCCCACGGCCCCCGCCGACCCGCCGGCATCCCACGCCGACCCGGCGGCGGTCGCCCTCGGCAACGCCACGCTGCTCGGCATCGGCTATCTGCTGCTGCGCCGGTGGCGCCTGGCCGCCGTCGCCGTGCTCGGCACGGCCCTGCTCCTCGACCTCACCGCGTCCACCGCCGAGACGTTGTACGAGGTCCTGCTGCTCCTGTGGTGGGCGGCCGGTATCGCCCACGGCTGGTTCCTGGCCCGTCGCGGCCCGGAGCACGTCGTGCGACGCGGGCAGCGGGCGGGCACGCTCGGCCTCGCGCTCGCGGTGGTGCTGACCGCCGTACTGCTCCGTGCCGACGCGTACGGCATCGAGAACCGCGTGACCGGGGCCCGCGAGGGCGGTGACTGCGAGGCGGCCGTCGCCGCGCAGGGCGAGGTGTGGTGGGGCCACCGCCTGGCGGGCGCGCCGGTGGTGGAACCCGGAGACGCGGTGGTGGAGGCGTGCCACCGGCTGGACGGGGCGGCGGCCACCCTGGCCCGTGCCGCCCGCAGGGGCAGCACCGAGGACCTGGGGCGGGGCTTCGGCACGCTCGCCGGCGTCCTCAACGAGCCCGGCAACGAGCAGACCGTCAGGACCGTCCTGGACACCTTCCTCGACGGCCTGCCCACCGACGACTCCTGCGACACCGCCGCCCTCACCGCCTGGCTCCGCGACCGCGGCACCGGCCACGACGTCCTGGACCGCTCCGCCGGCACGGCGGCGCGCACGGAACCCGCCGCCCTGGTGGGCTGCGGCGACCGCCTGATGACCGAGGACGCCTGGCAGCAGGCCCGGACGCACTACCAGCGGCTCCTTGACACCTACCCGGACGACGCCCGCACGGACGAGGCCCGCGACGGCGTCCGTGAGGCCACCCTCGCCATCGAACTGGCCCACGTGCGCGGCCTGGTCGAGAACACCTACGGCGCCGACTCCGGCTACTGCTCCGAGCCCGCGAAGTACAGCGCGGCCCCGCCGTACCGCAAGGGCACCCACCGCGCCCTGTTCCTCGGCGACGACGAGTACACCGACAAGCTCCCCGGCTCCTGGCGCACCGGCGACCCGGCCAAGGCCGCGCTCGTGGTCTGCGCGGACGCGGCGGAGAACGGCGCCGCCGTGGAGACCTGTTCCTACGAGAACGACAAGTCGAGGTACCTGCCCCACCAAGTGACCTTCTACAAGGTCAGGATCCCCCTGAAGGTCTACGAACTGCGCACCGGCAAGCGCCTCGACCCGCGCTCGGTCCAGATCGGCGGCGGAAGCTGCCCGAGCGTGCTGCGCTACGAGTACTACCAGTACGACCTGGGGCCGGGCGACCAGTTCGTCTCGACGTCCAAGTCCGGCGTACGGGACGCCTTCCGCCCGGTCGTCCGACGGTGACCACCCGTCCTCCCGGCCCGGCCCGTCCCGTCACGCCCCCCGCATCCGCCGCAGCGCGGCCCGGGCCGGGAGCACGGTGGCCGCCGTGGCGAGCAGCAGACAGCCGGCCACCACACCCGCGACCCAGGGCCAGGCCACCGACAGCTCGACCGGCAGCCCCAGTTCCCGGCGCAGCCCTTCAGCCATGCCGAACAGGGCGGGAGCGGCGACCGCCAGGCCCAGGGCGGCGCCCAGGGCGACGACGCAGCACGTCTCGGCCGCGAGCGTCAGCAGCACCTGGCGCGGTGTCGCACCGGACAGGCGCAGGAGGCGCAGGTCCCGTACCCGGCCCGCGGTCGCCGTCAGCACCGTGGAGGCGACGGCGATCATGGTGTAGCCCGCCGTGACGGCGACGAGGATCAGGGTGAACAGCCACACCAGCCGGTCCTCCTCGGCGTCGTCCGAGGCCGCGTGGACCGCCACCGGGACCTCCTCGGCGCCGAGTCCCGAGAGGGACGGCACCGGTGTCGCCGTGGTGCGGTAGACGACGTCCGCGAGGGCCGACGGGTCGTGGTCGCGCACCAGTTCACGCGGCAGGAACACCTGGTACGGCATGGAGTCGTCCAGCACGGCTCTCACGCGCAGCTGCCGGGTGCGGCCGTCCTCGAAGGTGAGGGTGGCGGTACGGCCCTCCCGCCAGCCGTGCGCGGCGGCCACGGCGGCGGTGACGACGACGGTGTCCGAGCGGGGTGCCCGCGCCCGGTACGTCTGCTCGAACCCGGGCGTCACCCCGGCGGCCGACAGGGCCGCCCCGCCCTCGCCGCCGTAGACCGTCGTCGACAGCAGCGCCGTGCCCCCGGCCCGGTCGACCACGGCGTCCGACAGGCCCGGTGTGCCCCGGGGCACGACGGCCGCCTCGGCCCGCACGGCCGCGGCCTGCCGGGTGGTGTCGGCGCTCTGGGTGGTCTGCACGGCGCTGGTGATCAGTACGGCGAAGGCGACGGTCGCCAGCACCGGGGCGATCGTGGCGGAGGTGCGGCGCACCGAGGTGAGCATGTTCTCGCGCACGAGCAGGGCCGTGGCGCCGGGGCGCCGGGCGAGCGGCCGGGTCAGCGCCCCGATCACTGGCCGGGTCAATACCGGCAGCAGGAGGGTGAGTCCGGCCGTCAGGCTCATGGCCGCGCCCAGGACCAGCAGCACCATGGCGTCGGCCCCCGCGACGGCCGTACCCGCCGAGCAGGCCGCGCCCAGGCCCGTCGCCGCCACCCCTGTGACCCACCGGCGGCGGGTCATCGGCCGGCTGTCCACCGTGGCCTCCCGCATCGCCTCCAGCGGCTTCACCCGGGAGGCCCGGCGTGCCGCCGCGCCCGCTCCGGCGAGTGCCACGGCCACGCCCAGGGCCCAGGCGGCGGCCGGTACCCACCACCGGATGCTCACCTCGAAGCCGGCCGGCTGGAAGCCCGCGTCGATCAGCGACCCGGTCATCGCGGGCGCCATGACGACTCCCACGACCGCCCCCGCCCCGGCGCCGGCGACGCCCACCGCCAGGGCCTCCCCGTACACCAGCCGCCGCACCTGCCGCGGTGTCGCGCCGATCGTGCGCAACAGGCCGAACTCGCGGCGTCGCTGGGCGACGGCGAACGCGAACGTCGACGACACGTTGAAGACGGTGACGAAGGCCGAGAGCAGTGCCATGGCGGTGAGCACCTGGCCGCCGATCCAGCGGGTCATCTCGTCCTGCTGCGGCGCGAGCGCGTCACGGGAGGCACCGGTCAGGACGGTGCCGTCGGCGCCGACGGCGTTCCGGGCGGCGGCCGCGACCCGGGCGGGGTCGGCGCCGGGTTCGAGGACCAGCCCGATGGTCCGTACCCCGCCCGCCAGTTCGGCGGCCCGCCGGTCGGTGACGTAGTAGCCGGGGCCGTCGACCGTGCCGGACACCGAGAAGCGCTGCGGTCCGCGCGCCGTCAGCACCGTGAGGGACTCGCCCGGCCGGTGTCCGAGGGAGTCGTCCACGACGATCTCGCCGTCCGCCGCCGGCGGTCTGCCCCCGCTCAGGCCGTACGCGGCGAGCGCCGCGGCCGACCAGGGGTGGCCCTGCCGCTCCCCCGCGCGCTGACCGCTGCCGGGCGCCTGCGCGTAGAAGGACCGGTCGGCCACCGCGGCGGCCACTCCCGGCAGCCGAGCGAGTTCCCGCCGCAGTTCCCCGGCGCGCTCCGGCGTCCACGGCGGGTTCTCCGTGAACACCCCGGCGGCCGGCGCCCCCGCCGGGCTCCGCACCAGCACCGGCGCCCCCGCGAGCCGCTGCGGCACGCCCGTACCGTCCGACAGCAGCACCAGCGCGCTCATGGTGACGACCGCGACGCCCACCGCCACGGCCACGAAGGATCCCAGGAAGGAGGTCCACCGCTCTCTCGCTGTCGCCAGGCTGATCACGGCCGCACCTCCAGGGCGGCCGTCCGCGCCGCGATCGCCTCGGCGCCCTCGGCGCCCGGCAGTTCGTCCGCGAGCCGGCCGTCGGCCAGCAGCAGCACCCGGTCCGCGTACGCCGCGGCGGCCGGGTCGTGCGTCACCATCACGACCGTCTGCCCGCGCCCGTCCACCAGGTCCCGCAGCAGCCGCAGCACGACCCGCGAGGCGGTGCTGTCCAGCGCGCCGGTCGGCTCGTCGGCGAAGAGGACGGCGGGCCGGGCGATCATCGCCCGGGCGATCGCGACGCGCTGCTGCTGCCCCCCGGACAGTTCGCTCGGCCGGTGTCCGTGCCGGTCCGCGAGCCCGACCGCGGCGAGTGCCGCGTGCACCTCGTCCGCCGAGGGGCGTGACCCGGCCAGTCTCAGGGGCAGTTCGACGTTCTGCGCGGCGGTCAGGGCCGAGACCAGGTTGAACGCCTGGAAGACGAATCCGATCCGGTCCCGGCGCAGCACCGTGAGCGCGTCCTCGTCCAGCCCGCCCAGGTCCGTACCGCCGATCAGCACCTCGCCGGCGCTCGGCCGGTCGATGCCCGCCGCGCAGTGCAGCAGGGTGGACTTGCCGGAACCCGACGGGCCCATGACGGCCGTCATCGTCCCGGCCGGGAAGTCCAGGGTGACGTCGTCGAGTGCGGTGACGGCGCGGTCGCCGGTGCCGTAGCGCTTGGTGAGCGACCGGAGCCGGACGGGCAGGTCGGCCGAAGTGCCGTGCGCCTTGGTCGTATGGGTTGTGGTCATGCCCTCAAGGCAACGACGCGGACACCGCCCGGCACATTGCCGCCAGGGCGAGTGCCGATACTCCACCTGGCACTACTGCCTCCGCCCTCCGGCGCCGCTACGGTCGACCGCGTGACCACCCCTCGAACCGTCCTGGAGGCCCTCACCCGCAGCCCGTTGGGGTTCCTCCGTACCGCGTGGCCGTGGCGCGCACTGGGGTACCTCCTGTCCGGCGGGGTGTTCGCGACCGGTGTCTACCTGGGTGTGGGCGGGCTGTTCGCCGCCCCCATCGGCACGTTCGCCAGGGTGCTCTGCGCCGGAGCGCTGGTGGTCTTCGCCGTCGCCGTCGCCGGTCCCCTGGAACACCGCCGCCTCGCACTCGTCGACCGGGGCGACAGTGGCAGTGGCAGAGGCGACCCGCCGCAGCGTCCCCGCACCACCGGATACGGCGCCGTGTCCGTCCTGGCGGTCGGCTGGATGGACCTCGCCGTGGCCCTGGTCTCCCTCGGTATCCCGGGCTTCCTCCTCCTGACGCCCTTCCAGCCCACCGCCCTGCCCTGGCAGACCGTGGCGGGCCCGGTCGCGGGCGCGCTCCTGCTGCCCGTGGCCGCGTATCCCATCGGGGCGTGGGCCGCCGTCCGAGCGGCGGTGGGCCGTGCCGTGCTCTTCCCGAAGGACCGCGAACTGCGTGAGGTCGTACGGTCCCGGGCCCGCCTCGTCGACGCCTTCGAGACGGAACGCCGCCGCATCGAACGCGACCTGCACGACGGTGCCCAGCAACGGCTCGTCGCCCTCACGATGAAGCTGGGCCTGGCCACCCTCGATCTGCCGCCCGGCAGCGCGGCGGCGCGGCAGGTCGGCGAGGCCCACGCCCTCGCCAAGGAGGCGCTCACCGAGCTGCGCGAACTGATCCGGGGCATCCACCCGCAGATCCTGACGGAGCGCGGACTGCCCGCCGCCGCACGGGACATCGCCGGGCGCTGCCCGGTCCCCGCCGACCTCGACCTCGACCTCCCGGGCCGGCTGCCGGCCGCCGTCGAGCAGACGGCGTACTACGTGACCGCCGAGGCCCTCACCAACATCGCCCGGCACAGCGGTGCCGACCGCTGCCGCGTCAGCGCCCGCTGCCGCGACGGCGTGCTCCGCCTCGACATCGAGGACAACGGCTCCGGTGACGCCGATCCCGCTCGCGGCACGGGCCTCGTCGGCCTCGCCGACCGGATCGCCGCCGCCGGCGGCAGAATGCTCCTGTCCAGCCCACCCGGTGGACCCACCCTGCTGAGAGCGGAGATCCCGTGCGCCGGACCGTCCTCCTGAGAGCGGAGACCTGATGCGGCAGTCCCTCCGCCTGGTGATCGCGGAGGACGCCGTCCTCCTGCGGGAAGGTCTCGTCCATCTGCTGGAGCGCTTCGGCCACCGGGTGCTCGCCGCCGTGGGCGACGGCCCGGCCCTGCTCGACGCCGCCCGGGAGCACCGCCCCGACCTGGTGATCACCGACGTCCGAATGCCACCGGGCCAGACGGACGAGGGCCTGCGCACGGCCCGTCGGCTCCAGGCCGAGCAGCCCGGGCTGGCGGTCCTCGTGCTCAGCCAGTACGTCGAGCAGACCTTTGCCGACGAGCTCCTGGACGACCGCGGCAACAGCGTCGGGACGGGCTACCTCCTGAAGGAACGCATCGGCGACGTCGAGGAGTTCGCCGACGCCGTCGCCCGTGTCGCCGCCGGCGCGACGGTCGTCGACCCGGAGGTCGTACGCCAGCTCCTCGCCCGCCGCCGGGACCCCCTGGACCGGCTCACGCCCCGCGAGCGCGAGGTCCTCGGCCTCATGGCGGAGGGTCGTTCCAACGCGGCGATCGCCCGCCGCCTGGTCGTCACGGACGCGGCCGTCGCCAAGCACATCGCGAGCATCCTCCAGAAACTGGACCTGCCCCCGTCGGCCCCCGACGACCACCGCCGCGTCCTGGCGGTACTGGCCTACCTGCGCGCCTGACCCCCCTCCGGCGCGCCGTTCAAGGACCTCGTCCCCGCCTGCCGCGCCCGCACCGCACGCAGCCCCAGGAACACCAGCAGCCCGAACGGCGACAAAAGGATCGTGAGAACCAGCAGCGGTCCCATCAGCAGGGCGGAGATCTCCAGCCGCCGGCCCTCCCGGTACATCCACTGCCCGATCAGCAGGTCCCAGGCGATGACCTGCGCCCAGACGGCACCGGCACCGTCCGGGAGGGCCGTCAGCTCGCGGAAGCTGCCGAGGTCCGGACTGCTGACCGCGGTCCACAGCTCGGGGAACACCGGTACCGCGAGCGCGACATACACGAAGAGCACCGGCAGCACGGTCAGCGGTGACCCGGCGATGCGAGCGGTCGGCCCCCACGCCGGCGCGAAGATCATGAGCAGCCAGACGGGCGCGGCCAGGAGGAACGAGAGCTCGAAGAGGAATCCGGTCATGACACGAGGTCCTTCGAGGCGGGAGCACCGGCCGCGTCCGTGGCCCCGTGCGGAGGAGACGTCCGGCCCGCCCGCAAGGCCCAGTACACCCCGAGAGCCACGGCGAGCAGGATCAGCCCTGCCGCCCCCAGCGTCGCCCCGTCCGGACGCATCAGCGGCTGGCCGCGCAACGCCTGCCAGAGGACCAGCGCGAAGACGGCGGCGTACGCACCCGAGGCGGCCAGCACGAGACGCAGCCGGACCCGCTCGTCGGCGAGACGGGCGAAGCGCGGTGCGAGGACGGTCAGCACCATGAGCAGCAGCGGCAGGAGTTGCAGCGCGTGCATGCCGAAGAAGTGCGGGATCCGCAGATCACCGCCGGTCGTGGACCAACCGGTCAGCGGCATCGAGGGGCCCCCGTCCGGCACTCCCACGCTGTGCGCGCCGACCACCTTGGAGACACCGCGCTGCTGACCCGGCGCGGGCTGGGTCATCAGGAAGCCGACGGCGGCCCCGGCCAGCGCCAGCAGGATCCCGGAGCGCATGGCCCAGGCGGACGCCCGGTCGGTGATCCGGGCGCGGAGCAGCAGCACGGCGACGACCAGCGTGCCCGCCCACAGGACGACGACCGTGACGGCCATCGCGTTGAACAGCGCCTGGTCGAACGGTGTTTCGTGGTTGAAGTGGCTGCGCTTGCCGCGTACGACCTGCCCGGTGATGATCACCATCTCGATGAGGCTCGCCAGCGCGACGACGGTCCCCGCCCACCAGCCCACGCGCCGCCGGTCGGGGAGCAGCGACAGCATCCAGGCGAGCGACAGGCAGTACGCCACGAACGACACCGCGAACTTGAACGGCTTGGCCCAGATCGGCGCCCCCACGAGGACGCGGTCGTCGACGAGGAGCCCCACCGCGGACCCGACGGCCAGAACCGCCATCGCGGCCGAGAACACCACCAGCGGCCGATGCCAGGACGTACGTAACACCATTGCCCCACCCCTGAGCTAGACACCAGTGGACAGGGCCGAATGGATACCGGCACTATCCACTATCCGATAGCCCCACTATCTATGATGGGCGCCGGGTCGGCAAGGGCCGACACCGCCACGGGCAGGGCGAATTCCAAGGAGTGAACCGGCGTTGCGCATCGGAGAGTTGAGCCGGAAGACCGGGGTGCCGGTGCCGACGATCAAGTACTACGTCCGCGAAGGGCTGCTCCCTGCGGGCGAGCTGACCAGCCGTAATCAGGCGAGCTACGACGAGACACACGAACGCCGGCTCCGGCTGATCCGCGCCCTGCTCGACGTCGGCGGCATGAAGGTGGCGGAGATCGGGGAGGTACTGGCGGCCGTCGACGACCCGGAACGCCCGCTGCACAAGGTGCTCGGCGCGGCGGCCGACCGCATGGGCGGCGCGCCCGCCGGCCACGACGACGCCGAAACGGCGGCCGCCCGCACCACCGTGGCCGGCCTCATCTCCCGACGCGGCTGGCACACCCACGAGTCGAACCCCGCCGCCGACGACCTCGCCAGAGCCCTGGCCGCCCTGACCCGGCTGGGCCACGGATCCTTCGCCGAACTCCTCGAAACCTACGCCGAGGCCGCCGAACAGGTCGCCCAGGCCGACCTCGCGTACGTGGACCGGCGGGTCGCCGTCGAGGACATGGTGGAGGGCGTGGTCATCGGCACGGTCCTGGGCGAGGCGGTGTTCAGCGCACTGCGCCGCCTGGCCCACGTCGACGCGTCGGCCAGGCTGTACGGGGCGGAGGGAGTGCCGGAGGGCGAGAAAGGCTAGCCCGGGCGCGGAGCCCCGACCGGTGCTGAACCCTTCGGTAATGTGTTCGCCCGAGGCGGCCCGAACGGCTGCTGTCAGACGGACCGGGGGGAACACCGATGACAAGCGCTCATGCCTTAACCGAGGCCGGGAGCAGCCCGCCGTCGGAGGACGACAGGGTCATCGACGTACGGGACCTGCGGATGCGCTACCGCACCCAGGACGTCCTGAAGGGGGTCGGGTTCACGGCCCGGCGAGGCGAAGTCGTCGTGCTGCTCGGACCGAACGGCGCGGGCAAGACGACCACGATCGAAGTCCTGGAAGGCTTCCGGATGCGCTCGGCCGGCGACGTGAGCGTCCTCGGCGCCGATCCCGCCCGCGGGGACGAGCGGTGGCGTGCGCGCCTGGGCATCGTGTTGCAGTCCTGGCGCGACCACGGCAAGTGGCGGGTGCGGGAACTGCTCGCCCATCTCGGCTCGTACTACGCGCCGTACTCCACCGACCTCGTACGGCGGCCGTGGGACGCCGACGAGCTCATCGCCGCCGTGGGGCTGACCGAGCAGGCGGACAAGCGGATCGGAACCCTGTCCGGCGGGCAGCGCAGGCGTTTCGACGTGGCCGTCGGCATCGTGGGCAGGCCCGAGCTGCTGTTCCTGGACGAGCCGACGGCGGGTCTGGACCCGGAGGCCAGGAACGAGTTCCACGGCCTGGTCCGCGGGCTCGCGGACGAGAACACCACCGTTCTGCTGACCACGCACGACCTCGCCGAGGCGGAGAAGCTCGCCGACCGGATCCTCATCCTGGCCGGTGGCCGGATCGTGGCCGACGGCCCGGCCGAGAAGCTCTCCCGGCAGGCGTCGGCCGAGGCCACCGTGCGCTGGACGCGGGACGGGCGGCCCTTCGAGGAGTCGACGCCCGAGCCCACCCGGTTCGTCCGCCGGCTGTTCGAGGAGCACGGCGACGCGATCGGCGGGCTGGAGGTGCGCCGGGCGAGCCTGGAGGACACCTACCTGACGATGGTGCGGGAACTGGAGGCGGGGAGCGTCCCCGAGGAACGGGCGGCGGCACACGCCTTCGGGGAGGAAGCGCGATGAGTCCGGTGTGGTACGCGGCGGGACTAGGAGTACGGCGCGGCTGGACGGAACTCCGGCAGACCTTCACCACCGGCCAGGACGTGTTCGGTTACGCGCTCTGGACGGTCCTGGTCATGGTGCCGCTGTTCCTGGCCGGGGACGACCCGCTGAAGGGCGCCGGCATCTCGGCCGGCGCGTTCATGCTGCCGAGCCTGCTGGGCATGACGCTCGCCTTCACCGGGATGACGACCACGGCGCAACTGCTCGCGACCGAACGCGAGGACGGCACCCTGTTGCGGGCCAAGGCCGTGCCGCACGGCATGGTCGGCCACCTCGTCGGCAAAATCGTCATGGTGTCGGGGACAGCGCTCGTCTCCATGGCCCTTCCCTTCGCCGTCGGCGTGTTCCTGGTCGACGGGGTGGCCCGGCAGGGCGGCGGAGCGCTGCTGACGCTGGTGTGGGTGATCCCGCTGGGCCTCCTGGCGACCCTGCCGATCGGCGCCGTCATCGGCTCACTGGTCAGCAGTCCGCGCACCGTCGGTCTGCTGATGCTCCCGGTGATGGGACTCGTCGTGATCTCCGGGATCTACTTCCCCCTGTCGGAGCTGCCCGAGTGGCTTCAGACCGTCGCGCAGATCTTTCCCGTGTACTGGCTCGGCCTCGGTCTCCGGGCCGCGCTGCTGCCGTCCGAGGCGGTCGCCGCCGAGATCGGCGCATCCTGGCAGCACCTGGAGACAGCCGGCGTACTGGGCGCCTGGGCGGTCGCCGGGCTGCTCCTCGCCCCGTCCGTCCTGCGCCGGATGGCCCGCCGCGAGTCCGGGGCCGCGATGGCGGAACGCCGCCAGAAGGCGATGCAGCGGGTCGGCTAGTGATGCGCGGGGAGTTGCGGGGGTTGTGGGAGCGCGGCCGGGCGTCGGCGGAGGCCAATCCGCTCCTCGTCGACATCGGTGTCACGCTCCTGGTCCAGGCCGCGATGACCATGCCGTTCGTCGTGCCGCGGCCGGCCGGGGCGCCGCCGGCGACCTGGGCCGCGTACGGGCTCAGCACGCTCACCGTGCTGCCCCTGGTCTGGCGGCGGCGTGCGCCCCTCACCGTGCTGTTCGCGGTGCTGGCCGCGAACGCGCTGTACCGGCTGACCGTGGACGGGCCCGGGCAGCCGTTGCCGTACACGGGGCTGGTGGTCGTGTACACGATTGCCGCGCTGTCGCCCGCGCGGAGGCGGCTCGTCGCCGGGGCGGTGCTGCTGGTCGCGGTGCCGGTGGGAGTGTGGCTCAACACCCGCTCGGCCCGTGAACTGACCTTCTCCGTCTTCGTGTTCGCGGCCGCCTATGTCTTCGGGCGGCTCACCGACGCCCGTCGGCGGGCCCACCGCGTCGAGGCCGAGCAGGCCGCCGCACGCGAACGCGCCCGCATCGCACGGGAGATGCACGACATCCTCTCCCACGCCGTGAGCCTGATGATCGTGCAGGCGGAAGCCGGGCCGGTGGCCGTTCGTGCCGCGCCCGAGCGGGCCGAGGCCGCCTTCGACGCCATCTCCGCGACCGGGCGCGACGCCATGGTGCAGTTGCGCCGGATGCTGGGCGTGCTGCGCGAGGGCGACAGTGTCCCCCTGCGGGAGCCGCAGCCTGGGCTCGCCGAGTTGCTCGATCTGCTCGACCGGGTGCGGGCGGGCAGCGGGCTCGATGTCGTGTACCGGACCGAGGGCCCCGCCCGGCCGTTGCCTGGGGCGGTCGCGGCGACCGTCTTCCGGGTGGTCCAGGAAGCCCTCACCAACACCGTCAGGCATGCCGGTGCCCGTACTGTGACCGTACAACTGACCTACGGGGACAGCGACTTGTGTGTGCGAGTGACCGATGACGGGCGTGGGCCGCAGGCCGGGGGCGCCGGTCGCCGGGGCGGGCACGGGCTCGTCGGGATCCGGGAGCGGGCGGCCGCGCTCGGGGGGAGCGCGGTGACCGGGCGGGCGGCGGACGGGCGGGGGTTCGAGGTGCGGGTGCGGCTTCCCGTACCGGAAGCGGTGGAGGCCGGGCGGTGACGATCCGGGTGGTGGTCGCCGACGACCAGGAGCTCGTGCGCAGCGGCTTCGCGCTGATCCTGGACGTCCAGCCGGACATCGAGGTCGTCGCGGAGGTGGGCGACGGGGACGAGGCCGTCGAGGCGGTGCGGCGGCACGCCCCCGATGTGGCGCTGCTCGATGTGCGCATGCCGCGCATGGACGGGATCGAGGCCTGCCGTGCGATCAGTGCGGCGAGCGACTGCCGGACGGTGATGCTCACGACCTTCGATTCCGACGAGTACGTGTACGACGCGCTGCACGCGGGCGCGAGCGGCTTCCTGCTCAAGGACGTCCGCCGGGACGACCTCGTGCACGCGGTACGGGTCGTCGCCCGGGGCGACTCGCTGCTCGCGCCGACCGTGGCCCGGCGCCTCGTCGAGCAGTACACGCGATCCACGAGGCACCCGCGGTCCGCCGCCCGGCTGGACGTGCTGACCGCCCGGGAACGCGAGACGCTGCTGCTGCTCGCCGGGGGTCTGTCGAACGCCGAGATCGCGGCGGAGCTGGTGGTCAGCGACCACACGGTCAAGACGCACGTCGGCAACGTGCTGGCCAAGCTCGGACTGCGGGACCGGATCCAGGCCGTGATCTGCGCGTACGAGACCGGGCTCGTCGCGGCCGGGGATCCCCCGCCCGGGGGAGCGGACCGGGCCGGCCCCTCCCCCGCGTCGGCGAGGAACTGACCCTCCGAGACCCCCCGCGGGGGCGATCCGCGCGCACGCGCAGCTCCCGAGGATGGAGCCGTACCTCACAACGACGGCTCACACTCACGGAGTTGACCATGTCCCGTACCGCTTCCCTGCTGGCCGCCGTGCTCCTCGTGAGCGTCGTGGCGGGGCCGTCCGCCCTCCCGGCCGCCGCGGCCGCACCTCCCGACCAGGCCCCCGCCCTCACAGCCACCCAGCCCCGGAACCCCGCCCTCGCCGCCGCCATCGCCGGCCTCCCCAGCGCCGACGCGACCGCCGCACTCGTCCGCGTCGGAGGCGACGAGGGCGTCTGGCACGGCAGTTCGGGCGTGCACGACCTGCGGACCGGCCGGCCGGCCGATCCCGGCGCCCGCTTCCGCGCCGGCTCCGTGACCAAGGTCTTCACCGCGGCGGTCGCCCTGCAACTGGCCGCCGAGGGCCGACTGGACCTGGACCGCAGTGCCCGCTCCTACCTGCCGGACCTGATCCCCGCGTCGTACGAGGGCGTCACGGTCCGGCAGCTCCTCGACCACACGCACGGCATCCCGGCCCCCGACTTCCCCGGCACCACGGTCGAGGAGGTGTACGCCGACCGCTTCCGGGTCCACGACCCCCGGGACATGGTCCGCTCGGCGACGTCGAAGAAACGCGAGTTCGCGCCGGGCGAGCGGCAGCACTACCTCAACATCGGCTACACCATCACCGGTCTGCTGATCGAGCGCGTCACCGGTGACTCGTACGAGCGTCAGGTCGCCCGGCGGATCCTGCACCCGCTCGGGCTGTGCGACACGTACCTCCCCGGGAAGAACCCGCGCATCATCGGCCGGCACAACCACGGCTACCAGACCATGCGGCTGGACGACGGCACGACCGGGCTGCGCGACGTGTCCGTGTGGAGCGCCACGGACGGCTGGGCGGCCGGGGACATCGTCTCGACCACGGCGGATCTCGAACGGTTCACCGACGCCCTGTTCCAGGGCCGCGTCGTGCGCGGACCGCTCCTGGAGGAGATGTTCACGCTGCCGGAGGTGACCGACTTCAGGACCGGCAAGCCCGCCGCGTACTCCATCGGCCTCTCGATGAAGGTGCTGGGCGGCCGCGAGGTGTGGGGCAAGACGGGCGGACGCTGGGGCTACAACACGGCCATCGCCTCCACCCGCGACGGCTCGCGCACCCTCGTCTACAGCGTCAACTCCACGGACGCCAAGGGCCAGGACATGAACAAGGTGGCGGAGCACATCATGGTGGCGGTGTACGGGCGCCCCTAGCAGCCACCCTCACACCGTCGGCGGCACCGCCCGTACGAGGCCCGTCTGGTAGGCGATGACGACCAGTTGCGCACGGTCGCGGGCGTTCAGCTTGGTCATGGCGCGGTGGATGTGGGTGCGCACGGTCAGCGGGCTGAGCACGAGGTCCTCGGCGATCTCGGTGTTGGACCTGCCCTCCGCGGCCAGGGCCATCACCTCGCGTTCGCGGACCGTGAGGTCGGCGAGGCGCTCCGGTGGTGCCAGGTGGGTGTCCGGGGCGGGGGCCAGGAGGAAGCGGGTGATGAGGGAGCGGGTGGCGGCGGGTGAGAGGAGCGCCTCGCCGGAGGCCACCGTGCGCAGGCCGGCCAGCAGGGTGTCGGCGGTGACGTCCTTGCCGAGGAAGCCGCTGGCACCGGCGCGCAGCGCCTGGGCGACGTAGTCCTCGGTCTCGAACGTGGTCAGGATGAGGACGCGGGTGGCGGACAGGTCGGGGTCGGCGCAGAGCGCGGCGGTGGCGGTGAGGCCGTCGGTGCCGGGCATGCGGATGTCCATGAGGACGATGTCGGGGTGGTGGGCGCGGGTCAGTTCCACCGCCTCCGCGCCGTCGGAGGCCTCGGCGACCACCTCCATGTCCGCGCAGGAGTCGATGAGGATCCGGAAGGTGGCCCGCAGCAGGGCCTGGTCGTCGGCGAGCAGCACCCTGATGGTCATGGCGTGGTTCCTTCGGCGGGAAGGGGGGACGGTTGCAGCGGGAGCGCGGTGGCGACCTCGAAGCCGCCCTGGGGGCGGGGGCCGGCGCACAGGTGGCCGCCGATCGAGTGGGCGCGTTCGCGCATGCCCATGACGCCGAAGCCGCGGCCCTGGGGTGCCGCGGCCGCAGGCTTGCCGGTGCCGTCGTCGGTGACCGTGATCAGCAGGCGGGAGCCGGTGTATTCGAGGCGTACGCGGGCGGCCTCGGCGGTGGCGTGCTTGGTGACGTTGGTGAGCGCCTCCTGCACGATCCGGAACGCGGTCAGGTCGACGCCGGGTGACAGCGGCTGGGGCTCCCCCTCCGTGGTGACGCTGACCTCCAGGCCCGCCGACTCGCACGCCGCGACCAGCTCGGGCAGACGGGCGAGACCGGGGGCCGGTTCCAGCGCCGTGGAGCCGGGGCCGGGGTCGTCCTGGTGGTCGTTGTGGCGCAGCAGGCCCAGGGCGGCCTTCAGCTCCCGGAGCGCGGAGGACGTGGTGCCGGTCAGGTCGGTGAGGATCTTCTGCGTCTGCTCCGGGTGGGTGAGGGCGAGGTGCGCGGCCGTTCCGGCCTGGGCGTTGGCCAGGGCCATGTGGTGGGCGACGACGTCGTGGAGCTCCCGGGCGATGCGCATCCGTTCCTCGGTGACGCGCAGCCGGGCCTCCTCCTCCCGGGTGCGCTCGGCGTGTTCGGCCCGGGCCTGCACCGACTGGAGGTAGGCGCGCCGCAGCCGCGTCATGTTGCCGGCGGCGAGGGGCAGCATCAGCCAGAAGAGCGGGCCGATCGTCCTCAGCAGCAGCGAGAGGTGGTCCATGGAGTCGGTGAACACGGCCGCGAGGATCACCGCCAGCGTGGTGATGATGCCGTAGAGGCGGGTGGTCCCGCGGTCGGTGAGGGTGGCGAGCCAGTACAGCGCCGCCATGACCGGGGCCAGTAGCAGCGGTGTGACCAGATAGCCGAGCGCGACCGCTGCGACCGTGCAGCCGCCGGCGACGACCACGGCGGTGCGCGGGTGGGTGCGGTGCTTGAGCAGGACGAGACAGGCGACGCCGGTGAGGACGGTGGCGGTCTTGTCCTGGTCCGGCGGTTCGGCGCTGGGCAGGGTGAGCGAGCCGCCGAGGGCCGCGCAGCCCATCAGCGCCAGGACCATCGCCAGATCGACGAGGAACGGGTGGCGCGCCGAGAACTCCTCCAGGCGATCCGCGTAGCGCCGCTCCAGGCTGATACTCATCGGGCTCTCCGGGGTGTGGGCTGGGGACCATCGTGGTCGACATCGGGCGGGAACGCCCGAGCGGCCGCCCGTGTCCTTCGCCACGGGCGGCCCTGGTGCGGGGGAGGTGTCAGGTCCGCGCGGGTTCCGGCTCGGGTGCGGTGTCCGCCGCCGGTTCCCGCGCCTCCGGCCCGCGGGCGAGCGCCTCGCCCTCCACGTCGACGCGGGGCAGCACCCGGTCCAGCCACTTCGGCAGCCACCACGCCCTGTGGCCGAGCAGGGCGAGGACGGCGGGCACGATGGCCATCCGGACGACGAACGCGTCGAACAGGACGGCGGAGGCGAGCCCGAACCCGATCATCTTGATCATGGAGTCGCTCTCGCCGATGAACCCGGCGAACACCGCGATCATGATCAGGGCCGCCGCCACGACCACCCGGGCACTGTGCCGGAAGCCGGACGTGACCGCCCGCGCGGGCGACTCGCCGTGGACGTACGCCTCCCGCATCCGGGACACCAGGAACACCTCGTAGTCCATCGCGAGGCCGAAGACGATGCCCACCAGGAAGATCGGCATCAGGCTCATGATCGGGCCGGTCTGCTCCACGCCGAGGAGTTCGGCGCCGTGGCCCTGCTGGAACACCACGACGACCACGCCGAGGGAGGCGAGCACCGACAGCAGGAAGCCGAGGGCCGCCTTGAGCGGGACGAGCAGGGACCGGAAGACCACCAGCAGCAGCACGATCGCCAGGCCGACGACCACCGTCAGATAGGGGACCAGCGCGGCCTGCACCTTCTGCGCGATGTCGATGTTCATCGCGGTGGTGCCGGTGACCTCGTAGCTCGCTCCGGTGCCGGACTCGATGCCGGACCGCTCGTCGCGGATCGTCGTCACCAGGTTCTTGGTCTTCTCGTCGGTCGGCGCGGTGGACGGCACGACGGAGAAGACGGCGGTGTCGCCGGCGTCGTTGAAGCGCGCCGGGGAGACGGACACGACGCCCTTGGTGGCGCCGATCTCCTCGGCGATCTCGTCCGCGGCACGCTTGGGGTCGGCGGCGCCCTTGCCGTCCACGACGACGGTCAGCGGCCCGTTGAAGCCCGGCCCGAAGCCCTCGGCGAGCGCGTCGTAGGCCCGGCGCTCGGTCGTGGACGTCGGCTTGGCCTCGTCCCCGGGCATGCCCAGCTGGAGGCCGGCCGCGGGCAGGGCGAGGGCACCGAGGCCGACGACGCCGAGGAGCAGGACGGGTATCGGGCGGCGCAGCACGAACCGGGCCCAGCGGGTGCCGCCGTTGTCGGCGCCGCTCGCCTCGATCCGGCCGCTCTTGCGGGCCCGCCGGGTGAGCACCGCGTTCGGCCAGAAACCGAGCAGGGCCGGGACGAGCGTCAGCGCGATCAGCACGGCGACGACGACCGCGCCGGCGGCGGCCAGACCCATCTTGGTGAGCATCGGGATGCCGACCACGGCGAGCCCGGCCAGCGCGATGACGACGGTGAGCCCGGCGAACACGACAGCGGACCCGGCCGTGCCGGCGGCGAGTCCGGCCGCCTCCTGCGGCGCACGGCCCTTGGCGCGCTCCTCCCGGTAGCGGGACACCACGAACAGGGCGTAGTCGATGCCGACGGCGAGGCCCAGCATCATCGCCAGGGTGCCGGTGGTGGTGGACAGGCCGAGGGCGCTCGACAGGGCGAGGATCGTGGCCATGCTGACGCCGACGCCGACGAGGGCGGTCAGCAGGGGGAGCCCGGCGGCGGCCAGGGAGCCGAAGGTGACGAGGAGGACGACGGCGGCGATCGCGACGCCGATCACCTCGGCCGTGCCGCCCGGCCCGGCGTTGGACTCCAGCGCGGTGCCGCCCGCCTCGACGGTCAGCCCGGAGTCCCGGGCCTGGTCGATCGCGCGCTCCAGATGGGTCCGGCTGGCGTCGGTGAGGTCGTTCGCCCCGACCTTGTAGGTGACGGTCGCGAAGGCGGTCGAACCGTCCTTGCTGATCGTCTTCGCCCGGAACGGGTCGACGGCGCTCGCGACCTGCGTGCCGTCGCCGAGACCGGTCACGGCCTTCTCGATGGCCTGCTTGTTCCCGGCGGCGGTGACCTTCTCGCCGCCGGGCGCGATGAACACGACGCGGGCGGTCGCGCCGTCGGCCGTGGCGCCGGGGAAGCGCTCCTCCATCAGGTCGAACGCCTTCTGGGACTCGATGCCGGGCATCGAGAACTCCTCGTCGCCGGCCCCCGGCGCCTTGAGGGCGCCGAGCCCGACGGCGGCCAGGACGGCCGCCCAGACCAGGGCGACGTACCAGCGTCGCCGGAAGGCCAGTCGGCCCACTCGATACAGGAAAGTTGCCACGGCAGCAGGTCTCCACATCTGGTGTCGATCGTCTGCCAAGGCTCTCCGCGAGCGGGCCGTCCCGTCGTCGTGCGGCTGCCGACAATCCTGGCTACTCAGAACGCAGTACGAGCGAGGCCGCCGTCCACCTCGGGTACGAGATTCCCGAGCCATCCGGCGAGTCCTGTGCTACCGTCGTTGTTGTTGCAGTTTTGGTTCCCAGAGACTTCGAGTGCTCTATCGACCTTTTGTCGACGAGCACTCTTTTTAGTTTTCGAGGATTTTCGGATCTCTCCGAGGGTGATCATTTCAGCAACTCCGAGTCCGTAAAGTGCGGGTCTCGGGTTTGTCCCCCTAAGGGAGATTCAGCATGGCATCTGGCACTGTGAAGTGGTTCAACGCGGAAAAGGGCTTCGGCTTCATCGAGCAGGAGGGCGGCGGTCCCGACGTGTTCGCCCACTACTCGAACATCGCCACCTCCGGCTTCCGCGAGCTTCAGGAAGGCCAGAAGGTTACCTTCGACGTCACGCAGGGCCAGAAGGGCCCGCAGGCCGAGAACATCGTGCCCGCCTGACGCTGACGCGTCCGACGTGACCGGGGCCCGCACCGTGAGGTGCGGGCCCCAGCCTTGTTCTCATCCAACACCCGGCTCAGTCTGCGAATCCTGGTGCGGCCCGTTCACAGCCGCCGGGAATTCCCCGATACGTGCCGCATCGAGGAAGGATCCCCTTGGATCGCACCGTTCGCAAGAACAACGGCTCGCCCCACTCCCGTAAGGCCGGGGGCCGAGGCACGTCGGCCCGTGGCGCCGGCGCGGCCCGCGGCGGCCACGGACGCCGCCCCGCGCCCGGCGGGGAGTTCGCGCCGCCGGCCACCATCACCCCGGCGCTGCCCCCCGTCGAGGACTTCGCCGAGCTGGGCCTGCCCGAGCGGCTGCTGGCCGCGCTGCGCGCCGAAGGCATGACCGTGCCGTTCCCGATCCAGGCGGCGACACTGCCCAACTCCCTGGCCGGCCGGGACGTGCTGGGCCGCGGGCGCACGGGGTCGGGCAAGACGCTCGCCTTCGGCCTCGCCGTACTGGCCCGCATCGACGGGCAGCGGGCCGAGCCCCGGCAGCCGGTGGCCCTCGTCCTCACCCCCACCCGGGAACTGGCCCAGCAGGTCACCGACGCGCTCACCCCCTACGCGCAGGCGTTGCGCCTGCGGCTCACCACGGTGGTCGGCGGTATGTCGATCGGCCGCCAGGCGAGCGCGCTGCGCGGCGGCGCCGAGGTCGTCGTCGCGACGCCCGGCCGGCTCAAGGACCTCATAGACCGCGGCGACTGCCGGCTGGACCGGGTCACCGTCACCGTCCTGGACGAGGCCGACCAGATGACGGACATGGGCTTCATGCCGCAGGTGACCGCCCTGCTCGACCAGGTGCAGCCCGGGGGCCAGCGGCTGCTGTTCTCGGCCACGCTGGACCGCAACGTCGACCGCCTGGTCCGCACCTACCTCCACGACCCCGTGGTCCACTCCGTCGATCCGTCGGCCGGCGCGGTCACCACCATGGAGCATCACCTGCTGCACGTGGAGGACGCCGACAAGCACGCCACCACGACGGAGATCGCCGCCCGCGACGGCCGCGTGATCATGTTCCTGGACACCAAGCACGCCGCCGACCGGCTGGCCAAGAAGCTCCTGGCCGTCGGGGTGCGCGCCTCGGCCCTGCACGGCGGCAAGTCCCAGTCCCAGCGCACCCGGACCCTGGCCCGGTTCAAGGACGGCGAGGTCACGGTCCTGGTGGCCACCAACGTCGCCGCCCGCGGCATCCACGTCGACAACCTCGACCTCGTCGTCAACGTGGACCCGCCCGCCGACCACAAGGACTATCTGCACCGGGGCGGCCGTACCGCCCGGGCCGGCGAGTCGGGCACCGTCGTCACGCTGGTCCTGCCCCACCAGCGCCGCGAGACGGCCCGCCTGATGGCCGACGCCGGCATTTCCCCGCGCATCACCCGGGTTCGCTCGGGCGAGGCCGAACTGAGCCGCATCACCGGTGCTCAGGCACCGTCGGGCGTGCCCGTCGTCCTCACGCCGCCGCCCTCCGAGAGCGGCCCCGCGCGCACGGGTTCCGCCCCGCGCGCACGGCGCGGCAGGCCCGCCCGGGGCCGCCGCCGCTGACCCGCTCTCAGCAGCGGAGGCCGCGCGGCCGCGTCACGTGCCGGTCCGCGCCGGAGACAGCCGCACCACCGTCCCCTCCCCGTTCGCCGACAGGAGCAGGGAGCCGTCCGGGGCGGTGGTGAGACCCGCGAAGCGGGGGGCCACGCCGGGCAGTCCGTGGGCGAAGAGGGCGGGGGCCTGACGCGGCGGCTTGCTGCCACGGGGGATGCCGACCGCCAGGTCTTCGGCCTCGACGCGGGTGCCGCCCGTCGTCAGGGAGACCGACCAGAGCCGGCGGTTCGCGGTGTCCACGGTGAAGAGTTCGTCGCCGTGGACGGCCAGGCCCTGGGGGGCGCCGAGGCCGTCCGCGACCGGCACCGACGCGCCGTCGTCGATACGCAGTACCGCCCCGCGCCGGTCGTCGCTGACGTAGCAGCGCCCGTCGGCGTCGAGCGTGACGTCCACGGGGTGGTCGAGGCCTTCGGCCAGGACCGTGACCGTGTCCGCCTCGTCGATGGCGATGACGCGGCCGGCGCCGGTCTCGGCGACGACGAGGGTGCCGTCGGGCCGGGCCGTGATGCCGAGGGGCTGGTTCAGGCCCGTCGCCCTGGTGCGGGTGGCGCCGGTGGCGGGGTCGTAGGTCTGGACCGTGCCGAACTGCGAGGTCGTGTGCAGGACTCCGCCGTCGGCCGTGATGCCGTGGGCGAAGGGCTGGAGGATCTCCGTGGCGACGTCGCCCGACGCGCCCTCGTCGGGCTCCTCGGGGCGGGCCACCCGGTAGTGGTCGGCCGCGTACACCGTGCCGCCGAGGTCGATCGTCACGCCGTAGGGGCCGTCCAGGCCGCGCGGCACGACGGGGCGGGTGCGGCCGTCAGGGTGCAGTTCCGTGATGCCGCCGCTCGCGAAGCTGGAGACGAACATGCGGTTCTCCGCGTCGAAAGCGGCGTTGTCCAGGCCCGTGACACCGCTGGTGACCAGCGAGCGGGAGCCCGTGCCGTGCAGGTCGACGCGGGTGACGATGCCCTCGGGGCCGCGCGAGAGGACGTGCAGGACGCCGCCCTGGTCGAAGCGGACCGCGACCGGGTCGTGCACGTCCTCGGCGACGACCTCGGGCACACCGCCGTCGGGCGGTATGCGCCAGACCTGCCGGCTGACCATGTGCGGGTAGTACAGGCAGCCGTCCGGGCCGAGTTGCATGGCGTTGCCCAGGGCCAGTCCGTCGGTCAGGACGACCGGGTCGCCGCCCTCGGGGAACAGCTCCAGCAGCCGGCCGTTCATCCTCATCTCGTTGACGAACAGCCGGTCGCCCACGCACGTGATGCCGTTGGGCACCTTCACCTCGTCGGAGACGAGGCCGTACTCGCCGCCGGGACCGCGGCGCCACACCCGGCCGGGGACGAGGTCGGCGATGTACATCGAACCGTCCGCCCCGAAGGCCAGGTCGTCGGGCGACTGCACCGGGCCGTCCGGCGGGACCACGACCTCGACGTCCCCGGTGGCCGGGTCGACGGCGCTGATCTGCCCGGCGAGGAACTGCGCGACGTACAGCCGCCCGTCGGGGCCGAACGCGACGCCGTTGGAACCCCAGAGGGGATTGGGTGAGTTGAGGCGGCGGGCCTGCCAGCGGGTGCTGCGCACGCCACTCGCTTCGTAGCTGCTCGAACGCCCTGTCACGAGCCCAGCACCTCGTCCATGCCGCCCTCCGCCCGCCAGCGCCGGATCAGCTCGTAGAAGGCGATCGGGCCGTCGCCGTACGACCCGCTGCGGGGTCTCGGCATGCCCTCGGCGTTGTAGTAGCCGGGGGTGCACTCGGACTGGAACGTGTACAGGTCCACCGACTTCTCGCGGATCACGGCCCCCCAGGCGGCCTCCGCCCCGGCCGTCGGCTCCACGCACCGGACCCCGCGCCTGCGCGCCTCGCCGATCACCTCGGCGACGTGCGTGGCCTGCTCGTCCAGGACGTGCACGTAGTTCACGGAGCTGGCGGACTGCACCGAGCCGAGCATGAACAGGTTGGGGAAACCGCGGCTGTAGAAGCCGTGCAGGGTCCTCGGGCCGGTCTGCCGCCAGGCGTCCAGCAGGGCGACGCCGTCCCTGCCGTACGCGGGGAGCTGCCCGGACAGCAGGCCCGAGACGCCGACCTCGAAACCGGTGCCGAAGATGACGCAGTCGACCTCGTACTCGACCCCGCCGACGACGACGGTGTGCTCGGTGACGCGCTCCACGCCCCCGTGGTCGGACGTGTCGACCAGAGTGACGTTGGGCCGGTTGAAGGTCTCCAGGTAACCGTCGCTGAACGTGGGCCGCTTGCACATGTAGCGGTACCAGGGCTTGAGCTTCTCGGCCGTCGCCGGGTCCTCGACGATCTCGTCGACCCGGGCCCGCAGTTCGTTCATCTTCTGGAAGTCGGCGATCTCCTCCAGGCGTTCGCGCTCCTCGGGCGTGAGACCGGTGAAGCCGTCGGTGGGGATGAGCTTCTGCTGGAGGCGGGCGGTGCTGGTCCAGCCGTCGGCCACCAGGTCCTCGTCGGCCGGGCCGCCCGTGACGACCGCGAGGAAGTTGTCCCGGCGCCGCCGCGCCCAGCCGGGCTTCAGCGAGCCGGCCCACTCGGGGTCGGTGGGGCGCTGGCCGCGCACGTCCACGGAGGACGGGGTGCGCTGGAACACGTACAGGTGCCGGGCGTCCCGGCCCAGGTGCGGCACGACCTGGATGGCGGTGGCGCCGGTGCCGATGAGGGCGACGCGCTTGTCGGCGAGCTTGTGCAGCCCGCCGTTCGCGTCGCCGCCGGTGTAGTCGTAGTCCCAGCGGCTGGTGTGGAACATGTGGCCCTTGAAGGTCTCGATGCCTTCGATCCCGGGCAGTTTGGGCTGGCTGAGCAGCCCGGTGGCCGCGACGACGTGCTGTGCGGTCATGCGGTCGCCGCGGTCGGTGGTGACGATCCAGGCGGACTCGCCCTCGTCCCAGCGCAGTTCTCTCACCTGCGTGCGGAAACAGGCGTCTCGGTAGAGGCCGAAGTGCCGTGCGATCGCCTGCGCGTGCTGACGGATCTCCTCGCCCGGCGCGTACTTCCACTTCGGGACGTAGCCGAGCTCCTCCAGCAGCGGCATGTAGACGTACGACTCGATGTCGCAGTGGATCCCGGGATACCGGTTCCAGTACCAGGTGCCGCCGAAGTCGGCGCCCTTCTCGATGATCCGGACGTTCTCTACGCCGGCCTGGCGCAGCCGCGCGCCGGTCAGCAGGCCGCCGAACCCGCCGCCGACGACCACCACGTCCATGTGGTCGCGCAGCGGCTCCCGGGCGAACCCGGGCTCGGCGTACGGGTCCTCGTCGAAGTGGCCGAACTCGCCGGTGGTACGCCGGTACTGGCGGTTGCCGTCGGGGCGGATCCGCCGGTCGCGCTCGGCCCGGTACCGCTCGCGCAGGGCGTCCGGGTCGAAGTCGAGGGTGTCCGGGGTGTGGGGGGCGGACATGGGTGTCTCCTCTTCCTCTCGTGGGGCGTCGTGGGGCGTAGTGGGGCGTCGTGGGGACGCTCAGACGGCGGCCCAGGCGTTGTCCACCGGCAGGACGACGCCGTTGACGCCGCTCGCCGCGTCGGAGGCGAGATACACGATGGCGGAGGCCTGCTCCTCCGGTTCGCAGATGCGGCCCATGTTGACGAAGTGCCTGCCGACGACGGCCGGTCCGTGGGCCTCCCGGTCGATGTGGACGTCGGCGGTGATGTCGGTGGCCGTGCCGCCCGGGGCTATGGCGTTGGTGCGGATGCCCTGGTCCCGGTACATCACCGCGAGGGAGCGGGTGAGCCCGAGGACGCCGTGCTTGGAGGCGGTGTACGCCGCGCCGGCCGCGCTGCCGCGCAGCGCCGCCTCGGACGCGGTGTTGACGATGGCGCCGCCGCCCGCCGCGATCATGTGCGGCAGGGCGGCACGGGTCAGCAGGAACGGCGCGGTGAGGTTGATGCGCAGGACCCGCTCCCACTCGGCGTCGGTGACGTCCGCCGCGGCGGACATGCTGTCCATGACTCCGGCGTTGTTGACCAGCACGTCGATACCGCCGAAGGTGCCGACCGCGGCGGCCACGACCGCGTCGACGACGGCGCTGTCGCTCAGATCGCCCGTGACCGCGACGGCCGTTCCCCCGGCGGACTCGATGGCACCGACGACGCTCTTGGCCCCCTCGGCGTTCAGGTCGGCGACCACGACCCGCGCCCCCTCCTCGGCGAACCGCAGGGCGGTGGCGCGGCCGATGCCGGCGGCGGCTCCGGTGACGATGACGCTCTTGCCCGACAGACCGGTGGCACCCATGGCGCTCCTCTGCTCGTCGTGTTGACCCGGCGTCAGGCACAGTACTGTTTTTTGTCTCAGTGCGACATAAAGACGTGGAGTGCCAAGAGGTCGTTTCACGCCACGAAGACATGCCGCGACGTAAAATAGAGTGGGCGCGCGGCAAGTCGAGGAGGGCGCATGGCCGGACGATCGGGTGGGGCCACGGGCCGGCCACCGCTGACGGAGCGGCGACGCGCCGAGACGCGTATGGAGATCGCCGAGGAGGCCGTCCGGCTCTTCGCCGCCAAGGGCGTGGCGGCGGTCACGGCGGAGGACATCGCCTCCGCGGCAGGGGTGTCGACGCGCACGCTGTGGCGGTACTTCCGCTCCAAGGAGGAGTGCGTACGCCCCCTGCTCACCACGGGCCTCGAACTGCTGACGGACCACCTGCGCGACAGCGGGGGCACCCACGACTCGCTCGCCGAGGCGATCCTGGGCATCCGCTACGACGACGACACCGCACCGCGCCTGCGGGCACTGCGCGATCTGCTGCGGCTGTGCCGTGACGAGCCCGGGCTGCGGGCGGTGTGGCTGGAGGCGCACTACGACGCGGAAGCCGCGTTCGCCGCGATGATCTCCGACCGTACGGGCCGGCCGGCCGGCGATTTCACGGTCCGGGTGGAAGCGGGCGTGCTGAACACCGCGATGCGCGTCGCGGTGGAGGACTGGGCCCTGCGGTCCGACGGAGTGGCGGGGCCGTCCCTGGCGGAGACCATCACGCGAGCGCTGCGGATGATCGACGTCGCCGAGCGGGGTTGAGGACTCGGCGCAGGATCCCCTCACCGCCAAGTCGTTCACGGACGGACATGAGGGAGAGCGGCTGAGGCCGCCTGCTACAAGCTGGGCGGGCCCTGCTCGATGCGGCGCAGCACCGGTTCGAGCCGGTCGATCGACTCGCTGGTCTGGATCTGCCGCTCGTCCCACCAGGTGGCTCCGGCCTCGGCCAACGGCCCGATGACATCACGGGTCGCGGACGCGTCACCGCCCGGCGTGGCACCGCCGAGGACGATCTCGAAGGGAGCAGCGGACGGACCGCCCTCGCGCTGCCCACGGACGTAGGCGACGAGGTCACGGACCTGGTCGAGGGGCGGCACGTGACCGTGCCTGGCGTCGGTGAACAGGGGAACCACACCGTCCCAGCGGGCGGCCCGGCGCATGGGCGGGCGGTTCGGCCAGAAGCCCGCGACCCAGACCGGCGGCCGGGGACGTTGCACCGTGGCGGGCAGCAGCGTCACGTCCCGGACCCGGTAGTGCCGTCCGTCGTGCCGCACCGGCTCGCCCGACCAGTAGCGCCGGAGCAGCTCCAGGCCTTCGTCCAGCCGCTCGGCCAGCACCTTGGTGTCCGTGGTATCGCCAAAGCCGGCGTACTCGTCCTCGATGGGCCCGCCCAGCCCCGCGCCGAACGTGGCCCGGCCCCCGCTCACGGCGTCCAGGGTCGCCACCTGGCGGGCGAGCTGCTGCGGTCGCCGCCGGGCGACCGGGGTGACCAGCGTGCCGAGCCTGATCCGGGACGTCGCCAGCGCGGCGGCGGTAAGCAGCATCCAGGGGTCCCCGAACGGCCTGTCCTCGTGCTTGCGGTGCACCACGTGGTCCCAGACGAACAGCCCGTCCCACCCTGCCTCCTCCGCCGCCACGGCCACCTTCGCCACGGTCCTGGGGTCGGCGAAGTCACCGAAGTTCGGGATGTTGACCGAGAAACGCATCCCCGCATCGTGCTGCACGGCACGGGCACGGACAACGGATCATCCGGCCAGACTCCGCACCCTTCGCTGCACAGCCGCGCCCCCGACCCGGCCGTCACCATGCGGTGCGGCGGGCCGAGGGCGTCGTATGGAGGGCGTGTGCGGGACGAAGGGCTAGTCAGCCGTCACGTCCGTCACCTTCCAGCGCTGGTTGGAGCCGGAGTTCGGCTGCCAGAGGCCGACCGAGGCGCCTTCGTTCGTGGACTGGCCCCCGACGTCAGGGAGCTGGCCGGTGGCGGCGTTGACCAGGGTCCAGGTGCCGTCGCCGGTCGTGGACATGATCCACTCGGTGGCCTTGTCGCGGCGGCCCTCGTCGGGCTCGGCGACCAGGGCGCCGGCGCGCACGGCCAGGCGCTTGTCCGAAGCGGCCTCGGTGAAGACGTACCGCTTGCGGTTGTCCGTGCCGCGGATCTGCTCCACCCGCCACTGCTGACCGCTCGGGTCGGCGGCGTCGGCGCTCTTGATGACCAGGCCCGTGCCGTTGTCGGCGAGGGTGAGGTCCTTGCCGCTCTGGACGCCGGTCAGCCGGTAGGTGTGGCCCTTCTTCAGCTCGGCCGCGTCCTTGGCGACGCCGGACACGCCCTTGACGAGGAGGGACGTCACGGACTGGGCGGGCACGGTGACCGTGGCCTGCTTGCCGGAGACCCGGACCGCCTTCTGCTTCTCCAGCTTGCCGTCGGCGCTGGTCACCACGGGGGTGACGGTGGCGCGGGAGGAGACCCGGCCGAACTTCGACAGGTCGAGGGTGACCTCGCGGGACTCGGTGGTGCTGTTGACGTGGACGACCGTCGCCGCGTCGCCCTTGCGGGAGACCGCCGCGGTGCTGGAGGTGTCGTCCGTCTTGATCAGCCGGTCGCCGGGCTTGATGAAGTGCGTGAAGTTGCGGGCCGTGTCGAACTTGGTGTTGGTGTAGACCGGGCAGGTCTTGAGCGTGTCCTTGGAGGTGCAGCTGAACGGGAGCTGGATCTCGCCCCAGTTGCCGCCCTTGGCGGACTCGCCGCCCGGCTTCATGTTGTCGTAGTCCTCGACGGGCTGCCAGAACACCCAGGCGCGGGGCTCCAGTTCGCGCAGGTCGTCGACGATGCGCTGGGCCAGGCCCAGGCCGGGCCGCATGTCCGTGAAGCTCTGGCCGTCGCCCCAGTCGCCCTCGACCTCGCTCATCCACAGCGGCTTGTCGGCGGCCTTGGCCAGGTCGCGGACGGTGGTGCGCTGGCCGGTGCCGTAGGTGTGGACGTTCATCTGGGCGACCAGGTCACGGACCTCCTGGGGGTAGGAGTTCCAGTTGGTGGCGAAGGTGCCGGGGTTGGTCTCGTCCATCGCGGATATCTCCGCGCCGCTCCTGGACTTCTCCAGGACCGGGGCGAGCGCGCGGAGCACCTTCTGCTGGAGCTCGGGGCCCATGTGGGCGCCCTCCTGGCGGCCTCCGGTCGGCTCGCCGTCCGGGCCGAGCTTGGTGCCCCAGTAGTCGGTGTTCGGCTCGTTGAACGGGTCGAGCGTGTCGACCTTGATGCCGTGCGCCTTCTCCAGCCGCTCGGTCGCGCCCACCAGGTACTTGGCGAAGTCCTCGACGGACTCCGGCTTCAACTGGTCCTTGCCCGCGTCGAAGTTGCCGGAGACGTAGCCGCTCTCGGTCATGAACCAGGGCGGGGAGTTGCTGAAGGTCTCCCAGTGGGTGATGTCCTTCTTGATGCGGTCGACCCACCAGCGCTGCGTCTTGTCGGCGTTCTTGTTCCAGTCGGCCGGGTCCTCCGCGTCCCACCAGTCGACGTCCTCGCGGGTGGTGCCCGCCGGGGCCTTCCACCAGCCCTCGACCGCGCCGCCGGCCCGCAGGTAGTCCTTGACGTCCGGGGCGTTGCCGCCGCCGATGTTGTAGCGGGCGATGTTCAGCGCGAGGCCCTCGTCGCCGAAGAGGAGCTTGTAGAGCTTCTCGCGGACGGCGGGCGGGTAGTCGCCGGTGGCGTTGGCGAACCAGACCAGGCTCGTGCCCCAGCCCTCGAACTTCTCCTGCTTGTAGGAGGGGTCGGGGCGGACGGTGACCCCGGCCGCCTGAGCGGTGGGCTCGGCGTGCGCGGCGGGCAGGGTGGCGGTGGCCAGGATGGTTCCGGTCGCCAAGGCGGTGACGCCGATGGCCCCGAGGAGCCTTCTCTTGCGGGTGCGGTGTGCCATCTCGAGTACTCCAGCTCTTCTGCGTCCGCGTGTCCCGGCGGGGGCAGAGATCGGGGCCCGCGTGGGGCGAGTTGTACTGTTTCGCGGCCTTCTCGTACGGTTTCGACTAGGCAATGTTTACGTAAACATCCACTGGCGGGATGTCTACACTGTCCGAATCTCAGGGGTCAAGGAGTCGTTCCGGACCGAAATTTGCGCCGGCTGCGCGGCGAGGGAGGGAAGGGCAGGTGGGCACGGTGGACGGTGAGGGAGAAACCATGGGCACGAGCCGTACGAGAAGGCGTCCGGACCGCCCCCGCCAGGGCGCGTCCATGGCGGACGTCGCCCGGCTCGCCGGTGTCTCCTCACAGACGGTCTCCCGCGTCTCCAACGGCTTCCCGGGCGTCACGGAGGACACCCGCCGGCAGGTCCTGGCCGCCATGCGGGAGCTGGGCTACCGCCCCAACAGCGCGGCGCGGGCGCTCAAGCGCGGCGAGTTCCGCACCCTCGGCGTGATCACCTTCTCCCTCTCCACCATGGGCAACATCCGCACCCTGGAGGCCATCGCCACCTCCGCGGCCGAGCACGGCTACGCCGTCACGCTGCTGCCGGTCGCCGTCCCCACCCAGGACGAGGTGAACGGCGCCTTCTCCCGGCTGGGCGAACTCGCCGTGGACGCCGTCATCGTCATCATGGAGATCCATCTGCTGGACGCGGCGACGGTGTCGCTGCCGCCCGGTGTGCAGGTCGTCGTGGCCGACTCGGACGCCGGCGACCGCTACACCGTGGTCGACACCGACCAGGCGGGCGGCGCCCGGGACGCCGTACGGCATCTGCTGGACCTCGGCCACGACACCGTGTGGCACCTGGCGGGCCCGGAGGGCTCCTTCGCCGCCCAGCGCCGCGCCAACGCCTGGCGTGACACGCTCACCGCGGCCGGCCGCGTCACGCCGCCCCTCGTCCGGGGCGACTGGTCGGCCGAGTCCGGCTACCGGGCCGGGCTGCGGCTGGCCGACGAGCCGGACTGCACGGCGGTGTTCGCGGCCAACGACCAGATGGCCCTGGGCCTGCTGAGGGCCCTGCACGAACGCGGCCTGCGCGTCCCCGGCGACATCAGCGTCGTCGGCTTCGACGACATCCCCGAGTCCGCGTCCTTCCTGCCGCCCCTGACCACCATCCACCAGGACTTCGCCGAGGTGGGGCGGCTGTGTGTGGAGGGAGTACTGAGCAAGATGCGGCAGGACGGGGAGGAGCACGGGACGACGCTGGTGCCTACGCGGTTGGTGCGGCGGGAGAGTACGGGGGCGCCGGGGGCGCGGGCGTGAAGCTGGGCGGGGCAGGCCCTGCGGTTGGTGGGAAGACATCCCGGCTGCCGGCGTGACCCGAATGGGCCAAGATCGTTCGGCAGGCCATGAACAACATCAAGCGCGTAGTTTCCGCTGTCTCTCTCGGGGCCGCACTCCTCGGAGTTCTCGCGTCTCCCGCCAGCGCTGTTCCCGACCCCGTAGCCACCGTGGACTGCGCCGTGCAGGAAGTCACCGGGCTTGTCGACCCTGCCGGCCTGGGAGTGCCCGCCGAGGTCCCCGCAACGGGCTGCCTGGCCCCCTGAGTCAGCTGTTGCTCATGATGCGGCGAAGCCGTGCGGCAGCGTCATGCCGTGCGGCCCGTCGCCGGGCATGCCCGCCCCCGGGGATCTCTGCCGACTGATCACGGCGGCACAAGCGCAAGCCCTCACAGCCCGAACAACCCTGCCGCGTTGTCGTGGCACACCGCCCGCAGCCAGTCGTCCCCGAGGTCCAGCCGTTCCAGGGCGTGGAGCTGGTCCACGTACGGATAGGGGAGGTTGGGGAAGTCGGAGCCGAGCAGGACGCGGTCGCCGAGCCCGGCCAGCCGGGGCAGGGCCCGGCGGGGGAACGGCATGAAGCTCTCGGAGAAGTCGGTGAACGCCATCGTCGTGTCCAGCCGCACCTCCCCGTACCGCTCGGCGAGATCGAAGAACTCCTCGTACTCGGGCATCCCCATGTGCGCGACGACCAGCCGCAGCCGGGGGTGCCGGGCCAGTACCCGTGCGATCGGCTCGGGGCCGGTGTGCTTGCCGGGCGCGGGCCCGGACCCGCAGTGGATCACCACGGGGACCCCGGCCTCGGCCAGCAGCCCCCACGCCGGCTGGAGGAGCTCATCGGCGGGGTCGTACGCCCCCACCTGCACATGCGCCTTGAAGACCCGCGCACCCGCCTCGACGGCCTCCCGGACGTACGCCTCGACGCCCGGCTCGGGGTAGAGGGTCGCGGTGTGGAGACAGTCGGGGGTGCGGCGGGCGAAGTCGACGGCCCAGCCGTTCAGCCAGCGGGCCATGCCCGGCTTGTGCGGGTACACCATCGCGGTGAACGCCCGCACGCCGAACTCCCGGAGGATGCCCGCCCGTTCCGCCTCCTCCTTCCGGTAGGTGATCGGCCACTCCAGCCCGCCGGTCATCGGCCCGAGCCCGTCGAAGTACTCCCACACCTTGTGCAGCACCCGCTCGGGCATGAAGTGCGTGTGTACGTCGACCAGCCCGGGAAGCCGGAGGCGCGCCCAGAAGCGGCGGATCTCCTCGGCTTCCGCGCTCGCGGACGCGTCACTGTCAGTGGGCGCGTCAGCTGCCGCGCGGTGATCGTCCATGTCGCCCACGATCGCGCCGGGGGCGGGGGCGAGTCCACTCCCTTGCGCGGGGGCCGCGTGAGGGATCCGTCACCCGGGCTGTGTGGGAGTGGGAGCGGGTGTTACCGCCCCGGGCCGGACTCCGGCCGCCGAGCCGGACGCCGGTCACCGGTCGCGCAGGTGGGCCGCCTCCACACGGTGCAGGTGGATCAGCACGTCGTGGCTGCGGGCGAGTGCTACGTCGTACTCCGGCTCCGGGTATGCGGTGCCGATGCTGCGGGTCGGCCGGGCGGCCAGCAGCCAGTTCCGGGCCGGTTGCGGGGCGGTCCGCAGGTCGACGACGTAGTCCCGGTGGCGCACCCGGTCGAGTGTCCGTTCGTTGCTGCCGTGCCCCGCAGGGCCGAGGCTGAACCGCCGCACCTCGCCCTCGGGTCCGGTCGCGTTGAACGAACCCCGGGCGAAGGTGAAACCGATGCTCACGTACCCGTCGCCGAACCGGTCGCGCAGGAACGCACCCTGCGTCTTCGGGTAGTGGACGGGGTCGTCCGGAACGTAGGCGACGTGTCCGTTGTGCGCCGACAGCAGGACCTTGTTCCCCGTGTGCTCCGCCCACCAGGCCACGTTGTCAGCCATGACCGAGTCACGGAAGCGCAGGGCGGCCCGTAGCTGCTCCGGGTCCTCGAAGTCGAAGGCGTAGCCGCGCGCGGTCTGGTCGATGGCCGTGGCGTGCCGCACCGCCCAGTCATACGCCGCCCGGTCGGCACCCGGCGCCTGCTGCTTCAGCAGCCTCAAGGCCTGACCGGTCCGGTCCGCCCTTTCCTTGCGTTCGGCGTACGGCAGGTGCAGGTACTGCTCGATGTACGCGCCCGCCGCCGTCGTGGGCCGCAGCCCTCGGTACAGCGAGGTGACGCGGGCGAGGAGGCCTGGGTGGGCGCGGGCCACGTAGCCGGTGACCTCGTCGTACAGTTCAGGGCCGGCCCACGCGAAGTCGTCGCCCATGAATTGGACCGGGTCGTCGGGGTGACGGAGGTTGTACGCCCGCATCCATTCCACGAGCGCCAGATACTCGGTGTTGTTCCACCACAGGTAGTCCCGCTGGAACTCCTCCCGCATGATGCGCCGCGGGTCCCCCTCCCCGCGCAGCACGTAGGCGTTGAGGCGCAGGCCGGTGCTCCAGGGGGCTTCCAGGGCGAAGGTACGAAAGCCCCGTTCCTCGACGAGGTGGCGGAAGACGCGGTGCTTGAGGGTGAAGAACTCGTGCGAGCTGTGGGTGGCTTCGCCCAGGCCGACGACCCGGGCGTCACCGATCATGCGGTCGAGGGGGCGCAGGTCGCGGGTGTCCCCGCCCGTTTCGACCGTGCGCAACCGGTGGGAGGCGAGGTCGAGGGCGTCGACGACGGTGGAGTCGGGCGCGGTGACATGTGCGGTGGTCGGTGCGCTGGTCGTGACTCCCGGTCCGGCCGGCGCAGCCACGGCCGGGATGCCGACCGTGGCTGCGCCGAGGGTGAGGAGCAAGGTCAGAGCGATGGCGGTCCGATGCCGTGTCATGATCCAAGGCTTCCGCCACGCGGCCACGGAAACCATGCGGTTGACCGCCGACCTGAGCTGGGGGAGGCCTCCAGGCGGGCACGGGGGTTTTCCGCAGCGCCGGCCCTGACGGAGCGGTTGTGTGAGGGAACCGTCACCCGGGCCTGTCGTAGTGGGAGCGGCGTCTCATGCCCACGGCAGCCTCTCCTCGCGCGGCTTCAACACACGCAGGCGGCCGGGTTGCCGCGAAGTCCACTGCCCCGCACCGGACTCCGGCCGCAGCACCCAGACCGCGCCGCCGCGCACATCCGTGACGACGCCGCGCCGGTCGGTGGTCTCGTCATGGATCAAGTCGCCCACCCAGGGCCTCCGCTCGCCGGTCATCCGCGTTCGACGGACACACCGGAGCGTTCGGCCAGTTCTTCTTGCGTCAAGGAGGCCAGACGGCGCACGCCACGCAGAGTCCGCCCCAGGTCTTCGTTTGCCACGCTGCCACCGTACGCCGCGACGAGGACGCCGGCAGCGCCATCGCTCGAGCGGGGCAGGCACCGGACGACCTGTACACGGGCCCGCCCAGACCTGGTCACGGCTTCGGGCCGCCCCTTGGAGACCGGTACGCCGCCGCGACCCGCTCCCGGAACGGCCGACGCCCCACCGCCTCCGCCACCTCCCTCAACAGCTCCCCCAACGGCATCGAGAGCTCCGCGTCCAGCTCCGCCATCGCCGCCACCGTCGCCTCCCACTCCGCCTCGATCCGCGGCAGCAGCGCACGTGCCTTCGGTGTGAGACCCACCAGGCGGCGGCGGGCGTCCAGCGGGTCGGGGGAATGGGTGACCAGGCCCGCTCGGGCCATCTGCGCCGCCGTCTGACTCGCTGCCGAGTGCGTGACGCCCACTGCCGCGGCCAAGTCGCGCACCGACAGCGGGCCTTCGGCCAGGAGTGCCCTGACGACCGGGGAGAAGCGGGGCCGGTACTCGGCCAGGCCCTGCTCCTCGTAGACCTTGGCCACGTCGCCGTCCAGGAGTTCCAGGACGTGGCGGAGGAGAGTGCCTACGGCTACCGGATCCGGGTGATTCCTCGCGCTGTTCACGCTGTTAATCTAACAGCGCTGTTACATCTGCCGAGGGTCGAGGAGAGTGCGTCTCACGTGGCCGAGCTCCATCCCCCCATCGAGCCGTACGCGTACGGCATGCTCGACGTCGGCTACGGCAACCGCGTGTACTGGGAGAGTTGCGGGAACCCGGAGGGCAAGCCCGCCCTCGTACTGCACGGCGGGCCCGGGGCAGGCGCGGGGCCGTTCTGGCGCCGGCTGTTCGACCCGGCGGCGTACCGCATCGTGCTCTTCGACCAGCGCGGGTGCGGACGCAGCACACCCGACGCCGCGGATCCGCGAACCTCGCTCGATGCCAACACCACCCCGCATCTCATCGGCGACATCGAGCTGCTGCGCCGGCACCTCGGCATCGGGGAATGGCTCGTCATCGGCGGCTCCTGGGGCGTGACCCTCGCGCTGGCCTACGCCGAGCAGCACCCGGGACGCGTGTCCGAGCTGGTCCTCTTCAGCGTCACGAACACGACCCGCCGCGAGGTGGAGTGGGTGACCCGGGACATGGGCCGGATCTTCCCGGAGGAATGGGCCCGGTTCCGCGACGCCGTCCCCGAGGGGGAGCGCGACGGCAGTCTGGTGGATGCGTACGCCCGGATGCTCGCCGATCCCGATCCGGCCGTACGGGAGCGGGCCGCGCGGGAGTGGTGCCGGTGGGAGGACGTGCACGTGTCCACACACCCCGGGCACAGGCCCGATCCCCGTTACGAGGACCCGGACTTCCGGCTGCGCTTCGCCCGCCTCGTCACGCACTACTGGCGGCACGCCGGCTTCCTGGAGGACGGGGCGCTGGTGCGCGATGCCGGCAAGCTCGCCGGCATCCCCGGCGTGATGATCCACGGCCGCATGGACATCAGCGGTCCTCCGGACGTCGCATGGCGGCTGGCCCAGGTGTGGCCGGACGCGGAACTCGTGCTGATCGGCGAGGAGGGGCACGGGCTGTCGGGCGATGCCACGACGGGGGCGGTGCTGGCGGCCACGGACCGGTTCCGGCCGGTCCGCTCCGCCTGAGGAATGCCCCCGCCGGAGTGACCTGTCACCGGCCCCCGGCCGCCCGCTTGGCACCGCACGTCGCCAGACTGCACCACCGGCGCCGCCCGCTCTCGTCGAGGAACAGCCAGCCGCAGTCCCGGCTGGGGCAGCCGCGGACGGTGAACCGCCGCGGGTCGGACAGCAGTTCGCCCGCGCTGCGGGCCACCGCACAGACGGGCAGGCGCAGACCGGCTGAGGGCGACGGCTGCCAGCGTCCGAGACCGTCCTCGCCACGCGTGAAGACCGACAGCCGCGCGGCGTCCTCCACCGCCGCGGCCACCGCCTTGAACGCCCGGCCGTCCTGCGGATCGGTCAGACAGGAGTACAGGTCCGTACGCAGCCGCCGGGCCTCGGCGAGGACGGCGGCCGCCTCGGCCGGCTGCCGCAGGGCCTGTTCCCGCAGCCGGGTGACCTGCCGGTTCTCGATCAGGTCGAGGTGACCGGCCCATACGGCGAGGGCGGCGTAGCCGCGCAGCCACTCCGATCCGGGCAGCCGCTCCCCGCCCCACCCGGCGTAGGTGTTGCAGAACTCCAGCGCGGGGTGTCCGCTCGTACTCCACGGCAGCCACTGGTCTGCGACCCGGACCGCGTAGACGGGCGCGGCAGGCCGGTCCAGCCGGGGATCGGCGCTCAGTATGCGCTCGTGGAGCCTGCGCAGTTCACGGCCGGGATCGATGCCGAGTTCGTCCGCCAGCAGGGCGCGGGTGCGGTCGTACAACTGGAGCGCGTCGGCCTGGCGGCCCGTCCGGTACAGGGCGGTCATCCGGGCGCCGACCAGCCGCTCACGGGTCGGGTGCTCTTCCAGCAGCGGTGTCAGGTCCGCCACGACACGGTCGTGCAGACCCATGGCGAGCTGGGCCTCCGCCCGCCGCTCCACGGCGGACAGGCGCAGTTCGCCGAGCGTGCCGCCGAGGCGCGAGCGCAGCCGGTCGTCGGCGACGTCGGCGAGCAGCGGGCCGCGCCACAGCCCGAGGGCCTGGTCGTAGAGGCGGATCCGCTCCGCCGGGTCACCGGCGTCGGCCGCCTGATCGACGAGCCCGACGAACTCATGAGCGTCGATCCCATCTGGGCCCTGCTCCACGGCGTAACCGTCGTGCCGGGTCTCGACGGACACCCCGTGCGGCCTGAGGGCGGCACGCAGGCGGCCGACGTAGGTGTGGACGGTGGCCCGGGCGGAGGCGGGCGGCTCGTCGTCCCACAGCAGGTCGATGAGGCGGTCCGTCGGGACGGCCCGGCCCGCGTGCAGCAGCAGGACCGCCAGCAGGCACCGCTCCTGGCGGCGGCTGCCCACCAGCACCTGCCGTCCCTCGTGGCGGGCGGCGAACGGACCGAGCAGTTGGAACTCCATGGCTGTCCGGCAGCCTAACGGGACGTCGGTGGTCAGGCTTTGGTCAGAGGCCGGGGAGAGACTGGCGCACGCCGCTTCCTTCACACCTCTGCCCAGGGAGAACCATGCGACGAACCACCCTCGCGACGCTGACACTTGCCGCC
This sequence comes from Streptomyces coeruleofuscus, assembly GCF_039532725.1. Lineage (NCBI taxonomy): Bacteria > Bacillati > Actinomycetota > Actinomycetes > Kitasatosporales > Streptomycetaceae > Streptomyces > Streptomyces coeruleofuscus. Next base: position 446,020 of record NZ_BAAASE010000002.1, read on the forward strand.
GTGCTCGCCGGGACGCAGCCCGCGTCCGCGGAGACGCTCGCCGCGCCGGCGAAGGGCTGGGAACCGGCGCCCTCTGCGCCGTGGGACGTCGGCGCCGGTGTGCGGTGCGACTTCCCGGTCCACGGCGAGCCGGTCGTCGACGAGGTGGTGCGACGCGTGCTGAGCACCTACCCCGACGGCTCGGTGCGGCGGGTCGCGTACAGGGGCGATCTGGTCGTACGCGTCACCAACAGCGAGACCGGCGCCTCCTACGACGCCGACGCGAGCGGCTCGGCCGTCGTCGAGCACCGGCCCGACGGCTCCCAGCTCTGGGCCGTGCACGGACCGGTGCTCGTCGGGGTCGGCCAGGACCAGGGGAGTCTGCCGCGCGGCCTGTACCTCGTCGACGGCGTCTACACGATGGAGATCAGCCCGACCGGATACAAGTCCGTACGCCTCCTCCACGGGACGACGGACGACCTGTGTGCCCGCATCGACTGAACGGGCATGCCCGGGAACGGGCTTCCGGGCCCCCTCACCACATGGGGCGAGCGCCGATCAGCTGGGGTCGGTGAGGGTCCGCGCGGCGTGGGACGACGGCGCCGACTCAGCCGTACAACGCCACCCGCGGCTCCACCGTCCCCCCAGCCCCCGGATCAAGGACAGTCACCCGATACCGCTCCTCGAGCGTCTCCCCCGCCCCCAACGCCCGCTCCGCGCCCACAAGGTCCGTGAACAACGTCCCGGTCTGGCTGCCCAGCGCCACGGCCACCCAGCAGCCATGCCCCGTGCGCCGCTCGACCTTGATGTCCGTCGGCTCCAGGAACGGCCCGGTGTCCGGGGACGTCACCAGGAGTTGGGGGGCGACGGTCATGGGCGTCGGCGTGGTGTTGCGGTAGGTGACGGTGAACTCCTGGGGGGCGTCGGCCCGGAGGGGGCTCGTGGGCAGGTCCACGAAGTCGGTGGGTATGGCGGGGTCCTGCGCCTGGGTGGACGTCACCGTCGCCGCGGGGGCGACCGCCGGTGTGGCCGCGAGGGCGGGTCCCGCCGCGGCCAGGCCCGTGACGGCGATGACGGCGGCAAGGAGGGCGATTCTGATACGACTGTTCTTCGACGACACGTCGGTTGTCCTTCGGTGGGGGGAGGAATTCGCTGGGGTGAACTGGTCGGCCGGACAACGGCCTTGGCCAGGCATGGCCTCAGGCTACGCAGCGGATCCCAGGCAGTGACCCGGCCCCCGCGGTTCGGCCGAACAGCCGAGGCACCCCGCATCACCGCCGCGCACGCTCCAGCGTTCCGAAAGTGAACGGCACGGCAACTACCGCCGGGTATCGGAGAGATCCCGTGGAAGTAGGTCCACAAGGCCGATCACCTTCCCCTCCCACCTCCGAGTGAGCTAGAAACTTCAACGACCCAGCCACACCACAGGGTGCTCGACGGCTCATGCGTCGCACCCGAGGGGGAAACACCACAGTGAACGAGCAAGCTCATGGACCGAGACGGTCCGGCACCCGTGCGCGCAGACGCCTCCCGCGTCTGAGGATCGCCATCGCCGCCGCCGTCTCCTTCGCCCTCGCCGGAACCGCCGCCCAGGTGATGGCCGCCGAGCCCGACGGGAGCGACGGGCAGCCGCCCGTGCCGTCCCTGTCCTGGTCCGACTGCCAGGGCGGCTTCGAGTGCGCGAACGCCGACGTGCCGTTGGACTACCGCGACCCGCAGGGCAAGACCATCACGCTGGCGGTCATCCGCAAGAAGGCCCCGGACCAGGCCAAGAAGAAGGGCACGCTCTTCCTCCAGCCCGGCGGGCCCGGCAACTCCGGCGTGGACTTCGTGCGCAACAACCACGCCGGCCTGCCCGCCGCGATGCGCGACTCCTTCGACGTCTTCGGGTACGACGTACGCGGCGTCGGACGCAGTTCAGCGGTCACGTGCTGGGACGACCAGACGTACACCCGGGCCATCACCGCGGCCAAGGGCGTCCCCGGCCCGGACGCCTACGAGCCCGCCGTGCGCCAGGCCGCCGAGTTCGGCCAGGCCTGCCTGGACAACGCGGGCGAGCTGGCGCCGTACGTGGGCACCGAGTACGTCGCCCGGGACATCGACCTGCTGCGTCAGGCCCTCGGCGAGGACCAGCTGACGTACTACGGGCGGTCGTTCGGCAGTTACATCGGTACCGTCTACGCCGCCATGTTCCCCGACCGGGTGCGTGCGCTCGTGCTCGACGGCGGCTACGACCCCGAGCACTACGCGAACCGGCCCTACGCCTACGACCGGCCCCAGTACCTGGCCCTGGACGGCGCGATGAGCCGCTTCCTCGACTGGTGCAAGGCGGACCAGGACACGTGCGGGTTCGGCGACGGCGACCCCCGGGGCGCCTTCGAGAAGCTCAAGGCCGACCTGGACGCCAATCCCGTGCCGACCGCGAACGGCGGGCAGGCGAACGGCTACACCCTCGTCTACCGCCTGATGTTCAACATCAACGAGGGCAAGGTCATCTGGCCGTCTCTCGGTCAGGCCCTGCGCAAGGCGCAGCAGCGCGACAACACCTCGTTCCTGCTGCGGCCGCCGTCCCCGGCCAGCTACGACTTCCTCAACCCGAACGTGGCCGTCGAGTGCGTCGACAAGGACTACCCGAGTGACCCGGCCCTGCTGAAGCGGCAGGTCACCAGGAACGCCGAGCTGGCGCCGCTGCTGGGCCCGGCCATGGCGTACGGCCCGCCGACCTACGACCACCAGCACGCCACCACCTGCGCCCAGTGGACCGGCGAGAAGCCCAGCCGCTACGACGGCTCCTTCCGGGCGAAGGGCTCCGCGCCGATCCTCGTGCTCGGCACGACCGGCGACCCGGACACCCCGTACCGGGACGCGGTGGCCCTGTCCCGGCAGCTCGACAACGGCCGGCTGCTCACCTTCAAGGCCGAGGGCCACACCGCCTTCGGGCGCAGCGCCTGCGCGACGGACGCCGTCACCGGCTACCTGGTGGACCTGAAGGTCCCGGCGCGTGGCACGACCTGCGCGGACGAGACCCAGCCGCCGTCCGCCACGCCGAAGGTGGCCCCGCCGGGCACGACCCTCGGCGAGCTCCGCAACGGTGTGAACGAGCGCCTGGACCGCCTCGGCTCCCTGCGCTGACCGACCGCACCACGGCACCCCGGGTGCCGGGCCGCATCAGGCCCGGCGCCCGGGGTGTTCCCGTATGCCCGAAGCGGTTCCCGCGGTTCCTCCCTCTTGACCCCACCTTGCGTGGGCACGTACAACTGCACTCGCCACGCGCAGAAAACGGTTACTACCACTTACTGCCCACCACTGGGGAAGGTCCCTCGCCATGAGAGCTTCGGGAGAACGGCAAGAGCTCGCCGCGGACGGAACGGCCGGTCACCCGGCGGCCGCGTCCCGCCGGGTGGTGCTCAAGGGCGCCGCCGTCACCGCCGGACTGGCCGCGGCCGGGATCGCCGCGGCCGGCCCGGCCCGCGCTGCGGACGACCCGTCGGGCCGCCCCGAGAGCGTCACCGCGCGCATGGGCGGCACCTCCGTCACCCTGTCCCTGGTGGACGGCACGCTCCGCTGGTCCGCCCGCCGCGACGCCCGGACGGTGATCGGCTCCTCGGCCCTGGGCCTCAGGCTCGGCGACGGCAGCGTCCTCGGCGGTGACGTCAGGGTCATCGGGCAGCGGTACGGCACCCACCGCACCACCTGGACCCCCGTCTACGGCCGCAACGCCACCGTCACCGACCACTACCAGGAGCAGCGCTGGGACCTGGAGGACCGGGCGTCGGGCATCCGCTTCGGCGTCCAGGTCCGCGCGTACAAGACCGGCGTCGCCCTGCGCTACCTCCTCCTCGACGAGGGCACCGCCACCGTCGCCGACGAGCTGACGACGTTCGCCTTCCCCGACGGCACCACCGTCTACAGCGCCCGCGACGAGAACGCCTACGAGCCGGTCGCCCCGGGCTCCATACCGGTCACCGGCGCGGCCGGCACCGACAACGGCCCGCTCACCGACCTTCCGCTCACCGCCACCCTCCCCGGCGGGCTCATCGCCTGCGTCTGCGAGTCCTCGCGCGTCGACTATCCGCGGCTGATGCTGGGTTCCGTGGCCGGCGAGCCCCACACCCTCGCCGCCTTCCTGATGGAGCACACCGCCCGCGGCACCGGCCCGGTGGAGACGACCTCCACCGTCGCCACGCCCTTCGCCACGCCGTGGCGCGCGGTGGTGATCGGGGCCACCCACGCCGAACTCGTCGACAACGCCGAGCTGGTGCTCAACCTGGCGCCGCCGAACGCCCTCCCCGACACGTCCTGGATCAGGCCGGGCAAGGTCTTCCGCTGCGAGCTCTCCACCGCCGCCGGGCTGGCGGGCGTCGACTTCGCCGTGGCCCGGGGCATCGAGTACATCGAGTACGACGCCGGCTGGTACGGCCCGGAGTTCACCACCCCGGACGCGACCAGGCCCATCGCCGCCATCGACCTGCCGTCGGTCATCTCGTACGCCACGAGCAAGGGCATCGGCCTCTTCCTCTACGTCAACCGGCTCGCCCTGACCGACGCGGACTCCCTCTTCGGCCTCTACAAGAGCTGGGGCGTGCAGGGCATCAAGCTCGGCTTCATCAACGACGGCACGCAGACCATGACCAACCAGATCATCGACTGGGCGAAGGCGGCCGCCAAGTACGAACTGCTGATCGACATGCACGACGACGTCCGGCCGTTCGGCTACGAGCGGACGTACCCGAACTGGATCAGCCTGGAAGGCGTACGCGGCAACGAGCAGTTCCCGACCGCCACGCACAACGTGACCCTGCCGTTCGCGCGCAACATCGGCGGCCCGATGGACTACACGATCTGCTACGGCCAGTCCCGCGACAAGACGACCAACGCCCACCAGATGGCGATGGCCGCGGTGTACTACCAGCCCCTCAACTTCCTCTTCTGGTACGACAAGCCGTCCAAGTACGCCAACCCGGCCAACTGGCCCGGCCTGCCGTGGTTCAACGCCGTGCCGGTGACCTGGGACGAGAGCCGCACCCTGGCCGGCTCGATCGGCGAGTACATCGCGGTCGCCCGCCGCAACGGCTCCACCTGGTACCTGGGCGCGATGACCGACGAGTCCTCCAGGACCCTGTCCCTGCCCCTGTCCTTCCTCGGCAGCGGCGCCTACACGGCGACGGTCTACGCCGACGGCACCCCGGGCACCAGCCCGTTCCGCACCCCGGTCGTGGTCAGCACCCGGACCGTCACCGCCGCCGACACGCTCGACGTGGCCATGGCGCCGGCGGGCGGACAGGCGGTCGTCCTGAAGCCGAGCTGATCCCGGGCGGGTGGGGTTTTCCCCAGGGCCCGGGTCCACCGGCTGGTGGACGGCAGGTTCAACCGAGTACCTCTGTCCGCCAACTGCCCAGCTCGGCAAGCATTTCGGGCATGAACTCATTATCTGTGCGCGTGGCGCGCTGGAGTGCGCGGCACCCCTGGCGGGCGATCGCCGGCTGGCTGGTGTTCGTGGCGCTGTGTCTGGGGGCCGGCAGTGCCGTCGGCACGAACAGTGCGAAGACGGCGGACTACCGGGTCGGCGAGGCCGGCCGCGCCGAGACCCTGGCGGCCGAGGCGCATCTGGAGCGCAGGGCCGCCGAGCAGGTGCTGATCTCCTCCCGTTCGGGCGGCGCCCTCGACGAGGGTGCCGCCCGCGCCGCCGCTGAAGACCTGACCGACCGCATGCGGCGACTGCCCGAAGTGGCGGGCGTGGCCGACCCGTTGCTGTCCGGGAACAGACAGACCCTGATGGTCGAGGTCGCGCTGAAGGGCGAGGAGCGGGACGCGAAGGACAAGGTCGACGCGCTCGTGGCGCAGACCTCGGCGGTGCAGAAGAGCCACCCCGGGCTGCTGCTGGAGGAGACCGGAAGTCCCTCCGTCAGCAAGGGGGTCGACCAGCAGCGCAGTGACGACCTGGCGCTGTCGGAAGCGATCACCCTTCCCGTCACCCTGGTCACGCTGATGGTGGTGTTCGGGTCGGTGACCATGGCCGGGGTGCCGTTGCTGCTGGCGCTGTCGTCGATCGCGGCGGCGGTCGGGCTGTCCATGGTCGTCTCGCACCTGTCGCCCGACGCCGGGGTCGGCACGAACGTCATCCTGATGATCGGCCTCGCGGTGGGCGTCGACTACACGCTCTTCTACCTCAAGCGCGAGCGGGAGGAGCGGGCCCGCTCCGGCGGGCGGCTCTCCTCCGAGGCGCTGGTGGAGCTGGCCGCCGCGACCTCGGGCCGGGCGGTCGTGGTCTCCGGGCTCGCGGTGGTGGCCTCCACGGCGACGCTGTACCTGGCCTCCGACGTGATCTTCTCCTCCCTCGCGACCGGCACCATCGTGGTCGTCCTGGTCGCGGTGGCCAGTTCGCTGACGGCCCTGCCCGCGCTGCTGGTCAAGCTGGGGCGGCGGGCGGAACGCCGGGCGCTGCGGCGGGCGGAACGCGGAAAGCCGGCGCGGCGGGTGCGAGGCGGCACGAACGGCGGCCGGGTGTGGAACGCTCTGCTGCGGCCCGCCGCCCGGCATCCCCTCGCCACCCTGTGCGTCTCGGTCGTCGCGCTCCTCGCCCTCGTCGTCCCGCTCGCCGGACTGAAGATCACGGAGATGAGCCGGGACACGCACTCCCGCGACATTCCCGCGATGCAGGTCTACGACCGGCTCAACGAGGCGTTCCCGGAGCAGCGGGTGACCCACCAGGTCGTCGTGCGTGCCGATGCCTCGCGGTCACCGGAGGTCGGCGGCGCCCTGCGGGAGGTGGCCAGGCGGGCCGCGGCCGACCCGCTGTTCACCGACGCCTCGCGCATCCGGTCCTCCGCCGACGGGCGTACCAGCACCCTCGAACTGAAGGTGCCGCACCTCGGCAACTCCGACGAGGCGTACGAATCCCTGGACCGGCTCCGGGACGACTTGCTGCCCGCGACCGTCGGCCGCATCACCGGCGCCGAGTACGGCGTGTCCGGCGACGTCGCCCGCTACGCCGACTATCCGGCCCACCAGAACGGCAAACTGCCCCTGGTACTGGGCGCGTTGCTGCTGGTGACGTTCGCGATGACCGTGTACGCCTTCCGTTCGGTGGTGCTCGGGCTGCTCGGCGTCGGGCTGAACCTGCTGTCCGCCGCGGCGGCGCTCGGGCTGCTCGTGCTGGTCTTCCAGGGGACGTGGGCCGAGGGGCTGCTGGACTTCCGGTCCACCGGGTCGATCGGGTCGCGCGTGCCGCTGTTCCTCTTCGTGATCCTCTTCGGTCTTTCGATGGACTACCAGGTGTTCGTGGTGAGCCGGATCCGGGAGGCGGTACTCGCCGGAGTACCCACGCGGCAGGCCGTGCTGGACGGGATCCGTTCCTCGGCGAGCGTGGTGACCAGCGCGGCCGTGGTGATGACGACCGTGTTCACGAGCTTCGTCTTCCTGCACATCATCGAGATGAAGCAGATGGGCTTCGTCCTGGCGGCGGCCGTGCTGATCGACGCGTTCGTGGTCCGGGTGATGGTGCTGCCGGCGGCGATGCTGCTGCTGGGCGAGGCGAGCTGGTGGCCTTCCCGCCCGGGGCGCCGGGCTGCGGCCGCCCCGGAGAAAAGGTCTCCCTCCCGCCCGGCGGTCGACGTACGTTGACCGGCATGACCGCTCTCGCCGGGGCCACACCCGACGCCCTCTGGGCCACGTCACTGCGCCGCTGGAACACGGTGTGCTGGCTGCTGTTCGCCGTGATGGCCGTCGGGCTCGTCGCCATCGACCGGCCCGGCGGGAGCAAGTACGTGGCGCTGGTCCTGCTGGGCGGCGTGGTGCTGTCGTACGCGGTCCTGGACCGCTTCCCGGCCAATCCCGTCGTACGGCCGCACGTCTATCTGTCGGTACTGGTGATCGCGCTCGGCGGGCTGGCGTATCTGCGGGGCAACTACGCGGCGCTGTTCATGGTGACGCTGCCGCACTACTGGATGTTCGGACGGACGCCGAAGGCCTCGATGGTGTTCCTGGGGCTCGCCACGGCCGCCACTCTGGCCGCGACGGTGCTGCGGCAGGACGGCTGGACCGTGGAGTTCTTCACCGAGACGCTCGTGTCCACCGTGCTCGTCGTCGCCGTGGGGGCGCTGATCGGGCTGTGGGCGCATTCGGTGGTCGGGCAGAGCGCCGAACGGGCGAGGCTGATCACCGAACTGGAAGCGACCCAGGCCGAGTTGTCCGAGGCCCACACGCGTCAGGGCGCGGCGGACGAGCGGGAGCGGATGGCCCGGGAGATCCACGACACCCTCGCACAGGGGTTCGCCTCGATCATCGTGCTCGCCGAGGCGGCCCGGGCCGGCCTCGGCTCCGACCCGGCGCGCAGCGCCCAGCAGTTGCGGTCGATCGAGTCGACGGCGCGGGAGAACCTCGCCGAGGCCCGGGAACTGGTCGGCTCGCCCCAGCGCCCCGGCCAGGCGGCCGCCGGCTCGGTGGCACAGACCCTCCGCCGGACCCTGGACCGTTTCGCGGAGGACACCGGCCTCACCGTCGACGCCGACCTGGCGGACCTGGAGTGCGACCAGCAGACCCGCATCGCGCTGCTGCGCTGCACCCAGGAGTCCCTGGCCAACGTGCGCAAGCACGCGCGCGCCTCGACGGTCGGTGTGGTCCTGGCGCGGCAGCCGTACGGCGTGGAGCTCGAAATCACCGATGACGGGACCGGGTTCGTGGTGGAGTCGTCGTCGGGATTCGGCCTGGACGGCATGCGCAAACGGCTGGCGGAGCTGGGCGGGAGGCTGACGGTGACGAGTTCGCTGGGCGACGGGACGCGGGTGCTGGCGCTGATTCCCCAGGGGGTGCAGTCGTGACCGGCGGAGCGCTCCGCGTCGTCGTGGTGGACGACCACACCGTCATGCGGGCCGGAGTGGTGGCCCTCCTCGCCTCCGAGACCGGCATCGAGATCGTCGGCGAGGCGGGCGACGGCCGCGCGGCCCTCGGGCTCGTCGAGCGCCACGAACCCGATGTCGCCCTGGTCGACCTGCGGATGCCGGTGCTGGACGGAGTGGCCACGACGGCTGAGATCGTGCGGCGCTTCCCCCGCACCCGGGTGCTGATCCTGACGACGTACGACACCGACGCGGAGATCGAGCGCGCGGTGGAGGCCGGGGCGATCGGCTACCTCCTGAAGGACACCACCCGTGAGCAACTGGCCGACGCGATCCACGCGGCGGCGCGCGGTGAGACGGTGCTGGCGCCCCGGGTGGCCGAACGGCTGGTCGCCCGCATGCGCCAGCCCGCCCAGATCCCGCTCACCGCCCGGGAGTCGGACGTCCTGAACGCGGTCGCGGACGGCCTGACCAACGCCGAGATCGGCCGCCGTCTCGTCATCGCCGAGGCCACGGTGAAGACGCACCTGCTCCGGCTGTTCGCCAAGCTCGACGTCAACGACCGTACGAGGGCGGTGGTGGTGGCGATGGAACGGGGGCTGTTGCACAGGCCTGCCGGCACGGAGGGCGCTTGACCCGGAAGGTTCCTCCGGGACGGAAGGCCGTGCGGAACTCAGCGTCGCCGGGCGGCCGCGTAGCGGTGAGCGAGATGGTGGGCGTCCGCCGGGAAGCCCACCAGGCGCCACGGACTGCGACCCCGCCCGGCCAGAAGGAACCGCAGGGTGACGAATCGCCACCACAGTGATCCGTCGGTGGCCACGAAGGTGTCGAACGCCGGGCCGGCCGGCAGCCCCGTGCCAGACCGGCCCCCAGCCCGATCCCGACAGCGGCGATGGAGCCGCTCACCGAGGGATCGGCCGCGGTCCACGCGACCGCAAGCGGATAGGGCCGCCGAGTCGCCGCACCTCGGCCTCCGCGGCGACGACACCGACCACCGCGCCTGCCACCACCCGCGCTTCAGGTCCTCCGCCCGCCCCTGCGCCACTCGTGTCCACCACGATCCTCCCTCGGCGGCACCGGTGGTATCTCCCCCTCGCGGCAAGGGAGTCGACCGCTTTCACCGGGCGGACGCAGACCGGTGCACGGTCGCGCCGTGTGGTCGTCGCCTTCTCGTCTCAACTCGTCCACGGCCCTTTCATGTCCGCGAAAGTAGGTCTTGGCCGTCACTCGCCGGCCGGCCCTACCGAGACGGGAGACCTGCCATGCCCCGACGCCCGCTGAACCGCCGTGAGCGGCTGACCCTGATGGGAATCCTTCTGGGCAGTTTCGTTTCCGCCGTCGCCGGCGCGGCCACCAGCGAGACCCTCAGGGCGTTGCTGTCCTGAACGGTCCGGCTCGCGCGCACGCTCCACACCGAAGCCGAATCCGTGAACTGTCCGGGCGGCTGCGGTTTTCCTAGGCAAGGATGCTTCGATGACCGGTCACACGAGTGGTTCGCGGCAAGGGAGCCAGCGGCGGATTCCGCAGCCCCTGGGCGTGACGCCGGCCCCGCTGCGGGACTTGAAGGACTACATCTATCTGCTCTACGTGGAGGCCGGGGCGCCGCCGACGCACCGTATGGCGGCCGAGATCGGGAACGACGACGTGTTCCCGGGCAGCCCTTCGAAGGCCACCGTCCACCGGATCATCGGCTCCAGGGAACTCCCCACCGGGCAGGAGGACGTCGTCTCCGTCGCCCTCCTGCTCGCCCGCGAGACTGGCAGGGACGCGGCCGAGGTGGAGACCCGGGTCCGGCGGATGTGGGTCGCCGCTCATCTCGCCCAGCCGTTGGGGATCCCCGTGCCCGACGTCGACCCGTTCGCCCTGGAGGTGCACCGGGCGATCAGCGTGCCGGGCGAGAGGTCACTGCCCAGGCTGCCCGCCTACGTCCGGAGGGATCACGACACGGAGCTGGCCGCCCTCGTCGACCGGGCGATCGAAGGTGAGAGCCTGCTCGTCACGCTGGTCGGTGAGTCCTCGACCGGGAAGACCCGTGCGTGCTGGGAAGCGCTGCGACGGCTGCCGCGGGGGTGGCGCGTATGGCACCCGTTCGATCCGAGTCGTCCGGACGCCGCCCTCGTGCACCTCGGGGAGGTGGGCCCGCAGACGGTGATCTGGCTGAACGAGGCCCAGCACTACCTCCTCGCCCCGGACACGAAGACCGCCGAGGGCATCGCCGCCGGCCTGCGCTCGGCCCTGACCGACCGGCGCCGTGGCCCGATCCTGGTCCTTGCCACCGTCTGGCCACGATTCTGGGAGCCCCTGACGTCACCCTCGGCCACGGGGGCGGACGACGACCGCTTCGAACAGCAGCGCAAGCTCCTCACCGATCTCGGCCGGTGCATCGCCGTGCCCAAGACGTTCTCGGAGAGCGACCTGCGGCAGGCACGCCGAAAGGCGCACGACGACCCGCGTCTCGCCAGCGCCCTGGCGGGAGCGGCAGACGGGGAGATCACGCAGTTCCTCGCCGGCGTCCCGGAACTCATGCGGCGTTACCTGTGCGCGCCGCCGGCGGAGCAGGCTCTGGTCCACGCCGCCATGGACTACCGCAGGCTCGGGCACGGCCCCGTACTGCCCCATGATCTCCTCGTCGAAGCCGCCGAGGGCTATCTGAAGGACCAGGAGCTGGCCTTGCGCGCAAGCGGCTGGCTGGACAGGGCCCTGGCGTACTGCGCGATGCCGTGCCATGGGGTGCCCGGACCGCTGACACCCGTCGCGTCCCGCGGCGATGTGCTCGCGGGCGGGGCGTACCGGCTGGCGGACTACCTCGAACAGCACGGCCGCCTCGAGCGTCGGCTCGTGTGCCCGCCGGCCTCCTTCTGGAACGCGGCGGTCCGTCACAGCCTCGGCACCGACGACACCGTCGAGCTGGCCCGTGCCGCGCAGCGCAGGGGACGCCTGCGGGTCGCGGCGGCGCTCTACGAGCGGGCCCTGCGGGCCGGAAACACCGCTGTCCGGCCCGAACTGGCCGGGCTCGCCGAGGGTGTCGGGGACACCACCACGGCGAAGCAGTTCTACGAGGCCGCGTGGCGGGACGATCACCTGGCACGCTGGGAGCTCGTACGGCTGCGCGAGACCAAGGGCGAACCGGGCAGGGCGGAGGAGTTGGCCCATGAGGCCGCGAACCAGGGCGACAGCACGTCGCTGACCCGGCTGGCCCGGCTCCGGCAGGAGGCCGGCGACGAGGAGGGGGCGCAGCGGCTGACGAGGAACGCCGCGGCCAGGGGCAAGATCAGGACATTCGCCGGACTGGCCCGGTCCAGGGAGGAGGTGGGAGACCGGGCGGGGGCGGAATCCCTCGCGTTCCTGGCCCTGGACCAGACGGGCAGCACGTACGCCCTGTCCGAGCTGGCGGGGATGCGGGAGAAGGCGGGAGACGGTGCGGCGGCGGAGCGTCTGGTGCTGGCGGCGGCCGAGCGTGGCAAGGTGCGTCCCGCCATCAGGCTGGCCGGCATGCGGTGGCAGGCCAGGGACCGGCAGGGCGCGGCGCGGGCTCTCGACCTCGCCGCCGGTTCCGGCAGCATCTTCGCCCTGACCGAGCTCGCCCGCCTCAAGCAGAAGTGGGGGGATCACGACGGGGCGGAGCAGTTCCTGCGCACGGCTGTGAGCCGGGGCAGCATGTTCGCCCTGACCGAGCTGGGCCGGCTGCGGGACAAGGCCGGTGACCGGCAGGCCGCCCTGCGGCTGTACCGCAGCGCGGCCGAGCGGGGCAGTACGGACGCGCTGGCCCACCTCGCTCTGCTGAAGGAGGAGGAGGGGGCCAGTGAGGAAGCCGAACGCATGGCATGCGCCGCCGCCGACGGAGGCAGCACCTTCGCGCTGCTCGAACTGTCGTGGCTGCGCGAGCAGACCAGCGACCGCCAGGGCGCCGAGCGCCTGGCACACACCGCGTACCGTGCGGGCAATTCCGGGGCGCTCGTCCTGCTGGCGCGGTCTCGGGAGAAGGCCGGGGACAAGTACGGTGCCGAGAGTCTCGTCCTCCAGGCGGCCCGCTCCGGTGACAGCCGGGTGCTCAACGAGTTCGTCCTGCGCAGGGAGAAGACCGGTGACAGCGCGGGGGCCGAACGCCTCGCCACGGCCGGAGGCGGCAAGGTAGTGCTCCAACTCGCCCGGATCTGGGAGTCGGACGGCAGGAGGACGGAGGCGGAGCGGCTCTACCAGCACGCGGCCGACCAGGGACAGACACAGGCGCTGCGGGAACTGGCCCGGCTGAAGCACCAGGCCGGCGATCACGACGCGGCGGAGGAATACGCCCGGGCCGCGGCCTGCGCCGGGCACGTGGTGGCACTGTGCGACCTGGCGTGCATGTGCGCCGAGAAGGGCCTGCCGACCGACGCCGACCGCCTCCACAGAGCCGCCGTCGACGCGGGCTACGGCGGCGCGCTGACCCACCTCGCGGAGTTACGCGCCCAGACGGACCCACGTTGGGAGGACCTCCCGCGCTACGGCCTCACCGCGGACGGCGACCTGTCCGGCCCCTGGCACTTCGAGTCGTCCGGGAGGCCGACGTCCGGGCTCAGGTGTCAGGTTCTGTGACCGGTTCACGGGCCTGAAGCCGATCCGGACTTTGCCATCTCTTTACAACCCGCCCCCCGGCCGCCTCGTCTCTCCGCACGACCCGTCACCCACCCCGCCCTTCACCGGGCGGGACCGACGAAGGAGAGCGTTCCCATGCGCCGAACCGTCCTCACCGCCCTGGCCCTCGCGGGCACCGCCGTACTCCTGGGCACCGGGCCCGCGTTCGCGAGCGAGGCGACGACCCCGAGCCCGGCCCCGACGGCCGCCGCGCCCACCCCCGGGCCGGCGGAGAGCGCCGAACCGACGGCCGGTGCCGAGCCGACCCGCGCACCGGCCGACGCCACGCCGGTGCCGAGCGCCGAGCCGACCCGGGCACCGGCCGACGCCACGCCGGTGCCGAGCGCCGAGCCGACCCGGGCACCGGCCGAGGACCAGGTCTCCGTCGTACCGAGCGGCGCGCCCGACACCGGTGTGACGTCGGCGTCTTCGGCCTCCGGCTCCGGCTTCGGCGGTACGGCGGTCGGTGCGGGCGCCGCCGCGGTGCTGGCCGTGGGCGGCGGTACGGTCCTCGTCGTGCGGCGTCGCCGGGCGACCGGGGCATGACCCCGTTCTCCAGGCGCGCGTTCACGACGGCGGCGCTGGCGTCGCTGCTCGCGGCGTGCGGAGGCCAGGGTACGGATCGCACGACGCCGGAGTCCGGAACCGCCGCACCACAGCCTCGGTCTTCCCCTCGGCCGGTCCCGGCCGAGGGGGCGCGCCCCCTGGCCCGTTCGGTCCCGGTCCGGCTGCTGGTCCCGGCCATCGGTGTCGACACCCCGGTCATCCGGCTGGGCCTGGCCCCGGACGGCACGGTGCGGGTGCCGCCGGTCACGGCGGACGACCGGGCGGGCTGGTACCGGCACTCGCCGACCCCGGGCCAGACCGGCCCGTCGGTGATCCTCGGGCACGTCTCGGTCGGCACGTACGGCGACGGCGTCTTCCGTCACCTCACCCGGCTGCGCCGCGGCGACCGGATCGTGGCGCACCTGGAGAACGGCACGGTGGCGGAGTTCGCCGTCACGGCGGTACGGACCGTCCCCAGAACCCGCTTCCCGGTGGACGACGTCTACGGGAACGTGGACCGCCCGGAGCTGCGGCTGATCACGTGCGGCGGAGCGCGTACCGGCGACGGATACACGGACAACGTGATCGTGTTCGCGGCGCTGAGCGGCGCCGAGTCCCCCACACCTGGAGAGCGTTGAAACGGTCCCGTGAGAAGGCCGCGTCCGAGTTGTTCGCCGCCCTCTACCCGCGCCTGGCCGGCTGGTGCCGCCGTCTCGTCGACGACGACGAGACGGCCCACGAGATCGCCTCGGAGGCGTTCACCCGGCTCTGGGCCCGGTGGACGTCCGTGGCGGAACCCCGCGGGTTCCTCTACGTCACCGCGGCCAACCTCGTCCGGGACCACTGGCGCAAACTGGAGCGCGAGCGCAGGGCCATGCACCGCGTCACCTCGGAGGCGGCCGTACGGCCCCACCCCGAGCAGGCCGACCCGTCGGTGCGCCTGCTCGTGCAGTCGCTCCCGGAACGACTCCGCGTCCCGATCCTCCTCCACTACTACGCTGACATGCCGATCCGGGAGGTGTCCGTGCTGACCGGGCGCAAGGAAGGAACCGTCAAGGCCGACCTGCACGCGGCCCGGGAACTGCTCCGCGTCCACCTGAGGAGAAGCCTTGACCACACGTCTTGACGACGATCCGGACGACCGGGAGTCCGGCGCCGACGACCCGCTCGCCGTGATCCTGCGGCCCTCCTCCCCCGACTACCTGAGCGCCCCGCCCGGCCAGTACGAGGTGGTCCGCCGCAGGGCGACCCGCCGCCGCGTGCTGCGCGCCGCGGCCGGAGCGGGCCTGTGCTGCGCGGCGGCCGCCCTCATCGCCCTCCCCCTGCGCCTCACAGCTCCTGAGCCCGCCCGTTCCCCGACGGTCCCGATGGCCCCGCCCCCCGCGAGCACGGCGCCTCCGACACCGGCACCGACTCCCCGTCCGTCGGCGGCTTCCCCTTCACCGACGCCTTCAGCGGCCTCTCCGTCCGAGGCGCCGGCGCCCGCCACGACCCGTCCCCGCCCGGACGGGCCGGGGGACGCGACAGGCCCGACGGCCGTGCCCCGCACCCCGTCGGCCGCACCGACCCCGGCACGGCCGGTCCCCTCGGCGACCCAGCCGGGCACGGATCAGAGGTCGGCCACCAGCGGCCGGTAGCCCACGTCGACGGCGTCGAGCGCGAGCAGCCCGGCGTGCCGGGTGTGCCAGCGGCCGCTCGCCAGGTCGTCCGCGAGCCGGGCCAGACCGGGGGCGATGACGTCCTCGCCGGTCTGGGCGAGCAGGGAGATCCCGGCACGCACCCGCGGGTCGAGGTAGGCGTGGGGGCGGCGCCAGTACGCGGCGGCGAATCCGTCCGTGCAGTCGTGGGGGACGGGGACCGTCTCCTGCCGTGCGCCGCCGAGCAGGGCGGCCAGCCGGCCGGCGGGGACGGCGCGGGTGTCGTCGAACGCGGCCGCCTCGGGGAGGTACTCCCGTACCAGCCAGAACCGGTCACGGAAGACGTCCTGGTCCCAGGTCAGGACGACGACGCGGCGGCGGGCCACCCGGCGCAGTTCCCTCACCCCGGCCTCGAGGTCGGACCAGTGGTGGACGGTCAGCACCGCCGTCACGGCGTCGACGGCGTCGTCCCGCAGCGGCAGGCGTTCGGCGACGGCCTGCACACCGGGTGCGGATCCCGGCGGCCGCTGGTCCAGCATGACCCGGCTGGGTTCGACCGCGAGGACCGTCTCCGGTGGTTCGTAGGAGCCGGTGCCCGCTCCGACATCGAGGACGTCCGCGATGTCGTCGCCGAGCGCGGCGTGGATCCGCGCGGCGATCCGCGGGTCGGGCCGCCGTGTCCGGGCGTAGGTCGCGCCGAGGATGTCATAGGTCGCCATACGGGTCAGCCTGCCCGGCGTCGCGCCCCTGCCGTCGCACCCTTTCCGCCACCTCGCTCTGCTCGGTCTCCCACCAGGGCCGCACCAGTCCGGGAGCCGGGCCCGGCTCGGACTCGGGTGTGGCGGGGGCGAGTTCGGCGTCGAGCAGGCGGTCCAGTGCCGCCGTCTGGGCGCGCTCGGCGCGGACCCACTGCGCGAGGATCGCCAGCAGGAAGGGCAGGGCGGCCAGTTCGGCGACGCCGAGCATGGCGCCGCCGCCGATCTGCTGGTCGTGGTGGACGTCGGGAGACCAGGGCGGCGCGTGGTGCAGGTACCAGGCGCCCGCGATCAGGGTGCCGTGCGTCATGACGACCAGCCCGGGGAGGGCGTCGACGATGCCGTCGAGGAAGACCAGGGCCGCCCGGACGGGGTGGGTGCACCAGGCGGGCAGGGTCTGTTCGCGGGTGAGCACCGGCAGGACGAACAGGCAGCCGGCCGCCAGCAGATGGAGATACATCAGCTCGTGCAGCCAGCCCACGCGCAGCGCGGTGGCGAAGTACGGCGTGAAGTAGACGGTCAGTTCCGTGGCCGGCACCAGCACCGTGCTGACGAGGGGGAACGTCAGGGTCCTGACCAGCCGGCCGCTCATGACCCGCCGCAGCCGGCCCGCACCGCCCTCCGGCAGGGCCTCGACCGCCAGCCGCAGCGGGTCGCCGAGGGCGAGACCCAGTGGCGCGAGCAGGTCGAGGGTGACGTTCTGCACGGCGGCGGGCCAGAACAGTTCACGGTCGTAGACGGCCAGCCCGGACATCGTGGCCACGACGATCGTGCCCAGCCCGAGTCCGGCGAACGCGGCGAGGCGAGCTAGCGGCCAGGAGCCGCCCCGGCCGCGGACACGTGCGACACCCCAGCCGTAGAGCCCGCCCAAGGCGACGACGAGCAGCAGCGCGGGAACGTCCGGCCGCCAGGAGCCGAGCAGCCGCCCGGCGGTCAGCTCCGGCAGGTACACAGCCGACAGTTCGCTCACGGGCGGACGGTAGCCGTCGAAGTTAAGAGGTCGGGCGGCCGGATGTTCATGACCATGAATGAGAATCATGTACATGTCTATTGACGCGTCCACGGCAAGCTCCTACGTTCCCAGAAAGCGCTTACTCCAGCCAGCCCCATGCGTCCGCTCTCACCCTGGAGACGAAGATGCACCTGAGACCAGTGATCGCGTCCGTCGGCCTCCTGGCCGGCAGCCTCGTCGCGCTGTCCGGGACCACGGCACAGGCGGCGACCACCCGGTACGAGGCCGAGACGTCGCCGGCCGTCTGCGCCGGCGCCATCGAATCGAACTGGGCCGGATACTCCGGCAGCGGCTTCTGCAACGGCGACAACGGAACCGGCGGCTACGCCCAGTTCACCGTCACCGCGCCCGCCGCCGGCACGGCGACCCTGAAGGTCCGCTTCGCCAACGGCACGACCGCCGCGCGCACCGCGAACATCGTGGTCAACGGCACGACGGCCGGCACGGCGTCCTTCGAGGGCACCGGCGCCTGGAACACCTGGGCGACCAAGACGCTCACCGTGCCGCTGCGGTCGGGCAGCAACACCGTCCGGCTGGCCCCGACGACCTCCGGCGGCCTGCCCAACATCGACTACCTCGACGTCGAGACGGGCGACAGCAACCCCCAGCCCACCGGCCCGGTCCTCTACGTGTCGCCGGGCGGCACCGACAGCGCGGCGGGCACGGAGGCGAACCCCACGACCCTCACCTCCGCGATCAGCCGCATCTCCGCCGGCGGCACGATCTACGTACGCGGCGGGACCTACCGCCACTCCCAGACGGTCACCATCCCGGCGGGCCGGAACGGCACCTCCGGCGACCGCACGGAACTCTTCGCCTACCCGGGCGAGACGCCCGTGCTGGACTTCTCCGCCCAGAGCGAGGACCCGGCCAACCGCGGCCTCGCCGTCAACGCGTCGTACTGGCACGTCAGGGGCCTCGTCGTCGAACGGGCCGGTGACAACGGCATCTTCGTCGGCGGCAGCAACAACGTCATCGAGCGCACGGTGACCCGCTTCAACCGCGACTCGGGGCTCCAGCTCTCGCGGGCGCTCTCCAGCACGCCCAAGGACCAGTGGCCGTCCCACAACCTCATCCTGAGCGCGGAATCGCACGACAACGTCGACTCCGACGGCGAGGACGCCGACGGCTTCGCCCCGAAGCTCACCGTCGGCCCCGGCAACGTCTTCCGCTACACCGTGGCCCACAACAACATCGACGACGGCTACGACCTCTACACCAAGACGGACACCGGCCCCATCGGAGCGGTGACCATCGAGGACTCCCTCGCCTACGACAACGGCACGCTCAGCGACGGCTCCCAGGCCGGCAACGGCGACCGCAACGGCTACAAGCTCGGCGGCGAGGACATCGGCGTCAACCACATCGTCCGGCGCAGCATCGCCTACCAGAACGGCAAGCACGGGTTCACCTACAACAGGAACACCGGCGCGATGCAGGTCTCGGACAACGTGAGCGTCGGCAACGAGCAGCGCAACTTCAACTTCGACTCGGGCAGCACGTCGGTGTTCCGGAACAACACCTCGTGCGACAGCGGGTCGAACGACCGGGTCATCGGCGACTCCGACGGCTCGAACCAGTTCTGGTCCGGCTCGAACGGCTCCCGCTGCTCCTCCTACGCCGGGGCCCTGCGCTGGTCCTTCGCCTCGGACGGGCGGCTCGTCGTGACGTTCGGGGGCGGACGGTAGCCTGGCCGTATGGCATGCACCGGCATTCCGCACTGCTTCCTCTGACACCGCGGTGAGGACGGCGACGTGATCAGGTCACGTCGCCGTCCTCGGCGTGCCCGCCGTCCGCGGGCGCGCCGACGATCCGCCGTTCACCGCCTGCATCCAGCTCGGCCCGTGGCCTTTTGGCCCGCTGGGCTGTCGAGGAGCATTCATGCCGACCACTCATCAGGGAACCGGCCGACGCCGCCCGTCCGACCGGTTGCTGACCGTCCTGACCTGCCCCCTGTGCCCGTCCGACCTGGAGCGCGCCGACGGTGCGCTGCGGTGCGCGGGGCGGCACACCTTCGACATCGCCCGCCACGGATACGTCAGTCTGCTGACCGGCCACCGGCGCGCCGCGAGCGCCGACTCCGCCGACATGGTCAGGTGCCGCAGCGCCTTCCTCCGGGCCGGGCACTACGACCCTCTCGCCCGCGCCCTCGCGGGGCTCGCCACGGAACTCGCCCCGCCCGACGGCGTCGTACTGGACGCCGGGGCGGGCACCGGTCACTACCTCGCGGCCGTCCTGGACGCGCTCCCCGGGGCCATGGGGCTCGGACTGGACAGCTCGGCGCACGCCCTGCGCGCCTCGGCCCGCGCGCATTCCCGCGCCGAGGCCGCCGGCTGGGACGTCTGGCAGCCGTGGCCCGTCCGCTCCGGCTGCGCCCACCTGGTGCTCAACGTCTTCGCCCCTCGCAACGGACCGGAGTTCCACCGCGTCCTCCGGCCGGACGGCGCCCTGCTCGTCGTCACGCCCAGCGACCGGCACCTGCGCGAACTGCGCCGGTCGGTGGGGCTGCTGGCGGTCGACCCCAGGAAGGAGGAGCGCCTGCAACGGACGTTGGCGGACCGCTTCCGGCACGAGCGTGCCGAGTCGCTGGAGTACACCATGAGCCTCACTGCCGAGGACGTCGCCGCCCTGGTGACCATGAGCCCGGCCGCGCGTCACGTCGGTGAGGCGGAACTGCGGCGCGTTGTCGGGGAGTTGGCGGCTCCGGTGCGGGTGACCGCCTCGTTCGTCGCGTCGGTGTACCGGCCGCGGGAGCGTTAGGAGGCGGTCCCGGGGCGCCCTGTCGGTGCGGTCTCGTCCATGCGCTCCTGCTGCGCGGTGGTGAGCGTGCGGATCATGAGGGCGGCGGTTCCGGCCGCCGCCACGATCACCATGTCCGCGGCGAGCAGGGGCAGGACGTCGGTGTAGGCGCGGGCGATGACCTCGTCGGTGGAGTCGGCGTAGACGAGGCCCACGCCGCCGGCCAGACCGGCCAGCCACAGGGCCCACCACCAGTTCACGACGGCCGGCAGCCGCCGGTCGGGGAAGACGGAGCGGTGGGCGTCCGCGACGATGCCCCGGGGTATCCACAGGTTCACGACGGGGACGATCCAGGCCAGGATGAGCCACGGATACCCGTACCGCGGTTCCGTGCCCGAGAGGGCACGGGCGTTGTCGCGGACGCGGTCCAGCCAGAGCAGGAACGCGAGCGCGCAGAGCAGCGTGACGGCGCCGCCCCAGGAGCTGACCAGGTGGTAGGAGTCCTCCAGGGCGGTCAGCGGGCGGTGTTGGCCGCCGCCCTGGTCCGGCGGGCCGGACGCCGGCTGCCCGGCCATGGCGAGCCGGACGTGCCAGACCGCCCGGGCCGCCCAGGCCAGCGCGGCGAGGGCGAGCGCGGCGACGGCGCAGCGGGCCGCGCCACGGACCGGGCGCAGGGCGGGGCCCGGGGGCGGGTCGGGGGCCTTGCCGGAGACGGGAGTTTCTTGATCGCTCACCCGGTCATCCTGTCGTACCGCTCACCCGTTCCTGGCCACCAGCCCCACCGCCCGGCCCTGCTCGTCCCAGCGCACCTCGAGGACGTGGTCGACGGCGTCCCGGTCGAGGGGGCCGTACACGTGCGGGAACAGGGTGCCCGCGTCGACTCCGGGCGGCGGGGCGGGATCCGCCGCCTCCCACTCCACCCGCGCGGTGAGGCGGGCCTCGTCGAGGGCGAGCACCAGCAGGGGCCGGGGCGCGTCCCGGTAGAAGGCGTTGACGACGGCGAGCGTGGTCGGCTCGTCGGGTGAGCAGTGCACGAAGCCCTCCTCGGCGAGGGAGGCGGGTGCGTACGGACCGTCGGGGGCGGCGTTCCAGTCGGTGAGCGGTACGGAGTGGTAGATCATGGCCCCCGTTATAGGCCACTCGGGGCCCGGGGGCCTGTGGACCTGGAGATCTCTGGCCCGGGACCTCTAGAGCCCCAGGGCGGTGATGGTCCGGGCGGTGGCTTCGGCGATCAGGGCGTTCGAGGGTTCGGCGTCGTAGCCGGGCCGGTCGGTCATGACGGCCAGGACGAGCGGTTCGGTGCGGGGCGGGCGGACGATCGCGATGTCGTTGGCCCTGCCGTAGTTGCCCGTGCCGGTCTTGTCGGCCACCTGCCAGCCCTTGGGGAGTCCGGCCCGGATGCGGCGGGCGCCGACCGGGGTGGCGTTGTGCGAGAGCCAGTCCGTCAGCAGCGCGCGTTCACCAGCGGGCAGGGCCGTGCCCAGGAGCAGCTTGTGGAAGTCGGTGGCGACCGCGCGGGGGGTGGTGGTGTCGCTGGGGTCCTCCGGCGGTACGTCGTGCAGTTCCGGTTCGTAGTGGTCCATGCGGCTGACGGTGTCGCCGAGTCCGCGCAGATAGGCGGTGAGCTTCGCCGGGCCGCCGAGGTCGCGCATGAGCAGGTTGCCGGCCGTGCCGTCGCTGTGGCGGACGGCGGCGTCGCAGAGCCGGCGCAGCGTCATGCCGGTCGCGACGTGCTTCCCGGTGATCGGCGTGGTGGACCTGAGGTCGGCCCGCGTGTAGGTGACGCGCCGGTCCAGGCCGTCGAGGGAGCGGTGGTGCAGGACCGCCGCGGCGGCCAGGGCCTTGAAGACCGAGCAGAACGCGAAGCGCTCGTCGGCGCGGTGGACCGCCGTGGCGCCGGTGCCGGTCGCGAGGGCGTAGACGCCGACGCGGGCGCCGTACTCGCGCTCCAGGTCCGCCAGGCGCGGGCGGTGGACGGGCGGCGCGGTGGTGCGGCGGCTCGGCTCCGGGGCGGGCCGGGTGGTCGCGGTGGCCCGGCCCGCACGGTCGGTGTCCCGGCCGGCCGTGCCGCATCCGGCGAGGGGGAGCGATGCCGCGGCGGCCAGGAAGGCGCGGCGGGACGGGGCGGGCGCGTCGGCGGGCATGCGTCGTGTTCCTCTCACTCGGAGTCGCCGGGGACGGCGGCCAGCAGACCGCGGACGACGGGCCCGGCGGAGCCGCCGCCGGTGACGCCCTCCTCGACGACACAGGCGACGGCCACGTTGCCGCGGTGCGCGACGAGCCAGCCGTTGTTGTCCTGGTCGTCGGAGACCTCGGCGGTGCCGGTCTTGGCGCCGATCTCGCCGGGCAGGTCGGACAGGACGCGCGCGGTGCCGTCGGTGACGGTGGCGCGCAGCATCTGGCGGAGCTGGGCGACGACCCCCTCCGGCAGCGGGGTCGTGCTGGTCGTGTCCTCGTTCCCCTCGGTGAGCGAGGGCTGGTGGAAGGTGCCGGAGACGGCCGTGGCCGTGACGGACGCCATGATCAGCGGGTTGGCCTGCACCCGGCCCTGACCGATCATCGAGGCGGCCTTCTCGGTCTTGTCCTTCGGCACGGGCACCGAGCCGTCGTACGACGGTGCCCCGACGTGCCATTCCTGGCCCACGCCGAAGTACGTGCGGGCCACATCGCCCAGTTCCCCGTCGCCGAGCCGGTCGCGCAGGCTGATGAAGGCGGTGTTGCACGACTCGGTGAAGTCCTTGTGGAAGGTGGCGCCGGGGTGCTCGGACAGCTCCACGTTCTGGAACCGCTTCCCCACCGTGAGGTACTTGGGGCAGTCCACCACGTCGTCCGGTGCGACGGCGTCCTTGAGGAGCAGGGCGCTGCTGGTGACGACCTTCCAGGTGGAGCCGGGCGCGTAGGTGCCGGACAGCGCGCGGTTGAAGCCGGACGACGGGGAGTTCGCCACGGCCAGGATCTCGCCGTCGTCGATCCGCAGGGCGACGAGCGCGGCGTTCTTGCCGTCGGCGTGGGCGGCCAGGGCCTTCTCGGCGGCGGCCTGCCAGTCGGCGTCGAGGGTCGTGCGCACCGGGCCCGCGTCCCGGACCGTCCGCGCGCCGAATGTGGCCTCCGTGCGCTCGGCCTTCCCGGTGCTCCGGTCGACCAGGTGGATCGCCCCGCGCGGGCCGGTGCCCTCGCCGCCCCCGCCGAGCCGGGCCATGACCGGCCCCAGGGAAGGAAATTCCGCACCCGACAGGGCCGTTCCCTCCCGGTCGGTGACCTCGGGGGGCTTCGTCTCCTCCCTTTCGAGGCGGAACTTCTCGGTGTCGCTCAGGCGCGGGTGGACGAGGGAGAGCTTCCAGTCCACCTTCCAACTGCCGTCGCTCTGCTCGCGCAGCGGCAGCTTCGACTCGTAGGTCCAGGTGCCCAGGCCCTCGACGGGCATCCGGGCGGTGAACGGGACGGTGACCGTGCCGTCCTCGCCCTCGGCCGCGGACTCGGCGGTGAGCTTCGGCTTGCTGATGTCGAGGCCGGTGGTGAAGCTGTCCAGCACCCGCTGTGCCGTGCCGGGACTGGTCGTACGGCCGGCCGCGCTCGGCAGCCGGCCGGCGGCCCAGTCGGCGAGGAAGGCGCGGGCCTGTTTCCCGGCCGCGGGGTCGGGTCCGGTGTCCCGCTCGAAGGGACCGAGACCGGCCGCGAACGCCCCGCCGGCGGCGACGGCCAGCACCACCGCGCCCGCCGTGACGGCCCGCAGGGCCGTCCGGCGCGGTCTGCGACTCCCGGTCGTGACACTGGTGTGGTCGTGGTGATCCATGCCACGAGAACAGCAGCGTCCGGGCATCTTGTCCAAGACCGCTATCGATCTCGGATCAATATCGAACCGATATGCTTACTGCTCGTGGACCTGGTGCGGCACCTGGAGTGCTTCGTGGCTGTTGCAGAAGAGTCACACTTCGGCCGGGCCGCGGCTCGTCTGGGCATGGCCCAGCCGCCGCTCTCGCAGCGCATCCAGCGCCTGGAACGGCACCTGGGAGTCCGGCTCTTCGAACGCACCAGCCGCCAGGTCGCCCTCACCGAGCCCGGGGCGCTGCTGCTGGCGGAGGCACGGGAAGTGCTCGCCCGCTCCGAGGCGTTCATGGCCACCGCGCGCCGCATCCGGGACGGCGAGACCGGCCTGCTGCGTGCCGCGCTGCCGCCGGACCTCTCCGGGGAGACCGTCGCCGCGCTGCTGGCGGGCTTCACCGGCGCGGGCGCGAGCGGCCTGGAGCTGGAGCTGCACGAGCTGTCCACCGCCCAGCAACTGGAACGGTTCGCCGCGCACGAGCTGGACGTCGGACTCATCCACCACCCCTGCGACGTCTCCGGGCTGGAACTGGGCCCGGTACTGCGGCGCGAACTGGGCGTGCTGCTGCCGCGCGGCGCTGCGGCGGCCGGGCTCGACGAGGTACCGCTCGCCTCCCTCACCGGCCACGACCTGATCCTCTTCCCCCGCGCCGGTGCCCCCGCCGTCTACGACGACCTCCTGACCACCTGCGCCCGCAACGGCTACACCCCACCCGCCGTACGCCACGCCCTGGGCTCCAGCTTCGTACGCGGACTGGTGCTGTCCACGGAGGCGGTGGCCTTCGGCCCGCGGGACACGCACGGGCAAGTGAAAGAGGGCGCCGAGGCCGCAGAGGGCGTGGACACGGAAAAGGGGGTCGTATGGCGCCCCCTCACCGGCGCGCCGCTGGCCCTGCGGCACTCCGTCGCCTGGCCCTCGGGACGCGGGGACGCCGCCGTGTCCGCGTTCGCCGAGGCCGCCACACACGCGCTGCGCACCACCGCCGGCGCGACCCCCGACCTGCCTGCCCGCCCGCTGCACCTGCGCCCGGCATCGGAGTACTGGCTGTGACCGACGCCCTCGCCCGCATCCACGCGGCCTTCGCCGACGCCGGGGTCACCGGCCGGCTGCACGCCGTCGACATCGACAGCGGCGCGCAGCTCGACGCCGGGGCGGACCGGCCGGTCTGCACCGCCAGCGTCCACAAGCTCTGTCTGCTGGTCACGCTCCACGAGCAGGCCGCGGCGGGGATCCTGGACCTCACCGAGCAGATCGAGTGCCCGCCCGAAGGCCGCACCGCCGGCCCGACGGGACTCGCCGCCATGCTCGACGGCGCCCGGCTGTCGCTGCGGGACCTCGCCTATCTGATGATGTCCGTCAGCGACAACGCCGCCGCCGACCTGCTGCTGGCCCGCGTCGGTCTCGACGCCGTCAACCGCACCACGGCCCGCCTGGGCCTCACCGGCACGCACGCCGTCCACACCTTCGGCGAACTCCTCGCCACCATCAAGGAGGACGCCGGCCCCGGCGGCGCACGGTCGCTGGCCGACCCGCACGTCGTCGCACGGCTGCGGGCGCTGGACCCGGCCCGCACCAACCACAGCACCCCGCGTGACATGACGCGGCTGCTCGCCGCCGTCTGGCGCGACGAGGCGTGCACGCCCGAGCACGGCGCGGCCATCCGCCGGGTCCTCGGGCTCCAGGTGTGGCCGCACCGGCTGGCGTCCGGGTTTCCCTTCGACGACGTCCACGTGGCGGGCAAGACGGGCAGTCTGCCGACCGTGCGCAACGAGGTCGGCGTGGTCGAGTATCCCGACGGCGGCCGCTACGCCGTCGCCGTCTTCACCCGCACGGCCCGCACCTCCGCCCTTCAGCCCGCCGCCGACGCGGTCATCGGCACGGCGGCCCGCCTGGCCGTGGACGCGCTGCGGGCCCCCCAGGCAGGACCGAGGGGGGCCTAGGGCCTGTCGTTTGGATCACGCCGCAGACGCGGGGTCGACCAGCACCGTCAGTTTCCTGCGGCCTGACCCAAACGACAGGCCCTCCGCTTGGACTCAGAGCTGGAATTCGGCCGGGGACAGCCCCAGCGTGGCGCAGGCCTCGCGCAGGACCGTCGCCTCGGCCTGGGAGAAGTGGCCGTCGGCACCGGCGATGACCATGCCGGTCTGGATCACGGCCCGGGCCTCGGTGGGCTTCTTGGCGGCCTTGGCGATCTCCTGCATGGCCTCGGCCTTGCCGTGCTGGAAGTTCATCGTGAGCTGGTCGACATGCTTGTTGAAACGCTGCCGCAGCTGCTCCGGCGGGAAGTTCTGGAGCACGTCGTTGCTGAGGATCATCGACTCGACCTGCTGCCGCTCGGCGGGATCCACCTGCCCGTCGGCCGCCGCGACCAGCGCGCACACCGCCATGCTCGCGTCCCGGTAGGCGCCGCTCTTCAACTCGGTCTTCAGCGAGCCGAGCTGCGTCTTCAGCACACCGATCAGCTGGGCCTTGCTGCCTCCGCCGGACCTCGTCCCCCCGCTGTGCCCACCAGTGGCGCCACGCCCGCCCTGATTCTGCTGGAGAGCCTTGGCCTGGTCCTTGAGCTTGTCCCAGACTGCCATTGAGTCACCTCGGTAATCGTCGGAAGTCATCTCGCGAACCCGCTCCCGCGCGCTCACTGGCCCAACGCCCGACCCCCGGGCAAAGGTTCCGCAAAACGCGCACCTCTCTCCTCACCTGTTTCCCCGGCGCCCGAAACGGCGACTGCCCGCACCCGGTGATCGGGTACGGGCAGTCGCGGTGACGCGTGGTGTCAGGCGCTGTGCCGCCGCGTCACGCGTCGTCGCGCGAGCGGAGCCTCAGGCGCGGGGCGAGGCGGAACGCCGCGAAGCCCACCGTGGCCAGGGCCGCGGCCGCCGCGAGGAGGAGGCCGATGCCGCCGGCGCCGGTCGAGGCGAGGCTGCCGCCGTCGAGGTCCGTCGACGTGCCGCCCGTGGTCGAGGAGCCGGTGCCGCCGGTCGTGCCCGAGGTGCTCGCGCTGGGCGACGGGCTCGGGGACGCCGAGGCGGTCGGGTCGGCCGAGGGGCTCGGGGACGCCGAGGGCCCGTCACCCGCGACGACCTCGACCGCGAACTGGGCCATGGCATCACCGACCGACGCGGCGACGGTGTACGTGCCCGTGCCCTCACCGGCGGTCAGGGTCGGCGCCGTGGCCTTGCCCGAGTCGTCGGTCCTGACGCGGACGACCTGCTCGCCGTCCTCGAAGCGGGGGGCGTCGTCGCTGTCGTCCTCGACCCGGAACTCGACCTCCGTGCCGGCCGGTGCCGTGGCGCCCGACTTGGCCACACGGGCCTGGAGGGCCTCCGTGAAGTCCTCGCCCTGTTCGGCCTGCTGGTCGTCACCGCCCGCGACGGTCACGGTGTAGGACGACTTCTTCACCTTCACGGTGAAGACCGTCGAGGCGCCGCCGGCCTCGGCGCGGACCGTGAACGCGCCTTCCTTGTCGTCGCCCATCCGGAGCGGCGCGGACCGGGCGCGGCCCCGGGCGTCGGTCGGCACGGCCAGCTCGGTGGTGTCGGCGCCGCCCTTGACGAAGAAGGAGGCGCCGAGCTTGTCCGGGTCCTCGACCGTGAAGGTGACGGAGGCGTTCTCGACCGGGTTGCCGGCCTTGTCCCGGGCCACCACGGCCACCGGGTCCGCGCCGCCGCCCGGCGGAACGGTCTGGCCGCCTCCGGAGACCTGGGTGAGCTCCGCGATCGCGGAGGTCTTCCACTGGAAGACGATCCGCCCGTGGCCGGAACGGTCGGTGTTGACGCCGCCCTGGGCGATGCCGCCGCGCCCCGATTCGTCGGAGGCCTGCCAGAAGGGGTCCTTCTCGGCCGGGGCCTGGGTGCGGTCGCCGCTGAGCAGCCGGGCGCCGGTCACCCGGCCCGGGTCGACGTAGCTGCTGCCGCCCGCCCCGCTGCCGGCCGTGCCCCGGGCCTCGTCCGTGCCGCCGCCACCGCCGCCGCCCGCGTAGCCGGCACCGCCGCCTCCGCCCTCGCCGCCCGAACCGGAGCCGCCCGCACCGCCCGCACCTCCCTTGCCGCCCGCGGACGCGTCGCCGCCGGGGGAGCCGTTGCCGCCGCCCGCGCCGCCGGTGGGACCGGCCGCGCCCTTGCCGCCGCGCTCCGGCTTGCCGCCGTCCTGGCCGCGCTCGCCGCCACCGGGGCCGCCCTGGCCGGACTCCGGGCTGCCGTACCCGCCGCCGCCACCACCGGCGGCGATGAGCAGCGGCTTGCCGTCGCCGGTGCGGACACCGCTGCTGTTGCCGCCGACCGCGGCGCGCTTGCCGCCGCCCGCGCCGCCGAGCGCGTCACCGAAGCGCTGGACGCCGACCGCGAGCGACAGCCGCTCCCCGGGCGTGACGCTGAGCGTGCCCGCGGTGTAGCCGCCCGCGCCGCCGTTGGCGGAGGGGGTGCCCTCGCCGCCCTGGCCCCAGGCCCGCACGTCCAGCGCCGTGACGCCGGCCGGGACCTGGAACTCCTCGCGGGCGCCCGTCGGATCGAACAGCCGGCAGCCGGAGAACCCCTCCGTCGGCGTGCACGTCTTCCCGGCGAGGGCCGCGCTGCCGGCGGCCGTGGCGACCGGTACGCCCGTCAGGGCGGTGCCGGCGGTCAACGCCACGAACGTCAGAGCCGCGGCACCGCGCCGGAATCTGGCGCGGCGCAGCACGACGGAATCGTGATGCATCAAGGAAACTCCCCCACTTGTCACAAGCTCCTCCCCTGGGAGCCGTGCAACGCTCGATCAGAATCGAACAAGACCAGTGAGACAGCTGATCAAAGTTGAGGCTCATAGGCAACGGAGAATCGGCCATGTGACGGCAGAAAGCGGTCACGTCGGAACCACGCCGGCCAGCACCAGCGGATAGACGAGGTAGCCGAAGCGCGTGGCCGGCATAGCCGACGGCCGCGCACCCACCCCACACCCGGTGGGCGGGCAGCGTCGTCACCGTGGCCAGCGCGAGCGCGAACACCGCCGACCCGGCCCAGTAGAGGCCGTCCCGGCGCGCTCCGCGCGGGGTCTGTCGCGGGCCGTCCCGGTGACGGAGCGCGCGCGGGGCGGGGACCGCCGGCGCGCTCGACGCGGACCGGAACTGAAGGGCCATGGCCGTACTCCTGTGACAGGGCGGAGGGACGGGCCCTCACTCACCCCTGTCACGGGGTCGAGGACCGGCCCTCAATCTCCTGCCGGGACCGCTCCCGCCACCTCGGCCGAACGGCCACCCTTCGCGACCACGCGAGCCACTCCCTCGGCCGAAGGGCGGACCCGAGCCGGAGTTCGCCGTCGATCGCCGTGGGCCCCACGTCGTCGGGAGCGAGGCGCTCCCTCCGCCGCTCCGGCCAGGCCCTGCACGTCGACCCCGCCTCCACCGCCGGATCGGCTGCTGACCCGCCACCCGGGCGGGAAGGCCGGGCCGGGCTCCCGAGCGGCACACGCGGGGACGCGACGGCCCGGACCGGCCTTCCACTGCCCGCAATCTGCCATCCGGCGCCCCGCGCCGCCTCTCGGACGGGCCCGAACGAGGACGGCCGGGCGAGGACCGGCCGGGCGAGACTGCGATGATGCGGCCCATGTCGACCCTCGCCACCCTCGCGGTGCTGGCTCTCGCCGCCCTCCACGCCTACATCCTGGTGCTGGAGATGTTCCTGTGGACCACTCCGCGAGCCCGCGCGGCCTTCGGCACCAGCGTTGAGTTCGCGGAAGGCACGAAGGCCCTGGCCGCGAACCAGGGCCTCTACAACGGTTTCCTCGCCGCCGGCCTGCTCTGGGGCGCGGTGGCGTCCGACCCGGTGGGGTTCCAGGTCTCGGTGTTCTTCCTGGTGTGCGTGGCGGTCGCGGGGGTGTACGGCGCGGCCACCGCCAGCCGGAAGATCCTCTTCGTCCAGACCGTCCCGGCCCTGGTCGCCCTGGCGCTGGTGCTGCTCGCGCACTAGCGCCCGGCGTCACTCGCCCTCTGTGACGGCCCGCTCCATGAGGCCGACCGCCTCCGCCTCCGTCGTCGCGGGCGGCACCACCAGCAGGTCCCAGCGGCCCCGGCCGGGCGCGAGCAGGCAGACGGTGTCCGGGGTGGTCGACGAGTCCCTGCGGCCCACGTGAACCTCCTGGCCGGCGAGGTCCAGGTGCTCCGGGCAGTCGAGCCAGGTGTCCCCGTGGACCAGGACGCTGCTGATCCGGCCCCACGAGCGTGGCAGCACGGCCAGCAGCCCGGGCAGTTCCGCGGCCAGGTCGTACGACCGGGGCCACCACGCCCCGTCGATACGGCGGGCCGTGCGGCCGAGGCGCGGCTGGACCGCGAGTCTCAGCCGGACCTCGGAGGGGGCCGGGAAGGGCGGCGAGGGCGAGGAGGCGGACGTCATCGGGACTCCTGCTGCGAACGGGGGGGCGTGGCCGGGAGACCGCCGGCCACCGGTTGCGGAATACCCCCGGTTCTTCCACCGTACGCCGGAGAGCGGCACGGGAGCCGGGGCCGCCCGCACCGCCCGGGGTCGGTCAGAGGCCGTAGCGGCTCTTCAGATGGCGCCAGAAGTCACGCAGCATCCACTTGTCGAACTCGGTGATCTGCGTGGCGCTGCCCGCCTTCATCAGGAAGCAGCACTGGCCGGTCGGCGACCAGTCGTAGAAGTCGTCGAGGCCGAAGGTGTGGCCGACCTCGTGCAGGTAGATGTGGATGTTCTCCTGGTTCAGGGCACCGGTGAAGTACTCCTGGCCCATGCGCTGGCCCCAGTCACCGCCCGCGCCGCCGCCGAAGCCCTTGGTCAGCCACAGCGACTGGTCGTAGTGGCGGGCGGCGCCGCCCGGGCACTTCGAGTAGTCGCCGTCCTGGTGGAAGAAGCGGCCGCAGTCCGGGGCGCACTGCGGGGCGCCGCCGCTGTCGAGGATGCCGGTGTAGATGTCGACGGAGTTGTCGGTCCACTGGAGGGTGGAGCGGTTCTTCACCGCCCAGCCGACGATGTTGACGGGGACGTTCGTGTACGGCCAGGCGTTGTGCCCCTTGCCGTTCTCGGTCATGGCCGTCATCCACTTGCCGAACTGCTTCTTCAGCGCGGCGTGGATCCGGTCGCGCAGGGCGGCGCTGACCGGGGCGTCGGACTCCCAGCGGACGCAGTAGTTGACGCTTCCGCGGTTGGCCATGACCTGGTCCCAGCCGTAGTTGCGGAAGCCGTACAGGTTGCCGTAGGTCGACTCGACGTGGTTCCACACCTCGTTCAGGGGCTGGACGAGGTGCGCGGGCGGGTTCCACTCGTCGGCGGCCTGCGCCCTGCCGCTCGCCATGCCGGGGGTGGCCAACGCGGCCGCCAGCACGGCGAGCACGGTGAGCAGCCGTGCGAGGTGTCTGCGCATGGTGATCTCCCTCGTGTGGGGGGACGGGGTATCACCGTCTGGTCGTCGCAGGCCCCGCGAAGGTTGCCCGGCCCCGGGGCGGATGCCCAGGTCTGGACATTGCGGGCGCTTTATCGCATTACGTCGGCGATAATCGGAGCATGAGTACGGCAACGTATGAACTGCTGGCGGCGTCCTCAGATCACGCGGTCGCCGTGACCATCGCCTTCATCGGCGGGGCGGTCATCGCCCTCGCGCTGATCTGGTCCGTGCGGGTCGGCATGCGCGTCATGGACAAGGACACGCACCACCCCGCTCCCGAGGAGCAGCCGCACCTCCCGGACGGCGGGCCGGTCCGGGAGATGCGGGAGATGCGGGAGCCCGACGAGATGCCGGTCGTGACGCGCGACGGCGAGCGGCTGCTGCCCCATGAGCTGCACCACGCGAGCACCAGGACGGGCAAGGACCAGAAGCCCCGCCGCTGGCTGCCCGGATCCAGCGGATCGTTCGGCGGCGGCGGCATCGGACACACGTGACGCCGCGGCCTCGGACACACGTGACGCCGCGGCCTCGGCATACGTGGCGCCGTGAGGCCGTAAGACGTCCGAAGGTGTCGGAAGGGAACCAGGGAGGCGACATGGCTGCTGCCCGCCACCGGACGCGCTGGGCGACGGGCGGTGCGGCGCTGGCGCTCGCCCTGTCCGCCGTGCTCACCGGCTGCGGCGGCGACAGCCCCGCGGACACCGCCCGCAAGGCGGAGTCGGCGGTCGGGTCGATCGCCTCGCAGGCCTCCGAGGCCGTGGAGTCGGCCACGGCGGAGGCCGGACGCCGGCTCGACGACATCAGCGGCGGCATCGACGTCAAGGGCGATGTGAAGGTCGGCGCGCCCACCGTCGGCTCCGACGACCGGGCCCGGGCCGAGGTCACCGTCGACAACACCGACGACTCGGCCAGGTCCTTCGCCGTCCAGGTCGACTTCAACGACGCCGGGGGCCGCCTGATCGACACGGTGATCGTCACCGTGGAGCACGTGCAGGCGGGCGACTCCGCCACGGCCACCGCCCGCAGCACCCACGACCTGTCCGGCGAGGTCCGGGCCGAGGTCGCCCGGGCCGTGCGCTACTGACCGGCGCCGGCGTCCGCCACCGAGATGTCGATCTGCTCGCTCATGGCGCTCACCCCGTTCAGGGTGGCGACGGCCTGGAGCCGGTTGGCGCCCGCTGGGAACGCCGGGCCCGGGGTGCAGGCCCAGGTGCCGGCGGGGGCGGCGGTGGTCACGCAGATCTCCCGGTCGTCCTTGTCGCGGACGCTGATCCGGGCGCCGGGGTGCGCCGTACCGGCGATCGGCGGCCGCACGTCCAGCGGCACGCCGGACAACGGGCGGGTCAGCGTCGGCCCGGCCAGCCCCACGGTCACGGCACACCGGCCGGCCGCCTGCCGTACGCCGTGCGCGTCGGTGATCAGCAGGACGCAGTCGCGCAGCCGCGTGCCGGGCACGGCGTCCGCGGGGACCGCG
This sequence comes from Streptomyces coeruleofuscus, assembly GCF_039532725.1. NCBI lineage: Bacteria > Bacillati > Actinomycetota > Actinomycetes > Kitasatosporales > Streptomycetaceae > Streptomyces > Streptomyces coeruleofuscus. The sequence goes on from NZ_BAAASE010000002.1 coordinate 478,804, forward strand.
AGCACGAAGGGGAACCGACGGCCCTGCCCGGCCGCGTCGCCGGTGACGGTGTACGTCCCGCTGCGGCCGTCGGCGGCGACCCGGCCCAGGTAGCCGGGCGCGTCGAGCGGCGTGGCCGTCACCCGGGCGCCCCGGGGCGCCGTCAGTGTCAGCGTGGCCCCCGGCGCCGTGCCATGGGCGCCCGCGACCTCGACGATGCCCTCCCGGCCTGGTGCGATGGTCGCGGCACCCCACAGCTCACCGTCCCGGGCCGCCGCCGACGGGCCGGGCAACGCGAGCACCCCCGCGACGACGGCCCCCGCCACGGCTGCTGTCTTCCTGGACCTGTTCATGGCGGGCGGGGCTCCCTGTGCGGACGTCGACGGCACTCCGCCTGCGATTCTCGCCGGGCCTCCTCGCAGGTGGCACCTGTTGCTGGGCCGTGCGGGTGGCGGACGCCGGACGCCCGCACAGCGGTGGGCGCCCCGCGCGGGCGCGTACCGGCGCAGGGCACGCGCCGGCCGCCGTGACCTGAACGCCGCCGGGACCGCCGCGCCCGAGCGCCGTCCGGCCCCCTGCCGGTGCCGGACGGTCAGGCCCGGCCGCCTCCGCTCACCCCGCCGCGTCCGTACCCGGCGGGGCGAGCCGGGCCCCGGGCTACCGCCCGAGCCACACCGTCGTGTCCGGCCCCAGCCGGCCGTCCTCCAGCGGGGCGCTGCTCAGCAGCACCTCACCGGCGGGCAGCGGGACCGCCGCGCCGGACAGGTTCGTCACGCAGCGCCAGCCCTCGCAGCGGTCGAACTGGAGCACGCCGTCGGGGGCGTCCGCCGCCCAGGTCAGCTCCTCGCCGTCGAGCAGTTTGCGGCGCAGCTTCAGGGCCGTGCGGTACAGCTCCAGGGTCGAGCCCTCGACGCCGTCCTGCGCCTCGACGGCGTAGGCGGCGAAGCCGGGCGGCTGCGGCAGCCAGGCGCCGCCCGGACCGAAGCCGTACGACGGTCCGGTCGTGGTCCACGGCAGCGGCACCCGGCAGCCGTCGCGGCCCTTGCGGACGTGGCCCGTCTGCTCCCAGATGGGGTCCTGGAGCACCTCGGTGGGCAGGTCGGCGACCTCGGGCAGGCCGAGCTCCTCGCCCTGGTAGACGTAGGCCGAGCCGGGCAGCGCCAGCATCAGCAGGGTGGCCGCCCTGGGCCGGCGCAGCCCGGCCGCCTCGTCGACGGCCGGGGCGTGACCGCCGGAGAGCAGCCAGGCGTTGAGGTCGGTGCCGGGCGGGAGCATCAGCCGGGAAGCGTGGCGGACGACGTCGTGGTTGGACAGCACCCAGGTGGCCGAGGCACCCGCCGCCCGGGCGGTGGCCAGCGACTCGGTGATGACCTGCCTCAGCTCGGCCGCGTCCCAACCGGCCTCCAGGTACTCGAAGTTGAAGGCCTGGCCAAGCTCGTCCGGACGGGCGTACAGCGCGCGCCGGGCCCCTGGCACCCACGCCTCGGCGACGGCCATCCGGGGCGGGCGGTAGGCGTCCAGGATCTTGCGCCAGTCGCGGTAGATCTCGTGCACGTCGTCGCGGTCGTAGAAGGGGTGCGAGCCGGGCGGCATGCCGGTGAGGGCCTCCTCGCGGCTCAGCTCGGGCGCGCCGAGGTCGCGCAGCGGTTCGCTCAGGTCCTTGACGAGGGCGTGGGCGACATCGACCCGGAAGCCGTCGACCCCGCGGTCGGACCAGAAGCGCAGGGTGGTGCGGTAGTCGGCGCGGACCTCCTGATTCTCCCAGTTGAGGTCGGGCTGTTCGGGGGCGAACAGGTGCAGGTACCACTGGCCGTCCGGGACCCGTTTCCAGGCGCTGCCGCCGAAGACGGACTGCCAGTCGGTGGGCGGGAGTTCGCCGCGCTCGCCGCGGCCGTCGCGGAAGACGTACCGGTCGCGGGCCGCGGATCCGGGCCCGGAGCGCAGGGCCTCCTGGAACCAGGCGTGCTGGTCCGAGGAGTGGTTGGGCACGATGTCGACGATGACCTTCAGTCCGAGCCGGTGGGCCTCGGCGACCAGGGCGTCGAAGTCGTCGAGCGTGCCCAGGCGCGGGTCGACGCCGCGGGGGTCGGCGACGTCGTAGCCGCCGTCGGCCAGCTCGGACGGGTAGAAGGGGCTCAGCCACAGGGCGTCCACGCCCAGGGCGGCGAGGTGGGTCAGGCGTCGGGTGATACCGCGCAGGTCGCCGAGGCCGTCACCGTCGGCGTCGGCAAAGCTGCGGGGATAGATCTGGTACACGACGGCCTGGCGCCACCAGTCGGGGTCCCGGGACGACAGGTCGAGGGTGGAGCGATCGGTCACGCGGTCTCCTTCGCAGGGCATACGGGCGACAGCATTGAATCTGTCCAGAATGCCGGAAAAAGGAACCATGGCATCGATCGGAGTAATCCATTCCCGCTGTGATGAAAGTGTGATGACGGAGCAACTCTCATTGCATACCCGCAGGTTGACAGCCTGCTGCGGCACGGCCACGATGGGGGCGCACTGAGGCGCATGTGACCAATGAGCCCAGTGTTTCTCAGACCACTCACCCCGGTGTGGCCCCCGGCAGCCGTGCGCCGCGCGCTGCCCGCTTGCCGTCACCCGGGTTCAGGCACACGCCAAGAAACGGGATACCCCTATGTCCATAGCGAGACGTGTCACCGCGCGCCGCCTGCTGGGGACGGGCGCCGCGGCCCTCGCCCTGTGCGCCGCATCCGCCACCACCGCGTTCGCCACCGGTACGCCCGGCGGGGACGGCTGGTCGTCCGGCGGCACCTACAAGCCCGGGACCGGCGCGGGCACGGAGACCGGGACCGACCGCTGCCAGTTCTCGCTCGACGGCGTGAACTTCTTCGACTCGGTGAAGGTCGACGACCAGAACCTGAAGCCGACCGAGGACGGCAAGGTCCACGTCAAGGTCCGCACGGCCGGCGACGCGACGACGTGCACGGCCTCCCTGGCCTCCTACCTCGCGCACGGGGCGACCTTCGAGACCTCCGGCGAGCAGGTGTTCGTCGACTTCGACACGGTCACGGTCAAGCCGGGCGGCACCGACTCGCTCGACATCGCCATCCCGGACAAGGGCTGCTTCGGGCAGATCGACCTCTACCGGGGCGCGGTGAAGTTCGACGGCGACCTCGAGGCGAAGGACGGCTTCGAGCACGGCGAGCTGCCCAAGGGTCCGGACCGTCCGGTCATCAAGGACAGGCTGATCGCGGCCTGGAACGGCGGCACGAAGGACTGCACGACGACGCCTCCGCCGGCGGAGCCTCCGGCGAGCTCGACGCCCCCGGCCACCCCCTCGAAGCCGGCCGAGGGGACCACGCCGCCGGCCACCCCGTCGGAGCCCGCCGAGCCCTCGACGCCCCCCGCCACGGAAACGGACACCCCCACCCCGTCCGCCTCCGAGTCGACGACGCCCCCGGCCCCCAAGCCGAACGGCGGCGGTGGCGACCTCGCCGAGACGGGCGCCAACAGCAGCACGGGCCCGATCGCCATCGGCGCGGCCGCACTGCTCGCGGGCGGCGCGGCGATCGTCCTCACCACCCGCCGCCGCGCGGCGAAGCGCAACGCCGCTTAGTCGCTCAGCGCACCCCCCCGCCCTGACGGTGTCCCACCAGGACCCGTCAGGGCGGGGTCTTCGAACGGGCAGCGCTACACCGTCTCCAGGTACAGATTCACGTACCGCTCCACATCCACATCCAACGCCACCTCCACCAGCGGCTGCTCGCGCATGCCCTCGTGGATCTCGGACTCCCCGAGCCGTGGCCGGCGGTCGACGATCGTCTGGCCGCGCGCGGGACCCGGGGCCAGGACGACCTCGACCGGCAGGCGCTCGGTGGTCAGGCCCTTCGGGTCGACGACCGCGCAGACCGCACCCGCGTCACCGAGGCCGCCCGTGGGCGTGGGATCGCCCGACGTGGCCGGGTCCCGGTGGGCGAGCAGCTCACCGGCCATCCGCAGGCTCGGCTCGGCGCTCGACCGCAGCCGCTCCACCTCCCCCGCGGACACCAGAACCTTCTTGAACACGTCCAGGCCGTACATCGTGATCGGCACACCCGCGGTGAGCAGGACCGCGGCGGCCTCCGGGTCGTGCCACACGTTGAACTCCGCGACCGGCGTGGCATTCCCGGTCGCGACCGCTCCGCCCATGAACACGATCCGCTCGATGTTGCGGGTCACCTCGGGGTGCGTCCGCAGCAGCAGCGCGATGTTCGTCAGGGGCGCCATGGGAATCAGCGTGACCGGCCTCGGCGAGGCGAGGATCTCGCGACGCAGCAGCGTCACCGCGTCCACGTCGACCGGCACGCGGGTCGGCGCGGGCAGCCCCAGATCGCCCATCCCGTCCTGCCCGTGCACATGCCGTGCCGTCCGCACGGGCTCGATCAGCGGACGCTCGGCACCCCGGGCGACGGGGATGTCACCGGCACCGGCCACCTCCAGCACGGTCAGGGTGTTGCGGACCACGCCGTCCACGTCCGTGTTCCCGGCCACGCAGGTGATCGCCCGCACGTCGAGTGCCGGGTGCCGTACGGCGAACAGCAGGGCGAGGGCGTCGTCGACGCCGGTGTCGCAGTCGATGATCACCGGAATACGCTGACCGTCCGTCACGACTGGGCCTCCTTCCGCTCCGGCCGCTCCGGGGTGGAGCGGTACCCGCGACCCTACGGCCCGGGGTGGTGATGGTTTCGGCGCGGGCCGCCGATCGTTGTCGGAGAGAGCCGACGAAGGAGATCCGCCATGCCCGAACCAGGACCCGCCAAGCAGCCCACGACCGAGCTCGACGCCCGTTACAGTTCCGCGCTCAATCCGCGCCCGGGTGCCTCGGACGTCACCGCCACCGACTGGGCCGAGGCCCAGCGGCATCTGGCGGCCGCCGAGATCTTCTGGGTGTCCACCGTGCGGCCCGGCGGCAGACTGCACGTCACGCCCTGCATCGCCGCCTGGCACGACGGAGCGCTGTACTTCTCCACCGGCAGGGAGGAACAGAAGGCGAGGAACCTCGCGCACGACGCGCACTGCGCCCTGACCACCGGCGCGAACTCACTCGCCCGGGGGCTCGACCTCGTGGTCGAGGGCACGGCGGAGCCGGTCACCGACCCGGCGCTGCTGGAGGAGGTGATCACGGCGTACGAGACGAAGTACGGGCCGCACATCACCTCCCCCGAGGGCACCTTCCACGGCATCGGAGACGCGATCCGGAGCGGGGACGACGTGGTGTTCGCGCTGGCACCGGCGACGGCGTACGGCTTCGGCCGCGACAACGGGGTCTTCAGCCACACACGTTGGGCGTTCTGAGCCCGCTCAGACGGCTGCCGGTTCCCACAGGCCGGTGGCGCGGGCCGCTACCCGGTCCCCGATACGGCGCAGCAGCTCGGCAGCGGGGAGGGGGTCCGGGCGGTGCCCGTCACGCAACCGGGGTGCCACGAGGCCGGCGGCGGCCTCCCGACCGCCGATCACCGCCTGGTACGGGACGAGCCGGGCCTCGCGGACACGGGCGGCGAGGGTGCCGTGCTCGGGGCCGGACACCTCGGCGCGCAGGCCGAGTCCGCGGGCGCGGCGGACGAGTTCGTGGGCGTGGCCCGCCTGGTCGTCGCCCACCGGGAGCACCACCAGCTGCACGGGTGCCAGCCAGGGCGGGAAGGCTCCGCCGTGGGCCTCGACGAGGTGGGCGACCGCGCGCTCCACGCTGCCGATGACGCTGCGGTGCACCATGACCGGGCGGTGCTTCGCCCCGTCGGGGCCGATGTAGTGCAGGTCGAAGCGTTCGGGCTGGTGGAAGTCGATCTGGACGGTGGAGAGGGTGGCCTCCCGCCCGGCGGGGTCGGCGATCTGCACGTCGATCTTCGGGCCGTAGAAGGCCGCCTCGCCCTCGGCGGCCTCGTAGGGGATGCCCGAGCCGTCCAGGACTTCGCGCAGCAGGGCGGTGGCCCGCCGCCACAGGTCCGGGTCCGCCACGTACTTGCCGCCCCCGACGGGCAGGGAGAGACGGTGGCGGGCCGCACGGATGCCCAGGTCCGCGTAGGCCCGGCCGATCAGCTCCAGCGCGGCACGCGCCTCCTCGACGGCCTGTTCCAGGGTGCAGAAGATGTGCGCGTCGTTGAGGGTGATGGCCCGTACCCGGGTCAGGCCACCGAGGACGCCGGACAGCTCCGAGCGGTACATGCCTCCCAACTCCGCCATGCGGAGGGGCAGTTCGCGGTAGCTGCGGGAGCGGGAACGGTAGATCAGGGCGTGGTGCGGGCACAGGCTCGGGCGGAGCAGGACCTGCTCCGAGCCGAGGTCCATCGGCGGGAACATGTCCTCGCTGTAGTGGTCCCAGTGCCCGGAGATCTCGTACAGCTCGCGTTTGCCGAGGACGGGTGAGTACACGTGCCGGTAGCCGGCCCGCTGTTCCGCCTCGCGGACGTACTCCTCCAGGGTGTGCCGCACGATCGCGCCGTCGGGCAGCCAGTACGGCAGCCCCGCGCCCATCAGCGGGTCGGTGTCGAAGAGGTGCAGTTCACGGCCGAGCCGTCGGTGGTCGTGCATGTGGTCGTGCATGGCGGGCTCCTCGCGTCTTGAGGCGAGCACCGCACGGCGAAGCCCCGGGGCACTCGCCCCGGGGCTTCGGACATCTGCGTCAGCTGTCAGCGCGCCGGGACACTCTCCGGCGTCGTCGTGAGAGACGGGAACGGCTTGGCGCGCTTCATGGGCGGGACCGTAACAGAAGGACGGCGGGCGGGGCGACGGCTTTACGGCGGGCACCGGCAGCGCGTGCGCCCCCTCACCCGAACAGCCCGTCGCACTGGTGTGCCGCCCCTCGTGGTGGTGCCGTAAAAGCACGTACCCGATCTTGGAGAGCCCGCCCGTCCCGAGGCACCTCCATGAACTTCCCGCAGGAGGCCCTCCGATGCCCCAGCCCCCGGCCGGCCGACGCGGTGCAGGTGCCCGCGTCCTCCTCGCCACCGCGCTGTCCGTGACGGCACTGCCGGCCACGGCCGCCTGTTCCGTCCAGGACGAGCCGCGGCCACGGTGGTTCTCCGCCTCCGCCACCCCCACCGGCGCGTCGCCCGCCGGCGAGCGGCCCGCGCGCTCCGGGGCCGGCCTCACCGAGGCCCAGGCGCAGGCGGCGCTGATCACCGCGGTCGATCTGGGGGAGCCGTGGGGACCGACGCGGGGTGCCAGGACCTGGCGCGACGGGCTGCTCAAGGCGACCACGCAGGACCGTGACTGCCAGCGGCTGCTCGACGTCCTCTACACGGAGGAGCCCTTCGGCGCCCCGGCCGGCCCGCGGGCGACGGTCGCGTTCGACGACGCCGACAGCGACGCCCAGTTGCGCTACCACGTCGCCGCCCATCCCTCTGCGGAGGTCGACCGCGCCCTGGCCTGGCTGAAGTCGCTGCCGGGGAAATGCGGCGAGTTCACGGCCGCCACCGCGCGCGGCAGCGTCCAGACCGTCCAGGTCGGCGACATGCCGCTGCCGCCGGTGGGGGACGCCCGGCAGGCCCTGCGGGTCACCCTGACCGGCGAGACGGAGGAGGGGGAGCTGACGTACCTCACGATGGACCTCGCGGCCGTGCGGGTCGGGGAGGAGGCGATCACGCTGACCAACGCCGGTCTCGACGAGGTGCACGAGGAGGTCACGCGGCAGACCGCGGAACTCGGGGCACAACGCCTGTCCGAGATCAGGAAGCAGGGGGAAGCACGGATCTGACCGGCGCCGGCCGGATCTCAGTAGCGGTCGAAACGCCTGCGGTGGGCGATCACGTCGCGGGCCGCGTCGAGGGCCGTGCAGCCGCGCGCGAAGGCGTCTGCCCGGAGCCGCGCGAGCGCGTCGTCGGCGTTCATGCCGAGCTGCGCCATGATCATGCCGACGGCCTGGTAGACCTCCTCGTGGTCCGCGCCCAGCCCGCTCAGCCAGGGCTCCTCGTCCCGCCACTCGGCCTCGGCCTCGCGCGGCAGCGCCATCAGGGCCACCGTCATGACACCGGCCACCAGCCGGGCCACGTGCAGTTGCCGGTCGGTGAGCCCGCCGGGGCTGTCGCGGTACAGGTCGAGGGTGCCCACGCACACCGCGTCGCTGCCCAGCGGCACCGCGTACACCGCCCGCACCCCGGCCTCAGTGGCCTGCTGGGCGAAGACCGGCCAGCGGCCCGCGTCACGGCCGGTCGTCAGATCGCAGGCGAGCACGGGTGCCCCGTCCTCCACCGCGCTCTGGCAGGGGCCGTCGCCCAGCGTCGCCTGGATCTGCGCCAGGTGCGCGGCGTGCGCGCTGCTCGCGCTCAGCTGGACGGGCATGCCGTCGCTGCGCAGCGACACGCTCGCGCCGTCCACCGGCAGCAGTTCGACGGCCACCTCGCACAGCCGTCCCGGGACCTCTCCCGGCTCGGCGCCGCGCACGCCCCTGGCGATCACATCGGCGGCCCGGATCCCGTCCAGGTCCAGGTCACCCCCGGTGCGGCGGGGACCGGGGTCGCCGCCCGGTGCGCCTCGGGGATCGTCCCTGGGCCGCACGACCACCGCCTCCTTCGATCACCGGCCTTCACATCGACGCTCTTCCGGGCCGGGCCCGCCGGCCGCGGGCTGGGCCGGTGGGCACCGCCCGCCCGGGCCGGCCGGTGTGCGGCGGCCGCCGGGCCCTCCTGGAATCGTGCCCCGACGTCCTCCCGGAATCGTGCCCCGACTACCCGTCGCAGATGGGGCGAAACCCGTGCGACGGGCCACCGCCGCGGGTCCGGCCCTCAGCGCTTCTCGTACGGGTTGTCCGGCTGCCGCACCCGCCGTACGGAGGTGGCGTCGAGGACCGGCGGCCAGGCGGCGTCCGAGCCCAGCTCGCCCTCCGGGTGCCAGGTGCCGGTGACCGTGACCCAGGTGTCGACGGGCGGGGCGCCGGTGCCGCGCACCTCGGCCTTGGCGGTGGTGGCGTCGGCGGCGCAGCAGGAGACGAGGAGGCGGGTGATGTACCAGGTGCCGTCGGCGTCGCGGGTGACGAAGCCGGTGAGCCGGACCGTGCGGCCCGTCAGGGAACGGCCGCTGTCGTAGACCGCCCGGGAGCCGAAGTCGCCGAGGGTGAGGTCGAGCGGGTTCCCGGCCGGCAGGGCCGGGAAGGTGCCGATGCCCCGGGCCGCACGCCGGTCGGCCTCGCGTTCCGCGCTGTAGGAGCCGAGGGCGGGCGGCGGGAACAGCAGCAGGGCCAGGGCGGGGAGCGTGAGGAACCAGGCGACGCGGGGTCCGGCGGGGCCGTGGGTGTGGCCGGGGTGGGAGTAAAGATCCTCCGGGTCCTCGGAGCTCTCCGGGTTCTCCCGGTTCTCCGGGTTCTCCGGGTTCTCCGGGTTCTCCGGCTTCTCCGGATGCTCCGGGTCCCCCGGATACTCCGGGTCCTCCTGCTCACCCGCCGTCCGCACCAGCACCGCCGTCACCACCGCGAGCAGTGCCAGCACCACCCCCGACACCACCAGATACGGCCGCAGCCCGACCTGCACGTACCGCAGATACAGGTCGCTGAAGAGCGACACCCGCAGGATCGCCGCGCCCACGAGGGCGAGCAGTACGGCCGGTCCGTAGCGCCTCACAGCAGCCACCACCCCACCAGGACGCTGCTCGCGACCGCCACCAGCCAGGTCACGGAGGAGAACCGCAGCGCGAAGGACCTGCCGAACGTGCCCGTCTGGAGCGCGATCAGCTTCAGGTCGACCATCGGCCCGACCACCATGAACGCCAGCCGCGCCGTGGGCGAGAAGCCGCTCAGCGACGCCGCCACGAACGCGTCGGCCTCACTGCACACGCACAGCACGACCGCCAGTACGGCCAGCAGCAGCACCGACAGCCAGGCCGACCCGGTGAACACCTCCAGCACCGACGTCGGTACGACGATGCCGAAGGTCGCCGCGGCCGCCGCGCCGAGCACGAGGAAACCGCCGGCGTGCAGGAAGTCGTGCTGGAGGCCGGAGACGAAGGCACGCGGCCCGCCGCCCGGCTCGTGCGCGGTGCCGCGCTTCGGCGGCCGCAGCCACTCCTCCCGCCCGAACCGCGCCCACAGCCACCCCATCACCACGGCCGTGGCGAGCGAGGCGACCAGCCGGCCGAGGACCATCTCCGGCTGCCCCGGGAAGGCGACGGAGGTCGCCACCAGCACCACGGGGTTGATCGCGGGCGCGGACAGCAGGAAGGCGAGGGCGGCCGCCGGGGCGACACCCCGCCGCATCAGGCTGCCCGCCACCGGCACGGACGCGCACTCGCAGCCGGGCAGAACGACCCCCGCCGCCCCCGCGACCGGCACGGCGAGCACCGTACGGCGGGGCAGCAACCGCTGGAAGACCCGCTCGGGCACGAACGCGCCGATCGCCGCCGACACGACCGTGCCCAGCAGCAGGAAGGGCACGCCCTGGACGGTGATCGCGGTGAACACCGTCCACCAGGCCGCGACGGGTGGCGTGTAGAGATCGAGCGCCAGCATCGGCCCGAGGACCGACACGACCGTCCCGATGGCGATCAGCGCGGCGCCCCCGAGGACGGCGTACACCAGGGCCCGCAGGCCCAGTCGTATGCCGTCGGCCATCGTCCGTTGGTTCTCCACGTGCCCCGCCCCGGTCGTTCGCGTCCCGGGAGGAGGCTAACCCGCACGAGCGTGCGAGGCCCCTGTGGCCTCACAAAGGTGGCTGTGCGGGAGCGGGCCCGAGGGTGGTGGTGCCGGGGGCCGTACGGTGGCCGAGACCCGTCCGGTAGGCGTCCAGGGCCGCCTCCACCCGCCCGGTGCGGCGCAGCAGGTCGCCGAGCAGGCGGCACAGGTCGGCCAGGTCGCCGGCCGCGCCCGCCCGCTCCAGCAGGCTCAGGGCGCGGACGTAGTGCTCCTCGGCGTCCTCGGTGCGGCGGGCGTCCTCGGCGATGATGCCGAGGAGGCGGTGCGCGGCGGCGGAGTGGACGGCGCCGCGCTCGGGGGACAGGTCGTCGAGGACGCCGTGCAGCAGGGCCGCCGCCTCGTCGGACTCGCCGCGCCGGTGGAGCACGTCGGCCAGTTCGACGGCGACCTGGCTGCTGTAGAGGGCGGCGCGCTTGGCCGACAGCATGCCGAGGGCCTCCCGCAGCTCGGCCTCCGCCCGCTCCAGTTGGCCGTCCTGGGCGTAGACGTAGCCGCGCATCCAGTGGCAGTGGGCGAGTTCGGTGCGGATCTGGAGGCTCCGGTACAGCTCGGCCGCCTTGGCCAGCGAGGCGTCGGCCTCGGCGAGGCGGCCCTCGGCGACCAGGGTGCGGGCGACCGACCGGTGCATGCGCGCGACCAGGGCCGGGTCGCCGGACTGCGGGGCGAGTGCCAGGGCGAGCTCGGCGGCCTGGGCGGCGCGGGCGTGCGCGCCCATGTCCATGTACGGCCCGATGGCGCTGGAGTAGAGCAGCAAGAGGGCGTCCGGGTCGTGCAGCCCGCCGCGATTCAGCTCGTCGAGGGTGGTCTCCAGCAGGTAGACGGCGTACCGGAGTTCCCCGGCGAGATAGTGCGCGACGGCCCGCCCGCGCAGCGCCGGGACCCGTGCGAGCAGCGGCGCGCCGGCCAGGCAGGCCTCGGCCCGCTCGAAGTACTGCCGGCCGGCCACGAGCTCACCCGTCTCCAGGGCGCACTCGCCGAGCCCGAGCAGCGCGGCGGCCTGCTCCCCGGCCAGCTCCTGCGTCTCGGCCTCGACGAGCAGCTCGGCGTACTGCTCGGCCGCCGCCTCGGCCTCACCGACGGTGAAGACGCGCTGGGCCTCGGTCAGCCGCAGCCGTAACTCGGTCACGAGCCGGGCCGAACGCCCGGTGGCGAGCTCGTCGAAGGCGACACCGAGCCGCCCGGCGAGATGCCGCAGGGCGTCGTCGGAGGGCCGCACCCGGCCCGACTCCAGGGTGGAGACATAGGCGGGGGTGTACACGGGCTCCGCCAACTGCCGCTGTGTCAGCCCGCGTTCGACCCGCAACCGCTGCACCCGGCGTCCGATGGTCCCCGGATCATCCCGCTCCCCCACCCCAACTCCCCCTGCCCCTCTTGCCGTTCGGCTCCGACAGCCCCTAGGTTAAACCGAGAGTTAAACGCGCTTAACACGCTGCTGTCGTAGTCGCCGCCCCTGTTGCGAGGTCGCCGTGCTCGAACGCCCACGCACCGCCGAGCGGTATGCCCGAGGCTTCGCCGCCGCCGTCGTCGCCGTCGCGACCCTACTGCTCGCGGCGAACGCGGGGCCGGCGAGAGCGGCGGAGCCGCCGGAACTCCGCGGTGTCCAGTTCGAGGCCGAGGGCGGCGGGGGCACCCCCTAAGGCCGTGTCACGCTTCGGGGATCAGCCGAGGGCGTCCCGTCGCGCCGTGCCCGACCCGCGACCGCCTGCGCGCCCTCCGGCACGACCACGCGGACGAGGTCACCGTCTTCAGCGCGCACGACCCGTGGGAGCTTTCCCGCCTCGCGGCTCCGGGCACGTCACCTGAGGCGTGATGCGCCGAACCAAAGACGAACAGCGCCATCCCTGCCCGATTCCGGGCAGAAATGTAGATCTTTAGGGGGCCCGACCCTAGGGTGATCACTCATGATCACCCTGGACGCCATATCGCCGCCTTCGGCATCCGGCTCCGCGCTCGGACAGTGAGCCGCGCGATCCACGCATCCACCCGAGCGAAAGGACATCCGCATGCGCCCGCTCCCCACCAGCACCGAGGCCGTGGTCTTCGACTGCGACGGCCTGCTGGTCGACACCGAAGCCTGCTGGACCGTGGCGGAATCGGCCATCTTCGCGGCACACGGCCATCCCTTCGGCCCTGAACAGAAGGCGCTGGTCATCGGCCGTACCGTGGAGGCCGCTGGAGAGGCCATGGCGCAGTACCTCGGGCGCCCCCGCGCCGGCGCCGAGCTCGCCGCCGAACTCCTCGAAAGGGTCCGCCAAGAGCTGTCCCGAGGCGCCGCGGCCCTCCCCGGGGCGGTGGAACTGGTGCGCGCCTGCCGGGCGGCCGTACCCATCGCCGTAGCCAGCAACAGCCCCCGGGAGCTTCTGGACGTGGCCCTGCGGTCGGCCGGTCTCGCCGACTGCTTCACGTACTCCTTCGCCGCCGACGAAGTGCGCTCCCCCAAGCCCGCACCGGAGCTCTACCTCACGGCGTGCGAGGCACTCGGCACGACTCCCCGACGCTCCGTCGCCTTCGAGGACTCGGCCACGGGCGTCGCCTCGGCACGTGCCGCCGGTCTCTACGTCGCGGTGGTGCCGTCTCTTCAGGGAGCCGACCTCGACCACGACTGGCGGGGGACCAGCCTGCTCGATCCCGGACTGCTGGCGTGGGCCGGAGGACTGCGAGGCGCGCCCCACTGAACCACTCCTACCCACGCACACCAACAGTGCCCGACGCCAACTGCGCCTGTACACCGGCGTCTTGATTTCCGGTTCCCGGTTGTCAGTGGAGTGATCTAGCCTGCGCAGGCTGATCACCTCTTCCTGCTGATCACTTTCGTTCCGGGGGGTTCGAAAACCGTGCACAGACGCACTCTCTCGGCCGCGACGACGCTCGCGGTCCTCTTCAGCTCGGTCGCACTGGTCGCGACCGGCGCAGGGTCGGCGGTGGCCGACTCCAGTACGACCCTGCCCCTGAAGTCCACCGGCGACATCGTCGTCGACGGGGTCCACCAGCGGGTCTTCATCAGCGATCCGACGGCCGGCCAGGTCGTCGTCACCGATTACGCGGGCACGGTCGTCGCCACCGTCGGTTCGCTGCCCGGCGTCCACGGCCTGGAGCTGTCGCCCGACTCGGGCACCCTGTACGCGGCCGTGCACGACGCGACCGCGATCGTCGCGATCGACACGGCCACGGCGACCGAGAACCGTCGCTGGTCCACGGGCCAGGGCGCCGGCCCGGCGTACGTCGCCCTGGCCGGCGGCAAGCTGTGGTTCAGCTACGGCGCTTCCGGCGACGGCAACATCGGCTCGCTCGACCCGAACGCCACCGACCCGGGCCTGACCCTGGGCCAGGACACCAGCCGCACCTTCTACGAGGCCCCGATCCTGGACGCCTCCCCGGGCGCCCCGGGCACGCTCGCCGCGGGCGCGCCGGGCCAGAGCCCGGTCGAACTCGCCGTGTACGACGTCTCGTCCGGTACGGCGACCCGTACCGCGTACGCACGCGACCCGGGCGACACGGGCGGCGGCAATCTCCAGGATCTCGCGGTCACGCCGGACGGCAAGGGCGTCGTCACGGCCAGCGGCGCCCCGTACTACCAGCCGGTCTACAAGCTCTCGGACCTGTCCGCGGACGGCAAGTACGTCACGAACACCTATCCGAACGCGGTGGACATCGCCCCGAACGGCGACGTCGCGGCGGGCACGTTCTCCTGGTACGACCCGGACGTCCATGTCTTCAAGCCGGGCACGTCGTTGCCGCTGAAGCAGTACGACTTCCCCAACACCGGCACCAGCAGCGGCTCCGACACCCTGGCCCCGGCGGGCCTGGCCTGGGCACCCGACGAGAGCAAGCTGTTCGCGATCTCCCAGAACGACGACAACGTCTACTCGCTGCGGATCCTCGACGCCCCGGCGAAGACGTCGACCACCCTCACGGCGAACGCGCCTGCCACGGCCACGCGCGCCAAGTCCCTCACCCTCACCGGCACACTGTCCTCCTCGGCGGCGTTCCCGGCGGGCACGAAGGTGTCCGTCACCCGCACCGACGACGAGTCGCCCTCCGGCAAGCCCCTCGGCACGGCGACGGTCGCCGCCGACGGCTCGTACTCCTTCACGGACACCCCGCCGGCTGGCGGCAAGGTGACGTACACGGTCAGGTACGCGGGCGACGCGGACCACGCGGGCGCCACGGCCTCCGCCTCGACGACCGTGGCCAAGACGGCGACCACGCTGACGCTGAGCAACGACGGCAAGGTGTACGACTACGGCCGTGACGTCACCTTCACCGCGCATCTCGGCACGACGTACAAGAACCGCACGGTCGAGATCTGGGCCGACCCGTACGGCTCCGACAAGCCGAACGCGCTGGTGAAGAAGGGCAAGGTGAACTCGGCCGGCGACCTCTCGGCGACGATCCGCCTGACCCGTGACACGAAGGTCAGCGCGAAGTTCACGGGCGACACCCGGTACGCCCCGAAGACGGTCACCAACTCGGTCTACACCAGGGTCAAGGTCTCGACGTCCCTGAGCGGCTACTACAAGTCGGCGACCGCGTGGAACCAGAAGTACTTCTACTTCCGGAAGTCCAAGGACCCGGTCCACAACACGACGATGTCGATGTACCCGGGCCGCAAGTACCAGCTCCGGGTCCAGCGTTACTCCGACGGCGCGTGGCGCACCACGACCACGGAGTACTTCGCCCTCGACCGCTACGGCAAGGACGCGGCGACACTCGACGGCACGCCGCCGGTCGGTCCGCGTTTCCGGATCCGCTCGTCCTACATCGACACGAAGTCGGGCGACAACGTCAACACGACGACGTACGGCGCGTGGAAGTACTTCGTCTTCACGCGGTGACGAAGGTCATGAAGGCGGCGTAGACCTCCGGAGAGACGGTGAGGATCCCGGCCTCGGGCTTCTTGGAGTCGCGAACGGCGACGCCGGGAGTACCGAGGTCGGCGACCTCGACACAATCGCCCCCCGTATTACCGCTGTACGACGACTTACGCCACCGCGTGTTGGTCAGGTTCTGGCTGCTCCCCATAGCGCTCCTCCATCACACGCGCAATCAGTGCCGCCGAGTCCCTCACCGAGAAGGCAGCGGCCTGCAAGGAAGCGTAACGGCGGGCGGCTTCCCTGACAGTGTCGGGGTTGGCCGTCATGTGGCCCGAGATCATGTCCTCCGTGTACACGATCTCCGGGTCGTCGTCGAAGCGCAGGGCGTTGAACGACCCGACGAGACTGGCGTGTTCACCCGCCCCGAAGGGCAGCACCTGGATGTTCACCCAGCGCTGGTCCCGGAAACTCAACAAGTGCGCGAGTTGGTTGCGCATGATCTCGCGACTGCCGATCGGGCGGTGCAGCGCCGCCTCGTCCAGCACCACGAGTGTCAGCGGCGGCTGCTCGCGCTTCAGGATGCGCTGGCGTTCCAAGCGGGCCGCCACCATGTCGTCGAGGTTGTCCGGCATGCCGGTTGCCAGCACGGCCCGTGCGTACTCCGGCGTCTGTAGCAGCCCGTACACCAACTGGGCCTGGTACGTGGAGATGTAGGTCGCCTTCGCTTCCATCTCCGCATACGCCTGAAACCACGTAGGGAGCTGGCTCCGCAGAACCAGCCCCACCAACCGCGAGAAACACCCGTCCGTCATGAGCGCCGCATCCGCCCGCTCCGCGAACTCCCTGGTCGGGACCTTGTGCGCCGTCTCGATCTGGCCCACCAGCGAGCCCGTGCAGAAGATGCAGTCCCCCAGTTCCTTCTGGGACAGCCCCGCACTCTCCCGGTACCGGCGGAGCTCCGAGCCGAAGTAGTCCAGCGGCGAGGCGGTGGGGTCGAGTCGGCGGATGTTGGGCATGAAGCGGTCACCCCCAGGTCCGAACGCGGCACGGCGTTCATTTCGGTCTGTAGCCGAGAGTAACCACACGACTTCACGCTGGTGGCATGAATCACGTAACTGCCCGCCAAGGCGGCGGACTTGGCGCCAGGTATGGCACGGACTTCACACTGGGTGAACACTCCGCCCGGCACCTGCGCCGCATCCTCAGGGTCTATCTCGCCGGCTGGGAGATGACCGAACTGTGCGACCCGGCCTGTCTCGCGCTCACCGAGCTGGTCGCCAACGTCGTACGCCACACGCCCGACCGGCGCGCCGCGGTGCTGATGACGCGGCGGCCGGACGGGCGTGGGGTGCGCGTGGAGGTCACGGACACCTGCCCGCGGCCGCCGCTGTCCACAGCCGTGGACGAACTCGCCGAGGACGGACGCGGCGTACTCATCGTCGAGACCGTCACGGACCGGTGGGGGTGGCATCCACTGCCCGACCGGCCCGGCAAGACCGTCTGGTTCGAGTGCGACGTGAGGAAAGAATTCGGGGGGTGAATCCAGCGAGCGAATTCTTCAATTCACCCCCCAAAATTTCAGCTACTGTGAATTCTCGCGGGCGCGAATGCAACGCCAGCCGAAGTAACAAACCCCGACCGCTCCACCGGCGGCGCCAACCGCACAGACCGCCGTCGCCCACGCCGCCATGTCCTGCCTGATCCACAACAGACTCACCACGACCAGCGCTATGGAGAACAGCAGGCGTTCTCCATAGCCCGGGCCACGGCGGCCGGTCAGTCCCCGGTAGCCGTGCACTTGTACGTCACGCCCTTCATCTTGATGTCGCGGTACCCCACCTTCACGGTCGGGTTGGCGGGCGCGACATCGGTGCCGCCACCACCGCCGCTCTTCTTACGGCAGTAGTAGCCCAGCGCATCGAGCTTCTTGATGTCGCTCATCGCCTGGTACTTCTTGTAGGAGGCGATCATGGCGGCCCGCTTCTGCGCGGGCGTGGCCTCCTTCGCCTTGGTGTACGCATAGCACCCGATGCTGGCGCCGATCCCCACCCACGAAGCGCCCTTGGCCAGCGCCTTGGTGAGGCCGGCCGCGCCGCTGCCGATCCCGAGGACCGCGCAGATCTCGTCCGCTCCGGCGCGGAGTTCCGGCTGGGCCTGTGCCGCCTGTGCCGCCTGCGCCCCGGCGCCGCACAGCGCGCCGGTCATGGCGAAGGTGACGGCAGCAGAAATTCCCTTGCTTCGTATGCTCACGAAGTCCATCCCCGTTTTCGCGTTTTTTCGAATTGCATGGTCAGTGCGAAAAAGACGCTACCCACCGGGGGCACACGTAAGCAATGGAGAAAATGTGAACATCACCGGGAGGATATTCAACCGGGCAAAATCTTCCTCAATGCCTCGTCAAGGCTTTTCGCGATCTCCGCGACGCCCGGCCGGCTTCCGCCCGGGCCTCGTGGCGGGCCGTACAGGGCGTCGAGTTCGGTGGTGAGCGTGTGGGTCACCGCTCCGTACAGGGGCGTGCGGGGGCGTTCCACCGCCGCGCCCAGGGCCGGGCGCAGGATGCCGCGGAAGTAGCTGGTGCCGTCGGCCATCCGGTCGGGCGGCATACGGCCTGTGCCCTCGCCGGTGGGGGACGCCGTGGGCCCTTCGGCGTACGCGCGGGCGTGCCGGCAGTCGGGGGCGGTTTCGGGCTCCTCGTAGGCCGAGGCGCGGGTCGCGGCGAAACCGGCGCGCAGCAGGCAGCGTTCGCTGTCCGGGTCGGTGAGGAACGCGATCAGTTCGGCCGCCTTGGCGGCCCGCTGCTCGGACGTGGACGAGGTGACGGCCAGGCTCTGGCCGCCGAGCACCGCCTTGCCGGGCAGCCGGGCCACACCGAGGTTCTTCCCGAAGGTCTCGTGCAGGGTCGGGTAGACGTACGGCCAGTGCCGCAGGAAGGTGGTGCGGCCCTCGGCGAAGGCGCTGAGCGATTCGGCCTCGCGGGACTCGGCGGACCCCTCCAGGAGGTACGGCGACTGCGTGCGCTCCCACAGTTCGGTCATCCCCGTCGTCAACTGCTCCTCGGTAGCGACGTAGTTGCCGTCGCCGTCGGTGAGCCGGAAGTTCGGTACGGCGGAGGCGAACGCCTCGATCGCGTTGACGGTGCGGCCCTCGTAGGCGGCGAGCTGGGTGGTCCAGATCGCCTCGTAGTCGTCGATCCCGGCGTCGTCGAGGGGGCCGCGCAGTTCCCGGAGCCCGTCCCAGCTGACGTCGTCGCCGCCGAGGTCGGTGCGGGAGGCGCTCGCCTTCACCAGGTGGTCCTTGCGGTAGTACAGCAGGCCCGCGTCGCTGTTGAAGGGGACCGCGTACCGCTTGCCGTCCCAGTACGACGTCCTGTCCACGGACTTGATGAGGTCCTCGGGCTCCTTGACCGCCGAGTCGTCCAGCGGGCGGATCCGGCCGGCCTCCGCGAACTCCGGGATCCAGGTCACGTCCAGGTTCACCACGTCGTACTCGGCGCTGCCGGACTGGAGGGCGCCGAGCAGCTGGCTGCGCTGCTGGTCGGCGGAGCCGGGCAGCTCCACCAGGCGGGCCCGGTAGCCGTGTTCGCCCTCCTTGGCGTTCCAGGCGTCGATGAGCTGCTGGCGGATGCCGTTCTTGCCGGTGACGTCCTGGCCGCTGGCGACCACGATCCGGGGGGAGGAGTCGGCGTCCGCCGGCGGCTCCTGTACGTCACCGCCGGTGCAGGCCGTGAACGTCAGCAGCGACAGCAGGGACAGCGAGGCGGCCGTCAGGCGTCGGGCCATCATTCCTCCCCCGTTCCGGTGCGGGCGACCTCGTCGCGCAGGGCGGGCACCAGGTCGTCCCCGGCGTCCAGGCAGCGGCCCCGGCCGGCCTCCGCGATCCGCGTGCCGGGACGGTCCCGGTCACAGGCCCCGTTCTTCAGGGTCACCATGGCCACGGGCACGCCGGCGGTCCGGGCCCGGTCGAGCACCCGCTCGAGTCCGTCGCCGGTCAGGCGGTTGTCGTCCTCGCCGTCGGTGAGGTACACGATCAGTTGCGGACGTTCGTCCCCGGCGCCGCGTTCCCGCATGAACGCCAGGGCGTCCACCAGGGCGGCGGACGGATCGGCTTCCGCGCTCCGCACGCGGGCGGCGGCCAGGGCGCGCTCGGCGTCCGGCCGGGCGTGCGTGCCGAAGGGCATGAGGTCGGTGTGCGTACGGCCCTTGAGACCGTGCACCGCCCACACCCCGTACTCGTCCTCCCCGCCGAGGCCGGTCAGGGTCTGCTCGATGATGCCGGGGCCGCCACTGGATCCGTCCCACAGGCCGGCCATCGAGCCGGAGCTGTCGACGAGGAACAGGACCCGGCCGGGGCCGTGCGCGTTGCCGTAGCTCTCCAGCGCCTTGTCCATCTCCTTCGGTTCGGCGGACTCCGCCGGCCGGACCTCGTCGATCAGCCCGTCACCAACCGACTTCGGGTCGAGCAGGCGTCGCTCGCCCTGTGCGGACCTGAAGCCGTGCTCGCCGAGCACCTTCCGGCCTTCGTCGTCGGTCAGCCAGGAGCGGAAGCGGTCCGTCTCGGTGGTCCGCGCGTCGGTGTCCCGCGTGGCGTCCTCCCAGCGCACCCGCACGAACGTGGGTTCCAGGCCGGGGACGTCGTCCGGGTAGACGGCGGTGCGCGGGGCGCGCGTGGCCGGGTGGCAGCCGACGCCGCTCCTGAGCAGGAACTCCGGGACCAGGGCCGCGCTGCGGTCGTCCACGGCGTGGGTGTCGGCCAGCGTGCACAGCAGCCTGACGGCCGAGGGCTCGGGCCGGCCGGACTGCGTGATGCGCAGCTCCGCGCCGCGCGCGTCGGCTCGGCCGCCGTACAGGCCGACGGTCGCCAGCAGTGCCGAGTCGGCGAACGCCGGGTCGGGGCGGCGCACTTCGGCCTCGCCGGGCGCCTGTTCGAGATCGGTGATCAGTTGGGACAGCGTCCGCCCGGTGGGCTCGACGGCGTCGTCCAGGCCCTTGGGGACGGCCAGGACGACCGGTGAGTACGCGAACGGCTCGTCGTCCGCCGTCAGATGGGCGAAGACGCGGTCCTCCTGGGACGCGGTGACCCGGCGGACGTCCGCGCGGGTGGCGGGGATCCACACGTCCGGCTGCGGGCCGATGTCCCGCTGCGGGTTGTCGTCGTCGCGCGGCTGCTGCCAGGCGTCGGTCCGCTTGCTCAACGCGGTCACCACGCCTGCGGCACCGGAGCTGTAGACGGTGACGCCGCTGCGCCGGCAGCCGTCGTCCGTGGTGTTGGCGTCCGAGGCGACGTAGGCGTCCGCGGCCGCCTTCATCGCCGGTTCCAGGTCGGGGTCGGTGAGGAGACGCAGTTCCAGTGCCGGGGCGCAGTCGCCGGAGTCGCCGGCCAGGACCAGGAAGCCGTAGCCGCCGGCTCCGGTGGCGATCAGCGCCAGTACGGCCACCAGGCCGGTGCGGCCGAGCCGGCGGACGGCCTTGCCGGCTCGGGCGAGTGTGCGTTGGAGCCAGGAGGGCTTCGGCAGCGGCGGTGGCGGGGCCGGGCCCGCCGCCAGCAGGACGTCGTCGGAGTCCCAGGGGGGAGCCAGCGCCTGCGGCCGCTGCGGGTCGTTGACCTCCGCCTTGTATTTCGCCTCGGCCATCCGCTGCTTCACCGTGGCGTACAGCTGGGAGAGCCACACCTCCCCGCCCCCGTCGAGGACGTGCACCACCTCGCGGGTGAACGGCGTCGCCATGTCGGCGTCCCCGCCCAGGATGCAGCGGTTGGGCTGCACGCTCATCAGCAGCAGGACCTTGTGCTTCTTCCGATCGGGATCGTCCAGGCGGTGCCAGATTCCCGCGGCGTTGCCCGCGTAGCAGCAGTCGAGGATCACCACCACCTGCTCGGCGTTGCTCTCGGCGAGCTCGCCGAGCACCAGGCTGAAAGGGACCGAGCCGGGCAGCCCGTTGCCGGTGAGCACCCGCGCGGTGCGCATCTGGAGGTGCAGCTCGTCGCCGGCGGTGGAGGTGACGGCGTGCCCGGCGAAGTAGAGCAGCAGCAGTCCCCTGGCCTCGTCGCAGGCGCGGCGCAGCGCCCCCGTGAAGTCGTCCGGGGTCGGTGAGGGCAGTGTCTTCACCTCGCCCGCACCGAAGACATCGCCCCGTTTCAGCGCGTCGTCGAGCAGCATCCGGTTGTGCCGCACGGCGGGGAGCTGGCCGTTGACGCCCTGTGGATGCGGTGCCGTGTGGTCGTACTCGGACACACCGACCAGCAGCGCCCGGTTCACCCTGCCGCGCGGGTCGAAGCGGACCACCGCCCTACTCCCTGCCGGGGTCCAGCGGGCGGATCTGTGGATCGGGATCGCCGCGCTGGAGCCTGCGGCGGTTGTTGGTCCAGGTCTTCACCGCGCGTGCGGTGTACTCGGTCAGTGCCGCGAGTGTGACGACGTCACCGAGCACTCTCAGAACGAGTTCGATGTCGGGCCCCATCCGCCCGTCGGCCCCGTCCGTGCCGGCCTGCTCCTCGATGGTCAGGTGGCGTTCGGAGACGAGTTGCTCCAGCGGCTCTTCCCGCTCCAGCCACGTCCTCAGGGCTCTGACATCGTCCACGGTCGCGCCGGCGCCCAGCCGCACGCGTACGCCTAAGACAGCCACTCGGTCCCCCTCTGTCATGTTCGACATCATGACACCGGGTCAGGCCTCGGCGGCAGACCTGTGACGAGACCTGTGACGAGACCGGTGCAAGCGATTGCACGCCCCCTTCACGCCAGGCGCACACGGCGCACGCGTGGTCAGGGCTGGGTCTGCAACTGCCTCAACTGCCGCTGCACATGATCGAGCGCCCCCTCGCGCCGCCCGGGGACCCGTCCCCGCAACTCGGCGAGCGCCGCGCCCAGTTCGCGGGCGCGCGTGGTGTCGCGGACCTGGCCCCACTGGTGGTGGGCCCGGTCCACGGCGGCCTCGACGGCGGGCGCGTCCGCCGCCTGCCCGGCGTTCAGGCGGACGGTGGCCACCGTCAGCCAGGTGTGGCAGCTGCGGCCCGCGTCCCCGGCGAACATCGCCAGGTCGGCCCGGACCTCGGCCCAGTGCAGGGCCTCCTCGGAGGCAGGCCCGTGCGCGGCGACGGCGGCCTGCTCGTGCCGGGCGGCGAGCGCGTCGGCGTCCAAGTGGCGGCCGGACTGGACGGCGGCGGTGATGGCGGCGTGCGGATCACCGGCCGAGGGGCCCGGCGTGCTCAGCACGATGTCCGTGCCCGCGCTCTCCGGCGCGATCCGGGCCAGCGCCTGCTGGTGCAACTGCTCCGGCGGCGGCCGGAAGCCGCTGCGCAGGATCGTCGCGACGGCCTTCATGTACGCCGGTGCCGCGACCGCGCGTCTGGACGGCGGGGGCGCGATACGGCCGTACACGGCGTTGCCGCGGCCCGCGTCCAGCGGGGTGCCGCGCAGCAGCTCCCAGGTCTCGGCGTCCGCGTGCAGGTCGAGCAGAAGGGTCGTCGCGCCGGCGGGCCTCAGCCGCAGTTCGTCCCGGAACCAGTGCCAGGGGAAGGCCGTGTAGCGGGCGGTGGACGCGGTGGTACGGGCCAGCGCCAGGTGGGGCAGGCGCTGGCGGCGGTCGAGCTGGAGCTGGCCGGTGACGTACACGGTGAGCGGGCCGGGGGCCGCCGCGGCTGCACGGAGCCGGGTGAGGACGGCCTGCGGCTCCAGCGGGTCGGCGAGTTCGACGACGTTCGCGGTGTCCGTGCCGGCCAGCACATTGGGTGGGACGGCGGCCAGGACGGGGAGTACGGACGCGGCGTCCACCAGGCGCCCCTTGCCCACCGGCGAGGCCGCCAGCAGCAGCGCGGTTCCGGGCATCTCGTCCCTCCCCCTGTCGATCACGTACGGCAGCACCGTAACCGCTGCGGCTGCAAAGGTGGGCCGCAGGACCTCAAACGTCCGCCTTCGGGTGCTTCGCCCCCCTCGTCGGGGACGGTCCGACGGCGCACGGCGAAGACGGTGGTGCCGCCGACCAGGCACCCGCCGCAGCGCAGCGCCGCGCCGTGCCGTCCCGTCCCGTACGAAGGCGGCCATGCGGTGCGGGGTCGTCGGCGACGGCCCGGAGCAGCTCCTCGGCCAGCCGGCGAAACGCCCCGGTGCCGTCCCGGGCTCCGTCACGCCGTCCGCCACCGGCAGCAGGGTCTCGTCGGCGGCCACCCGTACCCGCGGTACCGCGGGCGGGCCGGGCGCGAGATCCCGGAGGCCGAGCGGCAGCCCCTCCGCCGCCGGCAGGCCGCGCACTCCCCGCGCCCCGGCCGCCACGGCGGCTCGTGCCCGGAGACGACGGCGTCCCCGGCCTCCCGCATCCGCGGCAGTTCCTGCCGCCGACTTGCCGGGGGGTCCCCACCGGTGTGCCCTGGTAGGCAGGGGCAGGGAGAGAGAGGAGAGCTCTCATGGCTCATGCGGCACCCGCCTCACGCAAGGTGACCACGCGACGCCGTACACCCGATGTCTTCAGCCCGCGCACCCACGCGATGGCGAAAATCGCGGTACCCGTCGTCCTCGGACTCGTCTACGGCTACTGGGCCGCGGCCAACCGGCGCGACGCCGGGCCCATCACGGGCTGGAACCTGCTGTTCGGCTTCCTCACCGCGCTCGTGTTCGCCGTGCTGTACACCGCCGTGCGGGAGGTCGCCCCGCGGCTGCGGCGCGAACTCCACGCGCTGCTCTGGTTCGCCTTCACCGGCTGCGCGATCGGCTTCCTCTACAGCCAGACCGGCGAGTCCGTGCTGCGGTCCACCGGGCTGGGGCTGGTGGTCGGCGCGGGCGTCCTCGTGACGTTGTTCTACCGCTACTACACACACGAGGACGCCTCCGGCCGACGCCTCGACCGATGACCTGCCGGTGGGCGGTGCGACACGTTCGGCTCGGCATGCGGGCCCGAATGCAGTCACGCCGGTCGCGGGCCGGGCCCCTGACGCCTTGCCTGGAAGGGTGTCCGAGCACGACCGGGCGCCCGTACCCGAGCAGGCGCCCCTCCGACGACCGCGGAACGCCCTGTCGGCCGTTCTGCTGGCCCTCGCGTGCCTGCTCGCGCCGTTCGGGACGCTCGCCTCCTGGGCGGCGCACGGGCTGACCGACACCGGCCGCTACGTCCGGACGATGGCGCCGCTCGCCTCCGACCCGGACGTGCAGCACGCGGTCGCGGATGCCGTCGGCGACGGCATCATGCGCGAGGCCGGGCACGAGCTCGGCACCAGCCTGCCGCGCGGCACGGTCGGGCCCTTCGTGCACGACGCGGTGCGCTCGTTCACCCGGACCGAGGCATTCCGCACAGGCTGGGACGCGGCGAACCACGCCGTCCACGACGCGGTGCTACGGGCCCTGCGCGACGACGGCAAGCGCGCCGCCCCGGTCACCGTCGACGTCGCGCCGGTCGTCGCCCGGGTCAAACGCCGGCTCACCGACGACCACGTTCCGTTCGCCCACCGCATCCCGGTGCTGCACGCCCGGGTCCCGGTGCTCCCGGCCGACGACCTGGACCGACTGCGCAAGGGGTACCACGTGCTGGACACCGCCGCCTTCTGGCTGCCGCTCGCCGCCGCCGTGAGCGCCATGGCCGGGATCGCCCTCGCCGCGAGCCGCCGCCACGCGGTCACCGCGCTCGGCCTCGGCACGGCGCTGGGCGGCGGGCTGCTCGTCCTGGCCGTCGCGATCGGCCGCCGTCTCACCCTCGCCGACCTGCCCGACACGCTCCACCGCCCGGCCGCCGGCGCGGTCTACGACGCCCTGACGGTCACCCTGCTGACGGTGTCCTGGCTGCTGTTCGGCTTCGGCCTGACGGTGGCGCTCGGCTCGTGGCTCACGGGCCGGTACGGTCCCCGGCTCGCCTCGCGGCGACGTGCGCGAGCGTCCGCAGCGCCCGGCGCAGATCCGGCTCCGGAGCCGAAGCGAGCCCGAGCCTGACGGCGTCGGGCGTGTGGCCGGGGGCGACGGCGAAGGCGGGACCGGACGTGACGGCGATGCCGTGCGCGGCGGCGGCCCCGGTGAAGGTGTCCGCGCGCCACGGGGCGGGCAGCTCCCACCAGGCGAAGTAGGCACGCGGATCGGACCGTACGGCGAAGCCCGCGAGTTCCTCGGCGAGGATCTTCTGCCTGCGCGCCGCGTCCGCCCGCTTGGCCGCCACCAGCCGCGCCACGGTCCCCTCCCCGGCCCAGCGCACGGCCGCCTCCAGCGCGAACCGCCCCGCACTCCACCCGCCCGACCGCACGGCACCGGCCACGGCCCCGACCCGGTGCGGCGGCACGACGAGGAATCCGACGGTGAGCCCCGGGGCGACCCGCTTGGACAGACCGTCGACGACATGGGTGAGCGCGGGGGCGTGAGCGGCGAGCGGATCGCCCGGCTCGTGCAGGAAGGACCAGATGCGGTCCTCCACCACGGGCAGGTTCAAGTCATGGAGCAGCCGGGCGAGTTGAAGTAAGCGGGGGCGAGTCGTCGTCAGGGACGTCGGGTTGTGCAGCGTCGGCTGCACGTACAGGGCGGACAGCGGCGCCGTCCGGTGCGCGGCGGCGACGGCCTCCGGGAGCAGCCCGGCCGCGTCACCGGCCAGCGGCACCAGAGTGATGCCCAGCCGCGCCGCGATCTCCTTGACCAGCGGATACGTCAACTGCTCCACGCCGACCCGGCCGCCCGGCCGGACCAGGGAGGCCAGCACGGCGGCGATGGCCTGCCGTGCGTTGCCGGTGAACAGCAGCCGGTCCGGGGCTGGGCGCCAGCCGGGGGTGGCGAGGAGCGTGGCCGCGGCCTCCCGGGCGGACTCGGTACCGGTGGCGGCGGCCGGCAGCAGCGCCTCGGCCAGCACGTCGGGACGCAGCAGCGGCGCGAGGACCGGGGCGAGGAGCTCCGGCTGACCGGGCGCGCTGGGGTAGTTGAGCTCCAGGTTGACGGGGGCGTCGGCCGGTCCGGGCTCGGCGAGCGCCCGCCCCGCGGGCCCGTCCGGGGCGGCCCGTACGTAGGTGCCGCGCCCCACCTCGCCGACGACCAGCCCGCGCCGTACGAGTTCGCCGTACACCCGCCCGGCCGTCGACGAGGCGATCCCCCGGCGCCGGGCGAACGCCCGCTGTGGCGGCAGCCGTTGACCGGGCTTCAGCCGCCCGCTGGCGATGTCGTCGGCGATCCTGTCGGCGATACGGCGGTAGTCACCCATCGATCGGTCTCCCCCTTGGATTGCACCGAGAGCAAAGATCTTATTGCACTGAGTAAGGGGAGCTGCCTAGGGTCGTCCCATGGCACCCTTCCTCTCATACGAGGACAAAGGCCCCGTAACCTCCCGGCAGCCCCTTGTCCCCCTGGTCCTCGTCCACGGTCACCCCTTCGACCGCACCATGTGGGCCCCGCAGCTCGGCACGTTCTCCGCTGACCGCCGCGTCATCGCCCCCGACCTGCGCGGCTACGGCGCCTCCCCGGCGACCCCGGCCCTCACGGACTTCTCGCAGTTCGCCCGGGACATCGAGGCCCTGCTCGACGAGCTGGGCGTGGACTCCTTCGTCCTCGCCGGTCTGTCCATGGGCGGCCAGATCGCGATGGAGTGCTACCGCCTCTTCCCCGGCCGCGTCCGCGGCCTGGTCCTCGCGGACACCTTCCCGGCGGCCGAGACCCCGGAGGGCGTCCGCACCCGCGACGCCATGGCGGACCGCCTCCTGCGGGAGGGCATGCGCGGCTACGCCGACGAGGTCCTGGAGCGGATGGTCGCCCCGTACGCCCCCGCCGAGGTCAAGGCGCACGTCCACCGCATGATGACGGCCACCTCCCCCGAGGGCGCCGCGGCGGCCCTGCGCGCCCGCGCCCGGCGCCCCGACTACGCCGCCCTGCTGACTCGCGTGACCGTCCCGGCCCTGGTCGTCGTGGGAGCCGACGACACCTACACGCCCGTCTCCGACGCCCGGGCCATGCACGCGGCCCTCCCGGACTCGGCCCTGCACGTGATCGACGGCACGGCCCACATGCCGAACCTCGAACGCCCCGAGGAGTTCGACAAGGCACTCGGCGAATTCCTGGCCCGCGTCGACGCACGGCCCGGGGACGCCGACCGACGGCAACCTTCCACCGCCCCACCCCGTCTTTGAGGGAGGATTCGGGCACCCCACCCCTCGAACCCTGAGGGAGGATTCGGGCACCCACCCGCGAACGGAAGGCCGGGCCTTGGACACCGCCGCTGCCGAGTGGACCGCCACCGACGGTCCGGAACACCGTCCGCCCGGACGGCGGTCCGGCGCCTGGTGCGCCGCCCTGCTGTTCGCCGCGGTCAGCGTGGTCGTCGGCTTCCGGACCGCCGACAGCGACGGCAACACGCCCGTCCCGCAGGTCCTCGCCTTCCTCCCCTGGCTGCTCGCCCCCACCGGCCTGGCGCTGCTGCTCGCCCTGCTGTCCCGGTGGTGGCTCGGGACGGCCTGGGGCGTGGTCCTGCTCGGCCTGCTGGCCTGGTTCATCGAGCCGTACGGCAAGGTCGGCGACCCCGTCGGCCGCCCGGTCGCCGAACTGCGCGTACTGACCTCGAACGTCGAGTTCGGGCAGGGCACCGGGTCCCTGGTCGCCGCCGTCCGCCGCGAGGAACCGGACCTCGTCTTCGTACAGGAATGCGAATACGAGTGCGCCGCGCGGCTGAAGGACGACCTCTCCCAGGACTACCCGCACCGCCGGGCCGTCGAGGGCGGCGGCTCGGAAGGCTCCGTCATCCTCAGCCGCTTCCCGCTGCGGCCCACCGACGGCGTCCCAGGCACCATGGGCATGCCCGGGGCGATCGCCGACGTCGACGGGCATCCCGTACGACTCCAGCTCGCCCACCCCATGCCCCCGATCCCCGGCCAGGTGGACCTCTGGAACAGGGAACTCGGCGCCCTGCGCGACGCGGCCACCGCCGACCGCGGCACCCCCCTGGTCCTGGCGGGCGACTTCAACGCCTCCCAGGACCACGCCGCCTTCCGCCGCATCCTCGACACCGGCCTGAGCGACGCCGCCCGCCTGGACGACGCCGACCGCACGGCCACCTGGCCGGCCCGGACCGCCCCGACGTTCGGCACGCAGATCGACCACGTACTGGTGTCGAAGCACTTCGGGGCCGACCGCACGCGCATCCTGGACGTGGCCGACACGGACCACCGGGCGGTGGTGACGGATCTGACGCTGCACGGGGACAAGTAGACGGGGGACGCCCGACAGGCGCCCCCCGTTCGTCACTCTCCGCTCAGACGCCGATGTCGCAACCGTCCGCACGCCACACGGCCACGACCGCCGGCCGGACGTACTTCCCGGGCCCGTCGGGCCAGGTGCTGGCCGGCTTCTCCACGGACGCGCCGTCGATCTCGCCGGGGTGCTGCACGGCGACCAGCACGCGCCGGTCCTGGATGATCGGACCGCAGGTCTCGGCACCCTTCGGCACGGTCAGGAACTGCTTCAGCTCACCACGCCGCTCGCCCCGGGTCGCCACGCCGAACAAGCCGTCGTGCGAGCCGAGCTGGGCGCCGTCGGTGGAGATCCACAGGTTGCCGTAGGGGTCGAAGGCGACGTTGTCCGGGCAGGAGATCGGGCTGACGCCCTCCTTCGGGAACCCGGCGAAGTAGGTCGCCGGGTCGTCCGGGTCACCGGCGACGAGGAACAGCGACCAGGCGAACCTGGTGCTCTCGGGCCGGTTCCAGCGCTCGGTGAGCTCCAGCACGTGCCCGTGCTTGTTGGCGTTGCGCGGATTGGCCTCGTCCGCCTTGGCGTTGGAGCCGACACCGCGGTTGCTGTTGTTGGTCAGGGCGACGTACACCTTGCCGGTCACCGGGTTGGGCTCGATGTCCTCGGGCCGGTCCATCTTCGTCGCGCCCACCTTGTCACCGGCGAGACGGGTGAAGACGAACACCTCCTCGGCGCTCATCCCGTCCACGTGCGAGACGGCACCGTCGGCGGTGGCGGTGGCCAGCGGGATCCACTCGCCGCTCCCGTCGAACTCGCCGTCGTTCGGCAGCTTGCCCGTGCCGTCGATCTCGATGGCGGGGGAGTCACCGGTGAGCTTGGCGACGTACAGCGTCCCCTCGTCGAGCAGGGAGAGGTTGTGCTCCCGCACGGCCCTGCTGCTGCCGTGCCGCATCCGCTTGCTGCCGACGAACTTGTAGAAGTAGTCGAACCGCTCGTCGTCACCCGAGTACACGACGGGCCGTCCGTCGCGCGTGAGCCGCACGGTGGCGGCCTCGTGCTTGAACCGCCCGAGGGCGGTGTGCTTGCGCGGCGCGGAGCCGGGGTCGTACGGATCGAACTCCACGACATACCCGAACCGATGCACCTCGTTCGGCTCCTGGGCGACGTCGAACCGCTTGTCGAACCGCTCCCACTTCCGCTCGCTGGCCCCGGTCCCGATGCCGTACCGCTTGTCGGTCGCCCGGCTGCTGTTGGCGAAGTACTGGTTGAAGTTCTCCTCGCCGTGCAGGGTCGTGCCCCACGGGGTGACGCCGCCCGAGCAGTTGTTGAGGGTGCCGAGCACCTTCGTGCCGCTCGGGTCGGCGGAGGTCTTGACGAGGTCGGAGCCGGCGACGGGCCCGGTGAGCCGGAACTCGCTGGTGGCGGTGACGCGCCGGTTGAGCTGGTGCCGCGCAACGGCGGTGAGCTTCCCGGTCTTCCGGTCCCCCTCCACGACGACGGCGGACAGCCCGTGCGCGGCCCAGGCGATCTCGGCCTGCTCACGGGTGGGGTTGGCGGCGTCGTACCCCCGGAACATGAGCACCTCATCGGTGTACTCATGGTTGGCGACGAGCAACTGCCTGTTCCGCTCCCCGGGCAGCGGGAGCAGGGCGAGGAAATCGCAGTTGTACCCGAACTGCCCGGCCTGCGCCTTGGCGGTCTGCTTCTCCGGGTCGAAGGCGGGCGCACCGCGCAGGATGGGCTCGCCCCAGCGGATGACGACGTTCTGCCGGTACCCCTCCGGCACGGTCACGGCGTCGGTGGTGTTGGGCGCGACGGGCGCGAAGCGCAGCCCTCGCGCGCCCTTGTGTTTGCGCCGCGCGGCCTCGGCGGCGGCGTCGGCGGGGACGGTTCCGGCCGGGACGGCACCGGCCTGCGGAGCCTGCGCGACACCCACGGCCCCCGCGCCCGCGGCGGCCACGGTCACCACGGCCGCGGCCCGCATCATCGACCGGCGGCTGAGCGCACCGGCGATCACATCACCGACGTACTCGTTGGAGCTGGTGTTGGGCACCTCGTGGAAGCAGGCGTCACCACACCGGAAACGACAGGTCATGGCGGACCGGCCGCCAGGGTGCGAACCGGACGGCGTTCCGATCAACGGCAGCAGCTTTCGCACTTTGCTCTCTCCTTGGATGCCCATGGTGTCAGCGTGACCGTAGGGGCACATATGTGCGGCAGCCGGGCGCCGGGGTGAACAGCGAGTGAACCTGCGGAAGCCTTACGGCAGTTACGGCGATTCAGCACGGCGACACCTTCGCAGGCCGGATGTCCCTCTTGACAGCCTGTACCCCGCACACCTGACCCTGCCCAAGATCACCCAGGAGGGCCGCTAACCTTACGTGTCCGTCCTGGCCAGGGATTGACGGGCTTCAACTCACGCGAAGGGTTGCGCGCACATGGGCATTCTCACTCTCTTGCGGAACGCGTTCGGACGGTCACGCAAATCACGGACCGCCGAGGCGGAGGGTGCGGCGCAGACCACCCCGACGGCGGAAACCCCTTCCCACGACTCACCGACGCCGCAGCCCCCCACCCCCGCCGCGACGGAACCGAAGGTCCCGTCCCCCTCCCCGGAACCGACCCCCGGCCCGACGGCCGACGTCCCGGAGCCCCGCGGCGAACACGACCTCGTGTCGATGATCTTCGACAACGTGACGGTGCCCAGGCCTGCGCGGTCGGCGGAGGAAGAGCCGGAGCGGACGACCGCGGAGAAGCCCGGGGGTGAGGAGCGGGCGGTCGCCGGGGAGCCGGCGGCTGAGGAGGAGCGGGCGGTCGCCGGGAAGCCGACGCTTGAAGAGGAACCGACGGTCGCCGGGAAGCCGACGGCTGAAGAGGAACCGACGGTCACCGAGAAGCCGGCAGCTGAGGAAGAGCGGGCGGCCATCGAGGAGCCGGCGTCTGTCGAGGAGCCGGTGGCGGAGAAGCCGCAGGTTGTGGAGGAGCCGACAGCCGCGGAGAAGCCTGCGGCAGTGGCGCCGGAGGCAGAGGCTGACACTGAGGCGAAGCCGGAGCCCAAGCCAACGGTGGAGGAGCCGACGGCCGCCGAAGAGCCTGCGGCAGTGGCACCGGAGGCAGAGGCTGACGCTGAGGGGAAGCCGGAGGCCGAGCCCAAGCCGACGGTGGACGAGCCGACGGCCGCCGAAAAGCCGACGGAGGCGACTGCGGCGGAGAAGCCGACGCCGACGGACCCGGCGGAGGAGGCGACCGTCGCCGAGGCCCAGGAGCCCGAGAAGCCCGAGTCGTCCTCCGAAGACAAGCCGACGCCCGAGGCGGAGAGTACGTCCGAGGCGGAGACCACGCCCGAGGCGGAGCCGACGCCCGAGGCGGTGGACGCACCCGCACCCGCAGCCGCCGACGGCGACTCCGCCCCACAGGGGCCACCCGCACCCGACGACGAAAGCAGCACGGGTGGTGCGGGTGGGAACGACACGGCCGAAGCCGAAGGCGAGGCCGAGCAGACCCCCACCCCCGCCGTCCCCCTCACCCGCGTCAAGACCCGCGCCCCCAGCCTCACCACCGCCTACAAGGCCGCCACCACCACCCTCAAGCAGCACAACCTCACCGGCACCCGGGCCAAGGTCTACCTCGTCCTCGACCGCTCCGCCTCCATGCGCCCGTACTACAAGGACGGCTCCGCCCAGGCCCTCGCCGAACAGACCCTCGCCCTCGCCGCCCACCTCGACCCCGAGGCCACCGTCCCGGTCTTCTTCTTCTCCACCGAACTCGACGGCACCGGCGAGATCACCCTCACCGACCACGAGAACAAGATCGACGACCTGCACGCCGGCCTCGGCCGCATGGGCCGCACCAGCTACCACGCAGCCGTCGAAGCCGTCCTCGCCCACCACGGCAAGGAAGCGACCCCCGGCACCCCGGCCCTGGTGATCTTCCAGACGGACGGCGCCCCCGACGCCAAGACCCCCGCCACCCAGTCCCTCACCGAGGCCGCGAAGACCCACCCCGCCGTCTTCTTCTCCTTCGTCGCCTTCGGCGACCCGGAGAACAAGGCCTTCGACTACCTCCGCAAGCTCAAGACCCCCAACACGTCCCACTTCCTCGCCGGCGAAACCCCCCGCGAGCTCACGGACAAGGAGCTCTACGAGGGCGTACTGGCGAACTGGCGCCCGTAGTCCTCAGACGTTCCGCCTGACGCCGCCCGCTTCTCACCCAGCAAAAGGGGAGGCGGGCGGCGTTCCCATGTCAGCTACGATTTCAAGGTTCCGTAGACGACCGAGACCACGAGATCGTCACCCCGTGTAGCGACTTGGGAGCAGCCCGCGATGGCTCGACACCTCATCACCAGCGCCCTTCCGTACATCAACGGGATCAAGCACCTGGGCAACATGGTGGGGTCCATGCTCCCTGCGGACGTGTACTCCCGCTATCTGCGCCAGCGTGACCACGAGGTCCTCTACATCTGCGCTACCGACGAGCACGGCACCCCCGCCGAACTCGCGGCGAAGGAGCAGGGCATCCCCGTCGACGAGTTCTGCGCCCAGGCGCACGACGCCCAGAAGGCCGTCTACGACGGCTTCAACCTGGCCTTCGACTACTTCGGCCGCAGCTCTTCCCCGCAGAACCACGAGATCACGCAGGAGATCGCGCGCGAGCTCAAGGCCAACGGCTTCATCGAGGAGCGTTCGATCCGTCAGGTGTACTCGAACGCCGACGGCCGCTTCCTGCCCGACCGCTACATCATCGGCACCTGCCCGCACTGCGGCTACGACAAGGCCCGCGGCGACCAGTGCGAGAACTGCACCCGGGTCCTGGACCCGACCGACCTGATCGACGCCCGCTCGGCGATCAGCGGCAGCAGCGACCTGGAGGTCCGCGAGACCAAGCACCTCTTCCTTCTTCAGTCGGTGCTGGCCGGCGAGGTCGAGGCATGGGTCGACGAGCGCGCCGACGACTGGCCGGTGCTGGCCTCCTCCATCGCCCGCAAGTGGCTCACGGAGGGCCTGCACGACCGCGCGATCACCCGCGACCTGGACTGGGGCGTCCCGGTCCCTGCCGACACCTGGCCGGACCTCGCCGCCGAGGGCAAGGTCTTCTATGTCTGGTTCGACGCCCCGATCGAGTACATCGGCGCGACGAAGGAGTGGGCGGACCAGGACCCGGAGAACCGCGACTGGCGCTCCTGGTGGTGGGAGTCGGACGCGAACGTCCACTACACGCAGTTCATGGGCAAGGACAACGTCCCCTTCCACAGCGTGATGTTCCCGGCGACCCTGCTGGGCACCCGCTCCCCGTGGAAGAAGGTCGACGTCATCAAGGCCTTCAACTGGCTGAACTACTACGGCGGCAAGTTCTCCACCTCGCAGCGCCGCGGCGTCTTCACGCACGACGCGCTGGAGATTCTGCCCGCCGACTACTGGCGTTACTTCATGATGGCGAACGCCCCCGAGTCGGACGACTCGTCCTTCACCTGGGAGCACTTCACGGCCACGGTCAACAAGGACCTGGCCGACACCCTCGGTAACTTCGTCAATCGCGTCCTGTCCTTCTCCCGCAAGCGCTTCGGCGACGAGGTCCCCGCGGGCGGCGAGCCGGGTGAAGCAGAGGCGAAACTGGGCGAGGAGATCGCCCGCCTGCTTGCTGAGTACGAGTCCCAGATGGAGGCCGTCCAGTTCCGCAAGGCGGCAGCCGCGCTGCGCGCCCTGTGGTCTGCGGGCAACTCGTATCTCGAGGAGAAGGCCCCCTGGCTGGAGATCAAGACCAACAAGGACGGTGCCGCCCTCACCCTCCGTACGGCGATGAACCTGATCCACCTCTACGCGGTGGTATCGGAGCCCTTCATCCCGACCTCGTCGGCTGCCATGCGCTCAGCCTTCGACCTGAACGGCGACACGGCGACATGGGTGTCGGCCGAGGAGGCACGCGCCCTGTCATCGGTTCCGGCGGGCACGCCCTTCACGGTCCCCCCGGTCCTGTTCGCCAAGATCACGGACGAGGACCTGGAGTCGTACAAGGAGCGCTTCGGCGGCGAGCCCGAGTAGGCCCGGGCGTACTCGCGTTCACCGTGGAACTCCTTCAGCTCCGCCTCGAAGACGCCTTGCGCGTGATCTCTGTCTTCCCGCGCCTGGAGGAGAAGCCGACGGCGTAGCAGACCGCGTGACGGGCGTAACACGCTCGCTACAGCACGGGGCCCGGGAGAACGAGAACCTTCTCCCGGGCCCCGTGCTTTGCGAAGATCGCGTGAGGGCGGCCACCCGGCCGCCGCCACACACCCGGGGGCTCCCATGGCACTGTTCGGCAACGCACACACCGTCGACCCGGCATCGGCCCAGCAGGACTACGCCCGCCTCCTCGGCCACGGCGAACAGGTCCACGCCGCGTTCCTCCTCATCCGCGACACCATCCTCTTCACCGACCGCCGCCTGATCCTGATCGACAAGCAGGGCATCACCGGCAAGAAGGTGGAGTACCACTCGGTCCCCTACCGCAGCATCACCCACTTCGCGGTGGAAACGGCCGGCACCTTCGACCTCGACGCCGAACTGAAGATCTGGATCTCCGGCACCCCGACCCCCATCGAGAAGACCTTCACCAAGGGCGTCGACATCTACGAGGTCCAGGCGATCCTGACCCAGTTCGTGGCGAGGTAGCAGCACTCCATGAAGTGAACGTTTTTGCCGCTCTCGAAAGAGTGAACGCAACCTCGTTCGTCCAGTACGGCGCCCCTCGATGGTCCTAGCTTGCGCCCATGGTCACATCAACCCATGAGACCTCACACCGGATCTTCCAGGACCATCCGGAGGTTCTCACCCCCGCCTTCGAGGCGCTGGACCTACCGCCGCCCGCGAAGGCAATCATCGAGGCGCTCACCCCCGACGCCACGGAGATCAAGCCGCTGGAACGCCGTGTGGACACGGTGCTGAAGGTCGAGCCGTCCGAGGGGGACAGCTTCCTCATCGCCGTCGAGGCCCAGACCGCCCGGACCCGTGGCAAGGGATCCAGCTGGTCGTACTACGTGGCTTATCTGCGCGCGAAGTTCGACCTGCCCGTGCTGCTCGTCGCGGTCTGCAGGGACCGGCCGACCGCGTCCTGGGCAGCCGGACCCTTCGAGTGCCGCGTAGGCAGCTGGACGACGCAGGCCACGCGTCCCTTCGTGCTCGGCCCGGACAACGTACCGTTGATCACCGACGAGTCCATGGTCGCCCGTGAACCGGCGATGGCCACGTTCTCGGCCATCGTGCATAGCGGCAGCGAAGACGCCCCCGCCATACTGGGCATGGTGGCCCGCGGCATGCGGTCGTTCGACAAGGCAACAGCGAAGTACTGGTGCGAATGGCTTGAAGTCGGGCTGGAGGACACTCCGGTCCGGGAGACATGGAGAGAGCTGGAGAAGATGGTCGCCACATACTTCCCGGGCAGGGGAACCCTCTTCGAGGAGACGTACCTGGAGGGCAAGGCCGAAGGTAAAGCCGAGTCCATCCTCAGCGTGCTGGAGAAGCGCGGCATCCCGGTCCCCGAGGACACCCGCGACCGCATCACCTCCTGCACCGACCTCGACACCCTCACCCTCTGGTTCGACCGCTCCCTGACGGCCACCACGGTGGAGGGTCTTTTCGCCGAGGACTGATCACCTCCTGAAGCGGCCGCGGCCCGCTCCCACGACAAGGAGCGGGCCGCAGGCCCGGAGTCGGCTCGGGTCAGCTCACCGCCGTCTTCCCCGTCACCCCCGCACGATCCCCGGCGCCCGCCCGCGGCCCCCGGCTCGTGTGCCGTACGAACGCCACCCCGAGAACCGCCAGCACGGACGCCGCCGACAGGGTGTACAGACCTCCGGTCGTACTCCCCGTCGTGTCCTTCAGATACCCGAACAGAGTGGGGGACACGAACCCGCCCAGGTTGCCGATGGAGTTGACCAGCGCCAGGCCCGGCGCGGCGATCTTCAGGTCGAGGCCGGACTGGGCCATCGGCCAGAACAGGGTGGCCGCGCACTTGCCGCCGACCGCGGCGAGCGTGAGGGCTGCGAGGCCGAACCAGGGGGACCCGAGGGTCGCGAGGAACGTGCCGATCGCGGACAGGACCAGGGCGATCGCCAGGTAGGGGCGACGGTCCGGGGCCCGGTCGGTGAAGTGGCTCATGGTGTACATCGCGATCACCGCGCAGATCCAGGGGATCGCCGACAGCAGGCCGATCTGGAAGGGGGACAGTCCGCCGATCTCCTCCACCAGGCTCGGCAGCCAGAACGTGATCGCGTACCCGGTCAGTGCCATCGCGAAGAAGACCGCGGTCAGGACGGCGACCTGGGGGTGGAAGAGCAGCTTCATCCGCGACACCGACGGCGCCCGGTCACGTGCCTCCTTGTCCCGCGCCACCGCCTCGCTCAGCGCGTCCTTCTCCTCCCGCGTCAGCCACTTCGCGTCCTGGATCCGGGAGACGAGGAAGAACCCGGCGATGAAGCCGACCACGATGGAGAAGGCGCCCTCCAGGGCGAACATCCACCGCCAGCCCGCGATACCGCCCGCGCCGTGCAGCTCCAGCAGGGCGCCGGTGATCGGGCCGGTGACGATGTACGCCGTGGCCGAGCCGCCCAGGAAGATCGCACTGGCCCGGCCCCGGCTGGAGTCCGGCAGCCACTGGGTGAAGTAGAGGAGCACACCGGGGAAGAAGCCGGCCTCCGCGACACCGAGCAGGAAGCGCAGGCCGTAGAACATCCACACGTTGTGGATGAAGCACATCGCCACGATCACCGCACCCCAGGTGATCATGATCCGGGTCAGCCAGACCCGGGCCCCGAACCGCTCCAGGAGCATGTTGCTCGGCACCTCGAACAGGGCGTATCCGATGAAGAACAGGCCCGCACCGAGCCCGTAGGCCGTGGCGCTCACGCCGACGTCGGCCCGGAGTTCGTTCTGGACGAAGCCGACGTTCGTCCGGTCCATCTGGTTGACCAGCAGCATCAGGACCAGGATCGGGAGCATGCGGCGCAGGAATTTGCCGACCGCACGCTGCTCGGCCTCGGGGATGGCTGTTGCGGCGTCTGACATCGTTGTCTCCCTCGATGTGCACGTACGTGAACAGAAGTCACGTACGCGTTGTCGAAGGGACTTTATGGAGGCACAGGTTCCGGGTCAACGGGTTGGGCAGAAGTACATGTATGTGAACAAGAGCGGGATACCGACGCGCCTGGGTATGGCAGTGGCCCGGAACCGACACCGGTTCCGGGCCACCCCAGTCGCTTACGACTTCTCCGAAGGCCTACTTCGGCTGCGGCTTGCGCACCGACAGGTGCAGCTCCTTCAGCCGCGTCTCCTCCAGCTCCGTCGGCGCGCCCATCATCAGGTCCTGGGCGTTGCCGTTGAGCGGGAAGGCGATCGTCTCGCGGATGTTGGGCTCGTCGGCGAGCAGCATCACGATGCGGTCGACGCCCGGGGCGATGCCGCCGTGCGGCGGGGCGCCGAAGCGGAAGGCGCGCAGCATGCCGGCGAACTTCTCCTCGACCGTCTCGCGGTCGTACCCGGCGATCTCGAAGGCCTTGAGCATGATCTCCGGCTCGTGGTTCCGGATCGCGCCGGAGGACAGCTCGACGCCGTTGCAGACGATGTCGTACTGCCAGCCGAGGATGTCCAGCGGGTCCTGGCTCTCCAGGGCCTCCAGGCCACCCTGCGGCATGGAGAAGGGGTTGTGCGAGAAGTCGATCGCGCCGGTCTCCTCGTCCTTCTCGTACATCGGGAAGTCGACGATCCAGCAGAAGCGGAAGACGTTCTCCTCGAAGTGCCCGGCACGCTTGGCGGCTTCCACCCGCACCGCGCCCATGATCTTGGAGACCTCGTCGAACTCGCCCGCGCCGAAGAACACCGCGTGGCCGGCGGCCAGGGAGAGCCGCTTGGTGAGCTCCGCGACGTTGTCCTCCGTCAGGAACTTCGCGATCGGGCCCGACAGCGAACCGTCCTCGGCGACGCGGACCCAGGCCAGGCCCTTGGCGCCCTGCGAGACGGCGTAGTCGCCGAGCTGGTCGAAGAACTTGCGGGGCTGCGCGGAGACGTCCGGCACCGGCAGGGCACGGACGTGCTTGCCGGCGAAGGCCTTGAACTCCGAGCCCTCGAAGATGTCGGTGATGTCGACGAGTTCGAGCTGGGCGCGCAGGTCGGGCTTGTCGGAGCCGTACTTCAGCATCGCCTCGCGGAACGGGATCCGCGGGAACGGCGAGGTGACGTGGCGGCCGCCGCCGAACTCCTCGAACAGCTCCGTCATCAGCTTCTCGACGGGCTGGAAGACGTCCTCCTGCTCGACGAAGCTCATCTCGATGTCGAGCTGGTAGAACTCGCCCGGCGACCGGTCGGCGCGCGCGTCCTCGTCACGGAAGCAGGGCGCGATCTGGAAGTACCGGTCGAACCCGGAGATCATCAGCAGCTGCTTGAACTGCTGGGGCGCCTGGGGGAGGGCGTAGAACTTGCCCGGGTGCAGGCGGGACGGGACGACGAAGTCGCGGGCGCCCTCGGGGGAGGTCGCGGAGAGAATCGGCGTCGCCATCTCGTTGAAGCCGAGGGCCGTCATCTTGTGGCGGATCGCCGAGATGACCGCCGTGCGCAGCATGATGTTGCGGTGCATGCGCTCGCGGCGCAGGTCGAGGAAGCGGTACTCCAGGCGCCGCTCCTCGTTGACCCCGTCCTCGGCGTTGATCGTGAAGGGCAGCGGGGCGGCCGCGCCGAGCAGTTCGACCTCGCCGACCTCGACCTCGACCTCACCGGTCGGCAGCTCGGGGTTGATGTTCTCGGCGCCGCGGGAGACGACCTTGCCGTCGATGCGGACGGTCGACTCCTTGGAGAGCTTGTCGAGGGCCTCGTAGGCGGGGGTGCCGGGACGGGCCACGAGCTGCGTGATGCCGTAGTGATCGCGCAGATCGATGAAGAGGATGCCGCCCAGGTCGCGCCGATTGTGCAGCCAGCCACTCAGCCGGACGTCGGTGCCGACGTCAGAGGAGCGGAGCTCGCCGCAGGTGTGGGACCTGTACCGATGCATCGTCGTTCATCCAGTCTTCGCTGATCGGGGTCTGTGTTTCACGTGAAACTGGTCCCCAGCGTACCGTTCGGGCGGAGATCGCCTCTCCAATATGACGATCACTCCCTTCGGCTTTCGGTGGCAGTGTTCGATGACCTCTTCTTAAGGTGGGGCAATGCGCACTGGCGAGCCGCTGCCCGCCGTGGGGGAGGTTCTCGCCGCCCTCGCGACCGGCCTGTGGCACTGGGACACCGCCACCGGGCTGGTCACGGTCGATGCCGAGGCGGCACGGCTGCTCGGGCTGCCCGCCGAGCAGACCAGCCTCACGCAAGCCCAGGCCCGGGCCCGTATGCACCCGGCGGACTGGAACGAGATCACCGGCGTGGTCCAGCTCGCCGTCGCCGAGGGCACCCTCGCCGAGGTGCGGGTCCGGGTCATGGACAAGCAGGGCCAGGTCGTACGGGTCGTCCGCAGCCGCTCCAAGCCGTCTTTCGACCAGGTGCGCAAGGCGTACGAGTTGATCGGCACCCTCCAGGAGGTCACCGAGCCGGCGCCGGGCACCCCGGCCGGGCGCAGCGCGGTCACCGGCGACTGGCGGCGCTCCCGGGAGGCGTTCCTGTTGGACGCCGGCCGGGCGCTGGCCGAGGCGCGCTCCACGCAGGAGGTGCTGCGGGTCACGGCCAATCTGTCGATGCCGGGGTTCTCCCCGGACGGGCTGGCGGTGTTCAGCGTGGAGGGAGACCGGTTGACGCTCATCGGCCACCACGGCCCGCACCAGCACGCGGACGAGAGCCCGTTCACACACATGGCGCTGGCCACGGACCACCCGGCCGCCGAGGTCGCACGGACCGGCCGGGCCGTGTACCTGTCGTCTCCCGAGCGCTACAAGTCGCGCTACCCGCTGACCTGGCCGCTCGCCCAGTCCTTCGGCCGTCACTCGTGGGCATTCCTGCCGCTGACGGTGGCCGGCCGCACCATGGGCGCATGGATGGCGGCCTTCTCCTACCCGGTGGCGTTCACGCCCGACGAGCGGTCCGTGCTGACCACGGTGGCGCGCATGCTGGCGCAGGCGCTGGCCCGGGCGGGAGCGGCCGAGAGCGAGCGGGCGCTGACCGACGGACTCCAGCGCACGATGCTGCCGAGGCTCGGCCCGCAGCGCATCCCGGGTATGAGCGTCGCCGCCCGCTACGTCCCCACCGGCGGCGGGCTCCAGGTCGGCGGCGACTGGTACGACGTGATCCCGCTGCCCAGCGGGCGGTTCGCGCTGGTCATCGGTGATGTGCAGGGCCACGACGTGCGGGCGGCGGGCCTGATGGGCCAGCTCCGCATCGCCCTGCGCGCCTACGCCTCCGAGGGCCACCGCCCCGACGCCGTCCTCTCCCGCGCCTCCCGCTTCCTGCACGGCATCAGCGACGAGGACCCCTTCGACCCGCGCTTCGCGACCTGTGTGTACGTGGAGGTCGACCCGGCGACCGGCGTGCTGGACATCGCCCGGGCCGGGCATCCGGACCCGGCGATCCGGATGGCCGACGGCACGGTACTGACGCGGCCGACGTCGGGCGGCCTGCCGCTGGGCATCGACCCGGACGCCGACTACCCCACGACCCGGCTCGCCCTGGAGTCCGGCGAGACCATGCTGATCTGCACGGACGGCCTGATCGAGACCGGCGGCCACGACCTGGACTCCGGCTGGCGGCGGCTGCGCGTGATCCTGGAGGACCACAAGGGCGACCTGGAGGAACTCGCCGACACCCTGGTGCAGGCCGTGCACGGGCCGTCGTCGCACCACACCACCGGCCCGCTGGCCGACCGCCGCGAGGACGACATCGCGCTGCTGCTGCTGTGCCGGGAGGGCGAGGGCTGCGGCTGCGGCGACACCATGATCGTGCGGGCTCCCGTGCGGCGGACCATGCTGACGGTCGCGCAGGCCGAGCCCGAGCGGGTCGCGGTGGCCCGGCAGCAATTGCGCGAGCTGCTGCACGACTGGTCCTCCCCCGACCAGGTCGACTCGGCGGTGCTTCTGCTGTCCGAGCTGCTGACGAACGTCCTCGTGCACACCGACTCCGACGCGCTGCTCGTCGCCGAGATCACCGGCGGGGAGGGGGAACGGCGGCTGCGGATCGAGGTCACCGACGCCGGTGACGACCTGCCGCACAAGCGCAGACCCGGGGAGCTGGCGTCCTCCGGCCGCGGCCTGGTGCTGATGGAACTGCTCGCGCACGCCTGGGGGGTGGACCCGCGCGGCGAGGGCAAGAGCATCTGGTTCGAGCTCTACGAGTCCGTGGACGGCTCGGGCGACGGCTCCTGGTCCCCGTAGCGGGTGCGGAGCTCCTGGAGTACGCCGAAGGCGGCCGCGGTGAGCGGCACGGCGAGCAGCATGCCGAGCACTCCGGCCACCGACGCCCCGGCCGTGATCGCCACCATCACCACCGCCGGGTGCATCTGCACGGTCCGGCTCTGGATCGCCGGCTGGAGCACGTGTCCTTCCAGCACCTGCACCGCGATCACCACCCCGAGCACCCACAGCGCGATGACGAACCCCCGGTCGGCGAGCGCGACCAGCACGGCCACGGCTCCCGAGATGAAGGCGCCGAGGTAGGGGATGTAGGCGCCGACGAAGACCAGCGCCCCCAGCCCGGCGGCCCCGGGCACGTCGAGGACAAGCAGTCCGACGGTGATGCAGAGGGCGTCGATGAGCGCGATGAAGGTGGTGCCGCGCATGAAGCCCTCGACGGCGTGGAAGGCCCGCCGTGCCATGGCCTCCAGGGTGTCGGCCGAGCCACGCGGGGACAGGGCCCGCAGTGTCCCGGCGGCCTTGTCGGAGTCGCGCAGGAAGAAGAAGACGAGCAGCAGCGCGAGCACGGCCATGGCGATGGTCTCGCCGACCACGCTGACCCCGCTGATCACGCCGGAGGCGGCGGAGCCGCCGAACTTGCCCAGGAGTTGCCGGGCGTTGGAGGCCAGGTCGTCCAGCGAGGTCCCGGCCGCCCCGAAGTGCTCGGAGATGCCCCGCGCGGCGTCCTTGAGCGAGGCGACGATCTCGTCGCCCGTGTCGATGAGCGCGGCCACCACGATGTACACGGCCCCGCCGACCACGGCCACGACGGCGACACAGGTGAGCCCGGCCGCGACCGACCGCTGCACCCCGGCCTTCACCAGCCGCCGGTGCAGGGGCCCGAGCAGGGCCGTCCCGAGCAGCGCGAGCAGCACGGGCACGACGGCGGTCCGGAACTCGTCGCACAGCCGGATCCCGACGTAGACGACTCCGGACACGAGCAGGAGGAGCGCGCACCAGGCGGCGAGCCGCCGGAGGGAGTCCGGGAGGAGCGGCCTGGTTCCGTCAGCGGTCGGGTCGGAGTCCTGCACGCCTCCACCCGACCATGCCCGGGGCGGACCGTCCCGCCGGAAGGGCCCGCCCGGGTGACGGAGCGTCAGCGCCGTCGGCCCGACCGCCGGTTCATGTCACGACGTGACCGCCACGGACTTTGCGGGCCACCGCCCGCCCGCCGCGACGCCCAGCCCGGCCAGGGCCTGGCAGCGGCGTCGGACTCACGAGCTCAGCGCCATCGCCGACAAGGACGTTGAGGCCGCCGCCCGCCCCCTCGGGACGACCAGCCCGTCCCGGACGGGGGCGTCGCCAGCGGCAGCCGGCTCACGGGCTCCGCGCCGTCACCGGCAACGACCTTGCAGACTGCCGCCCGCCCGCCGGTGCGACCAGCCCGGCCCGGGCGTGGCCGTCGGCAGCAGCAGCGGCAACGGCAGCGGACGCGGCAGCGGATGGCTCCGCGCCATCGCCGACAGAACCTTGCGGACCGCCCGTCCGCCGCGACGGCCAATCCGGCCCGCTGGCATCGGCAGCGGACTCGTGGGCTGCCCGAGTGCGGGACCGCCTCGGACTAGAACGGTCGGCATCAGGGCCGACGGGGGGCGCCGCGTGTGCGGCGCCCCCCGTACGACACCGGCGTCAGTCCTGCGGTCCGCCCGCGGTCATCCCGTGCACCGCCGGGACCGTCCCCAGCCGGCCCTTCTGGAAGTCCTCGAAGGCCTGCATGAGTTCTTCCTTGGTGTTCATCACGAACGGGCCGTAGTGGGCCATGGGCTCACGGATCGGCTGTCCGCCGAGCAGGACGACCTCCAGGTCCGGCGTGTGGGAGTCCTGCTTCTCGTCCGCGCGGACGGTCAGCGAGGAACCCGCGCCGAAGACGGCGGTCTGGCCCATGTGGACCGGGCGGCGCTCGGCGCCGACGCTGCCGCGTCCGGCCAGCACGTACGCCAGGCCGTTGAAGTCCTCGCGCCACGGCAGGGTGAGCTCCGCACCCGGGGCGAGGGTCGCGTGGACCATCGTGATCGGGGTGTGGGTGATGCCGGGGCCCGCGTGCCCGTCCAGTTCACCGGCGATGACACGCAGCAGCGCGCCGCCGTCGGGGGTGCTGAGCAGCTGGACCGAGCCGCCGCGGATGTCCTGGTAGCGCGGGGCCATCATCTTGTCCCTGGCCGGGAGGTTCACCCAGAGCTGGAGGCCGTGGAAGAGCCCGCCGGACATGACGAGATGCTCCGGTGGCGCCTCGATGTGCAGCAGGCCCGAGCCCGCGGTCATCCACTGGGTGTCCCCGTTGGTGATGGTGCCGCCACCGCCGTTGGAGTCCTGGTGGTCGAAGATCCCGTCGATGATGTACGTGACGGTCTCGAAGCCGCGGTGCGGGTGCCACGGCGTGCCCTTGGGCTCGCCCGGCGCGTACTCCACCTCGCCCATCTGGTCCATCATGATGAACGGGTCGAGGTGGCGGTAGTTGATCCCCGCGAACGCCCGGCGCACCGGGAAGCCCTCACCCTCGAAACCGCTCGGAGCGGTCGTGACGGCGAGCACGG
This sequence comes from Streptomyces coeruleofuscus, assembly GCF_039532725.1. Classification (NCBI taxonomy): domain Bacteria; kingdom Bacillati; phylum Actinomycetota; class Actinomycetes; order Kitasatosporales; family Streptomycetaceae; genus Streptomyces; species Streptomyces coeruleofuscus. The sequence continues at coordinate 523,202 of NZ_BAAASE010000002.1, forward strand.
GACGTGCCACGGCGTCGGCAGGCGCGGTCACGCGGGGCAGCGTCAACGGGTTCTCGACGGTCACAGCAGGCATGTCGGTTCCTCCTCGTGTACGCCCAGTTTAGTTGAGCGTTGAACTTTCTGCCACCCCTAACAGAGAAAACCGGGTGGGCATTCCCGGGCGACGGCGCAGCGAACCACGGGACACCGGCACGGCGAAAGACCGGCACCCCCGCGCTCGGGGTACCGGCCTTTTCGTACGTCCGCGTCAGGCGACCAGCTCGGGCTTCTCACTCCCTGCCCGGGCGGGCTCGGTCTCGGTCTCGGTCTCGGTGTCGGGCCTGCGGTCCCGCATCACCAGCGTGGCCACGACCGCCGCGGCCAGGACACCGATCGCGCTGATCGTGAAGGTCGTCGACATCGAGGCGGTGAAGGCCTCCCGGGCCGCCCGTACCAGACCCGTGTCGCCGCCCGCGACCGCCAGGGCCCCGCCGATGGACTCCCTGGCCTGCTCGGGAGCGCCGGCCGGCATCTCTTCCGTGTAGCCACCGGAGAGCAGCGCGCCGAGGATCGCGATGCCGAGGGCGGTACCGGACTGCTGGATGGTGTCGTTGAGGGCCGAGCCGACGCCCGCCTTCTCCTCCGGGATCGTGCTCATCAGGGCGGCGACCGCGGCCGGCATCGCCAGACCGGCTCCCAGGCCCAGGATCCCCAGCGCCACGGCCGGGACCGTGAAGCCGCTGTCGGCGGTGAGCGTGGTCAGCAGCCCGAAGGAGGTGGCCATCAGAAGCATCCCGGCGAGGATGACGAACCGGTTTCCCACCTTCACCGCGAGCTGCGCCCCGGCCGCGTTACCGGCCAGCGCGGCCACCGCCAGCGGCAGGAAGGCCAGGCCCGCCTTGACCGCGGACCAGCCGAGCACGAACTGGAGGTACTGGGTCAGGACCAGCAGCAGGCCGGCGTTGCCGATCTGGACCAGCGCCAGCGAGAGCGAACCCCCGCTGAAGTTGCGGTGCTTGAAGAGGACCAGCGGGACCATCGGCGAGCGGGTGACGTTCTCCCAGACCACGAAGCCGGCCAGGGCCACCACCGCGACAGCCAGGACCAGGAGGGAACGGCCGCCGAACGCGCCGTGCTGCGGGATCTCGATGATCCACCACACCAGGGCCGTCATGCCCACCGCCGACAGCACCGCGCCCAGCGGGTCCGGCTTCTGCCAGGGCGCCTTCGAGTCCGGCATCAGCAGCACACCGGCCAGCAGCGCCAGGGCGACGATCGGCACGTTGATCAGGAAGATCGCCTGCCAGGCGAAGTGGTCGATCAGCACACCACCGAGGACCGGACTGCCGACCAGCCCCAGCATCGACACCGAACCCCACGCCGCCATCGCCTTGGGCCGCTCGTCCTCGTCGAAGACGGTGATCAGGATCGACAGCGTGGACGGCATGATCAGCGCCCCGCCGACGCCCATCGCGATCCGCACCGCGATCAGCTCACCCGGACTGGCGCAGAACACCGCCCCCAGTGAAGCGGCCCCGAACAGCAGCAGGCCGATCAGCATCACCTTCCGGCGTCCGAACCGGTCCCCCAGGCTTCCCGAGGTCAGCAGCAGCCCGGCGAAGACCAGGGTGTAGGAGTCGAGGATCCACTGCATGTCCTGGGCACTCGCCCCCAGGTCCTCCGTCAGCGCGGGCACGGCGACCGTCAGCGCCATGTTGTCGACGACCAGCACCAGCGTGCTCAGGCACAGCACGATCAGGATCCACCAGCGCCGCGGATTGCGAGCGTCCATTCCAGTTCCCCTCCTGCGAACACCGTTCCTTCGATGCGCACACTGTACGCATGGCGGAACAGTGTGCGCAAGTCTTGAGTTCTGTACGCTGATTGCGCACACCGTTCGCAGGTAGGTGCCGACAGGTGCCAGCAGGAGGAGCAGATGAGCCGCAGCAAGACGACGGACGAGAACCCGATCCCGTCCGTATGGGCGCGCGAACGGCGCCGCGCCGACCAGCCGGCGCTCAGCCGCGAGGCGATCGTCCGGGAGGCGGTCGCGATGCTCGACGCGGACGGCATCGAGGCGCTCAGCATGCGCAAGCTCGGCGCCCGTCTGAACGCCGGCGCGACCTCGCTGTACCGGCACGTCACCACGAAGGACGAGCTGATGGAACTCGCGGTGGACGAGGTCGCCGCCGAGATCCACGTCCCGCCGGCCGACAGCCCCGACTGGCGCGCGGCGGTGACCGAGGCCGCGGAGTCCTTCCGCACGACGGCCCTACGGCATCCCTGGCTGACCCTGGTCCTCGGCCAGGCCGGGCTCGCCTACCTCGGGCCCAACTACATGAGCTTCTCCGAGCGCCTCGCGGCCCTGTTCACCGCGGCGGGGTTCGCCGAGCCGAGCCGCGCGATCGAGACCGTCTTCTCGTACGTCATGGGCATGAGCAACGCGGAGGCCGCCTGGCTCACCACGGTCGCCCGGTCCGGCGAGACCGAGGCCGACTTCATCGCCCGCCTCATGCCCGCGGCCCAGCGGGCCGCGGCCGACCACACGCACCTGGCCATTCCGCACGCGGAGGTCGAGGAAGCCACCACCGACCCCGTCGCCCTGCGCGACATGAAGTTCGCCTACGGCCTGGAAGTCGTCCTGGACGGCCTGGCGCTACGCCTGCCGAAGTAGGGCCGGCCGCCGCAGGTGAAGCAAGGGGCGGCTAGCCGTCTGCGAAGCAATGGCGTCTAGCCATACATCCGGCGCATCGCGAACTCGACCATCTGCTCGACCGCCTTCGCGTCGAACACCATGCGGTGCTCGCCCTCCATGTCCAGCACGAAGCCGTAGCCGGTCGGCAGCAGGTCCAGGACCTCGGCGCCGGTGATCACGAAGTACTTGGACTCCTTGCCCGCGTACCGGCGCAGCTCCTTGAGCGTGCTGAACATCGGGATCACCGGCTGCTGGGTGTTGTGCAGGGCGAGGAAACCGGGGTTGTCGCCGCGCGGGCAGTAGACCTTCGACGTCGCGAAGACCTGCTGGAAGTCCTCGGCGGTCATCTGCCCGGTGGTGAACGCGCGCACCGCGTCCGTCAGGGAGGGCGGGGACGGCTCCGGGTACAGCGGCGGCTGCTGTCCGTATCCGCCGGACATCGGCTGCTGCGGAGGGGCGTACTGCCCTTGCGGGCCCGCTGTCTGGTCGTAGCCGTACATGAGCGCAAGAGTACCGAGAGCGGCCGGGCGGGCGGTGCGGTACGGCAGCGACGGCGAATCGACAGTGACTCGACAGCGACCTGACAGTCGCCGCTATGGATCGGCACAGCCACGGCTCATAGCGTCGGAGCCATGAACGAACGCCACGACGAGGGCCCGCACGAGCACGACAGAGGCCTCTCCTACGACCTTCCCGTCCTCGCCCGCCGCCGGATGATCCGGCTGATGGCCGGCGCGAGCCTGATCCCGCTGGTGGGCTGCACGACAGAGGAGAAGACCCCGGCGTCCCCGGCATCCCCGGCGTCCTCGTCGTCCTCGTCGTCCTCGTCGTCCGCCGCGTGCGCGGAGATCCCCGAGGAGACGGCCGGACCCTTCCCCGGTGACGGTTCGAACGGCGTGAACGTCCTGAAGGAGAGCGGTGTCGTCCGCAGCGACATCACCAAGAGCTTCGGCGACTCCGCGGGCGGCACCGCCGAGGGCGTGCCCCTGACGATCACGCTGACCGTCGTGGACGCGGCCTCCGGCTGCGGCACCCCCAAGAAGAGCGCCGCCGTCTACCTCTGGCACTGTGACCGGGAGGGCAACTACTCCCTGTACTCAGAGGGCGTCACCGACGAGAACTACCTGCGGGGCGTCCAGGAGACCGACGACAAGGGCCAGGTCACCTTCAAGAGCGTCTTCCCCGGCTGCTACGCCGGCCGCTGGCCGCACATCCACTTCGAGGTCTACGGCAGCCTGGCCGACGCCACGGCGGCCACGTCCATCACGAACACCTCGCAGCTCGCGTTCCCGAAGGACGTCTGCGACACGGTGTACGCCACGGACGGCTACGGCGACAGCGTGCGGAACCTGAGCAGCCTCTCCCTGGAGGACGACGGCATCTTCAGCGACGGCCACGAGCGGCAGCTGGCGGCGATGAAGGGCAGCGTGGGCGACGGCTACACCGCGACCTTGACCGTTCCGGTGTGACCTGTCACAGATGACCGGATGGGGTTGCGTCTTATTACTGGCGGGTAGCATCATCGTAGCTACTTGTTGGTACGTGAACTAGCGCGAGGAGCCAGTGCCTCGCCGATCTCTCTAGGGAGCCGGGAGCCGTCGCCATGGGGCACTACAAGTCGAATCTCCGCGACATCGAGTTCAACCTCTTCGAAGTACTCGGGCGCGACAAGGTGTACGGCACCGGCCCGTTCGAGGAGATGGACGTCGAGACCGCGAAGAGCATCCTGGAGGAGCTGACGCGCCTCTCGGAGAACGAGCTGGCCGAGTCCTTCGTCGACGCCGACCGCAACCCGCCGGTCTTCGACCCGGAGACCAACACGGCGCCGGTCCCCGCGTCCTTCAAGAAGAGCTACCAGGCCTTCATGGACTCCGAGTACTGGCGCCTCGGCCTGCCCGAGGAGATCGGCGGCACCACCTCGCCCCGCTCCCTGATCTGGGCGTACGCCGAGCTGATCCTGGGCGCCAACCCGGCCGTGTGGATGTACTCCTCGGGCCCGGCCTTCGCCGGCATCCTCTTCGAGGAGGGCAACGAGGTCCAGAAGCACATAGCCAAGTTCGCCGTGGAGAAGCAGTGGGGCTCCACGATGGTGCTCACCGAGCCCGACGCGGGCTCCGACGTGGGCGCCGGCCGCACCAAGGCCGTGCAGCAGGAGGACGGCTCCTGGCACATCGAGGGCGTGAAGCGCTTCATCACGTCCGGTGAGCACGACATGTCGGAGAACATCCTCCACTACGTGCTCGCGCGTCCCGAGGGCGCCGGCCCCGGCACCAAGGGCCTGTCCCTCTTCCTCGTCCCGAAGTACCTCTTCGACTTCGAGACCGGCGAGCTGGGCGAGCGCAACGGCGTCTACGCCACGAACGTCGAGCACAAGATGGGCCTGAAGGCCTCCAACACCTGCGAGATGACCTTCGGCGACCAGCACCCCGCCAAGGGCTGGCTGATCGGCGACAAGCACGACGGCATCCGCCAGATGTTCCGCATCATCGAGTTCGCCCGCATGATGGTCGGCACGAAGGCGATCTCCACGCTGTCCACGGGCTACCTGAACGCCCTGGAGTACGCCAAGGAGCGCGTCCAGGGCCCCGACCTGGCGAACTTCATGGACAAGACCGCGCCGAAGGTCACCATCACCCACCACCCGGACGTGCGCCGCTCGCTGATCACGCAGAAGGCGTACGCGGAGGGCATGCGCGCCCTGGTGATGTACACCGCCTCGATCCAGGACGCGATCCAGATCAAGGAGGCCGCCGGCGAGGACGCCTCCACCGAGCACGCGCTGAACGACCTGCTCCTGCCCATCGTCAAGGGCTACGGCTCCGAGAAGGGCTACGAGCTGCTCGCCCAGTCGCTCCAGACGTTCGGCGGCTCCGGCTTCCTCCAGGAGTACCCGATCGAGCAGTACATCCGGGACTCCAAGATCGACACCCTCTACGAGGGCACCACGGCGATCCAGGGCCAGGACTTCTTCTTCCGGAAGATCGTCCGCAACCAGGGCGCCGCGCTGAACTCCCTCGCCGAGGACATCAAGAAGTTCCTGGCCCTCGGCACGGGCGGCGAGGAGCTGGCCGGCGCCCGCGAGCACCTCGCCAAGGCCGCGGTCGAGCTGGAGGCCATCGTCGGCCTGATGCTCACGGACCTGGCGGCCACCGAGAAGGACGTCAAGAACATCTACAAGGTCGGGCTGAACACCACCCGCCTGCTGATGGCCTCCGGTGACGTCGTCGTCGGCTACCTGCTGCTCAAGGGCGCCGCGATCGCCGCCGAGAAGCTGGAGACCGCCTCCGCCAAGGACAAGGCCTTCTACACCGGCAAGATCGCCGCGGCCAAGTTCTTCGCCGCCAACGTCCTGCCGGGCGTCACCCTGGCCCGCAAGGTCGCCGAGGGCGTCGAGCTGGACCTGATGGAGCTGGACGAGGCCGCGTTCTGATCCTCACGTCCTCTGTTCGAGGGCCTGTTCCCTTCCAGGGGAACAGGCCCTCGTCCGTCGTTAAGGTGAACCCATGAGCGAACCAGCCCGCTTCGACCGCGGCCACACCGACGACCTCATGACCTTCCTGGCGGCCAGCCCGTCGCCGTACCACGCCGTGGCCACCGCCGCCGAACGGCTGGAGAAGGCAGGCTTCAGGCAGGTCGCCGAGACGGACGCCTGGGACGGGACGATCGGCGGCAAGTACGTGCTGCGCGGCGGCGCGATCGTCGCCTGGTACGTGCCGGAGGGCGCCGCACCGCACACGCCGTTCCGGATCGTCGGCGCCCACACCGACTCCCCCAACCTGCGCGTCAAGCCGCTCCCCGACAGCGGGGCGCACGGCTGGCGCCAAGTGGCCGTGGAGATCTACGGCGGACCGCTGCTCAACTCCTGGCTGGACCGCGACCTGGGCCTCGCGGGCCGCCTGACCCTGCGCGACGGCTCGACGCGCCTGGTCAACGTCGACCGCCCGCTGCTGCGCGTCCCGCAGCTCGCCATCCACCTGGACCGCTCGGTGACGGCCGACGGCCTCAAGCTCGACAAGCAGCGGCACATGCAGCCGGTCTGGGGCCTGGGCAACGACGTGCGCGACGGCGACCTGATCGCCTTCCTGGAGGAGACGGCCGGCATCCCCGCGGGCGAGGTCACCGGCTGGGACCTGATGACGCACTCCGTGGAACCGCCCGCCTACCTGGGCCGCGACCGCGAACTGCTGGCCGGCCCGCGCATGGACAACCTGCTGTCCGTGCACGCCGGCACGGCGGCCCTCGCGGCCGTGGCCTCCGGCGCGTCCGAGCCGGCCTCCATCCCGGTCCTGGCCGCCTTCGACCACGAGGAGAACGGCTCCCAGTCGGACACGGGCGCGGACGGACCGCTGCTCGGCAACGTGCTGGAGCGCTCGGTGTACGCGCGCGGCGGCTCGTACGAGGACCGGGCCCGCGCCTTCGCCGGCACGGTCTGCCTGTCCTCCGACACCGGCCACGCCGTCCACCCCAACTACGCGGAGCGGCACGACCCGACGCACCACCCGCGCGTCAACGGCGGCCCGATCCTCAAGGTCAACGTCAACAACCGCTACGCCACGGACGGTTCGGGCCGCGCGGAGTTCACGGCGGCCTGTGAGGCGGCCGACGTGCCCTTCCAGGCCTTCGTCTCCAACAACTCCATGCCCTGCGGCACCACGATCGGCCCGATCACCGCCGCCCGGCACGGCATCAGGACCGTCGACATCGGCGTGGCCATCCTGTCGATGCACAGCGCGCGCGAACTGTGCGGTGCAGACGACCCGTTCCTGCTCGCGAACGCGTTGACGGCGTTTCTCGAGGGATAGAACGGGCCGTCACCGCATGGGTGTTCCCCTCGGGGGTACCCGGTGTGCGGACCGGAACGACCGGACCGTACAGGGAGGCGACACTCATGGGCCTCGGCGGATGCATCATCCTCATCGCCGTGGGAGCCATCCTCACGTTCGCGACCGACTGGGACATGCAGGGGGTCAACCTCGACCTCGTCGGCATCATCCTGATGATCGTCGGACTGATCGGCGTCACGACGTTCAGCAGCATCGCCAGGCGGCGGCGCGTGGTGGTGCCGCCCACGACGCCGGTCGTGGACGACGGACGGCACCACACGCGCGACGGCTACAGCGACGGATACGGGGTGTGACCCCCGCCCGGATCAGGTGTCCATCCCGGCAAGGACCAGGGCCAGCCGGTCCGTCCCCGACTCGGTGAGACGGACCGGCACGCCCCAGTCCTGCTGGTGGACGTGACAGGCCGGGTACTCGTTGTCGGGGTCGTCGTCGCAGGAGGCGGCCATCGCGGAGACGTGCAGCACACCCTCCGGCACGGAGGGATCGAGTTCGAGGGCGCGGGACAGCTCGGTTCCCGCGCCCTCGCCGTCGATCAGCAGCCCCGGCGGGGTGGACGAGACGAGCAGGCGGGTGGAGGGGCCGTACCGCGTGTCCAGCTTCTGCCCCGCCGGCGGCTGGAACACCACGTCCAGGCGCAGTCGCCCGGGGGCGACTTCGGTGGCCTCCCGCTGCGTACGGTGGGCGACCTCGGGTACCTTCACCGCTTCCTCCGGCAGCCGCAGCCGGGTCAGCCGGTGGCGGGCCGACTCCACGACCACGATGTCGTCGCCGACGAGCACAGCGTCACTGGGCTCGCGCAGGTCCGTGGCCAGGGTGGTGACCTCGCCGGTCGCGGGGTCGTAGCGCCGCAGGGCGTGGTTGTAGGTGTCGGCGACGGCGACGGACCCGTCCGGCAGGACGGTGACGCCCAGCGGGTGCTGGAGCAGGGCCTGTTCGGCGGCGCCGTCTCGGTGGCCGAAGTCGAACAGGCCCGTGCCGACGGCGGTGCGGACGGAGCCGTCCGGGTCCACCCAGCGCAGGGCGGACGTCTCGGAGTCGGCGAGCCAGAGGCGGTCGGGGGTGGCGGCAAGGCCCGAGGGCTGTGCGAACCAGGCCTCGTCCCCCGGGCCGTCCACCAGCCCCTCGTTCGTCGTCCCGGCCGCGACCGCGACCGTGCCCTCGGCCGGGTCGTACGCCCAGAGCTGGTGGACACCGGCCATGGCGATCCAGATCTTGCCCTGCCAGAGGGCGACGTCCCAGGGCGAGGAGAGGTCGACCTCGCGGGCCGGGCCGGAGGTGGGTGAGCCCTGCCACCACTGCCTGCCCGTACCGGCGAGGGTGGTGACTGCACCGGTGGTGAGGTCCAGCCGCCGCAGCGCGTGGTTGACGGTGTCGGCGACGACCACGGATCCGTCCTCGAGGAGGGCGAGCCCCTGCGGCTCGTTGAAGGCGGCCGTGTCAGTCAATCCGTCGGTGAACCCACGCGTGCCGGAACCGACCCTCCGCACCACGCTCTCGCCGTCCTCGGCAAGCTCCACCAGTTGGTGCCGGGTGGTGTCACTGACCAGGAAGTTCCCGGACGGCAGCAGCAGCGCCTTCCCCGGGAACCGCAGCACCGTCGGCTCCGGCTCCGGCGCCACGTACGGCCCGTCCCCTCGCCGCAGTGTTCCCTTGGCCTCGTGCTCGGCCTCCAGCTCCGTGACCAGCCGCTCGATGGCGTGCGCATGCCCCTCACCGGCGTGCTGCGCGACGACGTACCCCTCGGGGTCGATCACGACGAGCGTCGGCCAGGCGCGCACGGCGTACTGCTTCCACGTGGCCAGCTCCGGGTCGTCGAGCACCGGGTGCTCCACGCCGTACCGCTCGACGGCGTCCACCACCGCCTGGTGCTCGGCCTCGTGCACGAACTTCGGCGAGTGCACCCCGATCACCACGACCGTGTCCCGGTGTTTGTCCTCCAGCTCGCGCAGCTCGTCCAGGACGTGGAGGCAGTTCACGCAACAAAATGTCCAGAAATCAACAATTACGATCCGGCCGCGGAGCTCCGCCAGGCTGAGTTCCTTGCCCCCTGTGTTGATCCAGCCACCTTTGCCCATGAGTTCGGGAGCACGGACACGTGCGCGCTTTGACATGGCTCCAGCCAATCACACCGGTCGGTCCGCTCTCCCGTGTCTCCTTCGTCGGCCCAGACGACCCTGAGCCGCTTTTCCGGCTCGAACCGACGTCCTCTCCCGGTCGCCCTGGCGACCCAGACTCGCTCCACCACTTCGGACAGCAACGCCCGCTTCTGCGGAACGTCGCCTTCCTCCCATCGCGCCACCATCTCCGGGTGCCTGCTCAACAACGCCGCCGCGACAGCCGCTTCAACACTGGTAGCCATCGCCCGCGCCCCAGGACAGGTGTGTCCCAGGCGCACGCCCTGGCACACGTACGACGTCCCGTTCCTGCTCATGCGTGTCCCGCAGCCCTCGACGGCGCAGAACAGCAGCCCCGTCAGCAAGTGCGCCGGACCCCGTGCAGGCCGCTTGAGACCGTCGCTTCGCAGTCGGGTTCGAGACCCCAGTTCCGCGACGATCCGCTGTTGTTCCTCCAGAGTGATGATCCCCTCGCCTGCCACGACCGGTTGGCCCGTCTGCGGATCCAGATAGGGCCGCACAACGCCTGTGTACCTGCGGCAATCGCGCTTCTCGTCCCACACGGTCTCCGTTTCGGGCAGCAATCCGGCGAAGGCCGGGGCCCGGAGCAACTGAGACAGCGATCCCACTTGCCACAGACCGCCTCTGGGGGCGGCGATCTCATGCTCATTGAGCAGCCTGGCGATCTTCACGAGCGGCCGCCCGGAGAGGGCTTCGTCCGCGATCAAGCGTGCGTACACCGCAGTCTCGGGATCGGGCGTCAGCTGTCCTGATTCGGCATCGATACGCAGTCCGTAAGGCGGCTGCCCTCCGATCCACCGCCCCCGACTGCGCAAATACCGCTTGGCATGCCGGATGCGTTCACCCCGGATCTCCGCCTCGGCTCGCGCCCACTCCGACAGGGAGGCCATGGCGAGCCTGTCTCCGGGACGGCTCGAGTCCAGATCATCCATGACGGAGACGAGTCGACCGCCGATCAAGTCGAACGCGTCCAGGAGAGGGCCGACTTCTGCCGTTCCCTTGCGACTGAGGCGATCCAGCTTCCACACGATCAGCGTCCGGACGACGCCTGAGGTCACGGCCCTTCCCGCCGCCTCGAAGCCCTTCCTGGTCACGCTCTTGTAGCCGGAGCGGCCTCGGTCAACGTGCACCTGGCGAACCAGCAGCCCGTGCCGAGCGGCCCAAGCGCGGCAGTCGGCCTCCTGTCGCTCGATGGCTGTCTTTCCTTCCCGGTCCACGGAAAGCCGTAGGTACAGATCGGCGCCGACATCCCGCGGGCCCATGTCCCCTCCCAGAGTTGCTCGCCCTGTGAACGAACATGAGTGTCGAAGGCAATGAACTTCTGGGACCGCTAAGCCAGCGCATGCCCCGTCGTGGCGTCCACGTGGGCCGGGATCTCGTCGTGGCGGTCACCGACCGTGAGGGTGCCGGTCGGTTCGAACATGAGGATCGCGGTCGGGACGGGGGCGTACGGCTTGTGCTCGGTGCCGCGCGGGACAGTGAACACCGAGCCCCTGGGCAGGACGACCGTGCGCTCACCGGCCGGTTCCCGCAGTCCGAGCTGGAGTTCGCCGTCGAGGACGAGGAAGAACTCGTCGGTGTGGTCGTGGACGTGCCAGACGTGCTCGCCCTCGACCTTGGCGATACGGACGTCGTAGTCGTTGACGGCGGTGACGATGCGCGGGCTCCACCGCTCGGAGAAGGAGGCCAGGGCGTGGGCGAGGGAGACGGGTTCCTGGGTCATGAGGGGATCCTGCGGGGTTCCGCCCGTCTCGCACGAGTGCTAGGAATCGCACATGCCGCAAGGATCCTCGCACCGCCCGCACCAGGTCGCCGTGATCGTCGACGAGGGCACCAACCCCTTCGAGGTCGGGGTGGCCACCGAACTGTTCGGACTGCCACGGCCCGAGCTGGGGCTGCCGGGGCCGTTGTACGAGGTGACGCTGTGCGGGCCCGCGCCGGAGATCCGGATGAACCACGGCTTCTTCACGCTCACCGGCGTCCGGGGCCTGGACACCGTGGACCGGGCGGACACGTTGGTCGTGCCCGGCCGGCCGGACAACGTCGTACCGCGCGCCCCTGCCGTGCTCGACGCCATCCGGCGCGCACACGCGCGTGGCACCCGGATCATGAGCTTCTGTACCGGCACCTTCGCGCTCGCCGAGGCCGGACTGCTGGACGGGCGGCGGGCGGCGACGCACTGGCGCTGGGCCGACTCCTTCCGCCGGCTGCACCCGAAGGTGCTGCTGGAGCCTGACGTGCTGTTCGTGGACGAGGGCGACCTCCTCACCGCCGCCGGCAGCGCGGCCGCGCTCGACCTCGGGCTGCACGTCTGGCGGCGGGACCACGGCGCCGAGATCGCCAACCACGTCTCCCGGCGGCTGGTGTTCGCCACGCACCGGGACGGCGGACAGCGGCAGTTCGTGGAGCGGCCGGTGCCGGACGTGCGGGACGAGTCCCTGGGCCCCCTGCTGGAGTGGGCGCAGGAGCGGCTCGGCGAGCCGCTGACGGTGGCGGACCTGGCCGCACGCGCGCGTGTCAGCCCCGCCACGCTCCACCGGCGCTTCCGCGCCCAGCTCGGCACGACACCGCTGGCGTGGCTGACGGGGGAGCGGGTGGCGCTGGCCTGCCGGCTGATCGAGCGGGGCGAGGAACGGCTGGACGTGGTGGCGGCCCGCAGCGGGCTCGGCACGGCCGCCAACCTGCGCAACCGGCTGCGGCGGGTGACCGGGCTCAGCCCGTCGGCCTATCGGCGGCGTTTCGGCAGCGGCGCCGGGGAAGCCCTGGTGACATGAGATTCCTCGTGTACGACCGGCTCCTCGGCTTCGGCGACGACTACTGGATCGAGGACGGCAGCGGCTCCAAGGTCTTCCTCGTCGACGGCAAGGCCCTGCGCCTGCGGGACACCTGGGAGCTGAAGGACACCCAGGGGCGCGTCCTCGTCGACATCCACCAGAAGATGCTCGCCCTGCGCGACACGATGGTGCTCCAGCGGGGCGGCGAGCCGCTGGCGACGATCCGCCGCAAACGGCTGTCCCTGCTGCGCAACCACTACCGGGTGTCCCTTGCCGACGGCAGCGAGCTGGACGTCAGCGGCAAGATCCTCGACCGGGAGTTCGCCGTCGAGTACGACGGGGAGCTGCTGGCGGTGGTCTCCCGGCGGTGGCTGACCGTACGGGAGACCTACGGCGTGGAGGTCGTCCACGAGGATGCGGATCCGGCGCTGCTGATCGCGGTCGCGGTGTGTGTGATCCACCTGGCGGAGAAGGAGCGGGAGGGCTGAGGGCGCGTCCTCAGGGCCTGCGAGGAGGCTGGAGCCCCAGCACCCGGTCCTTCAGCGCCGGGAACTGCTCACGGGTGGTGGCGACCTTCCCGGCGTCGAAGTCCACCGTGAGGACCTCCTCCCCGGCGCCCGCCTCGGCCAGCACCTCGCCCCACGGGTCGACCACGATCGAGTGACCGGCCTGGGGAACTCCGGCGTGCGTCCCGGCCGTTCCGCACGCGATGACGAACGACTGGTTCTCGACCGCCCGCGCCTGAGCCAGCAGCGTCCAGTGGGACCGGCGGCGCTCCGGCCAGCCCGCCGGGACCACGAGCGTCTCGGCACCGGCGTCGACGAGACCGCGGAAGAGCTCGGGGAAACGGAGGTCGTAACAGGTGCCGAGGCCCAGGGTGGTCCCCGGCAGACGGACCGTCACCAGCTCGGCGCCCGCGCCCATCAGCACGGCCTCGCCCTTGTCGAAGCCGAAGCGGTGGATCTTGCGGTAGACGGCGGCGAGGTCGCCGGAGGGGGAGAAGACGAGGGAGGTGTTGTAGAGGGGACCGTCCGGATCACGCTCGGGAATCGACCCCGCGTGCAGCCACACGCCGGTGTCGCTCGCGGCCTTCGCCATCGCCTCGTACGTCGGCCCTTCGAGCGGCTCGGCCTCCTGCCCGAACTCCTCGTAGGCGAAGGCACCCGTGGTCCACAGCTCCGGCAGGACGACGAGATCGGCCCCGGCCTGATCCCGGACCATCGAGGCCGCCCGCCGGCGCCGTGATTCGACCGATTCGCCCTCGTTTACGGCGATCTGGATCACAGAGGCGCGCACACTACCACCGTCCTGGCATTCGGCCCGTCCAACAAGGGGTTCCCCACGGGCCTACGATCGTCACACGAAAGCACTGCCGGGGTGCCTCACAGCAGCGTAACTTAGCTGCCAAGACACCCGCCGACAGCCGCCACCTCCCACTGGCAACCGCCACCACCTGCCCGTGCACCGACCGCCGAGGGGTCCCGTTCCGTGAGTCTGCATCCCACCCTCCAGCCCTACGCCGACGCCTGGACCCACTCCATCGAAGCGATATCCGAGCTGCTCCAGCCGCTCGCGGAGGCCGAGTGGAACCGGCGGACGCCGTGCCCCGGGTGGTCGGTGCGGGACGTCGTCTCCCATGTCATCGGCCTGGACTGCGAGATGCTGGGCGACCCGCGCCCCATCCACACGCTGCCGCGCGACCTCTTCCACGTGACGAACGACCACCAGCGCTACATGGAGATGCAGGTCGACGTCCGCCGTCACCACACGGCGCCGGAGATGACCTCCGAGCTGGAGTACGTGATCATCCGCCGCAACCGCCAGCTGCGCAACGACTCGCGTGACCCGGGCACGAAGGTGCGCGGCCCGCTCGGCACGGAGCTGACCCTCGAGGAGTCCATGCGCCGGCACGCCTTCGACGTGTGGGTGCACGAGCAGGACCTGCGCACGGCCCTCGGCCGGCCCGGCAACCTCGACTCCCCCGGCGCGCACGTCGCCCGTGACGTGCTGCTCGGCGAACTCCCGCGGGTGGTCGCCGAAGACGCGCAGGCACCGCGCAGCTCGGCCGTCGTCTTCGACGTCCACGGTCCCATCGAGTTCCTGCGCACGATCCGCGTCGACATCCAGGGCCGCGGCACCCTGGAAACGGCCCCCGCCCTCGGCCCCGCCGCCACGCTCACCCTCGACTGGGAGACGTACGTACGCCTGGCCTGCGGCCGTGTGACGCCGGAGTCGGTGACGGACAGGTTGAAGACGGAGGGCGACCCGGAACTGACGGCGGCGATCCTGCGCAACTTCACGGTGACGAAGTAGCGCATCCCGCTGCGGGCAGTCGTGCCTCCCCCATTTCCTCAAGGGCCTGGGAGGTGCCCCCAGGGCGGCCCGGGTGGGCGCAGCGGCACCTCGCCGCGCCGAGCTGCGCACCCACCCGGCCTCAGCAACAACGGACAGGGCCGCAAAACCCCATGCCGTCAAAGCCCCACCCCACGTACCGTCCCTGGACATGACAACCCCGCCCCGCCGCAGCCGCCTCACCTTCCACGGCCCCCTGTCCGATGCACGGGCCGACCAACTCGTGACGCGCCTGGCCGGCAACGCCCCCGCGACCATCCTCGACATCGGCTGCGGCTGGGGCGAGCTGATGCTCCGCGTCCTCACCGCCACCCCGAAGGCAACCGGCACCGGCATCGACATCAACGCCGAGGATCTGGCCCGCGGCCGACAAGCCGCCGAGGCGCGAGGTCTCACGGACCGAGTCCGTTTCCTCGAAGAGTCCGCCACCGGAACCCCCCACGGCCCCGCCGACCTCGTCCTGTGCGTAGGTGCGAGCCAGGCCCTCGGCAGCCGACTCCCCCAAGCCCTCGGCGAGCTCCGCGGGCTCGTCTCCGACGGCGGCCGCGTCCTCCTCGGCGAAGGCTTCTGGCACCGCACCCCGACCGAGGCGGAGCTGTCCCGGATGTGGCCGGACGCGAAAGCCACCGACCACCCCGACCTCGCGACCCTCGTCGGCCTGGCCGTCGACGCGGGGTTCCGGCCGGAGTGGACGGAGACCGCGAGCCTCGACGAATGGGAGGCGTTCGAGTCGGCGTACCTCGCGGACACCGAGGTGTGGCTCGCCGAGCACCCCGGCCACCCCCTGGCCGACGAGACCCGGGAGCGCGCCGACCGGCACCGAGCCGCCTGGCTCACCTACCGCGGCGTCCTCGGCCTGGCGTACCTCACCCTCGTACCGGTAGCGGCCCGTTGACCTACGCCGGCACGTGCACCGTCTCCACCCGGCTCGCCACCAGCCGCTCCCGCTCACGCCGGGCCGCCTGCTTGCGCAGCCGCAGGATCTGCGTGACCCCGAGCGCCTGGAGCACGAACACGAAAGAGAAGGCCAGGGTGTAGTCGTCGCCGGTGGCGTCGAGCAGCACGCCGACCGCGAACAGCGTGGTCATGGAGGCCACGAAGCCGCCCATGTTGGTGATGCCGGAGGCCGTGCCCTGCCGCTCGGGCGGGTTCGCCGGGCGGGCGAAGTCGAAGCCGAGCATCGACGCGGGCCCGCATGCCCCGAGGACCGTGCACAGCACGATCAGCAGCCACATCGGGGCGTGCGGACCGGGGTGGGCGAGGGTCGCGGCCCACAGGGCCGCCGTCGTCCCGACCGTGCCGAGCGCGAGCGGCAGCCGGGCCCCGTGGTGCCGGGCGACGATCTGCCCGTAGACCAGGCCGACGACCATGTTCGAGAGCACGACGAGCGTGAGGAGTTCGCCGGCCGTGGCCCGGGACAGTCCCTGGGCCTCTACCAGGAAGGGCAGGCCCCACAGCAGCAGGAACACCATCGCCGGGAACTGGGTCGTGAAGTGCACCCACAGGCCGAGCCGCGTCCCCGGCTCCCGCCAGGCGGCGGCGATCTGCCGCCGTACGTAGGCCGCGCCCTGGTGCGGGACCGGCTCGGGCTCGTGGCCCTCCGGGTGGTCCTTCAGGAACAGCAGCACCAGCACGAACACCACGGCCCCGGCGGCCGCGCTGCCCGCGAAGGCCGCCGTCCAGCCGATGCCGTGCAGCAGCCGGGCCAGGACGAGCGTGGAGACGAGGTTGCCCGCCATGCCCACCAGCCCCGCGAACTGGGCGACGAGCGGCCCGCGCCGGGCCGGGAACCACCGGCTGCCCAGGCGCAGCACGCTGATGAACGTCAGCGCGTCACCGCAGCCGAGCAGCGCCCGGGAGGCGAGCGCCGTGCCGTACGACGGGGAGAACGCGAAGCCCAGCTGCCCGGCCGTGAACAGCACCGCGCCGAGGGCCAGCACCTTCTTGGTGCCGAGCCGGTCGACGAGCAGGCCGACGGGTATCTGCATGCCCGCGTAGACGAGGAGCTGGAGGATGGAGAAGGTGGAGAGCGCGGAGGCGTTGACGTGGAAGCGGTCCGCCGCGTCGAGGCCGGCGACGCCCAGGGACGTGCGGAAGATGACCGCGACGAAGTAGACCGAGACGCCGATGCCCCAGACGGCCAGCGCGCGGCGGCCGCCCGGCGGATCGTCCGGCAGCGTGGTGGAGCTCATCGGACCTCCCCCCGGGCCAGGTGCGAGAACCAGCCGACGTGCCGGTGGACCAGCGCGACGGCCGCCTCGGCGTCCCCGGCGCGCAGCGCTTGGAGGATCTCCTCGTGCTCGGCGAGGGTCTTGGCGATCCGGTCGGGGTGGGAGTGCATGACGGCGACGCCCATCCGGAGCTGGCGGTCGCGCAGCTGGTCGTAGAGCCGGGAGAGGATCTCGTTGCCGCCGCTGCGGACGATCTCGGCGTGGAAGCAGCGGTCGGTGACGGCGGCCCCGGCGAGGTCTCCGGCGGCGGCCTGCTTCTTCTGCCGGGCCAGCAATTCCTCCAGGCGCTCGATGAGCCCGGCGGGCGCGGGCACGGCCTTGCGCGCCGCGTGCTCCTCGACGAGCAGCCGTGTCTCGACGACGTCGGCGATCTCCTGCGCGGAGACCGGCAGGACGAGGGCGCCCTTCTTCGGGTAGAGCCGGATCAGCCCCTCGGCCTCCAGCCGGAGCAGCGCCTCGCGCACCGGCGTGCGCGAAACCCCTACGGCCTCCGCGAGCTCGCCCTCGGTGAGGAGGGTCCCGCCCTCGTAACGGCGCTCCAGGACGCCCTGCTTGACGTGGGTGTAGACGCGGTCGGCGGCGGGAGGTTGCTTCACGGCCAGGGTCATGCCGACAGCATAGATACAACAGGTACGCATGAATGCATTCGTCCAGTATGCGGACTCGAATGTCACACGTCTGTGGCAAAGAGGGGGTCCTCATCGGCAATGACACAACCACGTGTGCTAGTTACGAGTCAGACACGTGCGGCCCCCTTTCCCCTCGTCCTCAACTCGGCCGCACGGTTGGGGCATTCGACGCAATCGGGGTATTTCACTTGATAACCGCCATTCAGGGCACCCGTCTCCGCAGAGCCGCGGCCGTCGCCGTGACCACCGGCGCCATGCTCGCGACCGGAGCCCTCACCGTCGCGCCGGCGCAGGCCGCCACGGCGCCCACGATCGCCGCCAAGGGCGGCTACGTGATGAACAACGCGACCGGCAAGTCGCTCTACACCAAGGCGGCCGACACGCGCCGCTCCACCGGCTCGACCACCAAGATCATGACCGCCCTGGTGGTGCTGAAGCAGCCGAAGCTCAACCTGGACAGCAAGGTCACGATCCAGAAGGCGTACAGCGACTACATCGTCGACAACAACTGGGCGTCGAACGCCAAGCTGATCGTCGGCGACAAGGTCACCGTCCGCCAGCTCCTGTACGGGCTGATGCTGCCGTCCGGCTGCGACGCGGCGTACGCGCTCGCCGACAAGTTCGGCTCGGGCTCGACGCGGGCGGCGCGCGTGAAGTCGTTCATCGGCAAGATGAACACCACCGCCAAGGACCTGGGTCTGAAGAACACCCACTTCGACTCGTTCGACGGCATCGGCAAGGGCGCCAACTACTCGACACCGCGCGACCTGACGAAGCTCGCCAGCAGCGCGATGAAGAACTCCACGTTCCGCACGGTCGTCAAGACGAAGAAGTACACGGCGAAGACGACCACGAAGTCCGGCGGCACGCGGACGATGGCCCCGTGGGAGAACACCAACCCGCTGCTGAGCAGCTACACCGGCGCGATCGGTGTGAAGACCGGCTCCGGCCCGCAGTCCGGGTTCTGCCTGGTCTTCGCCGCCACCCGCAACGGCAAGACGGTCATCGGCACGGTCCTCGCGTCGACCGACAAGACCACGCGGAAGACGGACGCCACGAAGCTGATGAACTACGGCTTCGCGAAGTAGCGGAAGCAGGACGGGCACCACGAAGGGGGCTCACCGCCGATGGCGGTGAGCCCCCTTCCGTTGGTCACGCCGCGGTGCGTTGCCGGCGCTCCAGCGCCCGGGCCGCCTTGCGCCGGCTGCCCGCCAGTACGTTCACGGGAGCGCCCGCACCGGCTCCGGGCTCCAGCTGCCAGCCGCGGATCCGCGCCGCGACCTGGGCCAGCCGCTTGTCGCCGGGCCGTACGTCGACGGAGAACAGCGACTCGTCGGGCGTGGGGTCGTCGCCGCCCCAGCGGACGACGCCGTCGAGCTCGGCGAGGATGTCGCGGACCACGACCTCCTGCTGCGGGAAGAAGCCGCCCCGGGCGCCGCGCGGGTAGAAGCCCGGCCGGATCCGCACCGCCGTGCCGGACGCCAGGTTGGACTCCGGGCGGCCCTTGCCGACGCCGGACGGGTCGTGCCAGCCGACGACGTCGCCCCGGCGCAGCCGGTCGACCTCGTAGTGGAACCGGCGCACCAGGTGGACGAGGACGGTCTCCACGTCGCCCATGCGGACCGCGATGCCCGTGAGCGGGGTGCCGGGCACGGGACGGGTGTAGACGGTGCCGCCGTCGTCCGCGACGTTCTCCATCTCCCAGCCGTTGTGGGAGCGCGAACCGGCCAGCACGCGCCGGGTCCGGTCCTGCGCGCTGCGCAGGGCGTCCCGTACGCGGCCCGGGATGGGGTTGTGCGCGTCGGCGTACGCCTGGGACAGGAAGTGCGAGACGGGCAGGGCGGCGACGCCCACGGCACCGCCGACGGCGGCGACACGGCCGAGCAGGGCGCGGCGGGACAGGCCCCGGCGGTGCGTGGCGCCCGGTCCGGACCGTCTGCGGGTGAGACGGGGTATGTGGGGGAGGTTGAGGTTCAACGGGCTCTCATTCCGGCGATTCACGCGGTGCGGCGATGCTTCACGCGTTGCGGGCGATGCTGTTGTACTTCTCGAAGATCTGGTAGACGGCCAGGCTCTGGTGCGTCTGCGCCTCCACCTCGGGGTCCCAGGCCCGGTAGCGGCGCAGCAGCTCGGTGATCTCGAACTCGGCGAGGTCCAGGCGCATGGACCGCGGAGTGGTGACGCGGTCGCCGGGGGGCAGTTGGCCGCCGGGCCTGCCCCGTGTGCCCCACAGGTGGACCAGGGCCGCGGTGCGCACGCTGAACGCGTTGTCCTTGCTCAGCCGCTGCCACACCGACCAGAGATCGGCGTCCTTGGCCGGGTCGCGGCGGTCGCCGGTGGTGAAGCCCCAGCCGATGCAGTGGTTCCAGGCCTGGATGGCGTCGGAGGCGCTGATCTGCCCGATACCCGTGTGCGAGTCCTTCACTGAGCCGGAGCCCGTGAGGTGGTGGTCGGCGACCTGCTGGTCGGTGGCCTGGTCGGCGAGGCCGTAGTCGCGCATGGCCCAGTACACGGCCGTCTGGACCAGCGCCTTGCGCATCTTGTAGGTGTTCGACAGCTCGGTGACCAGCCCGTCCTGGTCCTGGACCGCCTCCACCGCCTGGGCGTTGGTGTAGAGCCCTGCGTCACCGCCGACGCCGCCCAGGTCCGGGCGTCCGATCGACCGCATGTAGCGCGCGAGGTCGGCCCGCAGCGCCGGCACCCGGCGTTCGTCGAGGGCGACGTCCGGGACGGCGGGCCGCGGCCGGTCGAACGAGCCCTGCCCGGTGTCACGGCCCGAGGCGATGTCAGCGTCCACCTCGAGCTGCCCGTCGCCCGAGCCGAGCGTGCGGATGACGAACTGGTCGTAGGCCCAGTCCTTCGGCAGCGGGCGCCCGGCGTTGCCGTCGAAGCCCGGGGACATGTCGGCCACGAAGCTCGCCGTCGACCAGCCGGCCGCACCGACCTGCGCGCAGACGTTGCGGGAGCCGTAGACCCCGATCTCGTACGGGTGGCCGGAGTCCGCCATCGCCTCCTTGATGCCCTTGAAGTGGGGCAGGACGTTCGCGGTGATCTCGGCGTCGATCGCGTCGAAGTCGACGGCGAAGAAGATCCGGGTCCCCCTCTTGAAGCCCTGGTCGAGGGCGGCGTTGACCGCCGCGTACCCGGCCGTGCGCCCGGCGACGTAGTCGAAGTCCGAGGCGTCGTTGTTGACGGTCTGGTAGATCGGGAAGCAGCGCAGGCCGTGCTGGGCGAGGACCTGCAACTCGCCCGGCTGGATGGCCTTCTCCGGCAGGGACGTGGCGCTCGGGTTGGTGAGGTAGCGGCCGACGTACGTGATCCCGGCGGCCTTGAGGACCGCCGCGCGCGCCGGGGTGATCTCGGAGACGGTGTCGCAGGCCTTGCCCTGGCGCGACTGGTCGCCGTAGGACGCCAGGAGCGAGGCGAAGGTGGGGAAATCGCCCTCGCCCGTGGGCGGGAGGGCGACGAAGGTCTGGAAGGACCGTACGGCCGCGGCGAGGTAGGAGTCGAAGGTGTCGGTGAGGGCGACGGGCCGCCGGTTCACGACCATCCCGGCGGAGAAGAGCTGGACGTAGACGCCCTTGTCGCCCTGCCGCACGGGGTGGGCCTTCAGGGCCGACTGGGTGCCGGGCCCGAAGTTGCCGTTGGCGGTGCCGTCGGCCATGCCCAGCTCGTACTGCGTGCCGAGGACCAGTGCCCGGGCCAGGTCCCGGGACACGCGCCCGTCACAGGCGACGACGAAGAAGTCCTGCCGGTTCAGGTAACGCCCGTTGAGCCACTGCTGCACCGCGCGGACCTGCGGGGTGCCGGAGGGGCCGAGGACGTACGAGTCCATCGTCAGCAGCGCCTTGAACACCTTGGGCGTCAGATCGGCGCCGGGGAAGGCCTGTTCGAGGCCCATGTCGGTCTTGAGCTTCGTGACGGCGGCCTCGACCCGCTCGCCGTACGTGCCGTCCAGGTCGCCGCCGTCGTAGCCCTTGCAGTACAGGCCGGACTGGATGATGCGGCAGAAGTCGGGGGAGGGGACGGTGTCCGCGTTGAGCTTCGGGTACTTGGCGGTCAGCGTCGAGAGCGTGGTGGGGCCGAAGTTGTCGGACAGTGCCGTGATGCCCAGCTCGTACTGGAGGGCACGGGTCAGGGCGTACAGGGTCGCCCAGTCGGTCTCGCCGGTTTCCTCCACGGTCGTACCGGTGCGGCTGGCGTAGACGGAGTTCACGAATCTCTGGGCCCTGAGCACCATGGGGTCGCGCATGAAGAGTGATCGTATGTCCGGCTAAACCGCTTACTGTGGGGTACTTGGGCAGGTACGAGGAGCTTCTTGTGCTCTTCGGCGTACCCCTGGTTCACCCGAAGGGCAGACGGCGGCGGCCCCCCGCCCGAGGGCAGGGGGCCGCCGCCGTCGCTTCAGGCCCAGCTGATCAGGCGCTTCGGCTGCTCCAGGATCGCGGCCACGTCCGCCAGGACCTTCGAGCCCAGCTCGCCGTCGACCAGGCGGTGGTCGAACGACAGGGCCAGCGTGGTGACCTGGCGGGGCTTCACCTTGCCCTTGTGGACCCACGGCTGGAGCTTGATCGCACCGACCGCGAGGATCGCGGACTCGCCGGGGTTGAGGATCGGCGTGCCCGTGTCGACGCCGAAGACGCCGACGTTGGTGATCGTCACCGTGCCGCCCTGCATCGCCGCCGGGGACGTCTTGCCCTCCCTGGCGGTCGACACCAGCTCGCCCAGCGACTCGGCCAGCTGCGGCAGCGTCTTGGCGTGGGCGTCCTTGATGTTCGGCACGATCAGGCCACGCGGGGTAGCGGCCGCGATGCCCAGGTTCACGTAGTGCTTGACCACGATCTCCTGGGCGGCCTCGTCCCAGGACGCGTTGACGTCCGGGTTCCGCCTGATCGCGACGAGCAGCGCCTTGGCGATCAGCAGGAGGGGGTTCACGCGCAGGCCCGCGAACTCCTTGTCCTGCTTCAGCTCCTCGACCAGCTTCATCGTGCGCGTCACGTCGACCGTGACGAACTCGGTGACATGCGGCGCGGTGAACGCCGAGCCGACCATCGCCGCCGCCGTCGCCTTGCGGACACCCTTGACCGGGATCCGGGTCTCGCGGGTGGTGTCGTACGACACCGCCGTCTGCGCGGGTGCCGGGGCGGCGGCCACGGGGGCCTCCTGCTGCGGCGCCTGGGTGCGGGCCACCGCCGCGTGCACGTCCTCGCGGGTGATGACGCCGTCCGGGCCGGTCGGGACGACCGTCGTCAGGTCGACGCCCAGGTCCTTGGCCAGCTTGCGGACCGGGGGCTTGGCGAGGGGGCGCTCCTTGACGGCGGAGGCGGCCGGGGGCACCGCCCCGTGGCCGTTCAGCTCCGTCTGGATCGCCGTCGAGGCCTGCTGCACCGGGACCTCGGGACCCTTGCGGGGGCGGCGGCGGGTGGAGGACGTCGCCACCCCGTAGCCGACGAGGACCGGCTGCCGGCCGGAGCCCTCCGCCTTCGGCTCGTCCTCCGGCCGGGGCGCCGGCTGCTCGGCGGCGGGGGCGGGCTGCTCGGCGGCGGGAGCGGGCTGCTCGGCGGCGGGGGCGGCACCTCCGCTCACGTCCACCGCGATGATCGCCGTGCCCACGTCG
Source organism: Streptomyces coeruleofuscus (assembly GCF_039532725.1). NCBI lineage: Bacteria > Bacillati > Actinomycetota > Actinomycetes > Kitasatosporales > Streptomycetaceae > Streptomyces > Streptomyces coeruleofuscus. Next base: position 546,458 of record NZ_BAAASE010000002.1, read on the forward strand.
ACCGTGGTGCCCTCGGGGAAGTGCAGCGCCCGGACCACGCCGTCGTACGGGATGGGCAGCTCGACGGCCGCCTTCGCCGTCTCGACCTCGCACACCACCTGGCCGTCCGTGACCGTGTCGCCGGGCTGGACGAACCACTTGAGGATCTCCGCCTCGGTGAGTCCCTCGCCCACGTCGGGCATCTTGAACTCGCGTACGGACGCTTCCGTCATCGTCGTCACGACCCTCTCCTCAGTACGCCAGCGAGCGGTCGACGGCATCCAGCACCCGGTCCAGGTTCGGCAGGTACTCCTCCTCCAGGCGGGCCGGCGGGTACGGCGCGTGGTAGCCGCCGACCCGGAGCACCGGGGCCTCCAGGTGGTAGAAGCAGCGCTCCGTGATCCGCGCGGCGATCTCCGCGCCCGATCCGAAGAACACCGGTGCCTCGTGGACGACGACCAGGCGGCGCGTCTTCTCCACCGACGCCTGGATCGAGTCGAAGTCGATCGGGGAGACCGAGCGCAGGTCGAGGACCTCCAGGTTCCTGCCCTCCTCGGCGGCCGCGTCGGCGACCTCCTGGCAGAGCTTCACCATCGGGCCGTAGGCGGCGAGGGTGAGGTCGGTGCCCTCGCGGACCACCTGGGCCTTGTGCAGCGGGCCCGGGATCGCCTCCGTGTTGACCTCGCCCTTGTCCCAGTAGCGGCGCTTGGGCTCGAAGAAGATCACCGGGTCGTCGCTCTGGATGGCCTGCTGCATCATCCAGTAGGCGTCCGACGCGTTCGACGGGCTGACGATCTTCAGGCCCGCCACGTGCGCGAACAGCGACTCGGGGGACTCCGAGTGGTGCTCCACGGCGCCGATGCCGCCGCCGTAGGGGATGCGCACGACGACCGGGAGCTTGACCTTGCCCAGCGAGCGGGCGTGCATCTTGGCGAGCTGCGTGACGATCTGGTCGTAGGCCGGGAAGACGAAGCCGTCGAACTGGATCTCCACGACCGGGCGGTAGCCGCGCAGGGCCAGACCGATCGCGGTGCCGACGATGCCCGACTCGGCGAGCGGGGTGTCGATGACGCGGCTCTCGCCGAAGTCCTTCTGGAGGCCGTCCGTCACCCGGAACACGCCGCCGAGCTTGCCGACGTCCTCACCCATGATCAGGACCTTGGGGTCGGAGTCCAGGGCGCGGCGCAGCGACTCGTTGATCGCCTTGGCCAGTGCCATCTTCTCGGCCATCTCAGTTACCCCCCTCGTCGGCGAACGACGCCTGGTACGCGGCGAACTGGGCGCGCTCCTCGTCGACGAGGGCGTGTCCGTCCGCGTAGACGTTCTCGAAGATCGCGAAGTGGTCCGGGTCCGGCATGGCACGGACCGCCTCGCGCACTCGTTTGCCCAACGCCTCGGACTCGGCCTCCAGTTCCGCGAAGAATCCCTCGTCCGCGTGGTTCGAGGCCTCCAGGTAGCGGCGCAGGCGCAGGATCGGGTCCTTGGCCTCCCAGGCCTGGCGCTCCTCGTCGCCCCGGTAGCGGGTCGGGTCGTCGGAGGTGGTGTGGGCGCCCATGCGGTAGGTGAACGCCTCGACGAGGGTCGGGCCCTCGCCGGCGCGGGCGCGCTCCAGGGCCCACCGGGTGACCGCGAGGCAGCCGAGCACGTCGTTGCCGTCGACACGGACGCCCGGGAAGCCGAAGCCCTGCGCCCGCTGGTAGATCGGGACGCGGGACTGCTTCTCGGTCGGCTCGGAGATGGCCCACTGGTTGTTCTGGCAGAAGAACACGACGGGGGCGTTGTAGACCGCGGAGAAGGTGAACGATTCGGCCACGTCGCCCTGGCTGGAGGCGCCGTCGCCGAAGTAGGCGATCACCGCGCTGTCCGCGCCGTCCTTGGCGATGCCCATGGCGTAGCCGGTGGCGTGCAGCGTCTGGGAGCCGATGACGATCGTGTAGAGCTGGAAGTTGTTGCCGTTGGGGTCCCAGCCGCCGTTGTTCACGCCGCGGAACATCCCGAGCAGGTTGGTCGGGTCCACGCCGCGGCACCAGGCGACGCCGTGCTCCCGGTAGGTGGGGAAGACGTAGTCGTCGTCGCGCAGGGCCCGGCCGGAGCCGATCTGGGCGGCCTCCTGGCCGAGCAGCGAGGCCCACAGGCCCAGCTCTCCCTGGCGCTGGAGGGAGGTCGCCTCGGCGTCGAAGCGGCGGGTGAGCACCATGTCGCGGTACAGGCCGCGGAGCTCTTCCGGGGTGACACCGGCGACGTACTTGTCGTACTCGGCGTTCTTGACGCGCTTGCCTTCGGGCGTCAGCAGCTGCACGAGCTGGGGCTCGGTGCCGGCGTCCTTCTTGGCGGTCGTGCGGGTGGTGCGCTTGGTGCCGGTGGCGCCGGCCTTGCTTCCGGCGCTGCGTCGCGGTGTGCGCGCGGCAGTGCTCTCCACGGTCACGTGTGCTCCTCCGTCGGTCCGGCCCCCGGGGTTGCCGGTAGGCCAGTGCGGCTCACCTGTTCCGACCACCGGGCACGGGGTGGGTGCCACTCGACCGGGAACAGGCGGGACAGGTGCCCCGGCGAGCGCCCTGCAGAAGGCACGTTACCCAGTGCATCACATTTCTGTGAAACCCCCTCTGACCTGGGATTTTGCTTGGATATCCAAGTAAATCGGGAAGGCGTGGAAGGGGCCCTGGTCACAGCCTTGCAGGAGGCCGGAGCAACCGCACGTTAACCCGGTGACCCAGGTCACGGGAAGAGTCCACTTTCCGGCGCGGCGAAACGGCACGCGCGCGTGGGGCCCGTTTCCGGGTCCCACGCGCGCGTGGATCATCCGTTTTGTTCCGGCTTTCCGGTCAGGGAGCCGACCTCGGGTCAGCCGCCCTCGCCACCCGTGCCTCCGACGACACCGGTCGCGCCGCCCGCGTCGGTGCCGCCCGTGTCGTCCGGCGGCGTCGCCGGGTCCGAGGGCTCCGGGTCCGTGGGCTCGTCGGTCGGCTCCTGCGAGGTCGGCTGGTCCGACGGCTGGCCGGTGGGCGACTGGGGAGCGCTCTGCGACGGCGTGTAGGACGGCGTGTACGACGGTGTCCACTCGCCGCCGCCGGAGCTCGTACCGCTGCCGTCGTCCGTGGACGTGTCGGTCGGCTCGTCGGTCGGCTCGTCGCTCGGCGTCTCGCTGGGCGTCTTCTTCTCGGCCGTCGGCGAGGTGGTCGGCGACTGCTTGGTGCCGGGCCCCTTCGTATCGCCGCCGGTGTTCTGCAGCGCCAGGGCGACACCCGCCGCGACGGCGATCACCGCGAGCACGGCGAGGATCCACAGCTTGCCGCGGCCGCCGCCCTTGTTTCCGTGGCCCTCGAAGCCGCCGTCGTCCCCGCCGCCGTAGCCGGCGGGCAGGATCGGCGACGGGATCTGCGCGGTGCCGGAGGGGTCCCCGGGGTGGCCCATCACGGCCGTACCGGCGAAGCCGCCCGACGGGGTGTGCCGGCCCTCGTGCATGTCGACCGGGCCGGTGTTCCAGGTGCCGGTGTGGCCGCCCTGGTCGTAGAGCATCTGGAGCGCGTACTGGACCAGCCCGCGCATCTCCTCGGCCGTCTGGAAACGGTCGTCCGGCTCCTTGGCGAGGGAGCGCATGACCAGGCCGTCCAGCTCGGGCGGGCAGGCGTCGGAGGCCTCGGAGGGAGGCGTCGGGATGTCCTGGACGTGCTGGTAGACCACCGACAGCGGGGTCTCGCCGGTGAACGGCGGGCGCAGTGAGAGGAGTTCGTAGAGCAGGCAGCCCGTGGCGTACAGGTCGGAGCGGTGGTCGACGGCCTTGCCGAGGGCCTGTTCGGGGGAGAGGTACTGGGGGGTGCCCATGACCATGCCGGTCTGCGTCATCGTGGACTGCGCGCCGTGCAGGGCGCGCGCGATGCCGAAGTCCATCACCTTCACGGCGCCGCTGTGCGTGATGATGACGTTCGCCGGCTTGATGTCGCGGTGCACGATGCCGTGCTGGTGCGAATAGGCGAGCGCCTCCAGGACGCCCGAGACGATGATCAGGGCCTGCTCGGGGCCCGGCGCCTCGGCGTTGAGCAGCAGGTCGCGGATCGTGCGGCCCTCGACCAGCTCCATGACGATGTAGGGCACGGACTGGCCGCCCACGACGTCCTCGCCGGAGTCGTACACGGCGACGATCGCGTGGTGGTTGAGGCCGGCGACCGACTGGGCCTCGCGTGTGAAGCGCGCCTTGGACACCGGGTCCTCGGCGAGGTCGGAACGGAGCAGCTTGACGGCCACGGTGCGCCCGAGGCGGACGTCCTCGGCTGCGAACACCTCGGCCATGCCGCCCCGGCCGAGTCTGCCGGTCAGCCGGTACCGGCCGTCCCCGACGAGCCCGCCGTTACCCCAGGACTCCGGCGCGTCCGACATGCCGCCGCCAGTCGCCTCGGGTTCGGACGGGCCCTGAGCGCGCTGCTGCTGTGCCATCAGTCCTCGCCGTCGTTTCTGCCCGCGGTGCGCGCGGTGTTGTTACGGTCTCCGTCGGCCACGCTACAGCCTCGGCGCAAGCCGCCGGTCCGAGACGGGTACCAGGGCGGGCACGGTACGGACGCGTCATGAAACCTTTACTCCGTACTGTCGTGCAAATTCTGTGTACCGGCCGGACATCCCCTGTAACGCTTCCGCGACGCTTCCTTCGCGTACGGTCACGGATCGGGCACCGAGCTTGACGTGTCGGTGCCCTGGGGCAGACTTGGCCGGGAATGGCGGTTTGGATCACCGCGGTCAGCGACGGATCAGCGGCAGTCGGCGGCGCCTCAAGGGCTACGGGGGAAACGGAACATGAGCCAGGACGGCGCACAGGGCCAGTACACGGGGCGGGCGCTCGCCAACGGCCGCTATCAACTGCGTGATCTGCTCGGCCAGGGCGGTATGGCCTCGGTGCACCTCGCGTACGACAGCGTGCTCGACCGACAGGTCGCGATCAAGACACTTCACACCGATCTCGGTCGGGAACAGGCCTTCCGCGAGCGGTTCCGCCGCGAGGCCCAGTCCGTGGCCAAGCTCACGCACACCAACATCGTCTCGGTCTTCGACACCGGCGAGGACACCCTCGACTCCATGACGACGCCGTACATCGTCATGGAGTACGTCGAGGGCCGCCCGCTCGGCTCGGTGCTCGACGAGGACGTGCGGCAGCAGGGCGCGATGCCCGCCGACAAGGCCCTGAAGATCACCGGGGACGTGCTCGCGGCGCTGGAGATCAGCCACGAGATGGGCCTGGTCCACCGCGACATCAAGCCGGGCAACGTGATGATGACCAAGCGTGGCGTGGTCAAGGTCATGGACTTCGGCATCGCCCGCGCCATGCAGTCCGGTGTGACCTCGATGACGCAGACCGGCATGGTCGTGGGGACCCCGCAGTACCTCTCGCCGGAACAGGCCCTCGGCCGCGGTGTGGACGCCCGCTCCGACCTGTACTCGGTCGGCATCATGCTGTTCCAACTGGTCACCGGGCGGCTGCCGTTCGACGCGGACTCGCCGCTGGCCATAGCGTATGCGCACGTTCAGGAGGAGCCGCCGGTTCCGTCCTCGGTCAACCGCTCGCTGCCCCCGGCCGTGGACGCGCTGATCGCCCGCGCGCTGAAGAAGAACCCGAACGAGCGCTTCCCGAGCGCCGAGGCGATGCGGGACGAGTGCCTGCGCGTGGCGGCGTCCGTCCAGGCCGCCCCGCCGAGCATCGTCCCGGGCACGCAGACCCCGAGCGGCGCGGGTGTCGGCTCGGCCGTGTTCCCGCCGGTCGACCAGGCGGCCCCGGCGCCCTCGGGCCAGGTGCAGACGCCGTACCAGCCGACTCCGCCCCCGAACCCGTACGGCACGCCCGCCCCGGCGACGCCGTCCCCGGGCTACGGCTACCCGCAGCAGGGCGGCTACCAGACGCCGTCCCCCGCCGCGTACTCCCCGCAGCCGGGTCCGTCGACCCCGCCCCCGTACAACCTCGCGCCGCAGACCGCGCCGGGCTCCTCCGGCGGCGGCAAGAGCAACAAGCCGGTGATCATCGGCTCGGTCCTCGTGTCCGTCGTCGCGGTCGGCGGCCTGGTCGCGGCCCTGCTGATGAACGGCGGCAGCAAGGACGAGCAGGGCGGCGGGGGCAGCAGCGCGAGTGCCTCGACCGCGGCGGCCAAGAAGCCGGGCTACCGCGGGCCGGACACGTCGAGGACGATCGAGACCGAGGAGTGCACGGAGCCTCAGGAGTCGTACAACGACCCCGAGAAGATCCGGATGCCGAGCTTCAAGTTCAAGGACATCACGTCGGTCAAGGCCTGCCTCCAGGCGGCCGGCTGGGAAAAGAAGATCAACAACATGGACGAGAACACGTACGGCGACGGCACGGTCATGAACCAGTTCCCGTCCGCCGGCACCGACGTGGACCCGGAGGACATGCCCGAGATCGAGCTCGGCGTCTCCACGGGCAACCCGCCGGCCTGATCCGCCCGTGCGAAGGGCCCGGCAGCCGAGGCTGCCGGGCCCTTCGCGTGGCCGGTACGCGGGCTCGTTACAGGTACGGCCCGCCCGAACGGCCGGCGGCACGCCCGCCCGGGTGCTGCTCGTCGAGGCCGTCCTGGCCGACACCCGGCGGGAGGGCGCGGCGCATCTGCTCCAGCTGGGCGCGGGCCGCCATCTGCTGGGCGAACAGCGTGGTCTGGATCCCGTGGAAGAGCCCCTCCAGCCAGCCGACCAGCTGGGCCTGCGCGATGCGCAGCTCCGCGTCGCTCGGGGTCGTCTCGTCCGTGAAGGGCAGAGAGAGCCGCTCCAGCTCCTCGACCAGCTCGGGCGCCAGACCGTCCTCCAGCTCCTTCACCGAGCTGGCGTGGATCTCCTTGAGCCGGACCCGGCTGGCCTCGTCCAGGGGAGCCGCGCGCACTTCCTCCAGAAGCTGCTTGATCATGCTGCCGATCCGCATGACCTTCGCGGGCTGCTCCACCTGTTCCGTGACCGGGGTCTCGCGGGAGTCCTCGTCACCGCCGCCGCTGAGCGCCATGCCGTCCTGGCCCACGACCAGGATCTGCGGGTTCTCCGGCGACCTTTCGTTCCTCGGCATCTCCATGCCGCCATTCTCTCGCACGCCTGCACCTCCCCTCTGTGGTGCCCCCTCGGGAGGCTGATCCACCGTGTGGGAGGAGACGTGCGGGTCAGGCCCCGGGTTGCTCACCAAAGGGTGAATCCGGCTCGTGCGGCGATTCCGCCTGTCGGCCGAACCCGGAGTGCCGGAGGAGTGGGACGGTGTGAGGCTGATTGCCTCCATCTGACCGAACTTGCCGCATTCGCCCTACCGGGCACGGCGGGAGGGGGTCACCAACGTGACTCCATGGCAACGCGCACTGCGGGCGACGGGACTGGTGGCCGCCCTGGGGGCGGGTGCGGTCGTCTCACCGTACGGGGCCGGCGCCTCGTACGGAGCTGTCCAGTCCGTCCGGTCGCACGGCTCTGTCCCCGCGTACGACGGCGCCCCCGGGGGCGGTGCCCTCGCCGCCCCCTCCGACCCGGGTGAGCCCTCGCGGGCCGGGACCCGGGCCGGTGAGGGGCGGCAGCGGCCGGGACGGCCCGAGGACCCCGAGCGGGAGCGGGAGGCCGGTGAGGCCACCGCCGCCCCCGAGGAGCCCCGGGAAGCCGTCCCCGAGACCCCTGCGCAGACGGAGCAGCCCGTCCGGGAGGCCGCCGCCGGGCGCGCCGAGCGCCCCGCCGGGCCGGTCCTGCGCATCCTGCCGCTGGGCAGCGGCCTGGTGCTGATCGGCCTCGGCCTCGGACTCGCCTTCCTCGCCCTGCGGCTGCGGCGGATCTAGGCCTGCCGACCGGGGCCTGGCCGCCGGGGCCTCAGGCGCCCTGCGGGGTGATCAGCAGCACCTTGCCGATGTGGCCGCTCTCCTCCACGACCCGGTGCGCGGCGGCCGCGTCCGGCATCGGGAGCTCGCGGTCGACGACCGGGCGCAGGTGGCCGCCCGCGAACAGGGGCCAGACGTGTTCGCGCACGGCCGCGACGATGGCCGCCTTCTCCTCCAGCGGCCGGGCGCGCAGGGACGTCGCGCTGATGGCGGCGCGCTTGGCGAGCAGGGCGCCGATGTTCAGCTCCCCCTTGACGCCGCCCTGCATACCGATGATCGCGAGCCGGCCGTTGACGGCGAGGGCCCTGACGTTGCGCTCCAGGTACTTGGCGCCCATGTTGTCGAGGATGACGTCGGCACCCGCGCCGTCCGTGGCCTTCCTGACCTCCTCGACGAAGTCCTGCTCGCGGTAGTTGACCAGGATGTCGGCGCCCAGTTCGGCGCACCGGTCGAGCTTCTCCTTCGTACCGGCCGTGACGGCCACCCGCGCGCCGACGGCCTTGGCGAGCTGGATGGCCATGGTGCCGATGCCGCTGGAGCCGCCGTGCACGAGCAGCGTCTCGCCCGGGCGCAGGTGGGCGATCATGAAGACGTTCGACCAGACGGTGCAGGTCACCTCGGGCAGCGCCGCGGCCCGCGTCAGTGCGATGCCCTCGGGCACGGGCAGCAGCTGTCCGGCCGGGACGACCACCTTCTCGGCGTAGCCGCCGCCGGAGAGCAGCGCGCACACCTCGTCGCCGACGTTCCAGCCGGAGACACCGGGGCCGATCTCGGCGATCCGGCCGGAGCACTCCAGGCCGGGGTAGGGGGACGCGCCGGGCGGCGGGTCGTAGAAGCCCTGCCGTTGCAGGATGTCGGCCCGGTTGACGGCACCGGCCGCCACCTCGACCAGGACCTCGCCCTCGCCGGGCACGGGATCCGGGACCTCGTCCCAGACCAGCGCCTCGGGCCCACCAGGTTCGGGAATCGTGATCGCATGCATGAAGGGGACGGTACTCCCCGGCCGCCGGACGGACTCCGCTCCGCCCCCGGGCCGGCTCCGCCTCCGTCGTTGGTCCGGTCCTTGCCGAATTCCATGTGCGGGACCGATGAGTTTGGGCGACGGTGAGGGTCTTGCCATGCGTAGCCCACGTACTCGGAAGGACCCGAACATGAGCACGCAGACGTCCGGCCTGGCGATCGAGACCGCGGGCCTGGTGAAGACCTTCGGCGAGACGCGGGCGGTAGACGGAGTGGACCTGTCCGTGCCCGCGGGCACGGTCTACGGCGTCCTCGGCCCGAACGGCGCCGGCAAGACCACCACCGTGAAGATGCTCGCCACCCTGCTCCGGCCGGACGGCGGCGAGGCCCATGTGTTCGGCCACGACATCGTCCGCGAGGCCGACGAGGTACGCGGCCGGGTGAGCCTCACCGGCCAGTACGCGTCGGTGGACGAGGACCTCACCGGCACCGAGAACCTGGTCCTGCTGGGCCGGCTGCTCGGCCACCACAAGAAGGCCGCCCGGGACCGTGCCGCCCAGCTCCTGGAGGCCTTCGGGCTCACGGAAGCGGCCGCGAAGCAGGTCAAGCAGTACTCGGGCGGCATGCGGCGCCGCATCGACATCGCCGCGTCCATCCTCAACACCCCTGACCTGCTGTTCCTCGACGAGCCGACCACCGGACTCGACCCGCGCAGCCGCAACCAGGTCTGGGACATCGTGCGGGCCGTCGTCGCCCAGGGCACCACCGTGCTGCTGACCACGCAGTACCTGGACGAGGCCGACCAGCTGGCGTCCCGGATCGCCGTCATCGACCGCGGCCGGGTGATCGCCGAGGGCACCAAGGGCGAGCTGAAGTCGTCCGTCGGCGCCGGGTCCGTCCACCTACGGCTGCGAGATCCGGACCAGCGGACCCTGGCGGCGGATCTGCTGCGCCGGGTTCTCGACGCGCAGGTGCAGCTGGAACACGACCCGGTGGCCCTGACCGCCCGGCTCGGTACGGCGGCGAGCGACGACAGCGCGGCCCAGCAGGCGTCCCGCGCGCTGAGCGAGCTGTCCCACGCCGGGATCACCGTCGACAACTTCTCGCTGGGCCAGCCCAGCCTGGACGAGGTGTTCCTCGCCCTCACCGGGCACGACACGCACGACTCCGACCACGCCGACGACTCCCACGACCCGAAGGACGAGGTGGCGGCATGAGCACCGCGACGACCACGGAGAGCAAGGAACTCGCCCCCGTCAGCACCGAATCCCTCGCCGCGCTGCTCATCTCCAAGGAGCGTCCGCCCCGGCCCAGCGCCTGGTCGGCCTCGATGACCTTCGGCTGGCGGGCGATCCTCAAGATCAAGCACGTGCCGGAGCAGCTCTTCGACGTCACGGCGTTCCCGATCATGATGGTGCTGATGTACACGTACCTGTTCGGAGGGGCGCTGGCCGGCTCGCCGAAGGAGTACATCCAGTTCCTGCTGCCGGGCATCCTCGTGATGTCGGTCGTGATGATCACGATGTACACGGGCGTCTCGGTCAACACCGACATCGAGAAGGGCGTCTTCGACCGGTTCCGCACCCTGCCGATCTGGCGGCCGTCGACGATGGTCGGCTATCTGCTCGGCGACGCCCTGCGGTACACGATCGCGTCCGTCGTGATGCTCACCGTCGGCATCATCCTCGGCTACCGACCGGACGGCGGGATCGTCGGAGTGCTCGCCGGGATCGCCCTGCTGGTGCTCTTCTCGTTCGCCTTCTCGTGGATCTGGACGATGTTCGGGCTGATGCTGCGCACCGAGAAGTCGGTGATGGGCGTCAGCATGATGGTGATCTTCCCGCTCACCTTCCTGTCCAACGTCTTCGTCGACCCGAAGACGATGCCGGGCTGGCTCCAGGCCTTCGTCAACAACAGCCCCATCACGCATCTGGCGTCGGCGGTGCGCGGCCTGATGGGCGGTGACTGGCCGGCCGCCGAGGTCGCCTGGACGCTGGGCTGGACCGGGCTGTTCGTGCTGGTCTTCGGGCCGATCACGATGCGGCTGTACAACCGGAAGTAGGTCGCGGGGACTTGGCCGGCCGTCGCGCGCGGGGTGAGTGCGTGCGGCCGGCCGATTCCTGCCGGTCAGCTGCGGGGCATCGGCGGCAACGGCCGGGTGTCGGGCGCGATCTGGGAGCCGGGCGTCGCCCGCACGATCGTGATGAGCCGGTCGGTCAGCTCCAGCTTCCCGACGGCCGCATCGTCGTAGCCGAGCACCCGGTGACCGCGTATGACGCTCACCACCAGGTCGGTGATCTCCCGCGGGCTCTTGCCCACCTCGGCCTTGACCACCGGCCGTTCGACGATGTCGAGCCCGCTGCCCTGCTGGATGAGGTCCTCCATCACCATGCCCGCGGAGGGGCTCAGCACGGAGAGGCCGAGCAGACGGCCGGCGGCGCTGGCGCTGGTGATGACCGCGTCGGCGCCCGACTGCTTCAGCAGCGGCGCGTTCTCCTCCTCCCGCACCGCGGCCACGATGTTCGCCCCGCGGTTGAGCTGCCGGGCCGTCAGCGCCACCAGGACCGCCGTGTCGTCGCGCTGCGTCGCGATGATGATCTGGCGCGCCTTGTGCACCTCGGCCCGCTTCAGCACCTCGCTGCGCGTCGCGTCCCCGATGATGCCCACGTAGCCCTCGGCGGCCGCGGCGTCGATCGCCTTGGAGCTGGGGTCGACCACGACGACCTGTTCCTTCTTCAGGCCCGTCGCACAGACGGTCCGGATCGCCGACCTGCCCTTCGTGCCAAAGCCGATGACGACGGTGTGATCGCGCAACGTGGACCTCCAGCGGTTCAGTCGCCACTCCTCCCGGGTGCGTTCGGTGAGGGCTTCGAGGGTGGTGCCGACCAGGATGATCAGGAACAGCACGCGCAGGGGCGTGATGACGAGGATGTTGGTGAGCCGGGCGGCGTCACTGGCCGGGGTGATGTCGCCGTAGCCGGTGGTGGAGAGGGTGACGGTCGCGTAGTAGAACGCGTCGAGGAGGGTGAGCCCGCCACCCGCGTTGTCGTTGTAGCCGTCGCGGTCGAGGTAGACGATCAGCGCGGTCGCGACGAGGACCACCAGTGCGATGGAGAGCCTCTTGGTGACCTGGCGGATCGGATGCTCCACCACTTTCCTCGGGAGTTTCACCCGATGGGTCACCAGATGCTCGTCCGCCTGGCGGGCGATCGCGTCCTGGCCCGGAAGTTTCACGTGAAACACACCCCGATTCCTCCGGACGCCCAGGGCAGGTCGAGCAGTTCCGCCTCCTGTCCCGGACGTGCACCGCCTGGGGGTACGACGGCCAGCGCGTCGGCCGCCGCGATGCCGCGCAGCATGGCCGGTCCGTTGTAGCGCAGCGGCACGGCCTGGTCGCCTCGCAGGACGACGGGGACGAGCCGGGTGTCGTACGGGTGCCCGTGCACGGCGTCCCTGACCGGCAGCGTGTACGGCTCCGGGGCCGGCCGGGCCGCGAGGGTCCGCAGCAACGGCTCGGCGAGCGTCAGCAGCCCGGAGACGGCGGCGAGCGGGTTGCCCGGCAGACCGACGAGGTGCTGGGTCTCCGTGATGCGGGCCAGCAGCATGGGGTGGCCGGGGCGCACCTTGACGCCGTCCACGAGCAGTTCCGCACCGATGCGGCGCAGGGTGGGGTGGACGTGGTCGACCGGGCCCGCGGCGGTGCCGCCGGTGGTGACGACGACATCGGCGTCGGACGTGGTGATCGCCTGGTGCAGGGCGTCGGCGTCGTCGCGGACGCGTCGTACGGCGGTGACCTCGGCGCCGAGCGCCCGCAGCCAGGGCGGCAGCATCGGACCGAGCGCGTCCCGGATCAGACCGTCGTGCGGCCGTCCCTCGGTGAGCAACTCGTCGCCCAGGACCAGGACTTCGGCACGAGGCCGCGGGACGGCGGTGACGGTGTCGTATCCGGCCGCTGCGGCGAGCCCGAGTACGGCCGGGGTCACCAGGGCGCCGACGGGGAGCAACTGGTCGCCGCTGCGGCACTCCTGGCCGCGCGGGCGGATGTCCTGGCCGGGGACGACGTCCCTGGTCGCGTAGAGGCGGCCCTTGTCGTCGGTGCGCCCGTGCTCGCTGCGCAGGACGGCGGTGGTGTCCGGGGGGATGCGGGCGCCGGTGGCGATCCGGACGGCCTCGCCGTCGGTCAGTGGCTCCTGCGCGGCGTGCCCGGCCAGGACACCGTCGTCCCGTACGTCCCAGGGGGCGGGCCCGGCGACCGCCCAGCCGTCCATCGCGGAGGTGTCGAAGGAGGGCAGGTCGGTGAGGGCGTCGAGGGGAGTGGCCAGGGTGAGGCCGAGGGCGGCTTCGAGAGGCACGGAGACCGGCTGGCGGCGGGCGGCCCGGGTGGTGCTCCGGGCGGCGCGTCCGGCGGTGGCCCGGGCCTCCGGCCAGGGGGTGGCGTGGTGGCGGGCGTCGGGCCGGGGAGAGGTGTCCGGCCGGCCGGAGGCGCGGCGGCTGTCCGTCTCACCCCGTTCGGCGGGGCCGGGCAGGTCGTTGCTGTTGTTCACGAGGGCGAGCACCTCCTCGACGTCGAGGTCCTCGGCGTCCTCACCGGCGCGTGTGCCGTGCGGGGTCATCCGGCGTCCGGGCGGGTGTCGGGCGTCGCGTCGGGGGCGGCGTCGGGCTGGGACCGGGTGCCGGGGCTCTGGGCCTCCGCGGCGCTTTCCTCCGCCCAGCGGGCGGCGAGAGCCGCGGCTTTGCGGGCGGCCTCGGCGACCGCCTCGGGGCCGCCGCCCGCCCGTGCGGCCGCGTAGCCGACGAGGAAGGTCGTCAGCGGCGCCGCCGGCCGGTCCACGCCGTGTGCGGCGTCGCGGGCGAGGTCGAGCAGAAGGCGGGTGTCGACGTCGAGGTCGATCCCCAGGTCGTCCTTGACTGCGGAAATCCATTCATCCAACACGTGCCCATGCTCCCTGATGCGTGCCCTGGCGGTGGCGATGTCGTCCCAGGTGTCGCAGTCGAAGGACGCGACGGGGTCGGAGACGCGGGTGAGGTTCAGCTCGGCGATGAGACGCCTCAGCGGGAGACCGGCGAGACCCTCGTGCCGGTCGGTGAGGAGTGCGAGCACCTCGCGCAGCCGCGGTGCGGCGTACGCGGCCACGAGTGGCTGGTCACGTCCCTCGGGATCGGTCAGCAGCACCCCGTCGGCGGCGCTCGTCCGGAGCGTGCTCAGCAGCCGGGCGACCGTGCGCTCCTCCAGGAACGGCAGATCGGCGGAGAGCACCACGACATGCTCCGCCGTGGTGTGCCGCAGTCCGGCGTCGAGCGCGGCGAGCGGGCCGCCGCCGGGCGGGTCCTCGTGAGCCCAGGTCACGGGCCGTGCCGTCGGCCGGGGCGCGGCGACGACGACGGTGCCGCGGGCGCCCGCGCACGCGGCGAGCACGCGGTCGAGCAGGGCCCGGCCGCCCACGCGCACACCGGGTTTGTCCGCGCCGCCGAGCCGGCGGGCGGCACCCCCGGCGAGCACGACGGCGTCGTACGCGGCGGGGTCCGGCCGCCGCGCGGGGCCGGAACCGGTGCCGGGTTCACCCGGGAGGTCGAAGGCGGTCACACCCCGAGTATGCGTGCCCCCGCGATCACACGGAACGCGGGGGAACGGACACGATCAGGGGCACCGGCTCGCGGGCCGAACAGGAATCACAGCGTCCGCAGCAGCACGGCCGGTTGTTCCACGCAGTCCGCCACGTAGCGCAGGAAGCCGCCCGCCGTGCCGCCGTCGCACACCCGGTGGTCGAAGGTGAGCGAGAGCTGGACGACCTGCCGCACCGCGAGCTCGCCCTCGTGCACCCACGGCTTGGGGACGATGCGGCCGACGCCGAGCATGGCCGCCTCGGGGTGGTTGATGATCGGTGTGGAGCCGTCGACGCCGAAGACTCCGTAGTTGTTCAGCGTGAAGGTCCCGCCGGTGAGCTCCGCGGGCGTCAGCGTCCCGGTCCGGCCCGCCTCCGTCAGCCGGGCGAACTCCGCGGTCAGCGACTCGGCGTCGCGCGCGTGCGCGTCCCGGACGACCGGGACGACGAGCCCCCGGTCGGTCTGCGCGGCGAAGCCCAGGTGCACGCGGTCGAACCGGACGACCTCCCTGGCCTCCGCGTCCACGGTCGAGTTGAGCTCGGGGAAGCGGGCGAGGGCCGCCGTGCAGATCCGGGCCAGCAGGGCCAGCAGGGAGATCTTCGGGCCGCCGGCCGCGTTCATGGCCGTGCGTGCCCGCATGAGCTCCGTGGCGTCGGCGTCCACCCAGCAGGTCGCGTCCGGGATCTCGCGGCGGCTGCGCGCCAGCTTGTCGGCGACGGCGCCCCGGATGCCCTTGAGCGGGGTGCGGATCTCGCCGGGGGCCGCTGTCGCGGCGGGCTGCGGTGCGGGGGCCGTGCTCGTCGGCTGCGGCACGGGGGTCTGAGGCTCCGCCGCACCCGATCGGGCAGCGGCTCGCAGGGCGTATTCGACATCCGCCCGCAGGATCAGCCCGTCGGGGCCGGACCCGGTCAGCTCCCGCAGGTCGAGGCCGTTCTGCCGGGCCAGCCGGCGGACCAGGGGCGAGATCACGGGGACGGGGCCGTCCTCGGTCTCGGGAGCACCGGCCTGCCCGTTCACCGCCGCCGGGACAGCGCCCTGCCCGTTCACCTCCCCGGAGCCCGCCGTGGACGCACCGGACACCGGCCTGCCCTGACGCACCCTGCGTCGCCGCGCGGGCGCCTCGGACGTGCCGTATCCGACCAGGACGTTCCCGGAACCCTCGGCACTGGCGGACCCGGCACCGGACGTCGGCCGCTCCCCCACCGCCACCGTGATCAGCGGTGCGCCGACGGGCAGTTCCGTGCCCTCCTCGCCGTAGCGGGCCGTGACCACACCGCCGTAGGGGCAGGGCACCTCGACCATCGCCTTGGCCGTCTCGACCTCGACGACCGGCTGGTCGACGGCGACCACGTCGCCGACCTCGACCAGCCAGCGCACGATCTCCGCCTCGGTGAGCCCCTCGCCCAGGTCGGGCAGCTTGAACTCCAGCACCTGTGCCATCAGCTCTCGGCCTCCCACTGAAGACGCCCCACGGCGTCCAGGATCCGGTCCACTCCGGGCAGGTGGTGGCGCTCCAGCATCGGCGGCGGATACGGGACGTCGAACCCGGCCACACGCAGCACCGGCGCCTCCAGGTGGTGGAAGCAGCGCTCCGTGACCCGGGCCGCGATCTCCCCGCCCGGGCCGCCGAAGGAGCCCGACTCGTGGACGACGACCGCGCGTCCCGTCCGCCGCACCGAGGCGCACACCGTCTCGTCGTCGAACGGCACCAGGGAGCGCAGGTCGACGACTTCGAGGTCCCAGCCCTCGGCCCGGGCCGCCTCGGCCGCCTCCATGCAGACGGGGACGGACGGCCCGTACGTGATGAGCGTGGCGCTCCGGCCCGGGCGCCGCACCACCGCGCGGCCGATCGGTTCGACGGGCGCCGGATCGTCGGGGTTCCAGGAGTCCTTCGACCAGTACAGCCGCTTGGGCTCCAGGAAGACGACCGGGTCGTCGGAGGCGATCGCGGCGCGCAGCAGCCCGTAGGCGTCGGCGACGGTGGCCGGCGTGACGACATGGAGCCCCGGAGTCGCCATGTAGTACGCCTCGGAGGAGTCGCTGTGGTGCTCGACGCCGCCGATGCCGCCGCCGTAGGGGACGCGGATGGTGATCGGGAGCGGCATCCTGCCGCGGGTGCGGTTGCGCATGCGGGACACGTGCGAGATGAGCTGCTCGAACGCCGGGTAGGCGAACGCGTCGAACTGCATCTCCACGACCGGGCGCAGGCCGTACATGGCCATGCCCACCGCCGTGCCCAGGATCCCCGCCTCGGCGAGCGGGGTGTCCGTGCAGCGGTCTTCGCCGAACTCCTTGGCGAGTCCGTCGGTGACGCGGAAGACGCCGCCGAGGGTGCCGACGTCCTCGCCCATGACGTGCACGGCGGGGTCGGCGGCCATGGCGTCGCGCAGGGCGCGCGTGAGGGCCTGCGCCATGGTGGCCGGCTTGACGGCGACGGTGGTCATCGGTGCGTGCCCCCCTCCGGCTCGGCCTCGGCCTCGGCCTCCAGCTCGGCGCGCAGCTGGTCCCGCTGGTCGCGCAGCTGGGGGGTGGGCTCGGCGTAGACGTGGGCGAACAGGTCCATGGGGTCGAGGACCGGGTCCTGGTTCATGTGCTCGCGCAAGGAGGCGGCCATCGCCTCGGCGGCGTCCCGTGCGGCCTGCTTCCCGGCCTCGTCGAGCAGGCCGCGCGCGGTCAGCTCCCGCTCCAGCAGCTGGATCGGGTCGTGCTCGCGCCAGGCCTCGACCTCGGCGTCGCCGCGGTAGCGGGTCGCGTCGTCGGCGTTGGTGTGGGCGTCGACGCGGTAGGTGATCGCCTCGACGAGGGTGGGTCCGCCGCCCGCGCGGGCGTGGCGCACGGCGTCGCTCAGCACCTCGTGCACGGCGGCGGCGTCGTTGCCGTCGACCAGGCGGCCCGGCATGCCGTAGCCGACGGCCTTGTGGGCCAGCGAGGGGGCCGCGGTCTGCTTGGCGAGCGGGACGGAGATCGCGAAGCCGTTGTTCTGCACCAGGAAGACGACCGGTGCCTGCCAGACGGCGGCGAAGTTCAGCGCCTCGTGGAAGTCGCCCTCGCTGGTGCCGCCGTCGCCGACCATGGCCAACGCGACCACGTCGTCGCCCTTGAGGCGGGCGGCGTGCGCGAGGCCCACGGCGTGCGGCAGCTGGGTGGCGAGCGGGGTGGACAGGGGGGCGACCCGGTGCTCGTACGGGTCGTAGCCGGTGTGCCAGTCGCCGCGCAGCAGCGTGAGCGCCTCGACGGGGTCCACACCGCGGGCCACGACGGCGAGCGTGTCGCGGTAGCTGGGGAAGAGCCAGTCCCGCTCCTCCAGCACGAGCGCGGCGGCGATCTCGCAGGCCTCCTGGCCGGTGGTGGAGGGGTAGACGGCCAGGCGGCCCTGCTTGGTGAGCGCGGTGGCCTGCGCGTTGTAGCGGCGACCGCGGACCAGCTGGGCGTACAGCGTCCGCAGCAGCTCCGGGTCGGCCTGCGCGGCCGCCTCGGTGCCGAGGACGCGGTACGGCTCGGCGTCGGGCAGCAACGGCGCGGGGTCCGTGCGGGGCTGCCAGGCGGGCGGCGGGGTCGGCCGGTACGCGCCCCGCTGCTCCATGACCGTCATGACGGCACCTCCTCGTGGGAGCGGCTTCGTGCAGGCGCGTCGGCTGTGATGCGCCTCACCTACCGATTGTTCGGTCGTCGGCACATTTTGGCTACGGGTGCCCTCAGGCTGTGGACAAACGGTTCTCCACAGCCTGTGATGGACGCAGTACGTCCATGGCAGGGAGGCGGGCGCAGGTGGCATCTGAACAAATGGCCGAAAGCCAGGACGACAGCGTCCTGCCGCCACCGCCGCGTCCGCTGGACGCCATCGACCAGGACATCCTGCGCATGCTCCAGGCGGACGGCCGCGCCTCGATACGGTCGGTCGCCGAGCGGGTCCACGTCTCGCGCGCGAACGCCTACTCCCGCATCAACCGGCTCGTCGAGGACGGCGTCATCCGCGGCTTCGGCGCCCGCGTCAACCACGAACGGGCGGGTCAGGGAACGTCCGCCTACATCACCCTGAAGATCGTGCAGAACTCCTGGCGCACGGTCCGCAAGGAGCTCAGACAGCTGCCCGGCGCCTCGCACATCGCCCTGGTGGGCGGGGATTTCGACGTACTGCTGCTGGTGCACGTGTCCGACAACCGGGCGCTGCGCGAGCTGGTGCTGACCCGGCTCCAGGCGATCCCGCAGGTGCTCAGCACGCGCACGCTGCTGGTTTTCGAGGAGGAGGACCTGGAGCCGCAGGGCTGAGCTCAGGCGCTCTTGCGGAGCCCCCCGAACGCCAGCCGCACCACCGCGTCGGCCACCTCGCGCTCGTTCATGCCGCGCCCGCCCGGCTTGTACCACTCGACGATCGAGTTGATCATCCCGAAGACCAGCCGGGTCACCAGCCGGACCTCTATGTCGCCGCGCACGTCCCCGTCCGCCGCCGCGGCCTTCAGCAGATCGGCCACCCGGTGGTCGAAGTCGCGGCGGCGGTCCAGGGCCCACCGCTCGGTGTCCGTGTTGCCGCGCACGCGCAGCAGGAGCGTCACGTAGGGCAGCTCGGCTATGAGCACCTCGACCATGCGCCGGACGACGTACTCCAGACGCTCGGCGGCACGCCCCACGCGCGCGTGCTCCTCGTCGAGGATCCCGAAGAGGCCGTCCAGGGCCCGGCTCACGGCCCGGCGCAGCAGCTCCTCCTTGCCGGTGACGTGGTGGTAGATCGACGACTTGGAGATGCCGGCCGCCTTGGAGAGGTGCTCCATGGAGGTGCCGTCGTAGCCGCGCTCGTTGAACACCCGGACGGCGACGGACAGCAGGGTGTCCGGCGTGTAGGTGTCGCGCTTGGCGGTGGTCATGAGGCTGTGCCCTCCCGCTTGTCGGAGGCGTGGGCGTGACGGTACAGCGCGAGGGACGGCGCGTAGCGCCCCGAGGGGTCCCGCAGGTGCAGGTCGTCCAGGAGCGCGTAGGCCCAGTAGCGGCCGAGCCGGCGGCTCCACTCGAAGGGACCCAGGGGGTAGTTCACGCCGAGGCGCATCGCGGTGTCGACGTCCTCCTCGGTGGCCACGCCCTTGGCGACGGCGTCGTGCGCCAGGTCGATGATCCGCGCGACCGTGCGCGCGACGATCATGCCGGGGACGTCACCGATGACGCTGACCTTCTTGCCGAGCGCCTGGAACAGGCCGACGGCCTCGGCGAGGGTCTGCGGGGAGGTGTCCTGGGACGCGGACAGGGCGATCCGGGTGGCCTTGCGGTAGTCCAGGGCGAGGTCGAAGTAGACGACGTCCCGGAACTCCACGGAGGTCTGCCCGTCGGCGAGGGCGAGCTGGCCGCCGCTCGGCAGCACCATGCGGGTGCCGTTGTCCTCGTCCTCGTCGCGCACCGGGATGCCCGCCTCGCGGATCAGCGCGAGCAGGTCACCGGCCGGGCCCAGGTCGCCCTCGGCGACGACGTACGCGGGCGGCTGCCGCTGCTCCGCGGTGTCCGGCTCGGGGCGCTCGGCGCCGTCCCCGTGGTCGTACCAGCCGTGGCCGGTCTTGCGGCCCAGCCGGCCGGACTCGACCAGGCGCCGCTGGGCGAGGGACGGCGTGAAGCGCACGTCCTGGAAGAAGGACTGCCAGACCGACCGCGTGACGGACTCGTTGACGTCCTGGCCGATCAGGTCGGTCAGCTCGAACGCGCCCATCCTGAAGCCGCCCGACTCGCGCAGCACGGCGTCGATGGTGGCCGGGTCGGCGCCCTGCGCCTCGTAGACGGCGAAGGCCTCGGCGTAGAAGGGCCGGGCGATGCGGTTGACGATGAAGCCGGGGGTGTCCGCGCAGGCGACCGGCGTCTTGCCCCAGGCGCGGGCGGTCTCGTACGCGCGCGTGGCGTACGTGACGTCGGTGGCGAAACCGGAGACGACCTCGACCAGCGGCAGCAGCGGGGCGGGATTGAAGAAGTGCAGGCCGACGAAGCGGCCGGGGGAGCGCAGGGCGCCGCCGATGGCGGTGACCGACAGGGACGAGGTGTTGGTGGCGAGCAGGCAGTCGTCGGCGACGATGTCCTCCAGCCCGCGGAACAGGTCCTGCTTGACGTCCAGCCGCTCCAGGACCGCCTCGACGACCAGGGCGCAGTCCGCCAGCTCGGAGAGGTCTTCGGCGGGCAGCAGCCGGGCGCGGGCGGCGTCCCGGTCGGCACCGGTGAGCCGGTCCTTCTCGACGAGCCGGTCCAGTCGGGCACCGATCGCGTCGGCGGCCTCCCGTGCGCGCCCGGGGATGGTGTCGTACAGCCGTACGGGATGGCCCGCGACCAGCGCGACCTGGGCGATTCCCTGGCCCATGGTGCCGGTGCCGACGACGGCCACGGGGCTGCTGAGGTCGAGTGCTGTCATGTGCGCGATCCTCCCGCACGGGGTTTTCCACAGATGCGGCGGACCCCCTTGAACCGACCGATCGTTCGGTTACTCTAGCTCTGTCCGAGTGTTCCTGCCCAGGTTTCTGCCCAGGTCATGAACTCGACGAGGAGTTCTTGAGACGAGGAGTTGGTCACCCATGACCGCCGCACTCTCGGCGCACGAGCTGATCGCCCGGCACCGGTCCACCCTCGACCAGGCGCTGGAAGCGATCCGCACGCGCGCGTACTGGTCCCCCCACCCCGAGCACCCCAAGGCCTACGGGGAGAACGGCAGCCTGGACGCGGCCGCGGGCAAGGCCGCCTTCGACGCCCTGCTCGGCACCCGCCTCGACCTCGGCCAGCCGGGCACGGACGACTGGGTGGGCGGCGAGACGTCCCCGTACGGCATCGACCTGGGTGTGACGTACCCGCACGCGGACCTCGACGTGCTGCTGCCCGCGATGAAGGCCGGGCAGCGAGCCTGGCGGGACGCGGGCGCCGAGCAGCGCGCGGTGGTCTGCCTGGAGATCCTCAAGCGCATCAGCGACCGGACGCACGAGTTCGCGCACGCGGTCATGCACACCTCCGGCCAGGCGTTCATGATGGCGTTCCAGGCGGGCGGGCCGCACGCGCAGGACCGCGGCCTGGAGGCGGTGGCCTACGCCTACGTGGAGCAGGTGCGCACGCCCGACAACGCCGAGTGGACCAAGCCGCAGGGCAAGCGCGACCCGCTGGCCATGACCAAGCAGTTCACGCCCGTCCCGCGCGGCATCGGCCTGGTGATCGGCTGCAACACCTTCCCGACGTGGAACGGCTACCCGGGCCTGTTCGCCTCCCTGGCCACCGGCAACGCGGTCCTGGTGAAGCCCCACCCGCGCGCGGTGCTGCCCCTCGCCCTCACCGTGCAGGTCGCGCGCGAGGTGCTCGCCGAGGCCGGCTTCGACCCGAACCTGATGGCGCTGGCCGCGGAGCGCTCCGGCGAGGGCATCGCCAAGACCCTCGCGCTGCGCCCCGAGATCCGGATCATCGACTACACGGGCTCGACCGAGTTCGGCGACTGGCTGGAGGCCAACGCCCGCCAGGCGCAGGTCTACACGGAGAAGGCCGGCGTCAACACGGTCGTCGTCCACTCCACGTCCGACTACAAGGGCATGCTCTCCAACCTGGCGTTCTCGCTGTCCCTCTACAGCGGCCAGATGTGCACGACCCCGCAGAACCTGCTCGTCCCGCGCGAGGGCATCTCCACGGACCAGGGCCCCAAGTCGTACGACGAGGTGGTCGCGGATCTCGCGAAGTCGGTGGACGGGCTGCTGGGCGACGACGCCCGGGCCAACGCGCTGCTGGGCGCGATCGTCAACCCGGACGTGAAGGCCCGGCTGGAAGCCGCGCCGGGGCTGGGCGAGGTCGCCCTGGCCTCCCGGGAGATCGCCAACCCGGACTTCCCGGGCGCGGTCGTCCGCACGCCGGTGATCGTGAAGCTGGACGGGGCCAAGCCGGACGCCGAGGCCGCGTACATGAGCGAGTGCTTCGGGCCGGTCTCCTTCGCCGTGGCGGTCGACTCGGCGGCGGACGCGGCGGAGCTGCTGCGGCGGACCGTCCGTGAGAAGGGCGCGATGACCGTCGGGGCGTACACGACCGACCCGGAGGTCGAGCAGGACGTGCGGGAGGTGTGCCTGGAGGAGGCGGCGCAGTTGTCGCTGAATCTCACCGGTGGGGTGTACGTGAACCAGACGGCCGCGTTCTCCGACTTCCACGGCTCGGGCGGTAATCCGGCGGCCAGCGCGGCGCTGTGCGACGGGGCGTTCGTGGCCAACCGGTTCCGGGTGGTCGAGGTGCGGCGGGAGGCCTAGGAGCTCGGGAGGTGCGGTGATTGCGCGGCTGCCGGTGCGTTGTGGTTCGTCGCGCAGTTCCCCGCGCCCCTGAGAGCCACACCGCAGCTCCAGTGGTACAGGGTCATCGCGACACTCGTCGCCAGGTTGTAGCTGGAGACCTGAGGACGCATCGGCAGGGACAGCAAGTGGTCGGCCCGGGCGCGCAGCTCGGGCGACAGGCCCGTGCGTTCCGAGCCGAAGGCCAGGACGGCGTCGTCCGGGAGCTTCATGGCCCGGATGTCATCGCCCTCGGGGTCGAGTGCGAACAGCGGGCCGGGCGGCAGGCCGGGCACCTCCAGCCGCTCCACCGCCGTCGCGAAGTGCAGCCCGGCCCCGCCGCGGACGACCGTGGGGTGCCAGGGGTCGACCGTCCCGGTGGTGACCACGCCCGTCGCCCCGAAGCCGGCCGCCAGGCGGATCACCGCCCCCGCGTTGCCCAGGTTGCGCGGGTTGTCGAGGACGACGACGGGGGCCGTGCGGGGCGTGTGCACCAGCTTCTCGAGGTTCGACTCGCGGGAGGGCCGTACGGCCAGGGCGGCCACGGCGGTGGGGTGCGGGCGCGGGACGAACGACGCGTACGTCTCGTGCGGCACCTCCGTCAGCAGCCCGGCCAGCGCGTCCCGTACGTCCGGGGCCAGCTCGTCGGCGAGGTCGAGCGTGGCCGCCCGGTCGGCGGTGACCGCGACCGGCACCTCGGCGCCGAACCGCACGGCGTGCTTGAGGGCGTGGAACCCGTCGAGCAGGACGGTGCTGTCGGCGAGCCGGCGCCAGGCGGTCACGGGGTCGGTCATGTCCCGAAGCCTACGTGCGTGGCCTCGGGGCGATCATGGACGTGCTGCTCGGGAGCCTGTCCGGGCCCGCGGCGCCGCAGCAGCCGGTCACGGGCGCGTGCCGCCCGGCCGCCCATGCGGCGCAGAAAGGCCGTCGGCAGGAACACCGCGTCCGCCGCGATCATCGCCAGCGAGAAGAACGGCAGTCCGAGGACGACGGCGATCACGGCGTGCTCGGTGATCATGACGGCCAGCAGGACGTTCTTCACCCGCCGGTTGAACAGCGTGAACGGAAAGGCGACCTGCACCAGGACGGTCCCGTAGGTCACGAGCATCACCATCGTGCCGCTGGCGGACAGCAGGTCGGCGAGCCCGGGCCAGGGCGAGAAGTACTCCAGGTGGAGCGGGTAGTAGACGGCGGTGCCGTCCTGCCAGCGGGAGCCCTGGATCTTGTACCAGCCGGCCGTCGCGTAGATCAGGCACGCCTCGGCCATGATCACGAGCAGGGCGCCGTTGTGCACGATGTCGGCGACCACATCGAGCATGATCCGCGGTTGACCGGGCTTCGCGCGGCGCCCGGCCAGCCACCACAGGGCCTGCGTCACCCACACGGCCCACAGCAGCGTCGGTATCAGCCAGTCGCCCTCCATCCGGCCGGCCAGGGTCGCCCCGGCCAGCACGAGCCCCAGCACACCCCACAGGGCCGGGCCGGTCCGGTCCGTGACCCGCTCGCCCCGCGCGTGGGCCGCCCGGGCGCGCCTGGCCCGGCGGGCGTCCAGCGACCACACCTGGGCGCAGCGCGTGAACACCAGGTAGACCGACATCAGGTGCAGCACGTTGTCGCCGCCGTCGCCCATGAAGACGCTGCGGTTCTGGAGCGACAGCACACCGACCATGAACAGCACCGACATGGTGCGGGTGCGCCACCCCAGCATCAGCAGGGCACTGGCGAGGACCGCGAGCAGGTAGACGATCTCGAACCAGGCCCCGCCGTCCGACCACATGAGTGTGGTGAAGGCCTTGTTGGTCCCGATGAGCTGCTCGGCGAGACCCCAGCTCCAGGGCCCGTCGGGGCCGTAGAGCTCGTGGCGGTGGGGGAACTCGCGCAGCAGGAACAGCAGCCAGGTGGCGCTGAAGCCGATGCGGATCACGGCGGTCTGGTACGGGCCGAGGGCGGCCTCGGTGACCCGGGCTATACCGCGCGAGGCGGCCAGGGAGAAGCGGTTCACCGCACGCCACCCCCGGCCTCGTCCTCCGGCACCGGCCACCACGGCAGCTCGCGGTAGGCGGGTGTCGTGGAGACCTTCTCCCGGCTCCACTTCGGCGGGGGCACGTTGCTGGTGCGGGAGCGGACCTGGACGCGCTCGATGGTGCCGACGCCCCCGGTGGCGGCCGCCACGGCGTCGTCGCGGTCGAGGCGCAGCACCACGATCCGGCGCAGGTACGACTCGGAGAGCGAGCCGCGCAGACTCACCGGGCGGTTCTCGCTGTCGTGCGTGGCGAGGAAGAAGTCCCAGGCGCGCCGCAGCTCGTTCTGCTGGGTGTGGCTGGGCAGCAGGTTGCCGTCGATGGCCCGGCCGTCCTCGGCGGACAGGTCGTACCAGCCGGTCGTCAGCGTCCCGCCCTCCCCGTCCCGGACCTCGGCACGGACCTGGATCGAGATGTTCTGCTGGAGCGGGTTCGGCGCGAAGAGCTTCCAGTTCTGTTCGAACTCCGGATAGATCCAGTCGTCCACGGCCTTGCCGTGCTCCCTGGTGACGGTGTTCGGCGGCGCGACGTGCAGGAACATCATTCCGACGTGCACACAGACCCCCACCGCTACGACCGCGAGCGCCAGCGCGACACCGATCCGGTAGGGGAGGGAGAGCGCGGCGACACCGGCGGGGGGATCGGTGGGCGGTGGCGGCTCGGCAGGCCCGCCCGACCCGGCCGGCACACCCGGCTCGGCCGGCCCGTCCGGCCCGTGCCGGGCGTCCGAGCCTCCGTCGTACGCGTCCATTCAGCCCCGTTCCACGATCCCGGTCCGTCGTTCCGTCCGCCCGGCCGCGAGGGCGTCGTACCGCCCGCGCACCGCTGCGCGACGTCGGCACGGGCACGGTACTCAGGCCGCCCACCCGGGCACAGCCTCTTGCGCCGGTTCCGACCGTGGCCGTCACCACATCGCGGAAGCCGGCCCGAAGCCGGCCCGCGGGTGATCGGAAGCCGACCGTACGGCGCTCGCGGCGGCCGGAGAGCGGCGGTCCCCCTGGTCCACAGGGGACCCCCGCAGGTTATCCACAGGGCGCCCGGACAGGTCGCCCACAGGAGTGACACCCTACGGTGCCCGCCCGCACATCCATTCCCTTCTTCTAGAACCTGTTCTATCTTGCGGCCCGTCAGCTCACGTAGCTCACGTCAGCTCAACAGGACCGGCCGGAAGGACAGGCACCGTGGACTTCACCTTCACCGAGGAGCAGCAGGCCGCGGCCGAGGCGGCGAAGGGCGTGTTCGCCGGGGTCGCGCCCGACGCCGTGCCCAGTCCGGCCCTCACCCCGGGCGCCGTCGCCGACGCCTGCGACCGCGCCCTGTGGGCGAAACTCGCCGACGCCGACCTGCTGAGCCTGCTGCTGGACTCCCGGTACGGCGGGGCCGGACTGGACGCGATCGCGCTGTGCCTGGTGCTGCGGGAGTCGGCGCGGGTGCTGGCCAGGGTGCCGCTGCTGGAAAGCAGCGCGGCAGCAGCCGCCGTCCAGGCCTTCGGCGGCGAGGAGGCGAAGTCGGCGCTGCTGCCCCGGGCGGGCCGGGGCGAGCTCGTACTGACCGTCGCCGCGCACGGCCGCACCGGCCACGACCCGGCCGAGCTCGCCGTGACCGCACGGCAGGACGGCGCGGCGTGGGTGCTGGACGGAGTGCAGACGGCGGTGCCGTGGGCGTACGACGCGGACGTCACGGTCGTCCCCGCGCACACGGCGACCGGGCGGACCGTGCTGGCCCTGGTCCCGCGGGGGCACGAGGGGACCGTCCTGGCCGAGCAGTTCTCCACGAGCGGTGAGCGGCTCGGCGAGCTGCGGCTGGAGTCGGCGCGGCTGGCCGCCCGGGACGTGATCGACGCCGACGGCGCCTGGGAGTGGCTGCGTGACCTGCTGACCACCGGGACGTGTGCGCTGGCGCTCGGGCTCGGGGAACGCGTGCTGCGGATGACCGGGGAGTACACGAGCGAGCGGGAGCAGTTCGGCTTCCCGATCGCGACCTTCCAGGCCGTCGCCGTGCAGGCCGCCGACCGCTACATCGACCTGCGCGCGATGGAGGCGACAATGTGGCAGGCCGCGTGGCGGATCGCCTCTGGGGCGCCGGGCGCGCTGCCCGCAGCCGGTGATGTCGCCGTCGCCAAGATCTGGGCGGCGGAGGGCGTACGCCGGGTCGTGCAGACGGCACAGCATCTGCACGGCGGATTCGGCGCCGACGTCGACTATCCGCTGCACCGGTACCACGCCTGGGCGAAGTACCTGGAGCTGTCACTCGGCCCGGCAGCGGCGCACGAGGAGGCCCTGGGCGACCTGCTGGCCGCCCACCCGTTGGCCTGAACCCACCGGCGGGCGGGCGCCACGGGCGGGCGGGCGCCAGGCCGCTAGGGCCGCTACAGCCGCTCAGCCGCTCAGCCGCTCAGCCGCTACAGGACGAACCCGGGCTGCCCGTCGTCCGTCACGACGGGACGGCCCGCCGCCTCCCACACCTGCATGCCGCCGTCGACGTTCACGGCGTCGATGCCCTGCTGGGCCAGGTACATCGTGACCTGGGCAGAACGCCCGCCGGAGCGGCAGATCACATGGACCCGGCCGTCCTGCGGGGCGGCCTCGGTCAGCTCCCCGTACCGGGCGACGAACTCGCTGATGGGGATGTGCAGCGCCCCTTCGGCGTGACCGGCCTTCCACTCGTCGTCCTCCCGGACGTCCAGCAGGAAGTCGCCGTCCTTGAGGTCCGCGACCTCGACCGTGGGCACACCAGCTCCAGAACTCATGCCTCCGACGCTACCCGAAGCGGCCCGGCCGGGCCGCGGCTCAGCCCTCCGCCAGCAGCGCGGCCAGCTCCCGCTCCCGCTCGGTGACCTGCGTGAGCAGCTGCTGCCCGATCTCGTCCAGGAGGCCGTCCGGGTCGTCCGGGGCCAGCTGGAGCATGTGGCCTATGGCGCTCTCCTCCAGCTCCTTGGCGAGCAGGGCGAGCAGTTCCTTGCGCTGGGCGAGCCATTCGAGGCGGGCGTAGAGCTCCTCGGCGCGGCTCGGGCCCCGCTTCAGCTCGGGCCCCTTGGCCCACTCCTCGGCGAGTTCGCGCAGCTCCGCCTCGTCGCCCCGGGCGTAGGCGGCGTTCACCCGGGTGATGAACTCCTCGCGCCGCTCGCGTTCCTTCTCCTCCTGCGCCAGGTCCGGGTGGGCCTTGCGGGCCAGCTCGCGGTAGAGCTTGCGGGCCTCCTCGCTGGGGCGGACCCGCTGCGGTGGCCGGACCGCCTGGTCCGTGAGCATCGCCACGGCCTCCGGGAAGAGACCGCTGTCGTCCATCCAGCCGTGCAGCAGCTCCTCGACGCCGGGGATCGGCGCGAGCCGGGCCCTGGCCTCCTCCGCCCGGCGCCGGTCCTCCGGGTCGCCGCTGCGGGCGGCCCTGGCCTCGAGGATCCGGGCGTCCAGCTCCTCGAGCCGGCCGTAGAGCGGACCGAGCTTCTGTTCGTGCAGCCGGGAGAAGTTCTCGATCTCGACGCGGAAGGTCTCCACCGCGATCTCGTACTCGATCAGCGCCTGCTCGGCGGCCCGCACGGCCCGCTCGAGCCGCGCCTCGGGCCGCGCCGCCTCGCCTTCGGTATGCGCCGCGCCGCCCTCGGGGCGGTCCTCGCCGCCCTCGGCACGCGCCGCGTCACCTTCGGGCGTCACCTGTTCCTCACCGGCGCCGCCACCACCCTGCTCAGCTTCCGGGGTCGTCACCCGACCAGCGTAGGCCACGGCCCGACCGCTCCCGTGCTCCGGACAACCACACGCCCGATGTCCCTCAGGTTTCAGACCCCCATCTCCGCGGCGACCTTCCCCGCCCGCACGCCCGCCACCAGGTCCGCGTGGTCCGCCTCCGTACGGTCCGCATAGGCGACGGCGAACGCCGCCATCGCCTCGTCCAGCTCCTCGCTCTTGCCGCAGTAACCAGCGACGAGGCGGGGGTCGGCACTGTGGGCGTGGGCGCGGGCCAGGAGGGCGCCGGTCATCCGGCCGTAGTCGTCTATCTGGTCGGCGGCCAGGGCGGCCGGATCGACGCTGCCCTTGCGGTTGCGGAACTGGCGGACCTGGAAGGGATGCCCGTCGACCGTTGTCCAACCGAGCAGGATGTCGCTGACGACCTGCATCCGCTTCTGCCCCAGCACGACCCGCCGGCCTTCGTGGTCGACCACCGGAGCGTCGAAACCGGCCGTCACCAGATGCGGCACCAGGGCCGACGCCCGCGCCTCCTTGACCTGGAGCACCAGCGGCTCACCCCGGTGATCCAGGAGCAGCACGACGTAGGACCGGGTGCCGACACTGCCGGTGCCGACGACGCGGAACGCCACGTCGTGCACCGCGTGCCGGGCGAGGAGGGGCAGGCGGTCCTCCGGCAGCGTGCCGACGTACTCCTCCAGGGACGCCGCCACCGCCGCGGCCTCCGCGTCCGGGACGCGCCGCAGCACCGGCGGGGCGTCGACGAAGCGGCGCCCGCCGTCCTCCGTGGCCTCCGTCGACCTTGCCGCGAAGCGGCCGCTGGTGTTGTGGCGGGCCTTCTCGGAGACCCGCTCCAGCGTGCCGAGCAGGTCGTGGGCGTCCGTGTGGGAGACGAGTTCCTCGTCCGCGATGGCGTTCCACGCGTCCAGCACCGGGAGCCTGGCAAGCAGCCGCATGGTGCGGCGGTAGGCGCCCACCGCGTCGTGGGCCGCCTTGCGGCACCTCTCCTCGTCCGCTCCGGCCTCCCGGCCGGCGAGCACCAGGGAGGCCGCGAGGCGCTTCACGTCCCACTCCCAGGGGCCGAGCACCGTCTCGTCGAAGTCGTTCAGATCGATGACCAGGCCGCCGCGCGCGTCGCCGTACAGGCCGAAATTGGCCGCGTGGGCGTCGCCGCAGATCTGCGCCTTGATCCGGGTCATGGGGGTGCGCGCCAGGTCGTAGGCCATGAGACCGGCGGCGCCGCGCAGGAACGCGAACGGTGTGGCGGCCATGCGGCCGACCCGGATCGGCGTGAGCTCGGGGAGCCGGCCGCGGCCCGACTCCTCGACCGCGCTCACCGCGTCGGGCCGGGACGTGTCCAGATCGAGCGTGGCGTGCGCGCGGCGTGGGATCCGCTTGCGCAAGGCCTTGCCCTCGTCCTTGGGCGAGCCCTCGGCGGGCCACTCGGCGAAACCCCGCACCCGGGGCAGCCGACGGGTCTCCCCATGTGCCGCCCCGCCTTCAGCCCCGGCACTGTCCCTGGTCACACCGACCGCCTCCCCCGCACGCGAACGAACATCAACTCGTGCGACCGTACAGCCGGTGGCCGAAACGCGTCAGACCCTGTGGACAACTCCACAGCTGTGGACAACCCGTGCGGGAATCCGGCGAAAGGCGACTCCTACGCCCCCGACGAGACCTGGGCCGGCACAGCCCCCTCCTGCATGCCCACCCGCTCACGCCCCGATCCCTGCTGCACCTGGGCCAGCACCCGCTCCGCCCGCTCCACCGAGATGTCGAGCCGGGCCAGCACCGCGGGGACGGCGATGCTCGGCAGGAAGTGTTCGAACATCACGACGACGCGGCGCTCCAGATCCTGCCGCTGGCACCGCAGCTGGGACAGCAGCTGCACCCCCGAGAAGCTGCCGACCAGCAGCTCCGCCGTCTCCGCCACGTCGACATGCGGCAGCAGTTCGCCCTGCGCCTTCGCCTCCCCCAGCCGCTGTACGTTCTGGTCGAACCACATACGGAAGGCCGGCGTGCGGTCGAGCTCCATGGCCCCCTGGTCGAGGGCGAGTCCCACACTGGCGCGAACCAGCGGTTCGGAGCGCAGCCGGCGGGCCAGCACCAGCCCGGAGTCGATGAGTTCCTGGAGCTTGCTGGACTGCGCCGGGAGCGTGATCGCGAGCTGCTCCTCGAACACCCCCACCGCCAGCTCCTCCTTGGAACCGAAGTGGAAGTACAGCGCGCCCTTGGTGACGCCCGCCCGGTCCAGGATCTCCCCGATGGTCGCCGAGGTGTAGCCGCGTTCGTCGAAGACGGCCGCGGCCGCTTCGAGGATGGTCCGCCGGGTGCGGATCGCGCGCTCCTGTCGCGCCATCGGGTGCCTCCTGATCTCCGTCGATTCCTGTGAAATCGCTGTGCGGCGGGGGCGCGGGAGCCTGTCCCAACGGTTCGGCCAACCCTTTGAAAAAAACCGGCTCGTCCGTATCTTAGTCAAACGCCGATCTCAGCCAGGCTGCCGATCCTGGGGGTTCTCATGCCGCAGTCAGAACCTTTAAGCGCACCCACGGACGATCAGACCGGACAGGAGTGCCGTCCGGCAAACAGATCCACTGCGGCCGTCGAGAACGCGCCACAAGCCGCAGCCGTCGATCCCGTCGATCCCCCCGAAGCCGCCGCAGCCGCCGCAGCCGTCGAACCCACGCAACCCTCCGAACCCACCTCGGTCACCAAGGAACTCGCCCACCGCACCACAGAAGCAGATGTCTTCCCCACCCAGTGGCGCCGTATCTCCGAAACCCGCTTCCGCTTCACCGCTCACTGGCCGGCCACGCATCCCTTCTTCGGCCCCGTGGACGACCACCACCAAGATCCGATGATCGTGGGAGAAACGTTGCGGCAGGCCTCGATGGTGCTCGCGCACGCCGAGTTCGGAGCCCCCGCCGACACCCACTTCGTCATGTGGGACCTGACGGTCCACACCGACCCGTCCGCGCTCCTGCTGTCGGACGCCGCCGAGCCGGTCGACGTCGACGTCGTGTGCTCCGAGATACGCCGTCGCGGTCGCGGCCTGCACAGCATGCGGACCACCATGGAGTTCCGCCGTGCGGGACGCTTCATCGCCCGCGGCACCGGCAGCACCGGCTGCACCTCACCGCTCGCCTACCGCCGTCTGCGGCAGAAGCAGCTGGCCGCACTGGGCACACCGGTGCCGCTGCTGCCGGGCATATCCCCGGCGCTCGCCGGCCGCTCCCGCGCCGAGGACGTCGTCCTCGCCCCCTCCGACCGCCCCGGCGTCTGGCGGCTGCGCGTGGACACCGGCCATCCCGTGCTCTTCCCGCGGCCCAACGACCACGTGCCCGGCATGGTCCTGTTCGAGGCGGCCCGGCAGGCGGCGGCCGCCGCGTCCGGCCGGCACCCCTTCCTGCCCCGCTCGATGACGGCGACCTTCGCCCGGTACGCCGAGCTGCACACCCCGTGCTGGATCGAGACGGAGGTGCTCGACGAGAACCCGGGAAACCCGGGGGATCCAGGAGATCCGGAAGATCCAGGAGAGACGACCGTCCGGGTATCCGGGCGGCAGGACGGTGAGTCCGTCTTCAGCGCCACGCTGACCTGCGCGCAGCCGGCCCGGGTACGGTCGCTGTCGTGACGGTCGATCTTCTGGTCACGGGCGGGAGCGGCTTCGTCGGCAGCAGGGTCGCGGCCGCCGCACACCGGCAACACGGCGTCCGCGTACGGCACTTGTCACGCCGTACCCCACCACCGGGAGCCACGCCCGGCACGTCCGTCCACGGCGATCTGTCCGACCCGCTCTCCCTGCGCGGCACCTGCGCGGGCGCCGACGTCCTGGTGCACTGCGCCACGCGGGTCGGCGGCGACGCCGAGACCGTCGAGGCCGTCAACGACCTGGGCACACGGGCCCTGGTCGAGGAGGCCGTGCGCGCCGGGGTGCGCCGGATCGTGTACGTGAGCACGGCCGCCGTGTACGGCCGGGGCCCCTTCCGCGGAGTGCGCCCCGGGGAAGTGCCGATCGCCCCGGCGTCGGCCACCAGCCGCACCCGGGCCGCCGCCGAACGGCACGTCCTCGACGCGGGCGGCCTGGTGCTGCGCCCGCACCTCGTGTACGGCGAGGGCGACCGGTGGGTCGTCCCCGGACTGGTGTGGCTCCTGGGCGAGTTGTCGGCGACCCTGACCGGCTGCGAGGCGCTCCAGTCGGTGATCGACGTGGACACCCTGGGCCGTGCGGTGGTGGCCGCGGCCCTGTCCCCGGCGCACGACGGCGGTGTGCACCACGTCAACCACCCCGAGCCCGTGGGGGCCTCGGACCTGCTCGGGGCGGCGGGCTCACTGCTGGGGGAGCCCGGCGGCGGTGCGGCGGTGGACGTCGCCACCGCCCTGGACCGGGCCGCCGGGAAGCCGCTCGCCCTCCATCACCTCGGCATGCTCACGGTCGACCACTGGTTCGTGGACGACGCCTTCTGGAAGGACCTCGACTGCTCCCCCGGCGAGGGATTCGCGGCCGGATTCAGACGCGCGGCACCCTGGTACCGCTCGTTCCTCCAAGGCCGGAAAGCCTCCTGATCGCCTCCGCCTCCTCCGCACGCGGGCCAGGTACCGGCCCGCCATCGCGGCCGTGCAGCAGCACGGGCAGCTCCTGGTGCCCCGTGGAGATGATGGAGCGCAGCCGCTTCGGAGGCCGGGACGGATCGGCCAGGGCCAGCCTCGGGAACCGGTCGAACAGGGACGTCAGAGCCACCGTCGCCTCGGCCATGGCCAGGGGCCGGCCCAGGCAGTGGTGCACGCCGTGACCGAAGGAGACGTGGTCGCGGCTGGTGGACCGGGTGACGTCGAACCGTTCGGCGTCCGGCCCGTGCCGCTCTGGGTCGCGTCCGGCACCGGCGAAGGAGACCACGACGGGATCACCCTTCGGGATCGTCAGGCCTGGTTCGATCTCGATGTCCTCGACGGCGTAGCGCAGGCCCGACATGGCACCGGGCGCCTCGAAACGCAGTGACTCCTCGATGGCGTCCTCCCAGGTCACCTGCCCGGAGCGGACGAGTTCGAGCTGGTCGGGGTGGGCGAGCAGGCTGTGCACGGTGTTGTCGATGAGGTTGACGGTCGTCTCGAAGCCAGCGGTGAGCAGCAGGATCAGGTTGTCCATCAACTCCTGTTCGCTGAGGCTGCCTTCGTCGTGCGCGGTCATCAGGGCCGTCGTGAGGTCGTCGGCCGGGTGCTCGCGCTTGTACTGGAGGAACGCGGTCAGCGTGCCGTACAGCTCGACCCCGTTGGCCTGGGCGTCCTCCAGGGAGATCGCCGTGTCGAAGAAGCGGTTGATGATGCGGTAGAGGGCCCCTCGCGGACCGTCCTCACCCGGCGGAACGCCGAAGAGTTCGCACACCACCTCGTGCGGTATCGGCGCCGCGAACGCCGCCCTCAGGTCGACGACTTCGCCCTCGGGGGTCCGCTCCAGGTCGTCCAGGGCCCGGTCGACGATCTCCTGGACGCGTGGGAGCAGCGCGTCGACGCGGCGCTTGGTGAAGGCGGCGGACATCGGCTTGCGCAGCCGGCTGTGGTCGGCGCCGTAGGCCGTGACCATGTTGCGCACCGACACCCAGATCGCGAGCGGCCAGGTGCGGGAGATGTCCCCGTTGATCCAGGCCGGCCAGTGCTGGAAGGCGTCCTTGCTCGTCTCGGGTCCGGCCAGGAGCCGCTTGTTCAGCTCCAGGCCGTTGATCCACCACGCCCGTACGCCGCCCGGGAGTTCGACCTCCACGGCGGGTCCCCGGGCCCGGATCCGGGCTATCTCGTCGTAGAGGTCCTGGCCGGACGGGTCGATCGCCAGGAAGGGGCAGGCCTGCTGTGCCATGACTCATCGCTCCTTGGTCCAGAGGCTGGGGAACCATCGTGCGATCGAAGTGACGAAAAAACTTGGCAACCGGTTTGTTTTGGCCACCACTTCAATGACTGCCGGCCATGGGAAGACCGACCGGAAGCCGTCCGGAAAGCCGACCGAAAGTCGACCGGGACGCTCGCTATCGCAGCGCGAGCCCCGCCCGGCCCGGTTCCTCCAACGCCCCGTCGGTGTCCCTGCCGACGTCCGCGTCACTGCCGATAGCCGCGTCCCTGCCGACGTCCGCGTTCCTGCCGGCCTCGGGCGCCGCGTGCTCCGGCTCCGTCCCGGCCGGGTCCAGCGCGCCGGCCAGGTGCGGGGCGGCCACGCACGGCAGGAGCAGGTGCCACAGGTCGGTCAGGGAGGGACGGGTGAGCCAGCCGGGGTCCTCCCGGGCCAGCACCTCGATGCCGGTCGTGGCGGCGAGGACGACGGCGCTGGAGCGGTGCGGCGGCATCCCGGCGGCGAGTTCGCCCCTGCGCTCAGCCTCGGCCAGCAGCGCGTGCACGCACTCCCGCCACTCCCGGCGCAGGTCCCGCACCCGCCCGGCGACCGCCTCGGCGTTGAGCCGCAACCCCGCGCGCACCACCACGTCGGCGCACAGCAGCCGGGCGACGTGGTGCGTGACGTCCACGAGGCGCTGGAGGGCGCACCCTTCGCCGCCGCGGCCGCGGCCCGCGACCCGGCGCAGGGCACGGGCGGCCGCGTGCTCGACGGCCTCGGCCACGGCGGCCTTGTTCGCGAAGTGGAAGTGCAGCGCGCCGGAGCTGACACCGGCTCCCGCGCTGATCTCCGACAGACTGGCCCGGACGTATCCCCGTGCCTCGAAGTGCTCGGCCGCCGACCGGATCAGCGCGAGACGGGTCCGGACGGCCCGGTCCTGTTTGGTCACCCCTGGCTCCCGTGGAGGGCTCTGATGGCGACGCAATGAAACCAACTCGCTGGTTTTTCCACAACGCGCGTATGCGTGGAAGGCATTGGGTCCGGCCGGGGCCGACCGCCAGGCCCGACCGCGCGCCTACGCCCGCAGAAACGCCAGCACGGCCAGCACCCGGCGATGGGTCTCGTCCGCCGGCGGCAGATTCAGCTTGGTGAGGATGCCGGAGATGTGCTTGCCGACGGCCGCCTCGGAGACGACCAGTTCGCGGGCGATCGCGCCGTTGGACCTGCCCTCCGCGATCAGCGCCAGCACCTCCCGCTCGCGCGGGGTGAGACGCTCCAGCGGGTCACGGCGGCGGCGCAGCAACTGCCGTACGACCTCGGGATCGACGACCGTGCCGCCGTCGGCCACCTCGCCGAGCGCCTCGACGAACTCTTCGACCTGGCCGACGCGGTCCTTGAGCAGATAGCCCACGCCCGTGCCGTCACCGGAGTCCAGCAGCTCGGCGGCGTAGCGGCGCTGCACGTACTGGCTGAGGACCAGGACGGGCAGCGTGGGCCGGTCCCCGCGCAGCCGCACCGCCGCGTGCAGGCCCTCGTCCTGGAACCCGGGCGGCATCCGCACGTCCGTCACGACCACGTCGGGGGTGTGCTCCTCGACGGCCGTGATCAGCGCCCCGGCGTCCCCCACGGCCGCGACGACCTCGTGTCCGCAGCGTTCGAGCAGCCCGACGAGCCCGTCCCGCAGCAGCACGCTGTCCTCGGCCAGGACCACCCGCAGCGGTCGCTCAACTCGCAGGGCCACAGGGGATCTCCACACGCAGCAGGGTCGGTCCGCCGGGCGGACTGGACAGGGAGAGTCTGCCATCGAGCACCGACACCCGGTCGGCGAGTCCGGTCAGTCCGCTGCCCTGCCCGGCCCGCGCACCGCCGCGCCCGTCGTCGTGGACCTGAAGGACCAGCCGGCCGTCGCTCAGTCCGCCGCTCACCTCCGCCCGGCTCGCCCCGCTGTGCCTGCCCACGTTGGCGAGCGCCTCGCACACCACGAAGTACGCGGCGGCCTCGACGGCTTGGGAGAGCCGCCCGGGCAGCTCCAGATCGACGTCCACGGGCACGGCCGAGCGGTCGGCGGCGTCGGCGACGGCGGCTTCGAGGCCGTAGTCGGCGAGGACCTTGGGGTGGATGCCGTGGATGAGCTCGCGCAGTTCCGCGAGGGCCGTGCCCGCCTCCTCGTGGGCCTTGGCGAGCTGGTCGGCCAGCGGGCCCGGCGGGGCGTCCAGCCGGGCCAGGCCCAGCGTCATCGTCAGCGCGACGAGCCGCTGCTGCGCCCCGTCGTGCAGATCGCGCTCGATCCGCCGCCGTTCCGCCTCGAACGCGTCCACCAACCGCACCCGGGAACGGGCCAGTTCGACCACCCTGGCCCCCAGGTCGGCCTCGTACGGGGCGATCAGCAGCCGCGCCAGCCCGGCCCGCGCACCGGCCGCGACGCCCAGCAGGTAGGCGCCCAGGGCGAGCAGGACCAGTCCGAGGACGGCGAACCCGACGGCGGCCGGCCAGGTGGTGACCAGCCACACCTTGAGCACCTTCGCCTCTCCGAGGACGGCCATGATCAGCGGAGTCGCCACCACGGAGAGCGGCCCCAGCAGGAAGGCGGCGAACGCGAGAGCGTCGACCGGCCACAACAGTCCCGCGAACAGCAGGGCGTGGCCCAGCTCCCGCCAGGTGGCCCGCTCCCGCAACCGGGTCGACAGCCAGGCCCGCAGCCCCGGCTCCCCGGGCGTCTCGTGCGGGTCGGACGCCGGCTCCGCGTCGACCAGCCGCAGCCGGAACCGCTCGAGAGCCGCCACCGGTATGCCCGCCAGGGCCGTCCCCAGCAGCAGGGGCAGCCCCACCAGCGCGAGGGCGAGCACTCCGCCGGCCACCACCGAGATCACGATCCCCACGAGCACGACGGCCCCGGTCACCGCGCCGGTGAGCAGGTATCCGGCCGACCGCCACGGCCACGCCCGCAGCAGATAGCCGGGGCGGGACATGGCCTGCCACACGTTCCGAGGATGCATGGGGATCACCGTAGAAGCCGGGCCGGGGCGGCGGCCATGGGCTCAGGCGGAGGCCGGAGGGTATGCCTGGCCCTACCCCAGGTCTAGGCCCCGCCGCACTGCGCCGACCCGCCCCCACTCGGTTTCGTGGAAGCGACACCGACACCAGGGGGAACCCATGACACACGATGCCATCCGGCTGGACTCCGTCACCAGGGCGTACGGACCCGTGACCGCGCTCGACGACGTCACCTTGGCATTCCCCGCCGGGAGCTTCACCGCCGTCATGGGCCCCTCCGGCTCCGGCAAGTCGACCCTGCTCCAGTGCGCCGCCGGCCTGGACCGGCCCACCTCCGGCTCGGTCACGGTCGCCGGTAGGGAACTGACCGGACTGAGCGAGCGGCGGCTGACCCTGCTGCGCCGCGAGCGCGTCGGGTTCGTCTTCCAGGCGTTCAACCTGCTGCCCGCGCTGACCGCCGAACAGAACGTCGCCCTGCCTCTGCGCCTGGCCGGCCGGCGCGTCCCGAAGGCCCGGGTGCGCCAGGCGCTCCAGCAGGTCGGTCTCGCCGAACGGGCCCGGCACAGACCCGGGCAGCTGTCCGGCGGACAGCAGCAACGCGTCGCCCTGGCCCGTGCGTTGATCACCCGCCCGGACGTGCTGTTCGCCGACGAACCGACCGGCGCCCTGGACACGCGGGCCGGCCACGAGGTGCTCGGGCTGCTGCGCGGCATGGTCGACCGCGAGGGCCAGACGGTCGTCATGGTCACGCACGATCCGGTGGCCGCCGCCCACGCCGACCGCGTGCTGTTCCTCGTCGACGGCCGCGTCCACGGGGAGTTGACCGCTCCGAGCGCCGACGCCGTCGCCGCGCGCATGACCCGACTGGAGACCGTGCCGTGCTGAGCGTCGCCCTGCGCACCCTGCGCACCCGCTGGGTTACCTTCACCGGCAGCTTCGTCGCGCTCTGTCTGGGCGTGGCACTGCTGACCGTGACGGGCCTGGCCCTGGCCTCGTCGGCCACCGCCCCGGAGCGCGCCCCCGAACGCTTCGCGGCGGCGCCGGTGGTCGTCAAGAGCCAGGACACGCTGCGCGTACCGACCCCGATCGGCGACCGCGAGTCCCGGCTCGCCCACCCGCGCCCGGTCCCCGCCGCGACCCTCGCCGACTTGCGGGAGCTGGGCCCGGTCGTGGCGGACAGGTCCTTCACCGTCCGCGCCACGAAAGCCACGGACGCCCCCGCGGACCTGGTCGGCCACCCCTGGTCCACCGCCGCGTTCGCCCCCTACGACCTCGCCACCGGACGGGCCCCCCGCACCGCCGACGAGGTCGCCGTCACCGGCGACTGGACGCGCCCGGGCCGGCAGCTCCACACCGACCGGGGCCCGCTACGCGTCGTCGGCACGCTCACCTCACGCGGCTTCGAGAACGCCGTGTTCTTCACCGACGCCCGCGCGGCGCAGCTGTCCCCCTCGGTCACCCAGCTGGCTGTCGAGGCCGATCCGGCAGCCGTACGGGAGGCGGTGGGCGGCAGCGCCCAGGTCCTCACCGGGAACGCCCGCCGGCTCGCCGACGCCGACCCCGGCCGGGACAGCGAGGCGCTCACGGCGATGAACTCCCTGTTCGGCACCGCCGGCGGCGTCACCGCCTTCGTGTCGGTCTTCGTCGTGGCGTCGACCTTCGCCTTCGCGGTCGCCCAGCGGCGCCGGGAGTTCGCCCTGCTGCGCACCGCCGGGGCCACCCCGGGCCAGATCCGCCGGAGCGTCCTCGCCGAGGCCCTCGCCGTCGGCGTCCTCGCCTCGGCCACCGGCTGCGCCCTCGGCTCCCACGCGGCGCCCCGCCTGGCGTCCTGGGTCGTCGACAACGGCCTCGCCCCGGCCTGGTTCACCATCGGCGACCACACCTGGCCGTACCACGCGGCCTTCTGGACCGGCTTGCTCGTCGCGCTGTGCGGAGCGACCGCGGCGTCCTGGCGGGCCGGCCGCACCGGCCCCACCGAGGCACTGCGCGAGGCCTCGGCGGAAAGCAGGACGCTCACCCGGGGCCGCCTGCTGTACGGCACGGCCCTGCTGCTGACGGCCGCGGTCACCCTGGTCCTGTCCCTGGCCGGGGACCCGGCCGACCTGCTGCACCGCAAGTCCTACATCAGCCGCCCGATGCTGCTGATCACCGCGGCCTCCCTGCTCTCCCCACTCGTGCTGCGCCCCCTGATCCGGCTGCTGACGCGGCTGCCGGGTGCCTGCGCCATGCTGGTCCGCGAGAACACCGCCGCCGGGATGCGCCGTACCGCCGCGCTCGCGGCCCCCGTCCTGGTCACCGTCGCCCTCGCGGGTTCCCTGCTCGGCGCGACCGCGACCCTGAACCGGGCGAAGACCACCGAGACGAGCGAGCGCACCACCGCCGCCTTCGTCCTGACCCCGCCCGCCGGCACCGGCTTCGACGAGGCCGCCCTGCGCCGACTGCGCGCCGTCCCGGGCGCCGAGATGTCGCCGACGTCGTCGACGGCCGTCCACGTCCTGGAGGACGACGTCGCCCTCGTCCGCTCCGAGGCCCGCGCCGCCACCCCCGGCCCCCTCGCGGCCACCACCCGCCTCCCGCTGGCCGCCGGCGAGGTGAGCGGCCTCGACGACGACTCGATCATCGTCAACGAGGAGTGGCAGCGGCACCGGGTGGGCGACCGGGTCCGCGTCTGGCTCGGCGACGGAACGCCGCGCACCCTGCGGATCGCCGCGGTGATGACCACCGGCACCGGCGACAACGGCGTCTACGTCACCCCTCGCAACGCCCCCGGCGCCACCGTCGACCGGATCGACGTGGCCCTGAGCGACGACGCCGACCCGACCGCCGTCGCCACCGCCCTGCGCAGGGCACTCGGCCCCGGGAACGGACAGGTCCTCACCCGCGACGCGTGGATCCGGGCCACCCACCCCGAGACGAACCGCACCACCCGCCTCGGCCTCCTGCTGGTCCTCGGCATCGCGCTCCTCTACACGGGCATCTCCGTGGCCAACACCATGGTCATGGCGACGTCCGACCGGGCCCGCGACCTGGCCGTCCTGCGGCTGGCCGGAGCCACCCGGTGGCAGGTCCTGCGGCTGACCGGCGCCGAGGCCCTGACGGTCGTGGCGGCCGGCGCCCTCCTCGGCCTCCTGGTCGCCGCCCTCAACCTGGCCGGCATGGCCGGCGCCCTCGCCCTGCTGTCGGCCCCGGTCACGATCGAGCTCCCGTGGCAGGCCCTCGGCACGACCACAGCCGTCTGCGCCCTCCTCGCCACGACCAGCGCACTCGCCCCGGCCGCCCTCACCCTGCGCCGCCGTCCGGCGGAACTGGCGGGCGTACGGGAGTGACAGGCCCGGGGACGCCGAGGCCGGTCCATCTCATGATGAAACCGATAGTCTGGCAGCCGTGAAACGGACCTCGTTCGACACCTGGCCCTGCTCCATCGCCCGCACCGCCGACATCCTGGGCGACGCCTGGAGCCTGCTGGTGCTGCGCGAGGTCTTCTACGGCGAATCCCGCTTCGACGGCTTCATCGGCTCGCTCGGCATCGCCCGCAACACCCTCACCGACCGGCTGCGGCGCCTGGAGGCCGAGGGCCTGCTGCGGCGGCAGGCCTACCAGAGCGACCCGGTCCGCCACGAGTACCTGCTGACGGACAAGGGCCGCGACTTCTTCGGTGTGCTCGCCGCGATCAACGCCTGGGGCGACCGCTGGCTGGCCGGCGACGAGGGCGCCCCGGTGGTCCTGCACCACACGCCCTGCGACCACGACACCGAGGCCCGGGTCGTCTGCTCTTCCTGCGGCGAGCAACTGCGCCACCAGGACATGACCGCCCGCACCGGCCCCGGCTACCCGGCCCGCCTCCTCGACGACCCCGCCGTACGGGAACGCTTCGCCCCCGGCCGATCGCTGGGGGACGCCCGAGCCGGCCAGGCCTGAGAGCTTCCTCACACCAGCGCAACCCCAGGTGCCGCGAGACAACCATCACATCCGCAGACACGAGAAACGGGCGGCATCTGATCGATGCCGCCCGTTCCGACGGTGCGCGAGGGGGGAGTTGAACCCCCACGCCCTTGCGGGCACTGGAACCTGAATCCAGCGCGTCTGCCTATTCCGCCACCCGCGCATTGGGTGTGTCGTGGGCTCCTGCCCCTAGGGGCCCGGCGCCTTCCGACACCCAGAACATTAGCACGCGGGGCGGGGTGGATTCACATCCCTTCTTCCGCAGGCAGACCCGCCTCCGAGCCTTCGGTGTCCTGGCCACGTATCAACGCGTAGCGCTGCACGTATCAACCTCGTACCGGTACCCCCCGTCTCCCCAGCAGGGGGTCGGGGTCCACAGTCGGGTGCGGGACACTGGTCTCCGGCCGCCTCTACGATCCTTGTCAGGAGTACGCGAGAGCGGTTGCGCGGCAGCCGTACCACCGGAGGAGTTCGAAGGGGAGCTCCACAGGGAACTTCGTCATGCGTCGACATCCGTCGGCCGTGCTGACAGGGGGAACCAGCCGATCGAGCGGCGCGTGGATACGATCAGTAAGCAGTACCAGGCAAGCGGCCCGCAGGGCAGTACACAGGACGGCAGCGACGGAGGAGGTGCCCCATGGGAGTCCTGAAGAAGTTCGAGCAGCGTCTCGAAGGTCTGGTCAACGGCACCTTCGCCAAGGTGTTCAAGTCCGAGGTCCAGCCCGTGGAGATCGCCGGCGCGCTCCAGCGCGAGTGTGACAACAACGCCACCATCTGGAACCGCGACCGCACGGTCGTACCCAACGACTTCATCGTGGAGCTGAGCACGCCGGACTTCGAGCGGCTCAGCCCCTACTCCGGCCAGCTCGGTGACGAGCTGGCCGGCATGGTGCGTGACTACGCCAAGCAGCAGCGCTACACCTTCATGGGCCCGATCAAGGTGCACCTGGAGAAGGCGGAGGACCTGGACACCGGCCTGTACCGGGTGCGCAGCCGTACGCTCGCCTCCTCCAGCAGCCAGCAGGCCCCGTCAGGCGCCGCCGCGCCCGCTGCCCCGCCCGCCGGACGCCCCGGCGGGTACGGCTACCCGCCGGCCGCCGCGCCCGCGGGCGCCCCGCCCATGCCGGCCGCGCCGCCGCCCGGCGGCCGCCCCGGCGGGTACGGCTACCCGCAGCCCGCGGGCGCCCAGCGACCCCCGGCCGCCCCGGCGGCCGGCGGACGCACCCGCCACTGGATCGAGATCAACGGCACGCGCCATCAGATCTCCCGCCCGACGCTGGTGCTGGGCCGCAGCACCGACGCCGACGTGCGGATCGACGACCCCGGCGTCTCCCGCCGGCACTGTGAGATCCGGACCGGAACGCCCTCGACGATCCAGGATCTCGGATCCACCAACGGCATCGTGGTGGACGGGCAGCACACCACCCGCGCTACGCTCCGCGACGGCTCGCGGATCGTCGTGGGCAGCACCACCATCATTTACCGGCAAGCCGAAGGGTGAAGCGGGGGCAATGTCAGAGCTGACCCTCACGGTCATGCGGCTGGGTTTCCTGGCCGTTCTGTGGCTGTTCGTGATCGTGGCCGTGCAGGTCATCCGGAGCGACCTGTTCGGTACGCGCGTCACCCAGCGCGGATCGCGCCGGGAGGCCGGCCGGCAGCAGCAGGCCGCCCGCCAGGCGCCGCCGCAGCAGCGCCAGCAGTCCGGCGGCGGCCGGCGCGGCCGTAACGCCCCCACCAAGCTGGTCGTGACCGAGGGCACCCTCACCGGCACCACGGTCGCGCTCCAGG
Organism: Streptomyces coeruleofuscus; assembly: GCF_039532725.1. Lineage (NCBI taxonomy): Bacteria > Bacillati > Actinomycetota > Actinomycetes > Kitasatosporales > Streptomycetaceae > Streptomyces > Streptomyces coeruleofuscus. The sequence continues at coordinate 589,316 of NZ_BAAASE010000002.1, forward strand.
GCCAGACCATCACCCTGGGCCGGGCGCACGACTCGACGATCGTGCTGGACGACGACTACGCCTCCAGCCGCCATGCCAGGATCTATCCGGACCGCGACGGCCAGTGGATCGTCGAGGACCTCGGCTCCACCAACGGCACGTACCTGGACCGGAACCGGCTGACGACTCCCACACCGATTGCGCTGGGCGCGCCGATCCGCATCGGCAAGACCGTCATCGAGCTGCGGAAGTAGTACGACAATGAGCGAGCGGAGCGAGCACGCAGTGGCGGGCCCCACCCCGGGCCCCGGCGCGCTCCCGACCGGAGGGTGGGCAGTGTGGCTCGACACGACCGGCTGTACCCGGAGCCGACAGGCGAGGTGCGCATGAGTCTGTCACTGCGCTTCGCGGCCGGATCGCACAAGGGGATGATCCGGGAGGGCAACGAGGACTCCGGATACGCCGGCCCGCGCCTGCTCGCCATCGCCGACGGCATGGGCGGCGCCGCGGCGGGCGAGGTCGCCTCCTCCGAGGCCATCTCCACGATCGTCGCGCTCGACGACGACGTCCCCGGCTCCGACATCCTCACCTCGCTCGGCACGGCCGTGCAGCGCGCCAACGACCAGCTGCGCTCGATGGTCGAGGAGGACCCCCAGCTGGAGGGCATGGGGACCACCCTCACCGCCCTGCTCTGGACCGGCCAGCGCCTCGGCCTGGTACACGTCGGCGACTCCCGCGCGTACCTCCTCCGCGACGGCGTCCTGACGCAGATCACACAGGACCACACCTGGGTGCAGCGCCTGGTCGACGAGGGCCGCATCACCGAGGAAGAGGCCACCACCCACCCGCAGCGCTCGCTCCTCATGCGCGCCCTCGGCAGCGGCGACCACGTCGAACCGGACCTGTCCATCCGCGAGGTCCGCGCCGGCGACCGCTACCTGATCTGCTCCGACGGCCTGTCCGGTGTGGTGTCCCACCAGACCCTGGAGGACACCCTCGCCAGCTACCAGGGCCCCCAGGAGACCGTCCAGAACCTGATCGAGCTGGCGCTGCGCGGCGGCGGCCCGGACAACATCACCGTCATCGTCGCCGACGTCCTCGACCTCGACACCGGTGACACCCTCGCGGGGCAGCTGTCCGACACCCCGGTCGTGGTCGGCGCCGTCGCCGAGAACCAGCACCAGTTGCAGGACAACTCCTTCATGCAGACCCCCGCCGGCCGTGCCTCCGGGCTCGGCCGCCAGGGGCACGGCCAGGGCGGCGGCGGCGAGTTCGGCCCGCCCGGCTCCGGCGACACCACCGGCTACATCCCGGCGGCCGGCCTGGGCTACGGCGACGACGACTTCGACAAGCCCCGCAAGAAGGGCCGCTGGCTGAAGAGATCCTTCTACGGCGCCCTCGCGCTGGCCGTCATCGGCGGCGGCCTGTACGGCGGCTGGCGCTGGACGCAGACGCAGTACTACGTCGGCGCCGAGGGCGAGCACGTCGCGCTGTACCGGGGCATCAGCCAGGACCTGGCGTGGGTGTCGCTCTCGAAGGTCGAGAAGGACCACCCCGAGATCGAACTCAAGTACCTGCCGCCCTACCAGCAGAAGCTGGTCGAGGCGACCATCGCCGAGGGCGGGCTGGAGAACGCCCAGGCGAAGATCCAGGAACTGTCGGTGCAGGCCTCCGCGTGCAAGAAGGAGGCGCAGCGGCGCCAAGCCGAGAGCCAGAACAACTCCAAGACCGGCGAAGGCGAGGCCGGGGGCACCACGGGAACCACTCCCGCCTCCTTCACGTCCAAGGCCACACCGACGCCGAACCCGTCGAACCCGTCGGGCTCGCCGTCGGCGCCTGAGAAGTCCCCGAACCCGTCCACGACCGCACCTACTCCCAGCCCCGGCCCCAGCCTCTCGGAGGAAGAGCAGAAGGTCGTCTCGCTGTGCGGTAAGCAGTAGGCAAGCCGTGAGAGGCCCTGTTACACGATGAGCGGTACGAACACATCGCCGACGCACCACACGTCCACGATCGGCGCGATCGGTGCGCCGAGCCGGCGCAACACCGAGCTGGCGCTACTGGCGTTCGCCGTGGTCATTCCGGTGTTCGCCTATGCCAACGTCGGGCTGGCCCTCAACGACACGGTGCCGCCGGGCCTGTTGAGTTACGGCCTCGGACTCGGCCTGCTGGCGGGCGTCGGCCATCTGGTCGTACGAAAGTTCGCGCCGTACGCGGACCCGCTGATGCTGCCGCTGGCGACGCTGCTGAACGGGCTCGGCCTGGTCGCCATCTGGCGTCTGGACCAGTCCAAGCGACTCAGCAACTACGCCGAAGCCGCACCGCGCCAGCTGCTGTACTCGGCGATGGGCGTCGCCCTGCTGGCGGTCGTACTGATCTTCCTCAAGGACCACCGCGTCCTGCAGCGCTACACCTACATCTCCATGGCCGGCGCGCTGTTCCTGCTGATCCTGCCGCTCGTGCCGGGACTCGGCGCGAACATCTACGGCGCCAAGATCTGGATCAAGATCCCCGGCCTCGGCACGCTCCAGCCCGGTGAGTTCGCCAAGATCGCCTTGGCGGTCTTCTTCGCCGGCTACCTCATGGTCAAGAGAGACGCCCTCGCCCTGGCCAGCCGCCGCTTCATGGGCCTGTACCTGCCGCGGGGCCGCGACCTGGGTCCGATCCTCGTCGTCTGGGTCATCTCGATCCTCATCCTGGTCTTCGAGACCGACCTCGGTACGTCACTGCTGTTCTTCGGAATGTTCGTCATCATGCTGTACGTCGCCACCGAGCGGACCAGCTGGATCGTCTTCGGTCTGCTGATGTCCGCGGTCGGCGCCGTCGGCGTGGCGAGCTTCGAGCCTCACATCCAGACTCGTGTGCAGGCCTGGCTCGACCCGATGCGCGAGTTCGAACTCTCCCGCGCCGGTGTCCAGGACGGCGTCGTCCACTCCGAGCAGGCCATGCAGGCCCTGTGGGCCTTCGGCTCCGGCGGCACGCTCGGCACCGGTCTCGGGCAGGGCAACTCCGACCTCATCGGCTTCGCCGCCAACTCCGACTTCATCCTCGCCACCTTCGGCGAGGAGCTGGGCCTGGCGGGCGTCATGGCGATCCTGCTGCTCTACGGCCTGATCGTCGAGCGGGGCGTACGCACCGCACTCGCGGCCCGCGACCCGTTCGGCAAGCTGCTGGCCGTCGGCCTGTCCGGCGCCTTCGCCCTCCAGGTCTTCGTCGTGGCCGGCGGTGTGATGGGCCTCATCCCGCTGACCGGTATGACGCTGCCGTTCGTGGCCTACGGCGGTTCCTCCGTGATCGCCAACTGGGCCCTGATCGGCATCCTGCTGCGCATCAGCGACACCGCACGCCGCCCGGCGCCGGCCCCGGCCGGCAATCCCGACGCCGAGATGACTCAGGTGGTCCGCCCGTGAACAAGCCCCTGCGCCGGATCGCGGTCTTCTGCGGTCTGCTCGTCCTGGCACTGCTCATCCGCGACAACTGGATCCAGTACGTCCAGGCCGACGAGCTCAGGACCGACAAGAACAACCGCCGCGTCACCATCGAGCGTTACGCCTCCCCGCGCGGCGACATCATCGTCGACGGCAAGCCGATCACCGGTTCCGCCGAGACGTCGGGCAGCGACTACAAGTTCAAGCGCACCTACAAGGACGGCCCGATGTGGGCGCCGGTCACCGGCTACGCCTCGCAGGCCTTCGGCGCCACCCAGCTGGAGTCCATCGAGGACGGCATCCTCACCGGCAACGACGACCGGCTCTTCTTCCGCAACACCCTCGACATGCTCACCGGCAAGAAGCAGGAGGGCGGCAACGTCGTCACGACGCTGAACTCCGCCGCGCAGAAGGCCGCCTACAACGGCCTGAAGAAGCAGGGGGGCAAGGGCGCCGTCGTCGCCCTGGAGCCGTCCACCGGCAAGATCCTGTCCCTGGCCTCCTACCCGTCGTACGACCCGTCGTCCTTCGCCGGGAACTCCACGACGACGGACACCGACGCCTGGCAGAAGCTCCAGAAGAAGAACAACCCGAACGACCCGATGCTCAACCGGGCGCTGCGGGAGACCTATCCGCCCGGTTCCACCTTCAAGGTGGTCACCGCGGCCGCCGCCCTGGAGGACGGGCTCTACACGGAACCGAACGAGAAGACGGAGACACCGCTGCCCTGGACGATGCCGGGCACCACGACTCCGCTGAAGAACGAGGGCAACATCCCCTGCAAGAACGCGACCCTCCGGGTCGCCCTTCAGTACTCCTGCAACACCGTCTTCGGCAAGATCGGCTCGGACCTCGGCAACGACAAGATGCTGGACATGGCCAAGAAGTTCGGCTTCACCGAGGAGCAGTTCACGCCGGTCCGTTCCAACGCCTCGGTGTTCTCCGACGACATGAACCCGTCGGAGACCGCGCTGTCGTCGATCGGCCAGTTCAACACCGCCGCGACCCCGCTCCAGATGGCCATGGTGGCCTCGGCCGTCGCCAACGACGGCAAGCTGATGAAGCCGTACATGGTCGAGGAGCTCCAGGCGCGCAGCGTCGACACCATCGCGAGGACCGAGCCGGAGGAGCTCAGCCAGCCGCTGTCCCCGGAGAACGCCCAGAAGCTCCAGTCGATGATGGAGACGGTCGTCGACAAGGGCACGGGCTCCAACGCCAAGATCCCGGGCGTCACGGTGGGCGGCAAGACCGGTACCGCCCAGCACGGTGAGAACAACAGCGAGAACCCCTACGCGTGGTTCATCTCCTACGCCAAGGGCAGCGACGGCAGCACGCCGGTCGCCGTGGCGGTCGTGATCGAGGACGACAACGCCGTCCGTGACGACATCTCCGGCGGCGGCCTCGCGGCGCCGATCGCGAGGAACGTGATGGAGGCGGTCCTCAAGAGCAAGCAGTGACTCCGCTCACGTCTGCTTCACAACGGTGCACGTTGCGATACCGGTCCTGTATCGGCTGACGGGCTTGGCCAGGTCACACAAAGCGAGCCGGGTACGGTAGGCCCGGACGGCAGCCTCCGACCGTACAAGCTTCCGGTCGGGACCGACGGAGAGGGCTGGTAGGTAGCTATGGAAGAGCCGCGTCGCCTCGGCGGCCGGTACGAACTGGGCCAGGTGCTCGGGCGTGGTGGCATGGCGGAGGTCTACCTCGCGCATGACACCCGCCTCGGCCGCACCGTGGCGGTGAAGACGCTGCGCGCGGATCTCGCGCGTGACCCTTCCTTCCAGGCCCGGTTCCGCCGGGAGGCCCAGTCGGCCGCCTCGCTCAACCATCCCGCGATCGTCGCGGTCTACGACACGGGCGAGGACTACATCGACGGGGTCTCGATCCCGTACATCGTCATGGAGTACGTAGAAGGCTCGACGCTCCGCGAACTGCTCCACTCCGGCCGCAAGCTGCTGCCGGAGCGGTCGATGGAGATGACCATCGGCATCCTCCAGGGCCTGGAGTACGCCCACCGCAACGGCATCGTCCACCGCGACATCAAGCCCGCGAACGTCATGCTGACGCGCAACGGCCAGGTCAAGGTGATGGACTTCGGCATCGCCCGCGCCATGGGCGACTCGGGCATGACCATGACGCAGACCGCGGCGGTCATCGGCACGGCCCAGTACCTCTCGCCGGAGCAGGCGAAGGGCGAGCAGGTCGACGCCAGGTCGGACCTCTACTCGACCGGCTGTCTGCTCTACGAACTCCTGACGGTGAGGCCCCCCTTCGTCGGCGACTCGCCGGTCGCCGTGGCCTACCAGCACGTCCGGGAAGAGCCGCAGGCGCCGAGCGTCTTCGACCCCGAGATCACGCCCGAGACGGACGCCATCGTCCTGAAGGCGTTGGTCAAGGACCCCGACTACCGCTACCAGTCGGCCGACGAGATGCGCGCCGACATCGAGGCCTGCCTCGACGGCCAGCCGGTCGCGGCCACGGCGGCGATGGGCGCGGCGGGTTACGGCGGCTACCCCGACGACCAGCCGACGACAGCCCTGCGCGCGGACTCCGGCGCGGGCGCCACGTCGATGCTGCCCCCCATGAACCCGGACGACGGCGGCTACGGCTACGACGACCGCCCCGACCGGCGCCGCCAGCAGCAGCGCAAGTCCAACACCTCGACGATCCTGCTGGTCGTGGCCGGCATCCTCGTCCTGGTCGGGGCCATCCTGATCGGGCGGTGGGCGTTCAGCGGCAACGGCGTGGCCAACGACACGGTCGCCGTCCCCAACCTGGTCGGCCGGACACTGGACGACGCCAAGAGACTGGCGGTCAACGGCGACCTCAAGCTGAGTACGACCGAAAAGCCCTGCGAGAACCAGAGCAAGGGCAAGATCTGCGATCAGAACCCGGAGTTTCCGACCAAGGTCAAGAAGAACTCCACCGTCGAGGTCGTGGTGTCGACGGGCGCGCCGAAGGTGTCCGTCCCCAGCGTCACCGGCCTGAGTCTCGACGAGGCGAAGGAAAAGCTGGAGGACGGCAAGTACGAGCTCCAGGTCGAGACGGAGACCCGTACGTCCCCCGAGGACCCGGGCACCGTGCTCGAGCAGAACCCGACCACGGGCGAAGAGGTGGAGAAGGGTTCGACGATCACCCTGACCATCGCCAAGGCCGAGGAGAAGGCCACCGTGCCGGACGTCGTCGGCCAGACCTGTGACGCGGCGAAGTCCCAGATGGAGGCCAACGACCTGACCGGTCAGTGCACCGAGCAGGAGACCGACGACCCCAACCAGGTCGGCAAGGTCATCTCCACCACCCCGCAGGCCAATCAGCAGGTCGACAAGAACTCGTCGGTGCAGATCGTCGTCGGCAAGGCCAAGCAGCAGCAGAAGGCGAAGGTGCCGGAGGTCCGGCTGCGGACCCTGGGCCAGGCCAAGCAGATCCTCCAGCAGAACGGGTTCACCAACATCCAGGTGGCCGGAGCGCAGGACGACAATGCCGTGGTCACCCAGCAGGATCCGCAGCCGGGTACCGAGGTCGACAACCCGGGCGGTCAGGCCATCACGCTGACGACCGCCGGCGGTGGCGACAACGGCGGAGGCGACAACGGCGGAGGCAACGGCGGAGGCGGCATCTTCGGAGGCACCATCAGCCGCAACGAAGACGGCTGACTGGTCGCCTCTCGTACGGCGAGCGCCCCAGCACTCTCAGAGCGCTGGGGCGCTGTGCTGTCCTCGGAGCCGGGCAGCGGGGTGTCCGAACAGGCTGTTCGAGCCTCGGAGTTCGATGATCGGTTAAGATGCGTCTTGATCGCGTTTTGAACGCGACATGACCAATGGGGGACATCATCAAGAAGCGAATTCTGGCCGTCGTCGGCGCTGCCTGCGCCCTGACGTTCCTTGCCACGGGGACCGCGAACGCCGGGACCAACAGCGGCTTCGTCTACACGACGGACTGGGACCCGGGCGGCAAGGGCGCCTTCGGTCACGACGGGGACTGCCTCACGGTCTACGACGACCAGAGTGACGGTTACGCCGTCGAGATCCACCTCTTCAGGATGAGCGACTACAAGACGATCGCCGAACTGAGGACGACGCAGCCCGCCCAGTCGCACAAGTACCAGTGCTTCGGGAGCCAGGTGCCCGAGAACATCAAGGTCGGCGTGCGTGTCTCGCTCATCAAGAGCGGCGACAAGTTCAGCGGCTTCAAGCACGACCTCACCACCTGAGCCTCGGCGGAACGACGAGTGACGAGTGACCTAAGGGGGCCCTGCCCGCATGTCCTGCGGGCAGGGCCCCCTTACAGGTCACCCGTCGTGCACGGCATCTCGTCGGAGACCCTTCCACTCCGCCCACCGTCACGGATCAGCAGCGCGCCCCGTAGCTGCGCTTGCCGTTGATGAGCCAGACGGTGTCCTTCTCGTTCCGCATCTTGTACGCGGCGGTGAAGCAACCTGTGTCGGAGATCGTGATCGGACCGGCGTGTGACCCGAACTTCCCGTCGTCGGTGCCGCATCCGGGGCCGCTCGTCTTGCCCGGGCAGACGTTGAAGTACATCTCGTTCGCCCCGCCCGGCGTCTCGTTGTAGAAGACGACGCAGAGGTAGCCGGTGCCGCCCGCGTAGGCGACCATGCTGCCGTCGTCGTTGCCGCCGTCTCCCGGCAGGCGTCCGTCGACGTAAGCGATGGTCTGGTAGGGGCCACCGCAGGGGTTGGCCGCGGCGCGCAGCATGGCGGCGTTGTCCTCGACCCACTGCCGAGTCTCGGTGTCGGCCCCGGCGGCCACACGCGGCGCGCGGGTCGACTCGCTGGGGGCCGCGGCCTGGGCCGAAGCGCTGCTCAGGCCGAGGAGGACGGCGGTCAGAGCGGAGACGCCGACGGCTACGGACTTCTTGATCATGCGCATAACTCCTTCTTGGCGTGTTCCTGACACGCCACACGAGGGATTGCGGGAACGCCCCGCCGACAGGGTCTGGAAAAGGCCGATGTTCCAGGGCCGATCAGCCCTGAGCGGCCAGGCACGGTCACATCGGCGGTATGGCCACGGAGATGAGACGCGCTACGACGCCACCGGCCCCGGACGCACCGAGGAAGGACCCAGTCGCACTGGCCGTGACAACGCCGGGAAGGAAAGGTCGGTCGCCTCCACCGGATGCACCGATGACTTCGGTGTCGACAGCACAGCGAGATCCACAGAAAACCCATTCCCCCCAGGTGGTCAACCGTTCGATTACCTTACCAAGGGCACTCGCGAAATCCCCGCGACTTTCGGCCTCTCCCGCAGCAGGGCAACGCGCCCCGGAGGGCGTCGGACGGGTACCGGACGGTTCATCAGCAGGGCGGGGCGGGCGAGCCGTTGGCCCGGCCCGCTCCCGCACCAAGGAGCGCAGTCAGCGCAGTTCCTTCGGCGGTGTCCGGTCCCCGTCGACCTTCTCGACCCGCTCCAGCTCGCCCCACACGATGTACCGGTACGTGCTCGTGTACACCGGCGTGCACGTCGTCAGCGTGATGTAGTGGCCCGGCTTCTTCTTGCCGGACTCCTTCGGCACCGCCGAGAGGACCTTGACGTTGTACTTCGAGGTCTCGGGGAGGATGCCGTAGACCTTGTAGACGTACCACTTGTCCTTCGTCTCGAAGACGATCGGATCGCCCTTCTCGATCTTGTCGATGTTGTGGAACGCGGCGCCGTGACCGTCCCGGTGGGCGGCGAGGGAGAAGTTGCCGGTCTTGCCCGACATCGGCAGGACCGACTTGACGGGATCGGTGTAGTACCCGGCGACACCGTCGTTGAGGATCTTGTTCGACGTGCCCTTCTCGACCAGGACCTCGTCGTTCCTCATCGCCGGCACGTGCAGGAACCCGATGCCGTTCTTCGTGTCCAGCGCACCGGGCCCACCCCGGCCGTGAGCCCAGTCGTCACGGACCTTGTCCGCCTGCTTCCCGGCCGCACGGTCGGCGACCACGTTCGTCCACCAGAGCGAGTAGGCGACGAACAGGCCCAGGACCAGTCCCGCGGTGATGAGGAGTTCCCCGAAGACGCTCACCGCCATGGCGATCGGGCCGGGACGGCGCCGGGCCGCGGACGGCCGGGACGCCGCCGCGCCGGTGTGCTCTTCGTGCTCCGTGTCGGTGGTCGCTGCCACTGGTCATCTGCCCTTAACTGACGAGCGCATCCGGCTTGCCCTTGCTGCGCGGCCGTTCCTCGACCATCTTGCCCCACACGATCATCCGGTACTTGCTGGTGAACTCCGGCGTGCACGTGGTCAGCGTGATGTAGCGGCCGGGCTTGGTGAACCCCGACCCCGCGGGGACGGGGTTCAGGACGCTTGTGTTGCTGGGCGAGGTGACCGGCAGGATCGACGCCATCTTGTAGACGTAGTACTCGTCCTGCGTCTCCACGACGATCGGATCGCCCGGAGCGAGCTTGTTGATGTACCGGAACGGTTCTCCGTGGGTGTTGCGGTGGCCCGCGAGCCCGAAGTTCCCGGTCTTGTCACCGGGCATCGCGGTCTTCAGCGCGCCCTCGGCGTAGTGGCCGACCATGCCCCGGTCGAGCACACCCTTGCTGTTCGTGCCCTCGGCGATCGGCACCACCACGTCCAGCTTGGGGATGTGCAGGATGGCGAAGCCCTGCCCCGGCTCGAAGGCCCCCGGGTTGCGCTTGCCGTTCGCCCAGTCGTCCTGGAGGCTGCTGGCCTCCTTGCCGGCCTGCGCGTGCGCCCGGACGTTCGTCCACCACAGCTGGTAGGTGACGAACAGCAGCATCAGTACGCCGGTCGTGATGAACACCTCACCAATCGCCCGGCTGGCCACCACCGCCGCACCCGGCTTGCGCGCCCGCGCCTGCCGTCGCGCCTCGACCCGCGACAGCGGCGCCCGCCGCCCCTCCGGAGTCGCTTCCTGGGCCGAGTCCTGGGCCGAGCGGGTGTCCGAAGCGCCGCCATGGCGCCCGTGACGGCGTTTGGAGGCCTTTCTGCGGGCCGCGCGGCCGCCGTGGGCAGGTCCATCGTGCCGGGTGGCGGAAGAGCCCGCAGAACCGGATACGGGGTCATCGGCAGCGGGCGGCGGATCCGGTATCCGCAGCGCCACCGTCTCCTCGTCGACGACAGGCGGATACGGCTCGTCCGGGACGGTCTCGTACGACGCCGGGTACGGCTCCGGCCCGGACGCGTACGGCTCCGGCGTGAACGGCTCCGGCTCCTGGGCGTACGGCTGCGGCTCCGGCCCTGACATGTACGGCGGTGACTGCGGCTGTGACTGCGCCTGCGGCTGCGGCCGCGGTTCCGGCCGCGGAGAAGCACCGTACGCCCCTCCACCCGACCAGTCCTCGAACGCACCCGACGCCCCGTACGACTGCTGCCCGTACGAGGTGTCGGACTCGCGCTCGGGGCGCAGCGCCGTCACGCCGTGGCCCTGCCCACCACCGGGGCGAGCCCCGCCGACCTCGCCACCGCACCCTCGTCGCCGCACTCCACCAGCCAGTTGGCCAGCATCCGGTGCCCGTGCTCGGTGAGCACCGACTCGGGATGGAACTGCACGCCCTCGACCGGAAGTTCCCGGTGCCTCAGGCCCATGACGATGCCGTCGTGCGTCCGGGCCGTGACCTCCAGCTCCGCCGGGACCGTCGCGGGCTCGGCGGCCAGCGAGTGGTAACGCGTCGCCGTGAAGGGCGACGGCAGGCCAGCGAAGACACCCCGGCTCGTGTGCTCGACCGGCGAGGTCTTGCCGTGCAGCAGCTCGGGCGCGCGGTCCACCACACCCCCGTACGCCACCTGCATCGACTGCATGCCGAGGCACACGCCGAAGACCGGGACGCCCGTGGCGGCGCAGTGCCGGACCATGTCGACACAGACGCCCGCCTCCTCCGGCGTGCCCGGGCCCGGAGAGAGCAGGACCCCGTCGAAGCCGTCCTGGGCGTGTGCCGTCGACACCTCGTCGTTGCGCAGGACCTCGCACTCGGCGCCCAGCTGGTACAGGTACTGGACCAGGTTGAAAACGAAGCTGTCGTAGTTGTCGACGACGAGAATGCGCGCGCTCACTGGTTGTCCACCGTCACATCGTTGAAGGGCAGCAGCGGTTCCGCCCACGGGAAGACGTACTGGAAGAGGACGTAGACCACGGCCACGACCAGGGCGAGTGAGATCAGCGCCTTCACCCACGTGCTCCCCGGCAGATGCCGCCAGATCCAGCCGTACATGCCGTCCCTTCCGTCGTACCACGGCACCAGACCCACGCCGTACAGCCACCAGACTAACGGCGCAACGCCTCAGGTTTCCCGGCCTCCACAGGCTGGGTGGAGTCCAGGTGCGCCCAGACGATCAGCCGATGACTGTGTCCCCATTCCGGTTCGCACGTCGTCAGCGTCAGATAACGGCCCGGACGCGTGTACCCGGATGTACGTGGGACAGGGTCGATCACCTCGATGTCGGAGGGCACTGTTTTGTACGGGCCTTTGTCGATCCGATACGTGAACCACGTCGTGCCGTCGGTCAGCACCACGGCGTCACCCCGCCTCAGCTGGGGGAAGTCCTTGAAGGGGTCGCCATGGGTCCGGCGGTGGCCGGCGACCGCGAAGTTCCCCTTCTGCCCGAGCCGGGCGGTCTCCGCGTAGTGGCCCAGGCCCTTCTTCAGGGTGCCGGTCGCCGTGCCCTCGAGCACCGGCTTGTTCCACGTGAAACCAAGACGCGGGATGTACATGATCGCGAAGGGCTTGCCCTTGGCGTAGGGCGCGGGCTTCGGAGGGCTCGCGGTGTTCGCGGTGGAGGAGCCGCCCCCCGCGGGGGGCGCGCTCGACCGCGCCCACTGCTCCTGGAGCAGTTCGATCTGGTCGTCCATGACACCGTCGGCCTTCACGCCGGTCCAGAACAGCACGTAGACGACGAACAGCACGATCACGCTGCCGACGGTGATACAGAGTTCGCTGACGGTCCTGACGATCACACGCACCGGCGGCTCCCCCGGCCAGGCTCTACTCCTCCACGGGCTTCGCGTAGTGCAGATCCACTGTGCCCGAGTAGCCGGGAAGAGTCACCGGCCCGTTCTCCTCGACTTTCCAGCCGAGCCCGTAGACGTTGACGTAGACCATGTAGTTCTGGATCGCCGGGGACGCCGCGAGCGCCTTCTGGAGCCTGTCCGGGTCACCGACCGCCGTGATCTTGTACGGCGGTGAGTAGACGCGGCCCTGGAGGATCAGGGTGTTGCCCACGCAGCGCACCGCGCTGGTGGAGATCAGCCGCTGGTCCATGACCTTGATGCCCTTGGCCCCGCCCTGCCACAGCGCGTTCACCACGGCCTGGAGGTCCTGTTGGTGGATGACCAGGTAGTCGGGCTGCGGCTCGGGATAGCCGGGCAGTTTGGCGGTGGCGTCCGGCGGGGCGTCGTTGAGGGTGACCGAGAGCGACTCGCCCTTGAGCTTCTGCGTGCCCGCGCGCTTCTCCAGGGCGGCGAGCTTCTCGTCCTCCGCCTTGGTGCTGCCGTCGTCGCGCTCGGCGAGTGCCTCTATCTCCTCGCGCAGGATCCCGTTGGTCTCGTCCAGCTCGCCGTTCTCCCTGCTGCGCTCCTCGATGAGATCGGACAGCTTCAGCAGCGAGGCGTCCGTACGGATGTTGGTGCCCTTGGCGGTGTTGAAGCTGGTGAAGAAAATGAGTCCCGCGAGAGCGAACACGGCCGCCGTGAGGATCCGCACGGGCCGGAAACGGCGCGCGCGCTCAGGGGTGGATCCCGTCCCGGGGGAGTCGGCAGAATTGCTCAACGTACCCTTATCTCCTTCGGCGCCACGGAAGCACTACGCTAACGGACGCCCGGGGGAGCACTCAGAGTCCCCTTACGCTGCCCCGAGACCGACTCAGTTCCCTGCGCGGCCACGCAGCGCATCGACAGGAGAGACCCTCGTGCCGAAGTCACGTATCCGCAAGAAGGCCGACTACACGCCGCCGCCTGCGAAGCAGACGACCGCCATCAAGCTGAACAGCCGTGCCTGGGTCGCACCCGTCATGCTGGCCATGTTCCTCATCGGCCTGGCCTGGATCGTGGTCTTCTACGTCACCGACGGCTCGCTGCCCATCGACGCGCTGGGCAACTGGAACATCGTGGTGGGCTTCGGCTTCATCGCCGCCGGATTCGGCGTCTCGACCCAGTGGAAGTAGCGGTAACCCGCAGGTGAACGCAGCTCTGCCCAGGGCTGTTCGCTGAGTTATCCACAGCCGTTTTCCACAGGTGGAAAAGAAACGACGATCTGTGGATAACTCGTTGAGTGTTGACGCCGGTATGACGGAAGTACCGGGAGTCGAAAACTTGTTCGCCCCCTGCCTGACCTGCGGAAACGTGGGTCAGTGACAGGGGGTACATGTGTTCCCGCACACTGTGCACAAGATCCGCCACCCGCTGTGGACAACGTCCGCGCTCAGCTGAGCTGGGCCGTCCTCAACAGGGTCAACAGGACGACAAGGCCGAGGACCAGCGCACACGTGCCGTACTGGATCAGGGCGCGTCGCTCGCGCGGGGCGTGGACCATGGCGTATCCGACGACGACACCGGCGACGAGGCCGCCGATGTGGGCCTGCCAGGAGATGTTGAAGCCCGGGCTGAAGGTGAAGATCAGGTTGATCACCAGCAGCGCGACGATCGGCCGCATGTCGTAATTGCGCTGGCGCATCAGCACGGCCGTGGCGCCGAAGAGGCCGAAGATGGCGCCGGAGGCGCCCAGCGTCGCCGTGTTCGGGGAGGTCAGCAGATAGGCCAGGGCGCTGCCCGCGAGGCCCGAGATCAAGTAGAGCGCGAGGTAGCGGACGCGGCCGAGAGCCGCTTCGAGCGGGCCGCCGAGCCACCACAGGCTGAGCATGTTGAACGCGATGTGCCAGATCTCCTGGTGGGTGAACATCGAGGTCACCATGCGGTGCCACTCGCCTCCCGCCACGCCCTGTGTGGGCGTGAAGGGCGCGGGCGGCCACGCGCCGAGCAGGACAAGGTCGGTCAGGAGCGACTCGCGGACGGAGACGGCGATGAACACCGCCAGGTTGATCCCGACGAGGATCTTGGTCAGCAGGCGGGGGTCGGCGGTGACGGCGCCGCCCGCGATCGTCCGGGGCATGGCGGCCGTGGGCGCGTGACCGGTGCCGGAGCCGCCTCGGACGCACTCGGGGCACTGGAAGCCGACGGAGGCGTTGACCATGCACTCGGGGCAGATCGGGCGCTCGCAGCGGGTGCAGCGGATGCCGGTCTCGCGGCCCGGGTGGCGGTAGCACATGGGGACGCTGTGGGCGTCCTGCGGGCTGCCCGCAGCCTGGTCGTCCATGAGATCCCCTAGGTCGTGATGAGAAAGCCCGCCCCGCTCATCTTTACGGACGAGCGGGGCGATTGGTTCCCTGTGGGGGCTTCCGCGCTCAGCGGGTCTCGATGACGACCGACTCGATGACCACGTCGTTGAGCGGGCGGTCGGTGCGCGGGTTCGTCTGGGCCGTGGCGATGGTGTCCACGACCTTCTGGCTGGCCGCGTCGGTGACCTCGCCGAAGATGGTGTGCTTGCGGTTCAGCCACGCCGTCGGGGAGACGGTGATGAAGAACTGCGAGCCGTTGGTGCCCGGGCCGGCGTTGGCCATCGCCAGCAGGTAGGGCTTGTCGAAGCGGAGGTCCGGGTGGAACTCGTCCTCGAACTGGTAGCCGGGGCCGCCGGTGCCGTTGCCCAGCGGGTCACCGCCCTGGATCATGAAGCCACTGATCACCCGGTGGAAGACCGTGCCGTCGTAGAGCCTGTCCGTGGTCTTCTGACCCGTCTCCGGGTGGGTCCACTCCCGCTCGCCCTGGGCGAGCTCGACGAAGTTCTTGACCGTCTTCGGGGCGTGGTTCGGCAGAAGCCGGACTTCGATGTCGCCGTGATTGGTCTTCAGGGTGGCGTAGAGCTGCTCAGCCACGATCTGCCTTCCGTTGTCTTTCCGTGACTCCCTGATCCTCGCATGGACGGGGCTCCGCGTCGCCCGACCTCCGTTCACCGGGGGTAAACGGGGCCGATCACTCGCAGAAAACCAGTCGAGTAGTCCCGGGGCGGGGGCGCGCGACGTCGATCCGTGGCATTGTCGACGACAAGCTCCTGTTGCCCCCTATTCATCCGCTATTGCATGCGATCGGCTCCTGATCAGCGCTCGGTCCGCTCTTGATCGGTTTTCGACCGGAGAGGGCCCGGGGCCGGCGCCCGTGACCCGGATGCCCGCCCGCGCATGCCTGGCGGCGCACCGGGAGGCATGATCCGTAAAAGGGTGGAAAGTCGAAATACCGTACGCCACCGAGGAGGAGGAACCCGTGACCCGCATCGACAGCGTGCGCGCCGCGACTGGTTCGGCGAAGGACAGCGTGCTGCACGCCGCGGAAGTGGTGGCGCCCTACGCCGACACGGCCAAGGACAGGGCCGCGCACTACGCACACGAGGCACGCGTACGGCTAGCGCCCAAGGTGACGCAGGCCGCCGGGCAGGCGCGCGTCCAGTACGGCGCCCATGTGCAGCCGTATCTGGAGCAGGCCCGCACGCATGTGCCGCCGAAGGTCGACCAGGCCGCCCACGAGGCCGCCGTCCGCACACGCAAGGCCGCCCGGCAGGCGGCGGACTACTCCAGGCCGAGGCTCGAGCAGGCGGTGGCCGCGGCCGTGCCCGTCACGACCGAGGCCGCTGCCCGGAGTGTGGCCGCGATGGCCGCGCTGCGCGGTCAGGTCTCGTCTAAGGAGGTCCAGAAGCTGATCCGCAAGCATGAACGGCGGGCGAGGGCCGGCCGGGCCATGAAGACGCTGGTCATCCTGGGCGCCGTCGCCGGCGGTGCCTTCGCGGCCTGGAAGTGGTGGGACAAGCAGGCCAACCCGGACTGGCTGGTGGAGCCGCCCGCCGCGACGGAGGTTCCCGAGTCGGGCCGTCTGGCCTCTGTGGACGGCACTGGTGCGTCCGTTCTGGACCCGGAGGTCGAGGCGAAGCAGGCCGAGGACGAGTCCGCCCGGCGCGACGACCGTTCCTGACGGACGCGGATCCGAAGGCCCGGCCACGACTTAACGGCACGGCGGGGCGGGAGACTTGAGGCTCGATCTGGAGAGCCTCGGGAGTCTCCCGCCCCGCCGTGCTGTTTCACGTGAAACATGCGTCGGCGACACCTGTCAGACCAAGAAAAAGCCCTCCCAGCCGCGTTTCCGCAGCTCGGAGGGCCTTCCAGAGTGGAGCCTAGGGGAGTCGAACCCCTGACATCTGCCATGCAAAGACAGCGCTCTACCAACTGAGCTAAGGCCCCGGAAGAGGAACGTCCGCCGGAAGAAACCACGTCCCGACGAGCGTCGGACACCAGACTACCGGGTCACCCCCGGGATTCCGCAAAAAGATTGGGGGTCCCCGTCGCCGACCACTCTCCGTAAGATGCTCGGCGTGGTTCGCTACCGCGAACCGCCGTACTTGGGGAAGCGATGGGGAGACGCAATGGACGCCGCACAGCAGGAAGCCACCGCAAGAGCGCGGGAACTGCAGCGGAACTGGTACGGGGAGCCGCTGGGGGCGCTCTTCCGTAAGCTTATCGACGATCTTGGTCTCAACCAGGCTCGTCTCGCGGGGGTTCTGGGACTGTCCGCGCCGATGCTGTCGCAGCTGATGAGCGGTCAGCGGGCGAAGATCGGCAACCCCGCTGTGGTGCAGCGGGTACAGCTGCTCCAGGACCTGGCGGGGCAGGTCGCGGACGGCAGCGTGAGCGCGGCCGAGGCCACCGAACGCATGGAGGAGATCAAGAAGTCACAGGGGGGCTCGGTGCTCAGCAACACCACACAGACGACGAGCAGTTCGGGGGCGCCCACGGTCAAGCGCGTCGTCCGGGAGATCCAGTCGCTGCTGCGCTCGGTCGCGGCGGCGGGCGACATCATCGACGCCGCGGAGACCCTCGCCCCGACCCACCCGGAACTGGCCGAGTTCCTCCGGGTGTACGGCGCCGGCCGCACCTCGGACGCGGTCGCGCACTACCAGTCCCACCAGAACTGACCCCGCCACCCGGCCGCCGAAGGGGGTTCGGCACCGGGCAACGGGCGATGTGACGGGGGTTGCGTCACGGTACGGGCGGGCACGAGGGGGCGTGTGCCGTACGGGGGACCGGTCGACGCGAGGGGGACGTGTATCTCATCGGTATCGCTGATCGGTGTCGCTGACCGGTGTCGCTGACCGGTGTCGCTGACCGGTGTCGCTGACCGGTGTCGCTGATCGGTATTGCTCATCGGGGGAGCCGTTTCGCCCGTCGGGGAGTCGTAACGCTCGTCGAGGGGGAAGCAAGGGGGAAAACCACAGGGGGAGGAGCGACGTACAGCCATGGGTGAGGTCTTCGCCGGCCGGTACGAACTGGTCGACCCGATCGGACGCGGAGGGGTCGGCGCCGTCTGGCGCGCCTGGGACCACCGCCGCCGCCGCTATGTGGCCGCCAAGGTCCTGCTCCAGAGCGACGCGCACTCGCTGCTGCGCTTCGTCCGCGAACAGGCCCTGCGGATCGACCACCCCCATGTGCTCGCCCCCACCAGCTGGGCCGCCGACGACGACAAGGTCCTCTTCACCATGGACCTGGTCGCGGGCGGCTCACTGGTCCACCTCGTCGGGGACTACGGCCCTCTTCCGCCGGCCTTCGTCTGCACGCTGCTCGACCAGCTGCTGGCGGGGCTGGCCGCGGTGCACGCGGAGGACGTCGTGCACCGCGACGTCAAGCCCGCCAACATCCTGCTGGAAGCAACCGGCACGGGCCGGCCGCGGCTGCGGCTGTCCGACTTCGGCATCGCCATGCGGCTGGGCGAACCCCGCCTGACGGAGACCAACCTCGTGGTGGGGACGCCCGGCTATCTCGCGCCCGAGCAGATGATGGGCGCGGAGCCCGACTTTCCCGCCGACCTGTTCGCCGTAGGCCTGGTCGCGCTGTATCTGCTGGAAGGCGCCAAGCCGGACAGCAAGGCGCTCATCCAGTACTTCGCCGAGCACGGAACTCCGGGCCCGCCCAAGGGCATTCCGGAGCCGCTGTGGCAGGTGGTGGCCATGTTGCTCCAGCCGGACCCGCAGGCCCGGTTCCGTACGGCCACGGGGGCGCGCAAGGCGCTCGCCGCCGCCACGGAGCTCCTCCCCGAGCCCGGTCCGGACGACGAACTGATCGAGATCTTCGACCAACTCGGCCCGCTTCCAGCGGGGTTCGCTCCGGAAGGCCCGCTGGAGAGAGCCCGGGGGCTGGGTCCGAGAGAGGACGGACCGCCCAGCCCGGTGGCGGTCGAGGAGAGGTCCGGTCCGGCGGCGGACGAGGGGCGGGCCCCGCAGAACACCGCCGGCAGCGGCGACGCCTGGTCCGCCCCGGACGCAGCAGTCGTGCCGCCCGGCCCCCGCCAGGACACCGCCCCGCCGGCCACCCCGGCTCAGCCGCCCTCCATGTCGGACACCGGCAGCTTCCACCTGCCGCCACCCCAGGCCACCGTCACCGACTCCCCCACAGCGGGCCACGACGCACAGGCGCATCCCTCGCACCAACAGGCCCTGTACTCCCCCTACGACTCCACACACCGCCTGTCCCCGTCCCAACCGCTCCCACCGCCGTACCCGAGCCACGCCGGCCATCCCGGCCAACCGCTGCCCCCCGCAACACAGCAGCCCACCCACACCTCCACCGCCCCCTACACCGCTCAAACCCCGCTGACCCCGCAAGCCCCGCCCTCCGGACAGTCGCCCTCACGGCACCGAGCACCACGCCCTCCCCGCCGCCCCGGCCCCCCGGCCAAGGTGGCGGTCCCGCTGCTGCTCCTCGCCCTGGTCTGCTACGCCGTAGGGTTCTGGGCCCTGACCCGCATCTGAGCACCTGCGGGCATCAGCCCGGCGCCCCTACGCGGCGCTCCTCCGCCGAGCCAGCACGGTCCACATCCCGAGCCCCACGAGCAGTGCGCTCCCGGTGCCGATGCCGCCCACGGCGACGACCCGCATCGCGGTGTCGTCACCCCCGGCCACGCCCTCGGCAGCCGCCTCCCGGTCCTGGTCGGAGACCTCGAAGACGCCCTTCGGCTGGGACTCCCCCACGTACTCGGGCCCACCCTGCGCCGCCCCGCTCACTCGGACCCGCAGTATCACGTCGAACGGCCCGTCCCCGAAGCTGTCGGCGACGCTCTCCGAAAGGTGCGCGACGAGGTAGTAGGAGCCGGCGAAGCGCATCGCACCGACCTGGCCGATGGCGGAGTGACGGTTGGCGTGGTCGACCGGCGGCAGGGGAGGCAGACTCCCGGACTTCTGGTCGCCGTTGTAGCCGACGCCCACGTCGGCGACGCGGCCGCGCGCGGGGTTGTACAGGTCCAGGTCCAGCGCGTCGGTCGTATAGCCGGTGCCGCCGGAGGCCGAGCTGGCGAGCTCGGCGGTGACCTGGAGCTGCTGGCCCCAGTCGACCGGCACCTCGTAGAAGAGCGTCTGGCCGGGGCGGATGTCGTCCCGCCAGACCCCCTGGTCCATCGGGGTGGCCCCGGCGAATCCCGCGCCGCCCGGGCGGCGCTCGGCCTTCCCCTGGAGCGGCTGGGGCGAGGCGGAGTTCCACACCTCGGGTGCGCTGGTCGGCCCGGTCTTCGCCGTCCGTGGCTCCGTCGTGGCGAAGAGTTCCAGATCCCAGGCGTCGGGCGAGGAGCCCTCGCCCTTCGGGTCGACGCGCTCGACGGACACGTAGTAGGTCCCGGCCTCCCGGCACAGCGGCTTGGTGGGCGAGATCTCGCGCCGGCCCCACGCCGCGATCGGGTGCGGGCTGCGGGCGGCGCCGAAATTCGCGGTGTCGCTGGAACAGGGGGTGCCGTCGTTGTCCTGCACGGACACCCTGAGCCCGTCGATGACGGAGACGGTGCTGCCGGGGGAGGGGACGGCGGTGACGGAGACGTACGCGTTCGACGTGGCGTCGAGCTGGAGGCTGTAGATGACCTTGCCGCTGCTCGGGAGGGAGCTCTTGTAGGCCGTGCCGGGCGTCAGCGGTACGGCGTCAGCGGTGCTCCTCGCCCCCTCGATGCTCCGGGCGCCGTCGGCGAAGGCGTACGGGCCCGGCGACACCGCCGTACCGGCCGCCAGGGCGGCCTGTCCGGGCACCACGGCGGCCGTCGTTCCCAGCACCACCGCCACGACACCCAGGCGTACCACCACCGACCGGCTACGACCGCGCCACACGCCCGCACGCGCGCACGCCGTACGACACCGTCCCCTCACGCGCCACCCCTCACGTCACCGGACCGCAGAACCGCCGTGAAACCGCAAACCGTGGAACCGTGCCCCATCCTGCACCGCCGTCACACCCACCGTCCCGCCGTCCCCATGAACACACAAAACCCCGACCGCGAGGCGGCCGGGGTGTGCTCGGTTTGGGATGTCGTGACTCACGAACCCGTGGGCACGGAGTCAGTCGCCTCCGTCCACAGATCCTGCTCGGCGCGATCCGCCTGGATCTGGCGGTACACGAGGAGCCCGCCGATGGCGGCCAGTGCGACCAGGAGAAGCTTCTTCACCGCGCGACCTCGTCTTTCCTTGACGTAGGGGACCTCTGCCGCCCGACTATACACACCGACCGATACCGATCGGTGACCTGAGTCGGCCCTCAACTCCCTTCCCGGAAACCACGATAGAAGCGGAGTACCCCGCTCCAGCCGGAGAGTGATCACACACCGACGGACGGTTACTTCGACCGCTCTCCTCCCGTTTCCTCACCTTTTCACCCCTCTTGCGTCCATACGGGTGGTGTTCATCCGAACATCGACGCGCCACGGGCGTCGGTCCACCACTTCTCGGTCCCCATACACATCATGAGGAAAGTACGCAAATCGCCCGACCCGAAAGTGAGGGGTTATGGCCCGGAACAAGGTCATGAAGCTGTGGACCGCCATCGTCACCGCCTTCCTCGCGGTGTGCACGTCTCTCGGATTCGTCACCACGACCGCCGCCGCGGCGGTACCGCAGCCCGAGCAGAAGCGCAACAGCGCGCTCATCCCGCAGCAGCGAACGTCGCCGGCGCCGGCGACGGCCCCCTGGTCCTTGTCCTACGCCAAGGCCCTGCCCCCCACGATGAAGCAGCGCATCCACGCCGAGGCCCACGGCAAGTCCCCGACCTGCCGCCACCGCACGCTCGCGGACACGACGGCGTCCCCCACCGCCGACTGCACCGACCACGGTTCCGACACCGACGGCGACCCAGCGGACCATCTCACTCCGCTACAGCGCTGAGATCCCCAGCACGTCCCGGCGACCTGCGTACAGGCCCGGCAGCTCCCAGGAGCTGCCGGGCCTTTTCAGTCGGTGACGCCGGCCGGACAGTGTCAGGAAAGGGCCCCCGGCTCATCGCGGCGGCACGGGACGGCGGCCGATGTCCGCTGTGAATGTCAAAGACCCCCGGTCCTGGTGGACCGAGGGTCTTTTCGCTGGTGGGGCTAACAGGATTTGAACCTGTGGCCTCATCCTTATCAGGGATGCGCTCTAACCAACTGAGCTATAGCCCCGCCGCGCTCTGCGGTGTGTGTCCCGCGCGCTGACTCCTGAAGATTAGCGCACGACATGGGCAGTCCCAAAATCGGTTGTCGGGACACCGGCATCCGCCGTCACCAAGGGGTCTACGAGGGATCCACGAGGGATCTACTCGTCCTCGGCGAGCGTCAGCTCCACACCGCCCACGAAGCCCGCGGACAGGTTGTAGATGAACGCGCCGAGCGTCGCGAGGGCCGTCGCCAGGACGACGTCGATGACCGCGATGACCGACGTGAACATCAGGACGTTGGGCAGCGACAGGAAGGCCTGGAGGTCGAAGCCGTTCGACTCGTTCGAGCCGGTCGCCTCGGAGATCGTGCCGCCGACCGTGGAGAAGACGCCCATCGCGTCCATCACCATCCACAGCACGGCGGACGCCACGATCGTGCAGATGCCCAGGGCGATGGAGAGCAGGAAGCTGACCTTCATCACCGACCACGGGTCGGCCTTGGCCACGCGCAGGCGGGCCTTGCGGACGCGCGGCGTGGTGCGAGCACCCGTGCGGGGACGCCGTGCGGCCGCGGCGGCCGTACCGGCTCCGGCACCGCCCGCGGCGGGCTGCGCCGGGTAGGCCTGCGGCGGGTGGTACGGCCCGGCCTGCTGCTGCGCCTGCCGTTCCCCCGGCAGGGGCGAGGCCGTCTGCGCGGCGCCCTTCTCCTGCGCGGCCGGCTCGGGCTGCGGCTGGGCGCCGGATGCGGACGGGCCCGCTCCAGCGGTGTGGTGCTGGGTCTGCGGACCTCTGGTGTCCGTCACAGTTCCCCCCTGTGATCCATGCGTGTCAGGCGAGGGCGAGGGCGAGTCCTTGGTCGGGGACTTGATCGCCTTCAGGTTGGTCGTGTGCGGGTCCGCCGCACGCGCGGCGGAGCCACGGCCGCCGTCGTCCGTGTCCGTACCCTTCGAGGTACCCCTCGGTCCGGCGCCCGTGGCTCCGCTCACGCTGACTCACTCCTCGTGCTACTCGGCCGAGGGCGCCTCACCCTCGTCCGTGCCGGTGGTCGCGGCACCTTCGGCGGTCTCGTCGACGACCACATCGCCGTCGACCTCCTCCGCCTCGCGTCCCGCCTCGGCGTTGCGTGCGATGCCCACAACGGCATCGCGCTTGCCCAAATTGATCAGTTGGACGCCCATGGTGTCACGGCCGGTTTCCCTGATCTCGTTGACTCGCGTACGAATCACACCGCCGCCCAGCGTGATGGCGAGGATCTCGTCGGTCTCCTCGACCACCAGAGCGCCGACGAGAGATCCACGGTCCTCCACGATCTTGGCGGCCTTGATGCCGAGGCCGCCGCGACCCTGGACGCGGTACTCGTCGACGTTGGTCCGCTTCGCGTACCCGCCGTCGGTGGCAGTGAACACGAACGTACCGGGTCGAACAACATTCATCGAGAGCAGCTCGTCGCCCTCGCGGAAGCTCATGCCCTTGACACCCGAGGTGGCACGGCCCATGGGACGCAGGGTTTCGTCCGAGGCGGTGAACCTGATCGACTGCGCCTTCTTGCTGATCAGAAGCAGATCGTCGTCCGACGAGACGAGTTCGGCTCCGATCAGTTCGTCGTCCGAACCGTCCTCTCCCGCGCGGAGGTTGATCGCGATCACACCGCCGGAACGCGGCGAATCGTAATCCTTCAGAGGCGTCTTCTTCACAAGTCCGGCCTTGGTGGCCAGGACCAGGTACGGAACCGCCTCGTAGTCGCGGATCGCCAGGATCTCGGCGATCGCCTCGTCGGGCTGGAAGGCGAGCAGGTTCGCTACGTGCTGACCGCGCGCGTCCCGGCCGGCGTCGGGCAGTTCGTAACCCTTGACGCGGTAGACGCGGCCCTTGTTGGTGAAGAACAGCAGCCAGTGGTGCGTCGTGGACACGAAGAAGTGGTCGACGATGTCGTCTTCCTTGAGCTTCGTGCCGCGGACGCCCTTGCCGCCGCGCTTCTGGGCGCGGTAGTCGTCGGTCTTGGTGCGCTTGATGTAGCCGCCCCGGGTGACCGTGACGACGATGTCCTCCTCGGCGATCAGGTCCTCGATGGACATGTCGCCCTCGTACGGGATCAACTTGGTCTTGCGGTCGTCGCCGAACTTCTCGACGATCGCGGCCAGCTCCGCGCTGACGATGCCCCGCTGACGGACCGGGGAGGCCAGGATCTCGTTGTACTCGGTGATCTTCGCCTGGAGTTCGTCGTGCTCCTGGACGATCTTCTGGCGCTCCAGGGCGGCCAGTCGGCGCAGCTGCATCTCGAGGATGGCGTTGGCCTGGATCTCGTCGATCTCCAGGAGGCTCATCAGGCCCCCGCGGGCGATCTCGACGGTGTCGCTGCGCCGGATCAGCGCGATGACCTCGTCGATGGCGTCCAGGGCCTTCAGCAGACCGCGCAGGATGTGCGCGCGCTCCTCGGCCTTGCGCAGCCTGAAGCGCGTACGGCGGACGATGACCTCGATCTGGTGCGCCACCCAGTGGCGGATGAACGCGTCGAGCGAGAGCGTGCGCGGCACGCCGTCCACCAGCGCCAGCATGTTGGCGCCGAAGTTCGTCTGGAGGTCGGTGTGCTTGTAGAGGTTGTTCAGCACGACCTTGGCGACCGCGTCCCGCTTCAGCACGATGACCAGGCGCTGGCCGGTACGGGAGGACGTCTCGTCGCGGACGTCCGCGATGCCGCCGATCTTGCCGTCTTTGACCAGGTCGGCGATCTTCTGGGCGAGGTTGTCCGGGTTGACCTGGTAAGGGAGTTCGGTGACCACCAGGCACTGGCGGTTCTGGATCTCCTCGACCTCGACGACCGCGCGCATGGTGATGGAGCCGCGGCCGGTGCGGTACGCCTCCTCGATGCCCCTGCGGCCGACGACGAGCGCGCCGGTGGGGAAGTCCGGGCCCTTGATGCGCTCGATGAGTGCGTCCAGCAGCTCCTCGTGGGAGGCCTCGGGGTTCTCCAGGTACCACTGGGCACCGGCGGCGACCTCGCGCAGGTTGTGCGGCGGGATGTTGGTCGCCATGCCGACCGCGATACCGGCCGAGCCGTTGATCAGCAGGTTCGGGAAGCGGGCCGGCAGGACGGTCGGCTCCTGGGAGCGGCCGTCGTAGTTGTCCGTGAAGTCGACGGTCTCCTCGTCGATGTCACGGACCATCTCCATCGACAACGGCGCCATCTTGCACTCGGTGTACCGCATGGCCGCGGCCGGGTCGTTGCCCGGAGAGCCGAAGTTGCCGTTGGAGTCGACGAGCGGCATGCGCATCGACCATGACTGGGCCAGGCGCACCAGCGCGTCGTAGATGGAGGAGTCGCCGTGCGGGTGGTAGTTGCCCATGACGTCGCCGACGACGCGGGCGCACTTGTAGAAGCCGCGCTCGGGGCGGTAGCCGCCGTCGTACATGGCGTACAGCACACGGCGGTGAACGGGCTTGAGGCCGTCGCGGACGTCCGGCAGCGCACGCGACACGATGACGGACATCGCGTAGTCGAGGTACGAGCGCTGCATCTCCGTCTCGAGCCCGACGGGCTCGACGCGCATGGCCAGGGCGTCACCGTCAGGCGTCGTCACGGGAGTGTTCTCGTCGGTCATTGCTGGTGAAGATCCTTCCTGATGCGGTCAGCTGAGACCGACTCAGATGTCGAGGAAGCGGACGTCCTTGGCGTTGCGCTGGATGAACGCGCGGCGGGCCTCGACGTCCTCGCCCATGAGGACCGAGAACAGGTCGTCGGCCTGGGCGGCGTCGTCGAGGGTGACCTGGCCGAGGACGCGGTGCTCCTGGTCCATGGTCGTGATGCGCAGTTCCTCGGCGTTCATCTCGCCGAGACCCTTGAAGCGCTGCACGGAGTCGTCCTTGATGCGCTTGCCGGCGTTGCGGCCCATCTCGATCAGGGCGTCGCGCTCGCGGTCGGAGTACGCGTACTCGAAGTCGTCCTTGCCCCACTTGATCTTGTAGAGCGGCGGGCGGGAGAGGTACACGTGCCCGGCCTCGACCAGGGGCCGCATGAAGCGGAACAGGAAGGTCAGCAGCAGGGTGTTGATGTGCTGGCCGTCGACGTCTGCGTCCGCCATCAGGATGATCTTGTGATAGCGGAGCTTCTCGATGTCGAAGTCCTCGTGGACGCCGGTGCCGAAGGCCGAGATCAGCGCCTGGATCTCCTGGTTCTGAAGGATCTTGTCGATCCGCGCCTTCTCGACGTTCAGGATCTTGCCGCGGATCGGGAGGATCGCCTGGTACTCCGGGTTGCGGCCGGACTTGGCCGAGCCGCCTGCGGAGTCACCCTCGACGATGAAGATCTCGCACTTGGTGGGATCGTTCGACTGGCAGTCGGAGAGCTTGCCCGGCAGGGACGCGGTCTCCAGCAGGCCCTTGCGGCGGGTCAGGTCACGGGCCTTGCGGGCCGCCACGCGCGCGGTGGCCGCCTGGATGCCCTTGCGGATGATGTCCGCGGCCTCGTTGGGGTTGCGGTCCAGCCAGTCCGCGAGGTGCTCGTAGACGACCTTCTGAACGAAGGTCTTGGCCTCGGTGTTGCCCAGCTTGGTCTTCGTCTGGCCCTCGAACTGCGGCTCGCTCAGCTTGACCGAGATGATCGCCGTCAGACCCTCGCGGATGTCGTCACCCGTGAGGTTGTCGTCCTTCTCGCGCAGCAGCCTCTTGTCGCGCGCGTACTTGTTGATCAGGGAGGTCAGCGCGGCCCGGAAGCCCTCTTCGTGCGTACCGCCCTCGTGGGTGTGGATGATGTTCGCGAAGGAGTACACGCCCTCGGTGTAGCCGCCGTTCCACTGCATGGCGATCTCGAGGGACAGCTGCCTGTCCTTGTCCTCGGCCTCCAGGTCGATGACGGTCGGGTGGACCGCCTCGCCCTTGCGGGAGTTGAGGTACTTCACGAAGTCGACGATGCCGCCCTCGTAGTGGTACTTGACCGTCTTGACCTCGGCGGTCTCGTCCGCGCCCGCCTCGTCCGCCCCGGAGGTGGCCTTCGCGGACTCACGCTCGTCGGTGAGGTTGATGCGCAGGCCCTTGTTGAGGAACGCCATCTCCTGAAAGCGCCGCGAGAGCGTCTCGAAGGAGTAGTCGGTGGTCTCGAAGATGTCCGGGTCAGCCCAGAAGGTGACCGAGGTGCCGGTCTCCTCGGTGGCCTCGTGCTTGGCGAGCGGCGCCGTGGGGACGCCCATCTTGTAGTCCTGCGTCCAGCGGTGGCCGTCGGTCTTGACCTCGACGGCGACCTTCGAGGACAGCGCGTTCACGACGGAGACACCCACGCCGTGCAGACCGCCGGAGACCGCGTAGCCCCCGCCGCCGAACTTGCCGCCCGCGTGCAGCACGGTCAGCACGACCTCGAGGGCCGGCTTGCCCTCGGAGGCGACGATGCCCACCGGGATGCCACGGCCGTTGTCGACGACCCGGACACCGCCGTCGGCGAGGATCGTCACGTCGATGGTGTCCGCATGGCCGGCCAGCGCCTCGTCGACCGAGTTGTCGACGACCTCGTACACGAGGTGGTGCAGTCCTCGCTCACCGGTCGAACCGATGTACATGCCGGGTCGCTTGCGGACCGCGTCCAGACCCTCGAGGACGGTGATGGCACTGGCGTCGTACGACGCCGTTACGGAGGCCTCGGCGACTCCGGCCGGGGCCTCGGTGGACGGGATGTTCTCGTTGGGGTTGCCGGAATCGGCCACGAAGCGCCCTTTCTGGCACAGCACGAGCCAGGCTCGTCGGCGGGTTGCCGGAGCGGCTGCGGCATGTTGCGTTGGTAAGCCTTGATCAGCGTTGCTCAGCTTTTCCCGGACGGTCCCCACGATTGGGGCGGGATTGCCTCCAGTCTACCGGTAGCACTGACACTGATGGGGGTTTGCCGGTACCTGAGTCCGCATGTGCCGCCCTCAACCGGTCTTCCCCGACTCCCGATATACGGATGGGGGCTCCAAGAGGCTCACAGAGGCACTCAGCGCTTCCGGCCGTCAACCCTTGGCTACTTCGGAGTCAGGTGGCGATTCGCAACCGTGTGCGGTGGTGCGAAGAGAGGGGCGCCGGGGCTCCCAGCGGGCCATCGACACCCACTTTTGTGATGTCAGTCACTTGTTGCCGACCGGTGGGAAACGGGCGCCGATCGGGCCCTCGCAGGGCCTCCCGACAGGCTCCGGGAGGCCTCCCGTCAGCCGTACGTGTCGCCGGGACCGGTGCTGCCCGGAGCCCGCAGCGGGCCGTACCGGCGGGTGGGGGCGCCGGGGCCCTGCACCTTGATCATCTTCACCGTGCCGTGGCCCAGATCCTCGTTCAGGCGCGCGACGAGGGTTGGCGCGAGCAGCCGGAGGTTCGTCGCCCAGGCCGTCGAGTCGCAGCGCACGGACAGGACGTGCTCGTCCTCGTCGTACCTCTCCGGCACGCAGTGCTTGGCCACGTCCTCGCCGACGATCTGCGGCCAGCGGCCCATCACCCCGCCCACGGCGGCCGGGGCCTCCCAGCCGCGCTCGGTGATCAGCCGGTTGATCGCGGAGCCGAGCGCCATGGGGTCGCGGCCGTCGGCGCGAGCGCCGGAGCGCAGTCCGCCGCGGCGGGCCTGCTTCTTCTGCTGCGCCGCGTCCCCACGCGCACGTGCGGCTTCCTTGGCGGCGCGGAGCGCCACGCGCGCGAGGTCGACGCCGGACGGCTCGGGCGACCGGGGCCCGGGGGCTTTCCCGGACGGGTTCTCCGGTGTGCTCTCCGCTGTGTTCCTCGGAGAGTTCTCCGGCGCGTTCCTCGGTGTGTTTTCCGTCATACGCGCTCCACCGTCCCCTCGGACACGGCGAACCGCACCCCGGACAGCACATGGGGGACGTCGTCGTCGACCGCGGCCGTCACCAGGACCTGCTCGCCGGGCGCGACCAGCTCGGCGAGGCGCTCCCGGCGGCGGGTGTCCAGCTCGGCGAACACGTCGTCCAGCACCAGCACCGGCTCGTTTCCCTCCGCGCGCAGCAGGTCGTACGAGGCGAGGCGCAGCGCCAGGGCGTAGGACCAGGACTCGCCGTGCGAGGCGTACCCCTTGGCGGGGAGCTGGCCGAGCTTGAGCTGGAGGTCGTCGCGGTGCGGTCCGACCAGGGTGACGCCCCGCTCGATCTCCTGCTTGCGGGCCTCGGCGAGCGCGGTCGTCAGCTGCTCGAACAGGTCCTCGCGCGTGTGCGCCTCGCCCGGCGCGGACGGCTTGTACTCCAGGGCGACCGGACCGCCGCCGGGGGCGAGCTGCTCGTACGCCTTGTCGGCCAGCGGCTGGACCGCGGCGATCAGGTCCAGGCGCTGGGCGAGCAACTCGGCGCCCGCGCGCGCGAGATGCTGGTCCCAGATGTCGAGCGTGGACATGTCCACGTTGCGGCCGCCGTGCCGGCGGGCGAGCGCAGCCGACTTCAGGAGGGTGTTGCGCTGCTTGAGGACCCGGTCGTAGTCGGAGCGGACTCCGGCCATGCGCGGGGAACGGGCGGTGATCAGCTCGTCGAGGAAGCGGCGGCGCTCACCGGGGTCGCCCTTGACCAGGGCGAGATCCTCGGGGGCGAACAGCACGGTCCGTACGATCCCCAGCACGTCACGCGGTTTGACCTGCGAGGATCTGTTGATACGGGCCCGGTTGGCGCGCCCCGGGTTCAGCTCCAGCTCGACCAGCTGCTGCCGCTCACCCTGCCGCACCTGAGCCCTGATGATCGCGCGCTCGGCGCCCATGCGGACCAGGGGGGCGTCGGAGGAGACGCGGTGGCTGCCGAGCGTGGCGAGATAGCCGACGGCCTCGACGAGGTTGGTCTTGCCCTGCCCGTTCGGGCCGACGAAGGCCGTCACTCCCGGGTCGAGCGGGACCTCGACCCGGGGGTACGAGCGGAAGTCGGCCAGCGACAGATGCGTGACGTGCATGGTCGTTTCGCCGACCTCCCCAACCGTCGGGTGTTGCTTACTTGGTCTCGACCGCGTGGCCGCCGAACTGGTTCCGCAGCGCCGCGATCATCTTCATCTGGGGCGAGTCCTCCTGGCGGGAGGCGAACCGCGCGAACAGCGACGCCGTGATCGCCGGCAGCGGCACCGCGTGGTCGATGGCTGCTTCCACAGTCCAGCGTCCCTCACCGGAGTCCTGTGCATAACCCCGGAGCTTGTCCAGGTGCTCGTCCTCGTCGAGCGCGTTGACCGCGAGGTCCAGCAGCCAGGAGCGGATGACCGTGCCCTCCTGCCAGGAGCGGAAGACCTCCCGGACGTCGGTCACGGAGTCGACCTTCTCCAGGAGCTCCCAGCCCTCGGCGTAGGCCTGCATCATCGCGTACTCGATGCCGTTGTGGACCATCTTCGCGAAGTGGCCCGCGCCGACCTTGCCGGCGTGCACCGAGCCGAAGTCGCCCTCCGGCTTGAGCGCGTCGAAGACCGGCTGCACCTTCGCGACGTTCTCCGCGTCGCCGCCGTACATCAGCGCGTAGCCGTTCTCCAGGCCCCAGACGCCGCCGGAGACACCGCAGTCGACGAAGCCGATGCCCTTGGCGGCCAGCTCCCCGGCGTGCTTCTCGTCGTCGGTCCAGCGGGAGTTGCCGCCGTCCACGACGACGTCACCCGGCTCCAGCAGTTCGGCCAGCTCGTCGATGGTGGACTGCGTGGGCTCGCCCGCCGGGACCATCACCCAGACCACACGCGGGCCGCTGAGCTTGCCCACAAGCTCCGGCAGGCTGTGGACATCGGCGAGGTCCGGGTTGCGGTCGTATCCGAAGACGGTGTGGCCCGCGCGGCGTATCCGCTCGCGCATGTTGCCGCCCATCTTGCCGAGGCCGACGAGACCGAGCTCCATCAGTTGTGTTCCTTAGGTTTGCAGGTGTCCGACATGGCGTTGCGGCACTTTCGTACCGTGCCGAGCCTAAACCCGGACGCTCGCGCACATCTGTGGGCATACGCGCTCAGTCGTACGCCCTCACCTGCGGCTTTGCCCCCAGCCTGTGGACAGCCGCCGGACCTCAGCCGCTGAGGCGCACCGGCATGATCAGGTACTTGTAGGCCTCGTCCGCCTCGGCGTCCAGCGCCGGCTTGCCGCTGAGCAGCGCGGGCTTCGTGGACGTCGTGAAGGACAGCTGCGCGACCGGGGAGTCGATGGCGCTCAGGCCGTCCAGCAGGAACGTCGGGTTGAAGGCGATGGAGATGTCGTCGCCGTCGAGCTGGGCGTCGACCCTTTCCACAGCCTGTGCGTCGTCGCTGGAGCCGGCCTCCAGGATGAGCACGCCCTGCTCGAAGCTGAGCCGCACCGGCGTGTTCCGCTCGGCGACCAGGGCCACGCGCTTGACGGCCTCCACGAACGGGGCGGTCTCGATCACGGCGATGCTGTTGAACTCCGTCGGGAACAGCGTGCGGTACTTCGGGAGGTCGCCCTCCAGCAGGCGGGTCGTCGTA
Organism: Streptomyces coeruleofuscus; assembly: GCF_039532725.1. Classification (NCBI taxonomy): domain Bacteria; kingdom Bacillati; phylum Actinomycetota; class Actinomycetes; order Kitasatosporales; family Streptomycetaceae; genus Streptomyces; species Streptomyces coeruleofuscus. The sequence continues at coordinate 620,545 of NZ_BAAASE010000002.1, forward strand.
CGGCGGCCGGCGCCCTCGAAGCCGATCAGGCCCTCGCCCGAGCCCGAGCCGGACAGCGCCAGGATGACCTGGTCGCCGCTCGTCAGGGCCTTGGCGGTGTCCAGCAGCGTCTTGGCGGGCACCAGGGCGACCGCGGAGGCCTCCGGGTTCTCCGGCTTCCACAGGAACTCGCGGACCGCGAAGCGGTAGCGGTCGGTGGACGCCAGCGTGACCGTGTCGCCCTCGATCTCGATGCGGACACCCGTGAGGACGGGCAGCGTGTCGTCGCGGCCGGCGGCGATCGCCACCTGGGCGGCCGCGGAGGCGAAGACCTCGCCGGGGACCGTGCCCGTCGCGTTCGGCATCTGCGGCAGCGCCGGGTACTCCTCCACAGGCAGGGTGTGGAGTGTGAACCGGGAGGAGCCGCAGACCACGGTCGCCCGTACACCGTCTGTGGAGATCTCCACCGGCCGGTTGGGGAGGGCGCGGCAGATGTCCGCGAGGAGGCGGCCGGAGACGAGCACCGTGCCCTCCTCCTCGACCTCGGCCTCCACGGACACACGCGCGGAGACCTCGTAGTCGAAGCTGGACAGGCTCAGCTGGCCTTCCTCGGCCTTCAGCAGCAGGCCGGCGAGGACAGGCGCCGGCGGACGGGCCGGGAGGCTGCGTGCCGCCCAGGCCACTGCCTCCGCGAGTACGTCGCGTTCCACCCGGATCTTCACTGTTGCCGCCTCCTGCTGTTGCCGGCGCTTCTCGCTCTGCCTGGCCCTCGTCGTCTGTCTCGGTGTCGACGGTCCCTGGGATGGGGAGGACACCGGGGACCAGTCTGACGCACCGCACTGACAGTAGGTGCCTCTCGGGGTCAAGTCGTGACGAGGGGCGGCCGGGCGCCGGAGGGCGAGTTGTGCACAGGACCCGCTTCGAAACGAATTCCCAGCTCTCTCTAGTCGGGAGTAGTAGTAGGGCCTGTGGATACGGTGGATAACCACGTTTGCCCAGCTCAGAGCGGGAATTTTGTCCACTGGCCCTGTGGGTGACGGCGGTGGACAACCAGGGGTATCTGTGGAGAACGGAAAGTTCTGCACACCCCGTGCACAGGGAGAGCCGAGTTCTCCCCAGTGCCGTCCCCAGGTTTACCCACCTTTCCCACAGCCCAACCCGGCACCTTCGTGTGACGCCTTTCACTCGACCCGGTGAGGGGGCGCGTCATGTTGCCGAACAGTGGACAGCGATGTGGAGAAGCTGGGGATCGCTGGGGACAACCGGCCCCAGCCTGTGGGTTGCCGGTGGACAACTCGATGCACAGGCTGTGGACGCTTTCGTTGTCCACAGCCTGTGGAGATCCTTCGTCCACGAATCCACACCCGGGTGACCTGGCCTGATGGTCCTTCAACAGAAGCCTCTGTGGACACAGTCTGGACAACTTTCCAGTCCCCAGGGTGTGGACGGGAGAAAGTCGCCGAATCTGTGGAGAGGGACCGTAACCCGGCAGGTAATTCGAACAGCCGGCGACCGCGACATGACGACGGACGGCCGTGACACGACGAACGGACGGCCGCCGCATGACGAAGGGCGCCCCCGGAAACGTGCTCCGGGGGCGCCCTCGACGTCGTACGGCCGGCTCTGTCAGCCGTTCTTGATGCGGTTGGTCAGCTCGGTGACCTGGTTGTAGATGGAGCGGCGCTCGGCCATCAGATTGCGGATCTTGCGGTCCGCATGCATGACCGTCGTGTGGTCACGGCCGCCGAACAGCGCGCCGATCTTCGGCAGCGACAGGTCCGTGAGCTCACGGCACAGGTACATGGCGATCTGCCGGGCGGTGACGAGGGCGCGGCCGCGCGAGGTGCCGCACAGGTCCTCGACGGTCAGTCCGAAGTAGTCCGCCGTCGCGCCCATGATGGCCGTGGACGTGATCTCGGGGGCCGAGTCCTCGCCGCCGGGGATCAGGTCCTTGAGGACGATCTCCGTCAGGCCGAGGTCCACCGGCTGCCGGTTGAGCGAGGCGAACGCCGTGACCCGGATCAGCGCGCCCTCCAGCTCGCGGATGTTGCGCGAGATCCGGGAGGCGATGAACTCCAGCACCTCGGGCGGCGCGTTCAGCTGCTCCTGCACCGCCTTCTTGCGGAGGATCGCGATACGCGTCTCCAGCTCGGGCGGCTGCACGTCGGTGATCAGCCCCCACTCGAAACGGTTCCGCAGCCGGTCCTCCAGCGTGACCAGCTGCTTGGGCGGCCGGTCGGAGGACAGCACGATCTGTTTGTTGGCGTTGTGGAGCGTGTTGAAGGTGTGGAAGAACTCCTCCTGCGTCGACTCCTTGTCCGCCAGGAACTGGATGTCGTCGACGAGCAGGATGTCCATCTCGCGGTAGCGCTTGCGGAAGCTGTCGCCCTTGCCGTCGCGGATCGAGTTGATGAACTCGTTGGTGAACTCCTCCGAGCTCACGTACCGCACCCGCGTGCCCGGGTAGAGGCTGCGCGCGTAGTGCCCGATCGCGTGCAGCAGGTGGGTCTTGCCGAGCCCGGACTCCCCGTAGATGAAGAGGGGGTTGTACGCCGTCGCCGGTGCCTCGGCGACGGCGACCGCGGCGGCGTGCGCGAAGCGGTTGGAGGCGCCGATGACGAACGTGTCGAAGAGGTACTTCGGGTTCAGGCGCGCGGTGGGCTCACCCGGGCCGGTCGCCGGCGCGGGCTGCGCGGCCAGCGGGCCGGGCGCACCGGTCGTGGGCAGGTTCGGGCCGACGGGACCGCCGCGGTGCACGTGCCCGGAACCGGCCGGGGGCTCGGGCAGCTCCCGGCGGACCGGGTCGCGCTGGTCGTAGTCGGGGCGTGATGTGTCGTAGTCGGAGCGCGGCTGGTCGTAGGAGGGGCGCTCCATGGACTGCGGGCGGTAGTCCTGTGACGGGGAGCCGTAGGCGTCCTGGGAGGACGAGCCGTAGGAGTCCTGCGACCCATGTCCCTGTGACCGGTGTGATCCCTGTGATCCACGGGATCCGTACGACTCCTGCGAGGACCCACGGGATCCGTACGAGTCCTGGGATCCGTACGAGTCCTGTGAGCCGTAGGTGTCCTGGCTCGGTGACGCGTACGGGTCACGTTCGGGGAAGCCGAGGCGCTGCTGCTGCCAGTTGTACTCGTCCTGCGTCGGCCGCGGCCAGGAGCCGGGCTCGGGGCGCTGGTACTCGGACGGGTACGCGGGACGGGGGGTGGGAAGTTGATCTCCGCGCGTAGGCGGGAGCTGGTCACCGGCCGTTCCCGGCATCTGGTCGGCGCGGTGGCGGCCGTACCCCTCATAACCGTCGCGGTCGCGGTCCTGGCGCGCCGCCGGAATCTCGGGCTCCTCGTAACGCGGCTGGGGACGGGCCTGGGGCGCCGGTGCGGCCGGGGGCTCGCCCGCGGAGTCGTCGACGGTGATCGCGATCCGGATCGGGCGGCCGCACTCGCGGCTCAGGGTCTCGCTGACGACGGGCGCCAGGCGGCCCTCGAGTACGCCCTTCGCAAATTCGTTCGGTACGGCGAGCAGGGCCGTGTCCGCGACCAGCGCGAGCGGCTGGCAGCGGCGGATCCAGTGCTCGTCCTTCGCCTCGACGCCCTGGCCGCGGCCCTCCCCGAGGAGCTGCTCCAATACGCGTGGCCACACTGCGGCAAGATCGGCAGGTACGTCAGCCACAGGGCACGCTCTCTCACAGGTCCCACGAACGTGTGGTTCTGGGACGGCTCGGGATGTAAATCGGGTGGGGCAGGGATAAGGGAACGAATCGGAGTTCCGTCACGGTAGTCAGGGCGGCCACTACGGTTCAAGTTGTTGTCCCCAGCCTGTGGACAAGTGTCTCCGGGCTGCTGCCGGTTTGACCGGATGGCGTAGCCGCGCGTACCGTAACCAGGTCGAGTTGTCGATGGCTGCTGCCGCCTGCCTCCGATGGGCACAGATCATTTGGGTGATCGGTCAGCGGTGCACACGGGCGTAACTGCGAGCTACTCGTGGGCGCACGGTGACAGCCAGGACGGCACCCCGCAACTACCGATTCTTTCTGGAGCCCCCGAGTGAGCAAGCGCACCTTCCAGCCGAACAACCGTCGTCGCGCGAAGACCCACGGCTTCCGCCTGCGGATGCGTACCCGTGCCGGTCGCGCGATTCTCGCGAACCGTCGCAGCAAGGGTCGCGCCAGCCTGTCCGCCTGATTCCGATCAGGTCATGACGTCGTGCTGCCCACCGAGAACCGGCTGAGGCGGCGCGAGGACTTCGCGACCGCGGTACGGCGAGGACGCCGGGCAGGACGCCCGCACCTCGTCGTCCACCTTCGAAGCGGTGCCACGGACCCGCATGCGCCTGGGGAGAGCGCTCCCCCGACGCGTGCGGGTTTCGTCGTGAGCAAAGCCGTGGGCGGTGCGGTCGTACGCAACAAAGTGAAGCGCAGGCTTCGCCACCTGATGCGCGACCGAGTCGCCCAGCTGCCCCCCGGTAGCCTGGTAGTCGTACGAGCGCTGCCCGGTGCGGGCGACGCCGACCATGCACAGCTGGCCCGAGACCTGGATGCCGCCCTCCAGCGGCTGCTGGGAGGGGGCGCGCGATGAAGTACCCGCTGCTTGCTCTGATCAAGCTCTACCAGTGGACGATCAGTCCGCTGCTCGGGCCGGTCTGCAAGTACTACCCGTCGTGCTCCCACTACGGTTTCACGGCCATCGACCGGCACGGTGCCATCAAGGGAACGGCACTCACGGCCTGGCGCATCCTGCGGTGCAACCCGTGGTCGCTGGGCGGTGTGGACCATGTCCCGCCGCGCAAGCGTCCGCGGTGGCACGAAATGCTGCGTAACGCGTGGCGTGCACGCAAGGGCGGGCCCTCCGCCGCCGTCCCGGCCACCGAGGGACAGACTTCTCCCACAAGTCGGTCCAGTCCTTCGAGCCAGGCCGCAGAGACACCGTCCCATGCCCAAGGAGCATGATTAGTGGACACGATTGCCAGCCTCTTCAGCTTCATCACCACACCCGTCTCCTGGGTCATCGTCCAGTTCCATTCGGTGTACGGCGCCCTCTTCGGGCCTGACACCGGCTGGGCCTGGGGCCTGTCGATCGTGTCCCTGGTGATCCTGATCCGTATCTGCCTGATCCCGCTCTTCGTGAAGCAGATCAAGGCGACCCGGGCCATGCAGACGCTCCAGCCCGAGATGAAGAAGATCCAGGAGCGCTACAAGAACGACAAGCAGCGTCAGTCCGAAGAGATGATGAAGCTGTACAAGGACACGGGTACCAACCCGCTGTCCTCGTGCCTTCCCATCCTGGCGCAGTCCCCGTTCTTCTTCGCCCTGTACCACGTGCTGAACAGCATCGCGTCGAACGACACCATCGGCGTGATCAACACCAGCCTTCTGGAGAGTGCCCAGAAGGCGCACATCGTCGGTGCTCCGCTTGCGGTGAAGTTCACCGACAGCGCCTCGAAGGTGGAAGCACTCGGTGCCTCCCTCACCGACGTCCGCGTGGTCACCGCCATCATGATCGTGCTGATGTCGGCGTCGCAGTTCTTCACCCAGCGTCAGCTGATGACGAAGAACATCGACACCACGGTGAAGACGCCGTTCATGCAGCAGCAGAAGATGCTGATGTACGTCTTCCCCGTCATGTTCGCCGTCTTCGGCATCAACTTCCCGGTCGGTGTCCTCGTCTACTGGCTGACCACCAACGTGTGGACCATGGGCCAGCAGATGTACGTGATCCACAACAACCCGACGCCGGGTTCCAAGGCCCAGGCCTCGTACCTGGAGCGGCTGCACAAGCACGTCACCAGTCACGGCAAGGTCAGCCGGCGTCGTGACAAGGTCATCGTCAAGGCGATCGTCGCCAAGGGACGCGACCGCAACGAGTTCGAGCGCAAGTTCATCAACGGCCTGAACAAGGCCGGCCTCGCCGCCCAGGCCGACGGCACCGTGATCAAGAGTGACACGGCCGTCGCCGTCGAAGCCGAGGACGGTACGCCGACCACCGGCACGCCCAAGCGGCAGCAGCCCAAGCGGCAGACCAAGGCTCAGCGGCAGTCCGGTGTCACGAAGGCGGCCGACGAGTCCGGGCAGAAGACGTCGCTCACGAAGTCCGACGAGCCCGAGGACGCCAAGCCCGCCCCCGCTGCCAAGAAGTCCGGTGCGAAGTCCGGCAGCGGTACCCGCAGCAAGGCCCAGTCCGGACAGCGCAAGGGTCCGCAGCGGCCCAAGTCCCCGTCCAAGAAGTAAGAAGGAGTCCATCCCGTGACGGAAGGCACCACCTCCGCCGCTGCCGAGGGGGCAGACACCCTGACTCGCCTGGAGCAGGAGGGCGAGATCGCGGCGGACTACCTGGAGGGTCTGCTCGACATCGCCGATCTCGACGGCGACATCGACATGGACGTCGAGGCCGACCGTGCCTCTGTCTCGATCATCAGCGACACGGGCAGCCGCGACCTCCAGAAGCTGGTCGGCCGTGACGGTGAGGTGCTGGAGGCGCTCCAGGAGCTCACCCGACTGGCCGTGCACCGTGAAACCGGTGACCGCAGCCGACTGATGCTCGACATCGCGGGATACCGGGCCCAAAAGCGCTCCGAGCTTTCCGAGCTGGGCGCCAAGGCCGCGGCCGAGGCCAAGAGCAGCGGTGAGGCCGTGAAGCTGGACCCGATGACGCCGTTCGAGCGCAAGGTCGTGCACGACGCGGTCAAGGCGGCGGGGCTGCGGAGCGAGTCCGAGGGCGAGGAGCCGCAGCGCTTCGTCGTCGTGCTTCCCGCCTGATCGGCCCCTACGTTCCCCGGCCCCGTCTGTTGCGCAGGCGGGGCCGAAGTTTGTCAGCCTGATAGTTCTGGTGGTTCTGGTGTCGGCGCTGGGTGCGCTGACGCGTACGGAAGGACGGTCCCCCGTGACGGAGGCAGCGGAGCTTCCCCCCGCGCCCGAGCAGGCGCGCGAGGTGTTCGGTGATCGCTTCGCGGATGCGGTGCGGTATGCCGAGCTGCTTGCTGAGGCGGGCGTGCAGCGCGGTCTCATCGGCCCGCGTGAAGTGCCCCGCCTGTGGGAGCGGCACCTGCTGAACTGCGCGGTGCTCTCAGAAGTCGTGCCCGAGGGTGTGACGGTGTGCGATGTCGGCTCGGGCGCCGGCCTCCCCGGCATTCCCCTGGCGCTGGTCCGCGAGGATTTGAAGATCACGCTGCTGGAGCCGCTGCTGCGGCGTACCAACTTCCTCTCCGAGGTCGTGGAGCTGCTCGGCCTCGATCATGTGACCGTCGTCCGCGGCCGGGCGGAGGAGGTCATGGGGAAGATCCAGCCCGTCCACGTCGTGACGGCCCGCGCCGTCGCTCCCCTGGACCGCCTCGCCACGTGGGGCATCCCTCTGCTGCGTCCGTACGGGGAGATGCTCGCGCTCAAGGGCGACGCCGCCGAGGAGGAGCTGAAGAGCGCGTCAGCGGCCCTGAGCAAGCTCGGTGCGGTGGAGACGTCCATCCTGCATGTCGGTGAGGGCGTGGTGGACCCGATGTCCACGGTGGTACGGGTCGAGGTCGGGGAAAGCCCCGGCGGTGTGCGCTTCGCCGCGAAGCGTGCCAAGGCGGCTCGCACGGGACGGGCCCGCCGACGACGCTGACCCCGCTGGGGACGTTGATCCTTTCCGACGGCGCTGATCCGTCCTGACGACGAGACGTACTCCACACAAGCTGCCAAACCTATGCATGCCGGAGTGTCGCGACAATCCGGCAACGACTGCTGTGCATCGTGTTTCACGTGAAACGTCGCTCACTGCTGCACGGCATCATCAGTCGTGGCCGCGCTGCGGCCGAACCCCGCGACCGTAAGCCTCTTGGGTCACTCGATGAGGGACCTGAGTTGTCCACAGAGGTGGAATTCTCCACAGAACGGAAGGCCTCACTGGTTCACGACCCCGAAGACATGGGAGGCTCTGTTCATTGCGAGCCTGAAGTCGAGGAGAGTGAATCCTTGCGGTCCGACGCCAACATCGCGGGACCGATGACCGATCCGGTCCCCGGTCCCCGTACCGAGTCGATGGGGGCGGATGTTTCACGTGAAACACCGCCTCCGATGGACGACACTCCCATCGGTCGTGCTGCCCAACTGGCGGTGGAGGCTCTAGGCCGCGCCGGCGAGGGCCTGCCACGGCCCGAGCAGACCCGAATCATGGTGGTCGCCAACCAGAAGGGCGGTGTGGGCAAGACGACGACGACCGTCAACCTTGCCGCGTCACTGGCCCTGCACGGCGGCCGAGTTCTGGTGGTCGACCTCGACCCACAGGGCAATGCGTCCACAGCGCTGGGCATCGACCATCACGCCGAAGTTCCGTCCATCTACGACGTGTTGGTGGAGAGCAAGCCGCTCTCCGAGGTCGTCCAGCCGGTCCCCGATGTCGAAGGCCTCTTCTGTGCCCCTGCCACGATCGATCTCGCCGGTGCGGAGATCGAGCTGGTGTCCCTGGTGGCACGGGAGAGCCGGTTGCAGCGCGCCATCCAGGCGTACGAGCAGCCGCTGGACTACATCCTCATCGACTGTCCGCCCTCGCTCGGCCTTCTGACGGTCAACGCGTTGGTGGCGGGTCAGGAGGTTCTGATCCCGATTCAGTGCGAGTACTACGCGCTGGAAGGTCTGGGTCAGTTGTTGCGTAACGTCGACCTGGTGCGGGGGCATCTCAACCCCGCCCTGCATGTGTCGACCATCCTGCTCACCATGTACGACGGCCGGACGCGACTTGCGTCACAGGTCGCTGAAGAGGTGCGCACCCACTTCGGTGAGGAAGTGCTGCGGACGAGTATCCCCAGGTCCGTCCGTATCTCCGAGGCACCGAGTTACGGGCAGACGGTCCTGACCTACGATCCTGGATCAAGTGGTGCCCTCTCTTACCTTGAGGCGGCACGAGAGATCGCGCTGAAGGGCGTGGGTATCAGCTATGACGCCACGCACGCCCACATCGGCGCACAACAGAACGACCCGAGCATGGTGGAGGGCATCCAGTGAGCGAGCGACGGAGGGGGCTGGGCCGTGGTCTCGGCGCACTGATCCCTGCCGCACCGACGGAGAAGTCGGTGGCCCAGGCTGCGGCGGGGGGCGCCGCGTCCACATCCCCCGCGGCAGTGCCCGTGCTGCCGAACGACCGCGGGGTGGCCGCAGCGAAGGTGGCGACCCTGCCGACTGTTTCACGTGAAACAGAGGAGCCGCCGCAGCCCCATGCTCCCGCCGCGCCTGCGGCGCCCGTGGGTGCGCACTTCGCCGAGATCCCCCTCGACTCGATCACGCCGAACCCGCGGCAGCCGCGTGAGGTCTTCGACGAGGACGCGCTCGCGGAGCTCATCACCTCCATCAAGGAAGTGGGGCTCCTCCAGCCGGTCGTCGTACGGCAGGTGGGTCCCGCCCACTACGAGCTCATCATGGGCGAGCGCCGCTGGCGGGCCTGCCGCGAGGCGGGGCTGGAGGCGATTCCGGCGATCGTGCGGGCCACGGAGGACGAGAAGCTCCTCCTGGACGCTCTGCTGGAGAACCTGCACCGCGCCCAGCTGAACCCTCTGGAAGAGGCAGCTGCCTACGACCAGTTGCTGCGGGACTTCAACTGCACGCACGACCAGCTGGCGGACCGCATCGGCCGATCGCGCCCGCAGGTCTCGAACACCCTGCGTCTGCTGAAGCTCTCGCCGGCGGTACAGCGCCGGGTCGCCGCTGGAGTGCTCTCCGCCGGCCATGCACGGGCCCTGCTGTCCGTCGAGGACTCGGAGGAGCAGGACAGGCTGGCCCACCGCATCGTGGCCGAGGGGCTGTCGGTGCGGGCCGTCGAGGAGATCGTGACCCTGATGGGCTCGCGTCCCCAGAAGGCCCAGAGGCCCAAGGGTCCGCGTGCCGGTGCTCGCGTCTCTCCCGCGCTGTCCGAACTCGCCACGCGGCTCTCGGACCGCTTCGAGACGCGGGTGAAGGTCGACCTGGGCCAGAAGAAGGGCAAGATCACTGTCGAGTTCGCCTCCATGGAGGACCTTGAGCGGATCCTCGGCTCACTCGCTCCGGGCGAGGGACCGGTTCTGCAGAAGAGTCTCCTGGAGGGCGACTCCGAGGAGGACGAGTCCTGAGCCTCCGGCAGGAGCCTCTGTTGTGGATGACAGAGCGGGCCATGTCCGGTGTGTGCCGGAACATGGCCCGCTCTTTCCTTTCTGGCGGTATCGATGGAATCGCATCGTGGATACGATGCGTTCGGATACGGCGCAACCACCCGGCACCACCTCTGAGAGGAAGGCAGGGGCCATGCGAACGATGAGCCGCACTGGACTGGTGAGCGCCGGTTTGGGGCTGGGGGCGGTCGGTGGGTTCATCGGCAGCCTCCTCAGGGAACGGAGCGCTCTGACAGCCGCCCGCGACGCGGCAGGCCAAGGAAGCGAGGAACAGCCTTCATGGGGCGCCGGCTCGTACCGCTCACGCTGGACAACCTTCAGGACCTTCCCAAGCGCTGTCGCTCGTGTGTCTTCTGGGAGCTCGACCCCGTCAGCGGTGAGGCCGCGGTAAAGGCGGGCGAGTCCGCTCTGGAGAAGGAAGCCTGGATCTCGGCCGTCCTGCTGGACTGGGGATCCTGCGGTCGGGTCGTGTACGTCGATGACGTACCGGTGGGCTTCGTGCTCTACGCCCCTCCTGCCTATGTCCCGCGCTCCACGGCGTTCCCCACGAGTCCCGTCTCCCCCGACGCGGTTCAGCTGATGACGTCGTTCATCGTGCCGGGGTACCAGGGGCAGGGACTGGGCCGGGTGATGGTTCAGACGGTCGCCAAGGATCTGCTCCGTCGCGGGTTCAAAGCGATCGAGGCGTTCGGAGATGCCCGCTGGAAGGAACCGGCCTGTGTGCTGCCCGCCGATCATCTCCTGGCGGTGGGCTTCAAGACCGTCCGGCAGCACCCCACGCATCCCCGGCTGAGGCTGGAACTGCGGTCGACGCTTTCCTGGAAGGAAGACGTCGAGATGGCGTTGGACCGGCTCCTGGGAGCCGTGCAGAAGGAGCCGGCGTTGCGACCGTTGTAGAGGAAGCAGTCAAACGAATGGGCCAACCCTTCCGGGTTGGCCCATTCGTGTTTCACGTGAAACATGCACCGTCGTTCAGACGGCACCGCCGGTTCACTCGGCGATGAACTCCTCAAGGTCGCGAACGATCGCGGCCTTCGGCTTGGCACCCACGATGGTCTTGGCGACCTCGCCACCCTGGTAGACGTTCAGCGTCGGGATGGACATGACGCCGTACTTGGCGGCCGTACCCGGGTTCTCGTCGATGTTCAGCTTGACGATCTCGATCTTGTCACCGTACTCGGAGGCGATCGCCTCGAGGGACGGCGCGATCTGGCGGCACGGACCGCACCAGGCGGCCCAGAAGTCCACCAGGACGGGCTTGTCGCTCTTGAGGACGTCCTGCTCGAAGGAGTCGTCGGTCACATTCTTCAGGGTGCCGGCCACGGCGGGCTCCTTAACTGGTTGGTGCGTGGGGCGGGTAGGGAGAGGTCAGACAGCGGTCTTCTCGGGCTCGGGCTGCTCCTCGTCCGCGAGGGCGGCGAGGTAGCGCTCGGCGTCGAGAGCGGCGGCACAGCCGGTACCGGCCGCCGTGATCGCCTGACGGTAGGTGTGGTCGACCACGTCGCCCGCACCGAAGACACCAGTCAGGTTGGTGCGCGTCGACGGCGCGGCCACCTTCAGGTAGCCCTCGTCGTCCAGATCGAGCTGACCCTTGAAGAGCTCGGTGCGGGGGTCGTGGCCGATGGCGATGAAGAGACCGGTCACCGGCAGGTCCGAAAGCTCGCCGGTCTTGAGGTTGCGCAGCTTCAGGCCCGAGAGCTTCGGGTCGCCCTGGATCTCGGCGACCTCGCTGTCCCACACGAACGTGATCTTCGGGTCGGCGAAGGCGCGCTCCTGCATGGCCTTGGAGGCGCGCAGGGTGTCACGGCGGTGGACGATGGTCACGGACTTGGCGAACCGCGAGAGGAAGGTGGCCTCCTCCATGGCGGTGTCGCCGCCACCGATCACAGCGATGTCCTGGTCCTTGAAGAAGAACCCGTCACAGGTGGCGCACCAGGACACCCCACGGCCGGAGAGGGCGTCCTCGTTCGGCAGACCGAGCTTGCGGTGCTGCGAGCCGGTGGCGACGATGACAGCCTTGGCCCGGTGGACGGTACCGGCCGTGTCCGTGACGGTCTTGATCTCACCGGTCAGGTCGGCGTTGACGATGTCGTCCGGGACGAGCTCGGCGCCGAAGCGCTCCGCCTGGGCGCGCATGTTGTCCATGAGCTCGGGGCCCATGATGCCGTCCTGGAAGCCAGGAAAGTTCTCGACGTCGGTGGTGTTCATGAGCGCGCCGCCTGCGGTGACGGCGCCCTCGAACACCAGTGGCTTCAGCGACGCGCGCGCGGTGTAGAGCGCCGCCGTGTAGCCGGCGGGCCCGGAGCCGATGATGATCACGTTACGGACGTCGCTCACGGCTTGATTCCTCGTCTCTGGACTGCGTCGTTCGACCGGGGGGAGCTCCTCTCGGAGCTCTCACCCCACCCAACGGATCCTAAGGGGCGCGCATTCCCGCTGTGTCCGGGCACACGGAGATGCGGTCCTGTACCGGGTACCGGGCGGGATGCAGACGAAGACGTGGCTCAGGCGGACGGGTACGAGCGCTGAAGAAGGACCTTGCCCGCGGCGGCCGCCGCGGAATGATCCACACAGGTCGCGTCGACGATGTAGGCAGTGACCCGCGTGGCGTCGGAGGCGTCGGGGAGCAACACCAGCATGGCCTTCTTCCCCTGATACCTGCCGTTCTCGACAGCGAGGGCCGTGTCTTCGCGCCCGATACCGTCGCGGACGCAGCCGGGCACTGTGGGCGCCCTGAAGACCTTGGGATGGTTGGTGCCGGGAGCTGTCGCCGCGCCGAAGGGAGTGCGGGAACTGCCCTCCTTGCTCTGGTTCTCCGTCAGGAGGTCGGTGACCTGCTTCTCCAGCTTCCCCTCGGAGAAGGTGTCCGCAGGGGCGGTCTGCTGTCCGCCCGCCGTGTCCTGCGGGGGCTTGCCGTCTCCGAGTGACGACAGCAGGACGGAGCCCAGTCCCAGCGCGGCGACGGTGAAGACGGTCCCCAGTACGGCGATCCTCCGGCGCCCGTTCAGCGCGCGGGCCTTGCGGCCCGGGCCGGTGGTGGAAGAGCGGGGACGCCCGGCGGGCCGGTCGGCGGGCGTCGATGTTTCACGTGAAACATGCGCACCGCTGTCGTCCTCGGAAGTGGACCCGGGAGTACTTACCGGCGTGTGGCTCTCTGAGCTCTCCGGCTCGGTGGCGTTCAGCAGCGCCTCGGCGGCGAGGGCGGCATCGATGCGGCCTGCGACATCGGCGGGCATGCGGGGTGGGCCCGGCAGCGTACCGAGCAGCCCGCGGATCTCCTCCAAGGAGGCGTAGACGTCCGCGCAGAGCTCGCACCCGTCCAGGTGCCGGCGTACGTCCGTGCTCCGGGACGGCGGGAGGAGTCCCTCGGCGAGGTCGGAGATCTCCGCGACGTCCGGGTGTCCGGCCATGTCTGTCGTCGACGTCACGCTCGTCCACCTCCGCCCTTCACTGCCGCTGGGTCGCTCGGTCCTGTGTCCGGTGGTTCCGCTTGGTGTGGTCCCGCTGCGGGTGGGACGGCTGGCCCCTGCGTCCGGTTCCGTTCCCCGCCCGGCTTCTTGTTCTCACCGTTGCTGTCCGGCCGTAGATGGGTGAGCAGCGGCTGGAGTCTGGCTCTGCCGCGCGCACATCGGCTCTTCACCGTGCCGGTCGGCACGTCGAGGATGCGTGCCGCCTCCGCGACCGGGTAGCCCTGCATGTCCACCAGGACGAGTGCCGCCCGCTGGTCGGCCGGCAGGGTCCCCAGGGCTTCGATGAGCTGCCGGTGGAGATCGTTGCGCTCGGCAGGCGCCGAAGCCGACTCGTGCGGCTCCAGCAGCTGCTCCAGGCGCTCGGTGTCGTCGACGGGAGAGGTCTTCCGGGAGGCGACCTTGCGGGCGCGGTCCAGGCAGGCATTCACCGTGATCCTGTGCAGCCAGGTCGTGACGGCCGACTGGCCCCGGAAGGTGTGGGCGGCCCGGTAGGCGGAAACGAGGGCGTCCTGCACCGCGTCAGCGGCCTCCTCGCGGTCTCCCAGCGTCCGCAGGGCGACGGCCCAGAGGCGATCGCGGTGCCGCCGCACGATCTCACCGAAGGCGTCGGGGTCGCCCTCGACATGTCGGGCGAGGAGGTCCTGATCACTTGCACTGCTGTGCTCGGCGCGGTCCGCCATCCAACCCCCTGCCCTCTGTCGGTTCTCAGCCCGTGAACTTCACTTCGGTGATGGCCTGCTTATAACCCGGGTTGCTGAAGTTGGCGGGGTCGTCACCGGAGTATGGCAGCGCGGTCAGCCAGACCAGGAGGTAGCGGCTTTTCACCGGTTTGTCGACGGTCACCTTCGCTGAGGTGCTGCTCGTCGTCGCGGTACCGAGCTTCTTCATGGAGCTCAGTGGCGTGGACGAACCGAGGGAGTCGGTCGCGTACAGCTCGATGGTGGTGTGGTCGTTGCCGTACCGCAAGGAGAGGGTCGCGGCCGACACGTCCTGCTCGGACCCGAGGTCGTAGACGATGCCGACACCGGGCTTTATCACCATCTTCGGGCCGTCGAGGTAGCTGTTGGTGCGCCAGCCCGTGGATGTGTTGCCGTCGTAGGTCTTGTTCACGTCCGCGGGGTGCTGGGCGTCGCCCTTGGCGACGTACTCCTCGGCGCCCTTGATGGAGATCGGCTTCGGTGCCGGGCGATTCCTGTTCTTGTCGCCGTCCTGGTTGTTCTGCGTCTGGCCCGGGTCCTCGTTCTTGCCCCCCTGGTCCATGAGCGCGTCCGCGAGCTGCCAGCTGCCGAGGCCCAATGCGGCGATCAGGAGCGCGGACACGGCCCACTTCAGGGCCTTGCCCGTGCGGCTCTGCAACGGGGGCGGCGGAGTCGTGACCGGCTGGGTGGCACCGTGGTGCGAGGCCTGGCGGCCGTACGTGCCCTGCTGGTACGACGTGCGCTGGTACTCGGGCGGGGCGGTGAACGCCGGCTCCGGCGGGCGGATGCGAGGCATCTCGCCGATGGCCTTCACCAGCTCCTCCGGCGTGGTGCACGGCGACTCGTGCCGGGAGGCGGTGGCGCCGTCGTTGACGAGCGCGCGCATGCAGAGTTCGGAGAGACCGCGGTGCACACCGGCACGTACCTGGTCGGGCGCGATCAGGCCGATGTCCTTCGGCAGGCCGGACAGCCCGTAGGCGTCGCTCTCGTACGGCCAGCGCTGGGTGAGCGCCGCGTACAGCAGGGCGCCGATGGCCTCGGTGTCCGTGCGCTGGGGGGTGTCGGACGCGACGCCCCGCAGCGCGGCGTTCACCGCGAGTCCGCGGATGCGCCACTGGCCGGTCGAGGCACGCAGGACGGCGTTGGGGTTCAGCCGCAGATGGGCCAGACCCTCACGATGGGCGGCGGCCATGGCGGAGGAGACCTGGCTGACCATCTGGTAGGCGTCGTACGGCTCCAGCGGACCGGAGGCGAGGAGCGTGGTCAGTTCCGTCGCGTCCGGAAGCCATTCGTGGACGACGTAGACGAGGTCGTTCTCCTCCACCGCGTCCAGCACCTGGACGAAGCGCGGGTCGCCCAAGAGGGCGGAGGAGCGGGCGGCGGCCAGGACGGACCGGGCCCGTGAGTGGTCCGCGGGCAGAATGTGCACGCCGACGGCACGGCGGAGCTTCTCGTCCACGGCACGCCAACTGCTGAAACCGTCCAGACGGGTGACGCACTCCTCGAGGCGGTAGCGTCTGGCGAGTTTGTGACCACTGTGCAGTTCAGGCGGCGAGGACTTCCCGGAACCGTCGGTCCGGGTGCTCTCCTGTACCTCGTCGCTGTCCGTGTCCCGCTCCCGGTTCTTGGCCACCCCGTCGGCCGTGGACTGGTCCGCCTGCGCGGTCAGCGACGCCTCGTCGCTGTTGTCTGCCACGTCGACGGCAGCCGTACTCCGTTCCGCCACCGTCGTTCCTGCCTCCCCATCCATTGCGCGCCGACCGGCATCCGTTGTACGCCGTCCGACGCCGAAACCAATTGTGCCCACAGTCCGCCGCTATGCACGACACGCGGTGGCTGACGATGGTTGTGCGCCTACCCCCTCGACTCAGCGTCCCAGCCGTCCGCGGACCATGCCGACCAGCGAGTTGAGTTCCTCGATGCGCATGCGCCGAGCGGCGACGAAGAAGATCACGAGCAGCACGGCACCACCCGCCAGCACCGCGGCGAGCGAGCCCACGACGCCCTGGCCGAGCGTGCGGCCGATGCCGTAGCAGGCCGCGCCGCTGAGCAGGACCGCCGGGATCGACGCGATGCACAGCCGGGCGTAAGTCCGCAGAACACGGGCGCCGTCGAGGTCCCCGCCCAGCCGCTTGCGCAGCCGACGCCAGGCGACGCCGACGCCGATCGCGTAGGCCAGGCCGTACGAGGCGGCCATGCCGACCACGGCCCAGCGCGACGGGATGACGAAGTAGCAGACCGCCGAGGCGCTCGCGTTGACCGCGGCCACGATGACCGTGTTGTAGAAGGGAGTTCGGGTGTCCTCGTAGGCGTAGAAGGCCCGCAGGACGACGTACTGCACGGAGTACGGAATCAGACCGAGACCGAACGCCATCAGCATGAAGCCCATGTTGGTGGCCTCGCTGGTGCCCGAGGAGCCGAACATCAGCGTGCACATGGGGATGCCGAGCGAGAGGAAGCCGAACGCGATCGGCACGATGGCGACCGCCGTGTTGCGCAGGCCCTGGGAGATGTCGTCGCGCACGGCGCCGCCGTCGCCCTCGGCCGCCGAGCGCGACAGACGCGGCAGCAGGGCGGCCATGAGGGAGACCGTGATGATGGCCTGCGGCAGGCCCCAGATGAGCTGTGCGTTGGCGTAGGCGGAGAAGCCGGTGCCGTCGACGGGCGAGGCCTTGCCCGCCGCGGTGGACAGCCAGACGACGACCATGGCGCCCGCCTGGTTGGCCAGGACGAACAGGACCGTCCACTTGGCGAGCGTGACGGCCTTGCCGAGGCCCTGCCCCTTCCAGTCGAAGCGCAGCCGCAGCCGGAAGCCGGTCTCGCGCAGGTAGGGGATCATCGCCAGCGCCTGGACCACGAGGCCGAGCAGGACGCCGATGCCGAGGAGTCGCTGGCCCTCCGGCGGGATGGTGGTGACCTTCATCCCCGAGTCGGCGGCGGTGCCGTAGACGTAGATGAACATGCCCAGCGTCACGATGATGACGATGTTGTTCAGGACCGGGGTCCACATCATCGCGCCGAACTTCCCGCGGGCGTTGAGGATCTGGCCCATCACCACGTGGACGCCCATGAAGAAGATCGAGGGCAGGAAGTACTGGGCGAAGGTGATGGCGACCTGGTTCGCCGCGGGGTCGCTCGCGATCGAGGGGGACATCATGCGGATCAGGAGCGGCGCGCCGAAGATCCCCAGCGCGGTGAGTGCGCCGAGCGCCACCATGACGAGGGTCAGCAGGCGGTTGGCGTACGCCTCGCCGCCGTCCTCGTCCTCCTTCATGGCGCGGACCAGCTGCGGGACGAAGACGGAGTTGAGACCGCCACCGACCGTGAGGATGTAGAGCATCGTCGGCAGCTGATAGGCGATCTGGAAGGTGTCACCGAGGAAACCGACGCCGATGGCCGACACGATCAGCGCGGAGCGGATGAAGCCGGTGAGGCGGGAGACCATCGTGCCAGCCGCCATCACAGCGCTGGACTTCATCAGGCCCGCGGCACGGCCGCCCTTCTTCGGAGCGGGCGAGGCCGCGGGCTCCGGCGCGTGGGTGTCCTCCACCGCCGGCGTCGCCACGGTCTCGCCAGAAGCCGGGTACTGGCCCGCCGAGTACTGCCCCTGCGCCGCGTACTGTCCCTGCGCCATCTGGCCCGGGGCCGGGGACGGGGACGGGCCGGGGACCGGCGGCGACTCGTAGGAGGGGTGGCCGCTGCCCTGCTGCTGGTCCCGGAAGAGATGCGCGAACGCGTCCGGTTCCTGGCGCGGCTCGCCCGCCTGGGAGACGAGATCGTCCACGCCCACGAACTGGGTGGTCCGCGCGTCGTCGCCGTACGGCAGGTGCCGCGTCGGGCCCTCCGGCTCCGGCGGGGGCGTCTGGGCCCACACCCGCGGGTCGGGCGCGTAGGGCGACTGCGGCGGCTGGGCGTAAAGCTGCTGCTGCGGCTCGTACGTGCCCGGAGGGGGCGGGGGGTGCGCGGCGCGGTCGTAGTGCGCCTCGGCGACCGGGTCCTGGGCGGAGAGGTCCTGTGCCCGGTAGGGATCCTGGGCGTAGGCGTCCTGGAGGTACATGTCCGCGGGCGGCTGCGGCGGCACCTGGCCGTGCTCGGGCTGCGGGCCCTCGGGCCCGCCCGACTCGGGGTAGCCCGAGCTGCCCACGCCACGGCCGTGGTCACCGTCGTACGGCGCGTTCATGGTTACCCCACCTCATCGTCCCGGGCCCACCGGCCACGACTTCTCAACGGTCCACTCTCTCACCCGTGCCGGACGGGTCGGCGCTTTCCGCTGCGGTGTCCGGGGCCGGGTCACTCGGCTGCTGCGGGGCGTCTGCCCGCGAGCCGGCCTCGGACTCGTCCTTGTGACGGTCGCCCGGGGCTTCCGGGTTCTGCGGAGCGGCGACCGGGTTGTCGCCGTCGTCGTCCGTCTCCCCGGCGGCGTCCTCGGCGGCCTCGCGGGCGGCGGCGCGCTTGCGCTGGGTGTACATTCGGAAGCCGGCGAGGACCAGGAGCAGGACGCCGCCGCCGATGACCAGCATCACGGTGGGGGTGACCTCGGTGACCTTCACGTCGAAGGTGACGGGCTCGCCGTACTTCCGGCCGTCCTCCGTGTACAGCTGGGCCTCCACCTTCGCCCGGCCGTTCGCGTTGGCGGACGTGGTGAACTTCACCGACTGGCTGTGCCCGCCGTTCACGGCGACCGGCTGCTCCTCGTAGGCGTTTCCGCCGATCTTGAGTCGCGTCGGGTTCTTCGACGTGAGCCGCAGCTCCAGGTGCTCGACGCCCTGGACCAGGTTGTTCTGGACGGTCACCGGGATCATCGCGCTACGGCCGGAGAGCTTGGTCTCCGACTTCTTGATCAGCTTGACCCCATCGATCAGCCCGCCGAGGTAGGACTCGACGGCGTCGCGGTATCCCACCGCCGCGACGCCCCGGCCACGCCACGACGTGGACATCTCGCGGTTCATGGCGCGCCCGAAGGGGGTGACCACCCGGGACTCGTCGGTGAGGATCACCTTGAAGTTGTCGAGGTCGTCCCGCGTCCTCGCGATCTGCTCGAAGGCGGCTCGCGGCAGTTCCTGCTTGCGCAGCGAAGGGGGATACGCCGAGGCGGGCGGCACCTTCCTGTTGGCCGCCGGGTCCGGCTTGGCCTTGGCGGCGGCCGAGAGGTCCTGCGACTCGGACCAGTTCCCGCCCTGGAGGGTCCCCAGCGCCTCGGCCATCGCCTGCGCCTGGTTCACGGAGGGAGTGCGCTGCGGGGCGACGACGACGCTGCGCTGCTTGCCGGTCTGGAGGCCGAGCGTCAGGCTCTGCGCCAGGAAGCGCTGCACGGCGAGCGTGGACGCCGAGGCCCTCGTCAGGTTGCCCTGGAACGCCGTGGACATCCTGGAGTCCGCGACGACCGCCGTGGTGCCGCCGCCGATGGGCCGGGCCGCGGACGGCGTGTACGACAGATCGTCCTGGAGGCTGTCACTGCGGGCGATCACCTTGTCGGCGCCCGCGGAGGTCGCGACCTTCATGATCGACGGGTCGACGGCGCCGTCCACGGGCCACGCGAAGTCCGTGGACGGTTTCGTGTGGAGGATCGTCGGCACCGTGTTGTCGACGGCGTCGGTGGCCTCCTTGAGGTGGCTCAGCGAGCCCGTGACGGTCGTGCCGTTGTGGGCGAGGGAGGCCAGGTCCGGATCGCCGAACGGCAGGGCGACGACCTCCTTGCCCGCCACCGCCTGCTGGAGCTCGGAGAGCCACTGCTTGGCGACCGCCTGGCTCCGGCCGGAGGTGGTGACACCGTCCTCGCCCCTGACCTCGTAGTTCTTCGTCATCGCGTCGACGGACGCCAGCAGGTCCGGGTCGATCACCCAGGTGATGTCGAGACCCTTGCCCAGCGACACCATCTGGTCGAGGCGGCCGCCCGGGGCGATCTCCTCGGCGAGGTCGTCGTTGCTGAAGACCGGCGTCTGCTGCTCGTTCGACCCCGTCTCGGCCGTCATGTGGACGTCGGAGACGAGCGGCCACAGGAACGTGGTCTTCGTCTTGGTGCCGGCCTCCTCCGGCTGCCACGGCAGGAACGTGCGCTGGACGCCGAGAACCTGGTCCCAGGGCTGCGCGGCGGTCTCACCGGAGAGCGCGACGGCCAGTTGGTAGACACCGTCCTGGCCGAGGTCCAGCTCATCCACCGGCACGGAGATGTTGAAGGGCTCCGCGACGCCGGGAGTGAGATTGGAGAACTTCTCGGTGTACTTGCCGCCGACGGCCTTGCCTGTGGGGCCCTGCACGTCGTCGCTCTTCTTGGCGAGGGCGTCGATGGAGGAGCGAGTGTCGAGCGAGGGCCCCACCCGCAGGTCGACGTGGGCGTCGGTGACCGGCTGCTTGCCGTTGTTGGTCACCGTGCCCGTCACGCTCACCGTGTCGCCCTCGGTGGGGGCGCTGGGGGTGAGGGAGTCGACAGCGACGGATACCGAGCCCGCGCCGGAGGCAGCCTGCGCGGACTCCTGCCCGGACGCGTCCGCCGGCGTCGCGGCGGGCAGCTGGAGGAGTCCGGCCAGTAGGGGCGCACCGGCGAGCAGTGCCCCGGTGCGCCGCAGCCACCGGCGGGCAGGTGAGGCACTGGTCCCCTGGAAGTCTGCCGCCTCGGCCACGCGCTCGCCCGTCCCTCGTCGTCGTCAGTGGTCGTCGGAATGTGCGTCCACGCATGGTAACGATGTGCGCTGAGGGGAAGTGCCGCGGTCCGTTCCACAAGATCGCTGCCCGACGCCGTGTTGCCCGGAATGTCGCCGTATGGCGGACAGTGGTTGTCTACAGGGCAAGGGCATCCCTTGTGCGTGTATGACGGACCTTTCTGCACGCCGAATAGGGGGAGCTCGGGGGCGCCCGGGCCACGTACCCTCTTCTGTTGTGCCGAACGCCAACGAAGAAACGCCCAGTGCCCTGAGCCAGGTGCAGAACCGCGCGGTGAGTGAACTGCTGCGGGTCGCTCCTGTCGCCGACGACCTTGCCCGCCGCTTCCAGGAGGCCGGGTTCTCACTTGCCCTGGTCGGCGGCTCGGTCCGGGACGCGCTGCTGGGCCGGCTCGGCAATGACCTGGACTTCACGACCGACGCCCGCCCTCAGGACGTACTCAAGATCATGCGCCCGTGGGCGGACGCCCTCTGGGAGGTCGGGATCGCCTTCGGCACGGTCGGGGCGCAGAAGAACGCCCGCGTCGGAGACGTTGATCGACCGTTTCAGATCGAGGTGACCACCTACCGGTCGGAGGCGTACGACCGGACCTCGCGCAAGCCCGAGGTGTCGTACGGCGACTCCATCGAGGAGGACCTCGTCCGCCGCGACTTCACGGTGAACGCGATGGCCGTCGCGCTGCCGGAGAAGGAGTTCATCGATCCGTACGGCGGGCTGGAAGACCTCGCGTCGCGTGTGCTGCGCACTCCTGGCACCCCGGAAGAGTCCTTCTCGGACGACCCGCTCCGAATGATGCGGGCCGCCCGCTTCGCGGCTCAGCTCGACTTTGAGGTCGCCCCTGAGGTGGTCGCGGCGATGAGCGAGATGTCCGGGCGTATCGAGATCGTCTCGGCCGAGCGGGTGCGGGACGAGCTGAACAAGCTGATCCTGTCGCCATACCCGCGCAAGGGCCTGTCGCTGCTCGTCGAGACGGGCCTCGCCGACCGCGTGCTGCCCGAGCTGCCGGCCCTGCGCCTGGAGCGTGACGAGCACCACCGGCACAAGGACGTCTACGACCACACGCTGATCGTCCTTGAGCAGGCGATGGCGCTGGAGGACGACGGTCCCGACCTGACCCTCCGCCTGGCCGCCCTGCTGCATGACATCGGCAAGCCCCGCACACGTCGCTTTGAGAAGGACGGCCGGGTCTCGTTCCATCACCACGAGGTGGTCGGGGCGAAGATGACCAAGAAGCGCATGACGGCGCTGAAGTACTCCAACGAGCTGGTGAAGGACGTCTCACGTCTGGTCGAACTCCACCTGCGCTTCCACGGCTACGGCACCGGCGAATGGACGGACTCGGCGGTCCGCCGCTACGTCCGTGACGCCGGCCCGCTCCTCGACCGCCTCCACAAGCTGACCCGCTCGGACTGCACCACGCGCAACAAGCGCAAGGCGGCTGCCCTGTCGCGTGCGTACGACGGTCTGGAGGAGCGGATCGCCAAGCTTCAGGAGCAGGAGGAGCTGGACTCGATCCGCCCCGACCTCGACGGTAACCAGATCATGGAAATCCTCGGTGTCGGTCCCGGTCCGGCCATCGGCCGCGCGTACAAGCACATGCTGGAACTGCGGCTGGAGAACGGGCCGATGGAGCACGACTCCGCGGTGGCCGCGCTCAAGGAATGGTGGGCCGGGCAGGAGGGCTGAGGCTGTGAAACGGGGTCATGTTTCACGTGAAACATGACCCCGAGGGACGGGCCGAGGGGCGGTGTTTCACGTGAAACACCGCCCCTCGCTGTGTCTGCCTTACTTCTTGTCCTTCAGGCAGAGCAGGAAGTCCTTGCCGTCACCGCTCTCGGTGTACACGTACTGGAAGCCCTTGGCTTCCGCCTCGCACTTGCTGGAGGCCAGGGTGTCCGTGAGGAACTTGCCCTCGATCTTGGCCAGCACCTCGAACTGAGCCTTCGCGTCGCTGCACTCGACGACCTCGAGGTCCGGGTTGTTGTCGTTGGTGCTGCCGCGGTGCATGCAGTCGCCGACGGCCGCCGTCTTGGCGTCGTCCCGGCTGGCTATGTAGCCGCCGATGGCGATGCTCGCCACCGCGATGACGATGGCGATGTTCTTGATGGTCTTGAAGCTGAGCTTGCGGCCGGTCGGCTGCGGCGGAACCGGCGCGTACGGAGCCGCTCCCTGGGGCGGGAAGCCAGGCTGGCCGGGCTGCTGGGGGTAGCCCCCCTGCGGCGGGTACGGAGCCTGGGGCTGACCCGCGGGCTGGCCCTGCGCGAACGGGTTGCCCTGGGGCGGCGGAGTAGTCACTTGGGTGTCCCCCTTGAACATGGGTGAATGACGCGAACATGTCGCGAGATAAGACCCACGTAAGTTATCGGTCCCCACTGACACCGCAGTAGTCAGATGTGGCTCTGTGTCATTGATGTGACACTTACTGGCGGCCAAACCGGCCCATAGCTACAGCTACTGCCGCGTAGATAACGGCGATCGTGATCACCAGAGGCACGGATCGGCCGTCCGGCGGCAACATCAGGGCGGCGACGGCGGCGGCTCCGACGAAAGCGACGTTGAAAAGGACGTCGTAGACCGAGAAGATCCGGCCACGGAAGCCGTCCTCGACGGAGGACTGGACGATCGTGTCCGTGGAGATCTTCGCCCCCTGGGTGATCAGACCCAGGACGAAGGCCGCGGCCAGCAGAGGGGCAGTGGCGAACGGCAGTCCCAGAGCGGGCTCCAGGAGCGCGGCGGCCCCCGCGCACACGACGATCCAGCGGCCCGGCCCGAGCCGGCCGGCGGTCCAGGGCGTCACCACGGCCGCCGCGAAGAAGCCGGCGCCGGAGACACCCAACGCCAGCCCCAGCAGGGCGAGTCCGTCGTCCGTGGTCGTGGTGAGCGCGTACCGGCAGAGCATCAGCAGCATCACCAGCAGGGCGCCGTAGCAGAAGCGCATCAGGGCCATCGCCACGAGCGCCCAGGCCGCTTCCCGGCGCTGCGGCGCGGCCAGGTGACGTACCCCCGCCACCAGGTCGCGAGCGGTGCCTCTGAGAGCCGTACCGATCCGCTCGCCCACCAAGGTCCGGTCGGGGCCCAGGAGTTCACGCGCCATGCTGAGCGACGCCAGGGCGGCGCACAGATACAGCCCGGCTCCCACGAGCACCACGGCGGCATCGGAGTCCGCCACGAACAGACGAACGGCGAAGGCGACACCGCCGCCCACGGTCGCCGCCAGCGTCCCGGCAGTCGGGGACAGGGAGTTGGCGAGGACGAGGCGCTCGGCGTCGACCACACGGGGCAGCGCGGCGGACAGGCCGGAGAGGACGAAACGGTTGACGGCGGTGACGCACAGGGCGGAGACGTAGAAGAGCCAGTCCGGAGCCGGACTGAGTATCAGCAGAGCCGTGGCGGCAGCCAGCAGGGCGCGCAGCAGGCTGCCGTACAGCAGGACCTGGCGGCGCCGCCAGCGGTCCAGCAGGACACCGGCGAAGGGGCCGACGAGGGAGTACGGGAGCAGCAGCACCGCCATGGCGGAGGCGACCGCGGCTGCCGAGGTCTGTTTCTCCGGGGAGAAGACCACGTACGCGGCGAGCGAGACCTGGTAGACGCCGTCAGCGCCCTGGGAGAGCAGGCGCACGCCGAGCAGGCGCCTGAAGCCCTGGAAACGCAACAGGACACGCAGGTCACGGACGACGGCCATGGGGCACAGCCTCACATACGGAGAGGGTCCCCGGGTCGTACGACCCGGGGACCCTCACAGCCCTGGCAGGAGCGACTGGTTGCGGCGCCTCAGCGCTCGACCTCACCCTTGATGAACTTCTCGACGTTCTCGCGGGCCTCGTCGTCGTAGTACTGGACGGGCGGGGACTTCATGAAGTAGCTCGACGCGGAGAGCACGGGGCCGCCGATGCCGCGGTCCTTGGCGATCTTCGCGGCGCGCAGGGCGTCGATGATGACGCCGGCGGAGTTCGGGGAGTCCCAGACCTCGAGCTTGTACTCCAGGTTCAGCGGGACGTCACCGAACGCGCGGCCCTCCAGGCGGACGTAGGCCCACTTGCGGTCGTCGAGCCAGGCCACGTAGTCGGACGGGCCGATGTGGACGTTGTCCGCGCCCATGTCGCGGTCGCGGATCTGGGAGGTGACGGCCTGCGTCTTGGAGATCTTCTTGGACTCCAGGCGGTCGCGCTCCAGCATGTTCTTGAAGTCCATGTTGCCGCCGACGTTCAGCTGCATCGTGCGGTCCAGGACGACGCCCCGGTCCTCGAACAGTTTCGCCATGACGCGGTGCGTGATGGTGGCGCCGACCTGGGACTTGATGTCGTCGCCGACGATCGGGACGCCCGCCGCGGTGAACTTGTCCGCCCACTCCTTGGTGCCGGCGATGAAGACCGGCAGGGCGTTGACGAAGGCGACCTTGGCGTCGATGGCGCACTGGGCGTAGAACTTCGCCGCGTCCTCGGAGCCGACGGGCAGGTAGCAGACGAGGACGTCGACCTGCTTGTCCTTGAGGACCTGGACGACGTCGACCGGCTCCTCGGCGGACTCCTCGATGGTCTCGCGGTAGTACTTGCCGAGGCCGTCGAGGGTGTGGCCGCGCTGCACCGTCACGCCGGTGCTGGGTACGTCGCAGATCTTGATGGTGTTGTTCTCGGAGGCGCCGATGGCGTCCGCCAGGTCGAGACCGACCTTCTTGGCGTCCACGTCGAACGCGGCGACGAACTCGACGTCGCTGACGTGGTAGTCGCCGAACTGGACGTGCATCAGGCCCGGCACCTTGGACGCCGGGTCGGCGTCCTTGTAGTACTCGACTCCCTGCACCAGCGATGCGGCGCAGTTGCCCACACCGACGATGGCTACGCGAACCGAACCCATTCCGGTTGCTCCCTGTGTGTACGAGTGAGGCCCTTCAACGGGCTCTCACGTGGCGGTGTCGTCAGGCGTATCCGGACGGGGGTCGTCCCCCGGCCGGGGCAGGCCGCCCGACGCTCCAGATGTGGTGTCACGCGAACCGGGCTCCCCGGAGGCCGGACCTTTCAGGTCCCGCCCCGCCCGCTCGCTCTCGATGAGCTCGTTCAGCCAGCGCACTTCGCGCTCCACGGACTCCATCCCGTGGCGCTGGAGCTCAAGCGTGTAGTCGTCGAGGCGCTCCCGGGTCCGGGCCAGGGAGAGGCGCATCTTCTCCAGACGCTCCTCCAGCCGGCTGCGGCGGCCCTCCAGCACGCGCATGCGCACATCGCGTGAGGTTTGCCCGAAGAAAGCGAAACGGGCGGCGAATGTCTCGTCCTCGTACGCGTCGGGCCCGGTCTGTGAGAGCAGCTGCTCGAAGTGCTCCTTGCCCTCCGCCGTCAACCGGTAGACGATCTTGGCGCGGCGGCCGGTGAGGGGAGCGGCCTCGGCGTCGTTCCCCGGCTCCTCGATCAGCCAGCCGTTGGCGACCAGCGTCTTGAGGCAGGGGTAGAGCGTCCCGTAGCTGAACGCACGGAACACACCCAGTGACGTGTTGAGTCGTTTGCGCAGCTCATAGCCGTGCATCGGAGATTCGCGGAGCAGGCCGAGTACGGCGAACTCGAGGATCCCGGAACGCCGGCTCATCGTCGCCTCCTCTCTGCCGCGGTACCCGATGTCCCGGGCTGATGTCTCGGTCCGGGGGTCTCGGACTGGTATGCCAACCCGATGTGTCGGACCGATGTGTCGCGCTGATGTATCGACTCGATACATCACGACGATAGAACGGCCTTCCGGATGCGACAAGAGGGGGTGAGGTGAACGGGATCACACCACCGATTCATCGGACGCGAGTGCCTGATTTGAGGTGAGGTTCAGTCCTCGGCAGGTTTTGGCGGTGCGTAGTCTGTGCGCCATGCACATCACCGGGAACCAAGTGACGCCTGAGAGCGTCGTCGTCTTCGGTGTAGTACGGGTGCATGCGGGACCGATGAATGCGGGGCCGACCGCATCCGTACTTCGGGGGGACCGGAAACCAGCCGCCGTTTCCAGGCGCGCAAGGGTGCGCCTGCCCGAGGAGTAGTCGTTCGATGAGCGAGCACCGTCGCAAACCGCCGCAGCCGCAGGGAGGCGGACGTGCCGCGGCCCGACGCGGCCAGTCCGGCTCGTCCCCCGGCCGCCGCGCGGCCCCGCGAGGCGCCACCGGGTCTCCGTCCGACTCCTATGGGTCGGGCTCCTATGACGCGGGGGGTGAGGAGCGTGCGTACGGCGGCCGTGCCGAGGCCCGTCGTGCGGCGCAGAGAAGTACCGGAGGCGGCCGCCGCAGAGCGGCCGAACCGGGCCGTGGTGGCCGACGCGCCGCTCCCGGCGGGCCGGCCGGGCCCGGGCGAGGCAGGGGCCGTGCGGCTGCCTTCCCCGACAAGAAGCGGCTGATCGACTATCCGCGGGCCGGCAAGTACGGCTGGCAGCGCTGGATGCCGTCCTGGAAGCTCGTCTCCGGTCTGTGTATCGGCTTCTTCGGCAGCCTGGTGGCCGTGGCGGGCATCGGGTACGCCATGGTGGGCGTCCCCAACGAGGAGAACGCGGCGGCCCTGTCGCAGAACAACGTCTACTACTGGTCGAACGGCAAGCAGATGGTCGCGACGGGCAGCGGCCAGAACCGGCAGAACGTCACGATCGACAAGATCCCCAAGGCCATGCAGCAGGCGGTGATCTCCGCCGAGAACAAGACCTTCTACGACGACTCGGGCGTCGACCCGATGGGCATCGCCCGGGCCCTGGCGAACATGGCCCGGGGCGGCGACACCCAGGGCGGCTCGACGATCACGCAGCAGTTCGTCAAGAACACCTACCTGAGCCAGGAACAGACGGTCACCCGTAAGTTCAAGGAGATGTTCATCTCGATCAAGGTGGGCACGAAGCTCACCAAGGACGAGATCCTCCGGGGGTACCTCAACACCTCGTACTACGGCCGTGGCGCCTACGGCATCCAGGCCGCCGCTCAGACCTACTACGGCAAGGACGCGGAGAAACTCGAGCCGAGCGAGTGCGCCTTCCTCGCCGCGCTGCTCAAGGGCCCGACGTACTACGACCCGGCGGGCAACGCGAGCCTCGACCCCGCAGCATCGAAAAAGGCCAACACCAAGCGGTCCAAAGAGCGCTGGGGCTGGATCCTGCAGCAGATGCACAACGACAAGAAGCTCACGGACGCCCAGTACCAGGAGGCGATCAAGGAGTACCCCATGCCCCAGGGCCGCAAGGCGACCAAGGGCATGAGCGGCCAGATCAGCTACCTGGTGGACACGGCCAAGAAGTACGTCCTGAACAACTCCGACATCACGGAGAAGCAGTTCGACCAGGGCGGCTACCAGATCAAGACGACCTTCGAGAAGAGCAAGGTCGAGGCCCTGGCCAAGGCCGTGAAGAAGGTCGAGCAGGACAAACTGGACCCGGAGAATCGTGAGCTGGACAAGCACGTCCAGTTCGGCGCGGCGTCGGTGAAGCCCAAGGACGGCGCGATCGTCGCGCTCTACGGTGGCGCGGGTTACGAGAAGGGCCACTTCAACAACAACGCGGACACCTCGGGTGTCCCCGTCGGATCGACGTGGAAGCCGTTCGTACTCGCCGCCGCCATGGAGCACGGCACCTACCGGAGCGACGGTCCTCTCTCGCCGCTCAGCAAGTACAACGGCAACGACGACCTGAAGGTCAGGAAGCCGGACGGCTCCTATTACCTGCGCAAGGACAACTCGACTTTCCGTCAGCAGAACGAGAGTGACTACCCGTGGGGCTACATCACCTTGCGCAAGGCGATGGAGCAGTCTGTCAACACGCCGTTCGTGCAGCTCGGCGTGGATGTGGGCATGGCCCGGGTGCGGGAGGTCGCCAAGCGGTCCGGGATCCTGGACCAGAGCATGGTGCAGGAGCTCAATCCGTCGTTCGCGCTCGGTACGTCGACTCCCAGCGCGATCCGTATGGCCGACGCCTACGCGACGTTCGCCGCCGCCGGCAAGCAGGCCGCCCCGTACTCGGTGACCAGCGTCAAGTTCAATGGCCAGGAAGTCGAAGGCTTCGACAAGCCGCGCATCACGCAGGCGATGCCCGAGAATGTGGCGAACAACGTCACGGCCACTCTGGAGAACGTCATCCAGAACGGTACGGGTAAGAAGGCCCTGGCCCTGGGCCGTACGGCGGCCGGCAAGACCGGTACGACGGACGAGAACAAGTCCGCCTGGTTCGTCGGCTACACCAAGCAGCTGTCGACCTCGATCGCGATGTTCCGTGAGGATCCCAAGAGCGCCAAGCTGCTCTCCATGAACGGCACGGCGGGTGAGAAGTCCATCCACGGTGGTGACACCCCCACCGAGGTGTGGACCGAGTACATGAAGGCCGCGCTGGACGGCGAGCCCGACCCCGGCTTCCCGGAGGCCGAGAAGATCGGCGAGATCCAGGACGCATTGGGTGCTCCGTCGCCGACCCCGACCCCGAGCATCACCCCCAGCGAAACCCCGTCCTCGTCGCCGAGCGCGACGCCCAGCGAGACCCCGACGCTTCCGTCGCCCTCGCCGAGTGACACCTGTGGGTTCTTCGGCTGCGAGGACGACGGCGGTACGGAGAACGGCGGCGGTACAGGCGGAGACGTGTCGCCCTCGCCCTCGCCGAGCGATACTAGCCAGGACGGCGGCAACACCAGGGGCAACGGCAACGGCGGCTTCTTCGGAGGCCCCGAGGGATAGCCGACCGATCGCCCGGCTTGGGTGTTTCACGTGAAACGCGAAGGTGTTTCACGTGAAACAGGGGCCGCCGCACCTACCCGGTGCGGCGGCCCTCGGCGTATGGACAGACGCGTACGGCAGGATGTGCGGCATGGCCAGTGCAGAATCGACGCAAGCGAGCGTCCACGAGCCGGACCCGGTGCGGCCGACCCACGAGGACGAGGTCGCCGCGGCCGGCAGCGAGCTGATCGGCGGCCCGCTCGGGCGGCGTGCCCTGCTCGGGGCGTCCTGGTGGACTCCCGTGCGGGTGATCGCGCTGGTGGCGATCGGCATGTTCGCCCTAGGCCTGGTACAGAAGGCGCCCTGCTACAACGGCGCCTGGTTCTTCGGAGCCAGCTCCCAGTACACGCACGCGTGTTACTCGGACATCCCGCACCTCTACCAGGGGCGTGGCTTCGCCGACGGGCTCGTGCCGTACTTCGACAAGCTCCCCGGCGACATGCAGTACCTGGAGTACCCGGTGCTCACCGGCGTCTTCATGGAGGTCGCCTCCTGGCTCACGCCCGGCAGCGGCACCATCCAGGACCAGGAGCAGTGGTACTGGATGGTCAACGCCGGAATGCTGATGGCGTGCGCGGCGGTCATCGCCGTGTGCGTGACCCGCACGCATGCCCGGCGTCCCTGGGACGGTCTGCTCGTCGCCCTCGCGCCAGCCGCCGCGCTGACGGCGACCATCAACTGGGACCTGCTGGCGGTGGCCCTCACGGCCGCGGCGATGCTGATGTGGTCGCGTGGCCGCTCCCTCGCCTTCGGCGTCCTGCTGGGACTCGCCACGGCCGCCAAGCTCTATCCCTTCCTGATCCTCGGGCCGCTGCTGGTGCTGTGCTGGCGCGCGGGCAAGTGGCGTGAGTTCGGGGCGGCTGTGGGCGGTGCGATCGTCGCCTGGGTCGTCGTGAACGGGCCGGTGATGCTCTTCGCGTTCGAGGGCTGGTCGAAGTTCTACACGTTCAGCCAGGAACGGGGCGTCGACTTCGGCTCCTTCTGGCTGATCATGGCCCAGAACTCGGACGACCCGCTCAGCACCGACACCGTCAACACGCTCGCCACGCTGCTGATGCTGGTGTGCTGCGCGGGTGTCGCGGTGCTCGCGCTGACCGCTCCGCGCCGCCCGCGGTTCGCCCAGCTCGCTTTCCTGATCGTCGCGGCGTTCATCCTCACCAACAAGGTCTACTCGCCGCAGTACGTCCTGTGGCTGGTGCCCCTGGCCGCCCTGGCCCGGCCGAAGTGGCGGGACTTCCTGATCTGGCAGGTCTGCGAGGTGGCGTACTTCCTGGGGATCTGGATGTACCTCGCGTACACGACCAGCGGAGACGCACATAAGGGGCTGCCCACCGACGGGTACCACTGGGCCATCGGCCTGCACCTGCTGGGCACGCTGTACCTGTGCGTCATGGTCGTGCGCGACATCTTCATGCCGGACCGGGACCCGGTGCGCCGGTCCGGGGACGACGATCCCTCGGGCGGAGTGCTCGACGGCGCTCAGGACGTCTTCGTACTCGGCCCTGCGGCCCGACCCGCCCGGCACGCGGCCGCTCAGTTCGAGGGGCCGCAGGTCGAATGGGGCAGGCGGGGCGCCACGGGCGGTTCGCTCTGAGCGAACGATGCGAAAGGCCGTACACGGTTACCGTGTACGGCCTTTTTGCTGTGCCGACTGTGCTTGCTGTGCCGGGCCCGTCGGTGCGAACGCCGGTCAGCGGTCCATGAGCCGGTCGAACTGCGTGGTGGTGTGCCGCAGATGGGCCACCAGCTCCTCGCCGACCTTCGGCTCCGGGGCGTCCGCGGGCACGAACAGGATCGACACCTGCATGTGCGGCGGCTCGGCGAACCAGCGCTGCTTGCCGCCCCAGACGAACGGAGAAAGGTTCCGGTTGACCGTCGCGAGGCCGGCCCGGGCGACGCCCTTGGCGCGCGGCATGACGCCGTGCAGCGCCTTGGGGGCCTCCAGGCCCACCCCGTGCGACGTACCGCCCGCCACGACCACCAGGAAGCCGTCGGAGGCCGCCTTCTGCTGCCGGTAGCCGAAGCGCTCGCCCTTGGCCACGCGCGTGACGTCCAGGACCGCGCCGCGGTACTCGGTGGCCTCGTGGTCCCCCAGCCACAGCCGCGTGCCGATGCGGGCGCGGAACCGCGTCTGCGGGAACTGCTGCTGGAGACGGATGAGTTCCTCGGCCTTGAGGTGGCTGACGAACATGGTGTGCAGAGGCAGCCGGGCGGCGCGCAGCCGGTCCATCCAGCCGATGACCTCCTCGACCGCGTCCGAGCCGTCGGTGCGGTCCAGCGGCAGGTGGATCGCGAAGCCTTCCAGACGGATGTTCTCGATGGCGGCGTGCAGCTGGGACAGATCCTGCTCGCCGATGCCGTGCCGCTTCATCGAGGACATCACCTCGATCACCACACGGGCGCCGACGAGGCCGTACACGCCGTCTATCGACGACACCGAGCGGATGACCCGGTCCGGCAGGGGCACGGGCTCCTCGCCGCGCCGGTACGGCGTCAGCACCAGCAGGTCACCGCCGAACCAGTCCTTGATCCGGGCGGCCTCGTACGTCGTGCCGACGGCGAGGACGTCCGAGCCCAGCCGCGTGGCCTCCTCAGCCAGCCGCTCGTGCCCGAAGCCGTAGCCGTTGCCCTTGCAGACCGGCACGAGGCCGGGGAACTGCTCCTGCACGTGCTTGTGGTGCGCCCGCCAGCGCGCGGTGTCGACGTAGAGCGTGAGCGCCATGGCCGGACCTGGAACCTTTCTGGTGGTTGCCGTGTATCAGAGGTATGGAAGCACTGAACGTGACATCAGCGGCGCGACATGTAGATGTCGAGCGCCTTGTGCAGCAGCTTGTTCAGCGGGAAGTCCCACTCGCCGAGGTACTCGGCGGCCTGCCCGCCCGTGCCCACCTTGAACTGGATCAGACCGAAGAGGTGGTCGGTCTCGTCCAGCGAGTCGGAGATACCGCGCAGGTCGTAGACGGTGGCGCCGAGCGCGTAGGCGTCGCGCAGCATCCGCCACTGCATCGCGTTCGAGGGCCGGACCTCGCGGCCGATGTTGTCGGAGGCGCCGTAGGAGTACCAGACGTGCCCACCGACGATCAGCATCGTCGCCGCCGACAGGTTCACGCCGTTGTGCCGGGCGAAGTACAGCCGCATGCGGTTGGGGTCCTCGCTGTTGAGGGCCGTCCACATGCGCTGGAAGTACGACAGCGGGCGCGGCCGGAAGTGGTCGCGCACGGCCGTGATCTCGTACAGCCGCTGCCATTCCTCGAGGTCCTGGTAGCCGCCCTGGACGACCTCGACGCCGGCCTTCTCGGCCTTCTTGATGTTGCGGCGCCACAGCTGGTTGAAGTTCTTGTGGACCTCTTCCAGGGAGCGGTTCGCCAGCGGCACCTGGTACACGTAGCGGGGCTGGACGTCGCCGAAGCCGGCGCCGCCGTCCTCGCCCTGCTGCCAGCCCATGCGGCGCAGCTTGTCGGCCACCTCGAAGGCGCGCGGCTCGATGTGGTCGGCCTCGATGTCACGCAGGCGCTTGACGTCCGGGTTCTGGATGCCCGCCTTGATGGAGGGGGCCTCCCAGCGCCGGATGATCACCGGCGGGCCCATCTTCACGGAGAAGGCGCCCTGCTGCTTCAGGTGCGCCAGCATCGGTTCGAGCCATTCCTGCAGATTCGGCGCGAACCAGTTGATGACCGGGCCCTCGGGCAGGTAGGCGAGGTAGCGCTTGATCTTGGGGAGCTGCCGGTAGAGGACCAGGCCGGCACCGACCAGCTCGCCCGTCCTGTCGTCGAACCACCCGAGGTTCTCGGAGCGCCACTCCGCCTTGACGTCAGCCCAGGCCGGGACCTGCATGTGGCTCGCCGACGGCAGGCTCTGGATGTAGGCCAGATGCTGCTCTCGACTGATGGTCCTCAGGGTCAGGCTCATTTCGGGGCGCTCCTCGGGCTGGTGTGTCCCCATAGGGTCAGGGGCTCCGGCTCTCGCGCGAAGCCTACTGCGCCTTGGATGCGCGCCGGTTGGGCGTACGGAACCTTCGCCCCGGCCCGTGAACGGCCGGGACGGCACTCAGTGTTCGGAAGGAGTGTCCCTGGCGTCAGTCGAGGAGACCGCCGAAGAGACCGCCGTGCGCCATGCCCAGGAAGAACCCGACGCCCGCGGCACCGAGGCCGAGGATCAGGCCGAAGCGCTCCCGGGTCGTCTCCGAGACCCACTGGCCGTACGCGCCGGTGAGAATGCCCACCAGGCCGGTCCAGGAGCTCAGCAGATGCAGGTCCTCGTCGACCAGTGCCGTGATGAACGACGTGATGCCCAGCACCAGGGTCACCGCGAGCAGGGTGTCCTGGAGGGGGTGGGGCTTGCCGTCCGTGGCGAAGAGGCCGCCGGCGGTGTTGGGTCGCAATGCCTGTGCCATAGGGCACCTCCTGCGAAAGTCGGCGCAACGTAGCGCCATACACACCCGATGTGTACAGATTGGCTGCCCTGACGGCCGGATTTCAACCGCAAGCCGCTATGCGGGTAGTCTGTACCGTCCGCACCGGTGTCTGCCCATGTCACGGCAGGGGCTTCTCCAGAGAACCCCCGATTGTCAGTGGTGGCCGATACCGTTGCCTACGCATCACAACCCTCCTGCCACGGAACGACCGTGGCCGCTGAGTCCAAAGGAGGTGGGTTCCACATGCGTCACTACGAGGTGATGGTCATCCTCGACCCCGAGGTCGAGGAGCGCGCTGTCTCTCCGTTGATCGAGAACTTCCTGTCTGTCGTCCGTGACGGCGGCGGAAAGGTCGAGAAGATCGACACTTGGGGCCGTCGTCGTCTCGCGTACGAGATCAAGAAGAAGCCCGAGGGCATCTACTCGGTCATCGACCTGCAGGCCGAGCCTGCGGTCGTCAAGGAGCTCGACCGCCAGATGAACCTGAACGAGTCGGTCCTCCGGACCAAGGTCCTCCGTCCCGAGATGCACTGAGCTTCCACGCTCAGCTGATCCCGGGATTCGAGTAGCAAGCAGCCAGAGCAAACCCGCCGAGAGGTTCCCCATGGCAGGCGAGACCGTCATCACGGTGGTCGGCAATCTTGTCGACGACCCCGAGCTGCGCTTCACCCCCTCCGGTGCGGCCGTCGCGAAGTTCCGTGTCGCGTCCACTCCCCGCACCTTCGACCGCCAGACGAACGAGTGGAAGGACGGCGAGAGCCTGTTCCTGACCTGCTCGGTCTGGCGTCAGGCGGCGGAGAACGTCGCCGAGTCGCTCCAGCGAGGCATGCGCGTCATCGTGCAGGGCCGGCTGAAGCAGCGGTCCTACGAGGACCGTGAGGGCGTCAAGCGCACGGTCTACGAGCTGGACGTCGAAGAAGTCGGCGCCAGCCTGCGCAACGCCACGGCCAAGGTCACCAAGACCACCGGCCGCGGTGGCCAGGGCGGCTACGGCGGCGGTGGTGGCGGCGGCCAGGGTGGCGGCGGCTGGGGCGGCGGCCCCGGTGGCGGCCAGCAGGGCGGCGGCGCTCCCGCCGACGACCCGTGGGCGACCGGCGCTCCCGCCGGTGGCAACCAGGGCGGTGGCGGCGGCTGGGGCGGTGGCTCCGGCGGCAGCGGCGGTGGCGGCGGCTACTCGGACGAACCCCCCTTCTAGGGCGGGTTCGCACCCCAACTTCTTGATCACACAGGAGATACACCATGGCGAAGCCGCCTGTGCGCAAGCCGAAGAAGAAGGTCTGCGCTTTCTGCAAGGACAAGGTCACGTACGTGGACTACAAGGACACGAACATGCTGCGGAAGTTCATTTCCGACCGCGGCAAGATCCGTGCCCGCCGCGTGACCGGCAACTGCACCCAGCACCAGCGTGACGTCGCCACGGCCGTGAAGAACAGCCGTGAGATGGCGCTGCTGCCCTACACCTCCACCGCGCGATAAGGGAAGGGTGACCGACACATGAAGATCATCCTCACCCACGAGGTCTCCGGCCTCGGTGCCGCGGGCGACGTCGTCGACGTCAAGGACGGTTACGCTCGCAACTACCTGATCCCGCGGAACTTCGCTATCCGCTGGACCAAGGGTGGCGAGAAGGACGTCGAGCAGATCCGTCGTGCTCGCAAGATCCACGAGATCCAGACCATCGAGCAGGCCAACCAGATCAAGGGCCAGCTCGAGGCGGTCAAGGTTCGTCTGGCCGTCCGCTCCGGCGACGCCGGTCGTCTCTTCGGTTCCGTCACCCCGGCCGACATCGCTTCCGCGATCAAGGCTTCCGGTGGCCCCGAGGTCGACAAGCGCCGCATCGAGCTGGGCTCGCCGATCAAGACGCTGGGCGCTCACGAGACGTCCGTGCGTCTGCACCCCGAGGTTGCCGCCAAGGTCAACATCGAGGTCGTCGCGGCCTGAGTGTCGCGCTCGCTGAGGCAGTGAGCGATGGGGTCGCACCCTTCGGGGTGCGGCCCCATCGCCGTTTCGGCGCCATCGTGTTTCACGTGAAACACGGTGTTTCACGTGAAACAGTCAACGCGGAGCCCGTCGGTCAGCGGGTCGCGCCCGTCACGATCCAGCGGCCCGAGCGGGTTCGGAGCCACAGCGTCGCCATCCGGACGGTCATCATCAGCGTCATGGTGGCCCACAGGGCGGTGAGCCCGCCGCCCA
Source organism: Streptomyces coeruleofuscus (assembly GCF_039532725.1). Classification (NCBI taxonomy): domain Bacteria; kingdom Bacillati; phylum Actinomycetota; class Actinomycetes; order Kitasatosporales; family Streptomycetaceae; genus Streptomyces; species Streptomyces coeruleofuscus. The sequence continues at coordinate 656,765 of NZ_BAAASE010000002.1, forward strand.
GTACCGGCACCAGCAGGGCGACCGGGGCGAAGACCGCGAGAGTGAGCAGCATCGCCCAGGCCAGGTAGGGGCCGTCGCCGGCGCCCATCAGGACTCCGTCCAGGACGAAGACAATGCCGGAGATCGGCTGTGAGAGGGCGACGATGAGCAGGGCGGGCAGCGCCGCGTCCTTGACCGCGGAGTCACTGGTGAACAGGGGCAGGAATGCCGGGCGGGCGATGACGACGAGGATGCCGAGGACGACTCCGACGGCGATCCCCCACTCGACCATGCGACGGCATGCTTCGCGGGCGCCTTGTGCGTCACCGGCTCCGAGGTAGCGCCCGATGATGGCCTGTCCCGCGATGGCGATGGCGTCCAGGGCGAAGGCGAGCAGGCTCCACAGGGACAGGATGATCTGGTGTGCGGCGATGTCGGCATCACCGAGACGGGCGGCGACGGCCGTGGCGATCATCAGGATTGCCCGCAGGGAGAGGGTGCGAACCAGCAGGGGCGCACCGGCCTGTGCAGAGGCCCTGATCCCGGCGGCGTCCGGGCGGAGCGAGGCACCGTGCTTGCGCGCACCGCGCACAACGACCACGAGATAGACCACGGCCATGCCCCACTGGGCGATGACGGTGCCCCAGGCGGATCCGGCGATCCCCAGGTCGGCGCCGTAGACGAGCCCTGCGTTGAGAGCACCGTTGGCGACGAAGCCGGCGATGGCGACGTAGAGAGGAGTCTTGGTGTCCTGGAGGCCGCGCAGGACACCGGTCGCGGCGAGTACGACGAGCATGGCCGGTATGCCGAGCGCCGAGATGCGCAGGTACGTGGTGGCGTAGGGAGCCGCCGCGTCCGAGGCGCCGAAAAGGTCCACGACGCCGGACGCCGTCGGTATGACGATGGCGACGACGGCAGCGCCGAGGAGCAGTGCCAGCCAGATGCCGTCCATGCCCTGGCGGATGGCGGCCTGGAGGTCGCCCGCGCCGACGCGGCGGGCGACCGCCGCTGTCGTGGCGTAGGCGAGGAAGACGAAGACACTGACGGCGGTCATCAGCAGGGCCGAGGCGACGCCGAGGCCGGCGAGTTGGGCCGTGCCCAGATGGCCCACGATCGCGGTGTCGGCCATGAGGAAGAGGGGCTCGGCGACGAGAGAGCCGAAGGCCGGCACGGCCAACGAGACGATCTCTCGGTCGTGCTGTCTCCGGCCGGTTCGGTGACGCGCGGGGGCCTGTGTCATGTGCACCAATCTAATCGTCCACAGGTAAGAGATGCAAAGGTTTTGCGCCCCTTACCTTCCGTCCAGCGGTACGCACTGCTGTGCACCATTCGAAGCGATCTTGCGCCAGTGGGGAAAGTTTTTCTTCTGCACAGCCGGTGGACGGCAAATGCGCAGGTCAGAGACGTCCGCCGGAGACGACTCGGTGCTTGTTCACAGGGCTGTCCACCGGGTCGTGCACAGGTTTTGAGGAGTTCTCCACAGCATCTGGGCCGTCGTCCACATGGCCTGTGGATAACCAGATTGGCTGAGCGTGCCGACAGGCCTAACGTGGTCCGGCGCCCGCTCCGTCCGCCGGTTTCCAAAGCGTCACAAAACCGGCGTTGGCTAACCGGAGTTGGGCGTCTCATTTGTCAGTGCCGTGCCGTAGAACAGAGGGGCACGGCGAGGTCTGCTGCGGCGGACGGGAGGAGGTGGCTCGGTGAGCATTTCCGAGCCCTTGGACGACCCGTGGGCCGACAGCGGTCCCAGTGATCGTCTGCCCGCCTCCCGCCGACGTGGCGATGGAGCCCGGGGCCGCGACGAGCAGCATGAGCGGGGCAGGGACAGCGGGGCATGGGACGGGGGCGCCGCCCCGGCGTTCGAGCGGGTACCGCCGCAGGACATCGAGGCCGAGCAGTCCGTCCTCGGCGGCATGCTGCTCTCCAAGGACGCCATCGCCGACGTCGTCGAGATCCTCAAGGGCCACGACTTCTACAAGCCGGCCCACGAGACGATCTACCAGGCCGTCCTCGACGTCTACGCCAAGGGCGAGCCGGCCGACCCCATCACGATCGCCGCCGAGCTCACCAAGCGCGGTGAGATCAACAAGGTCGGCGGAGCCTCCTATCTGCACACCCTCGTCCAGACGGTGCCCACGGCCGCCAACGCCGCCTACTACGCGGAGATCGTCCATGAGCGGGCCGTGCTGCGTCGCCTGGTCGAGGCGGGCACACGCATCACGCAGATGGGATACGCGGCCGACGACGACGTCGACGAGATCGTCAACCGCGCCCAGGCGGAGGTCTACGCGGTCACCGAGCAGCGCACCAGCGAGGACTATCTGCCGCTCGGCGACATCATGGAGGGCGCGCTCGACGAGATCGAGGCGATCGGCTCGCGCAGCGGTGAGATGACCGGTGTGCCCACGGGGTTCACGGACTTCGACTCGCTCACGAACGGGCTGCACCCGGGCCAGATGATCGTCATCGCCGCGCGTCCCGCCATGGGGAAGTCCACGCTCGCGCTGGACTTCGCGCGGGCCGCCTCGATCAAGAACAATCTGCCGAGCGTGATCTTCTCGCTCGAAATGGGGCGCAACGAGATCGCGATGCGTCTGCTGTCCGCCGAAGCCCGGGTCGCCCTGCACCACATGCGGTCGGGCACGATGACGGACGAGGACTGGACCCGCCTGGCCCGGCGGATGCCGGACGTCTCGGCGGCCCCGCTCTACATCGACGACTCCCCGAACCTGTCGATGATGGAGATCCGCGCCAAGTGCCGCCGCCTCAAGCAGCGGAACGACCTGCGGCTGGTGGTCATCGACTACCTCCAGTTGATGCAGTCCGGCGGTTCCAAGCGTGCTGAGAGCCGTCAGCAGGAGGTCTCGGACATGTCCCGTAACCTCAAGCTGCTGGCCAAGGAGCTGGAAATCCCGGTCATCGCGCTCTCCCAGCTGAACCGTGGTCCCGAGCAGCGCACGGACAAGAAGCCGATGGTCTCCGACCTGCGTGAGTCCGGTTCCATCGAGCAGGATGCCGACATGGTCATCCTGCTGCACCGCGAGGACGCCTACGAGAAGGAGTCGCCGCGCGCGGGCGAGGCGGACTTGATCGTGGCCAAGCACCGAAACGGCCCGACGGCGACGATCACGGTCGCCTTCCAGGGCCACTACTCGCGGTTCGTGGACATGGCGCAGACCTGAGCCGGTTGGCCGTGGCCGCATCTGACACGCTCCTTGGGGCCCTGCACCGGCGGCGAAATGAGGTCGACTCGCCGGTCCGGGCCAGGTGGACTTGGGCCATGACGACACCCAAGGAAGAACTGCTTCCCGCAACGAGTCGTGCGCTGCTGCACCGGATCGCCGTGGCACAGACACAGGGGCGGGCCCCGTCGCTGGTCGCGGCCGTTGTCCGGGACGGGCGGGCGGTGTGGCACGGCGCCAGGACATCGGTCGACGGGGAAGAGCCCGACGAGCACGTCCAGTACCGCATCGGCTCGATCACCAAGACCTTCACCGCCGTTCTCGTGATGCGCCTGCGGGACGAGGGACTGCTCGGGCTCGGGGATCCACTGGAGAAGTACGTGCCGGGCACCGGCGCGGGGGAGGCCACGATCGCCGAACTGCTCGCGCACACGGGCGGGCTGGCGGCCGAGTCGCCCGGTCCGTGGTGGGAGCGCACGCCCGGATCCCTGCGGCCCGGACTGTCCGACGTGCTCGGTGAGCAGCCTCTTCTGCACCCCGTCGGCCGACGGCACCACTACTCGAACCCTGGCTACACGTTGCTGGGCGCGCTCGTCGAGGAGCTGCGGGGGAGCTCCTGGGACGAGGCACTACGGCGTGAAGTGCTCGAACCACTGGGGCTCGACCGGACGGGCGTGCGACCGCGGGCCCCGCACGCGGGTGGCTGGGCCGTGCACCCGTGGGCCGACGTATTGCTGCCCGAGCCCGCCGAGGACCTCGGTCGTATGGCACCCGCCGGTCAACTCTGGTCGACCACGGCAGATCTGGCCCGGTTCGCGGCCTTCCTGGTGAGGGGCGACGAGAGGGTGCTGAGTGCCGAGTCCCTGCGGGAGATGCGGACCCCGGCGGCACCGGCGGAAGCCGCGGAAGTGATGTCCGGTGACGCCTACGGCCTCGGCATGCAGATTCAGCGCAGGCACGGCCGGCTGCTCGTAGGGCACAGCGGATCCCTGCCGGGCTTCCTGGCGAATGTGAGCATCAGCGTGGAGGACGACGTGGCGGCGGTCGTGCTGGCCAACTGCACCTCGGGTCCGCTGGTGTCCGGCGTCGCCGCCGATCTCGTCCGTATCGTTGCCGACGCGGAGCCGCGCATCCCCGCCCCATGGAGGCCACTGAGTGACGTCGACCCGTCGAGGCTGGAGCTGACGGGGCAGTGGTACTGGGGCACGTATGCCTTCGCCCTGCGGCTCACGGCCGACGGACTCGCTTCATTGGAGCCGTTGTCCGGCAACGGGCGACGCTCGCGGTTCCGACCGAACGGCGACGGCACCTGGACCGGCCTGGAGGGTTACTACGCGGGAGAGCTGCTGAAGGCCGTACGGCGGCCGGACGGGTCCGTGAGCCATCTGGACCTCGGTTCGTTCGTGTTCACGCGTCAGCCGTACGACGAAGGGGCTCCTGTGCCGGGCGGGGTCGACCCTGAGGGCTGGCGAGGGATCGGTTAGACGGTGACGTGGAGGGAGGGCCTGTTTCACGTGAAACAGGCCCTCCCCCCCCACGTCGGTCACAACGAGAGCTTGAAGCCCGTGTGGGAGGCCGTGAAGCCGAGCCGTTCGTAGAAGCGATGTGCGTCGGTTCGTGTGTTGTCGGAGGTCAGCTGGACCAATTGGCAGCCCTGACGCCGGGATTCATCGATCGCCCACTCGATGAGCTGTGTTCCCAGACCGCTGCCGCGCTCTTCGGCATGGACGCGTACGCCTTCGATGATCGACCTGGTGGCACCGCGTCGGGAGAGCCCGGGAATGATCGTGAGCTGGAGCGTGCCGACGACGCGGCCTTCCCGAACCGCCACGACCAAGCGCTGGTTCGGATCGGCGCTGAGCCGCTCCAGCGCGGCCAGATACGGGGTGAGGTCGTCGGGTGACTCGCGCTGTGCGCCCAGCGGGTCGTCCGCGAGCATGCCGACGATCGCGGGTAGGTCGTCGGCGGTCGCGGGGCGTATCTCAAGATCTCCCATGGGCCGCACCCTACGCAGCAACGACCGGGCGCTGCGCAGCAACGGCCGGATCCTGCGCGGGACGGCCGGTGCGAGCGGACTCTAAGCGGGCACCGGAGCCTTCAGCGTCTCCACGACCCGGACCAGCGGGGCCAGCTCCGGATTCTTCGCCGCCTCGTCGAGGGCCGCGCGCAGGGCGGCGTCGTTGGTCGGCCGGGCTTCTTCGAGCAGCTTGAGGCCTGCCTCGGTGACGTTCGTGTAGATGCCCCGGCGGTCGGTGGGGCACAGGTAGCGCTCCAGGAGGCCGCGGTCCTCGAGTCGGGTGACCAGACGTGTGGTGGCGCTCTGGCTGAGGACGACCGCGTCGGCGACCTGCTTCATCTGGAGATGGCCACCGTCTCCGTCGTGCTGCCGGCTGAGCACGTCGAGCAGGGAGTACTCGCGCGCGCTGAGGTCGTGCTTGGCCTGGAGAGCGCGCTCGATGCGGGCCTCGATCCTCCCGTGCAGCAGGGAGAGGGCGCACCAGCTCTGGGCGAGAGCGGTGAGCGCGGGGTCCGTCGCTGTCATTGGCGTTTCCTCCGTCCCGGAGCGGCTGACACCCAGGATAGAGCAGTCCTGCAATTGACGGCGCTTGCAGTTAGCCCGCGTGTGCAACTATTGTAAGCGCACGCAAAGCGCTCCTGCAATCGTCTGGGAAGGTGTACCCCTCCATGCCTCTCGCGCTTCTGGCCCTCGCGATCGGGGCCTTCGGGATCGGCACGACCGAGTTCGTGATCATGGGGTTGCTGCCCGAGGTCGCGGGCGACTACGGGGTTTCCATCCCCACCGCCGGCTACCTGGTGACCGGCTACGCCCTCGGTGTCATGTTCGGCGCCCCGCTGATGACCGTTCTGGGCACCAAGGTCTCCCGCAAGCGGATCCTGATGCTGCTGATGGGCCTGTTCATCGTCGGCAACCTGCTCTCGGCACTCGCTCCCGCCTTCGCCGTCATGCTGATCGGCCGGATCGTCGCCTCGCTGGCCCACGGCGCCTTCTTCGGGATCGGCTCGGTCGTCGCGGCGGACCTCGTCGCCCCGGACAAGAAGGCCGGAGCCATCGCGATGATGTTCACGGGCCTGACCGTCGCCAACGTCGTCGGCGTTCCACTGGGCACGCTCGTCGGGCAGTCCGTCGGCTGGCGGGTGACCTTCGGCATCGTCGCCGCCCTCGGCGTCGTCGGCCTGGCCGGCATCGCCCGGCTCGTCCCCGACATGCCCAAGCCGGAGGGGGTGCGCCTGCGGCACGAACTCGCCGCCTTCAAGAACGTGCAGGTGCTGCTCGCGATGGCGATGACCGTCCTCGGCTTCGGCGGCGTCTTCGCGGCCATCACTTACATCGCCCCGATGATGACCCACACCGCGGGCTTCGCCGACGGCTCCGTCACCTGGCTGCTGGTCCTCTTCGGTCTCGGCATGGTCGGCGGCAACCTCGTGGGCGGCAAGTTCGCCGACCGCGCCCTCATGCCCATGCTGTACGTCTCCCTGGGCGCTCTGGCCGTCGTCCTGGCGCTGTTCACCCTCACCGCGCACAACAAGCTGCTGTCGGCCGTCACGATCACCCTGATCGGCGCCCTGGGCTTCGCCAGCGTCCCGCCGCTCCAGAAGCGGGTCCTCGACCAGGCGCACGGCGCGCCGACGCTGGCCTCCGCCGTGAACATCGGCGCCTTCAACCTCGGCAACGCTCTGTCCGCTTGGCTCGGCGGCCTCGTGATCGCGGCGGGCTTCGGCTACACCGCCCCCAACTGGGTCGGTGCCGTCCTGGCCGCGGGAGCCCTGGGCCTGGCCCTCGTCTCGTCCGCCCTCGAACGCCGCGCCGGAGCTCCCAGCACCGTCGTCACGGGGTCCGCGTCGGCCGAGCAGCGGGCCGCCATCCACCACTGAGCCACCGGGCCGACCAGGTACACCGCCTGCCTCCGGCCCGGATCAGCACGATCCAGCGAATTCCAGGAGAACCACCTCATGAGCACCACCACCGCAGTCGCCCCGCTGACCACCCAGGACGCCGACATCCTCGTCACCGCCGCCCGGCGTGCCGCCGAGGCCGCAGGTGTCACGGTCAGCGTCACCGTCGTGGACGCCGGCGGCCATCTGCTCGCCTTCCGGCGTGACGACCGTGCCGTGCTGATCTCCGGCGAGACCAGCACCCGCAAGGCCTACACGGCTCTCCAGCTGAACGCGCCCACTGCCGACCTCGTCGACGCCGTGCAGCCCGGAGGCCTCTTCCACAGCCTGCCCACCGCGCTCGACCGGCCGCTGCTGTTCATCGCAGGCGGTGTGCCGGTGCGTCGCGACGGCCGCCTGATCGGCGCGCTCGGTGTCGGCGGTGGTGCGCCGGAGCAGGACCACGCCTTCGCCACGGCGGCTGTGGAGGCACTCGCCTGACGGGCCGCTTCAGCAACACGACGTCGGCTCCCTGATACCCCCGGGAGCCGACGTTGTCGTAAAGGGGCCCTTCAGCCCGCCGCGACCGTGACCGGGGCGAACCGACGGCTCCAGTCGCCGGGCAGCTCGGTGATCCCGTACGACATCACCGAGTTGAAGGCGACGGGCGCCAGACCGCGGTCCTTCACCCACGCGAGCAGCTCGGTGTGCCGGACGTCGATGTCGGTGCGCAGGGGACGGTCGGTGTGGGCGGCGAGGGAGGCGATGAGCGCTTGGGCCACCGACGTGTCACGCGCGATGAGCGGACCGACGACATGGGTGTCCATGTTGGGCCAGGCGGCCGCGTAGCCGATGATCCGCCCGTCCTCCTCCGCCACGCGCAACTGGTCGGCGAAGGCCGGCAGTCGGGTGACGATGTGGGTGCGGTCGGTCCCGAACGCCTGCTCGTCGAGCCGGAGGATCGCAGCGAGATCCTCGGCGGTCGCGGCACGGGTGGCGACCGTCGGCTGCGGCCCGCCGGGAGTGAAACGCCCGGCCACCATCTCCGCCCGCCCGGTGAGCTTGAAGCCGAGTTCCTCGTAGAGGGGTCGGCCGTACGGCGTGGCATGCAGGGTGAGGGGTGTGGTGCCCATCGCCGAGATGACGTGGCGCATCAGTCGGCGTCCCACGCCCTGGCGGGCGTGCCGTTCGGCGACGAGGACCATGCCGATCGCCGCGAGGGCGGGGCGCTCCTGCGGTCCGTACTCGGTGACGACACAGGCGCTCACGAGGCCGCCGTCCGGGTCGTCGATGCCATAGCCCTGTCCGGCCGTGAGGAGGAAGCCCCACTTGTGCTCCTCCCGTAGCCACCCCCGGTCCTCGGACAAGTCGGCGCAGGCGGCGAGATCGCGGAGCGTCAGACGGCGGATGGGCAGAGAGGCAAGGGAAGGAGTCGGCACGCAGGTCAGGCTGTCCGACCGGAGCCCCTGACGTCCACCTCTTTCCCCAGAGCCGTACGAGATTTTGGCCAGTTGTAGCCGGCTGCACAGAGCGCGGACAGACACCAGACGTTTCACGTGAAACACAGGTGAGTCGCCGGGTATTGACCATGTTGGTGATCGCGCTGTGCCCTCATTCGTGACGGGGCAAGGGGGGACTTGTGTGCACAGCGGTGGCCGGTAGGGTCGACTCCGGTTCACGTTCGGGGCGGGCGACCTGTTCTGTGTGGGCCACGTACAGGGCAATGCAGCCTAACGGGATGGAGAGATCGAAGACCGCGTTTCCGGTTATGCGACTGAGCCTCCCAGGCGAGTGGGATGCTCAGGTGGGATTACTGCGGCCAATGTCACACTCTCGCCTTACTTGTCCGTAGAGAGCCGGAACACGGGTTGAATGTGGCCGCATTGGCCGCGACACGGATGGGAACGCAGTCCGTCCACGGGGGAAAGCAGGCACCTTCCGACTGGGAAGTGCGCAGACCGACCGAAAGATGCTCGAGGCGAGGCACACCATGGACGCTCCGACCACCACGTCTGCCGACAACGGCACTTCTGGCGGCGGGGGCGACTGGTTCACGCCCCGCACCAAGCCGACGGCGACACCTGAAGACGAGCCCGGGACGCCGGACGGCCGCCGCCCGGCTGTGATACGCCCGGTGGGACGGCAGACGACCGCTCCGGAAACGCCGGCAGACGGCAAAGCTGCTGCACCCGCCGCGCCGACAGCCAGCGTGAGCACCGGTGCGCCGGACCAGGAGCGCGAGTCCCCGGACGCTATACCCGTGCCCGGCCCCATGGCCGAGCCCTCCGCCCCGTCGTCACCACGACCCGCGACCACGACGGTCACACCGGGCCCGGTGCCGTTCGCCTCCACAACAGGTCCTCCCGACGAGCCGCGTGTTCCCCCTCAGCGGCCCGGACCGGTGTCGCCCCCGGGACCGGCAGCCTCCGCCCCGGCCAGGGAAGCGTCCCCGGACGCCGTCCTCGTTCGCCGAGCGATGGCAGAGGTGTCACCCGTGGCCGACAAGGTCACCTCGTACTTCTACGCTCTGCTCTTCGTCCGCCACCCGGACCTGCGCCCGCTCTTCCCGGCCGCGATGGACACCCAGCGGGACCGGCTGCTCAGGGCGCTGCTCACGGCCGCCGAGCACATCGACAACACCGATGTCCTGGTCGACTACCTGCGGAACCTCGGCCGGGGCCACCGGAAGTACGGGACGCGGGCCGAGCACTACCCGGCCGTCGGCGAATGCCTGATCGGCGCGCTCAGCAAGTACGCCGCCGGGGTCTGGGACGAGGAGATGGAGGCGGCCTGGATACGGACGTACACCACGATCTCCCAGATCATGATCGACGCGGCGGCCGCCGACGAACTGCGTGCCCCGGCCTGGTGGTACGCCGAGATCGTCACACACGACCTCAGGACCCCGGACGTCGCCGTCATCACCGTCCGCCCCGACCAGCCCTACCCCTTCCTCGCCGGGCAGTACACGAGCCTGGAGACTCCCTGGTGGCCCCGGATATGGCGGCACTACTCCTTCGCCTCGGCACCCCGCTCCGACGGCCTGCTGTCGTTCCACGTGAAGGCCGTCCCGGCGGGCTGGGTCTCCAACGCCCTGGTGCACCGCGCCCGGCCGGGTGACATCGTCCGGCTCGGCCCGCCCGCCGGCTCCATGACCGTGGACCACACCACCGACAGCGGGCTGCTCTGTCTGGGCGGCGGCACCGGCATAGCGCCCATCAAGGCGCTGGTCGAGGACGTCGCCGAGCACGGGGAACGCCGGCCGGTCGAGGTCTTCTACGGTGCCCGCACCGACCACGACCTGTACGACATCGACACCATGCTCCGCCTCCAGCAGAGCCACCCCTGGCTCTCGGTCCGCGCGATCATCGACCAGCTGGCTCACCAGCAGCTTCCGGACGCGGTACGCGCCTATGGGCCGTGGAACGAGTACGACGCCTACTTGTCGGGCCCGCCCGGGATGATCCGCAGCGGTGTGGACGCCCTGCGGGACATCGGCATCCCGTCGGAGCGCATACGGCACGACTCCGTGGAAGAACTGGTCGTGGCCGGGTCCTGATCCTCCTCCGGTGTCAGCCCAGGTCAGGGGCGTGCATGGCGAGTACGCCCTCGATGTTGCCGTCCAGGTAGTGCCGCAGCGACAGCGGAACGAGATGGACGGAGGCGATTCCGACCCGGGTGAAGGGCACGCGGACGATCTCGTACTCGCCGACCGGCTCGTCCACCTCGGGGCCGTGGCGGAGCGAGGGATCCATGGACTCCAGGCGGCAGACGAAGAAGTGCTGCACCTTCACACCGGTCGCCCCGCCGTCGTCCCCGATGTGCTCCACGGTGTCCACGAAGCAGGGCACCACGTCGGTGACCTTCGCGCCGAGCTCCTCGTACACCTCGCGGTGCAAGGCATCGACAACGGTCGGGTCGCTGGGTTCGACTCCGCCGCCGGGAGTGAGCCAGTAGGGATCCATGCCCGGCTTGGTGCGCTTGATCAGGATCAGGTCGTCACCGTCCAGCAGAACGGCACGGGCGGTGCGCTTGACCACAGGTCGGACGGTCATGGGTGAAATGTGGCCCGGTTGGTTCCACGTGAAACATCGCGAAACGTCACCGGCCGAGCTCCCAGAGTGAGGCACTGTCCGGGCTGCCGCCCTTCGCGCCCGCGCAACCCGGCATCCGCCCTCGGGCGCCTCCTCAGCACCAGTCGGCCGCCGCCCGCTGCAACCACTCGTGGGCCCGCGCGATATGGGGCATCGCGAGCGTCCCGGTGCGCACCACCAGGAAGTACGTGCGCAGCGGCGGCACCGCCGGCTCGTGAAGGGCGACCACGTCACCCCGCTCCAACGCGGCCGCGCACAGATAGCGGGGCAGCACGGCCAGTCCCGCGCCGGCGACGGCGCACGCCAGAACCGCACGCAGGTCGGGGACGACGACCGTGCCCGGAGCGGCCGGGCGGGAGTCGAAGACGGAGGCCCAGTAGCGGGAGACGAAGGGCAGCGACTCGTGCACCTCCACCACGGGTACCTGCTCCAGGGCCGGTTCCGGTTTGCGGTCAGGCTGCCCGGCGCCGATCTGTTCGGCCCAGCGCGGGGCGGCGACCAGAACGTGTTCCTCGTCGCAGAGCGCAGTCGCCGTGAGCAGGGCACCGCGCGGACGGGCCGTGCTGATGGCCAGATCATGATGCCCGGCGGAAAGCCCTTCCAGCGTTTCCTCGGCGTTCCCGAAGGAGGCGCGCAAGGCGAAGCCCTGACCGTCCTCGCCGGTCAGCTCCGTGAGGGCGGGCAGGGCTCGTTCCGCGGTGAACTCCGGTGGTCCGGCGAGGTGCAGGGTCCGTAAGGAGGAGTCGTCGTCGAGGCCGGTCTCGGCGATCTCCACCAAGGCGTCGAGATGCGGTGCGGCCTTGTGGGCGAGCTCGTCGCCGATGCTCGTCGGGGTCACGCCGCGGGCCTGCCGCAGGAACAGGGGACGGCCCAGCTGCCGTTCCAGCGTGCGTATCTGTGAGGTGACGGCCGGCTGGGAAAGGCCGAGCAGGGCGGCGGCGCGGGTGAAGGAACCGGCCCGGTGCACGGTCACGAAGGTCCGCAGCAAGGCCAGATCCACACCGCTCTCCCCTCGTCGGTCCCGCTCCCGGCCCCCCGACCGCGCTCAACTATAAATAAGTCGATAGGTCTCTGTCGCTACTGTGATTGGACACTGACAGAGAGTCAACTAGCCTTGGTCGCGCGGTTCTTGCGCGCGGAACCGGGGGACGGTCCGAGCCACGAGGGGGGAGGCTCGGACCGTCCATGGGGGGATCGTCAGGCTGCCGACGCGTCCAGCGCACGCAGCACATCCGCCACCAGATCCTCTGGATCCTCGGCGCCCACCGACAGGCGGATGAAGCCTTCCGGAACCGCGTCGCCGCCCCAGCGCCCGCGCCGTTCGGCCGTGGACCGCACTCCGCCAAAACTCGTCGCGTCGTCCACGAGCCGCAGGGCGTCGAGAAATCGGTCGGCACGCGCGCGCGTGGGCAGCGTGAACGACACCACGCACCCATAGCGCCGCATCTGCCGCGCGGCGACCTTGTGCGCGGGGTCGTCCGGAAGTCCGGGGTAGCGCAGCCCGGTCACTTCGGGCCGCTCGCGCAGCGCCTCAGCGACCGCCAGGGCCGTCGCGCTCTGCCGGTCGACCCGCATCTGGAGCGTCGCGATCGAACGGTGCGCGAGCCAGGCCTCCATCGGCCCGGGAATCGCACCGACGATCTTGCGCCAGCGGCGTACGGCGGCCATGGTTTCGGGGTCCCGGCCGACGACGTAACCCAGGAGGATGTCGCCGTGACCGGTGAGCTGCTTGGTGCCGCTGGCCACCGCGAAGTCGGCGCCGAGCTCCAGGGGGCGCTGGCCGAGCGGTGTGGCGAGGGTGTTGTCGACGGCCACCAGGGCGCCACGCGCGTGTGCCGCCTCCGCGAGCCGCCTGATGTCGCACACGTCGAGGCCGGGGTTCGACGGGGTCTCGATCCACAGCAGCTTCGCGCCGTCGAGGACGTCGAGCTGGGCGTCACCGCCGGTCGGGGCGGTGCGCACCTCGATGCCGTACGCCTCGAGCTGGGCGCGCACCAGGGGCAGCGCCTGGTAGCCGTCGTCGGGCAGGACGCACACATCCCCGGCGCGCAGCTGGGAAAAGAGCACGGCCGAGATCGCTGCCATGCCGGAGGCGAACACGAGGGTCTCGATACCGTCCTGGCCGGGCGCCTCCAGCTCGCCGACGGCGCGCTCCAGCAGCGTCCAGGTCGGGTTCTCGTCACGGCCGTAGGTGTAGGGGCCGGTGGGCTCGCCCGGTAGGTGGTAGTGGGCGGCGAACACGGGCCCGGGCAGGGTGGGCTCGTACTTGGCAGGCTCGGGCAGCCCGGCCCGCACCGCGCGTGTGCCGTCACCGGCGCCCGCCGCCACCGGGGCCATCTCGCGCCCCGCACGGCCCGCGGCACCGGCCGCCGGACCGGCGTCACCCCTCACCTCGTGCGCGTCGCCCGTCGCGGATTCATTCATGCCGCCTGTCCCTCCACGTCCTCACGCACCGCGGCGAGCAGACCGGCGCTCGCCGCCTCCACCATCTCAAGGCACTCCTCGAAGCCCTCGGCGCCTCCGTAGTAGGGGTCCGGCACGTCGAGGTCGTCGCCCGCGACGGGGTCGTACGATCGCAGCAGGCGCACCTTCTGCGCGTCCTCTTCCGTGGGTGCGAGGCGGCGCAGCGCCCTGAGGTGGCCGGCGTCGAGGGCGATGACCAGGTCGAGGCGGAAGAACCACGACGGCTGGAACTGGCGGGCCGTGTGCCCGGTGGCGTAGCCGTTCTCCGCGAGGACGGCCATCGTGCGCGGGTCGGCGCAGTCGCCCTCGTGCCAGCCGCCCGTGCCGGCGCTGTCGACCTCGACCAGACCGCCGAGACCGGCCTCCGCCACGCGCGCGCGGAAGACGATCTCGGCCATCGGGGAACGGCAGATGTTGCCCGTGCAGACGAAGCAGACGCGGTACGTCATGCTCGCTCAGTCCTTGTCGGGCAGGACGACGTTCAGCGCCCAGGAGACGACGGAGATGATCAGGCCGCCCAGGACGGCCGTCCAGAAGCCCTCCACGTGGAAGCTGAGGTCGAGCTGGTCGGCCAGCCACGAGGTGAGCAACAGCATCAGCGCGTTGACGACCAGGGTGAACAGGCCGAGCGTCAGTATCAGCAGCGGGAGGCTGAGGAGCTTGACGACCGGCTTGACCAGGAAGTTCACCAGACCGAAGAGCAGCGCGACGATGATCAGGGTGCCGATCTTCTTGCCCGTGCTGTCACCGGTCAGGGTGATTTTGTCGAGCAGCCATACGGCGACCGCCAGGGCACCCGCGTTGGCGATCGTCTTGACTAGGAAATTCATCATGTGTCTGATCGTGGCAGACCTGATCGGACATGGGCACGAGAGGCAGGGGCGGACAAGGCGATGAAGGCATTCCGGCTGGACGAACTGGAGGCGGAGCGCGCCGCCAACGAGGGCGCCTACCTGCAGTTTCTGCGGGAGCAGAACATGTCGGTCGGCCTGTACGCCCTCGATGCGGGCGACCAGGATCCACAGAAGCCGCACAATCAGGACGAGGTCTACTTCGTTGTGAGCGGCCGTGCCGCGATCACCGTCGGCCTGGAGACGACGCAGGTGGCACGCGGCAGCGTGATCTACGTACCGGCCGGCGTCGCGCACAAGTTCCATCACATCACCGAGGACCTGAGGGTGCTGGTGGTCTTCTCTCCGCCCGAGAGCTGACGGTCCGTCTCCGGGTTCCCTAGGGGTTCGGTCAGGGGGAGACAAGGGGCGCGAGGCCCCCGCCGGGCCCCTCCCGGACCTAGCATCGAGTGCAGGACATCAGAGATCCAGAAGGACCGACAGGACCCGGCACTCGAACGGGCGGAGAGGCAAGGACGAGGGCGATGCGAGAGATCTTCACGGGACTGCCGTGGTGGGTGAAGTGGATCGCGGTGCCGGTCATCGCCCTGGTCGTGTTCGGCGGGCTGATCGCCAGCGTGGTCGGGTTCGTGATCGGACTGCTCTTCAAGGTGCTGGTCTTCGTGGCGCTGGTCGGTGGACTGATCTACGTCGTACGGAAGTTCACGTCGAGCTCCTCGTCGCGCAGCGACTGGTGAGACCGGTGGGAAACCGGTGGGGGTAGCGGGAAACACCCGGCGTCACCGGTTCCCTCGGCCGGGGGAAGTTTCCGTTCCGGGGCGTCTGCGTGCGGTGGCAGACGAATAGAGTCCGGAACTCGACGCGGGGACATCCCCGCGAGCGGCGTACACCCTCACCCGTGTCCATCGGCACGGTCTACCCCCTCGCGCTTCGGGAGTGACCCTTGGCCCCGGCTGACACCGCACGTGTCCACCTGCACACCGTCCCCGCGCAACCCCGCTCGGCGCCCCCCTCCGAGCAATCGCCTCCCGCCACGCCGCCTCCTCCGGCGACCCTCATCGGGTCCGTGCAGCGCGCGATGCGCCTGCTGGAGACGGTCGCGGCGCACGAATACGGCGCCCCCGCCAAGCAACTGGCCCGGGAGACCGGGCTGGCCCTGCCCACCACCTACCACCTGCTGCGCACCCTCGTGCACGAGGGCTATCTGTGCCGGGACAAGGGCCTGTTCTTCCTCGGCGAGGCCGCCGAGCGGCTGAGCAGCAGCGGGGCACGGCAGAAACGTCGCAGCACGGTCGTCGACGCCCTCGCGCACTGGCGGGACACGCTCGGTGTGCCCGTGTACTACGCGGTGTACCGCGAGGGCGAGATCGAGCTCATGTGCGTCTCCGACACCCCGGCCAATCCCGCGGTCGAGGAGTGGGCCGACTTCCGGGAGACCGGGCACGCGCACGCCATCGGGCAGTGCCTGCTGTCCCAGCTGGACGAGGAGGCCCGCCGGGACCACCTCGACCGCTATCCGGTGCAGGCGCTCACGCCGTACACCGTGCGGGACAACCACAGCCTGCTGCGCCGTTTGGAGCGAGTACGGCGGATGGAACCTGTGACCGAGCGTCAGGAGTACGCCCTGGGCGCCGTCTGCGCGGCTATTCCGCTCACCCTCGGCACCACGGCCGCCACGATGGCCATCTCCCTGCCCGCCCACCAGGAGCACCGACTGCTCCCCGCGGCCCGGCAGTTGCAGAGCGAGATCGGAAGTCTGCTCGGCTCGCTCGCACTCTCTATCAGTATGTGAAAACTCACTCCTTGTGATCTGCTGTGTACGTTCAGCAAGATTCCACAAGTGTCAGAGGTTCGTTCCCGGCCAGTCCACGGCGAATGACGGGGTTAGCGATGCGCGAGTCCGTACAAGCAGAGGTCATGATGAGCTTTCTCGTGTCCGAGGAGCTCTCCTTCCGCATTCCGGTGGAGCTGCGCTATGAGACCAGTGATCCCTATGCCGTCAGGCTGACCTTCCACCTGCCCGGTGATGCCCCGGTGACGTGGGCTTTCGGCCGGGAGCTGCTGATCGACGGGGTCGGCCGGCCGTGCGGGGAGGGCGATGTGCGGGTCACGCCCGTCGAACCGGACGCGCTGGGCGAGGTGCTGATCCGGCTTCAGGTGGGTAGTGACCAGGCGCTGTTCAGGTCGTCGACGGCACCGCTGGTCGCTTTCCTCGACCGCACCGACAAGCTGGTGCCGCTGGGCCAGGAGGGCTCGCTCGCCGACTTCGACGCCCATCTCGACGAGGCCCTGGACCGCATCCTGGCGGAACAGGGCGCCGGCTGAGACATCCGTCGGCGGCATGGTGGAGTAACGCTTCACCGGATGCCGCCGAGCTGAGCAGGAACGCTTCTCCGTAGGGTGGGACACATGGCTTCGGAGTGCGAGAGCCGTCAGCGCTTGCGGCGTCGGCCCTTGCCCCCGCGTGCCGGGGCCGCGGAGGCCTCCACGGCGGGCTGCACGGCGGGCTGCACTCCCGGGCGGTCGGCCGAGACCACCAGCGCGGCCAGGGCCGTGGTGACCGGCACCGAGGCGACCAGCCCGATCGAACCGATCAGCGTGCGCACGATCTCCTCCGCGACCAGCTCGCTGTTGGCGACCGTCCCGACACTGCTCTGCGCGATGGAGAACAGCAGGAGCAGCGGCAGGGCGGCACCCGCGTAGGCGAGGACGAGCGTGTTGACGACCGAGGCGATGTGGTCGCGGCCGATCCGGATCCCCGCGCGGTAGAGGCCGCGCCAGCCCATGGACGGATTGGCCTCGTGCAGCTCCCAGACCGCCGACGTCTGCGTGACCGTCACGTCGTCGAGCACACCCAGCGATCCGATGATGACGCCGGCCAGCAGCAGACCGCTCATGTCGATCGTCGGGTAGAGGCCGTGGATCAGACCGGTGTTGTCGTCGGTGTTACCGGTGAGCGCCGCCCAGCCGATGAACAGCGAGCCGAGAACGCCGATCAGCAGCAGGGAGATGAGGGTGCCGAGCACCGCCACGGATGTCCGGGCCGACAGGCCGTGACACAGATACAGGGCGATGAGCATGATGGCGCTCGCACCCACCACCGCCACGAGCAGCGGGTTCGAGCCCTGGAGGATCGCGGGCAGGATGAAGAGGTTCAGCACCATGAAGCTGATGGCCAGTGCGACCAGGGCCATGACACCCCGCAGTCGCCCGACGACCACGACGGCCAGGGCGAAGATGCCGGCGAGCAGCGCCATGGGCAGGCGGCGGTTGATGTCGGTGACGGAGTACTGGAGGTCCTTCGGCGCGGAGGGCTCGTAGGCGACCACGACCTCCTGGCCCTCTTCCAGCTGGCGGGACTGGTCGGGCTGGACGATCTCGGTGAAGGTGCGGCCCTTGTCCTTGCCGCTGTCGACCCGGATCGTCGCCCGCTTGCAGGTGCCGTTCTCCTGCTGCACCGCGGAGGAGCCCTCGGCGGTGGACGTGTCGCCGGTCGGCGGGACGCCCGAGGCGCCGGCCTCCTTGCAGCTCACCTCCACGACCTTGGTGACCGAGGCCTGCTGCGTCTGCCGGTCGAAGCCCACGCCGGTGCGCTCGTGCGGCGGGGCGCCGCCCGGCCACAGCACGGCGAGACCGATCAGCACGGCGGCGGCGAACGGGATCAGGATCGCCGCGATGACCTTGCGCAGGTGCATGGAGACGGGCGTGGCAGGACCGTGGCTGTGAGTGTGCGAGTGCCCGTGGCCGCCGCCGGGTGCGGGGTCGGGGTCGTTTCCGTGACCATGCCCGTCGCCCCCACCGGGCCCGTGACCTCCGCCGTGCCCGTGGCCCCCACCGGGCCCGTGACCTCCGTTGGGCCCCCGGCCTTCGCCGTGCCCCTCGCCACCACCGGGACCGTGACCGCTGCCGGACCCCTGGCCTCCGCCGGGCCTGTCGCTCTCTCCGCGGCCGGGACCGTCCCAGCCTCCGGGGCCGGGACCGTACGCACCGGAGGCACCGGACGGGCCGGAAGGACCGGCACCCTGCCCGTTCTCGGGACCGGTCCTGTGCCCGTGCGCTTGTCCCCGGGCAGGACCGAGTCCGCCCTGGGCGGCGAAATCGTGCTCGTGCCCACGGCCGTTGCCGTTGCCGGCGCCGGATCCGCGGGGCGGTTCGGGCGGTGGGTAAGGAGGACGCTGCATCGTGGTCACCGACCGATCATCGCAAGAACGAGGGGGGCCCTCTGTTCACCGCGCCAGAATTGCCGCTAGCGTGGAGGCACCTTTTGTACACGCGGGAGCTCGGAGCACCGGGCTGAGAGGGCGCTGACCTCCGTCCCAGCGATGTTTCACATGAAACATCACCGAAGTCGAGTGATGTTTCACACGGAACGTCGGCAGACGGAAGCCGCTGCGTCGACCGCCGAACCTGTTACCGGGTAATGCCGGCGTAGGGAGTAGGTCTCATGACCAACAAGGACGCACGCACGCCTGCCTCCGTTCAGGACGAACAGTCCGAGGAGGCCGGGAAGTCCATCGGCTGGCACAAGGCGTACGTCGAGGGCACCCGCCCCGACCTGCGCGTGCCGGTCCGTCAGGTGCATCTCACCAACGGGCAGTCGGTCACGCTGTACGACACGTCGGGCCCGTACACCGATCCGCTCGTCGACACCGACGTCCGCAGGGGCCTGCCGCCGCTGCGCGAGAACTGGATCATCGCCCGTGGCGACACCGAGGAGTACGCGGGCCGACCCGTCCGTCCCGAGGACGACGGCATCAAGCACACCTCGCCGCGCGGCGGCCTGCGCAACCTCGACGCCGTCTTCCCAGGACGGCCGCGCCAGCCGCGCCGCGGGAGGGACGGCGAGGCGGTCACGCAGCTCGCGTACGCCCGCCGCGGCGAGATCACGCCCGAGATGGAGTACGTGGCCATCCGGGAGAACGTTTCGCCCGAGGTGGTCCGTGACGAGATCGCGGCGGGCCGGGCGGTGCTGCCGGCCAACGTCAACCACCCGGAGATCGAGCCGATGATCATCGGCAAGCGTTTCCTGGTGAAGGTCAATGCCAACATCGGCAACTCGGCCGTGACGTCCTCCATCGAGGAGGAGGTCGAGAAGATGACCTGGGCGACCCGCTGGGGCGCCGACACGGTCATGGACCTGTCCACCGGCCGTAACATCCACACCACGCGCGAGTGGGTGCTGCGCAACTCCCCCGTCCCCATCGGCACCGTGCCGCTCTACCAGGCCCTGGAGAAGGTCGACGGCCGGGCCGAGGAGCTGACCTGGGACATCTACAAGGACACGGTGATCGAACAGGCCGAGCAAGGCGTGGACTACATGACCGTCCACGCGGGTGTCCGCCTGGCGTACGTGCCGCTGACGGCCAACCGCAAGACCGGCATCGTCTCGCGCGGTGGCTCGATCATGGCCGCCTGGTGCCTCGCGCACCACAAGGAATCGTTCCTGTACGAGAACTTCGAGGAGCTCTGCGAGATCCTCGCCGCGTATGACGTCACGTACTCCCTCGGCGACGGCCTGCGGCCCGGCTCGATCGCGGACGCCAACGACGAGGCGCAGTTCGCGGAGCTGCGCACCCTCGGGGAACTCAACCGGATCGCGAAGCGTTTCAACGTACAGACCATGATCGAAGGCCCGGGCCACGTCCCGATGCACAAGATCAAGGAGAACATCGACCTTCAGCAGGAGATCTGCGATGAAGCTCCGTTCTATACGCTCGGCCCGCTGACCACCGACGTCGCGCCGGCGTACGACCACATCACCTCCGGCATCGGTGCCGCGATGATCGCCTGGTGGGGCACGGCGATGCTGTGTTACGTCACGCCCAAGGAGCACCTGGGCCTGCCGAACCGTGACGACGTCAAGACCGGCGTCATCACCTACAAGATCGCCGCCCACGCAGCGGATCTCGCCAAGGGACATCCGGGTGCCCAGGAGTGGGACGACGCGCTGTCCGACGCCCGTTTCGAGTTTCGGTGGGAGGACCAGTTCAACCTCGCCCTCGACCCGGACACGGCACGGGAGTTCCACGACGAGACCCTGCCGGCGGAGCCCGCGAAGACGGCTCACTTCTGCTCGATGTGCGGTCCCAAGTTCTGCAGCATGAAGATCTCGCAGGACATCCGCCGTGAACACGGCGGCACCCAGGCCGAGATCGAGGACGGCATGGCCCAGAAGTCGAAGGAGTTCGCGGCGAGCGGGAACCGCGTGTACCTGCCCATCGCGGACTGATCCGTCCGCACACAGGCCGAGGGCCGGGGACCGGTGGTCCCTGGTCCCCTGGCCCGCGGGGGCGAACCGGCCTGCGGCACCGACCCGATGGCTACTCCGGCTGGTGTTCCGGTCCTCCGAAGTCCGGGCTGGTGTAGTCCGGGCTGCTGAAGCTCGGCCGCGAGCCGCGGTCGCCGTCCTCCGGGCTGGTGAAACCCGGGCGGTCGTAGCCGAGGTGCGGGATGCGGCTGACCGGCGTGGACGGGGACGTATGGTGCAGCGCGGCGGCGGAGCTCGGGTCGACGAGGGCCTCCCGGAGGAAGGGCAGGATGCCGCGTTCCAGCAGGGCCTCGCGCCAGGCCTCCCTGGCCCGGTCCACCTCCCCGTGCAGTTCGCCGTGCGGGCCGCCCTCGGCCGTCGGCTTGTTGCGCAGGGCGGTGATCAGCAGTCCCACCGCGGCGACGAGGATCGCGACCGCTGTCACGGCACCGAACACCCAGCCCGTGGTGAGCATGGTCCGGGCGAAGGCCTGCTCGGGGTTGAGCATCTGGAGGATGTAGCCGACGAGCAGGAAGATCGCCGCGGCGGTTCCGGCCAGGACGGGGGCGAGGACGGCGACGACCGCGACGGCGCCCGCGCCGGCGGTCTCGGCGACCTCGCCCATGGTGGCGGCGAGACCCGCCGCGCCCGTGTCCGGCTCGGAGGAGCCGGATGCGCGCACGGCCGGTTGGTGGGACGGCGCCGGCTGGCGCGTTTCCTCACGGACCTTGACGTAGTGCTGGTACTCGGTCGACGCGGCCGCCGTGATGAGCGCGGTGGCGTTCAGCGCCATGGTGCGCAGTTGCTCGGGGTTGAGCCGCTGTCCGACAGCGGCCAGTTCCGGACGGTGTGGTGCGGAGCGCAGCGCCTCATCGAGGATCCGCTCGTATTCCTGGCGGTCCTCGCTCAGCAGGTGCTGCGGAACGCTGTTCATGTGCATCCCCCGATGCTCCGTAGGGCTTGGGGCTCGGCATGCTGACGAGCCGTCGGGCAGAAACGGAGGGGAGCCTGCTACGGATAAGCCGATGGTAGAGCCGTGAAGGTGGGCGGTGACAGGGGGTTTACCGAAATTGGCCCCTCACCGGTCCGGTCCTCTGACGGGAAACGCCTGTCCGGTGAACGTTCACGTACCCAGCGGCAGTTGCTGGACCAGCAGCTTTCCGGCCATGGTCACGCCGCCGTCCATGGCGATGGCGAGTCCGTCGGCGTAGACGTGCGGTCCCTCGACCACGGGGTCGGAGTTGTCCTCGTCCTCCTCGGAGCCGACCTCGCCCAGCAGATAGGGAATCGGGCTGTGGCCGTGAACGATGCGGGTGCCCCCGTACGTATCGAGCAGGGAGCGCACGGCGTCCGCTCCGCCCTCGTCGCGGAAGGAGAACCGCTTGGTGAACTTGCGGAACAGGTCCCAGACCTCGTCCGCGTCGTTGCGTGTGAGCGTCTCGCGGACGGTGTCGTTGACCTCCTCGATGGAACGGCCGTAGTCGAGGTAGGCGGTGGTGTCGGAGTGAACGAGCAGGTGGCCGTCGACCTCCTCGACGGCGTCCAGACGGGCCATCCACTGCAGGTGGTGGTCCTGGAGGCGGTCCATGTCCGTCTTCTGGCCGCCGTTGAGCAGCCAGGCCGCCTGGAAAGTGGCGGTGCCCGCGCCGGAGTTCACGGGGGTGTCGCCGAACCGCTTGGCGCCGAGCAGCAGCAGCTCGTGGTTGCCCATGAGCGCCTTGCAGTAGCCGCCCGCCGCGGCGGCCTCGGCGGACAGCCGCATCACCAGGTCGATGACGCCGATGCCGTCCGGGCCGCGGTCGGTGAAGTCGCCGAGGAACCACAGCCGGGCGGTGCCCGCGCACCAGTTGCCGGCGGCGTCGAGGAGGCCCTTCTCCTGAAGGGCGGCCACCAGCTCGTCGAGGTAGCCGTGCACGTCGCCCACGACGTACAGCGGGCCCTGCCCGGTGTCGGCCTGTGGCGCTGCGGCGGCCTCGGGGTCGACGGTCACCTGGACGGTGTCGCCCCGGTTGATCACGGGCAGATCGCGCTCGGTCGGCGTGTACCCCTCGGGGTAGGTCTCCCCGGGCGGCGGGGCGACCTCGCCCGGGTGGGCGCTGTGGACGTACGGACCGGCCTCGTGGACGTACGCGGGCACCCGGAAGTCGCGCAACGTCGCCGTCCGCTCCACCTCGGGTCCCTGACCGGCCCCCTGAGTCATCGACCCCTCCACCATCGCGCCGCATCTGCACCGCATCGGACTGCCTGGTCGTAGCGGTCCGTCGGTGTCGTGGGCCCATCATAGGAATGCGGATCGCGCCATGTGATGACCCAGGGGTGGTGAATCAGAGCAAGAGTCCAGTTCACCGCGGCTTTCGCCCCGATTGGGCCGGGCTTTGACCACCGTGTGACCGTCCTCGCTTTCCTTCTCTTCGCGAGAACGATCCCTTCTCTCCGGGGGACCGGCCCTGTTTCTCCCCAGGAGTGCGAACTTCCCTTCACCCGGGTGTAGCGGTCTACGTCTCCTCGGGTGACCGGGGCGGGCTGACCGTCGTGCGCGGCGAGCGCCGCTGGGACGACGTGCGCACGATCAGCTCCGTCGGTATCACCTGCTCCACCGGACGGTCCGAATCCGCCCCCTCGATGGCGTCGATGAGGAGCTGCACGACCGCTGTGCCGATGCGGCGCGGTTTCAGGGAGAGCGTGGTGATGGGCGGCTCGGTGTTGGCGTACACGGTCGACTCGCTGCAACAGACCAGCAGCAGGTCGTCCGGTACGCGCAGGCCGTAGCGGCGGGCGGCGGCGAGCAGGTCGGTGCCGTTCGGGTCGAACAGTCCGTAGACCGCGTCGGGCCGGTCTGGACGGGCCAGGAGCCGGTCGGCGGCCACCGCGCCCGCGCACGGATCGTGCGCCGGGTAGGCCTCGTACACCGGATCCTGGCCGACGCGCTCGCACCAGCGCAGGTAGGCGGTGGTCGACAGGTGGGTGTACGTGTCGGTCGTCGTCCCGGTCAGCAGGCCGATGCGGCGGGCGCCGGCGGCGGCCAGGTGGTCGAGGATGCCGAGGACGGCGGCCTCGTGGTCGTTGTCGACCCAGGCCGTGACCGGCAGTGAGCCGGCCGGGCGGCCGTCGGAGACGACCGGCAGACCCTGCCGGACGAGTTCGCTGACCACCGGGTCCTGGTCGGAGGGGTCGATGACGACCGTGCCGTCCAGGGCGACGTTCGACCACACGTCGTGGCGGGAGGTCGCGGGCAGGATCACGAGGGCGTAGCCGCGGGCGAGCGCGGCGGAGGTGGCGGCCCGCGCCATCTCGGCGAAGTAGGCGAACTCGGTGAAGGTGAAAGGTTCATCCCCGTACGTCGTCACGGTCAGGCCGATGAGTCCCGACTTGCCGGTACGGAGGGTCCGGGCGGCGGCCGAGGGGCGGTAGCCCAGCCGGTCGGCGACCTCGCGGACATGGCGCCGGGTGGCGTCCGGGAGCCGGCCCTTGCCGTTGAGGGCGTCGGAGACGGTCGTGATGGACACTCCGGCGGCGGCGGCCACGTCTCTGATACCCGCCCGACCCGGCCGACTGCCTCGACGTGAGGTTTCCGCGCGGCTCACCTGGTGCTTCCCTGCTGCTGTCATGGCGAGCCGATAGTAGGGCTCATGCGGTGGGGTAGTGCGGACGCATATGCGCACGTTGACAGGCACGTTTCTGCATGATCATTTAACATCAATTGCTTTGGAAACCAAGGACGTTGGGCGCTTCCATGCCAGTAGGTGTCTTGTCGGCGCGCACGGGCCTGCCAAGTGGCTGATGTTGCGAAGAGGTCTCAACTCACCTGCACGGGGGATGCGCGCCACGGCGTGCACCACCGGCGCGTAGATATATGTGCGGCGCGCCCCTGGATTCATACGCCTTCGTACGGCGATGCCCCTGATGCCGGTGGGACCCAGGGGGTCTGCGTTCGTCGCTCCGTCGTGGCTATACGCAGCGGCGCCGAATCCTCATAAGGTGAGGAGTATTGGATGTCGGCGGCGGTCATGGGCCGCCGGTCTTCGCGAGGAGGACTGCGGTGAGCGAGACGAGCCCCAAGCTGCGCGCCGAGATGGAGGGGATCCCCACCTACAAGCCGGGCAAGCCGGCCGCGGCGGGCGGGCCGGTGGCCTACAAGCTGTCCTCCAACGAGAACCCCTACCCGCCGCTGCCGGGCGTGCTGGAGACGGTGACGGCGGCGGCCTGCAACTTCAACCGCTACCCGGACATGGCCTGTAGCGGGCTGATGAACGAGCTGTCCGAGCGGTTCGGCGTGCCCCTCTCCCACCTGGCCACCGGCACCGGGTCGGTCGGTGTCGCCCAGCAGCTGATCCAGGCCACCTCCGGCCCCGGCGACGAGGTCATCTACGCCTGGCGGTCCTTCGAGGCGTACCCGATCATCACGCAGATCAGCGGCGCCACGTCAGTGCAGGTGCCACTGACGTCCGGTGATGTACACGACCTCGACGCGATGGCCGACGCGATCACCGACCGGACCCGGCTGATCTTCGTCTGCAACCCCAACAACCCGACGGGCACGGTCGTGCGGCGGGCGGAGCTGGAGCGCTTCCTCGACCGGGTGCCCGGTGATGTGCTGGTGGTGCTTGACGAGGCCTACCGCGAGTTCATCCGCGATCCCGAGGTGCCGGACGGTGTCGGGCTCTACCGTGACCGGCCCAACGTCTGTGTCCTGCGGACCTTCTCCAAGGCGTACGGCCTCGCCGGCCTGCGCGTCGGGTTCGCCATCGCCCACGAGCCGGTGGCCGCGGCGCTGCGCAAGACGGCAGTCCCGTTCGGGGTGAGCCAGCTCGCGCAGGAAGCGGCGATCGCCTCGCTGCGTGCCGAGGACGAACTGCTCGGCCGGGTCGGCTCGCTGGTGTGTGAGCGCACCCGCGTGGTCGACGGGCTGCGCGCCCAGGGCTGGACGGTGCCCGAGACCCAGGCCAACTTCGTGTGGCTGCGGCTGGGGGAGCGCACGGTCCCGTTCGCGGAGGCGTGCGAGCAGGCGGGTGTGGTGATCCGGCCGTTCCCGGGTGAGGGTGTGCGGGTCACGGTCGGGGAGGCCGAGGCGAACGACATCTTCCTGAAGGTGGCGGAAGGGTTCCGCAAGGAGCTGTAGGGCTCCGCGAGCCAGTTCAGGCGTCCAGGAGCCAGGGGAGGGCGAGGGCTTCGCCGTCGGTCCAGAAGGCGACGGTGCCGGGCTCGACGACCTCCCTGGCGCCTGTTTCACGTGAAACCGACACTGGTCGGTGCCTGCATGCCGTCGATTCAACAATATGTTGAAGTCCGAGCCGAGGGGGCGAAATGTGACGGGGGAGACAGGGGACCCCCTCCAGGACTCGAAAGTGCGTGCTGCATAATGGCTTGTGAATGTGAACGCTTTCACAAGCGTATGTAAGGAGCGGCGACGTGGACCTCGCTTTGGCGCCGGAGACCCTGGCGCGATGGCAGTTCGGCATCACCACCGTCTACCACTTTCTGTTCGTCCCCCTGACGATCTCGCTGGCCGCCCTCACTGCGGGACTGCAGACCGCCTGGGTGCGGACGGAGAAGGAGAAGTACCTCCGGGCGACGAAGTTCTGGGGCAAGCTCTTCCTGATCAACATCGCGATGGGTGTGGTCACCGGCATCGTGCAGGAGTTCCAGTTCGGCATGAACTGGTCCGACTACTCACGCTTTGTCGGTGACGTCTTCGGCGCGCCGCTCGCCTTCGAGGCCCTGATCGCCTTCTTCTTCGAGTCCACCTTCATCGGCCTGTGGATCTTCGGCTGGGACAAGCTGCCCAAGAGGATCCACCTGGCCTGCATCTGGATGGTCTCGATCGGCACGCTGCTGTCCGCCTACTTCATCCTTGCCGCGAACTCGTGGATGCAGCACCCGGTCGGTTACCGGATCAACGAGGAGAAGGGCCGGGCCGAGCTCACCGACTTCTGGCTGGTGCTGACCCAGAACACCACGCTCAACCAGGTCTTCCACAGCTTCTCCGCGGCGTTCCTGACGGGCGGCGCCTTCATGGTGGGGATCGCCGCCTTCCACCTGCTGCGCAAGAAGCACATCCCGGTGATGCGGACCTCCCTCCGGCTCGGCCTGGTCACCGTCGCCGTCGGCGGCCTGCTCACCGCGGTCAGCGGGGACACTCTGGGCAAGGTCATGTACGAGCAGCAGCCGATGAAGATGGCCGCTGCCGAAGCGCTGTGGGACGGCGAGAAGCCGGCGCCCTTCTCGGTGTTCGCGTACGGGGACGTCGACAAGGGTCACAACAAGGTCGCCCTGGAGGTACCCGGCCTGCTCTCCTTCCTGGCCCACAGCGACTTCGAGTCGTACGTGCCCGGCATCAACGACACCAACAAGGCCCTCCAGGAGAAGTTCGGCCCCGGTGACTACAAGCCCATCGTCCCGGTCGCCTACTGGGGCTTCCGCTGGATGATCGGCTTCGGCATGGCGTCGTTGGCGATCGGCCTGCTGGGGCTGTGGCTCACCCGGAAGAAGTTCCTGCTGCCGGCGGCCTGGCGGACCGGGGAGGACGAGGTGCCGCATCTGGTCCTGTTCCGGAAGCCGCTCCAGCCGCGACTCACCCGCCTGTACTGGCTGGTGGCGGTCTGGACGATGGCCTTCCCGCTGATCGCCAACTCCTGGGGCTGGATCTTCACCGAGATGGGCCGCCAGCCGTGGGTCGTCTACGGCTTGTTCCAGACGCGGGACGCGGTCTCCCCCGGTGTCTCCCAGGCCGAGGTCATCACCTCGTTGATCGTCTTCACCACGCTGTACGCCATCCTCGCCGTCATCGAGGTCAAGCTGCTGGTCAAGTACGTCAAGGCGGGCCCGCCGGAGCTCACCGAGGCCGATCTCAACCCGCCCACGAAGATCGGCGGCGACTCCCGTGACGCCGACAAGCCGATGGCCTTCTCGTACTAGGCCGAGGGAGCTGCACAGTCATGGAACTGCACGACGTCTGGTTCGTCCTGATCGCCGTCCTGTGGACCGGCTACTTCTTCCTGGAGGGCTTCGACTTCGGGGTCGGTGTGCTCACGAAGCTGCTCGCCCGCAACCGGCCCGAGAAGCGGGTGCTGATCAACACCATCGGCCCTGTCTGGGACGGCAACGAGGTGTGGCTGCTCTCGGCGGGCGGCGCGACCTTCGCCGCCTTCCCCGAGTGGTACGCCACGCTCTTCTCCGGCTTCTACCTGCCGCTGCTGCTCATCCTGGTCTGCCTCATCGTCCGGGGTGTGGCCTTCGAGTACCGCGTCAAGCGGCCCGAGGAGAACTGGCAGCGCAACTGGGAGACGGCGATCTTCTGGACCTCGCTGATCCCCGCGTTCCTGTGGGGTGTGGCCTTCGGCAACATCGTGCACGGTGTGAAGATCGACCAGGACTTCAACTACGCCGGCGGCGTCCTGGACCTGCTCAACCCGTATGCGCTCCTGGGCGGTCTCGTCACGCTGGCGCTGTTCACCTTCCACGGAACGGTGTTCGTCGGGCTCAAGACTGTCGGGGAGATCCGGGAGCGGGCGCGGAAACTGGCGCTGCGCGTCGGTCCGGTGACCGCCCTGCTGGCCCTCGCCTTCCTGCTGTGGACGCAGTCCGACCGAGGCGACGGGGCGTCGCTCGTCGCGCTGGTCGCGGCCGTGGCGTCGCTCGTCGTGGCGCTGATCGCGGCGCGGGCGAGGCGTGAGGGCTGGGCGTTCGCCCTGTCGGGACTCACCATCGTGGCCACGGTGGCCATGCTCTTCCTGACGCTGTTCCCGAACGTCATGCCGTCGACGCTGAACCCGGACTGGAGCCTGACGGTCACCAACGCCTCGTCCAGCCCGTACACGCTGAAGATCATGACCTGGTGCGCGGCGATCGCCACTCCGGTCGTGATGGTCTACCAGGGCTGGACGTACTGGGTGTTCCGCAAGCGCATCGGTACGCAGCACATCGCCGAGACCGTGCACTGAGGTGTGTTTCACGTGAAACCAATCGATCCGCGTCTCCTCCGGTACGCCCGTGCCACCCGGGTCTTCCTGGTGGCGGTCATCGCCCTGGGGGCGATCGGGGCGGGGCTGGTCATCGCGCAGGCGATGCTCATCGCCGAGATGGTGGTCGGCGCGTTCCAGCACCGCATGGCCGTGTCCGAACTCGCCACTCCCCTGTTGCTGTTGACTGCTGTCGCGGCCGGCCGGGCGCTGGTCGGCTGGCTCACCGAGCTCGCCGCGCACCGGGCGAGTGCGGCGGTGAAGTCCGAACTGCGGGGACGGTTGCTGGAGCGTGCCGCTCAGCTGGGGCCGGGCTGGCTGAGCGGACGGCGGACCGGTTCGCTGGTCGCTCTGGCCACCCGGGGTGTCGACGCCCTCGATGACTACTTCTCGCGGTATCTGCCGCAGTTGGGCCTCGCGGTGGTCGTGCCGGTGGCGGTGCTGGCGCGGATCGTCACCGAGGACTGGGTCTCCGCGGCCATCATCGTGGGCACCCTGCCGCTCATCCCGGTCTTCATGGTGCTGATCGGCTGGGCCACCCAGTCGAGGATGGACCGTCAGTGGCAGCTGCTGTCGCGGTTGTCCGGGCACTTCCTGGACGTCGTCGCGGGGCTGCCGACGCTGAAGGTCTTCGGGCGGGCCAAGGCGCAGGCCGAGTCGATCCGGCGGATCACCGGCGCGTACCGGCAGGCGACCATGCGGACGCTGCGGATCGCCTTCATCTCCTCCTTCGCGCTGGAACTGCTCGCGACGATCTCGGTGGCGCTGGTCGCCGTGACGATCGGCATGCGGCTGGTGCACGGCGAGATGGACCTGTACATCGGCCTGGTCATCCTGATCCTGGCGCCGGAGGCGTATCTGCCGTTGCGGCAGGTCGGGGCGCAGTACCACGCGGCGGCGGAGGGACTCGCCGCGGCGGAGGAGATCTTCGAGGTTCTGGAGACGCCCGTTCCGGCGTCCGGTTCCGGGGCTGTGCCGGCGGGTGCGCTGGCTTTCGAGGGGGTGACCGTCCGCTACCCGGGGCGGTCGGCGGACGCCGTGTCGGACGTGTCCTTCACCGTCGAGCCCGGTGAGACGGTCGCGCTGGTCGGGCCGAGCGGTGCCGGCAAGTCGACGCTGCTGCACGTCCTGCTCGGGTTCGTGTCACCGGCCGAGGGGCGGGTGCGGGTCGGGGGAGTCGACCTCGCCGACGTGGACCCGGAGCAGTGGCGGTCCCGGATCGCTTGGGTGCCGCAGCGGCCGCATCTGTACGCCGGGACGATCGCCGAGAACGTACGGCTGGCGCGGCCCGAAGCCGACGACGACGCCGTACGGCGGGCGCTGCGGGACGCCGGGGCGCTGGAGTTCGTGGACGCGCTGCCCGAGGGTGCGGACACCGTGCTCGGCGAGGACGGGGCCGGGCTGTCAGCCGGGCAGCGACAGCGGCTCGCGCTGGCCCGGGCGTTCCTCGCGGACCGGCCCGTGCTGCTGCTCGACGAGCCGACGGCCGCGCTGGACGGGGCCACCGAGGCCGAGGTCGTGAGGGCGGTACGGCGGCTGGCGGCCGGGCGGACGGTGCTGCTGGTGGTGCACCGGCCGGCGCTGCTGGGCGTGGCCGACCGGGTGGTGCGGCTGGCGGAACCCGAGACCGCCCTGGTTCCTGGCGCGTCCTCCGCGGTGTCTGTCGTGCCTTCCCCTGTGCCCGTCACATCCTCCGCGGTCCGGAACCCCGGAATGGTATCCGCCGAGGTCGAGTTGCCCGCCGCGGCCTCTCCGGCCGAGCCCGGCGGTCGGCCTGCTTCGGGCGGGGTCCTCGCGCGCGTTCGTGCCATGTCCGGTGCCCGGCGGGGGCGGCTGGGACTCGCGCTGCTGCTCGGGAGTCTCGCGCTCGGGAGTGCCGTAGGGCTCATGGCCACCTCCGGGTGGCTGATCTCGCGGGCCTCGCAGCAGCCGCCCGTGCTGTACCTGATGGTGGCTGTGACGGCGACGCGGGCCTTCGGGATCGGGCGGGCCGTGTTCCGGTACGCCGAGCGGCTGGTCTCGCACGACGCCGTGCTGCGGATGCTGGCGGACACCAGGGTCGCGGTGTTCCGCAGGCTGGAGCGGCTGGCGCCCGCCGGACTGCGCCGGACCCGCCGGGGCGATCTGCTGTCCCGGCTGGTCGCGGACGTGGACGCGTTGCAGGACTACTGGCTGCGGTGGCTGCTGCCGGCCGGGGCGGCCGTCGTCGTGTCGGCCGTGTCCGTCGGCTTCACGGCGTGGCTGCTGCCCGAGGCCGGAGCCGTGCTCGCGGCCGGGCTGCTGGCGGCGGGAGCGGGCGTGCCACTCGTCACGGGTGCTGTCGCGCGGCGGGCCGAGCACCGGCTGGCGCCCGCCCGCGGCGTGCTCGCGACGCGGGTGGCCGATCTGCTCACCGGAACCGCGGAACTGACCGTCGCGGGTGCCCTCCCCGCGCGGACCGCCCAGGCACGCGAGGCCGACGGGGTGCTCACCCGGATCGCCTCGCGCGGCGCCACCGCCACGGCACTCGGCGACGGGCTCACCGCGCTGATCTCCGGCCTGACCGTCACGGCCGCCGCCCTGGTCGGCGCGCAGGCGGTCGCGGTCGGACGGCTGGACGGCGTGACCATGGCCGTCGTCGTCCTCACCCCGCTGGCCGCCTTCGAGGCCGTGCTCGGGCTGCCGCTCGCCGTGCAGTACCGGCAGCGGGTACGCCGGAGCGCCGAGCGGGTGTACGAGGTGCTGGACGCCCCGGAGCCCGTGGCGGAGCCCGAGCAGCCCCGGCGGATGCCCGCGTCGCCGTTCCCGGTCGCCGTCAAGGGGCTGGCCGCGCGGCACGCGGGGCAGGACCGGGACGCGCTCGCCGGGCTGGATCTGACCCTCGAGGAGGGCCGCCGGGTCGCCGTGGTCGGACCCTCCGGCTCCGGCAAGACGACGCTGGCGCAGGTGCTGCTGCGCTTCCTCGACGCGGACGCGGGTTCCTACACGCTGGCGGGCGTGGACGCCTACGCGCTGCACGGCGACGACGTGCGACAGCTCGTCGGGCTGTGTGCGCAGGACGCGCACCTCTTCGACAGCTCGCTGCGCGAGAACCTGCTGCTCGCCAAGAAGGACGCCACCGAGGACGAACTGCGTGCCGCGCTCGGCCGGGCCCGGCTGCTGGACTGGGCCGCCGGCCTGCCCGGCGGACTCGACACTCTGGTCGGCGAGCACGGGGCGCGGCTGTCGGGAGGGCAGCGACAGCGCCTCGCACTGGCCCGGGCACTGCTCGCCGACTTCCCCGTCCTGGTGCTCGACGAGCCCGCCGAACACCTGGACCTGCCGACCGCGGACGCGCTCACCGCCGACCTGCTGGCCGCCACCGAGGGCCGCACGACGCTGCTCATCACGCACCGGCTGGCGGGTCTGGAGGCGGTCGACGAGGTGATCGTGCTGGACCAGGGACGTGTCGTGCAGCGCGGGACCTACGCCGAGCTGGTGGCCGTGGACGGGCCGTTGCGGGAGATGGCCGAGCGGGAGGCGGCTTCGGAGTCCTTGGTGGCCGTGCCTTAGCGGGGTCACGACCGGCACCGCACTGAGCCGTTCGGGGTAACCGGTCCCCCAGCCGTACGACGTGAACAGGGCCGGGCCGGCCGGTCTGGGCGACGATCACTGACATGCGCTCATATCGCCGCCACCGGCTGCTCGTTCCGGTTCTCTTGTGCGCCCTGGCGGTCCTCGCGGCCCGGCCGACGGCGGCGCACAAGGAGTCCGGGAGCGGCACCGGCGGGGACTCGGGCCTCAGCGCCGAAGTGGCGCGGCTGTACGAGGAGGCCGCGGTGGCGACGCAGCAGTACGAGGCCGGGCGGGAGGAGGCGGAGGAGCAACGGGCCCGAGCCCAGCGGGCCGAGGAACTCCTGGACGGTCAGCGGCGGCACATCGCCGCCCTGCACGAGGACCTGGGCAGGATCGCCCGCGCCCAGTACCGATCCAGCGGTGGCCTGCCGGTGGCCGCGCAGATGATCCTCGCCGACGGTCCCGATGATCTGATGCGAGGTCAGCACGCTTTCTCACAGACGAATCTGGCCGTGAACAACGCGATCTCCAAGAGCCGCCGGGCCGAGGCACGGCTCGCCGCGGACGAGGCCAAGGCCGCGGCCCACTGGCAGGCGCTGGAGAAGCGGAACGCGCAACTCGCCGGCCTCAAGGCCGACATCGAGCAGAAGCTGGAAACGGCACGCTCGCAGCTCCAGGGGCAGGCGGACGCCTCGGTCGCAGCCGGGGCGTGCCGCGGGGCCGTGCGGCTCGACCAGCCGGAGACGGCCTTCCCGAGCGCCTGGGTCGCGCCCGTGGAGACGTACGAGCTGTCCGCCTCCTACGGCAGCGGCGGTGCGCGGTGGTCCAGCAGGCACACCGGGCAGGACTTCGCGGTGCCGATCGGCACGCCGGTGCGGGCCGTGGGCGAGGGCCGGGTGGAGAAGGTGTCCTGCGGAGGGCCCTTCGGCATCGAGATCGTGCTCAGGCACGCGGGCGGCTACTACACGCAGTACGCCCATCTCGCGTCCGTCGCGGTCGACCAGGGGGAGCACGTCAGCCCCGGCCAGTGGATCGGCCAGTCGGGCAGCACGGGCAACTCCACCGGACCACACCTGCACTTCGAGGCCAGGGTCACGCCGGAGATGGGCTCGTCCGTCAACCCGGTGTCATGGCTGGCGGCACGAGGGGTGTCGCTCTGACCCCGGGGAGAGCCGCACACAGCCGAGCCGCAGGCCGGAGCCGCCGCGACGGCTACGGCAGTTCCGTGAGCAGCCGCTCGATCACGACCGCCACCCCGTCCTCGTTGTTCGCGACCGTCCGTCCCGAGGCCGCGGCGACCACGTCCGGGTGGGCGTTGCCCATCGCGTAGGACCGGCCCGCCCAGGTCAGCATCTCGACGTCGTTCGGCATGTCACCGAAGGCGACGACCTGCTCGTGCGAGATGCCGCGCTCGGCGCAGCACAGGGCGAGCGTGCTGGCCTTCGACACACCGGGGCCGCTGATCTCCAGCAGGGCGCTGGGGCTGGATCGGGTCACGTTGGCGCGGTCGCCGATGGCGAGCCGGGCCAGGGTCAGGAAGGCGTCGGGATCCATCTCGGGGTGGTAGGCCAGGATCTTCAGCACCGGCTCCCCGGCCGCGCGGTGGTCCGGCGACAGCAGTTCCTCCGCCGGGGCGAGGCTGTCGGGGGTCTCCATGTGCAGCTTCGGATAGGCCGGCTCCTGGTAGAAGCCGTACGTCTGTTCCACCGCGTACACCGTGCCCGGAGCCGCATCACGCAGCAGGCGTACGGCGTCCAGCGCGTTCGCCCGCTCCAGCTCCCGTACCTTCACGAACCGGTGGGAGCCGGGGCCACCGTGCAGGTCGACCACGGCGGCGCCGTTGCCGCAGATCGCCAGGCCGTGGCCGTGCACGTGGTCGCTGACGACGTCCATCCAGCGGGCCGGGCGGCCCGTGACGAAGAAGACCTCGATGCCCGCCTCTTCGGCGGCGGCCAGCGCGGCCACCGTGCGCGGGGACACCGACTTGTCGTCGCGCAGCAGGGTGCCGTCGAGGTCGGTGGCGATCAGTCGCGGGGGAAGGGTACCGGCCGCGGTCTCGGGCTGTCGGGTCGCTGAGGTCACCCGGCCATTGTCCCGCATATGCCTGCACGGGCGTGCGGGAGTCCGCACAGGTGAGTGGATACCGCCCTCACCAGGAACGTCTCGAAGGCATCACCGCAACTGCGCCGGCGCTTCCATGGTGATCTGCTCGAACGCCTTCTCGTCCGTCGCGAAGGGCGAGTCGGGGATGGGCCAGTGGATCACGATCTCCGTGAAGCCCAGTTCCTTGTGCCGGCCGGCGAAGTCGACGAAGGCGTCCAGGGACTGGAGCGGACCGCCGCGCTCCGGCGTGAATCCGGTGAGCAGGACCTTGTCGAGATCGGTCATGTCCCGGCCGATCTCGGCACAGATGTCGGCGAGCTTCTCCGCCTGCCCGCGGATGGCCTGAACCGACTGTTCAGGAGTGCCGTTCTCGTAGAGCTTGGGGTCGCCGGTGGTCACCCACGCCTGCCCGTACCGGGCGGCGAGCCGCATCCCGCGTGGGCCGGTCGCGGCCACCGCGAACGGCAGCCTGGGGCGCTGCACACAGCCGGGGATGTTCCGTGCCTCGTGGGCCGAGTAGAAGTCGCCCTCGTACGACACCGCGTCCTCGCTGAGCAGCCGGTCGAGCAGCGGGACGAACTCGGCGAAGCGATCGGCGCGCTCGCGCGGGGTCCACGGCTCCTGGCCGAGCGCGGTGGCGTCGAAGCCCGAGCCGCCCGCCCCTATGCCGAGAGTGACCCGCCCGCCGGAGATGTCGTCGAGGGAGATCAGCTCCTTGGCGAGGGTCACCGGGTGCCGGAAGTTCGGCGAGGTGACCAATGTGCCCAGCCGCAGCCGGTCGGTGACGGTCGCGGCGGCGGTGAGGGTCGGTACGGCGCCGAACCAGGGGCCGTCCCGGAAGCTGCGCCAGGACAGGTGGTCGTAGGTGTACGCGGTGTGGAAGCCGAGTTGCTCGGCACGGGTCCATGCCGTACGGCCGCCTTCCTGCCAGCGGCGGTAGGGGAGGATCACGGTGCTCAGACGCAGACTCATGGCATCGAGCCTAAGGGAGCGCTGTGGGTGGCCCGTGTTTCACGTGAAACATTCACCATGGGCGGCTCGCCCCGCACAGCACGTCAGCGAGGCCCGGGAAGGCGCAGATACCGTGCCGGTACAGCCTGGGTCAGCCACACGCCGTTCGCGCTCACCTGGAAGACATGGCCGTCGCGGTGCATGGCGGCCGCGTCCACGGTCAGCACGACAGGGCGGCCACGGCGGGCGCCGACGCGGGTCGCCGTCTCCCGGTCGGGTGAGAGATGCACGGCGTGTCGGTTCATCGGCCTGAGTCCCTCGGCCCGGATCGCGTCCAGGTTGCGGGCGACGGTGCCGTGGAAGAGGTACGCGGGCGGGGTCTGCGTCGGCAGCCCGAGGTCGACCTCGACACTGTGGCCCTGGCTGGCGCGGATCCGGGTGCCCTCGACGGCGAAACGCCGTTTGTCGTTGGTGGCGACGACGTGGTCCAGTTCGGCGCGGGTGAAGGGAAAGCCATGTGCGGCGGCTGCGGCGATCAGCGTGTCGATCTCGACCCAGCCGGCTTCGTCCAGTGCCAGCCCGATCCCCGCCGGCTGATGGCGCAGATGCTTCGAGAGGTACTTCGACACCTTCACGGTGCGTCTTTCGTCCATTCCCTCAGGGTGCGGGAGAGACCTGAATCACGCGATCGAGTTTTCCCTTTGAGGTTTGATCCACAGCCAAGTGGTGTTATCCACAGCGGAATTGGCGATTCTGTGGACAACTGGCCTTCGTATCAAGCGCCTTGGGGTCACATCGGCGGTCTCACGCGCGCGATCCTCCGCAGTACCCCCGGCGCGAACCGCGAGAGCCAGCGCGCGCCCCGCGCCTCCGGTGTGACCGGGACCACCGCGTCATTGCGTACCACTGCCCGCACGATCGCGGCGGCGACCTTCTCCGGCGGGTAGTTCCTCAGCCCGTACAGGCGGGCGGCCCGCTGCTGAAGCCGCTTCTCCTCGTCGGCGTCGACCCCGGCGAAGTGCGCCGTGGACGTGATGGCGGTGTTGACGAAGCCGGGGCAGACCGCCGTCACACCGATCCCCCGCCCGGCGAGTTCCGCGCGCAGGCACTCGCTGAGCATCAGCACGGCCGCCTTGGAGGTGCTGTAGGCGGGCAGTGCCCGGGACGGCTGGTAGGCCGCCGCCGACGCCACGTTCACGATGTGGCCGCCCTGCCCGCGCTCGGCCATCCGCCGGCCGAAGAGCCGGCAGCCGTGGATCACACCCCACAGGTTGACGTCGAGGACCTTCTTCCAGTTCTCCGGCGTGGTGTCGAAGAAGGAACCGGACAGTCCGATCCCGGCGTTGTTCACCAGGACGTCCACCACCCCGTACTCGGTGGTGACCCTCTCGGCGAATTTCTCCATGGCCTGCTCGTCGGAGACGTCGACCGTCTCCGCCCAGGCCTCGGGAGCGCCTGCCAGGCGGGACGACTCGGCGGTGCGGGCCGCCGCCTCCGCGTTCCGGTCTACGGCCACCACGCGCGCGCCGGCCTCGGCGAACGCCAGCGCCGTCGCCCGTCCGATGCCGCTGCCCGCCCCGGTGACCAGCACGAGCTGCCCGCCGAACCGCTCGGCGTGCCTGCCGCTCGCCACCACCGGGGACCGGCCGCTCTCGACGGACCTCACGAACTCCTCGATCCACGAAGCCAGCTGATCCGGACGGGTGCGTGGGATCCAGTGCCCCGCCTGAACGGTCCTGCGGGTCAGCTGCGGAACCCACTGCTCCAGTCCGTCGTGGAGCCGCTCCGACAGGAACCGGTCCTCCAGGGGCGTCACGACCTGCACGGGCGCGTGGGCGTACGCGTCCGTGCGCGGCCTGCGCAGCCGGGGCCGTACGTTGTCC
Source organism: Streptomyces coeruleofuscus (assembly GCF_039532725.1). Lineage (NCBI taxonomy): Bacteria > Bacillati > Actinomycetota > Actinomycetes > Kitasatosporales > Streptomycetaceae > Streptomyces > Streptomyces coeruleofuscus. Next base: position 693,904 of record NZ_BAAASE010000002.1, read on the forward strand.
CGGTACAGCCAGGCCCCGTGTGCCGCGTCCGACGGCAGGGACGAGGTCGGGTAGTCGCCCCGGGGCACCTTCTCGACACGCTCCAGCACCCGGGGCCAGCGCTTGCCGAGCGGGCCGCGCCAGGCCAGCTCGGGCAGCACCGGCGTCTGCAACAGGTACACGTACCAGGACCTGGCGCCCTGCCCGAGGAGCTGGCCGACCCGGCGCGGGGTGGGCCGCCTCACACGGCTGTTGATCCAGTGGCCGAAGTGGTCCAGGGACGGCCCGGACATGGAGGTGAACGAGGCGATGCGGCCCTCGGTGCGCCGGACGGTGGTGAACTCCCAGGCCTGCACCGAGCCCCAGTCGTGCCCGACCAGGTGCACCGGCCGGTCCGGGCTGACCGCGTCCGCGACGGCCAGGAAGTCGTCCGTCAGCTTCTCCAGCGTGAACCCGCCCCGCAGCGGCCGCGGCGCCGTCGACCGTCCGTGACCGCGGACGTCGTACGCCACCACGTGGAAGTGCTCGGCGAGACGCGCGGCGACCTCGGACCACACCTCTTTGCTGTCGGGGTAGCCGTGCACCAGGACGACCGTCGGCCGCCGCGGATCACCCACCTCCGCCACGCACAGCTCGACTCCGCCGGTCCGCACCCAGCGCTCCCGCGCGCCCGTGAGCAACGTCATCCGGCGAATCTGGCAGTTGTTAGAGACATCGTCAATAGGGCGCTCCATAGCGTGGTCCCGGCGCGCTCCCGGGTGTGCTCCCCGGCGTGGTAACTCTCAAGAACCAGGTCCCCTAAGGGCCCGTACTACTCCAGGCTGACTCGAAAGCAGCTCTGCGGAGTGACGACCGCCACGCTCGCGGCCCCTACCTTCGAAGCGTGACTGTGATCGCGACCGAAAGCCTGAGCAAGCGGTTCCCCAGGGTGACCGCGCTTGACCGGCTCTCCGTGGACGTCGGGCCCGGTGTGACCGGACTCGTCGGAGCCAACGGAGCCGGCAAGTCCACACTGATCAAGATCCTTCTGGGTCTGTCCCCCGCCACCGAGGGCCGCGCCGAAGTGCTCGGCCTCGACGTCGCCACCAAGGGCGCCGACATCCGCGAGCGGGTCGGCTACATGCCCGAGCACGACTGTCTGCCGCCGGACGTCTCGGCCACCGAGTTCGTCGTCCACATGGCGCGCATGTCCGGCCTGCCGCCCACCGCCGCCCGAGAGCGCACCGCCGACACCCTGCGCCACGTCGGCCTGTACGAGGAGCGCTACCGCCCCATCGGCGGCTACTCGACCGGCATGAAGCAGCGCGTCAAGCTCGCCCAGGCCCTCGTCCACGACCCGCAGCTGGTCTTCCTCGACGAGCCGACCAACGGCCTCGACCCGGTCGGCCGCGACGAGATGCTCGGCCTGATCCGCCGGATCCACACCGACTTCGGCATCTCGGTCCTGGTCACCTCGCACCTGCTGGGTGAACTGGAGCGCACCTGCGACCACGTCGTCGTCGTCGACGGCGGCAAGCTCCTGCGCTCCAGCTCCACCACCGACTTCACCCAGACCACGACGACCCTCGCGATCGAGGTCACCGACACCGACGAGCACCCGGACGGCACCCGCGCGGTGCGCGAGGCGCTGCACGCCCACGGGGTGAGCGTCGAGGACGGCAGCGGCCTGCCGGGCGCCGGCCACATCCTGCTGCTCACCGCCCAGGGCGAGGAGACGTACGACCTGGTCCGGGACGTGATCGCGGACCTCGGACTCGGCCTGGTGCGCATGGAGCAGCGCAGGCACCACATCTCCGAGGTCTTCACGACCAGCGACCAGCACGAGCAGCGGAAGGAGGCGGTCGGCCATGGCGGTTGAGCACTCCACGGGGACATCCGCCCCGGCGCCGGGTGACCAGACCCGCATCCACAACATCGGCTACCGCAGCTACGACGGCCCCCGGCTGGGCCGCGCCTACGCCCGCCGCTCCCTGTACTCGCAGTCCCTGCGCGGCTCCTACGGCCTCGGCCGCTCGGTCAAGTCCAAGGTGCTGCCCATGCTGCTGTTCGTGGTGATGTGCGTGCCCGCGGCCATCATGGTCGCCGTCGCGGTCGCCACCAAGGCCAACGCCCTGCCGCTGGACTACACGCGCTACGCGATCGTCATGCAGGCGGTCATCAGCCTGTACGTCGCCTCGCAGGCGCCCCAGTCCGTCTCGCGCGACCTGCGCTTCAAGACCGTGCCGCTGTACTTCTCCCGGCCGATCGAGACCGCCGACTACGTCCGCGCCAAGTTCGCGGCGCTGGCCTCGGCGCTGTTCATCCTCACCGCCGGTCCCCTGCTGGTGCTCTACGTGGGCGCGCTGCTGGCCAAGCTCGACTTCGCCGACCAGACCAAGGGATTCGCACAAGGACTGGTTTCCGTGGCACTGCTCTCACTGTTGTTCGCCGGCATCGGCCTGGTCATCGCGTCCTTCACTCCGCGCCGCGGCTTCGGCATCGCGGCCGTGATCGCCGTGATGACCATCACCTACGGCGCGGTCTCCACCCTCCAGGCCATCGCCGACGCACAGGGCAGCAGCGACGCCGTGCCGTGGATCGGGCTGTTCTCGCCGATCACGCTCATCGACGGCGTGCAGTCCGCGTTCCTGGGCGCGACCTCGGCATCCCCGAGCGGGGTGGGCCCGAGCAACGCCGAGGGCGTCGTCTACGTCCTCGTCGTCCTGGGCCTGATCGCGGCGAGCTACGGCATCCTGATGCGCCGCTACAAGAAGGTGGGACTGTGACCACGCTCTCCATCGACCACGTCTCCCGCTGGTTCGGCAACGTGGTCGCCGTCAACGACATCACCATGACCGTCGGCCCCGGCGTCACCGGCCTGCTCGGCCCCAACGGCGCCGGAAAGTCCACCCTCATCAACATGATGGGCGGCTTCCTGGCCCCCTCCACCGGCACGGTCACCCTCGACGGCCAGCCGGTGTGGCGCAACGAGCAGATCTACAAGCACATCGGCGTCGTCCCCGAGCGGGAGGCGATGTACGACTTCCTCACCGGCAAGGAGTTCGTCGTCGCCAACGCCGAGCTGCACGGCCTGGGCGCCAAGGCGGCCCAGAAGGCGCTCGCCACGGTCGAGATGGAGTACGCGCAGGACCGCAAGATCCAGACGTACTCCAAGGGCATGCGCCAGCGCGTGAAGATGGCCTCCGCCCTGGTCCACGACCCGTCCCTGCTCCTGCTGGACGAGCCCTTCAACGGCATGGACCCGCGCCAGCGCATGCAGCTCATGGACCTGCTGCGGCGCATGGGCGACGAGGGCCGCACGGTGCTGTTCTCGTCCCACATCCTCGAAGAGGTCGAGCAGCTCGCCTGGCACATCGAGGTCGTCGTCGCCGGCCGGCACGCCGCCAGCGGTGACTTCCGCAAGATCCGACGCCTGATGACCGACCGGCCGCACCGCTACCTGGTGCGTTCCAGCGACGACCGCGCCCTCGCGGCCGCGCTGATCGCGGATCCGTCGACGTCCGGCATCGAGGTCGACCTCGCCGAGGGCGCGCTGCGCATCCAGGCCGTCGACTTCGGCCGCTTCACGGCTCTGCTGCCGCGGGTGGCCAGGGACCACGGCATCCGGCTGCTCACGGTCTCGCCGTCCGACGAGTCCCTCGAGTCCGTCTTCTCGTACCTCGTCGCGGCGTAGGAGGCCCTGATGTACGACCCCACAGTCGCCCGGCTCACCTACCGGGCCCTGCTCGGCCGACGCCGGGCCCTCATCCTCGGCGCCCTGCCGCTGCTGCTCATCGCCATCTCGGTGGTGGTGCGCTTCCTCGCCGGGGCGGACGACCAGACGGCGGCGGACCTGCTCGGCGGCCTCGCCCTCGCCACGATGGTGCCGATCATCGGCGTCATCGCCGGGACCGGCGCGATCGGACCGGAGATCGACGACGGCTCGGTGGTGTACCTGCTGTCCAAGCCGATCAAGCGGCCGACCATCATCTTCACCAAGCTGATCGTCGCCATCGCCGTGACGATGGTGTTCTCCGCGGTGCCGACGCTCATCGCGGGCTTCATCCTGAACGGCAACGGCCAGCAGATCGCCGTGGCCTACACGGTGGCGGCGCTGGTCGGGTCCATCGCGTACGCGGCCCTGTTCCTGCTGCTCGGCACGGTCTCCCGGCACGCGGTGGTGTTCGGGCTCGTCTACGCGCTGGTCTGGGAGGCCCTGTTCGGCTCCCTGGTGCAGGGCGCGCGCACGCTGAGCGTCCAGCAGTGGGCGCTGGCCGTGGCCCAGAAGGTGTCCGGCGCCGACATGGTGACCTCGGACGTCGGCCTCACCACGGCGACGGTCCTGCTCGTGGCCGTCACGGTGCTGGCCACCTGGTACGCCGGTCAGAAGCTGCGTTCGCTGACACTCGCCGGCGAGGAGTGACGTGCCCCGGCCTTGACGGGGGCCTCACCCCCGTCAGGGCACACTGGGCGAACGGTATGTAGGGATATCGCACGGAAGTCGGACGGCTCGGAGGGGCGGGGATGGCGGGCGAGAGGGCTCAGTACGACGACCACGGGCAGTCGGGATCCGGGTCCGGGGACGACGCCTGGGACGACCTCGTCCTGGACGACGACTTCATACGCTCCGCCGAGACCTCCGAGCCGTCCGCCCGCGCCCGGATGCTCGCCGCCCGCTGGCGGCGCGACGAACCGGAGCCACAGCCCTGGCGCTCCGACGAGCCGCCCGCTGGCTGGTTCTTCAGCAAGGCCCGGCGGCGCAGGTGGCGCAAGCGCTGACCGGCCCCGTCCGACCGCCGGTTTAATCGGTGGCGTCCTTTTCGCCCGGCAGGCAGAGTGGTCGTGTTCCTGCCGGACGAGGAGTCCGGCTTCACGTTCTGGGAGAGGAGCCGGACGATGTCCATGCACGGCAGTACGTCCAGCTCCCGTCAGGGCAGCCCGCGGCGGGTTCCGGAGTAATCGCTACCCCTCCGTAGAGCCCGCCCCGCACGGGGAGCTGCCCGGGGCGGCCGCTTCGAGCACGCGAATCGCACGTCGCGTGAGGCCGCCCACCCGGAGGATTGGCCGAGTGGTAAGGCACTGGCTTGCGCTGTGTTCGATGAAAAGCGAGTCATGGTCGGGCTGGAAAGCCCGCGCACGTTCGATCCGTGCATCCTCCGCCGCACACGCGACACGAAGGCTCAGCCCAGCAACCGCTCCAGCACCACCGCGATACCGTCCTCCTCGTTCGAGGACGTCACCTCGTCGGCGACCGCCTTCAGTTCCTCATGGGCGTCCGCCATCGCGACACCGTAGGAGGACCAGGCGAACATCGGTATGTCGTTGGGCATGTCGCCGAAGGCGATCGTGTCGGCCGCCTTCACCTTGAGCCGGCGCGCCGCCAGGGACAGGCCGGTCGCCTTGGACAGGCCCAGGGGCAGCAGTTCGACGATGCCCTCGCCCGCCATGACGACGGTGACGAAACCGCCGGCGGTGCGCGTGGCCGCCTCGCACAGCTCGTCGTCCGAGAGCGTCGGGTGCTGGATGTACAGCTTGTTCAGGGGCGCGGTCCACAGGTCCGACGCGTCCGTGAACGGGGTAGCGGGCAGGTTGCCGTGGGCCGCGTAGCCGGGACCCACCAGCACCTCGCCGTCCAGGCCGTCGCGGCTCGCCGCCAGGTACAGCGGGCCGACCTCCGCCTCGATCTTGGCCAGCGCCACCCCGGCCAGCTGCCGGTCCAGCGTCACCGACGTCAGCAGCCGGTGGGCGCCGGCGTCGTACACCTGCGCGCCCTGACCGCAGACGGCCAGCCCCTGGTAGCCGAGGTCGTCGAGGATGTGCCGGGTCCACGGGACCGCGCGGCCGGTGACGACGATGTGCGCGGCGCCCGCCGCGGTGGCCGCGGCGAGCGCGTCACGAGTGCGCGCCGACACCGACTCGTCGGAACGCAGCAGCGTCCCGTCGAGATCGGTGGCGATCAGCTGGTACGGGAAACCGGTGGTCACTTGGCCACCGGCTCCAGGACCTCCCGGCCGCCCAGGTACGGACGCAGCACCTCGGGCACCCGCACCGAGCCGTCGGCCTGCTGGTGGTTCTCCAGGATCGCCACGATCGTGCGCGGCACGGCGCACAGCGTGCCGTTGAGCGTGGCCAGCGGACGGACCTGCTTGCCCTCACGGACGCGGATCGACAGGCGGCGGGACTGGAACTCGGTGCAGTCCGAGGTCGAGGTCAGCTCGCGGTACTTGCCCTGGGTCGGGATCCACGCCTCGCAGTCGAACTTGCGGGACGCCGAGGCGCCCAGGTCGGCGCTCGCCACGTCGATCACGCGGTACGGCAGCTCCAGCGAGGTCAGCCACTGCTTCTCCCACTCCAGCAGCCGCTGGTGCTCGGCCTGCGAGTCCTCCGGGGCGACGTAGGAGAACATCTCGACCTTGTCGAACTGGTGCACCCGGAAGATGCCCCGGGTGTCCTTGCCGTGCGAGCCGGCCTCGCGGCGGAAGCAGGGCGAGAAGCCCGCGTAGCGCAGCGGCAGCTTCTCGGCGTCGAGGATCTCGTCCATGTGGTACGCCGCGAGCGGCACCTCGGACGTGCCGACCAGGTAGAGGTCGTCGTCGGCGAGGTGGTAGACGTCCTGGGCGGCCTGGCCGAGGAAGCCGGTGCCCGCCATGGACTGGGGGCGGACCAGGGCCGGGGTCAGCATCGGAGTGAAGCCGGCCGCGGTGGCCTGGGCCATCGCCGCGTTCACCAGGGCGAGCTCCAGCAGGGCGCCCACGCCCGTCAGGAAGTAGAAGCGCGAGCCGGAGACCTTGGCGCCGCGCTCGACGTCGATCGCGCCGAGGATCTGGCCGAGCTCCAGGTGGTCCCTGGGCTCGAAGCCCTCGGCGGTGAAGTCGCGGATGGTGCCGTGCGTCTCCAGGGTGACGAAGTCCTCCTCGCCGCCCACGGGCACGTCCGGGTGGACGAGGTTGCCGAGCTTCTGGAGCAGCTCCTGGGTCTCGGAGGCTGCGGCGTCGCGCTCCGCGTCGGCGGCCTTGACGTCGGCGGCGAGCTGGCCCGCCTTCTTCAGCAGCTCGGCCTTCTCGTCTCCGGAGGCCTTGGGGATGAGCTTGCCGAGCGCCTTCTGCTCGGCGCGCAGCTCATCGAAGCGGACGCCGGACGACCTGCGCCGCTCGTCGGCAGACAGGAGGGAGTCGACGAGCGCGACGTCCTCTCCACGGGCGCGCTGCGACGCGCGCACACGGTCGGGGTCCTCACGGAGCAGGCGAAGGTCAATCACGCGGTCAAGGCTACCGGTGCGGGATGACCGCCCACGACTCACTATTCCGGCTGCGGCTTACGTACCGTTATGGGGTAATTGCGCCGAGTGTCAATAAATCGACCACCTCTCCCCGGAACGAGGCATCCGCAGGGCACTGCATTGACTCGAATCCCTTGCGGGGAGCGGGACTTGGGGCCCGGTTGTCCACAGGGGTTCACACTCGCCGAAGAGTTATCCACAGGCTGTGTGGAAGATCTGTGGACTTCGGAATTGATCACTCCGAAAGGCCCGTCCGCACCAAAGAATTCCCGATACAAACCTGCTCCACCCTCACTTTCGAGTGGAAATGGGTCACTCCAAAGAGTTACGCAAGGGAAAACGGTGGACGAAGGGTGACCTGCCCGCCGATGGACGCATCAGGGACCTGTAGGGCGATTTGTCGACTGACCCACGCTTCGTTGTCGACTTGTCCCCAGGTCGAGAAGCGGACCTGTGGATAACTTCTGTGGATAACGACAATCACCAGGTACGACCGGCCTGAAGCCCGCCGGGAACCGGTTCTAGAACCGGCCGTCCTGGCACCGCGCCACCCAGTCCGCCGCCGCCACGAACTCGTCGTCCGACGTACCCGGCCGCGGCGGCCGGACATCCCCGGGCTGCATGTCCGCGCGCGGGTAGGAACCGAGGTAGCGCACCTGGAGGCAGATCCGCTTGAGGCCCATCAGGGCCTCGGCCACCCGGCGGTCGGAGATATGGCCCTCCGCGTCGACGCAGAAGCAGTAGTTGCCGATGCCCGCTCCGGTGGGCCGGGACTGGAGCAGCATCAGGTTGATGCCGCGGGTGGCGAACTCGCCCAGCAGGTCGCGCAGGCCGCCGGGGTGGTCGTCGCGCTGCCACAGCACGACGGAGGTCTTGTCCGCGCCGGTCGGCGCGGCGGGCCGGGCGGGCCGGCCGACCAGCACGAACCGTGTCTGGGCGTTCTCCGCGTCGTGGATCCCGGTCTCCAGGGCTTCGAGGCCGTAGCGGGCGGCCGCGAACTCGCCGGCGAAGGCGGCGTCGTACTGGCCCTCCTGGACCAGCCGGGCGGCGTCCGCGTTCGAGGCGGCCGACTCCCAGTGGGCGTCCGGGAGGTGCTTCTTCAGCCAGTTGCGCACCTGCGGCTGGGCGGCCGGATGGGCGGAGACCGTCTTGATGTCGGACAGCTTCGTGCCCGGGCGGACCAGCAGCGCGAAGGTGATCGACAGCAGCACCTCGCGGTAGATCATCAGCGGCGCGCCGGCGACCAGCTCGTCGAGGGTGGTGGTGATGCCGCCCTCGACGGAGTTCTCGATCGGCACGAACGCGGCCTCGGCCTCCCCGGTTCGTACCGCGTCGAGCGCGGACTGGACGGACACGTAGGGGATGAGCTCCCGGGTGGCGGCCTCGGGAAGCGTGCGCAGGGCGACTTCGGTGAAGGTGCCCTCGGGACCGAGATACGCATAGCTCGCTGGCATGACCTCACCCTAATGGGCTCGCGGAAGCGCTATCCCCGACAACCCACTCAGAGACCGATTCTCACCCCTCCAGCAATTCCTGTCCCACATACTCGCCCTCGGCGGCCCCACCGGGCACCGCGAACAGGCCGCTCGACTCGTGCCGTATGAACGGGGACAGGGCATCGCCGCGGTCCAGCTTGCGCTGCACCGGCACGAAGCCGCGCAGCGGATCGGCCTGCCAGCAGATGAAGAGCAGGCCCGCGTCGGGGACGCCGTCGGGGTCGATGCCGTCGTGGAAGGAGAACGGGCGGCGGAGCATCGCGGCGCCGCCGTTCTGGTCGGGCCGCGTGATCCGGGCGTGGGCGTTGATCGGGACGACGAGGTTGCCCTTGGCGTCCGTCTTCTCCAGGTCCATCGCGGTCGTCTCGGTGCCGCCGGACAGCGCCGCCCCGTCGGACTTGCGGCGGCCGATCACGTCCTCCTGTGCCTTGACGGAGAGCTTCTCCCAGTCGTCGAGGAGCATGCGGATCCGGCGTACGACGGCGTAGGAGCCGTTCGCCATCCAGGCCGGTTCGCCCTTCTCCGGTACGAAGATCCGCTGGTCGAAGTCGGCCTCGCTCGGCTTCGGATTGCGGGTGCCGTCGATCTGGCCCATCAGGTTTCGGGCCGTCATGGGGTGGGCGGTGGCGCCCGGCGAGCGGTTGAAGCCGTTCATCTGCCAGCGGACCCGGGCCGCCGAGCCCGCGTCCTTCTGGATCGCGCGCAGGGCGTGGAAGGCCACGAGGGCGTCGTTGGCGCCGATCTGCACCCACAGGTCGCCGTTGCTGCGCTTCTTGTCGAGGTGGTCGGAGGAGAACTCGGGCAGCGGGTCCAGGGCGGTCGGGCGCTGCTTCTCCAGGCCGGTCCTGCCGAAGAAGCTGTGGCCGAAGCCGAAGGTGATCGTCAGTGACGAGGGGCCGGCGTCGCGTGCCACGTCGGTGTCGTCATGGGCGCTCGGATCGCCCGCCATCAGCCGCCGGGCCGTCTCCGACCAGCGGCGCAGCAGGGCGGCGGCTTCCTTGCGGCCGGCGCCCGCCGCCAGGTCGAAGGCGACGAGGTGGCCGCGGGCCTGGAGGCCGTCGGTGATGCCGGGCTGATGTTTCCCGTGAAACATCGCCCGGTCGGCGCCGAGCGAGGTGAGGGGGGCGGCGGCCTCGGTGGGGGCGGCGGCGTAGCCGAGGGCCGCGCCTGCCGTGCCGAGTACGAGCCCGGTGGCACCGGCGGTGCCGAGCAGACGTCGCCGTGAGATGCCCTCGTCGGCCGGGCCCGCCTCGGTCTCCACCGCGGCGGTGCGGTGAGTGCGGGCTTCCGGAATGGACTGGTCAGCCATGGTGGTTCAGCCGATCTGCGCGTTCTTGGAGACGGTCACCTCGTCGATGTCGGAGGTCCGCACGGTCACGTCGACCTTCCAGTCGCCGGCCATGGGGATCTGCACTCCGTTCGCCGACCAGTGTCCGGTTGCGATGTGGTCCGGGACGACGGGCAGCGGCCCGATGTCCTTGGCTTTCAGGGTGAAGTCGACCTTGATCTCGGGGATGTCGAAGGCCTGGCCGTCGGGTCGCTCGACATAGACGTGCATCTCGTTGCCGCCCACGCGTGCGGGGTCGAGGTCGACGGTGACGATGCCCTTGCCGTTCTCGCCGCCGGTGTCGAAGGGCATGTTCAGGGTCAGAGCCCCGGAGGCGCCCGTGTCGGGCGATGTGGACGCGGAGGACGAGGTGGCGGCCCTGGCGTCCTGTTCCGTGCGTCCCGGCTCGGTCTGCGTGAGGACGGTGGTGACGGCGAGCAGGACGACCGCGACACCGGCCTCGGCGAGCACGGAGCGGCGCAGGCCGAAGCGGTTCGGGTCGGCGTCCCGCAGCCGCTTCTGAAGGGCGGCGTCCCGGGCGGCCCGCTGCCGGGCGAGCTGTGCGGCCCGCTCGGTGTCGGCGGCTCCGGAGTCGGGCTGCTCGCCGGCGTCAGTGCCGACGGGTCCGGAAGCGGGCTGCTCGCCGGCGTCGGCGTCGGCCTCGGCGTCCGTGTCGGTCCGGTCATCACCGGTCACCTCGGGCTCCGCGTCAGCGGAGGCCTCAGCCCCTGCTCCGACCCGTGCCTTCTCCCGCTCGGCGGAGGCCGGCACCGTCTCCGCCAGCCGCCCCGTCCACCGGCGTGAGATCCACGCGACGCCGACCAGAACGGCCACGAGGGCGATCTTGGCGAGGAGCAGCTGTCCGTAGCGGGTGTCGGTGAAGGCCGACCAGGAGCCGAGCTGGCGCCAGGACTGGTACGTCCCGGTGGCGATCAGCGCGAGGACGCTGCCGAAGGCGACGCGGGAGAAGCGGCGTACGGCCGACGCGTCGACGGGCGCGTCGGCGGGTGCCCGGTACAGGGCGACCAGCAGCGCGCCCAGCCCGCCGAGCCACGCGGCGACGGCGAGCAGATGGACGACGTCGACCGGCATGGCGATGCCCGCCTGGAGTCCGACCGAGGCGTGCTCGGACATCGCCCAGCTCGCGGCGAGCCCGGCCGCCACGACGACGCCGCCGATCGCGAGCCCGAAGGTCAGGTCCCGCTTCTCCTGGGGGTCCTCGCGCTTGTCGTACGCACCGAACAGCACGGCGATGAACAGCGCCGCCGCGGCGAGCAGCAGCAGCCGGGACACCAGGGCCGCGCCGGTCTTGGTCTGGAGCACCTGCCCGAGCAGGGACAGGTCGAAGATGTCGGCGACCTTCCCGGAGCCGGTGAAGGAGCCGCGCAGGAGCAGCAGGGCGAGGGTCGCGGCGGTGAGCGTGAGCCACCCGGAGACGACGAACCGCTGCACGGGCCGCACTCCGGAGCCGCGCGGCCAGCAGGCGAGGACGAAGGCGGCGCCGCCGGCCATCACGATGAACCCGGCGTAGGAGACGTACCGTCCGAAGCCGTACAGCCAGCCGACCACGCCGTCGTCGGTCGCCTGATCGGAGACCGTCACGGATGTCTTGGACGGGGCGCCGATGGAGAAGGTGTAGGCACCGGCGACGGGGTGGCTGTCCGCGGACACCACCTGGTAGGCGACCGTGTAGGTGCCGTCGGGCAGGCCGGAATGGAGCCGCACGGCGTACGTCGTGCCGCTGACGCTGGACGGCTCGCCCGCGTCGACGCGCTTGCCCTCGGGGTCGAGCACGCGCAGCGAGTCGCCGGACATCGCGACCTGCTCGGAGAAGGTGAGCGAGATCCGGGCCGGGGCCTTGTCGACCACCGCCCCCTGTGCGGGGTCGCTGCCGGTCACCGCGGCGTGCGCGGACGCCGGAGCGGCGCCGGCGAGGAGTGCGCAGGCCGCGGCCAGGAGCAGCAGCACCACGGTCCGGACGCGGGGGGCGATGGTCTGCGTCACAGGGGTCCCTCCCTCAGTGTCCGGTGTTGGGGCGGTAGGTCGCCGGCTTCACCGGCATCTCGACCTCGACCGGGCCGGAGTGGGCGAAGTGCAGCTCGACGGAGACCGTCTGGCCTTCCTTCGGCTTGCGCTTCAGCTGCTCGAACATCAGGTGGTTGCCGCCGCTCTTCAGCACGAGTTCGCCGTGGGCGGGGACCTTCAGGCTCTTGACCTCCTGCATGGCCGAGCCGACGGTCTCGTGCACGGTGACCTGCCCCGCGACGTCGCTGGTGACCGAGGTCAGTTCGTCGGCGGCACCGCCCTTGTTGGTGACGGTGAGGAAACCGGCCGCCATCTCGTCGGAGACGGGCTGCGGCATGTACGCGGAGCCCACGGAGAGCTCCGCCTTGCCGCTCCCGGAACCGGAGTCCCCGGATTCCGAGTCGGAGCCGCCGCAGCCCGCCAGGGCCAGTGCTCCGGCTATGACGAGGGCCGCCGGGCCGAGTCGCCGCCTCACGGGTTCTCCCCCTTGGCGATCTCGGGGAGGTCCTTGGTGTAGTCGTCGACGGTGGCGTCCTCGCCGTAGAGCACGTAGCCGCCGTCGGTCTTCGGGGAGAAGGCGATGACCTGGGTGCCGTGCTCGGAGATGATCTTGCCGTTCTTGTCCTTGCGCGGCGCGTCGATGGAGATGCCGAGGGTGCGGGCGCCGGCCTGGATGGTCGGGAAGTCGCCGGTGAGGCCGATGAACTGCGGGTCGATGCCCTTGAGCCACTTGCCGAGCTCCGCGGGCTTGTCGCGGTTCGGGTCGGTGGTGACGAACACGACGCGCAGCTCGTCCTGCTCGGCCTTGGGCAGCTGCTTCTTGGCCACGGCGATGTTGCTCATCGTCGACGGGCAGACGTCGGGGCAGTGGGTGTAGCCGAAGTAGATGAGCGTGGGCTTGCCCTCGGTCTCCTTGCGGAGGTCGTACTTCTTGCCCTGCGTGTCGGTGAGGACAAGGTCCGGCTTCTCGAACGGCTTGTCGAGGATGGTGGCGGCCTTCTCGGTACCGGCCTGCTCCGACACGACGGCGACGGGCTTGTCGCTGTCGTTGCCGCTGCCGCAGGCGGTGAGGGTCAGGGAGGCCGCGGCGAGCAGGGCGGCCGCGGCGAAGGTCTTGGTGCGCATAGAAAAATGTCCCAGATGTCGGTGATCCGGCGCGCACCGGGGGTCCCGCCGCCCGAGGGCGGGAGTCCGGCGCGCGCCGTGCAACGGAAGCAACCTCAGGCGGTGGTGCGCCGACGCCCGGCCAGCACGCCGTAGGCGACGCCCGCCGCGCCGACCACGATGCCGACGACGCCCAGGACGCGGGCGGTGGTGTCGGTGCTGCCGGAGGAGGCGGTGTCGGCGGCGGTTTCGGCGGAGGCCTTCTCGGCCGACCCGGCGTCGGAGGCGGTGTCGCCCGAGGAGGCGTGGTGCCCGTCCTCGGCGGCGGACAGCTCCAGCACGGGGGCCGGGTTGTCGGGCTCCTCCTGGCCCTTCTGCGGCACCTCGATCCAGCGGACGACCTCCTTGTTGGAGTACGTCTGGAGGGCCTTGAAGACCAGCTGGTCGGCGTCCTCGGGCAGTTGGCCGATCGAGAGCGGGAACTTCTCGAAGTAGCCGGGCTCGATGCCCTTGCCGTCGGCGGTCCAGGTGACCTTGGTGACGGCCTCGGAGATCTTCTCGCCGTGCATCTCCAGCGGCTTGTCCAGCTTGGACTTGGTGACGTCGATCTTCCAGCCGGGCATCGGCTCCGGCATCACCGAGGCCAGCGGGTGATCGGTGGGGAAGTTGATCTCGAGCTTGGTGGTCGAGGCGTCGTCCCGCTCGTTGGGGACCTTGAAGTCGACGACCGCGTAACCGCCCTTGGCGGCGGCACCCTCGGGCTGCACGCTGACGTGCGCGAAGGCGGGGGCGGACAGGGCGAGAACGGTGACGCCGGCGGCGGCACCGGCCGCGGCGATACGGGAAGCCTTCATGGAAGCAGAACTCCGCTGTGAGTCGGGTCGTGGAAGAGGGATACGCGCACGCGCGCGTGCCGCACGACGGCGGCCCTCCTCCAAGTCGTCCGAATCATCCGAATCGTACGAAAAGCGGAGTGGTGGTCCGTCGCGTCAGGCGGCGAGGGCGAGTGCGGATGCGCGAGCCGTGGCGGCCGGCGGGCCGCGCCGGATCACCGTGTGCTGAAGTGCGGTCATGTGCGGCTTCGCAGGCGCGGGCCGCACGGCGCGCACGGGGCGCGGACATGCCCCCGGCGCTCCCGGCAGCCCGGCGCGCAGGGCGCGAACCAGCGCGAGCGCGACCCGCAGGGAACGCACGAGCGCCCCTTCCGTGACTCCCTGCGCCGACAGTTCGGTGAGCCGCAGCAGAGCCAGGTCGCCGTGGCGCAGCAGCCAGCCGGCGGCGATCGCAGCGAGGACGTGACCGAGCAGCATCGGCAGGGACGGCCACAGCGAGGCCGATGCCCCGGCGTCAGCCGGGAGATGCGTGTGTGCCCCCGTGGGGGGCTGGATCCGGGCGTCGGTGAGGATCTTCTGGGCCTGAGCCGGGCTGATCGCCGCCGCCGTCGTGCCGCACACGAGCCGCGCGGCCTGCTGGACCAGCGCGGCGTCGCTCGCGCCTGCCGGCACCGACGACGTGGCGGCGGCCGTACCGTGCTGACCGAGTCCGAACAGCGTGTGCAACAGCGTCTGACCGGCCGCGAGCAGTGCCGTGATCCCGGGCAGCGAGCGCACACGCCCGGCCAAAGGTGCCGCCACCGCGGCCACTCCGAGGAACCCGGCGCCCAGCGTCCACAGCGGAATGCCGTCACACGAGGCGAGCGCGTGACCTGCCCCGGCCAGCACGACACAGACCGCGGCGAACACCGCGGCCCGCAGGATCCGGAGCGTGAGTCCGGAGCGCGTCGCGCACGCGTGGGGGGCAGTCATGGCGGGGTCATCATCGCACTGGCCACCCAGGCCTCGTGCGGCAGGTCCGCAAGATGCCGTACGACCGGGAACGTCACTCTCTGGCCCCGCCTGCCCCCCTACATACACCGATCAGGGCTAGGGCGCATCCGCCGTATGGGCGGCATCACGTCAACTTCACGCTTACAAGCGGAGACACAGGGCAATACGTAACGGTATGTCGAGCCGCGGCCAGGAGGCTGGAGCATGAGCATCTGGTGGTCACTCCATCTGCGGCGCGAAGCTGCGAGCGTGCCGCTCGCCAGGCGCCTTCTGATCGGCACGATGGAGACCGCGGGCGTCGATCCCGATATCTCCTACGACCTTTCCGTCGCCCTCAGTGAGGCCTGCGCGAACGCCGTGGAGCACGGCGGGGACACCGCGTGCGGCGGCCCCGGTTCTGAGGCGTACCGGGTCACGGCGTACCTCGACGGTGAGAAGTGCCGGATCGAGGTCGCCGACGCGGGCCCGGGGTTCCCCGCGGCGTCCGCCGGCCGCTCCCGCCCGCCGATCAGGCCCGCACACTCCGACGCGGAGAACGGCAGAGGGCTGTGCCTCATCGAGCAGCTCGCCGACCATGTCCACATCGGCAACAAGCCGGGCCGGGGCGGGGCAGTGGTGAGCTTCGACAAGGTCCTCAAGTGGCGCAAGGACGTAGCGCCCCTGATGGCGGTCTGACCTCTGCCGACGCCCGATCGGCCAGGGTGGTGTTTCACGTGAAACATCCGCCCCCTACAGCGCGCCCCAGTCCAGCGTCGTACGCGCCAACCCCGCCACCTGACTGAGCAGCGCCAGCCGGGCCGCGCGGACCGCCGGGTCGGGGTCCATCACCAGCACCTCGTCGAAGAAGGCGCTGATCGCTTCGACCAGCGGGGCGGAGACCTCGATCAGCGCGCCGAGGTCGTCCTCGCGACCGTGCAGGGCCTGGCGTACGGCGTCGGCGCTCTCGGCGAGACGCAGCTCGGCGGACGCCGTCAGCAGGGACGGATCCGCCGCCTCGACGCCGCCCTCGGGAAGGATGCGCATCACCCGCTGGAACGCGGCAGCGAGTTCCTCGAACGCCTCCGTGCCGATGTGCCGCTCCAGCGTGGCCAGGGTGCGGTCGCCGTGGGAGGGCCGGTCGGCCCACACCAGGACGGCCTGGACGAGCCGATGCTCGTGCCCGGCGTCCGTGAGCTGCTGCTCGTAGCGCCGGGTGACCAGCTCGGCGGCCTCGGCGACCCGCTCGGCGGGCACCTCGACGCCCTGCGCGGCGTACCGCACGGCCGCCGCGCGCAACCCTTCGCTCACCCGCACCCCGGCCACGGCGGGCAGGCTCCGCAGCACGTTGAGCAGCCCGATCGCGGCCCGGCGCACCCCGTACGGATCGGAACTCCCGGTCGGCGCGGCCCCGATCACGAACATGCCCGTCACCAGGTCGAACCGGTCGGCGAGCGACAGCACCGCACCCGCGTCCCGGGCCGGCAGGGCACCGCCGGCGGAGCGCGGCAGCTCCATCTCCGCCAGCGCCCGGGCGACCTCGGCGGACTCGCCGGCCCGGCGGGCGTACTCCTCGGCCATCACCCCGGCCAGTCCGGAGAACTCGATCACCATCTGCGACGCCAGGTCGAACTTCGCCAGCGCACCCGCGCGCCGGACGACGGCCATGGCCTCCTCGGGCAGCCCGGCGCGTCCGGCCAGGTCGAGGGCGAGGGAGGCGATGCGGTCGGCGCGGTCGGCGACCGTACCGAGCCGGTCCTCGAAGGTCAGCTTGTCCAGCCGGCGCCGGAACTCCGCCGGCGCCACCTTCAGATCCGCCCGCCAGAAGAACGCGGCGTCCTCGTAACGGGCCCGCAGCACCGCCTCGTTGCCCGCCCGCACCACGTCGTCGTCGCACAGGGCGTTGGCGAAGGTGACGAAGTGCGGCATCAGCCGCTCGCCGTCCAGCACCGGCAGATATCGCTGGTGCTTGCGCATCACGGTGGTCAGGACGCTCGCGGGCAGTTCCAGATAGCGCTCGTCGAACGACCCCCGCACGGCGTACGGGAACTCCAGGATGTCGGTGATCTCGTCGATCAGATCGGCCTGGCCCGCCACGTCGATCCGTCCGCCCACCTCGGCCGCCGCCTCCAGGGCACCGCGGACCACCGCGCCGCGCCGGGCGTCCCGGTCGAGCAGGATGCCGTGCATGTGCAGGAAGTGCGGGTAGCCCTCGGCGGAGGTCACCCGCACCTCCGGGTAAGGGGCTTGGCGCTGCACGCGTGTCGTGTCGCTCGCGGCGAGCGAGGAGACCACCACGGGCAGGGGAGTACGGCCCAGCAGCGCGAGCAGCCAGCGCACGGGCCGTGAGAACGACAGACCCGGGTCGCTCCACCGCATGTTGCGCCCGGCGCGCAGCCCGGACACGACCTCGGCCAGCAGATCGCTGAGCACCTCGACGGCCTGACGGCCCTCCTCGTGCCGGGTGACGGCCACGTACTCGACACCCTTGACGTTGACGATCCGCACATCGGTCGGCTCGGCCCCCTGACTGCGGGCGAAGCCCAGCAGGGCAGGCGTCGGGGCGCCGTCCTTGAAGGCGGCGGCGACCTTGGGGCCGCGCACCGTCCGCATGGTGTCCCGCTCACGCGGCTGCACACCGTCGACCGTGATCACGATCCGGCGGGGCGTGGCCAGCACGTTGATCGCGCCGTGCCCGAGCCGGGTCGCGGCCAGCTTGGCGGTGACCGACTCGCGCACCGCCTCGGTGGTGGCGGGGACGTCGGCGTACGGCAGTTCCTCCACGCCGATCTCGAACAGCAGCGTCTCGACGCCGGGCACCTTGGGCAGCGCGGCCCGCTGGGCCGGGGCCGGAGCGTCCGCCACCCCGAGCGGATGCTCCAACGCGGCTCGCCGCCGCTCCCACAGCTTGGCGGACTCGTGCGTCAGGCCGCGCATCAGCGCGAACGCCTTGGCCCGCTCGGTGGTGCTGATCGCGCCGCGCGCGTCGAGCACGTTGAAGGTGTGGCTGCACTTGAGCACGTACGTGTACGCCGGGACCGGCAGCTCCAGGTCGAGCAGGCGCCGGGCCTCGGCCGCGTACGCCTCGAAGAGCCGGTGGTTGGTGTCGAGGTCGGCGTCGTCGAGGTAGTAGCGGCTCATCTCGTACTCGTTCTGCCCGAACACCTCGCCGTACGTGATGCCCGGCGCGTAGACGATGTCCTTGAAGTGGTCCACGCCCTGGAGGTTCATCAGGATGCGTTCCAGGCCGTACGTGATCTCCACCGACACCGGGTCCAGGGCGACACCGCCGACCTGCTGGAAGTAGGTGAACTGGGTGATCTCCATGCCGTCCAGCCAGACCTCCCAGCCCAGCCCCCAGGCGCCGAGCGCGGGCGAGGCCCAGTTGTCCTCGACGAACCGCACGTCGTGCGCGCCCAGGTCGACACCGAGCGCCTTCAGGCTGCCCAGGTACAGCTCCTGCGGGTTGCCCGGGTCGGGCTTGAGGATGACCTGGAACTGGGTGTGGGTCTGGAGCCGGTTGGGGTTCTCGCCGTAGCGGGAGTCGTCCGGCCGCACGCTCGGCTCCACGTAGGCGACGCTCCACGGCTCGGGGCCGAGCACCCGCAGCGCCGTGGCGGGGTTGGCCGTGCCCGCTCCGACCTCGGTGTTCAACGGCTGCGTGATCATGCAGCCGTTGTCGCTCCAGTACTTCTGCAGGGTGAGGATGGCGTCCTGCATGGTCAGCGCCGTCTGGACGTTCTTCATGGTGATCGCGCCTGTTCCCCGAGTCGGACCGGCAAGGTCGGCCATGATCTCACACGCCAACTACCGTTGACCTGCGGTTTTTTCGCGCCCTACAGGGGCGCGGGGAACTGCGCGACCAGCCCCCGCGCACCCGCGCCCGACCTCAGCCCTTGACCGAGGCCATCCACGCTTCGACCTCGTCCGAACGCCGGGGCAACGCCGCACTCAGATTCCTGTTGCCGTCCTCCGTCACGAGGATGTCGTCCTCGATCCGCACACCGATGCCCCGGTACTCCTCCGGCACCGTCAGGTCATCGGCCTGGAAGTACAGCCCCGGCTCGACGGTCAGGCACATCCCCGGCTCCAGCACACCGTCGACATACGTCTCGGTCCGCGCGGCGGCGCAGTCGTGCACGTCCATCCCGAGCATGTGCCCGGTCCCGTGCAACGTCCACCGCCGCTGAAGCCCCAGCTCCAGCACCCGCTCCACCGGACCCTCGACCAGCCCCCACTCGACCAGCTTCTCGGCCAGCACCCGCTGCGCGGCGTCGTGGAAGTCCCGGTACTTCGCCCCGGGCTGCACCGCGGCGATACCGGCCTCCTGGGCCTCGTACACGGCGTCGTAGATCTTCCGCTGGACCTCGCTGAACCGGCCGTTGATCGGCAGCGTCCGCGTGACGTCGGCGGTGTAGTACGTGTGCGTCTCCACACCCGCGTCGAGCAGCAGCAGGTCGCCCGACCGCACGGGCCCGTCGTTGCGCACCCAGTGCAGCGTGCAGGCGTGCGGTCCGGCCGCGGCGATCGTGCCGTATCCGACGTCGTTGCCCTCCACCCGCGCGCGGAGGAAGAACGTGCCCTCGATGTACCGCTCGGAGGTCGCCTCGGCCTTGTCGAGGACCTTCACCACGTCCTCGAAGCCGCGCACCGTCGAATCGACGGCCTTCTGGAGCTCGCCGATCTCGAACTCGTCCTTGACCAGCCGTGCCTCGGAGAGGAAGACCCGCAGCTCCTCGTCGCGCTCGGCGGTGACCTTGTCGGTCAGCGCGGCCTCGATGCCGGCGTCGTACCCGCGCACCACCCGCACCGGGCCGGTGGCCTCACGCAGCGCCCCGGCCAGCTCGCGCACGTCGGAGGCGGGGATGCCGTACAGCTTCTCCGCCTCGGTGAGGGAGTGGCGGCGGCCGACCCACAGCTCGCCCTGGCCGTCCAGCCAGAACTCGCCGTTCTCCCGGTCCGAACGCGGCAGGAGGTAGATCGTCGCCTCGTGGCCCTCGCCCTTGGGCTCCAGGACCAGGACGCCGTCCTCGGTCTGATTGCCGGTGAGGTAGGCGTACTCGACGGAGGCGCGGAAGGCGTACTCGGTGTCGTTCGAGCGGGTCTTCAGGTTGCCCGCGGGGATCACCAGCCGCTCGCCCGGGAAGCGCGCGGACAGCGCGGCCCGGCGGGCGGCGGTCTCGGCGGCCTGGGGGACGGGCCGGAGGTCACGCAGCTCGGTGTCCGCCCAGCCGCTCTTCATGTTCTCGGCAAGCTCGTCGGACACGCCCGGGTACAGTCCGTTCTTCCGCTGCTTGATCGGCTCTTCTTCGGCAGTCTCCGGGGTGTCCGAAGGCTCTTCTGCCACGGCGGTCATCCTCCTCGATACGGCGCTGGACCGCCCTCCACTGTACGGCGGCGCGGAAGCGGCCTCAGGGCTATGACGAGGAGCGTTACTCGAACCGCGCCGCCAGCAGGACGATGTCCTCCGCACCGTCGGTCGCGTCCAGGCCGTTTGGCAGCAGGCTCCGCAGGACGTGGTCGGCGATGGCGCCGGGGTCCCGCCGCAGCGCCCGGGGCGCTCCGGCCGCCGCCGCGTGCAGCCGGGCGAAGGCGCGGTCGGTGGTCTCACCGGTGCGGTGCAGCAGCCCGTCGGTGTACAGCAGAACCGTCTCCCCCGGCTCGGCGAGGATCTCCACGCTCGGCGCCTCCCAGCAGGCGAGCATGCCCAGCGGGGCGGAGACCGACGTCTCCACGAACTCGGTGCGGTGCTGTCCGATCAGCAGCGGCGGGCTGTGCCCGGCCCCGGCCAGCGTGATCTTGCGGGCGGCCGGTTCGCAGTAGCCGAACAGCGCGGTGGCCGAGCGGGCCGGTTCGGTCAGCCGCAGCAGCAGCTCCAGGTCGGACAGGACGGCGACCGGGTCCTCCCCCTCCATCACGGCGTACGCGCGCAGGGACGCCCGCAGCCGCCCCATCGCGGCGACCGCGCTGGGCCCCGCACCCGTGACGGACCCGACCGCGAGGCCGAGGGCGGCGTCGGGCAGCGGCAGCGCGTCGTACCAGTCGCCGCCGCCGCGCGGGCCGGTGCGGTGCCGGGCGGCGAGCTGGACACCGGCCACCCGCGGCAGCCGCGCGGGCAGCAGCTCGTCCGACATGGTCGCCATGGACGCGCGCGTGCGCTCCAGTTCGAGCAGCCGGGCGAGGTGTTCGGCGGCGTACCGGGCGTACAGGCCGACGAGGTGGCGCTGCCGTTCGTTCGGTTCGGCGGGTTCGTCGTAGAGCCACACGACGGCCCCGAGACGGCCGGCGGACTCGGTGGTCAGGGGGAGGGCGTAGCTGGCGGCGTAGCCGAGGCGGGCCGCGACCTCGCGGTGGCGGGGATCGAGCCCTTCCTCGGCGAACAGGTCGGGCTCGGCGATGCCGTCCTCGCCACCGGGCGGTCCGTCGAGGAACCGTCCGTAGGACAGGGCGCTGCGGGGCACGGTCTCGATGTGGCCGAGGTCGGCGCGGGCCAGGCCCAGGCCGACGGTGGTGTCCGGGCCCAGGCCGTCGCCGGGTTCCAGAACCACGAGTCCGCGGCGGGCGCCCACCAGGGCGGCGCCGGCCCGCAGCAGTTCCTGGAGCGCGTCGTCGAGCGCGGAGGTGCGGTTCAGGCGTTCGGTCAGTTCGTGGAGGGTGGTGAGGTCGGAGACCCAGCCGGCGAGACGGTCCTGGAGTACCGCGCCCGGTGGGGCCGGTGGGTTTGCCGGGGCAGACGGGGAGGTACCCGACGCGACGGGCGTGACAGTGTGTGCGGGTGCCGGAACCGTTGAATCGATTCCAGCCACTTTCGGAGGGTGCGGGGCGTTCATGGCGTCCGGCTTTCCGACCAGCGCGTACTGCTCAAAAGCATCGCAAACCCCCATGTCATTCTGCGCCGCTAGCAGTGTCTCCACATGTACACGCACTCGTGAGGAGATGTCCAGCATTGTCCTGCCGGGATTACTGGTGTCTGTGAGGTCTGAGGGAACAAGTCTCCTTCCTCTTGCGTAAATGCGAAGTTGGCTTAAAACTGCCGCAAGGGACGGCTTATTGCGGTCGACTGGGCTTGCTCGACGGAGCGTCACAACGGTCGCGATGGGTACGTACTCGGTGAAGGCCAGGGGTGGTTGCGAACTACCCGGAACCTGGTGACGGACCCGGGCGTCTTAGTCACCGACGACCGTGCCCCATCCTCCCGTGGCGGAGGCGGAGAGAAATACGCGCGACGGCAAACGCCATACTTCGCCACCCCTACGCCACGCCCGTGCTTTTGATAGACGCAGTATGGGCGGGACGGCCGCGGAGGCAGTCAATGCTCGACCCATAGGGGTTCCCCTTGCGCACGGCAGGGGTGTGATGCGCCAACAGGTACGCACAGTGAAGTGATCGACACATGATGTGATGTGGACCACGGTGTTGCCGGCGTGCAACGGAAAGGAACGAGCGCTCATGCGCGAGATCCTCGGAAGGCGACGCAGGCTCCTGTCCAAGCGCAGCGACGGGAGGCCTGAGCTGATCGGCGCGGCCCTGACCTACGCGACGGAATGGCAGTGGCCCGTACTCCCGGGCGTGGCGGCGGACCCCGAGGGGCGGAACCGCTGCGGCTGCCCGGACCCCGAGTGCACGGTTCCCGGCGCGCACCCCTTCGACCCCGGCCTGCTCGCGGCCACCACGGACGGGCGCATGGTGCGCTGGTGGTGGGGCAACCGGCCCACGGCTCCGATCGTCCTGGCCACCGGCGGCAAGGCGCCCTGCGCCGTCTCCCTGCCCGCCCTGCCGGCGGCCCGCGCCCTCGGCGCGCTCGACAGCATGGGCATGCGGCTCGGCCCGGTCGTCGCCTCCCCCGCCCGCTGGGCGATCCTCGTGAAGCCCTACTCCATGGAGCAGCTCGGCGAATTGCTCTACGCCAAGGACTTCGTACCCGGCTCCCTCCGCTTCCACGGCGAGGGCGGCTACCTGGCGCTGCCGCCGTCCGAGACGGGCCAGGGCGAGATCCGCTGGGAGCGGGCGCCGCTGCCCGGCTCGGCGTCGCCGTGGGTGCCCGATGTGGAGGCCGTGGTGGACGCCGTGGTCGAGGCCCTCACTCGTACGGGTGTGAGCGCGCCCGAGTTGTAGGGCCGTAGGGCGCGCCGAGCCCGGGTTCCGCCCCGGCGCGTTATGTTCCGGGGCCATGCCTCGTCATTCCCGGGGCCGCCCCCGGGACCCCCGAAAGGTCCGGCTGCTCGCCCTCGCAGGCGTCGTGGCGGCGTGCGCGGTCGCACTGCCGCTGGCGGTGCCGTCCGCGGGTTCCCCGGATGCGGGGGACACGACACACTCCGGGGGCTCGGCGGACCGTGCCGGCGTACGCGGCGGTTCCGTGTCCGGTTCCGGACAGGGCGGCGCACGTCCCTCCCGGCCGTCCGCGGACGGTCAGGCGTCTTCCGCCGCGACCGGTCTCCCCGCGCTCGGCCCGGGCCTGTCGACCGCCGCGCGCTGCGGTCCCGAACTCTCCTCCCCCGACGGCATCGAGGCCCAGACCTGTGTCGTGACGCAGGCGGCGGACGTCTGGGCGCGGACCTACTACCGGAATGCGACCGGCAAGGCGCTGGACGCCGTACTGAGCCTCATGGGGCCCGGGGAACGGACCGTGCGCATCACCTGTGCGGTGGGGGCCGAGGACGAGCCGGGGACATGTGAGACGCCCCGCGAACCCGCGCGCGGGGACCTGGCGGCGTACACGGCGGTCGCGGAGTTCGGCCGGCGGGCCGGCCAGGGGCCGCTGCTGCTGCGCTCCGGGAGCAACTCGCCTACGCAAGCGGGCAGTTGACGCACCACTGCGTTCAGTGAACGGTCGCGAGCAGAGAAAGACCCGGTTGCTGGCGACGGGGGATGCACCAGCAACCGGGCTACAGGAACGGTAACAAGAGATCGGCGGTTCGCAAATTCGATCTCGCCCTTTCCAGTCACCGACTGGCTTGTCCCGGCCGGGAGTTGTGAAGGGAGTTCACCTGTCCGGAGAAGGGAGGGACCGGCCGGCCGATCGAGCAGCCCGCCGGTCCCTGCGACGGGGCCGTCAGCTGAGCGTGACCTGCCGGTTGGTGAGGCCGCCCCGCGCGCGGCGCTCGTCCGCCGTGAGCGGCGCGTCCGTGGTCAAGGCGGCGGCGAGGCGCTCGGCGAACTCCGCCGCCGGCTTCTCCACGTCCTCGGCCGTGACACCGCTCGGCAGGTCCCAGACCGGCACGGTGAGTCCGTGAGCGCGGAAGGAGCCGACCAGGCGGGTGCCCTCGCCCAGGCTCGACCGGCCCGCGGCGTGCAGCCGCGCGAGAGCGTCCAGAAGCTGCTCCTCGGGGTGGGGCATGACCCACCGCAAATGGTTCTTCTCGGGTGTCTCGCACCAGTAGGCGGCGTCCACGCCCTGGAGCTTGACGGTCGGGATGGCCGCGGCGTTGGCCCGCTCCAGGGAGGCGGTGACCTCGGGCGTGGCGTTCTCCGGGTCCGGCACCCAGAACTCGAATCCGCTGTGCACCTCTGGCTCGAAGGCACCCTTCGGGTCGAGCAGATCCTGGAGCCGCGGACCGTCGGCCGGGGCGCGGCGGCCCTGTACCGGTGTGCCGGGCTCGGCTTCCAGGGCGCGCTGGAGGATGTCGGCGAGGTCGCGGCTGATGTCGCCCGACGAGGTGTCGTTCTGGAGGCCGAGCATGACCGAGCCGTCGTCGCGGCGCAGGGCGGGCCAGGCCATGGGCAGGACCGTGGCCAGCGTGACCGCCGGGACGCCTTCGGGGAGGCCGTCCTTGAGCGTCAGCCCGACCGTGGCCGCCGGGACCAGCTCGCGCAGGGCCACCCAGTCGCACTCGCCGGGCAGGCCCTCGAAGGGGCGGTGCACCAGCTCGGTCGCGGCGTGGGCCGCGGCCCGGCCGTGACAGGCCTTGTAGCGTCGGCCGCTGCCGCAGGGGCACGGCTCACGAGCGCCGACGACCGGGATCTCTCCGTCCGTGATCTGCGGGCGCTTGGCCTTCGTCTGGGGTCGCTTCTTGGCCATCGATGGGTCTCCCGGTTACGGCTCGTCTCGTACGGTCGCGAGCCTAGCCGTTCGCGCCCCGGGCGACGGGAACCTGTGGACAACACGGGTCCTGTGGACAACGACGTTCCCGTGGACAACATCAATGGACGACGTCGTTCTCCGTTAACAACACGGCCCGTGGAGAGCGGGGTGGCCCGGCGCCGGGTCAGTCCATGTCCTCGAAGGCGTCCGCGAAGTCCAGCCCGGGTATCTGGGACACCGCCGGAGCGGTGACGCGTGTCGCGAAGTCGTCGCGGCGGTGGCCGGCGTCCGGGTCGTACACGTCGGCGTGGACGACGACCCACACGGTGACCTCGCCGCGGATGTCGTCCCGGACACCCCAGTCGTCGGCCAGCGCGGTGATGATGTTCAGCCCGCGGCCGCCGTGCGCCGTGACCGACGGGGTCGCCGGGGCGGGGCGGGTCGGGCCGCCGCCGTCCGTGACCTCGACGATGAGCCGGCCGGACGGGTCCACGCGCCACGCGGCACGGACATCACCGTCGCCGGAGAGCGCGTCGCCCAGGGGCCTGCCGTGTTTGCACGCGTTGCTCAGAAGTTCGGAAAGGACAAGTACGGCGTCGTCGATGACCGATTCCGCTACGCCACCTCTGCGCAACTGCGCGCGCATCCGGTGTCTCGCTTCCCCCACGCCCGCAGGGCCATGGGGTACGGCCATGCTCGACGACGTGGGCACGTCCTGTGCCACCACCAACGCCACCCCCGAGACCTCCTTCGCCCCACGCCACGGTGTGGATGCCCCATTGGCCTGTACCGGAAACCGGCCAATCCACGTCCTGTGACGCATTCACCACGATCGAATACGGATCGAACGCGCCGGAGCACTCCCTGTAATCATGTGGCTGGATTTCGTCGGTGTGGCCGAGACGCGAGGATCCCGCCCGTCGACCGGCGAGGTCAAGAGGGGTGCATGAGTCTGGTGTGATTCATGTGGTTGGCGCCGGCTCGGTACCTTCAGCGGCCGAGCTGGTCGAGCACCGCGCGCGGGCGGTTGGTGATGATGGCGTCGACACCGAGGCCGACGCAGAGATCCACGTCCTCGGGCTCGTTGACGGTCCACACGTGCACCTGGTGGCCGGCTTGCTTCAGGCGCTCCACGTAGAGGGGGTGGTTGCGCGCGATCCGGATGGACGGGCCCGCGATCCGCACGCCCGGGGGCAGGCGTCCGTCGCGCAGCCGGGGCGAGACGAACTGCGCCAGGTGGACCGTCGGCAGTGTCGGCGAGGCGGCACGCACGCGGTGCAGCGAGCGGGCCGAGAAGCTCATGACGCGCACCTGGGACTCCTCGGCGGTGGCCGGGGCGTCGAGACCGAACCGCTTCAGCAGGACCAGCAGCCGCTCCTCGACCTGCCCCGCCCAGCGCGTGGGGTGTTTGGTCTCGATGGCCAGTTCCACCCGGCGTCCGGCGTCGGAGACGAGTCCGAGCAGCCGCTCCAGGGTGAGGACGGACGTCGCCTCGCGGTCCTCCGGGCGGTGCTCCCAGTCGGGGTCCTCGTCACGCCCCTTGTAGGCCTCGCCCGTCTTCCAGGAGCCGAAGTCCAGGGCGGCGAGGTCGGCGAGCTCCAGGGCGGAGACCGCGCCGCGGCCGTTGGACGTACGGTTGATCCGGCG
Source organism: Streptomyces coeruleofuscus (assembly GCF_039532725.1). Classification (NCBI taxonomy): domain Bacteria; kingdom Bacillati; phylum Actinomycetota; class Actinomycetes; order Kitasatosporales; family Streptomycetaceae; genus Streptomyces; species Streptomyces coeruleofuscus. The sequence goes on from NZ_BAAASE010000002.1 coordinate 720,563, forward strand.
GTCGTGGACGCACACCAGGTGGCCGTCGGCCGTGAGGCGCACATCGCACTCGAGGGCGTCCGCGCCGTCCTCGATCGCCTTGGTGTACGCGGCCAGGGTGTGTTCCGGGGCGTCCTCGGAGGCACCGCGGTGGGCGACGACTTGAATCACATGCTGCCGTGCGTGGGTCACCGCGTCATGGTGCCACCGTGCGCGGGTACGCGTCCGGTCGGACGGACTCGACGGATGGGCAGGTCCGGACGGAGGCACTGGAATTGCATCCTTTTCGTCAGTAATGACCTATATAAAGAATGGCCCCGGACCCACAGCCACCGCTTATGGTGCTCTGACGGCCAGTGGGAAAAGCTGACGGCATACAAAGGGACAAGCACAGCTGTATCGCGCAGGACCGTCGCCGGCGTGAAAGAGCGTGACCGAGTGCGACCCAGAAGACAGCCGTGGATCGAGGAGAGAAGCTGTGAGCACCGAGAACGAGGGCACCGCGGTACCCCCCGCCCCGTCCGCACCCCCCGTGCCGGTGGACGCTCCCGCTGCTCCGGCCCCCCAGGGACAGCCGCCGCAGGGACAGGCGCCCCAGGGGCACGCACCTCAGGGACCGGGACCGTACGGACAGGACGCCCCGGGGCAGTCCGCCCACGGCCAGGGCGCTTCCGGCGACGCCGCGCAGCACGGCGTCTCCTCCTCAGCCCCCGACCCCTCCTGGCCGCCGCCCCCGCCGCCGGCCTCCCCGTCGTACGGTGACGGTGGTTCGGGTTCCGGCGGCTGGGGGTCCTCGTACCAGCAGCCGGCGCCGAAGTCCGGCCGTGGCCGCGGTGGTCTGGTCGCCGCGATCCTGGTGGCCGCGCTGGCGGCGGGCGGCCTGGGCGGCGGTCTCGGCTACACGCTGGCGAAGAACAACGACGAGAACACCGGCTCGACGACGGTCTCCGCCTCCACCAGCGGCGGCGATGTCAAGCGCGACCCGGGCACGGTCGCGGGCACGGCCGCCAAGGCGCTGCCGAGCACGGTCACGATCGAGGCCGAGAGCAACAGCGGCGAGGGCGGCACCGGCACGGGCTTCGTCTTCGACAAGCAGGGCCACATCGTCACCAACAACCACGTCGTGGCCGGCGCGGTGGACGGCGGCAAGCTCACCGCGACGTTCCCGAGCGGCAAGAAGTACGACGCCGAGGTGGTCGGGCACGCGCAGGGCTACGACGTGGCGGTCATCAAGCTCAAGAACGCCCCGGACGACCTGAAGCCGCTCACCCTCGGCGACTCGGACAAGGTGGCCGTCGGTGACGCGACCATCGCGATCGGTGCCCCCTTCGGCCTGTCCGACACGGTGACCACGGGCATCATCAGCGCCAAGAACCGCCCGGTCGCCTCCAGCGACGGCACCGGCAGCCAGGCGTCGTACATGAGCGCCCTCCAGACCGACGCCTCGATCAACCCGGGCAACTCCGGCGGACCGCTGCTGGACGCGCAGGGCAACGTCATCGGCATCAACTCCGCCATCCAGTCCACCGGCAACGGCGGCTTCGGCACCGGCCAGTCCGGCTCCATCGGCCTGGGCTTCGCCATCCCGATCAACCAGGCCGAGTACGTCGCCCAGGAGCTGATCAAGACCGGCAAGCCGGTGTACGCGAAGATCGGCGCGTCCGTCTCCCTGGACGACAGCTCCTCCGGCGCGCAGATCACCGACCAGGGCACGACACCGGTCGAGCCGGGCGGCCCGGCCGCCAAGGCCGGCCTCAAGCCCGGCGACGTCATCACCAAGCTCGACGACCGGGTGATCGACTCCGGCCCCACCCTGATCGGCGAGATCTGGACCCACAAGCCCGGCGACAAGGTCACGATCACCTACGAGCGCGGCGGCAAGGAGCACACCGTCGACCTCACCCTGGGCTCCCGCGTCGGCGACAACTGACCCGCACCTGCCCGCACGGACCCGTTACCCTTGTCCCCGCGCCGCCGATCACGGCCGGCGCGGGGAGGCGTGCCCGAGCGGCCGAAGGGAACGGTCTTGAAAACCGTCGTGGCAGCGATGTCACCGTGGGTTCAAATCCCACCGCCTCCGCGCAGGTCATAGATGTTGCAGGTCAGAAGGGGTGCCTCTCGCTGAGGAGCACCCCTTCTGCATGGGGTCTGTCTCACCTTGATTCGCCTCTGTCCCAGAATCGATCAGTGCGTGTGGACCAGGCGTGGACCACTGAGGGAACCACCGCGGGAAGAAATGGCAGGCCAGGCGGCTTGGGCATCGTCTGGTGGCCCGCCCTCCCCGACAACGCGACGCGAGTCATCCGACCTGAACTTCGCAAGAACATTGTCGGCGTCGTCGTCGGCGATGTACCCCATCTTTAGCTTCCTTGGCAGGGCGGGCCGCCTGGGAGTACCTGGGGGCACTCCCAGGCGGCCCGGTTCAGCGTCGCTCGAGCCAGTGGACAAACCACAGATACACGCCGGTCGCGGACGCTTGCATGACGAGGCGCACGAGTTCGTCGCTCGCGGTGTCCAGCAGCCGACGCGCCCGGATCCGGGCGAGGCTCATACGCCTGGGCTGCGGCTTCTCGCCGAGAGGGGGCCCCTCAAGGTGATCGTCAGGCTTGTCTTGTCGGTGGGAGCCCGTAGGCTCGTTCACGGTGGGAATCGTGACCTCCTCAGGTCGTCGGTTCTTGCTGTCGAAGTCGGTGGCCTCCTGCTCGCAACAGGGGGCCGCCGCCGTGTTGGCGGCGGCACCAAAGGCCACCGGGGACCATTGTGTGGGGTCGTGCTGACAACGGCGGAGAGCTCAGCGCCCCGACCTACGTGGTGGTGGCGCTGACCGGCTGGAGTCGCTCGTACATGGCGCGTCTATTGGCATTGGTGCACTGACCTGCGTAAATACGAGCCAGGGCGGTGGTCTGCCCGTTTACGTCGGCTACAGGGACGGTGCAGAACATGTTGCCCATGAACCACTCCGTTGCTTCGCCGCTGATCTCGGACAGGTCTGGTGACCTGCGTATTCGCGGCCATGTACCGACGCGCTCCTCGTTGTTCTCCTGCAAGTACTTCAGGGCGTAGAACTTCGGCACGTCCATGGAGGCCCGGTCGCCAGATGGACTCGCCGCCGGGATCTCCTCGGCACGGCGGATATTCGTTGTCCTGGTGGTAGCTGACGTGGGGGTGAGCCACCTTCATGGTCTGGCCCTCGAAGCCAGCGGTGGTCCTCCCGTCTCCTTCTGGAACGTGAGGTTGTCGCGCGCCTAGTCGGAGGTGACGAGGACGCACGCGACTCCTATCTCGCACCTGTGTGCTTGGGTGAGGTGTCCGTTCTCGTCCTGGCGGTCGACGTACTTGATTCGCTTGCCGAACTCGGCGACGCCCATGTCTGCCGGCTTCCTGTTCATGAAGTCGTCCTCCTCGTAGTCGCCCTTGACGTTGAGGATCTCGACGAGGGACTCGACGTCTTGTGCGATGACGTCGATCTCCGGCAGGACGCGGTCTGACCAGGCGATGCCGGTACACGGCGGGCCGCCTGGGAGTACCTGGGGGCACTCCCAGGCGGCCCGGTTCAGCGTCGCTCGAGCCAGTGGACAAACCACAGATACACGCCGGTCGCGGACGCTTGCATGACGAGGCGCACGAGTTCGTCGCTCGCGGTGTCCAGCAGCCGACGCGCCCGGATCCGGGCGAGGCTCATACGCCTGGGCTGCGGCTTCTCGCCGAGAGGGGGCCCCTCAAGGTGATCGTCAGGCTTGTCTTGTCGGTGGGAGCCCGTAGGCTCGTTCACGGTGGGAATCGTGACCTCCTCAGGTCGTCGGTTCTTGCTGTCGAAGTCGGTGGCCTCCTGCTCGCAACAGGGGGCCGCCGCCGTGTTGGCGGCGGCACCAAAGGCCACCGAGAAACATTCTGTGGCACGGCACTGACACGAAGCGGGTCAGCTGGGGCCGTACGTCTTGTCTGGCAGGTCGTTTCTACGGCACGCACCTGACAAATGAGAGGCACAGCTCCGTTTTCATAGAGGCAAGTTGCGTCCGCGCGCTTGTTTCACGTGAAACATGCTCATCGTCACCGCACTGCCAAGAAGGTCATTTCAGTCGCTCGACTTGCTGATAGTGGCACGCTCTCGACCCGAGCCGAATCTGGTTGTCCACAGGGTGCATGCAACCTCCATACGCCTGGGGATAGTTTGGCTTCCCGCGGTGGGTGGCCCGCGAGACGGCCATGTGGGTACCTGGCCACCCCGCACGAGATAGCGGGCTTGACCAGCGGGTATTCCCGTCCCCAGCCTGTGGGGGCGGGAGTGTCGTCAGTCGACCCAAGATTGCGACTTCAGGTGCGTGGTGAGAGCCGCCAATGGGGGCTCGGTAATCCGCAAAGAGGCATGGCGCCTGTTACGTATGGATAGAGCGCACGCAACGGCTCACGGATAGGTGCGGGGTCAGGGGAAGGAGGCTCGGTGCACGCGACACAGGTCCGATTGGCGAATTTGACGCCCTTGTTCGCCAGCCCCCTTTTCGCGCCGCCAGCGAGTTTTCGTACTAGCTGCCGGAGTCGGCGACGCCGGCCTGGTCTGCTTCCGGCAGGGATCCCCTGAGCTCTTGAAGTGCGCCGCCTGCTCGACGACGAAAGCCGCGACAGCTTCGTGTCGCCTTCGATCCTGTGCAGCACTCTGGTGAGGGCGTTGCCAACCGAACGGTAGTTACGGAGCCCCATCGCCCCGACGAGAACTTCGAGGCCAAGGGACCCAGGGGTGCAGTAGCCGACGGCTGCCATGCTGCCCACGCACGCAACTGCGAGATGCCACGAAGGGTTTCAGAAGCCGTCAATCAAGGCTGATTACCGCTGATGCTCGTCGGAATCTTGACCGTCTCCTTGGTCATGGAGCACCCGGTCGGCGGGGCAGCCCATGCGGCGGCTGTCGCGGTGGTGACCCTTCCGCACGAGGGTCAGCGAAGGTAGTTCACGTGTGAGCACAGGACCGCCGATGCGCCTGGCTGAGCCGCACCTGGGGTCGCCGAAAGCCGTCGCAGACCATGAGAGCGCCACCTCGCCAGAAAGTCAGAGGTGGCAGCCCTTGTAGTCGGAGAGGTCTTGGCCTACCTCTCGTCGGCAGCGTCGAGCACCCGCTCGATTTGCTCGTTCGAACGTTGCTGGTTTCCGTGAATTGCCTTGGCGTAGAAGCGGAACAGCACTGCAATGCTGTGACCAGCTCGCCTCGCCACTTCGGCTGCGGAGACGCCGGACTCAAGCCAGAGCGAGACACCCGCATGCCGCAGGGAGTACGGCACATCAGCCAGCGGCGAGGCCGCCTCGGACTCCGTCAGCACTGTGAGCCGGGCCGCTTTCCACACCTTCCCGTACTCCTTGGATAGGAGGTGGCCACCTTGGGCCGCTCGAAAGAGTCGGCCGTCCTCGGCGGTGCCGAAATCTTTGATGTGCTCGCGGACCAGGCGCACGAGAACCGGCGGAATCGGGACCGGCCGGGTAGCCTTACGGGCCCGCTTCTTCAGACCGCGCGTGTCGAACGACTCGCCCGTGTCGGTCCATCCGGAGCCGACTCGCGGCATGCTCGTGGAGAGCAGGACTTCACCCCAACCTGTCTCGGGAAGCGTGAAGTCGTCCTTACGCAGACTGGCCGCCTCACCAGGGCGGTTGGCCGCATAGTAGAGGCAGCCGAAGAAGGCCATCAGGTGTCGTCCGCGTAGGCCCTGGTCACCGACAGCGCTGATCAGCGCCTTCGCCAGCTTGGGCCCAGGGACGAACCGGAAATCGATCTCGTCGTCGGTCTCGGGCGGGGTCCAGTCGACCTTGTCGAGTGGCAGGGTCGTCAGCAACTCCCGCTCGACCGCGTACCGGAGACAGTTGCTGAAGACCGTCCGCTTGCGGTTCACGGTGTTCTCGGCAGCGGCTGTGCCGTCCTGCTTCAGTTTCAGGGCGTCGAGCGCCGTACGCACCACCGAAGGCGTATTGAGATCAGCGATGTCCACGGACTTGCGGCTGACCCAGTCCAGCGCGGCCACGATGTCGGTCGGCGGCTCCTCGATGTCGAGGCGGGGCCTCAGTATCCCGTCCTCGCCGAGAACGAACCGGTAGACCCACGAGTAGAGCGCGATCCGGAGAACCTTGGGAGGCGGAGCCCCACGGTTGTCCTTGACCAGTTTCGGCGTGATGGTGGCCAGCGTGTCAGCGATGCTTGCCCGGTGCTTGGCCGAGGCGCCAGGCCACTTCATCTCGGCGTACGCGCGCGCGTGGGCGTACCAGGTGGTGGAGTTGAGCGCCTGCACCTCCGAGGCTGGCAGACCGGTCTCCGTGTCGAACTGCTCGCGGTTGCGCAGGGCGGTCAACAGCTCCGAGCGACGACCATCGGCCTGAGCCTTGATCTTGTAGCTCTTGGAGAAGGGACGGGGGCCGACCCGCCACCGGAGCTGATAGGCCGCCGCACGGGAGGGCCGCTTGCGGATGCCCCAAATCTGCACGTCGTAGGTCAACACGCCTCCTGCACCTCGCAGGCGTCGAACCAAGCGTCGAGGTCGGTCCGGCGTATGCGGATCTGGCCGTTAGGGAGCTTCAAGTGCGGGGGCGCCTGGCCCCGAGCGCGCATGCGGTAGAAGGCGGCGCGGGAGACCCCGATCTCAGCCAGCGCTTCCACAAGCTTCAGCGTCTGCTTGTCGGCCTTGGTCGGGGTGGTCACAGCCAGGGGTCTCCTTCGCTCTTGCGTCGTTCTGTGTCTGCGATGTCATGGCGGGCCTGGGCGGCGAGGAGTTCCTCGCCAGGGCGGTAGCCGCTGCTGAGGTAGGTCCATGAGGAGGCGGTGACGAGGGTGGTCTCGTCAGTGGTGGGAAGGCCGGCGCGGGCACGTGCGGCTTCTGCCTGGGTGAGGCGCCAAGCACGGCGTACGTCGCGGAGTGCGCCGAGGGTGGTGGAGTAGGCGCGGGACTTGCTGGAGAAGTGGCCTCGGAAGCCGAGCATGTGGGCCCACTTCCAGAGCTTGAGTTCGGCGAACTCCGGTAGGTTCCCGAGGTCCCAGGCGGTGCGGATCATCTGCCGCACGTGCCGTTGCACCGGTAGGGCCTTAATGGGTTCGGCCTGCCCGGTACCTTCGCAGTCGTCGCACAGGTCGCGGAAACCGTCGGGACCTCGTACGTAACCGCGTCCCTGGCAGGGACGGCACATGAGGGTGCGGTCTACGGTGCCAGCGCCTTCGGCGTTCTTGGTGGCGTACTTGGCGACGTATCCGGCGACCTTGGCGTCGGTGAGCTCGCCGTCGCCCAAGGCGGAGATCTGGTCGACCTTGAACCGGTCGCCCCACTTGATCACGCGCTCGCCGATGGCGTCGGACTCGACGGTGAGCCGGGCCCGCTCGACCGCCAGGCCCACCGCGACCTGGAGGGCGTCGAAGGTGGCCCAGGACGGGGGTGGTGTGGTGTGGCCGTCGGGTCCGTCGAAACGGATCACAGCGTGGAAGTGGACCAGGCCGCGCTTCTGGTACTCGGCGACCTTGGCGAAGGAGACGCGGAGAGCGGAGTTCAGTGCCTTCTGCGTCATGCCGAGGTGTCCAGCCAGGGCGCGGCGCAGGTAGATGGTGAAGCGCCCCCACAGCTGCCCGGCATGGGCGTTCCAGAGCACGGCGCCGGTGTAGTCGTAGGTGGCCGGATCCAGCGGAGTGCCCAAGGCGGGGTCGTCCTCGGTGTGGTGGCTGCCGCAGCCGCAGGGGCGAGTCTTGCCCGTGCTGTCGGTCTTGCGGTTGTGGACGGGACCGAAGGACGGGGCAGTGAGGGTGACGAAGGCGCGGGGGTGGTCGCGGACGGTTTCGGCGACGTTCTTGCCGCCGGACAGCCCGGCCTTGATCAGGTGGTAGGTGTCGGCGGCGTAGACGCGGGAGCAGGCGGGGCAGCGGGAGGCACGGCGGTTGCCGCAGGTGGTCAGGAGGCGTCCGGAGGGCTCGTCTTCGGAGCGGTAGGAGCGGACTACTTCCTTGGTCGCCGAGTCGGTGGTGATCGTCCAGCCGTGGAGGTTGACGGGGCTTGTGCAGCCGCGCAGGTCGCGGACCTGTTCGGTGACGCGGTTGAAGTCGTGGGTGTTGGCCAGCTCGATCAGGTCCCGCAGGCCGGGGCTGACGACGTGCCGCAGGTCGAGGGGGCGGCGCATGAGTGGCGGGGTGTCCTTTCTGGCATCAAGGTGGGGCCCGCGGGCAGCAGCGATTCAGTGCGCTCGGGCTGCTGCCCGCAGGCATGACGGGGCGAGCCCAGGGGCGGGCGGGGCGGGGGAGCCGGAGAGGCCGGCGGAGAGTGCGGCCCTACAGGGCGGCGTGGAGGGCAGTGGCCATGGGCAGGCCGATGCCGAGTCGCGTCTTCAGCTGGGCCGGAGTGATCGCTTCTCCGTGCTCGGCGTGGTGGGACGCGGCGATGGAGCGCGCTTCGGTCAGCAGCGGCTCAGGCACCTTGGGCGCAGGCGGGGCGGTACTCGGAGTCACCTGGGCCGGGTGCGGGACTAGGCCCGGCGCGACGGGCGGGGCCGGAGCTGCGAGCGGTGCGCCACCGGGGGCCGAGGTGAGGGCCTTCTCGGGCTCTGGTTCGGTCTCTTCCGCTTCGGGGGCAGGGTCGGTGGGGCGGGTGACGGTGTGGAAGGCGCGCAGGAGTTGCGGCCCGACCATGCCCCAGCCGAGCAGTAGCAGGGGAGCCACGGCGTCCACGGCTGCCCGGCCGTAGTGTCCGGCGGCGATGGGTTCGGCGACGTTGAGGGCCAGCGTCAGCAGCCCGGAGAAGTGCATCAGCCGGGTGGCGGCCGTCATCTGTTCGGCGGGCAGACCGCGCACGGAGAGGTAGCGCAGGGCGACCAGCAGGCCGACCACGGAAAGGTCCACCATCGGAGCGATGAGCGGTGCGATCGGTGAGGGGACGCCCAAGCGAAGGGCGAGAGACCAGACGTTGCCGAAGGAGAAGACGAATGCCAGCACGGCAATGACGATCATCACGGCGGTGATGGTGCGCTGAGTGATCCGGTCCTCTGTCAAGGAGTTCACCTCCCTTCACTGCTGTGTCACGGGGCGGGGATCGAGGGTCAGGCGGCGTCGGCGTCGGCTTTCTTCAGGTCGACGTCCCTGTCCCACATGCGCGGGCCCAGGAAGGCTTCCAGGAGCGCGGAGGGGTCGGCGGTCAGGTGGGCGGTGCTGTCGGCGATGTGGGCGGCGTCGGCGTCGGAGACGTACGGAGTGCGGATGCGGGTGAAGCCGGGCTGCGACTGGTGGTTCATCGAGGCGACGCCGACATAGGTCGGGTCCTGGAGGTTGATCGGGTTGGCGTCGGGCCACTCCCGGATCTCCTCGCCCAGAGCGGCGACGGCGGCCTCAGCGGTCTTCTGCGCGAAGCTCAAGCCCACGGGGCACACGTCACGGATGAAGGTCGGGATCGCATCGCCGGTGGACTTCTGGGTGGCGAGGATGACGAGCATCCCCACCGAGCGGCCCTTCTTGACCAGGTCCTCGACGAGCCGGGCGTTCTCGGCAGCGAGAGCGGCGAGCTTCTTGGTCTTCGGGTCGCTGCCCTTGTGGTCGCGGAAGTACGTGTGTGCTTCGTCGATGACCAGCACGACCAGCGGCCAGTTCTCTGATGGACCCACATCCCACATGGACTTCACGCCGAGCGCCTTACGAGCCCAGGCCGACCGGAGGCGCCGCAGCTCCACCAGGTCCCTGAACAGCTTGTTGGCCTCTTCCAAGTCATCCCCGACGAAGGCGAACATGCGCTGTACCCAGTCGGCATAGTCACCTTCATGTGCGGCGGACACCTTGCCGTCCGCGCAGGCGAACTGCACGCAGGGAGAAGGCGCCCAGTCCGAGAGAAGCCGGTTGATCAGGCTCGTCTTGCCGAAGCCGGGAAGGCCGGCCACGGTCACTCCGGGCACCTGCGTGAGGTCTACCGAGACCGGCTGTGCGTACTCGTCCAAGCCCAAGTCCCACCGGGCCGTCTCGTCCGGCACGTCACCCGTGGGCTGGTGTTCAGTGGGGAGCTTCAGCGGGTCGAGCCGCACGCCCCGGATGACGACCTGCCCGGGCTTGTCCTGCGTGATCGCGACCCGCGTGCATTTCCAGGCGTCGGCCAGATGCGGGGCCGCCTTCTGGAACTGCTCCAGTCCCACGCCGGGCAGGCAGCTCGCCCGCGCGATCACGCCGTACGCGTCATACGTGACTTTGAGGGTTGGGATGAGGACGCGAGGCTTGATCGGCTTACCGTCGGTGTTCGCCAGCGCCGCGAGCGCGGTCGGAGTCTTGTCCGTGGCCGCCAGCTTGAGCATCGGCGCGAGCCGCTTCCAGCCCCAACGCACCCGAACCGCTTGCCGGATGGACTGCCGGGTCATGGCGTCGGCGCGCAGATAGCGGACCACCCACCACACCGCCCAGCCGACGAGCACCACCAGTGCCATGTCGACCACCAGGGAGCCGTAAGGGATGACCCCTTCTGTCGGGTCGTTCGGACCGTTCATATGTCGAGCTCCAGAGGGTTGTAGAGGAAGGCCGCGAGGGCCTCTTCGAGGGCCGCCCGGTCGGCCGAGGCGTCGAGGCGGGGATAGCCGTAGCCGACGAGCACGCCCGCCACCGAGGTCACGAGGGATTCGGTGAACCGGGCATCCGGCCCGGCGTGAGGCAACGGGTAGCTGCGCTCAGCGCCGAACCGGAGAGCCGTGCCGCTCACGCCGCTTCAGCGGCCGGGGCCACCAGGTCCAGCCGGTCCGCGCGGTAGGCGATGCCGTCCGAGAGCGAGCCATTGAAGATTCGCGCCCACGGGGTGGCGAACAGCTCCACCGGCATGACCGGGAGACCGGGCTTGAGGCCGTCAGGAAGACCGGTCTCCGGGACAGTGATCTTCAGTGCCTCGGCGCGGCCCTCCTCCATGAAGAAGAGGGTGATCGTGTAGAGCTTCGCGCCTGTCTCACGGTCGGTGGCGAACTGCGTCTTCTCCTGGTCCGCGTACTTCGGCACCGGCAGGGTTCCGACCATGAACGACGAGGTGGGGAGCAGGCCAACACGGATGCGTGCCATGGGAGTTGCTTCCTTTCGGTTGCGCTCCGCCAGGCGGCGGGGCGTGATCACCATTGAACATAGCTGACCTAGCACTGTCAAGTGTGTGTGGTGAGCTAGGTGTCAGCTGACGTAGCCCACCTATGTCAGTGGGGTGTGCTAGGGGTGCTAAGATCGCTACTCTTGGGCCATGAGCCCCGCGCCAGAGAGCAAGCAGGACCGTCGGCCGCCGTATCAGCACGCTGCCGACGAGCTTCGGCGCGACATCTTGCAGGGACGGATCAAGCCGGGCGAGCAGATGCCGTCCATTCGCGAGCTACAGGAACGCTTCGGCGTGGCCAACATGACCGCGAGGGGCGCACTCAACGTGCTGCGCGACGAAGGCTTGATCTACACGATCCACGGGCGAGGCAGCTTCGTAGCTGACCATGGCGCCGCCGGCGAGTTCTCGGTGGGCTACACCCCGCCAGCCTGGTATCTCGCCAACAGGGACAAGACGCCCCCTCAGGCAGAACAGACGGAGGGAAGCCCCGACGGCTCCGAAGCCACCGGGGCCACCCTCACTGAAATGCTCACTGCGCTACGTGACGAGCTCCGTGCCCTCAGCGCTGATCATCAGGAACTGCGGCGTGAGGTCGAGGAGCTGAAGTCTCAGCAATCGAAGTCGCAGCCCTGAGCTGAGCCACTTCCTCACGCAGTGCTCTGGTCTCCATGCTGAGACGACCGACCATTGCCCGCATCTCTTGGATCAGCGCGGCCACTTGATCCGCGTCTTCGACGTGAATGCTGGTCAACCCCATCTCGTAGTCCGCTATGTGCTCGGCCATGTCTCCCGCTTGCCGCCCGTGCCGTCGATGCGTATCGCGCTTCCGCGCTTCCTCACAGCCGCTGACCGTCCCCACGGCGTTGAGCGGCTCTTTTGCTGATCTGCCATCGCCCTGCCCTGCGGAGCTGTTCAGAGTTTCTTTACTGGATCAAGGCGGCCCGCCTACGGCGGGCCGCGCGCGCTGGCGGCCCGGGGCCGCCGCCGCTCCTTGTCTCCGCCACCGCTCCGGCGGCCCCCCGCCGCTCAGCGCGCACAACCGCCAGGGCGGACAACCAGACCAGGAAGCAACGCGCCCACTCCGAGCACCAGGACCAGGCCGGGACGCGTCAACCTCGACCGAGCCACCAGACCGCACACAGTTCACATCCGCACGGCCGATGGAGTCGCATGGCATGTCGGCAACGCTCATGCAAGATCGGGGGCCAGGCCATGACGTTTGGAAGAAGCGTGGTTGAGGCCGGCGAGTGGTTGCTCGAAGCACACGTGGCGGGTGTTCGTTCGGCTCGCCCGCCGTCATGGCTGACTTTCGGTGGCTCAGGTCAAGGCCCTTCCTCGTTGGACAACATGAAGCCGAGGGGCCGCACCCGCATCCGAGCACGCCAACTGCCCCGGCTACCATCGGCACCGGGGTCCTGATCAGGGCTTCCGCGACCGGACCACCCGGAATGCTGTCCAGGCTGAGGGGTGGTCCGGTCTCTTGTTGTTGGTCTTGGTTATGCGAGCGCCGCCGGGCGAACCGGGCTCTAAAGGCAGCTCAGGGCCTTACCCACCTCGTAGATGGTCGGCCGGTCTTCGGGAGCATGGCTGAGCATCGCCTCGATCAACTCGCCCAGTTCGCCAGGCGCCTTGACGGGGCGGCGTCTGCCGTTGGCCACGGCTTCTCTCTGGACGGGGCGTGGAGCGTCGTCCGAGTACTCGATGGCCCGCCAACCGGTGGCCGAGATGAGCAGGGAGGCGCCGAGGGCGTAGATGTCGGCTTCCGGCGTAGGCTCGGCTTCCCCTGTGGCGAGCACGCTGCGCGCAATCTCCGGTGCTTCGTAGTGGACGAGGCAGCCGCGGAACGGGAAGTCGTACCCCTCGGGGACGTGCCCACCTCGGGCTAGAGCCAGATCGATGAGATGCGTCCGCTCCGGCCCGACGATGAAGTGGGCGGGCTGTACGTCGCCGTGGGCCCAGCCCTTGGCGTGCAGTTCGGCCAGAGCTTCGACACAGCCCAGCGCCACGCTGGAGTGCGGTGCGACGGACGAGTCTTCGCTACGGCAGGGCTCCCACAGTCGGTACAGGTCCGGCCCTTCATGCCACGGCTGGAAGTTCCACGTCCCGTGCTCCCATTCTCCGTACGCGAAGTCGTCGAATCCGAGGCGATGCAGCACGGCACCCTCGCGTGCGGGCGCGAGGGCGGTCCAGGGCTGGGCGGGCCAGTCGGCCGTAGCCTCGATCGGATAGCCGACCTTGACGGCGTAGTGACCTCGATGGCCCTGCACCTCCCAGACCATGGAGCCCCGGCGGTTCAGGACGAGGCGCTGAGACGTGGGCATGAGGGCGTCGAGCACCACGATCGGCAGTTCAGAGAGTGAGCCGGACAACGTCTGTTCTCCTTCCGAGCGAACGCGGCCGACCACGAGTCGAGGCCGGCCGCGCCGCTGCTGTCGTGTTGCTACGCCTGGCCGTACGGGCGGCCGCAGTCGGAGTCGCACTGGGCAAGGTTCGTGCCGTCCACGGTCCACAGGTCGTCGAAGACCATGAAGCCCGCAGTCTTCATGGCCCGTGCCGAAGCGGCGACCTGCTTCGGATCACGGGCGCCACCACCGGGCTTCGGGTTGTGGTGCAGGAAGCGGCCCGCGTACCGCTCGCACACCTCGGCGTACTCCTTCGTGTGCAGGATGAGCGCGTGCAGGCCCAGGTCCACGTCGTCCGACGGGACCATGGGGACGATCGCGGTGGCTGCGGTGACCACGAAGGCCAGCGCCTGGTCCGCGATCTGCTCGGCACGCTCGGGTGACTGCCCGTTGTGGACGACCACGAAGTGGGCGAGGCTCTGGAACAGCTCCTCGCCAGCCACCGCGCGGCCGGTCCTCTGGGCGTTCGCCGTTGCCGTCATGCGAGTACTCCCTTTTGGGTAGTGGAGCGTGGCACTTTCAGGGTTGGGAGCCGCCTCGAACGGGCGTGGGGGAACCAGGGAATGAGCACCCGCCCGGGGCGGCCGGTCTACTGGCCGACAGCGAGAGCCATGCCGATCACCAGGCCGCACGACCCGCTGATCATGATGATGAAGAGGACTCCGGCGTATCGGCCGATGGCGCGCATCACAGGCCGTCCCTGCTGTTGCCGTTCTTGATGGCCAGGCGTGCGCTCAGTTCCTCCCGAGCACTCGGCTGCACCACCTTGTCCGGCATGGCATCCCACTCCCGGCCGCCGCCGATGGGCCGTATCTGCACTCGACCGCCGAGCTCACCCATAACGATGCCGATACGTCCCTTGGCGGTGTCCTTCGCCAGTTCACCGATGCCTGGTCTGGTCTGCTGGTTGCTCGCCATGCAAGGGAGCATCGCGATCGGAGGGCCGTCGCTAAAAGGTCAGGCTGATTACCCAACTTGGGTAATATCGCGGGAAGTAGATAACCAGCGACGTTGCGTAGCCCTCGCAGTGTGGGAGCTTGCCGATGCCCGACCCGGACCGGCCGCAGGAACTGCCGGCCAGGCTGCTCACCGATCCCGAGATGATCGATGCGTGTCGGGTCCGGGACTTCGCCAGAGTCTTCCGGCTGGTGAAGGTCAGGGCGGGGATCTACCCGTCGATGATCGCCCGGCGTTGTGACCTGACGCCGAGCCGCGTGGGCGAAGTCATCGCAGGCCGACGCCACTTGCAGCACATGGACGTCATCGAGCGAATCTCAGACGGCTTGCGCATCCCAGGAGACATGCTCGGGCTTGCCCGCCGAGCCTGGGAGACGCCCCAGGCCCTGGTGGTCGACGAGCGCGAGGCGCCTCAGATATCGGAAGCCGAGCAGCTTGCCCCCGCATCTTTGCCAGGTCCCGATGTGGACAGCATCTTGGCACTGACCACTCGAACGAGCCTGAACGCGGCGACGCTTGAAGCCTTCCGCTCCTCCATCGAGGACTACTGGCGACAGGACGACCAGCACGGGGGCGAGGCGTTGAGGCCGGCCATCGTGGGCCAGCTCCGGTACGTCGTCGGACTCTTGAAGGAGAACCGGCCGCCGTCCATTCAGAACGGCTTGTACGGCATCGCGGCCGAGTTGGCACGCCTCACCGGCTGGACCTATTTCGACGCCCGCCAGTACAACCAGGCCCGCGCGTACTTCACCGAAGCTCTGCAACTGGCGAAGGAGATCGATGACCGCCAGTTCATGGCCAACGTCCTTGCCTGTATGAGCCTGCAGGCGACCTACCAGGACAAGCCCGCGGACTCCCTGGCACTCGTGACCGCCGCTCAGGACCAAGCCCGCTCAGCACTGGGCACCACCCCACGTGTCCTGTCGATGCTGTCCATGCGGGAAGCGTTCGCCCATGCCACGCTCAGGAACCAGACCGACACACACCGGGCGATCGGGGAAGCTTACCGGCATTTCGAGCAGATCGGATCGAGCGATCCCGACCCTTCATGGGTGGCCTACTTCGATGAGCCGAAGCTCATCGTGGACACGGGCATTGCCCACGGCCAACTCGGGGAAGCAGCGACCGCCGAGCCCTTGATCGCGGATGCCCTGCGGCGAGAGAGCCACACCAACCAGCGAGGCCGCGCCTTTCACTCGTTTTGGCTGGCACGAACGCAGCTGGACCAAGGCAAGCTTGACCATGCATGCCACACGGCCACGCAGGCGCTGGAACCCGCGTCGGCCGTGGCCTCTGAGCGGGTGTCTGGCCATCTTAGAGAGTTCTACGGGCAGTTGGCTCCGCACAGGCAGGAGCCCGTAGCACTGGCCTTCGAGGCACGGCTACGGGAACTCCTACCTCCGGTCAGCGGATCGTTTCGTCCATGAGCAGGTACAGGAGTCCCACCAGTGATCCGCTGCTCACGATCTCGCGGCGGTCGATCATGCCCCGCACCTCCGAGAGGGGAATCCACTCGATGCGGTCGGATTCGTTCTTCTCCGTGGGCGGCCCGGCATAGGTCGCGCCGTCTACGCGGAAGACATGGTGCTGTGAGTCGGTGATGCCGTTGGCCGGCTCGCCGTAGACCAGAGGCTTGATGGGGCCAGGGCGCCAACCCGTCTCCTCTAGGACTTCGCGGGCCGCCGCCTCCTCAGGAGTCTCACCCTCCTCGACCAGGCCCATGGGCAGCTCCCAGGCCCACGAGTCCGTGATGAAGCGGTGTCGCCACATCATCAGGACCTCTTGACGGCTGTTGACCACGGCGGCCACGGCCAAGTGCCGGAGACGAACGACGTGGTACTCCCATCTGCGCCCGTCAGGCTGCTGCACGTCGACCAGACACAGATTCACCCACTTGTTGGTGTAGATCTGGCGTTCACCGTGGGTCTTCCACTCCATACCTGCGGCCCCTCTCGCTCGATCTCCAGGATCTCAGACCGAAGCGGAGCCGGACGCAGGTTCGGTCCTTTTCGCGTCATCCTGACGAGATGGCCTGACGGTTGGCCTGCACTCTGCCTGCCAGGGACTCGCGTGCGTGTGATGACGGATGCCTCTACGGCACGCGACAGGTCGTTCTATGGAATGCGCTCGGGAGGCAGCGTCGACATTCGAGCCGTTTGAAACCCGCGGCCATCCATGTCAATCCTGAACTTGACGCTCCAGGTATTCAGCTCCGGGTTCCAGTCGATCACATTGAATGACATCTGTCTACTATGAATAGCCATCGAGCTTCCGCATCCTGCGGTGATAATCCTCTGACGTCCGCCGTTGCCCCCATCAATTTCGACTGCATCCACTATCAGTCTGGGAATATGTTTATGTCCGTGCAGAATGAGTGAGATGTGTCGACTTGCACACCATTCTAGGAATTGCGCTGCTCCCTCAAGGGCGACAAATTTCTCATGCCCCCTCCAAACCAAGGGATTAACGATTCTTTCGTCGGCCTGAGATGGGTACGGGTATGGGTGGTGGTGGACGAGAGCAACGCGACGGTACCCCTTGAGTCTGCCGTTCCTGTTCATGGCTTGAAAATCCCTGGCCATGCTCAGTAGCTGCTCGTCGCTTACGCGGCCTTTGGCCCAGCTGCCAATTCTATTAGAGTCGAAACAGAAGAAGATGATCCGCGCTTCGTGATCAACCTGGACACGTGGCCGCAGATCAAAGTCGGCCAACATGTCCATCCTTCTTCCAAAAATGGACAGAGCGTTGCCGAAAAAGCGTTGATCATGGTTCCCTGGCACCTCTATCGGTTGTCGCCCGGAAAGAAGGTGCAGGCTGTGTGAGAAGGCTTTGTAGCGTCGCGCATACCTCTCGATTGGGTGGTTGAAAAGATCGCCCGTGATGACTATTTGATCGACTTCACCTCTTAGTTCACGCGCCACACAAGCCGCCAAGTATCCTTGCTTTGCGGCTGCTTCTTTTGTGCCAAAATGTAGGTCGCTCAGGTGCAGCAATCGTCGGTTAACTCTGCGCTCAACAGTACTGCTCGGTTGAGTAAGAGCGGTAAGGGCGCTTGTTCGCTCCTCCCAACGGTCGGGGTCTTCGAAGTCCCCGTAACCGCGGGTTGTCCAGAGGTGTTGGATTCTTGTACTAGCTTCCTCTAGGGGAAGGAAAGTTGATCGACCCGTCGGGGTTGATATAACCACGCCTGGCCACAAGTCTCGCCTGTCAAGTGCTGATTGAAACCCGTTATCCGGGTCTGCCATATGAATTACTTCGTTAGGCTCTGGTGGTCCAGGAAGGAGGGTCAAAATCCGGTAAGGGTGGCCACTCACGGCCTTATTGATCGCATCTTTGGCTGCATCACTATTTTTTGATGTACCTACTAGAGATGCGCAAATGTCTAGCTCGCCGAGCATGGGAAATGTGGGGGTGAAGATGCATTGAAGGTCGGCTTCTTTTACCGCCTTGTCCTGTGGGCCGGAGGTTTTCCGTCGAATTTTGTTAGCCCAGTTGCTTATTGTGTCACCCAATTCTGTCGACGGAAGTATCCAATATCCCTCTTCCATCTGACCCAAGGCGGATAGGAACTCGTCCAACGCCTTATATGTGAGATGAGGAGGCGGTGCAGCGCGTGACATGAGATAGGAAATTATGTTGGCTTGCTCCAAGTTGAACCGTGTACTCATCGCGTTGCCTCCAACGCAGGCGCCCAACCTTGCGTGTGTGTGCCGTACTTCAACGGTACGGCTGGACGCCACAAACCGCCATTCAGCTCCGTTGAAATGGAAAATTCTTACTCGCAAGCAGCGGCGTTTAATGGGCGTAGTGGCGCGTCGGCTGGAAGGAACGCCTACATAGCGAAGGGTGGCACGTCGGGGAATCCGCTGTGAGTTGAGCAACGCTGTCACTTGCGCCTGTGGTTTGAACCCGTGTCTGCACCGCCAGGAAACCTACTTGCCGGAACGGGTGTACGCCCGATCCAGGGCACTGGGCTTCAGATCCGCGGCCCAGACCCCGGGAGTGGTGCACGGCGGGCGGAAGCTTTGCCAGTGGACCCAGGGTGGACCGCATGCACCATGACTTGCCAGATCCCAGTACGCTGTCCTCGCTCCAGCCCTGGTGGACGGGGCAGGAGGCAGGCAGCCCGAGCGGCCTAAGGGAACGGTCTTGAAAACCGTCGTGGCAGCGATGTCACCGTGGGTTCAAATCCCACCGCCTCCGCGCAGGTCATAGATGTCGCAGGTCAGAAGGGGTGCCACTCTCCGGGGTGGCACCCCTTCCGCGTGTGTCGATCGAGACCGTGGAGCGATGAGATGACCGAACAGCGCACTGTCGACTTCTGGTTCGACCCTGTCTGCCCGTACACGTGGATCAGCTCGCGATGGATGGTCGAGGTCACCAAAGTGCGGCCGGTGGCCGTCCGCTGGCGGGTGATGAGCCTGTCGGTGCTCAACGAGCACCGGGACGACCATCCCGAGGGCGAGTGGGAGGAGTACATGTGGGCGCCGGTGCGCGTGTGCGCGGCGGTGGAGGAGCGGTTCGGTCAGCAGGCGCTCGGTGATCTCTTCACGGCGATGGGCACCCGCTTCCACCTGCGCGGTGACTGGGGGAACCTCGCGGCGGCGCTGGCGGATGCCGGGTTGCCGGAGGCGGTCGCGGAGGTCGCCGGGTCCGCCGCCTACGACGAGGCGATCCGGTCCTCGCACGCTCGGGCCGTCGCCCTGGCGGGTGGCGACATCGGTACCCCGGTGGTGTCTGTCGCCGGGCCCGGCGGCGAACGCGTCGGTTTCTTCGGCCCGGTCGTCTCGCCCGCTCCCACCGGGGAGGCCGCCGGGCAGTTGTGGGACGGTTTTCTGACGCTGGCCGCCGTTCCGGGCTTCTTCGAGGTCAAGCGCACTCGGATCGAGGAACCCCGGTTCGGCATGGGCGACTGACGGGGCACGTCTGGCAGGTGCCGTGGGGTGGTACAGAGCCACGGGGCTAGGATCGCTCCGTAGTACGGGCATCTGTGCAGGTCGCGGGGGTTTTTGAGTGCGCATCGTCGTCGTCACCGCTGTGCACGGCCCGTCGGCCCGGTTTCTGCCGGAGGCCTACACGTCCCTCTGTGACCAGGGGCTGCCGGAGGGCTGGGAGTGGCACTGGGTGATCCAGGAGGACGGGGAGGGCGCGGACGTACGGCCGTACGTGCCCGGCGACGCGCGGGTGACGTTCCGGCAGGGCCGGGCCGGGGGCCCCGGAGTGGCCCGGACCGTCGCGCTGGCGCATGCCGAGGGTGCGTACGTGAAGGTCCTGGACGCCGACGACCGGTTGCCGCCGGGCACGCTCGCGCGGGATCTGGCGGCGCTGGAGGGCGACCGCAGTCTCGGGTGGGCGACGTCGCGGGCGCTGGACCTCCTGCCCGACGGGTCGACCGTCGGGTTTCCGGGCGACCCTGAGCAGGGGCCGATCGAGCGCGGGTCCGTGCTCGAGCACTGGAAGGCGAACGGCTTCCTCGCACCGGTCCATCCGGCGTCGCTGTTCGTACGGCGGGAGCTGCTGCTCGCCCTCGGCGGCTGGATGGCGCTGCCCGCGTCGGAGGACACGGGGCTGCTGCTCGCACTGAACGCCGTGAGCCGGGGGTGGTTCTCGGGAGAGGTGGGGCTGCTGTACCGGAAGTGGGAGGGACAGGTGACCGGGCAGAAGGCCCACACGGACCGGGCGGAGCGCGCTGCCCGGATGGCGGTCGTGGAGGCCAGGGCCCGGGCACTGGCGGGTCTTCGGTGGCCGTTTCCGGTGGGGCACTGACCTCGGCCGGTCAACTCCCTCCGGCCTGAGTGGGTCAGCGGCTACGGCAGGAGGTCCGTCCCCGCCCGCGCCGGAGCGACGAGCTCGTGGCGGATGTACCACTCGGTGCCGAGCAACCGCTCCCGCTCGGGCCCCGGCAGTGCGGCGATCAGGCCCGGGGCGGCTCCCCGTGCCACCTCCGTGCGGTGTGCCAGCACGGCGGCGATCTTCCGGTCCAGCCAGGGGGTCACGTCGACGGTCGTCGTGACCCGGTCGTCCGGGACCGTGCGCATCGTCTTGCCCGTGGGGGCCAGGTGTCCGCCCCACGCACGGACGGCGGAGTGCGGATGCGTGGCCAGGTACAGGGCGCTTGGCTGCCAGGGTTCACCGGCGTCCGGGTAGAGGCGTTCGAGGCCGGCGGCGTGGACCGCCGACAGGGTCACGCGGTGGGTGTGCACATGGTCCTCGTGACCGGTCAGGCCGCCGTAGGCGTCGTGGGTGACGACGATCTCCGGGCGGAACTCCCGGATCCGCTCGACCAGGCCGCCCACCGCCTCGTCGAGCGGGGCGTCGCACAGGCGTGGTCTGCCCGGGGCCGACCGCGGGACGCGGGAGTCGGCGTATCCCAGCAGACGTGGCTTGCCGGCGTCGAGGATGCGGAGCGCTTCGGCCAGTTCCGCGGCGCGCACGGTGTCCGCCGCCCAGGTGGCCGTGACGACCGCCGTGCGGGCGCCCGCCGCCGCGTGCCGGGCGAGGGTGCCGCCCGCCGTCAGGGACTCGTCGTCGGGGTGGGCGAAGACCGCGAGCAGGCTCGGTACCGGCACCGGTCCTCGCTAGGGGGTGCCCGGTGCCGACGCCGCGTCCGTCGCGTCCGTGATGCTGATGGCCTGGCTGGGGCACTTCTCCGCCGCCTCCAGGATCTCCGGGGCGTCGTCCGTCCGTTCGTGGCCCGGGCGGACGGCGCCGAACCCGTCGACGAACTCGAAGACCGCCGGGGCCCTGTGGACGCACTCGGCGGAGCCGTAGCAGAGCTCGCGGTCGACAGAGACCACCTTCATCCCCTTCATCCCCCTTGTCCCCCACCGGCCGATGCCGGAAGCCGGCGGGACCCGAGGTGTTGACTGCCCAGCGGCAGACCGGCTGAACCGGCCGTCTAGCGTGCTCCAGCCGTCGCGAGCCAGTGGGCGACCCGGCGTACGGCGGCCTCGTCGAGCCGTTCGGCGAGGGCCTGGACGGTCGCGTCGTCCTCGGGGGAGAGGTCGTAGAGGCCCGCCTTGCCCAGGCCGGACATGAGGACCTGGTGGCGGCGGCCGGTCATGCGTTCCGCCAGCGGGGCCGGTTCGGAGGCGGAGGCCTCCAGGCCCGGTTCGGAGGCGGAGGCTTCCGGGTCCGGCCGGGACGCTGCCGGGCCCGGCTTCAGGGACGTGTCGAAGCGGTGCCAGTCGCCGTCCTTCGGCCCCCACAGGGCGAAGGTCACCTCGTCCTCACGGGCCCGCAGTGTCCGTGTCATCTCGCCGAGGGCGTGCAGCACGGGCGAGCGGTGGGGCGACTCCGCGGCCGTCCGCCAGGTCTGCGCGGCCGGCTGGTAGTACATCGCCACCCAGCGCGGGGCGCCCTGCGGTCGTGGGCTCTCGGGACGGGTCTCCACTGTGCTCACGTGCTCACCCCTGTACGTCGCTCCGGAAGCGGTACGGCAGGCCGGCCCTGACAGCGGCATGCGAACGGCAGGCAGACCATAGCTGACGAGTCGTCAGTTATCCAGGGTCAGCCGGAGTTGTAGAGCGCGGTCCGCTGGGGAGGATCACCACGTCGTCCGGCACCGGTCCCTCCCCTCGTGGGGACCGGTACCGAACGGTGGGGTCACGGTCGTCCGACTCCGCTGGAGGTCGACCGGATGAGTGTGGTGCTGCGTCCGGATCCTGCCAGTTTCGGCAGCCGACGAGGAGTCTCCGGTTCCGGACGAGCGGTATTACCGCAGGTCAGACGTATAGAGTGAGTTTTCCGGTCCGGACGTCCAGGCGCGGGGAGTTAAGGAGTGGAGACCTTGGGTTCCGACTCCGGGGCACGCACCGCCTTCGCGGAGCGCCTCGCACTGCTGTACAAGGAAGCCGGGAACCCTCCACTCAAACGTGTGTCCGAAGCGGTCGTCCGGCTCCAGCGGGTCGACGAACGCGGGCGTCCCGTCCGGGTGTCCGCGCAGCGCATCAGCGACTGGCGCCGGGCCCGGAACGTACCCGCTCAGTTCACCGCCCTCGCGGCGGTGCTGCACGTGCTGATCCCCGAGGCGCGGCGCGCGCGGCCCACGCCGGTGTCCCCGGGCCTGTACGACCTCGGTCAGTGGCAGCGGCTGTGGGAAACCGCGGTGGCCGACCCGGTCGGCGAGCGCGGCACGGCTGCGGCGGAGCAGGAGCGGTCTGCCGCCGAGGCCCCGCCCGCGCCCAGCGGGGTGTGCCCCTACCGGGGGCTGGCCTCGTACCGCCACGAGGACGCCCGGTGGTTCTTCGGCCGGGAGCGGAGCACGGACGCGCTCGTCGCCCAGCTCCGGGCCGTGTCGGAGACGGGCGGCCTGGTCATGCTCGTGGGTGCGTCGGGGGCGGGGAAGTCCTCGCTGCTGAACGCCGGGCTGGTGCCCGCACTGCGGGACGGCGCGCTGGGTGAGGACCTCGACGGCGCCGACCGTGGCGACAGCGACAGCAGCGGTGACGGGGGTGCGGGCGGCCGGGCGACCGAGGTCGTGCAGCTCGTCCCCGGCGGTGATCCGCTGGCGGAGCTGACTCGGTGCATTCCCGACCTGGGGCCGGTCGTCCCGGCCATGGTCAGGGCCGGGGGATCCGCCGCGGAGGACCACGTCGCCCCCGCCACGGTGGGCCCGCGCGTCCCGAGGGGCCCCGACGTCCGCGCCGCCGTGGCCGCCTGGGCGCGGCGCGAGGCGCCGGCCGGTGCGCGGCCGGTCGTCATCGTGGACCAGTTCGAGGAGACGTTCACCCTCTGCCCCGACGAGGCGGAGCGGCGTGCCTTCGTCGAGGTCCTGCACGCCGCCTGTTCGCCGGGCGGCGACGGCGATCCGGCCCCGGCGGTCGTGGTGCTGGGCATACGGGCCGACTTCTACGAGCGGTGCCTCAGGTATCGCGAACTGGCCGACGCGCTCCAGCACCGGCACATGGTGCTGGGCCCCCTGACCACCGCGGAGTTGCGCGAGGCGGTGACGGGCCCGGCCAAGGCCGTCGGCCTGGAGCTGGAGCCGGGCCTGGCGGAGCTGATCGTCCGGGAGGTGAGCGCGGACGGCCCGCGGGGGGCGCACGACGCGGGAGTGCTGCCGCTCCTCTCGCACGCCCTGCTCGCCACCTGGCAGCGCAGGAAGGCGGGCCGGCTGACGCTCGCCGGGTACCGCGCGGCCGGCGGCATCCAGGGCGCGGTCGCGGCGACCGCCGAGCGGGCCTGGTCCGGTCTCGACCCGGCGGCGCGCACGGCGGCCCGGCTGCTCCTGCTCCGGCTGGTCCGGCTGGGCGAGGACACCCAGGCCACGCGCAGGCGCGGCACCCGGCGCCAGTTGGCGGACGAGTCGACCGACCCGGGCAAGACCGAGGAGTCGCTGGAGGCGCTGGTCCGCGCCCGGCTGGTGACGCTCGACGCGGAGACCGTGGAGATCACCCACGAGGCGCTGCTGCACGCCTGGCCGCGGCTGCGCGACTGGATCGACGACGACCGGCAGGGCAACCTGCTGCGCCAGCGCCTGGAGGAGGACGGCCGGGCCTGGGAGGAGTCGGACCGCGACACCGCGCTGCTCTACCGGGGGTCCCGTCTGGAACAGGCCCACGGGTGGGCGAAATCCGCCGGGGACACGTTCCTGACCCGCAGCGCGGTGGAGTTCCTGGCCGCCTCGGTCCGGCTGCGCAGGCGCATCATCTGGATCAGCCGGGGCGCGGTGGCGGCCCTGGTCGTGCTGGCGGTGCTGGCCGCCGGAGCGGCCGTCGTCGCCTGGAAGCAGCGGGACGAAGCCGTGTTCCAGCAGGTGCTCGCCCAGGCCGATCGCGTCCGGGACACGGACCCCTCGCTGTCCGCGCAGCTCGACCTGGTGGCACACCGGCTGCGGCCGGACGACAAGGGCCCGAACAGCCGCCTGATCTCCATCGTGAACGCCCCGCTGGCCACACCGCTGGTCGGCCACACCGGCGCCGTCTACCTCACGACGTTCAGCCCGGACGGACGGACCCTGGCCACCGCCAGCTACGACCGCACCGTACGGCTGTGGAACGTGGCCGACCCGAAGCGTCCCAAGCCCCTGGGCAAGCCTCTCACCGGCCACACGAGCTGGGTGAGCAGCGCCATCTTCAGCCCGGACGG
Source organism: Streptomyces coeruleofuscus (assembly GCF_039532725.1). Taxonomy (NCBI): domain Bacteria; kingdom Bacillati; phylum Actinomycetota; class Actinomycetes; order Kitasatosporales; family Streptomycetaceae; genus Streptomyces; species Streptomyces coeruleofuscus. The sequence continues at coordinate 745,035 of NZ_BAAASE010000002.1, forward strand.
CCGCACCCTGGCCAGCGCCGCCGACGACGGCACGATCCGGCTGTGGGACGTCACGGACCCCGGCAGCCCGCAGCCCCTCGCCCGGCCGCTGACCGGCCATGACGGCACGATCTACCTGATCGCCTTCAGCCCGGACGGGCGCACGCTGGCCTCCGTCGGCGACGATCACACCGTACGGCTGTGGGACGTGGCCGACCCGAAGCGTCCGAAGTCCCTCGGCGAGCCTCTCACCGGGCATGAGGCCGCCGTGCGCTCGGTGGCGTTCAGCCCGGACGGCCGGACGCTGGCGGCCGGGGGCGACGACGGCACCATCAGGCTGTGGGACGTGACGCGACCCCGGCGTCCGGAGCCGGTCGGGGAGCCGCTGACCGGCCACACCGACACGGTGCACTCCGTGGCCTTCAGCCCGGACGGCCGGACGCTCGCCAGCGGCAGCGCGGACGACACCGTCCGGCTTTGGAACATGGCCGACCGGCGTCGCCCGGCAGCGATCGGAGCGCCGCTGACCGGCCACACGGGTGCGGTGTGGTCCGTGGCCTTCAGCCCCGACGGGAACATGCTCGCCGCCGCCAGCGCGGACAGCACGGCGAGTTTGTGGAAGGTCAGTGATCCGGCGTACCCGTCGCAGGTCGGCGGGCCCCTGGCGGGCAGCAGCGGCGAGATGTACGCGCTCGGCTTCAGCCCCGACGGGCGCACCCTCGCCACCGGGACGGGCGACAACAAGGTCCGCCTGTGGTCGCTGCCGACGGCGGACATGATCGGCCGGACGGGATCGTTCCGGCCGGACGGGCGGGTGCTCGCGACGGCGGCGCTCGACGGACGGATCCGGCTGTGGGACGTGCGGAAGCCCGGCAGGCCCGTGCCGATGGGCGAGCCGTTTCTGCCGAAGGGCGGCGTCCGCTCCCTGGAGTTCTCCACCGACGGCCGCACCCTCGCGGTGGTGACGGGGGACCGGGCCGTGCAGCTGTGGAACGTCGGGGATCCGGACCGTCCCGTCCCCCACGGGACGCCCACCCCCCTGCCCATCCGGTTCGCCGACCCGCTGGCCTTCAGCCCGGACGGCCGCCTCCTGGCGACCGCCTACGACGACCGCACCATCCAGCTCTGGGACATCGCCGACCCGTCCCGTCCCCGTCGGCTCGGCGAGCCCCTCACCGGTCACAAGGGGTACGTCAACTCCCTCGTCTTCAGCCCGGACGGCCGTACGCTCGCCAGCGGCAGCGCCGACGGCACCATCCGGCTGTGGAACGCGACGAAACCCGGACGCGTCGTCCTGCGCGGCGCACCGCTCAGGGGCCATCTCGGAGCCGTCAACGTCCTCGCCTACAGCCCCGACGGGCACACGCTGGCCAGCGGCGGCGACGACAACTCGGTCAGGCTCTGGGACATCGAGGACCCCTCCGAGGCCTCGGCGGAGAGGAGCCTCAAGGGCCACACGGAGGCGGTCGTGTCACTGACCTTCAGCCGGACCGGCCGCACCCTGGCCAGCGGCGGAAACGACAGCACCGTCCGGCTCTGGAACGTCTCCGACCCCTCCAGGGCCGGCGCGATCGGCCAGTCGATGAGCCCCAACGCCAAGAGCGGCACGTTCCTGGCGTTCAGCCCGAACAGCCACATGCTCGGGGTGTCGAGCGGCACCGACACCATCCGGCTCTGGAACCTCGACGTCGACGATGCCGCACGCCGCGTGTGCACGATGACCCGGGGCGTGCTGACGCCGGAGACCTGGCGCGAGTACCTGCCCCGGCTGTCCTACGACCCGCCGTGCGAGTCCTGACGGGACCCGATCGCACAACAGGCCGCACAATCAAGACAGTTGAGTGATACGAGTCACAACTCCGGCTTTGCTGACGAACAGTCGGTTCCGATGGGCAAGCGCTTGTTACCCTTGGCCATAGCCCGACCGCTGGTGCATCCCCCGTCGCCAGCGGTCGGGCCTTCGCGTGTGCGGGCGGCTGCTACGCGTGCGCGTGGCCGCGCAGGTCGAGCCGCATCAGGACGCGGGGGTGGCCGGCCAGCACCGAGGTGGTGTCCGCCGCGTACGTGAAGCCGGCGCGTTCGAAGTTCTTCCGCAGGCCGGCGTACGCCATCGTCAGGTCGACCTTGGCGTCGCCGTTGTCGAGGGGGTACGCCTCGATCGCCGGTGCGCCGTGGGCCCGGGCGAACTCGACCGCGCCGGCGATCAGGGCGTGCGAGACGCCCTGCTTGCGGTGACCGGGGCGGACCCGGACGCACCACAGTGACCAGACGGGCAGGTCGTCGACGTGCGGGATCTTGCGGTTGCGGGCGAAGGAGGTGTCCGCGCGCGGGGCGACGGCGGCCCAGCCGACCGGTTCGTCGCCGTCGTAGGCGAGCACGCCGGGGGGCGGATCAGCGCCGCACAGCTCGGCGACGAACTCGCCGCGGGCCGGTCCGCGCAGTTCGTTGTTGAGCTTGGAGGGGATCCGGTAGCTCAGGCACCAGCAGACGTTCGCACCGGGCGACTTGGGCCCCAGCACGGCACGGACGTCCTCGAAGACCGTGGCGGGTCGAACGTCGATGCTCATGCCCTCACGATGTCACGCGCCGCCCGGCTGCGCCGCCCGGCTCGGCGAAAACCCCTGTGCCCTGGGAGCCGGCGACACGGCCTGGCTGAACGCGTTGTGGAGGGCCTGCTCAGGCCGACGCCGCGCGCAGCAGTCGCAGTTGGCCGATCTCGGTCACGTTCTTCATCAGTTCCGCGTTCACCCACGCCACCATGTGGGCGACGGTGTACTCGGGGTCGTCCGGCGAGGGGAACGGTGCCTTGGCGTCCAGGTCGGCGTCGGTGAGGCCGTCCAGGACGGCCAGCCACTGGGTGCGCAGGCCGCGCAGCCACTCGATGGTCGGTGTGCCCTCGCCCGGCCATGCGACGTCCGTGCGGTCGCGGGGCGGGCGGCCCTGGGCGTGGTCGAGGGTCACGCTCCACCACCAGCCGATGTGCCAGCTCACCCAGGCGATGGTGGGGACGGGCACGGGGTCGGGCTCGGTGTCCGCCCAGTCCGGTACCCAGGTGCCGTCGGGGCCCCTGCGCATCGTCCAGCAGAGCGGGGCCGGCTCCCAGAGGAAGTCCTCCGGCTCCAGCCGCTCCAGGTGGTACTCGAACAACGACCATGTCAACTCGAACTGCCAGCGCGGCAGTTCCGTACGGGAAACGCTCATCGGACGACCCTACGCAAGAGCGCGGGCGTCGCGGGCCAGTGCCGGCCAGTCGAGGTCGCGCAGCGCGGGCTCCGCGTCGCAGCCCGCGGGCAGGCGAGGTGTGGTCTGGAACCAGAGAACGGTGAGACGGGAGCGGTAGGCGACCGGGTCGCGGGCCGGATCGAGAGCCGTGGAGTGGAACGTGCCGACGCAGGCCACCGGGGGCAGGACCTCGACGGGCCCGAGGCCGCCCGCGTACTGGTCGGGGTAGGCGCGCGGCGGCGGGACCAGGTGTACGGGCGTGCCGGGGCGGGCCCGCGCGGCGGTGCGCAGCAGCCCCCGGATCCGCAGGTCGTTCACCGGCTTGCAGGGATAGCCCTCCAGCAGGTCGCCGTACGTCGACGTGAACCGCAGCTCGGCGAGGTCCACCGGGCGGCCGGAGGCCAGGACGAGGCGGGCGAGCGCCAGGGCCGGCGATGTGGCGTGCTGTTGCATGGAGGTCTTTCGGTGCTCGTGTACGGGGTGTCGCTCATGGCCGGTGCCCCGTCAGCCGCGCCGCCGACGCGATCGTCGCCCGGGCCTCGCGCTCGGCGAGGCCGGTACCCCGCGCGGCCTCGACCAGGGCGTCCACGAGCGCGGGGCCGATGCCGTCCTCGTAGGCCCGGCAGGCCGCCCAGAACAGCCGGGTGTTGCGCTGGCCCTCGTGCGCGGCGAGGACGAACTGCACCAGGCCCTGGCCGTGTCCGCCGGTCGCCGGGGGCGTGGGGTGGTGGGCGCGGGGCGGCGGGAGGAGCAGGCGCAGGAGGGAGCGCGGGCAGGGGGCGGGGGCGAGATGGGCGGTTCCCGGGGCCGCGGCGTACACGCCCTGGCCGGTGCGGGAGCCGGGGCCGACGAGATAGCCGCCGGCGCCCCGGATGTCGATGCCGGGTGCGAGGCGGCCCGCCGAGTTGGGGACGACCACGTCGGGCGGGCCGCTCAGCCAGAGGTGACGGCCGCCGGACGGCGTCACGACGACCACCGTCGGCGGGATGGTGAACAGGTGCCGCAGCGCCAGCTCGCGCAGGGCGGCCGAGGAGTCCGTGCCGGTCTTCACGTCCAGGTCGATGCCGATCAGATGGTGCGGGGGCAGGCCGCAGGCGATGCCGTATCCGGTGGCCCAGGGCGCCGCGGCGAACAGTTCGCGGATGCGGGCCGGGTCGCTGGAGGCGTCGTAGACCCCGTGGCCGAGCCGGCCGCACTCGCCGTGGCAGGGGGAGGGGGCGGGGTCGTCGCGGTGCGGGGAACGCAGCGCCGGGAGCTTGGTGCGGGACAGGGGGATGACGGCCAGTCCGCGTTCGGCGGCTGACAGGGCGTGTGCGAGGGCCAGCGTCGTGGCCTGCCGGTCGGTGGTGGCCATGCTTCTAGTTTCGTACGTACGTTCGAAAAAGGAAAGAGGGTGCGGGTGCGACGCGCCGGGGCGGAGGGCCGGACCGGGGAAGTGCTGGAACGCTCCATCCCTTGCTGTACCTGGGTTCGAACGCCCCTTTCCGCTTCCGTACGGGACAGAAGTGACGCAAAGGGGTTTATCGACATGTCATCACGCTTGCGTGCGAATGGTGGCTTCCGGTCTGGTTCGCCGGGGATTCGGTGGGCAACTCTGGACTCGCGACGTCGCGTACCGCACCGGGGCGGTCGGCCAACTTCCCTGGTGGCAGCAGTGCTTCACGCACGGTCGGCCATGAGCCGGCGGTGCGCCACTGGTTCCGAAGTCCTGGAGGGACAACAACATGGCACGTATCCGTACCGCCCGCGTCATCGCCGCGGTCTCCGCCCTTCCGCTCGCGGCCGCTCTCTTCGCCGGTGTCGCGACGGCGGACAGCGGCGCCTTCGCGGACAACGGATCGATCGCGTCCGCCGCGGAGGCCGAGCAGGGCATCCTCGGCAGCGGCGTCGGCGGCGACAACTTCGGCAACGTGGCCACGACCCAGCAGCAGGCCGTCGGCGAGGGCGCCTCCAACCAGAGCAACACCGCCCAGGTCAACGGTACGGAGCCCACGGCCGTCAACCAGGGCAACGCCAACACCGCCATCAGCTTCGCCCCGCTGTGGTGATGGGCTGAGCGGGCCGGTCGACCGGCATCGGCCCGCGTCCTGTGTGGGTGTGCTTCGTGGGGTGACAAGCGCTTGGGCGGCGGTACTTCGGTACCGCCGCCCAAGCGCTTTCGGCGGCCGCGGGGCCTTGACGGGCGCGCATATCTGACGGACAGTCAGAAACCGTGAACGGTGAGCGGGAGGTCCACGAGGAGTTCGAGGCGCGCCTGAAGGCCTACGAGGGCCGCCCGGCCGCCGCCACCGGGGTCGGCCGGGACCCCGTCAACGAGCCGATGATCAGGCACTGGTGCGAGGCCATGGGCGACACCAACCCCGCGTACACGGGCCCGGACGCCATCGCTCCCCCCACCATGCTTCAGGCGTGGACCATGGCCGGCCTCTCCCGCCGCCCCGAACGCACGGCGGCCTACGACGAACTCCTCGGCCTGCTCGACGAGTCGGGCCACGACGCGGTCGTCGCCACGGACTGCGAGCAGGAGTACCTCCGCCCGCTGCGCCCCGGGGACGAGGTCACCTTCGACTCGGTGATCGAGTCGGTGTCCGGCCGCAAGACCACGAAGCTCGGCACGGGCTACTTCGTCACGACCCGCACGGACATCAGGGCGGGCGGCGAACTCGCCGGCACCCACCGCTTCCGCATCCTCAAATACGCCCCCGCACGCCGGCCGAAAGCCTCGGACGCCCCGAAGGAACTCCGCCCCCGCCCCGTCGTCAACCGGGACAACGCCGGCTTCTGGGAGGGCGTGGCGCGCCACGAGCTGCTGATCCAGCGCTGCACCGGCTGCGGCACCCTGCGTTTCCCCTGGCTGCCGGGCTGCAACAGCTGCGGCGGTCTGGAGTGGGACACGGTCGAGGCGAGCGGCGAGGGCACGGTCTACTCGTACGTCGTCATGCACCACCCGCCCTTCCCGGCCTTCACTGCGTCCGATCATGCCGCTGCCGCGGCGGGCCCCTTTGCGGTCGGGCTGATCGAGCTCGCGGAGGGCGTGCGGATCATCAGCAACGTGGTGGGGGTGCCGTACGACGAGGTGCGCGTCGGGATGCCCGTACGGCTCTGTTTCCGGCAGTACGACGACGAGCTGGTGCTGCCCGTCTTCCGGGAGGGGACGCGGTGAACGCCGGCGACCGCCTCCCGCCCCTGGAGATCCCGATCACCCGCACCCTGATCGTCGCCGGGGCGATCGCCTCCCGGGACTACCAGGACGTGCACCACGACCCGGAGCTCGCCCGGCGGAAGGGCTCCCCCGACATCTTCATGAACATCCTGACGACCAACGGCCTGGTCGGGCGGTACATCACCGACCACTTCGGGCCGCGGGCCGTGCTGCGCAGGGTGGCGATCCGGCTCGGCGCGCCCAACCACCCCGGCGACACGATGGTGCTGACGGGCACGGTCGAGGAGGTCGACGGGGACCTGGTGACGGTCCGGGTCGTCGGGGCGAACGGCATCGGCAAGCACGTCACGGGCACGGTGACGGTGAGGATTCCGGCATGAGCCTCAGAGGGCGGGACGGTCTCGGCGGGCGCGCCGCCATCGCCGGCATCGGGGCCACCGAGTTCTCCAAGGACTCGGGCCGCAGCGAACTGCGCCTGGCCGTCGAGGCGGTGCACGCCGCCCTCGCGGACGCGGGACTGACACCCGCCGACGTCGACGGGATGGTCACGTTCACCATGGACACCAGCCCCGAGATCACCGTCGCCCAGGCGGTGGGCATCGGCGAGCTCTCCTTCTTCTCCCGGATCCACTACGGCGGCGGCGCGGCCTGCGCCACCGTCCAGCAGGCGGCGCTGGCGATCGCCGCGGGCGTGGCGGACGTGGTCGTCTGCTACCGGGCGTTCAACGAGCGCTCGGGCCGCCGCTTCGGCTCCGGGGTGCGGCACCGGGAGCCGTCGGCGGAGGGCGCGGCGCTCGGCTGGGCGCTGCCGTTCGGCCTGCTCACCCCGGCCTCATGGGTGGCGATGGCGGCCCGGCGCTACCTCCACACGTACGGGCTGGCACCCGAGGCCTTCGGGCACGTGGCCGTCGTCGACCGCAAGTTCGCGGCGACCAACCCGGCGGCGTACTTCCACGGCCGGCCCATCACCCTGGCCGACCACGCCGCGTCCCGCTGGATCGCCGAGCCGCTGCGGCTGCTGGACTGCTGCCAGGAGACGGACGGCGGACAGGCGCTCGTCGTCACCTCCGTGGAGCGGGCCCGCGACCTGCCGCACCCGCCCGCCGTGATCGCGGCGGCCGCCCAGGGCGCGGGACGCGCGCAGGAGCAGATGACCAGCTTCTACCGCGACGACCTCACCGGCCTGCCCGAGACGGCGGTCGTGGCCCGGCAGCTGTGGCGGACGTCGGGGCTCGCGCCCGCCGACATCGACGTGGGCATCCTCTACGACCACTTCACGCCGTTCGTGCTGATGCAGCTGGAGGAGTTCGGCTTCTGCGGACCCGGCGAGGCACCGGACTTCGTGGCCGAGGAGCGCCTGCCGCTCAACACGCACGGCGGGCAGCTCGGAGAGGCGTACCTGCACGGCATGAACGGGGTGGCGGAGGCCGTCCGGCAGATCAGGGGGACGGCGGTGAACCGGATACCGGGTGCAGAACGGGTCCTGGTGACGGCGGGGACGGGCGTGCCTACGTCGGGGCTCGTACTGAGCGCCGACTCTCAGGGTTGACCCGCAGTACCCCGGGTCCTCCACTCCACCTACAGGAGGTGCGGCGGACCCCACCCCTACAACCTGAGGGGGACCCCGCTTCGGGACCTGCGGCCGATCCGCCGGAGGCGACTCCGCTCATAGCGTTGAGCCATGACCACACTCGTCTGCACCAGCGCGTCGAAGGCCGCTGCACCAGCGGCGCGGACACTTCCGTACCCGTCGTTCTCGTCGTACGTCAGGGCCCGCCAGCCGGTGCTGCTGCGTACCGCCCGCTCGCTGACCGGCAACCCGAGCGACGCGGAGGACCTGTTGCAGACCGCGCTCACCAAGACGTACGTCGCCTGGGAGCGCATCGAGGACCACCGCGCCCTCGACGGCTATGTGCGCCGGGCGCTGCTGAACACGCGCACCTCGCAGTGGCGCAAGCGCAAGGTCGACGAGTTCGCCTGCGAGGAGCTGCCCGAGCCGGAGCCGGTGTCCGGCGGTGACGACCCGGCCGAGCAGCAGGCGCTGCGCGACGCGATGTGGCGGGCGATCATGCGGCTGCCGGCCCGGCAGCGGGCGATGGTCGTCCTCAGGTACTACGAGGACCTCAGCGAGGTCCAGACGGCCGAGGTGCTCGGTGTCTCGGTGGGCACGGTGAAGTCGGCCGTCTCCCGTGCGCTCGGCAAGCTCCGCGAGGACGCTGAGCTGGGGCTTGTCCGTAGTTGAGCGGATGTGTCGGTCCCCACTGAGCGGTTCCGTCGGCAGCCGTGACCTGATCGATCGCCCGGTCCTAGTGACATACCACGCGGTATGTGCGCAGAATCAGCGCAACCTTTACCACCGCGCAGGCAATGTCGCCCCGGGAGGACGCCGTGCTGAGCACCATGCAGGACGTACCGCTGCTGATCTCGAGAATCCTGACCCACGGGTCGACGATCCACGGGACATCGCAGGTGACCACCTGGACCGGTGAGGACGAGCCGCACCGCCGCTCCTTCGCCGAGATCGGCGCCCGCGCCGCCCAGCTGGCACACGCCCTGCGCGAGGACCTCGGCGTCGCCGGCGACGACCGGGTCGCCACCCTGATGTGGAACAACGCGGAGCATGTGGAGGCCTACTTCGCGATCCCCTCCATGGGCGCGGTCCTCCACACCCTGAACCTCCGGCTCCCGCCCGAGCAGCTGGCCTGGATCGTCAACCACGCGGCCGACCGCGTGATCATCGCCAACGGTTCGCTGCTCCCCCTGCTCGCCCCGCTGCTCCCGCACCTGAAGACGGTCGAGCACGTGGTCGTCTCCGGCCCCGGGGACCGCTCCCTGCTCGCGGACGCGACCGCGCGGGTCCACGAGTACGAGGACCTGATCGCCGGGAAGCCCACCTCGTACGACTGGCCCGAGCTGGACGAACGCCAGGCCGCCTCCATGTGCTACACCTCCGGCACCACCGGCGACCCCAAGGGCGTGGTCTACAGCCACCGCTCCATCTATCTGCACTCCATGCAGGTCAACATGGCCCAGTCGATGGGCCTGACCGACGAGGACACCTCGCTGGTCGTGGTGCCGCAGTTCCATGTGAACGCCTGGGGTCTGCCGCACGCGACCTTCATGACCGGCGTGAACATGCTGATGCCGGACCGCTTCCTCCAGCCGGCCCCGCTCGCCGCGATGATCGAGGGCGAGAGGCCGACCCACGCCGCCGCCGTCCCGACCATCTGGCAGGGCCTGCTCGGCGAGCTGACCGCGCACCCGCGCGACGTCTCCTCCCTCACCCAGGTCACCATCGGCGGCTCGGCCTGTCCGCCCTCCCTCATGGAGGCCTTCGACAAGCTGGGCATGCGGGTCTGCCACGCCTGGGGCATGACGGAGACGTCCCCGCTCGGTACGATCGCCCGCCCCCCGGCCGGTGTGGCCGGCACGGAGGAGGAGTTCGCCTACCGCCTCACCCAGGGCCGTTTCCCGGCCGGCGTCGAGGCCCGGCTGACCGGCCCCGGCGGCGAACGCCTCCCCTGGGACGGCGAGTCGGCCGGTGAGCTGGAGGTGCGCGGCCCGTGGATCGCCGGCGCCTACTACAACGGCCCGGGCGCCGACCCGCTCCGCCCCGCCGACAAGTTCAGCGAGGACGGCTGGCTCAAGACGGGCGACGTGGGGACCATCTCCGCCGACGGCTACCTGACCCTCACCGACCGGGCCAAGGACGTCATCAAGTCCGGCGGCGAGTGGATCTCGTCGGTGGAGCTGGAGAACGCCCTCATGTCCCACCCCGAGGTCGCCGAGGCGGCCGTCGTCGCCGTCCCCGACGAGAAGTGGGGCGAGCGCCCCCTGGCCACGGTCGTCCTCAAGGAGGGCTCCACCGCCACCTTCGAGACCCTGCGCGCCTTCCTCGCCGACGAGGGCAACATCGCCAAGTGGCAGCTCCCGGAGCGCTGGACGGTCATCCCGGCGGTGCCGAAGACGAGCGTCGGCAAGTTCGACAAGAAGGTGCTGCGCAGGCAGTACGCGGAGGGGGAGCTGGACATCACCCGGCTCTGAAGCCCCGGGCACGCTCGGCCTGACCGCCGTCATCGTCGTACGGCGGTCAGCCCCCACCCCAGCACCAGCCACACGCCCGCCACCACGCACACCCCGCCCCAGCCGAAGTGGCTGAAGGCGAACCCGGCGAGGGCGGAGGCGCCGGCGCCGCCCGCGAAACCGGCGACCACGTACGCGGTGTTGGCGGTGGCCGGGGTGGACGTGGCGGTCAGGGCGAGGGTCTGGTTGGCGACGTGGGACGCCACCAGTGCCGCGTGGATCAGGACGGCGGCGGCGAACAGCGCGCCCAGGGTGTGCCCGCCCAGCCAGAACAGCGGTACGGAAACGGCGGCGAGCAGATACGCGGACCGCACCACACGCGCCGCGCCGAACCGGTCCACGAGCCCGCCGGCCAGCGGTGCCACCGCGGTCGCCGTCAGTCCGAAGAGCCCGAAGAGCCCGGCCGCCGCGGTGGACAGCCCGTACGCCGGCCCGGTCAGCAGCAGGGCGAGCGAGGTCCACAGCGCGCTCCACGCCCCGAACATCCCGGCCTGTCGCAGGCAGGCGCGCCACAGGTCGGGCGAGTGGCGCAGCACCGAGGGCAGCGCGGCCAGCCCGGCGAACAGCGGGCCTTCCCGCCGCCGCTGCGACGGCAGGACGAGGGTGGTCGCGAGCCCCAGGACGAGGGTGAGTACGGCCGCGCCCGCGAACACCCACCGCCAGCCGAAGGCCTGCCCGGCCAGTCCGCCCAGAACCCGGGCCGCGACGATGCCGGTGAACAGGCCCGCGATGACGGCCGCGACATGGCGGGCACGCCGCTCGGCCGGGGCGCGTTCGGCGACCAGCGGGACGAGCAGCTGCGGGATGACGGTCGCGGCCGAGGCGACGAACACGGCGACCGCGAGAGCGGTGACACCCGGGGCGGCCGCGCTGGCGGCCAGCGCGACGGTGGTGACGAGTGTGAGCCCGCCGACCAGCCGGCGCCGGTTCGCGCTGTCGCCGAGCGGGGCGAAGAACAGCAGGCCGACCGCGTAGCCGAGCTGCGCGACCGAGGCGATCCAGGCGATGGCCGAGGGTGCCGAGCCGAAGTCGCGCGCCATGAGCGAGAGCAGCGGCGCGGCGAGGTAGATGTTGGCGGCGGTGACCGCGCTGCACACGGCGATCAGGGTGAGGAAGAGACCGGGGGCGGGCGTACGCGGCTCCGGCACGGGGGCGGTGCCGGCCGGGCGGGACGTGCTCGTGGCTGTGGTCGCTGACGGCATGGGAGGGGGACTCCTTGGAGTCGACTCTAACAACTAACTGGTTGGTTGGATGATGGGGCAACAGTGTGGGCCGCCCTTCGATTCCCTGTCAACCAAACGGTTGGTTACTTGGCGCGCTACCCTCTCCCCCATGGGAGCAGCAAGGGACCCCGAGGCCACCAAGGCCCGGATTTTCGAGGCGGCGGTCGCCGAGTTCGCCCGGCACGGCATCGCCGGCGCCCGCATCGACCGCATCGCCGCCGAGGCGAAGGCCAACAAGCAGTTGATCTACGCCTACTTCGGCAACAAGGCGGAGCTGTTCGCGATCGTCCTCGAGAGGAAGATGCTGCACCTCGCCGAGGCCGTCCCCATCGACCCGGACGACATCGAGGGCTGGATCGACCGCCTGATGGACTACCACGCCGCCCACCCGGAGCTGCTGCGCCTGCTCTTCTGGGAGGGCCTGGAGTACGGCAGCGCCGAACTGCCCCACGAGTCAGACCGCCAGGAGCACTACGCCCGCAAGGTCGCCGCCCTCCGGGACGGCCAGGACCGGGGTGTCGTCACCGACGCCATCCCCGCGGCAGACCTGCTGTTCCTGCTGACGGCCCTGGCCAACTGGACCGCGGTCGTGCCGCAGATGCGGCGCATCCTGGTCGGCGGCGAGGATCCCGACCGGGACCGCCTGCGCACCTCGGTCAAGGAGGCGGCCCGCCGCCTCACGGCCCGATAGCGCGCCCGGACGGTCCTAGTCGTTTCCTGGCTGGTCCTGGACGTTCCTAGTTCGTCCCGATCCGGGACAGCAGGTCGACGATCCGGGTCTGCACCTCGCCGCTGGTGGACCGCTCGGCGAGGAAGAGCACCGTTTCCCCGGAGGCCAGCCGCGGCAGGTCGGCCTGGTCGACGGCGGCCGTGTAGACGACGAGCGGGGTGCGGTTGAGCTGCCCGTTCGCGCGCAGCCAGTCCACGATCCCGGCCTGCCGCCGGTGCACCTGCATCAGGTCCATCACGACCAGGTTCGGCCGGAACTGCCCCGCCAGCGTCACCGCGTCGGCGTCACTCGCCGCCCGCGCGACCTGCATCCCGCGCCGCTCCAGCGTCGCCGTCAGCGCCAGCGCGATCTCCGCGTGCTCCTCGATCAGCAGCACGCGCGGCGGGTGCTGCTCACTGTCGCGCGGCGCCAGCGCCTTCAGCAGGACGGCGGGATCGGCACCGTACGCCGCGTCCCGCGAGGCCTGCCCGAGTCCGGCCGTGACCAGGACGGGCACCTCGGCGGCGACGGCGGCCTGCCGCAGCGACTGCAACGCCGTACGCGTGATCGGCCCGGTCAGCGGGTCGACGAACAGCGCGGCGGGGAAGGCCGCGATCTGCGCGTCGACCTCCTCGCGCGAGTTCACGATCACGGGCCGGTAGCCGCGGTCGCTCAGCGCCTGCGAGGTGCTGACGTCCGGCGCGGGCCACACCAGCAGCCGCCGCGGATTGTCCAGCGGCTCCGGCGGCAACTCGTCGTCCATCGGCTGCGGCAGCGGCGGATCGGCCACCTCGACGGCACCGCCCGGCCCGTCCAGCGGCTCCGGCCCCTCGGCGGCGTTCTCGTCCGGCGCGCCTATGGCGTACGACCGTCCACCGCCCTCGGTCATCTGCGCGAGCCGCGACTGACCGGCGAGGGACGGCTGCGCCGGGACGGGCGCGGGGGCCGGGGCGGTGCCCTGCGCGGGCGTCGGCTCGGCCACCGGATGCGGGCGCGCGGCCTGCTCCGGGCGGGGCGCCGGTTCCTGGCGGGAGGTCTGCTCGTTCCGCCCGGACTGCTCCGTCCGCGCGGCCGGGTCGGGCGGCGTGCCGAGCTTGCGGCGCCGGCCCGATCCGCCCGACTGGTGCGGGGGCGGCGTCGCCGACTGCTGGGACACGGGCGCACCCGGCGCCTGCGGCACGGAAGCGGCCGAGGGACGCGCGCCGGGCATGCCCGACGGCTGCTGCACGTGGGCCGCCTGCCGGTTGAACGGCACGCCCTGACCCAGCGTCCGCACGCTGATCGCCCGCCCCTGCGTCGAGTTCGGGTCGACGGGCGCGGCCGCCTCCGCGGGCAGGGGCTGAGCCGCCCGCTGCGCCTGCGCCGCGCCCTCCGGGGGCAGCGGGGTGCCAGGGGGCGGGGTGTGGGACTGCGAGGTAGGGGCCGGCGTCTGGGTCTGTGCCTGGGCCTGGGCCGCAGGGGTGCCATTCGGGGGTGCAGGGTGGTGGGCGGTGCCGTTGGGCGGTACCGACTGTGCCGCGCCGTTCGGGGGCATGGCGAAACCGGTCCCCGTGCTGTCGTCGGCGGCGGGCCAGGGCTGTGGCTGGGGGACCGGGGTGCCTTGGGCCGGGGACGGGGACTGGGCTCCGGGGGTGGCGGTGCCCGGAGCAGGGGTTCCCTGGGCCGGGGTGCCTTGCCCGGGGGCGGCCTCGGCGGGGAGCGGCTGACCGGCGGAGGGCTGCTGCTCCGGCGCGGCGACGCCCTGCTGTGGCAGGGGCTGCGCGCCATGTGGCTGGTTCACGGAGGCAGGCTGGAGCGCCTGACCCGGCAGGGCCGCCTGCACGCTGTGCCCGAGACCGCCCGGGGCGGGGACGGACACGCCCTGCGGGGGTAGGGCGGCACCTTGCGGGGGTACGGCGACGCCCTGCGGGGGCGCGGCGACGCCCTGGGGCGGGACTGCGGTGCCCTGCGGCTGGGGGACGGTGCCCTGCGGGCTGTTCCCCTGAGGCTGAACGGCGTCGCCCTGCGGGTGAGCGGCGTTCCCCTGCGCCGGAACCGCCACGCCCTGCGGCGGCACGGCCGTACCGGGCGAGACCTGCCCGGCGGCCACCCCGGCCTGGACGGGCGCACCCTGACCCGGCGCGCCCTGCCCCGGAACGGCCTGGCCCACCGGAATCTGACCAGTGACGTCCTGCTGCGCGGGGATTCCCTGCACAGGCGCCGCGCCCGGCGCCTGAACTCCGCTCCCCTCGGCCGGCTGAGCCGCAACGGCCCGCCGCCGACGCCCGGTCGGCGCACTCGTGGGATGCGGCTGGGGCGGGGTGTGATCGGCGGACTGGTCGTGCGGGACGGCGTCGTGCCGCCCCTCCTCGACAGCCACGTCACCGACGGCAGCCGAACCGGGAACCGCCACGGCCCCCTGTCCCTGCCCCGGCACCTGTCCCTGACCGGGCACACCACCCGGCGCTACCTGCTGCCCCTGGTCGGCAAGGCCGGTCGGTCCGGCCGATCCGGCCGGGGCCTGATCCGCCTCGGCCGGCGGCAGTGCGAACACCGGACGCGGCCCAGCCGCCGCCGCCTCCTGCGCGGCCGCCCGCTCGGCGGCGGCAGCCAGGGCCCGCCGCCGACGCCCGGTCGGCTGCGAAGCCTGGGCCTGCCCCTGGGCCGCGTCACCGGAACCCGCGGCGGCCTCGCCGGACGGCGCGGGCAGGGCCGGCGGCAGCGCGTGCTGCTCGCCGGGCTCACGCCCGGCCCGCCGCCCGGCGGGCGCGGGCACGCCCTGCGGCGGAACGGTCCCGCCCAGCCCCGTGCCCGAGGCGGCGGTTCCCGCCGCATGCTCGGCGGCCGTGACGACGGCCCCTTCGGCGACACCCTGGACGGCACCCCCGACGGGCAGGGCCGGAGCCGCACCGGCCTGCTCGGCCGCACGCCGCCGCCGCCCGGTACCGCCCGACACGGCCGCGTCCTCACCGGAGGCCTGCGCGGCGGGAAGGGCAGCCGGTTCCCCGGCGGCCCGCCTCCTGCGCCGCCCGGTGGGCGCGGCCCCCTCGGAACCGGCCCCACCAGGCCCAGCACTCTCAGCCGGCACGTCGGCGTCCAGGAAGGCGTCGGTGTTGGCCCGCCGCGCCCGGCGCCGCCCCCCACCGGAGGTCTGCCCACCGGAGGTCTGCTCACCGGGGGCAGCGGGCATCCCCTCGTCGACCGCTTGGGCGGCCTGGGCTGCGGCATCCGCGGCGACCGCCCCGGCCCCGCCCCCGATCGGCACTTCGAGGACGTAGGCGCTACCGCTCATCCCCGGCACTTCATGCGTCTGGAGCACGCCACCGTGAGCCCGGACGATCCCCCGGACGATGGGCTCGTGCACGGTGTTGCCGCCGGCGTACGGCCCACGCACCTCGATGCGTACGCCCTCGCCCCTCTGCGCCGCCGCGACCACGACGGTGTTGTCCATGTAACCGCCCGCCGACACGGGCGTGTTGCCGGTCGCGTCGACGCCCGCCACGTCCGCGACCAGATGCGCGAGGGCGGTCGCGAGCAGCCGGGGATCGACCTCGGCCTCGATGGGCGGCGCGTGCACGGCGAACTGCACCCGCCCGGGCCCGATGAGCTCGACGGCCCCGTCGACACCGGCGGCGACGACGGCGTCCAGCATCACCTTCGTACGGGAGATGCCCTCGCTGCCCGCGTCGAGCCGCTGATAGCCGAGGACGTTGTCGATGAGCGTCGTGATGCGCGAATACCCGGCGGACAGGTGGTGCAGCACCTGGTTGGCCTCGGGCCACAGCTGCCCGGCGTCGTCCGCGGCCAGCGCGGCCAGCTCGCGCCGCAGCTCCTCCAGCGGCCCGCGCAACGACTGCCCGAGCAGGGTCAGCAACTGCTCGTGCCGCGCGGCGAGCGCCTCGTACCGGTCCTTCTCCCGCTCCCCGAGGGCGGCGTACCGGTCCTCGTTCGCGCCGAGTTCCTCGGCGTGCCGCTCGCGCAGCTCCTCCAGCTCGGTGACGTGCTGCTGGCGCAGCGCGGTCAGCTCGGAGGCGTGCTCCTCGGAGATCCGCTCCAGCTCTTCCTCGTGGCGCTTCTGAGCCGCCTCCTTCTCCTCGACGACGGCGTCGTACGGCCGCCGGTCGGTGAAGGTCATCACGGCGCCGACGAGCTGGTCGCCGTCGCGCACGGGCGCGGTCGTCAGATCGACCGGCACCTTGCCGCCGTCCTTGGCGTACAGCACCTGCCCGCGCACCCGGTGCTTGCGCCCGGAGCGCAGGGTGTCGGCGAGCGGCGAATCCTCGTACGGGAAGGGCGACCCGTCGGCGCGCGAGTGCAGCACGAGATCGTGCAGTGCGCGCCCGCCGAGATCGCTGGCCCGGAAACCCAGTATCTGAGCGGCGGCCGGATTGACCAGCACGACCCGCCCGTCGGTGTCGGTCCCGACGACGCCCTCGGACGCGGCCCGCAGGATCATCTCGGTCTGCCGCTGCGACCGCGCGAGCTCGGCCTCGGTGTCGACGGTCCCGGTCAGGTCCCTCACGACGAGCATGAGCAGCTCGTCACCGCTGTACCCGTACCCGTCGTAGGCCTGCTGCCCGTTCTCCAGATTCGCACTGGTGACCTCGACGGGGAACTCGGTCCCGTCCGTCCTGCGCGCGATCATCCGGGTCGGCTTGGTCCGGGCATGCGGATCGAGGTGCTCAGGCCGTCGCATGGACCCCGGGATGAGCTTGGAGTCGAACTGCGGAAGCAGATCGAGCAGCCCGCGCCCCACCAGAGCGGTCCCCGGAGTCTCGAAGGCCTCCAGGGCGATGGTGTTGGCGTTGACGACCGTCCCATTGGCGTTGACCAGCACCAACGCGTCGGGAAGAGCGTCCAGTATGGCTGCGAGGCGAGCAGCGCCTCGGGATGGCCTGCTGCTCACGAGACGCTTCCTCCCTGTTACCGCACCTTGCCGACCGCTCGGGCCATCTTGCCAACCGTCCCGCAGCGTGTCACGCGAGGGAGTCTAAGGGCTGCGGTTGCGCTCGCGACGCCGGATGAGAGCGAGGTCGCACGAGGAAGTGACCCCGAACTGACGACCGAGTAACCGTCAAACGCCCGCCCTCCTGCGACGACGTCGCGGGACCTTCGCGGGACCTTTACGAGGACAGTGTTTCTGTACCTTTTCGCCCAGGTGGCCGGTTGGAGGCGTGCGTGGCCGGATAGGGACGCCGAATGCCGACACGCGCTTCCCCCGGATCCTTTCCTTCAGGAGCGCTGCTGGGCCCTCATGTCCGGCAGCAGCGGCACGAGCCGGTCCCAGCGGGCGATCCCGCATCCGTCACGGCGGTCGTACGTGGCGTCGACGGGCCGACCGGCCCAGGTCCCGGTGACGTGCGCGGTGGCCGGCCCGCCGTACTGCATGGTGCAGAAGCCGCCTTCCGGGACGGGTGCGAAGACGTCCTTCCCCCACCGCGTGTCCCGTTTCAGGGCGGCACAGGCTCCGCGCGGGTCGGGATGGCTGCCGCCGTCGGGCCCGCAGTGAAGCTCGTACGTCCCGTCGGCCTCACCGCCCGCGTTGCGCACCGTGACGGTGAGATGGTCCCGGTCCGTGCCCTGGCGGCCATCGAGCCCGGCGGGGGACGGGCCGGCCTGGGCGTACGCGGCCGGGGGCACCGCGGCCAGCGACCCGAAGGCGGCGACGGAGGCGGCGACCCCGACGACGAGCCGCCGCAGCCCGGGACGAGCGATGGTCCGGGAGGTTAGGGAGGCCCAGGAGGCCTGGGGGACCCGGGAGGTCCCGGACGCGTTTCCGGGGTCACCCCGGCGAATGGCATGCGAGATCGACATGCCCTGACTAACGCGGCGCGGCCCGGTACGTTGCGCGCCGGTCCGAGGCGCCGCACGACTCCACCGCACTCCTCGCCACCCCGCACCCCGCAAAGCCGCTCTCCGGCACACCCCCGGTGCCGCCGCACCGGCCGGACAAGGCCTTTGCCCTGCGCCCTTTCCGCCTAGTACCGTGGGGGTCGATTGGTGACAGCACGCTCGACTGTGTCATCATCGGCACGCACCGACTCGCGCTCGCGCGGGAGGATGTGCCTGGAGGCGTCGCCTAGTCCGGTCTATGGCGCCGCACTGCTAATGCGGTTTGGGTCTTAAAGCCCATCGAGGGTTCAAATCCCTCCGCCTCCGCACTTGATCACGAAGCCCCGGTCACCCGACCGGGGCTTCGGCGTCTCCGCCCCCGTCACTCGATGCGCCTCTGGGGCCGTTTCCGCAGGTCACAAGCGGTATGGCAAACGGATTTCACATGGCGGCGGCGGTCATGTAATGTTCTTCCTGTCGCCGCGAGCGAGCCGGAAGGCCCGAGAGCGGCGAAAAACAGAACAAGCACTCGTAGCTTAACGGATAGAGCATCTGACTACGGATCAGAAGGTTGCAGGTTCGAATCCTGCCGAGTGCACAGCAGGCCAGAGGCCCTAAGGATCACTCCTTAGGGCCTCTGGCTTTTGCGTTGACGGCAGCGGTTGACGGTAACCGGCCGCAGCTCGGCTTGCGGCCCCGGCGGGGGCGGGGGTGAGTGTCGGTGACGATCGAAGGGGGCGGTGCGATTCACATGCGCCACTCGCGCAGCTGCCAAGATCACGATCTTGGTCTCTGCCGGCTCGATGATGTAGCGCGCGGGGCTTTGCGTATGGATGGCTCCTGGCCTTGGAAGCCTGACTGTCAGTGGGTGCCGGTACCCTGGTGTTGAGCTCTTCCCTAAACACAAGATGTTGTGGTGAGTCATCGATACCTCACCATATGTAGGGGTGTCTTGCTTGCTGACGGGTCGTAAGTGGTGCTTCACTAGGTGCGCCAAACCAAAGCAGGCCCCAGCCGGGGCCCAACTCGAGGTTGGGCGCATGGCATGGGGCCTGATGCGTTGGTCGCGCCTTCGGACCCTATCGCCCCATCTTGGTTCCTCCAAGATGGCCGTCCCGTGCGTCCGTCCTCAGAAACGGATGTGCCATGACAGGCCGACCCAATACTCGGGACGTGTCGAAGCGCGGTGATGGCTGGGCAGTGACGAAGCCCGGAGCCGAGAGAGCCAGTGCAGTTCTGCCGACTCAGGCTGAGGCGGTCTCGCGTGCCAAGGAGATCTTGGCCAACGACGGCGGCGGCGAGCTGCGTGTCCGTGGCAAGAACGGCCAGGTGCGGGAGCAGAACACCGTCCCGCCGGGCAGCGACCCGAAGAAGTCGAAGGGCTGATCGCGGTGGACAAGTACGTGATCAATAAGGACTTCAGCGGGAAGCGTGAGGTTGAAGCCACCGGGTTCAAGACTGTTGGCGACTTCATCGACTTCTACACCCTCGACAGCGACGGTGACATCGTCGTGACGCTCAGGATCCGGTCCGCTCGGGTAGAAACCATTGACCTGATCAGCGGCTGACTCAGGTAGGCCCGTGCTGAGACGGAGCCCCTGCCAACGCGGCGAGGGCTCCGTCTCGGCACCGGGTATGCGGAACCACAGTGGTTCCAGTCAGGGCCTCGGTTTCGCCTCCACCTATTCACCCAGCTTCGTGTCGTCGTCCTTCCGCAGGGCTTGGCCCACGCGGTCGAAGGCCGAGCGCTGCGAGTCGAGCCGGACGAAGGTGTAGATGTCCATGGTCACGCGAATCGAGCTGTGACCCAGGACTTCCATGATCATGCGGGCGTCGGCGCCCTGTTCGTGGAGGAGCGAGGCGCAGGTGTGGCGGAGGTCGTGGAAGCGGACTTTGCGGACGCCGGCACGGACGCACAGCGCCTCGAAGGAGCGGTTCAGGTTGCGCGGCTCGATGGGCGTGCCGTTCTTCGTGGTGAAGACAAGGCCCTGGGCGGTCCCCTTCCAGTTCGCGCCAGCGGCTTTGCGATCGGCGAGCTGCTGGGCGCGCTGAGCGCGAAGGGCAGTAACGCACTCGGACGGCAGCGCCACGCGGCGGGCCGAGCGCTGAGTCTTCGGCGCGACGATCAACAGTTCGCCGCCGACCCGCTGTAGGGCCTGCCGGACAGTGAGGACGCCTTCGTGGAGATCCACGTCCGACCAGCGCAGCCCCAGCAGCTCACCGCGCCGCAGGCCGATGCGAACCGCCAGCTCGTACGCGGCCCACAGTCGGTTGTCTCGGGCCGCCGCCAGGAGCTGACGCCCCTCTGTAACCGTGAGCGGTTCTATCTCACGCTTCGTTCCCATGCTCAGCTCCACGTTCCGGGCCACATTGCGGGGCAGCTCGTCCTCACGTACGGCGTGCTGGGGGGCGGCCCGCAGGATCACCAGAAGGAAGCGCACGGTCCGGTCTGAGGGGAGCTTCGTGCAGCACTTGCCGAGGGCGCAGCAGCGCCGCTTGTGCTCGGGCCGGTTCTTGTCCTTGCCCTGCGCGCAGCACTGGCAGGTGGCCGCCGTCTTGGTCAGGAAGGCCCGGATGTCGCGGGCGGTAAGCCGGGCCAGCTTCTTCCGGCCGAACTCGGGCGTGACGTAGTTGCGGACGAGCGATTCGTAGTTGACGTAGGTGGTCCTGCGGACCTTGCCCTGGGCGACGTTCGTGAGCCAGTACGTCAGGTACTCGGCGATGGTCATCTTGCTGGTGGAGACCGGCAGGCCGTTCAGGGAGTCGGCCTTGAGCCTGGTCAGCTTCTCGTGCGCCTCGTCCCAGGTTCTGCCGTAGACGCTCCGCCGCCTGTACGTGCCGTCCGTGGTGAGCACGTACGCACTGCCCTCCCAGCGGCCGTCTTTCCGCTGGTAGATGGTGCCCTCGTTGTTGGCGTTTTTCTTCGGCTTGGCCATCAGGCGGCTTCCTGTTCGATGCGGAGGGAAACGTAGGCGTCCACGGCGGCTTCGCTGATACGGCGACAGCGGCCGATCTTGAAGGAGGCGAGTTCGCGGGAGCGGATCAGGTCGTGGACCTTCCAGCGGCTGATGCCGAGACGTTCGGCGACCTGGTCCACGGTGAGTACGGCCGTCGTCATGCGGGCAGCAGTCCTTCCTGCTTGAGGCGTTGGGTGTGCGCTATGCCTTGGCGGACCTGAGCGGCTAGAAGTTCCTCGCCGGGGCGGTAGCCGCTGCAGAGGTACGTCCACGAGGAGGCGGTGACGAGGGTGGTGTTCTCGTCGTTGGCGGGAAGGCCGGCGCGGGCACGGGCGGCTTCGGTTTGGGCGAGGCGCCAGGCCCGGCGGACGTCGCGGAGGGCGCCCAGGGTCGTGGAGTAGGCGCGGGACTTGCTGGAGAAGTGGCCGCGGAAGCCGAGCATGTGGGCCCACTTCCAGAGCTTGAGGTCAGCGAACTCCGGCAGGTTCCCGAGATCCCAGGCGGTGCGGATCATCTGGCGGACGTGCCGTTGCACGGGCAGGGCCTTGATGGGTTCGGCCTGTCCGGTGCCTTCGCAGTCGTCGCACAGGTCGCGGAAGCCGTCGGGACCTCGTATGTAGCCGCGTCCATGGCAGGGGCGGCACATAAGGGTGCGGTCTACGGTGCCCGCGCCTTCGGCGTTCTTGGTGGCGTATTTGGCGACGTATCCGGCGACCTTGGCGTCGGTGAGTTCGCCGTCGCCCAGGGCGGAAATCTGGTCGACCTTGAATCGGTCGCCCCACTTGAGCACGCGTTCTCCGATGGCGTCGGACTCGACGGTGAGCCGGGCCCGTTCGACCGCCATGCCCACGGCGACCTGGAGGGCGTCGAAGGTGCCCCAGGCCGGGGGTGTGGTGGTGTGGCCGTCGGGTCCGTCGAAGCGGATCACGGCGTGGAAGTGGACCAGGCCGCGCTTCTGGTATTCGGCGACCTTGGCGAAGGAGACGCGGAGGGCGGAGTTCAGCGCCTTCTGCGTCATGCCGAGGTGTTCGGCCAGGGCACGGCGCAGGTAGGTGGTGAGTTCACGTCACATTGACGAGATGCGCCATGAGGTCTTCGCCTCGGGCCAGGACTGTGCGTTAGTGGCGGGACCTTGCTGTCCGACCTAGTCGAAGGCGGGACCCAGTGAAACCCGCATTGCAGCGCCGAGCTTGCGCAAGGCGATGTCGCAGGACATGCGCGTGATCGCTAGGAGCCAGTGATGGACGAGCGCTCCTGTACCCGGAGTGGCGGATTCGCCTGTTCAGCCAGACCGGTACTGCTGCGCCCGTCTGCGGGTGGCAAGTGACGGTGAAAGACCGGCCTGAGAGCCACGCCGCCACTATCCTGGGTTCAACGTGAAGAAGTGGCATATATCGGGGGCGGGGTCATGCACATCCAGGTACTGGCCGAGGGTGACGAACGGGCGCTGACGGATCTTCGTACGTGGCTGGGCCGTGATCCAGGGACAGCCAGGCTACCCGTTGAAGCAGTGACCGGTGACGGCCCGACCATGAGCGTGCTGGAAGCACTTGACGTGCTTCTCGGCAACGCGACCAACATCGCGAATTTTGCCGTGGCCTACGCAACCTGGCGCACCACGCGGCCGAGGGGCGCGGTCGGCGGGGCAAGGACGCTGGTGCACGGCGACAGCACGATTGACATCGGGCACCTCTCCGCAGAGGAACTTGCCGAGCTGCTGCGACGGCTACACGGTGACGATGGTGGTGTGGCCCCCGAACGCCCTAATCATGCTTGATCAGGCCGCTTCCCGCGCAGTGTTGTTCGGCGTCCATGCCTATCAGCACTTGCCAGCACTGGACGGCGTCCGGCATAACGTGCCCACCCTGCGGAATTTGCTGACCGCGAAAGAGGCAGGCGGGCTTGCTGGCGAGCACTGTGTGGCGGTGCCTGCTAACAGCACACCGGCGGTGTTGCTGGACGCCGTGCAGGACGCCGCGGATCACGCGCGTGGCCTACTGCTGGTGTACTACGCCGGTCACGGTCACTTTGGTCGTGACGGTCGCACTCTGTTACTGGGAACCGAGGCGTCCCGCCCGGACCGCCCGCACCACTCGGTTGCCTACGATGAGATTCGGGCGATCGTGGCTGGCTCCCAGGCCCGGCACCGCGTCGTGATTGTCGACTGCTGTTTCAGTGGCGCAGCCCTGCCCATGGCCGGGCAGGAAGGCGACCCGACCGCTGCGGACTTCGACATTGAGGGCGCTTGCGTGCTGACTTCGTCCGCCGAAACTGAGCGGTCGTTGTGCCTACCGGATGGCAGCGTCTTCACACGCGAGCTGACCTTTCTCCTACGCGACGGCCTGTCCGGGGAACTTAGCGAGGGCAGACGCGGCGAACACCTCGCTGTGCTTACCATGGCCGACGTCTATGAAGCCCTGCGCGGGCGATTGAGCGGACGCACGTTGGACGGTCACCGGGTGCCGATACCCCGGATGAGCACCCGGGATGGCGGCCACCGGATTCCTCTTGCAACCAACCAGGCCCACACTCCACCGGCAGTCCCCCCATCAACCGAATCCTTAGAACCCCCTGCCCCCACCGTGCAGGTGACGGTGCACACCGCCTATGCGGCCACGCCGTATTTCACCGGTCGTCAAGACGAGCTCGAGGAATTAGAACGCGCGGCCAGGCAGCCAGCTGCGGTGTGCCTCGTGCATGGACGCGGCGGCCAAGGCAAGAGTGAGCTGCTACGGGCCGCGGCAGCCCGCATTGCCCCGAGCTTCCCTGGCGGCTGCCTGGAGGTCGACCTACGGGGCTGGACACCCGACGAACAGCCTCGTGACCCGCACATGGTCATTGCCGAGCAACTTCACCACATGGGTTACGGTCCTGACCTCATTCCGGAAGATCTGAGCGCACGAGCCGAAACGTGGCGTCTGTTCCTCAAGCAGCATGCGGTACTGCTGCTACTCGACAATGCCCGTGATGCAAGGCAACTAGCGCCGCTGTTGCCCTCCGCCGGGTCGCCGAGCGCGGTTCTGATCTCCAGCCGCTCCGAACTGCCGGAGCTCGGCGTCCATTGGCGATGTGAACTGCCCCCTCTGCCAGCCGCTCACTGCGTCACCGTCTGGCACAAGATGGGCGTGCCCCAGGACACTGGCAGCCTCGACCAGATTGCTGACCGCATTAGCGGCAGCCCCTTGGCCCTGGGGCCGGTCGGCACTAGCCTGTTGCGCGGCGCCTCCCCTGCCGCCATCCTCGCCTCGCTGGCCGGTCCGGAGCGCTACGCCGCTTTCCCTAGCCTTGACGCTGCGGAGCGAGCCGCCTTCACAAGCGCCTACAACGCCCTCGACGCCGACCTGCGCAACCTGATTCACCAGTGTGCCTGGCATCCCGGACCCGATTTCGCTCCCGATTCCCTCGCCGCCATGGCCCAACGCCCGGAACACGAGATTGAGGTCCGGCTCGCCGAGATCGAACAGCTCCTGATCCGTCAACGCAACCGCTATGGCTTCCACGACAGTAGCCTCAGCTACGCTCGCCAAACGGCCGCACTTCATTCTGCCCAAGACGAGGAACAGGCCAGCAGGCACCGGCTCTATCGACACCTACAAATCAGGCTTAAACAAGCCCGGGACGTTCTGCACGTTAGTGCGCGCCACAATGATCAAAAGGTGCTAAACGCACGCCAGTGGCTCGATGGGCATGCACAGGAACTCCAAGCCGCCGCGCGCGCCTCCAGCACGGACAACTGGCCGCAGGTAGCCGACTTCCTACAAGCCGTCGGTACATCGCTCTATCTGGATGATCGATACATCGAAGCTCAGGAACTCTTCCAGCAGATCCTAGGCACCACCTCTCCCACTTCTTTCGACCACGCCGGCGCCTTCAAAGGCCTCGGTGAGATTCACCGTTTGCAGGGCCGGTATGAGGAAGCCACGGCTGCCTTCCAGGAGGCCCTGACCATCTACCAGGCCCTTGGCAGTCGCAGCGGTCAGGCTGGCGCCATGCAGGGCCTCGGCGAGATCCACCGCTTGCAGGGCCGAGATGAGGAAGCCACCGCTGCCTACCAGGAGGCCCTGGCCATCTTCCAGGCTCTCGGTGATCGCCTCGGTCAGGCCTACGTTACTCAGGGCCTCGGCGAGATCCACCAGGCGCAGGGCCGGTATGAGGAAGCTACCGCTGCCTACCAGGAGGCCTTGACCATCTTCCAGGCTCTCGGTGATCGCCTCGGTCAGGCCTACGTTACTCAGGGCCTCGGCGAGATCCACCGCTTGCAGGACCGGTATGAGGAAGCCACCGCTGCCTACCAGGAGATCCTGGCCATCTTCCAGGCTCTCGGTGACCGCCTCGGTCAGGCTGGCGCCATGCAGGGCCTCGGTCAGATTCACCAGGCGCAGGGCCGATACGAGGAAACCACCGCTGCCTACCAGGAGGCCCTGACCATCTACCAGGCTCTCGGCAATCGCAGCGGTCAGGCTGGCGCCATGCTGGGCCTCGGCGAGATCCACCGCTTGCAGGGCCGAGATGCGGAAGCTACCGCTGCCTTCCAGGAGGCCCTGACCATCTACCAGGCCCTAGGTGACCGTAGCGGCCAGGCCGGCACCATGCTGGGCCTCGGTGAGATTCACCAGGCGCAGGGCCGATATGAGAAAACCACCGCTGCCTTCCAGGCAGCCCTGACCATCTACCAGGCCCTAGGTGACCGTAGCGGCCAGGCCGGCACCATGCAGGGCCTCGGCGAGATCCACCGCTTGCAGGGCCGGTATGAGGAGGCCACGGCTGCCTTCCAGGAGGCCCTGACCATCTACCAGGCCCTTGGCAATCGCAGCGGTCAGGCTGACGCCAAGCTGGGCCTCGGCGAGATCCACCGCTTGCAGGACCGGTATGAGGAAGGGACCGCTGCCTACCAGGAGGCCCTGACCATCTACCAGGCTCTCGGCAATCGCAGCGGTCAGGCTGGCGCCATGCAGGGCCTCGGCGGGATTTACCGCTTGCAGGACCGGTATGAGGAAGGAACCGCTGCCTTCCAGGAGGCCTTGGCCATCTTCCAGGCTCTCGGTGATCGCCTCGGTCAGGCCTACGTTGCGCAGGGCCTCGGTGAGATTCACCAGGCGCAGGGCCGGTATGAGGAGGCCACGGCTGCCTTCCAGGAGGCCTTGACCATCTTTCAGGCTTTCGGTGATCGCCCCGGTCAGGCCTACGTTGCGCAGGGCCTCGGTGAGATTCACCAGGCGCAGGGCCGGTATGAGGAGGCCACGGCTGCCTTCCAGGAGGCCTTGACCGTCTTTCAGGCTTTCGGTGATCGCCTCGGTCAGGCCTACGTTACGCAGGGCCTCGGCGAGATCTACCGCTTGCAGGACCGGTATGAGGAAGCCACCGCTGCCTTCCAGGAGGCCTTGACCATCTTCCAGGCCCTGGGTGACCGCCTCGGTCAGGCTGGCGCCATGCAGGGCCTCGGTCAGATTCACCAGGCGCAGGGCCGGTATGAGGAGGCCACGGCTGCCTTCCAGGAGGCCCTGACCATCTACCAGGCTCTCGGCAATCGCAGCGGTCAGGCTGGCGCCATGCAGGGCCTCGGCGAGATCCACCGCTTGCAGGGCCGAGATGCGGAAGCTACCGCTGCCTTCCAGGAGGCCCTGACCATCTACCAGGCCCTAGGTGACCGTAGCGGCCAGGCCGGCGCCACGTAGGTCTCTGCGCCGAGCTCGGCATCGCCAAGAGGGCTGATCTCTGCTAACAAGCTATTGACGCACACTGCGGCACCGAATCGCAGAAGAGCACCGCGGGAGTGGTCGACTGCGGTTGCGGCAGTTGCAATACCTCAGTGCCGCATTGAAGTAGCAGAGAAAGTTCAACTCAAGTTCTCCCGTGCGGTCGGGTGTCTGCTACCTCTCAGGCGGGGTGTAGGTAGGAGTGGCTCTGCTGCTGGGACGGGGATGAGGGCGGACACCCGGCGATGGTGTGAGCTTCAACTTGACGGCAATTCTGACGGCAACGACAGCACACACTCGCACTCGATCGCTGACCTGGGCGATCGAAATAGGAGACTGTCGGCACAGGGCACGACGCCCTGCCCGATCCTACGGATCAGAAGGTTGCAGGTTCGAATCCTGCCGAGTGCACACAGGTGAGAGGCCCCGGAGCGATTCGGGGCCTCTGGCGTTTCAGGGGCGTTCAACAGCGGGGTAGAGGGGCCCGACGGCGAGCCCCTGCGGCAGTGGGCCGGGGTCGGCCTCGACGCAGACGCACAGCGGTAGCTCCATGCGGCCCGGACCTTGTCTCTACTTTTCAGGCACCGCGTGGCCTGTCACGATCAAGCCGTGGCCAACCTTTCGAAGATCGCGAGTCGTCTGGACGCCGTCATGGACCTGATGGGTCCAGCGATCGCCGTCATGCTGCTGGCCATGGGCATCGAGACCTACCGCGACGGTGGTTCCTTGGGCTGGCCCATCGCGGGAGCGGTGCTGCTTGTGATCAATCTCTGGGTGGCCTGGCGCCGGCTCGCCAGGCGCCGGAAGCCGTCTCCTCAGTCGTAGCGACGCCACGCAGCCGCCCATGCCGAGAAGTGCGGTACAGCAGCAACGACGGCAGCCGACCTTGCTCGGGGTTCTAGGTGGCGGGTCTGTGTGGATCCCTCGGGCGTAGAAGCGAACGTACGGACGACTCGGGTTGGCGGCTTGCGCTGCTCTGCTTCCTGGAGCGCGCGCAGGAACGCGACCTGGCACGCACCCGGTGGATCGCCGACGAAGAGCGCCGCGAGGCGGAACGGCAGCAGCCGCGGCGTTACGCGACGGCCCGTCCTGCACCGGCCAAGGATATTACGGGCGAACCATCAGATCGATCAGCGATCGAACCCCGCTGACGAATCGAGGTCAACTGTCGAATGGGGCGCAAATCCCGCACGCCGAGCGCGACATTTTCCAGCCAAGTGCTTCGCGTTCTCTTTTCAGGGCGCACGGGTTAGGGAAAGATCATCCGCGGCCCCGGGCGACGGGGCATCAAGGGAGGGGAATTGCATGAAGGCATCTGGTAAGTCTGTGGCTTTAGCTGTTGCGGGCGGGGTCCTGGCCGTTGGCGCCCTTGCCGCTCCGGCCGCAGCGCACAATGCGCCGGTTCTGGCCGCTGACACCGCTACCGTCACGACTCACACCCGAGGTGACGGCACCCAGCCGCCTGCGGAACTGGGAGACCCCGCAGAATGGGGCGTAGTGAAGTTCACGGTTGGCTCCACGGGAGGCTTCAAGCCGCAGACCGTCCTCGACATCGGTGGCGGTACGTGGAGCTACGGAAAGATCCTCAACGGCGATGGCCAGAAATGCTACTCGAACTACTATCACCCCAAGGTGATGCATGGGTCGACCGCGAAGGTGGGCAAGCAGTCGAATAAGGCGGTGGAGTTCGCAGGCAATTGGGCCAAGGCCAGTGTCACCGCGGGTGCGGCGCTCGTGTGCGAGACCTACTACGCTAAGTACTAGCCGCCTCCGCCCCCGGCGGCCACCGCCGGGGGCGGATCCTATCCGCCTGGGAAACTGACCAAAGAATAGGGTCATGAAAATCGCACACTCCACGCGTTCTCGCACCGCCCCTATTGCGGCAGTTCTCGGGGCAGGTGCACTGCTCGGTATAGTTGGCCCATTCGCGAGCAAATCTGACAACCCGGCCCTCCAGGCTGTAGGTATCGTATTTTCTGTGGGATGGTCGTGGGCATGCTTTGCCTTCCTCGTCGGTTACTCCCGGCGGTCAAGAATTGAGGCATCGCTGCTGGCGTCTTCGGCCTTGGCCGTGGGCGTGGTCGTGTATTACCTCTTCAAGTTTCTGAGCCCCAACGTTCCGGCCGGGGGACACGTCATCTCTGGTGCGGGCGATGGTCTCACCACCAGGGCCCTGTTCTGGGGGGTAGCGGCTTTCGCCATCGGTGCGCCCGTTGGGCTCCTGGGGAGTATGGCGAGAACGCCCGGCATCGGCGGTCTCGGGTTCCGCCTGCTTGTGCCGTTGATCGCCTTCGCCGAGGCATCCCTGCGGCTGGCAGTGGAGGTGGACGACTCGCAAGGCCAGGTCGTCGAAATGGTGTGGGTTTCGGTTCTCGCGCTCTCGGCCGTGGCCATAGTGCTTCTCATGGGCCAAACAGTGTGGAGCTGGCGGCATGGCCGGGGCACGCGGCCGCCTGTCCCAGTGAGGCGGCGTGCTGTTCATAACAAGTTCAAGTGACGTTGCCGATCCGGTCCCACACAGTGATCACCGTTCTCACCGAGGCCGGATCAAGACTCCGCGAATAGAGGGTTCCGGCTCTGGCCGGCTTACGCCATGACGCGGAGGCGCATGGCGGAGCGGAGCGCGAACCGTGGACCCTCGAGGCAACGCTTGTCCGCCCCCAACGCTGGGCGATCACGATGGCGGGGGCGGCTGGCCCCCTCTGAGTACAGTCCTCATCACCCGGTCACATCACCAGAGCGGAGGAGGGCTTCGTAGTGACGAGGCATCGGTGGGTGGACGTGGAGACTGTTGCGTACATCGATGGGGCCGTCACCGGCGTTCTGGATCTGGACGACGTTGCCCCACACGGTGGCTTCGACGATCTTCTGCGGGGCGAACCTTTGCTCCTGGCGATGCCTCACCGGCTCACCTGAAGACCCTGTCACCGGATCTCCGCATCCTCGCCGCCGTCGACCATGTGGATCGGCCCGAAGAACGTTCCGGAGGCATGCATCCCCTCTGCTGATGTGGCCTGTTACTCCGTGTCCGCTGGCGGTGCGGGCACATCACTGGGCGCCGTGTGTGGCATCGCACTGGGGAGGGACTCAGCCCCGTCACCGGTTTCTGAATTCGTGATACGGATCCCCTCGAGTTGCGGACCATGGACGCCGGACCGGGTCGTGTCCCGCGACGTGGTGTAGGGAGGACGCCCTGGCCGAACTCCCGCAGGACGGCCACCGCAATGTGATGGATTCAAATCCTGCCGAGTGCACACAGACCAGAGGCCCCGGATCACTCCGGGGCCTCTGGTGTTTGCCCGACTCTTTGGGCGCACCACCGTCCCCGGCCGTTCGGGGGATGCGCGGGTCACGTCGGCGCCTTTCCCGCCCAGCGGGGGCATCCCTTGAGGGAACGAAAGGGAGACACGATGCCGCTCTACCTGTCGAGGTTCAGCTACACCCCGGAGACCTGGGCGAGGCTGATCGGCCGCCCGGAGAACCGCGCACAGGCCGCTCAGTCGTACATCGAGTCCGTCGGCGGGAAGCTCCACGGCTTCTGGTACGCCTTCGGCACGCACGACGGCTACAGCCTGTGGGAGGCCCCGGACAACGTGTCCATGGCCGCGGTCGCCCTGGCGATCAGCGGAGGCGGCGCGCTGAGTTCGTTCGAGACGACGGTTCTCCTGACCGTCGACGAAACGATCGAGGCCCTACGCACAGCCGGGCAAGTCCAGTACCGGGCTCCTGGGGCGTAGCGGTCCGGATCGCGCAGCACGCGTACGGCTCCGTGGCCATGTCCGAGCCTCGGCCGGGGGTACTTCATGACCAGGGCGCGGTCTACCGCAGCTACCGCAGAGTTTTGGCGTCCACCGCATGAGCCCGGAGCTTGACCGCACCCGTACCGCGGCGGGCCGGTCGAAACCCCGGTGCGGCCTGTCGGTGCCGTCGTGTGTGATCGGGGCATGGCGATTGTGTTGGACGGGCCGGGAGTTGGCGGCTTGGGCGAGGCCGTGGGTGTGCTGCGGGAGTGGCAGTACGAGGGGGCGCCGATGCAACTGCATCCGGGGGACCTGGGCTGGTTCTGGCGGTCAGGTGCGGAGGCGACTGCCGAGGCGGTCAGGACGTGGAGCCGGGACGGACAGGTTCTCGCCGTCGGGCTGCTGGACGGTCCCGGGTTGTTGCGGCTGACGATCGCGCCGGAGGCTCACCGGGACGGGGAGCTGGCGCGGCAGTTGGCTCGAGACGTGACCGACCCGGAGCGCGGCGTCCTGCCCGAGGGGAAGGTGAACATCGAGGCGCCGATGGGTGCGCTGCTCCAGGAGCTGCTGTCCGAGGAGGGTTGGAGCACCGACGAGCCCTGGACGCCGCTACGTCGTGAGCTCACGGAGCCGGTGGAAGACCCAGGCGTGCGGATCGTGGCGGTCGGGCCGGAGCAGGCGCACGTGTTTGTGGCCGTCCACCGGGCAGCGTGGGACGGGTCGAGGTTCACGGACGAGCGCTGGCACGCGATGGCGGCCGGACTGCCGTACGCCGACGCCCGGTGTCTGGTCGCGTACGACGACCAGGGCAACGCGGTGGCGGCCGTGACGGTGTGGTCCGCCGGTCCGGGTAAGCCCGGGTTGCTCGAGCCGATGGGCGTGCACGGGGGACATCGCGGTCATGGTTACGGCAGGGCGATCAGCGTCGCCGCGGCGGCGGCACTCCGGGAGCTGGGCTCGTCGAGCGCGATCGTCTGCACCCCGAGCTCCAATGCCGGCGCCGTCGCTGCGTACAAGTCAGCCGGCTTCCAGCAACTCCCCGAGGTCCGGGACCACTACCGGGACGCCTAGCGCGGCGACCGCTCTGAACTGCTTGCGCTTGTGGGGCGCCCGATCGACGGTGTCCCTAGGCCCCTCGCTGTCGAGGACCAGGGCACCCTTCAGGCCGCCGCTCCGGGTCGGCCGGGCCGGTGCTGCTGAGGGGCAGCTTTCAGTCCGTGCGGCAGTGCTCCTCCAAGTAGTCCGCCGCCAGTGCGCTCGCGCGGGTGAACCAGTCGTTCAGGACCGCGATCTCGTCGGAGGAGTAGTTCGCGAAGAGTTCCGTGAGGCGGGCGTAGTACGGCTCGTAGACCTCTCGGACGCGGGCGACCGCGTCCGGCTGGGCGGCTACGCGGATGCGGCGGCGGTCGGTCGGGTCGGGGCGGCGGGTGATGTAGCCGGCGCGTTCCAGGCGGTTGAGGATGCCGGTGACCGCGCCCGTGGTGACGTGGACGCGGGCCGCCAGGTCGCCGGCCGTGGGCAGGTTCTCGCCGGCCTCGATGACGTAGGCGAAGCAGGTGAGGTCGGTCACACTCAGGCCCACCTGTTGGGCGATCTCGTGCTGTCCGACCAGGTGGGTCGCGATGAGGTGGTCCATCGCCGACAGTGCCTGCTCCGGTGTGGCGGCCGGACGCGGCTTGCCTTGCATTCCCAGATCCCTTAGTTCGTGAGATGTTTGGGCTCTAAACGCTTAGTTGGTGAGGGGTTCGGGGTGGGTTCCCCGGAGCCTTCGTGTGTAAGGGGGCCCGCAGCACATGAGTGCACATCAGTATGACCACGGCCATACCGCCGCCGGGTGGGTCGGAACCGGGATCGCGAGTGTCGGGGCCGCCGTGGCGGGGGCGGGGGTGTGTTTCGTTTCGGGTGTGCTGATCGTCGGTGGGCTCGGGATCGGTGTGGTCGCGCTGCTCGTCACCTGGGCTCTGCATCTGGCCGGCTGGGGGAAGGGACCGGGGATCCGGCCCCGGGAGGAGTGGGGGTGGCGGGTGCGGGACTCGGGGGCGCGGGCCGGGCATGACGAGTGCCTCGGGTGCCGGCTGGCCGGGCGTCGGCGGACGGCGGCGGATTCGGGCCGTACCGCTGAGGTGGCCGTGGGTGTTTCCGTGCGCGGCGATGTGAGTCTGGGCGGGGAGCCCGAGGCCGCTGCCGTGGGGGCCGATTCCGGGCGCTGACTCACGCGGGCCTCGTTGTCAGCCGGCGCCGTTGTCAGTGGTGCCCTCTAGTCTCGGCAGAGATGGCACAGGCATGGAAGTGCTCGGGGCTGCGGTGGTCGGCGGACGGTCCCGTGCTGGCGTGGGACGGTGGGCGGCGCAGTGCGCTGACCTGGGGGAAACGGGTGGCCTTCGGGGTCGCGGAAGGGGGTGCGCGGACATGTGTGGGGGCTCGGGGGCATGCGTGTCCGACGGGGGCGGCCGTGTCGGGGCGGAGTACGGGGGCGCGGTGCGAGGAGTGTGCGCGGCTGGACCGTGCGCACTCCGTGGCCGCCGACACGATCGCGGACGATCCGCGGCCGTACCACGTGTATCTGGCGTGGTTCGGGCCCGGCATGGTCAAGGTCGGGATCACGGCGGAGGAGCGGGGCTCCGCGCGGCTGTTGGAGCAGGGAGCCGTGTGCTTCAGCTGGCTCGGAGTCGGGCCGCTCATGGCCGCGCGGCGCACGGAGGAGCTGTTGCGGGCCGCGCTGGGGGTGCCCGACCGGATTCCATACGTCGAGAAGCGGGCCGTGCGAGCCGGGTTGCCGGAGGCGGCGGCTGACCGGGCCGTCGAGGTCGCCGAGTTGCATGCGCGAGCGCTGGCGCTTCCCGCGTGGCCGGAGTCGCTCGTGCGGGAGCCGCTGCGAGTGGTGGATCACGTGGAGGTGTTCGGGCTCGCCGGGCTGCCCGTCGCCGTCGGGGAGGTGGGCGAGCTCGTCGCCGGTGGGGTTGTGAGCGGGGAGCTCGTGGCCGCTGCGGGGCCCGATCTGCATCTGGCGACCGGGGGCGGTGTCGTCGTGCTGGACACGCGACTGATGAGCGGGTGGGGGCTGGTGCCGGCCGGGGGTGCGGAACTGACTGTTCCGGTGAGGGAGTTCAAGGAGGAGGCCGGTGTGCAGGACGGGTTGTTCTGACCTGATGAACCCAGTCCGCTGATGAACCCAGTCCGCTGATGAGCCCAGTCCGCTGCTGAACCCAGCCCGCTGATGAAACCCCGCTCGCTTGCGTTCCCAGGAGTTCCCTGAGAAGCGCCTGTGTGTTTCTCAGGGAAATCACAGGCTCTCGAAAGGGCGCTCTCAGAGCACCCCGACACCGTGTGCACCATGACCACGACCTCGCCCCAGGGGCGCACCGAACTGCTGAGGCCGGACGGGAGCCCCGTCCGAGTGCTTGTGGTGGACGACGAGATGTCGATCACCGAGCTGCTGTCCATGGCCCTGCGCTACGAGGGATGGCAGATCCGGAGTGCCGGTGACGGCACGGGCGCCGTCCAGACCGCGCGCGACTTCCGGCCCGACGCCGTCGTGCTCGACATGATGCTGCCCGACATGGACGGGCTGGCCGTGCTCGGGCGGCTGCGCCGTGAGCTGCCCGACGTGCCGGTCCTCTTCCTCACCGCCAAGGACGCCCTGGAGGACCGGATCGCCGGGCTGACGGCCGGCGGGGACGACTACGTCACCAAGCCGTTCAGCCTCGAAGAGGTCGTCGCACGCCTGCGCGGGCTGATACGGCGGTCCGGTGCCGCCGACCGGCGCTCCGACTCGACGCTGGTCGTCGGCGACCTCACCCTCGACGAGGACAGCCACGAGGTCACCCGGGCCGGTCAGAACATCCACCTGACCGCGACCGAGTTCGAGCTGCTGCGGTTCCTGATGCGCAATCCGCGGCGCGTGCTCAGCAAGGCGCAGATCCTCGACCGTGTGTGGTCGTACGACTTCGGCGGGCAGGCCAACGTCGTCGAGCTGTACATCTCGTATCTGCGGCGCAAGATCGACGCCGGGCGCGAGCCGATGATCCACACCCGGCGTGGTGCCGGTTACCTGATCAAGCCCGCGGCCGCATGAGCGGGCGGCGACGGCCGAGTACGCAGCGGAGGGCGGGCAAGCCGTCGCGAGCGGGCAAGCCGCGCACGCTGCGGACACGGCTCGTCGTCGCGTCCGTGGTGCTGATCGCCGTGGTGTGTGCGGTGATCGGAACCGTGACGACGCTTGCGCTCAGGTCACATCTGTACGAGCAGTTGGACGGCCAGGTCGACGAAGCCGGCAAGCGTCTGTCGGGACCCATGAAACCCGGCGGCGACAAGGACTCCGACTCGATCGACAGGGTCACCGGCTTCGTCGAGGGACCGGCCCAGCCGGAAACCATCGCCGCCGAGCTCGGCGCCGACGGTAAGGTCACCCGGGCAGCCTTCGCGAAGGCCTCAAGCGACAAGGGCCCCTTCCAGCGGAACACCGCCGTCAGCCTTGCCGGCGAGCAGAAGGCGGCCCTCGCCGAGGTGCCGACCACGCGTGGAATCCACACCGTCGAGATACCCGGCTTCGGCGAGTACCGCGTGCAGTTCGTCCCCGGGGCCGACGGAGGCAGCTACTACGTAGCCCTGCCCACCGAGTCCGTCACCACCACCATCAACACGCTCGTCCTCGTCGAGGTGAGCGTCACCGGCGCCGGCCTGGTCGCCGCCGCCATCGCCGGTTCCGTCCTCATCGGCGTAGCCACCCGCCCCCTCCGCCGCGTCGCCGCCACCGCCACCCGGGTCTCCGAACTCCCGCTGCACACCGGCGAGGTGAACCTCAGCGAGCGGGTCCCCGACTCCGAGACCGACCCGCACACCGAGGTCGGCCAGGTCGGTGCCGCGCTGAACCGGATGCTCGACCACGTCCACGGCGCGCTGCACGCACGGCAGCAGAGCGAGACGCGGGTCAGGCAGTTCGTCGCCGACGCCAGTCACGAGCTGCGCACCCCGCTCGCCTCCATCCGTGGGTACGCCGAGCTGACCAGGCGGGGCAGAGAGGACGTCGGGCCCGACACCCGGCACGCCCTCGGGCGGATCGAGTCCGAGGCCGGGCGCATGACCCTGCTCGTCGAGGATCTGCTGCTGCTCGCCCGGCTGGACGCCGGGCGGCCGTTGCAGTTCGAGCAGACCGACCTCGTACCGCTCGTCGTGGACACCGTCAGCGACGCGCGTGTGGCCGGCCAGGACCACAACTGGCGTCTCGACCTGCCCGACGAGCCCGCGCTCGTGTCGGCGGACGCGGCCCGGCTCCAGCAGGTCCTCGTCAACCTGCTCGGCAACGCCCGCACCCACACCCCGCCCGGCACGACCGTCACCGCCCGCGTCCAGCGGCGCGGCACCTGGCTGTGCGTGGACGTCGAGGACGACGGCCAGGGCATTCCGGCCGAGTTGCTCCCGCACGTCTTCGAACGCTTCGCCCGCGGCGACTCCGCGCGGACCCGCGCCACCGGCTCGACCGGTCTCGGCCTCGCCATCGTGCAGGCCGTGGCGGCCGCGCACGGCGGTGCCGTGACCGTCGACAGCGGGCCCGGACGGACCGTGTTCACCGTGCACCTGCCCGCGCTGCCGGCGCAGCCGCAGCCGCAGCCGCAGCCGCAGCCGCAGCCGCAGCCGGACATGAGCCGGCAACAGCACTCACAGGCACGCCACAGCGTCACCACATGGGCACGACAGGGCGCCTGACGAAAGTCGGTTCATGCGAACCGACTCTTCTCCCGGCACCCTGCCGGCGCGGGAGCACCTCCCGGCCGCACCAGCCGGTACGCCTGTCCTGGACGTAGTGATCCCCGTCTACAACGAGGAGAAGGACCTCCAGCCGTGCGTCCGCAGACTGCACGAGCACCTCGCCGGCACGTTCCCGTACGCGTTCCGCATCACGATCGCGGACAACGCCTCCACGGACACCACCCCGCGGGTGGCGGCACGGCTGGCGGCGGAGATCCCCGAGGTCACCACCTTCCGCCTGGAGCAGAAGGGCCGCGGCCGGGCCCTGCGGGCCGTCTGGTCGGCCTCGGACGCCCCGGTCCTCGCCTACATGGACGTGGACCTGTCCACCGACCTCAACGCCCTGCTCCCGCTGGTGGCGCCGCTGATCTCCGGCCACTCCGACCTCGCGATCGGCTCCCGGCTGGCCCGCAGCTCGCGCGTGGTGCGCGGCCCCAAGCGGGAGTTCATCAGCCGGGTCTACAACCTCATCCTGCGCGGCTCGCTCCAGGCCCGCTTCTCGGACGCCCAGTGCGGGTTCAAGGCGATCCGCCGTGACGTGGCGCAGGTGCTGCTGCCCCTCATCGAGGACACCGGCTGGTTCTTCGACACCGAGATGCTGGTGCTCGCCGAGCGCGCGGGGCTGCGGATCCACGAGGTGCCGGTCGACTGGGTCGACGACCCCGACTCGACCGTGCACATCGTCAGGACCGCGACCGACGACCTCAGGGGCGTGTGGCGGATCGGCAGGGCCCTGGCCACCGGTTCGCTGCCGCTGGACCGGCTCACCCGGCCGTTCGGCGACGACCCGCGCGACCGTGAGATCAAGGACGTGCCGCGGGGCCTGGCCCGCCAGTTGGTCGGCTTCTGCGTCGTCGGCGGCCTGTCCACCCTCTTCTACCTGCTCCTCTACAGCGGCTTCCGCGTCTTCACCGGCTCCCAGGCCGCCAACGCCCTCGCCCTGCTGGTCTCGGCGATCGCCAACACCGCAGCGAACCGGCGGCTCACCTTCGGGGTGCGCGGGCGCGGCGGGGCCGTACGGCACCAGGCGCAGGGCCTGGTCGTCTTCGGCATCGGGCTCTCCCTGACCAGCGGCTCGCTCGCAGCGCTGGGCGCGGCCACGTCCGAGCCCGCGCACTCCACCGAACTGGCGGTCCTCATCGCCGCCAACCTCGCGGCGACCGTGCTGCGCTTCCTGCTCTTCCGGGCGTGGGTGTTCCCGGACCGGCGCGACGCCGAGACGACGGTGGTCGCCTCATACGCCTCATACGCCTCATATGACACCGCTCAGTTCCGCGCCCGTGACGCCGCGGACGGCCCCTGGAGGGACGCCACCGTGCAGCTGATGCCGGTGCGCCCCCACGACACCGATGCGAGGGACTTCCGATGACCGTCCACTACGACCAGCAGATCGCCGACACAGACCCGAGTCCCGAGCCTCGGACCCCTCGCCCCCCTGCCCCCGCAGAGGCTCCCGACGCCGGTGAACCCAAGCGGCCCTTGCGGCAAAGGCTGTGGCGCGGCCGGCCCGGGGACCCCCGCTGGGCCCGCCCGGCCTTCCTCGCCCTGCTGCTGGCGACCGCGGTGCTCTACCTCTACAACCTGAGCGCCTCCGGCTACGCCAACTCCTTCTACTCGGCGGCCGTCCAGGCGGGCAGCCAGTCCTGGAAGGCCTTGTTCTTCGGCTCGTTGGACGCCGCCAACGCCATCACCGTCGACAAGCCCCCGGCCGCGCTGTGGCCGATGGCCCTGTCCGTGCGGCTGTTCGGCCTCAGCTCCTGGGCGATCCTCGTCCCCGAGGTCCTCATGGGCGTCGGCACGGTGGCCGTCGTGTACGCGGCCGTACGCCGCCGGTTCAGCCCCGCGGCCGGTCTGATCGCGGGCGCGGTGCTCGCGCTCACCCCCGTCGCCGCGCTGATGTTCCGGTTCAACAACCCGGACGCGATGCTGGCCCTGCTGATGGCCGTGGCCAGCTACTTCGTCATCCGGGCCCTGGCGGACGGCCGCACGAAGTGGCTGGTGTGGGCGGGGGTGGCCATCGGCTTCGCGTTCCTCGCCAAGACACTCCAGGCCTTCCTGATCCTGCCGCCGCTGGCCCTCGTCTACGCGGTGTGCGCACCGGTGCCGGTGAAGAAGCGCTTCGGCCAACTGGCCCTCGCCACGGTCGCGCTGATCGGGTCCGGCGGCTGGTGGGTCGCGATCGTCGAGCTGTGGCCCGCGTCCTCCCGCCCGTACATCGGCGGCTCGCAGAACAACAGCTTCCTGGAACTGACCTTCGGTTACAACGGCCTGGGACGCCTGAACGGCGACGAGACCGGCAGCGTCGGAGGCGGCGGTGGCAACGGCGGTGGCGGCGGTGGCGCCTGGGGCGAGACCGGCTGGGACCGCCTGTTCAGCTCCAGCATCGGCGGCCAGATCTCCTGGCTGATCCCGGCTGCCCTGATTCTGCTGGTGGCGGGCCTGGTGGCCACGCGCAAGGCACGCCGTACGTCGGTGACGCGCGGTTCGTTCCTCGTCTGGGGCGGCGCGCTGATCACGACCATGCTGGTCTTCAGCTACATGCAGGGCATCTTCCACGAGTACTACACGGTGGCGCTCGCCCCCTACATCGCGCCGCTGATCGGCATGGGTTCGGCGCTGCTCTGGGACAAGCGTGACAAGGCGTGGGCGTCACTGACCCTGGCGGCCGCGATGACGGCCACCGCGGCCTGGGGCTACGTCCTGCTCAACCGCTCCTCCGACTACCTGCCGTGGCTGAAGTGGTTCGTCCTGGTCGGTGGCCTGGCGGCGGCCCTCGGCCTGATCTTCGCCGGCCGGCTGGGACGCCGACTGGCCCTGGGAGCGGCGGGACTGGGCCTGGTCGCCGCGCTGGCAGGTCCGGCTGCTTACACGCTCACCACGGTGAACGAGGGGCACACGGGCTCGATCGTCACCGCGGGACCGGCGGTCGCGGGCGGTCGCGGTGGGCCGGGTGGTGGCGGCCCCGGCGGCGGCTTCCCGGGCGGTGGCCCGAACCAACAGGGCCAACAAGGCCAACAGGGGCAGGGACAGGGGCAGGGTCAACTGCCCGGCAATGGCTTCCCCGGTGGGGGTTTCCCGGGTGGCGGCCAGAACCAGCAAGGCCAGAACCAGCAGAACCAGCAGAACGGTGACGGCGGCCGCATGCGCGGCGGTGGCGGCATGGGCGGTCTGCTCAACGGCGCCAGCGTCGGCTCCGAGGCCAAGAAGCTGCTGGAGACCGACGCCGGCCAGTACACCTGGGCCGCGGCGGCCATCGGCGCCCAGAACGCCGCGAGTTACCAGCTGTCCACCGGCGAGCCGGTGATGGCCATCGGCGGCTTCAACGGCACGGACCCGTCCCCGACGCTCGCGCAGTTCAAGACGTACGTGGAGGCAGGAAAGATCCACTACTTCATCGCCTCCGGCGCGGGTGGCGGCATGCGCGGCGGCAGCGACGGCTCGTCGTCCCGGATCACCTCCTGGGTCGAGGCCAACTTCAAGAAGGTCACGGTCGGTTCGGCCACCTTCTACGACCTCACACAGAAGGCGAGCGGCTGACAGTCCCCTGACCGGGAGAAGGGCGGTGGCCGAGAACCACCGCCCTTCTCCGGTGGCGCGATTACTCGGTTGTACGGCGTATGGGGACTATTCTACGGTGTACAGCATGACGACGTCCCCACAGGAAGAGGCCCCGCCGCAGACGGCGCACGGCGGCCACCCCCAGCGCTGGCTGATCCTCGGTGTCATCTGCCTCGCGCAGCTCACCGTCCTGCTCGACAACACGATCCTGAACGTGGCGATCCCCTCGCTCACCCGCGAGATGGACGCGACGACCGCCGATGTCCAGTGGATGATGAACGCCTACTCACTGGTGCAGTCCGGTCTGCTGCTCACGGCGGGCAACGCCGCCGACCGCTACGGCCGCAAGCTGCTGCTGATGTCGGGCCTGGCGATCTTCGGTGTGGGCTCACTGGTGGCCGGCCTGTCCCAGAGCCCGGCCCAGCTGATCGCGGCCCGCGCCGGCATGGGCGTCGGCGGCGCGCTGCTGATGACCACGATCCTCGCGGTCGTCGTGCAGATCTTCGACGACAAGGAGCGGGTCAAGGCCATCGCGCTGTGGTCCACGGTCAGTTCGCTCGGTTTCGCGGCCGGGCCGCTGATCGGCGGAGTGATGCTGAACCACTTCTGGTGGGGCGCGATCTTCCTGATCAACATCCCCGTAGCGGTGCTCGGCCTGATAGCGGTCGCGGCGCTCGTACCGGAGTCCAAGCACAAGGCGGGCGACCGTCCCGACGTGGTCGGCGCGGTGCTGTCGACCATCGGCATGACGGCCGTCGTGTACGCGATCATCACCGGCCCCGAGCACGGCTGGACGTCCGGGCAGGTGCTGGTCTCCGCGCTGATCGGCGTCATCGTGCTCGGTCTGTTCGTGACCTGGGAGCTGCGGATCGAGCACCCCATGCTCGACATGCACTTCTTCCGCAACCAGAAGTTCGTGGGCGCGGTCGCGGGCGCGATCCTCGTGGCGTTCGGCATGACGGGCTCGCTGTTCCTGCTCACCCAGCACCTCCAGTTCGTGCTCGGCTACGAGCCGCTGGACGCCGGTCTGCGGACGGCGCCGCTCGCGTTGACCGTGGTCGCGCTCAACTTCACCGGCCTCGGAGCGAAGCTGGTGCTCAAGGTCGGCACGCCCGCGGCCATCGCCCTCGGCATGACCCTGGTGTCGGCGGGGCTGGCGGCGATCGCGCTGCTCGGCGGGCACGGCTACAGCGGGATGCTGCTCGGCCTGGTCGTGATGGGCGCGGGTGTGGCGCTGTCCATGCCGGCCATGGCCAACGCGATCATGAGCGCGATACCGCCGGAGAAGGCGGGTGTGGGAGCGGGGATCAACGGGACGCTCGCGGAGTTCGGCAACGGACTCGGTGTGGCGGTCCTCGGTGCGGTGCTCAACTCGCGGTTCGCGTCCCTCGTCGCCGTTTCCGCGGCGTCGCTGCCGGCGGCGCTGGCCGCGGCTGACAGTGCGGAAGAGAAGGCGCGTATCTCCGACGCGTTCGCGTCCGGGTTGGAGACCAGCCAGCTGGTGGGGGCGGTGGCTGTGCTGGCCGGGGGGTTGGTCGCGGCGGCGTTGCTGCGGCGGGCTGAGCGGGCAGAGTCCGCCTAACAGCCCGGGCGGCTGGGTAGCCGGGCGGCTGCGGGATCGTTTGGGCTGGTCGCGCCCACGCGGCGGAGCCGCAGGTCGACACAGCCCCGCGCCCCTGACGGGGCGCTTAGCATGACCGGCATCAGGAAAATGAGGAAGGTGCGCCATGGCGAAAGCGGCCCGGCAGGATCAGCCGCGGACCAGCGTCTGGCTGGGAGGCAAAGCGCACCGGCGGCGCGGCGGTGGGCAGCCCTCGGGGCTGGACCGCGCGCGCATCATCGAGGTCACCGTCCGGCTGCTGGACGCCGAGGGGCTGGCCAAGTTCTCGATGCGGCGGCTGGCAGGCGAGCTGAACGTCACCGCGATGTCCGTCTACTGGTACGTCGACACCAAGGACGACCTCCTCGAACTCGCCCTGGACGAGGTCATGGGCGAGATGCGGCTGCCGGACCCGGACGCCGACGAGGACTGGCGGGACCAGGTGCGGGCGCTCGCGTGGGAGTACCGGACACTGCTGGTGCGTCATCCCTGGGTGTCCGCGCTGGTCGGCGTCTTCCTCAACATCGGCCCTCACAACCTAGCCTTCTCCCGGGTCGTACAGCGCGTCGTCCGCAGGACCGGGCTGCCCGCCAAACGCCTGACGAGCACGATCTCGGCCGTCTTCCAGTTCGTCTACGGCTACGGCACGCTGGAGGGCCACCTCTCCGCCCGGGCCAAGGCCGGCGGCATGACCGTGGACGAGTACTTCCAGCAGGCCCTGAGCACGGTGACCGCGGCCCCGCAGGCAGCCGACGTCATCCAGGAGTCCCAGGAGATCATGGCGGCGCGCGGCGGTGACACGGTCGCCGAGATGATGGAGCGCGACTTCGAGTTCGCCCTGGAACTGCTGATCGCGGGCATCGAGGCGATGGTCGACCGCGAATGAGGTGTTACTCCCCCTCGGCCAGCCGAGCCGGGAACCCGCCGGTCGCCACCGGCCCCCACCGCTCCGGTGTGACGCGGATGATCGACTTGCCCTGCTTGAGCATCGCCGCGCGGTACTCGTCCCAGTCGGGGTGCTCCCCGGCGATGTTCCGGTAGTACTCCACGAGCGGCTCGACGGAGTCGGGCGGGTCGATGACCTCGGCCGTGCCGTCGATCTGGACCCAGGGGCCGTTCCAGTCGTCGCTGAGGACGATCAGGCTCACCCGGGGGTCCCGCTTGGCGTTGCGGGTCTTGGCCCGCTCCGGGTAGGTCGAGACCACGATCCGGCCCGAGTCGTCGACCCCGCAGGTCAGCGGCGAGCCCTGGGGCCCGCCGTCGGTGCGCCGGGTCAGCAGGATGGCGTGGTGCCGGGGTCGTACGAAGTCGAGCAACTCGTCGAGGGAGACGCGGGTGTTCGTAGCGATGTTCGGTGCCATGTCCGGCAGCCTACGACTCCATGGCCTCGGCGACGTCGTCGTACACGGGCACGTCCCGGCGCAGGCCGGTCAGTTCCAGCACGCGGCTCGCCACACCCTCCGGCCGGGCCACCAGGCGCAGCCTGGCGCCGGGGGGCAGCCGGTGGCGGATGTCGTTGATGAGGCGGATGCCCTGGGAGTCCATGAAGCAGGTCGTGGTGAGGTCGAGGACCAGCACCTCCAACCGGTCATCACGGGCCCGAGCCTCGGACACGATGAGCGGAAGTAGCTGCTCCGCGTTGCAGAAGTCGATCTCCGCGGGCATGGTGAGGTGGACGCGGCCGGGAAGGTCACGTGGTTCGGTGGGATTCGGGAGGAAAGTCACAGCACTCACCTGGCAGACGTTCGTCCGGATTCCGGTAAGGCCTCTTCCTGACCCGTGGGGCCATTCCACCATGCCGGACCGCGGCTGCGGAAGCGCCTGTGGTGGCCGTCGGCCGGACGTCACCTTGACGCAACCGAGCAGCTAGAGTGCTGTTCGTCCTGTGCTCGCAGTCGGGAATGTGCTGCGGAGCTCTCCTGCGCACGGCCTTAGGTCGTGCATGCCGAAGAGGTTCGTGGTGGCTGCGTCCGAGTTTCCTGATTTGCCCCGTTTTCCGGCCGGCTTCGAGCTGGCCGAGGCCTTGACGGTGGCGTCTCAGCAGCTGCACGAGACCCCCACCCGGCACAACACGCTGCGCACGGCGGTCCGGTTGGCCGTGCACCTCATGCCCGGTGCCGAGCACGCCGGCATCTCCGAGATCGAGCGCGGCAACAAGTTCCGTACGCTGGCCTGGACCGACGACGTCGTGCGCTCCGCCGAGGCCCGGCACGGCGGCCGGGAACCGCACAGGCACTGGGACGAGTTGTGGCACAGCCCGGTGGTGCGGATGACGGACAGCGAGAACGACGACGGCTGGGACGTGCTGTCGGCCCTGGGACTGCGCTCGGCGCTGTCGCTGCGGCTGCGTGCCGACCGCCGCCGGCTGACCGTGCTCACGGCCTACGCGCGCAAACCGGGCGCCTTCGACGAGGACGCGACGCGCATC
Organism: Streptomyces coeruleofuscus; assembly: GCF_039532725.1. Lineage (NCBI taxonomy): Bacteria > Bacillati > Actinomycetota > Actinomycetes > Kitasatosporales > Streptomycetaceae > Streptomyces > Streptomyces coeruleofuscus. Next base: position 788,952 of record NZ_BAAASE010000002.1, read on the forward strand.
GGCCGGCTGTTCACCGCGCACGTCAGCATCGCCCTGGAGTCCGCCACCGTGCGCGAGCAGCTCACCGAGGCCATGCACACGCGGGACCTGATCGGCCAGGCCACCGGCATCCTCATGGAGCGCCAGGGCATCGACGCGGCCGCGGCCTTCGAGAGCCTGGTGCGGGCCTCCCAGCGGGAGAACGTGAAACTGCGCGACCTCGCCCGCCGGATCGTCGGTGCTCACAACTCCACCTGAGGCGCTGTGAGTTAGGGGCGGGGGCGTTAAGGGACGCCGACGGGATACCCGTACGTTCATGAGCTCCGAGACGTCCGACACGCTGGACCAGGCGATGGTGCGCAGCAGCGGTCTCGACACCCTGCTGCGCGATCTGACCGACCGTGCTGTGCAGGAGGTGCCCGGCGCCGCCGCGTGCAGCATCACGGTGAGCCGCGGTGGCCGGCTGCTCACCCTGGCCGGCAGCGACGGCCTGCCCAGCGGCCTGGACCAGCGTCAGTACGAGAACGGCTCGGGCCCCTGCGTCGACGCCGCCGAGACCGGCACCGAGCAGTACGCCACCGACCTGGCCGCGGAGTCCCGCTGGCCGGCGTACACGCCGTACGCGCTCTCCGCGGGCGTCCACTGCGTGCTGGCCGTGCCGATCGCCGTGGAGGGCGAGACGGGCGCCGCGATCAACCTCTACGGCGTGCGGGCCGGGACGCTGGACCAGAGCCGGGACGCGGCCCGCGCCTTCGCCGCACGGGCGGGGGACGCGATCAACGTGGCGCTGCGCATCGAGCGCCGCCGCCAGTCGGCGGCCGACGTACGCACCGCGCTGCTCTCCCGCAGCGTCATCGACCAGGCGATCGGCATCCTCATGGCGCAGGAGCGGATCGACGCCCGTGACGCGCTGGAACGGCTGCGCCGCGCCTCACAGCACCGGAACGTCAAACTCCGGGACCTGTGCGGCCAGTTGGTGGCGAGGGTCTCCGGACCCGCCTCAGACGGCCGGAAGTGACTCGCCCTGCACGGCCTGGATGTCCAGCTCCACCCTGAGCGTCGTGCCGATGGCGGCGATGCCCGCCTGGAGGACCTGGTTGTAGTTCATCGCGAAGTCCTCGCGGTGCAGTTCGGTCGTGGCACGGAACGCCGCCCGGGTGCCGCCCCACGGGTCCGGGCCGGTGCCGAGGTAGGCCAGGTCCAGGTCGACCGGCCGTACGACACCGTGCATGCCCAGCTCCCCGTGGACCGTCCACCGGTCGGACCCGGTCGCCGTCAGCCCCGTCGACCGGTAGGTGATCTCGGGGAACCGCTCGACGTCCAGGAAGTCCGGCGACTTCAGGTGCCCGTCGCGCATGCCGTTGCCGGTGTCGACGGACCCGGCCCGGATCACCGCCTCCACACGGGACTTGGTGACGTCGTCCGGGGCGATCTCGATCGAGCCGGAGAACTCCGTGAACCGGCCGTGCACGCTGGAGATGCCCAGGTGCTGTGCCACGGCGGCCACGCTGGAGTGCACCGGGTCGACGGTCCACGGCCCCGGCGGGGGCAGCTCGGTACCGCCCTGCCGCGCCAGCGTCACCGTGCCGACCTCGGCCCGGCCGCTCGCCGTGACGATCACGCTGGAGGCCGCGGGCGCGTATCCCACGGCGGTGACGATGACGGTGTACGCCCCCGGCTCCAGCGGCGTCGCGTCCCGCACGGCGCCCTCCGCGTCGGCCTCGGCACGCAGCGCCTGCGCACCGGTCATGTCGGCCACGGTGACGACCGCGTGCGACACGGCCCAACCGTCCCGGGTACGGATCCTCGCGGTCAGTCCCATCTCAGCTAACTCCCCTAAAACAGAAACTCGAAATGAAACCGGCCCGTGGCAGGGGCGCGCCTCCGCTCGGAGCGCGCCCACCACCACGGGCCGGGGCTTGTCCTACTCGCCGGGGTGGGCGAGTTCGATGTCGTGGGCGTCGGTGCCGCGGCCCGTGACCGTCAGGGCGGTGGCCACCGGCGGGTAGCCCGTGGCGATGACGGTGTACTCGCCGCCGTCCAGGTCGGTGAAGGCGTACGCCCCGTCCGTGCCGGTCGTGGCCGAGCCGACGACGTTGCCCGCCTGGTCGACCAGCGTCACCCGGGCGTCGGCCAGCGGGCCGTGCGGGGCGCGGACGACACCCTGGACGCGGGCGCCCGAGTCCAGGTCGATCTCGACCCGGGTGACCCCGGTGCCGCCCACCTCGACGGGCAGGGCGCGCGGGCGGTGGCCGGTGGCGTTCACCGCGACGGTCACCGCACCCGGCACCAGCTCGGTGAAGGAGAACTCGCCCTGCTCACCGGTGGTCCCGGTGGCCAGCAGGTCCCCGCGCACGTCGGTCACGATCACCATCGCGTCCTTGACCGGCTGCCCGCTCTCGGCGGCCCGCACCAGGCCGGTCAGCCCGCTGGTGCCGCTGAGCAGGATGTCGTAGGCGACCGCCTCGCCGTTCACCACGACGGTGGACGCCTGCGGCTGGAAGCCGTCGGCGGACGCGATGAGCACGTACGACCCGGCGCCCGGCGCGTCGAGGGCGTAGGAGCCGTCGGCCTGCGCCACGGACCGGCCCAGCTGACGCCCGGCCAGCGAGATCAGGGTGATCGCGGCCCGCGGCACGGGCGCGCTCTCGTTGCCGCGGACGAAGCCGCGGACCGGCACACCGCCCCCGCCGGACGCGGGCTCCTCGGCCCGGGCCGCCGTGGCGACGGCGGCGAGCCGCTGCGTGCCCTCGGGCCCGGTGCCGTCGGCGGTCTCGGTGTCCGCCACGGCCCAGCTCGGCACGGACTTCTCCGCGGCGGGAACCTCGGCGGCCGCCTCGGCGGGAGCCTCCGCACGGGCGTCGTCGTCCGCCGCCTGCGCCAGTCCGCCCTTCGTCTTCAACGGGACCTCCTTGATGAACAGCGACACCAGCAGTGCGAGCAGGGCCAGCGGGGCCGAGTAGAGGAACACGTCCGCGACACCGTGACCGTAGGCGCTCTCCACGACGGTGCGGATCGGCGCGGGCATCGCATTCAGGTCGGGGATGCCGCCACCGCCGGTGCCGGCGTGGCCGAGGGCCGCGCCCTTGCCGCCGAGGTCGGCGAGGCCGTCCTTGACGTAGTCGGTGATCTTGTTGCCCAGGACCGCGCCCAGCGCCGAGACGCCCACGGCACCGCCCAGGGACCGGAAGAAGGTCACCGTGGAGCTGGCGGCACCCAGGTCGCCCGGCTCCACCTGGTTCTGCGTGCAGAGCACCAGGTTCTGCATCATCATGCCGATGCCGAGGCCCATCAGCGCCATGAAGATCGCTATGTGCCAGTACTCGGTGTCGTACCGGATCGTGCCCAGCAGCCCGAGCCCGGCCGTCACCAGCACACCGCCGCCGAGCAGCCATCCCTTCCAGCGGCCGGTGCGGGTGATGACCTGGCCGGAGAGGGTGGAGGAGACGAACAGGCCCGCGATCATCGGGATGGTCATGACGCCGGACATCGTCGGCGACTTGTCCCGCGCCAGCTGGAAGTACTGGCTGAAGAACACGGTCCCCGAGAACATCGCGACACCGACGAACAGCGAGGCCAGGGAGGCCAGCGTGATGGTGCGGTTGCGGAACAGCCGCAGCGGGATGATCGGCTCGCTCGCCTTCGCCTCGATCAGGACGAACAGCGCCAGCAGCACGACCGAGCCGCCGACCATCGCGTACGTCTGCCACGACAGCCAGTCGTACTTGTCGCCGGCGAAGGTCACCCAGACCAGCAGCAGGCAGACGGCCGCGGTGATGAAGAAGGCGCCGGCCCAGTCGACCTTGACCTTCCGCTTCACGACGGGCAGGTGCAGGGTCTTCTGGAGCACGATCAGGGCGATCACGGCGAAGGGCACGCCGACGTAGAAGCACCAGCGCCAGCCGAGCCAGTCGGTGTCGGTGATGACACCGCCGACCAGCGGACCGCCGACCATGGCCGTGGCGAAGACGGCGCCCAGGTAGCCGTTGTAGCGCCCGCGCTCACGCGGCGAGATCATCGCCGCCATGATGATCTGGGCCAGCGCGGACAGACCGCCCATGCCGATGCCCTGGACCGCGCGGAACGTGATGAGCATGCCCGGGTTCTGCGACATGCCGGCCGCCGCCGAGCCCAGCACGAAGATCACCAGGGCGAGCTGGATCAGCAGCTTCTTGGAGAACAGGTCGGCGAGCTTGCCCCACAGCGGCGTGGACGCGGTCATCGTCAGCAGGGACGCGGTCACGACCCAGGTGTAGGCGCTCTGGCCGCCGCCGAGGTCGCCGATGATCCGGGGCAGGGCGTTGGAGACGATCGTCGACGACAGGATCGCGACGAACATGCCGAGCAGGAGGCCGGTGAGGGCCTCCATGATCTGCCGGTGCGTCATCGGAGCGCCGCCGCCGGGGGAGCCGTGGGAGCCTCCCCCGTGCTTGGCATGAGCCCGCACACCGGCTGGTGTGGTCGTTGCCATGGGCTTCCTTTTCTTACGTGCTTGCGGGTGTACGGGTGGTCTGTGCGACAGCGGGGGGCGCCACGCGGGGTGCGGGGCGGCAGTCGAAGCTCTCTCTCAGCCGCGCCATCAGGTCCGTGAGCCGGCCGACGTCCTCGTCCGTCCAGTCGCTCAGGCGCTCGGCGAGGACCTCGGTGGTCCGCCGGGACAGCTCGTCGAGCTGTGCGTGGCCCGCGGGTGTGAGGCGCAGGATGCGGGAGCGCTTGTCCGCGGGGTCGGGGGAGCGTTCGATCCAGCCCCGGGCCACGACGTGCGCGACATGGCGGCTGGTGACCGACATGTCCACCGCGAGCAGCTCGGCGAGCTTGCTCATGCGCATGTCGCCGTGGCGGCCCAGCAGTGTCAGTACGGCCGCCGAGCCGCCGGTGCAGTCGGCCGGCATGATCCGGCCGAGCTCCCGCTTCACGGCGCCGAAGGCACTGAACTGGCGGACCAGCTCTTCGTACTGCGCCCTCTCGGCCATGACACCTCCCGCTTTCGTTGCTTAGGGCAACCATAGGATCCGTTGGTTGCTGAAGGCAAATAAAGAAGGTGAATGCGGCATAAAAAGTTGGCAAAGGCAAGTATTGCGGTAGTAAATGTGCAGGTGGTGAGGATGACGGCAGGGGTCGTGGGGGAGCAAGCGGAAGGCCAACCCCCACTTGGGGAGCCCCGGCGTTTTCGCTAGGGTCTCGGGCCATGGCTAACAACCAGGCCCCCCAGGGCAACCACGACCCCGCCGGCAGCACCCAGATGTTCCGCGCGTTCGTCGACGAGGCGCCGCAGGGGCGGCAGGCCGCGACGACGAGTGGCGGGCCGCGGATCGGTCTCATCCTCGGCGCCGTCGTCGCCGTCGCGGTTGTCGCGGCGGTGGCCTGGCTGGCGCTGGCGTAACGCGTACGGCGGTTCTCCGCGTCGGTGTCGGGCCGCGCTTTGCGCAACCCGGCGCTGTCCGGTCGCCCGGCGTTGCCGCTGGGGCCGGGGCGCCGCGCACCCTGGCGCTACGGGGTGCCGCCGCGCCCACCCGTGCCGCCCTGGGGGTACCTCCCAGGCCCTCAAGGCACTGGGGGAGGCACGACTGCCCGCAGCGGCGGCGGCCTGCGGCAGCTGTGCGGAAGACCGCGCGTCTGCCCCCGGCGGCCCGCAGCGGTGACTCGGCGGCGGCCCGCGGCCAGGCGGCGCCACGATGCGCCCGCACCAGCAGCTGCGGGGGAGGCGCCCGCGGCTCAGCCGAGGCGCAGCCGCACTCGCGTGCGGCGAGAAGGGGACGTGTCGGGGGGTCCGGCCGCAGCGGTTGGCGCGTCAACGGACAGTCAGTCGGTCACTCACCCCATCGCGCCGTTCCGAGGACGGACACTCCCCGGCGCGGCCCCGACCCACCACCACGGCGCAGGCGCAGCCACCACCGGCGGGCAGGCGGGCCAGCATCCGCGGGTCGGCGGCGCATCCCCGGTGGCGTGGGGCGCCCATGGCCTGCAGCTTGACGGTGGACCACTCCGGCGGTCGGCGAGCCGTCACCTGCGGGTCGGCGGCGCATCCCCCGTGGGGTGGGGCGCCCATGATCTGCGGTTTGACGGTGGACCACTCCGGCGGTCGGCGAGCCGTCACCTGCGGGTCGGCGCGGCGCATCCCCGGCGGGTGGGGCGCCCATCGCCTGCTGTAGGCGGCCCACCACCTCGGCAGTCAGCGGCCCATCACCTGCGCGGTTGGCGCGGCGCACCCCCCGGCGGGTGGGGCCCATCACCTACGGCTAGGCGGCCCGCCACCCTGGCGGTCAGCGGGCCTTCGCCCGCGGGTTGGCGAGCCGTTATCCACCCGCGGGTCATGGGCTGTCATCCACCCGCAGGGTGGTGGACCCTCGCCCACCCCCAGGTAGGCGAGCCGTCGCCCGCCCGCGGATGGGCGACGGCCCACTGACCCGCGGGCCGGCGGCGCGGTCAGTCCGAGATGAGGCCTTCCCGGAGCTGTGCCAGTGTCCTCGTCAGCAGGCGGGAGACGTGCATCTGTGAGATGCCGACCTCCTCGCCGATCTGCGACTGGGTCATGTTCGCGAAGAACCGCAGCATGATGATCCGCCGCTCGCGGGGCGGGAGTTTGGCCAGCAGCGGCTTCAGGGACTCGCGGTACTCCACGCCCTCCAGCGCGGTGTCCTCGTAGCCCAGACGGTCCGCCAGCGAGCCCTCGCCGCCGTCGTCCTCCGGCGCCGGGGAGTCCAGCGAGGACGCCGTGTACGCGTTCCCCACCGCCAACCCGTCGACGACGTCCTCCTCGGACACCCCGAGCACGGACGCGAGTTCGGTGACCGTCGGCGAGCGGTCCAGCTTCTGCGAGAGCTCGTCACTGGCCTTCGTCAGCGCCAGCCGCAGCTCCTGAAGCCGGCGCGGCACCCGCACCGACCACGACGTGTCGCGGAAGAACCGCTTGATCTCGCCCACGACGGTTGGCATCGCGAACGTCGGGAACTCGACGCCCCGTTCGCAGTCGAACCGGTCGATCGCCTTGATCAGCCCGATCGTGCCGACCTGGACGATGTCCTCCATCGGCTCGTTGCGGGAGCGGAACCGCGCCGCCGCGTACCGCACCAGCGGCAGGTTGAGCTCGATCAGTGTGTCGCGGACGTACGCACGCTCGGGGCTGTCCTCGTCGAGCGCGGCCAGCCGCAGGAACAGGGAGCGGGACAGGGTGCGGGTGTCGATGGCCCCCGTGGCCGGAAGGACCGGCGCGGGCTCGGTCGCGAGCTCGGCCGGAACGTCGTCGATGGGGCCGAGTGAGTCGAGAGCATGGGGAGCTGTGTCGCTCTCCGCGAGCGTGAGCACCTTCGAGCTGCCCTGTTCTGCGGACATGCCACCCCCTTTGGGTCGCGGGACGGTCGCGGCGAACGTCCCCGTCTGAGGAACGCAGCCTTCACCTGAATACCGGCGCCGAAGCCCCGGCAAACGCGCTTCCGGCAGAATGTCACATGTCGGCAACACGCTGTAGTGACATGTCGACATCTGAGACGCCAATCCGCCCTGCAAGCAAGCAGTCTGACGCCTTTTCGGCCCGCAACTGTCGGGAACGGCCCTGAAGAGCGATTCGCTCGCCAGGGTTATCACTCGCAACTGTTTGCGGTTACGCGTCGATCCGGTTCGCGGACCGCAATCGCTGGAAGCTACGCGCCAGTAACCGCGACACGTGCATCTGCGAGACGCCGAGCTCCGCACTGATCTGAGACTGCGTGAGATTGCTGTAGTACCGCAGCAGCAGAATCCGCTGCTCCCTCTCGGGCAGCTGCACGAGCAGGTGCCGTACGAGATCCCGGTGCTCCACGCCGTCCAGCGCGGGATCCTCGTAGCCGAGCCGGTCCAGCAGCCCCGGCAGTCCGTCGCCCTCCTGCGCGGCCTCCAGGGAGGTCGCGTGGTACGACCGCCCGGCCTCGATGCAGGACAGCACCTCGTCCTCGGTGATGCGCAGCCGCTCGGCGATCTCGGCCGTGGTGGGGGTGCGCCCGAAGGCGGTCGTGAGATCCTCGGTCGCGCTGTTGACCTGCACCCACAGTTCGTGGAGCCGGCGCGGCACATGGACCGTACGGACGTTGTCGCGGAAGTAGCGCTTGATCTCGCCGATCACCGTCGGCATCGCGAACGTCGGGAACTGCACGCCCCGGTCCGGGTCGAAGCGGTCGATGGCGTTGATGAGCCCGATGGTGCCGACCTGGACGACGTCCTCCATCGGCTCGTTGCGGGAGCGGAACCGGGCGGCCGCGTAGCGCACCAGTGGGAGGTTGGCCTCGATGAGTGCTCCGCGCACCCGGTCGTGCTCGGGCGTCCCCGGCTGGAGTTCCTTGAGCTCCGCGAAGAGGACCTGCGTGAGGGCGCGGGTGTCGGCGCCTCGGCTCCGCTGGGGAGCCGGTTCCGAGGATGGTGCCTGAGGTGCGGTACTGGCCAGCACGGTCACTCCACCTCGTCATCCGTCAGCCTGTCCGTCGGCTCTTCCGTCAAAAGCGGTCATAGCATCACAAGACATGTGCACTGTGTGCAAGCACCCCATAACTACGTGTTGAGGGATGAAATACCGCATAAATGCGCATGAGCCCCCCGTCGGAGCGACGGGGGGCTCGAAGCGGCGGGCTCAGAACTCGTAGTCGGCGATCACCCACGTGGCGAACTCGCGCCACAGCGCGACACCCGCCTGGTGGTCGGGATGCTCCACGTACCGGCGCAGCGCGTCCGCGTCGTCGAAGGCCGAGTTGATGGCGAAGTCGTGGGCGATGGGACGGTCGCTGACGTTCCAGCCGAGCTCCCAGAAGCGGATCCCGGGGACCGTGCCCTCGAGCGAGCGGAAGGCCTCGACGCCCTTCACGACTCGCGGGTCGTCACGCTCGACGCCCTCGTTGAGCTTGAAGAGGACCAGGTGGCGGATCATCACTTTCCTCCGTCGGCGACCCACGTGGCGAAGTCGCCGAGGGCCTGGGCGGCGTCCGATATGCCCTGGAACCCTATCTGGACGTAGTCGGCGGCCTTGGCCGGGTCCGTGACGATCACGTACAGCGCGAAGACCACGACGACGTAGACGGCGACCTTCTTCGCGTTCACCGCCATCGCGGCCTCCCCTGTCACTGGTGTCTCATGCAGCGCACATGATCGCACGAAGGCCCGATCGCACGAAGGGGCAGAACGCACGAAGGGCCCCGTCTCAAGACGGGGCCCTTCTCAAGCGGTAGCGGAGGGATTTGAACCCTCGGTGACTTGCGCCACACTCGCTTTCGAGGCGAGCTCCTTCGGCCGCTCGGACACGCTACCGAGGGAGACCTTACAGCAAGGTGCCGCGTGCTTTGAAATCGATATGAGGCGACGGTCAGCGACCGCGGAAGAACTCGGTGAGCAGCCCGGCGCACTCCCCTGCGAGCACGCCCTCGATCACCTCGGGCCGGTGGTTGAGCCGCCGGTCGCGGACGAGGTCCCAGAGGGAGCCGGCCGCGCCGGCCTTGTCGTCGCGGGCGCCGTAGACGAGCCGGTCGACACGGGACTGCTGGATCGCGCCCGCGCACATCGTGCAGGGCTCCAGCGTCACCACGAGGGTGCAGCCGGCGAGCCGCCACCGGCCGAGCACGGCCGCGGCCCGCCGCAGGGCGAGGACCTCCGCGTGGGCCGTCGGGTCGCCGCCGGCCTCGCGTTCGTTGTGCCCGGCCGCGAGCACGGTCGTGCCGTCCGGCGCCAGTACGACGGCGCCGACGGGGACGTCCCCGCCCCGGACGGCCTCGGCGGCCTCGTCCAGGGCGAGTCGCATCGCGGGCCGCCAGGGGTCCCGTACCGGATCCGGCGGGTCCGGGGTGGTGCGAGCGGTCAGCGGACGGTCTCCAGGGTCTCCGAGGCGCCGAGGGCCTCGGCGATCTCCGTGACGGCGTCCGTCGCCAGCGAGCGCAGCTCCTTCTCGCTCACGCCGAGGTCGTCCAGGATCTGGGCGTCGCCGACCGGGCCGTGCGGCACGCCCTCGCCGGTTCCGGCGACCGGGTCGTCGTCTGCCTCGTCGTCGTCGGAGTCACCGTCCTCGGTGCCGTCGAGGTCGAGGGCGTCCAGGTCGTCCCCGTCGTCCGGATCGCGTCCGAGCAGCTCGTCGGTGAGGAGGATCTCGCCGTAGCTGCTGCGGGCAGCGGCGGCGGCGTCCGAGACGTAGATGCGAGGGTCCTCCTCGCCGTCCACGCGGACGACTCCGAACCAGGCGTCCTCCTGCTCGATGAGCACGAGCACCGTGTCCTCGTCGGGGGAGGCTTCACGGGCCAGGTCGGCCAGATCCGACAGGGTTTCCACATCGTCGAGCTCCGTGTCGCTCGCTTCCCACCCGTCTTCGGTGCGCGCGAGCAGTGCGGCGAAGTACACCGTGACTCTCCCACTGGTCATAGGCGTGCCGGTTGGGGGTCCCCCCGGCGGAGGTTGCGGGCGGGGAGTGCTCGTCCGAGCCCCACCCACTCGGAATCGTGGCAGAAACAAGGCGCTCAGGGGACGTCTTCGGCACCCTGTGTCCGGCAGTTTTGATCGCACGCCCGTTGCCGCCACCTGCGGATCGTACGCGGCTTTCCCCCGCTCCACGCACGGTCACCTCGGCAACGCCCGCGCGGTTCGTGATCTTCCCCGGGGGTTTGCTCACCCGTTTCCTACCAGCGGAACGTGCGCATGCGCATCGCGTGCCGCAGCCGGGCCACCTTGACGCGGCGCGGCTGGACGCGGTCGCGCAGCTCCCGCGCCTCGGCCAGATCGCGCAGGAACCGGGCGCGCCGCCGACGGCGCTCGGCGTCGGTCTCGCTCGTCGTCCCGCCCAGCATGCGGGGCGCGTCGGCCGTGTCGGCCGCGCTGGGCACGTCGGCCTGCTCGGCCCGTTCGCCCTGCTCGGTCCGGGCAGCCTTGCCGGGCCGCGCGGTCCTGCCGGGCCTGCCGGGCCTGCCGGTCTCGTAGCTCTCCGGGTCCGTCGCGGGCCGCGCGCGCCGCGACGGAACGTCTCGGGATTCCCGGTCGGGCATCAGGTTCACCACCCCCAGTCCGTCCTTCCCGCCTTCCCCGGACGGGCGGTTTGACGCCGGTGAACGGGTGACGGGTGGGAGGCGGGCTTGCCGTGCGGCCGGGGTCAGCGGGCCCGGTTACTGTTGTGGACATGCGTCTCCACGTCGTCGACCACCCCCTGGTCGCCCACAAGCTCACCGCGTTGCGCGACCAGCGCACCGACTCCGCGACCTTCCGCCGTCTCGCCGACGAGCTGGTCACCCTGCTCGCCTACGAGGCCACGCGCGACGTGCGCACCGAACAGGTCGACATCCGGACGCCGGTGGCCACGACCACGGGCGTCAAGCTGTCCCACCCGCGTCCGCTGGTGGTGCCGATCCTGCGGGCCGGCCTCGGCATGCTGGACGGCATGGTCCGGCTGCTGCCGACCGCCGAGGTGGGCTTCCTCGGCATGATCCGCAACGAGGAGACGCTCCAGGCCTCCACGTACGCCACGCGTATGCCGGAAGACCTGTCCGGACGGCAGGTGTACGTGCTGGACCCGATGCTCGCCACCGGCGGCACGCTGGTCGCGGCGATCCAGGAGCTGATCCGGCGCGGCGCCGACGACGTGACCGCCGTGGTGCTGCTGGCCGCGCCTGAGGGCGTCGAGGTCATGGAGCGCGAGCTGGCGGGCACCCCGGTGACGGTCGTGACCGCGTCGGTCGACGAGCGCCTGAACGAGCACGGCTACATCGTGCCGGGCCTCGGCGACGCGGGGGACCGGATGTACGGGGCGGCCGAGTAGGCATCCGCCCAGGGAGCCGGCCCTGAGCGGTCCGGCAGCCCCTCTCTCCGAGCTGCTCAGCAGCCCTTCTTCGACGACGGCGCCGGCTCGGGCCTGGCCAGCTTGGTCAGGGCCCGGTCGGCGTCCGGCTTCTTCGCCAGCTGCTTGAAGGCGTCACCGATGACGAGGTCGACGGCGGCGCCCTTGCGGGACGCCTCGGTACGCCGTTCGGCGCCCGGGAGCTGGGTGCCGAGCACCGGCAGCGCGGTGCCGAGGGCGGAGGCGGGGCCGAGCAGCACGCCGGGGCCCTTGACCTTCTTGTCGTACTGCTTGGGCGCGTTGCCCACGTCGCCGATCTTGAAGCCGCGCTTCTTCAGCTCGTCGGCGGTCTTCTTGGCCAGGCCGCTGCGGGTGGTGGCGTTGAGCACGTTGACCGTGATCGCGCGCGGTTCGGGCAGGGGCTTGGCGGTGGGCGAGGGGCTCGCCTTGGTCCGGGCGGCACAGTCCGTCCTGCCGCCGGCGGCCGAAGCCTTCGTGCCGCCGCCGGTGAAGACGTCGACGAGCTGCCACGTGCCCCAGCCGCCCACGCCGAGCACGGCGGCGGAGGCGACGACCAGGACGACGAGCCTGCCGCGCCGCCGGGGCCGGCGCATCCGCGGGTACTTGTTTCCCTTGATGCGGTATTTGCCGCCCATGCCGGGGGGAGTCAGCATGCTCATGAGCGCAGCGTAGTGCGCCTGGGCGACGATGCCTACTAGATGATCATTCGACGTCGCCCAGCGGAACCCGAAAGGGCCAACCCGCGACCGGCGGGAGTCAGTCGAGCTCGAGCACGCGCGCGTGCAGCACCTGGCGCTGCTGGAGCGCCGCCCGCACCGCGCGGTGCAGGCCGTCCTCCAGGTAGAGATCGCCCTGCCACTTCACGACGTGCGCGAAGAGGTCGCCGTAGAACGTCGAGTCCTCGGCGAGCAGCGTCTCGAGGTCGAGCTGCTGTTTGGTCGTCACGAGCTGATCGAGGCGGACCGGGCGCGGCGCGACGTCCGCCCACTGCCGGGTGCTGTCCCGGCCGTGGTCGGGGTACGGCCGGCCGTTTCCGATGCGCTTGAAGATCACACGGAAAGCCTACCGGGCAGGACCTTCCGGGCGCAGCCGTGGCGGCGGAGTGCGACGCTGAAAAAAACCCCACAAGGCGGTACGTACCGGGAACAGGGGCGTGAATATGCGCGCCTCTTCCACGAACTGCCCGAGCTGCCCGAGGCCGGCGACGCCGACAGGCCGGGCTGGTCTTCTTCGCCCGAAAGGGGTTGACGTCCTCTCGGTGGTGCAGCCGTTCGGGGCGGCGGAGGCGCCAGTCCGGTCGCCTCCGCCGTCGCGGGTCGGTCAGCCGCGTTCCCTTTCCAGCGGGTGCCGCTGGCGATCCCGCGCCTCCGGCTCGGGCTCGGGACGGGTCTGGGGCTGGGGCGGCTTGGGGGCGTTGCGGACGGCTTCGGCGCGCAGGAGGGCGCGCAGGACCGCGTAGGGGTCTTCGAGCATGGCTGTGTTCCTCGTTCCGTATTGCTGCGTGCTGCTGCGTACGGGCTGATGGACCGGTGTCCGGTCCTGTCAGCAGCGCAGGACCTCGGAACGCAGGGGGCGAGGGTCGTACCGCGGGCCCGGCGGCACGGGCACGGGAAGCGGCGCGGCGTGCGCGGGCCCGAGGCTCGGGAGCGGGGTGGGGCGCAGGGGGACGGCGGCGCGCCGGGTGCCCCGGGCGGGTGGGCGCGGGGCGGTGTCGAGGACGTCGCACTCGACGGCCGTGCTCTCGCCGGAGACGGTGGCCGTCGGGCCCGTGTGCGCCTCTGCGTGCGCGCCGGGCACGAGCAGGGCGAGCAGCAGCACGAGCACCCGCATCCAGGTGTTCCGGCGGGTGCCGCGGGTGGCCGGCTGCGGTGCGGGGTTCACGGGAGGTGGTTCCCCGTTGTGCGTATGCCGTTCATCCCACCGGCTGCGAGATCCGCTCGCTCGGCGTACGGCGGCCCCGGATGCGCAGGGCCGTGGCGATCTCGGCGGCGCCGACCACGAGCAGCCAGCAGCCGCCGACGAGGGTGAGGACGGCGACGGACTCGAAGGGCGCGTCGATGAGGACGATGCCGGCGACGACGGTGAGGATCCCGAGGAAGACCTGCCAGCCCCGGGCGGGCATCGCCGGATCGTGGGCGGCGGCCAGGGTCTGAGTGATGCCGCGGAACAGCCAGCCGATGCCGATCCAGAGGGCGAGCAGCAGGATCGACTGCATGGGGCGGCGGAAGCAGAACAGGCCGAGCAGGATCGAGAGCGTGCCGCTGATGAACGCCAGGACGCGCAGAGCTGTCGTCCGGTGCGTGCCGAAGGCGGAGGCGAGCTGGAGGACGCCGCTGACGAGCAGATAGAGCCCGAACAGCACCCCGGCGGCGAACAGCGACGCGCCCGGCCAGACCAGGACGAGAAGCCCCAGCACGAGGGAGCTGACCCCGGTGACCAGCACGGTTTGCCAGGCGGCGTGGGAGAGCTGGTGCAGGGGGCCTGGGAAGGGGGGCTCCGGATCGTGACTGCCTGAGGGCGGGCTCGCGGTGTGCGTGGCGCCCCGGGGTGCGTGCGGGTCGGGTGGCTCGGGCGGAGGCGGCGTGTGACCGGGCCGTTCGTGGGTGTGCGGGCCGTCCGGGCCCGGGCCCTGGGGGACGTGGGGTTCCAAGCCCTGGGGCGGGCGGGGCACCTGCCCGTGTGCGGGGCCGCGCTCCGGCTCCCAGGGGGAGCCGCTCGGTGGCTCGGTCATGGTCCATGCTTGGACCGGCCGCGAGGGGCTCGCCACCTGGGGCGGGCCGTGCGGTTGATGTCGGTTGTCCGGGCGGCCCGTGGCTTACGGCCGCGAACGGGAGCCGGGTATGCGCGGCCAGACGCCCGCGACGTGGGTGGGGCTGTGGCTGACGTCCAGGAGCTGGGGCGAACTGTGCGGCCGACGCCGCGCGCTGGGCCCGGCCCTGCGGTTGGGGCCGGTGTGGGGCGAACTGTGCGACCGACGCCGCGAGCTGGGCCCGGCCTGCGGTTGAGGCCGGTGTGGGGCGAGCTGTGCGGCCGGTGCCCGCCGCCTCGTCCGGGCGTGTGGCCGGCGCCCGCCACCTCCGTTCGGCCGCGGCCGCCGACGACCGCCGTCTGGGCCCGATCGCGCCGCCGACAACCCGGGCAGGTCCGATGTCCGCCGTCTGCGGCGGGCGTGTCAGCCGGTGCCCCGTGCCCCGCAGGGGGCTACTTCCCGGTCGCCTTCGCTGCCTTGGCCGCTGCCTTCATTTCCTGTTTGTGGGCTCGTACCTTGGCCAGCGACTCGGGGCCGGTGATGTCGGCGACCGAGCGGAAGGACTTCGGTTCGCCGTAGGAGCCCGCGGCCTCACGCCAGCCCGTCGGCTGGACGCCGAGCTGCTTGCCGAGGAGGGCGAGGAAGATCTGGGCTTTCTGCTTGCCGAAGCCGGGCAGTTCGGCCAGTCGTTTCAGCAGGTCCTTGCCGGTGGCGGCGTCCTTCCAGACGGCCTCGGCGTCACCGTCGTAGTGCTCGACGAGGTACTGGCACAGCTGCTGGATCCGCTTGGCCATGGAGCCCGGGTAGCGGTGCACCGCCGGCTTCTGGGAGAGCAGCGCGGCGAAGGCCTCGGGGTCGTGCACCGCGATCTCGTGCGCGTCCAGGTCGTCCCTGCCGAGCCGCTGGGCGATGGTCGCCGGCCCCTTGAACGCCCACTCCATCGGGATCTGCTGGTCCAGCAGCATCCCGACCAGCGCGGCGAGCGGACTGCGCCCGAGCAGCGCGTCGGCCTCGGGGTCCTGGGCGAGGTGAAGAGTGACGTCCATGCCCCGATCATCCCTCGGGGCGAGCCTGGCCGCGTCCGGAGGCCCGCCCGCCCGGGCCTACGACGTCGGCCGCCAGTAGCCCAGCGCGTGCACCCGCTGCTTGGGCAGGCCCAGTTCCTTGCGGACGTATGCCGCGAGCGACCGGGTCGTCGCCGTGTCGCAGGCGATCCAGACGTACGGGTCGGAGGTGCCCTGGAGCAGGCCGGGGAGGTCCGCCTTCACCTGGTCGACCAACTGCGCGCCGGAGTCCTGGCGCGGCACCTTGCGCAGCTCGTGCCGGGCCGGGTCGGTGCGGAACGGCAGACCGTCGTCGCCGCCCTCGAACCAGACGGTGGCCGGCGCGGCACCCAGCGCGTCCAGCAGGGAGTTGATGGCCGGCAGCGACGCCGGGTCGCCGACGGCGAAGACGTGGGAGGGAGCGGGGTCGGGGTGCTCGAAACCGGTGCCCTGGACGGTCGCCTCGATGGTGTCACCGGGCTTCGCCGCCCTGGCCCAGTCGCTCGCGCAGCCCTCGTGCAGGGCGAACTCCAGGCTGAACGTCCCGGCCGCCGGGTCCGGGTCGACCAGGGTGTAGGCCCGCTGGTGGGGCCTGCCCGCGTTGTCGAACCACAGGCGGACCCACATGGTCGGGTGCACGCCGGCCGCCGCGAGCAGACCGCCGTCGGTGAAGTGCAGCCGCCGGTAGTCCGGGGTGACGTCCTCCGCGTCGGTCACGGTGAACACGAAATCCTTCGCGCGCAGCAGCTTGAGGACCGCGCCCTCCCAACCCCGCCCCTGCCCCATCCCGTATTCACCCTTCGCGTACGATTCCGCCACAGCCAAGACTTAGGCAAGGCTAACCTAAAGGAAAGTGGGGGCACAGCGTGGCCACCGAGATCTACCGCGACGCCTGGGGCATTCCGCATCTGCGCGCGGGCAGCGCGGCCGAACTCGCCCACGCCCAGGGCCTCGTCACCGCCCGCGACCGGGCCTGGCAGCTGGAGATCGAGCGGCACCGGGCCCAGGGCACCTCGGCGTCCTTCCTCGGCGGGAGCGCCCTCGCCTGGGACCGGTTCGCCAGACGCGCCAGACTCGACGACACCGCCAGACGCTGCTTCACGGAGCTGGAGAGACGGGACCCCGAGACGGCGGACTGGCTGCGGGCGTACGTCGACGGGGTCAACGGCGGGCTGGCGGCGGGCGCCGACGCGGCCCCCGAGTTCGCCCGCGCCCACCTCGCCCCCGGCACCTGGCACCCCTGGACCCCCCTCGGCGTCTGGCTCGCCACCCACATCCTCTTCGCCGGGTTCCCGGCCAAGCTCTGGCGTGAGCAGGTCGCGGCCCACCTGGGCGCGGACGCCATCGGCCTGTTCGCCACCGACGGCCCCGGCACCTCCGGCAGCAACGGCTGGCTGGTGAGCGGCGAACGGACCGTCACCGGGCGGGCGGTCATCGCCGGCGACCCCCACCGCTGGATCGAGGACCCCGGCGTCTACCAGCAGATCCACCTGTCCTGCCCGGAGTTCGACGTGGTCGGCCTGGCCGTGCCCGGCGTCCCCGGCATCGCCCACTTCGGGCACACCGGCACGGTCGCCTGGGCCATCACCAACGCCATGGCCGACTACCAGGACCTGTACCGGGAGCGGCTGCGGCGCACCGGCGCCGGCGTGGAGGCCCTCGGCCCGGACGGGATCTGGCGCCGGGCGGCCCGGCACACGGAGGTCGTCGAGGTGGCGGGCGAGGAGCCGGTCGAGGTCGAGGTGATCGAGACCGACCGCGGCCCGGTGATCGTCGGCGGCCCCGAGGGGCTCGACGGCGACCCGTTCGACCCGGCAGATCCGTCCGACGCGCCCGTGGCGATCAGCCTGCGCCACCCGCCCCGCGTCACCGGCGACCTCGGCTTCGGCTCCCTGCTGCCACTGCTGCGGGCCCGCCGGGTCGCCGACGTGGACCGGGCGTTCGACCGGTGGGCCGAGCCGGTCAACGTCGTCCAGGCCGCCGACACCGAGGGCGGTGTGCTGCACCGCGTCGCCGGGCGGGTGCCGCTGCGCGCCGAGGCCAACCGCCTGCGCCTGGTGCCCGCCTGGGAGCCCGGGCACGCGTGGCAGGGCTGGCAGGAGACGCCCCGCGCCGGGCTCACCGACGGCGTCGCCGTCATGGCCAATCAGCGCGGCCCGGCCGAACCCCTCGGTGTCGAGTTCGCCCCGCCCCACCGCCACGACCGCATCACCGCGCTGCTCGCCGGCAAGGACCGCTGGTCCGCCGCCGACATGCCCGCCCTCCACACGGACACCCACCTCGCCTCCGCGTCCGCCCTCCTGGACCACGTCCGGAACCTCGACGCCCTCACCCCCGGGGCCTCCGCCCTCCGGGACCGCCTCCTCGCCTGGAACCGCCGCATGGACGCCGACAGCGCCGGCGCGGCCCTCTACTCGGCCGTGCGCGGCGCGGTCGTACGGCAACTGGCGGCCCACCCCGCCTTGGGCGCACTCGGAACACCGCCGGCCTACCCGGAGGTGTTCCGGCCCTGGCTCGCCCTCCTCCCGCGCGTCGGCTTCGCCCTCGAACACCTGCTGCGCGCCGAGGAGCTGTACGGAATCGACCGCCCGTCGGCCGTCCGCGCGGCGGTCGAGGAGGTGGCCGCCCGGCCGCCCGCCGGTGTCTGGGGCGACACCCACCGGCTCGCTCCCTGGCGGGCGCTGGAGCCGGAGACGCCGTACGACGAACCGGGGCTGTCCGGCGACCACGACTGCGTGCTGTGCACCTCGGGCGTGCCGGGCCTCACCGACCGTGCCGCGCGCGGCCCGGCGGCCCGGTACGTCTGGGACCTGGCCCGGCGCGAGGACAGCCGCTGGGTCGTCCCGTTCGGCGCCTCGGGCGTCCCCGGCTCGCCCCACCACCGCGACCAGCTCCCCCTGTGGCTCGCCGGTGACCTCGTCCCGGTCGTCACCGACTGGACCCTGCTGAAGAAGGAGACCGATGTCTGACCCGTACGCCTCCCGCACGGCCGTCCACGAGCAGGTGACCGACGGCTTCGGCACCGTCCGCGTCCTGCCGCTGGACCCGGAGGCCGACGCCGGGACGGTCCACCGCTGGGTGAGCGAGGACCGGGCCGTCTTCTGGGGCATGACCGGCCTCACCGAGCGTCAGGTCGCCGAGATCTACGCCCACATGGACACCCTCACCACCCACCACGCCTGCCTCGTCGTCCGCGACGGCGAGCCGGTCGCGCTCCTCCAGACCTACGAGCCCGAGGCGGACCGCGTCAGCGAGTGCTACGACGTCCGCCCCGGCGACATCGGCGTCCACCTGCTGGTCGCCCCCGCCGGCCCCGGCGGCGCTCGCTCAGGCTGGACCGCACAGCTGGTGACCGCCGTCGCCCGGTACGTCCTGCTCGGCCTGGACCGCCGGCGGGTCGTGGTCGACCCGGACGTCCGCAACGAGAAGGCGGTCGCCCGTTTCCTCACCATGGGCTTCACCCCGGGGCCGGTGGTGGCCCTGCCGGAGATCGACCTCCCGGACGTGTACCTGCCCGAGAAGAAGGCCCAGCTCGCCTTCCTCGACCGGGAGATACTCTTCCCCGCGTGACGCCCGACGAGCTCATCGCCCACTACGGCCTCGAGCCGATCCCCCGCGAGGGCGGCCTGTTCCGCCAGACCTGGGCCGGCCCCGACCGCCCGGACGGCAGACCGGAGGGCACGGCGATCGTCGCCCTGCTGACAGCGGGCCCCGACGACTTCTCCGCCCTGCACCGGCTGCCGACCGAC
Organism: Streptomyces coeruleofuscus; assembly: GCF_039532725.1. Lineage (NCBI taxonomy): Bacteria > Bacillati > Actinomycetota > Actinomycetes > Kitasatosporales > Streptomycetaceae > Streptomyces > Streptomyces coeruleofuscus. Next base: position 808,263 of record NZ_BAAASE010000002.1, read on the forward strand.
GAGATCTGGCACTTCTACCTCGGCGATCCCCTGGAGCTCCTCCTGCTCGCCCCGGACGGGAGCACGCGGACGGTGGTGCTGGGGCCGGACGTCCTCGGCGGCCAGCACGTGCAGTTCACGGTCCCGGCGGGCACGTGGATGGGCGGCAGGGTGCGCGAGGGCGGGCGGTGGACCCTGTTCGGCTGCACGATGGCCCCCGGCTTCACGTTCGAGGGCTATGAGCACGGGGACGCGGCGGAGCTGACGGCACGCTATCCGGCAGTTGCCGACCAAGTCCGCGGGCTGTGCCGACCTGTTCTTTAGGGGCGCGGGGCTGTGACGATCTGCGGCTCCGCCGCGCGGGCGCGATCAGCCCTCACGGACCCGCATTCGCCGATGCACGCACCCCCCACTGAGCGCGACGCAACTCCCATCCGTACATAACCGGGAGCCGTACAGCCCGACCCCGGAGAACCACGTGCACGAACGGCGGAACGAGGAGCCCAATGTCGGACGCGGACACCCCCGGCGACGTCAAGCCCTGGTGCTGCTCGGCACCGTGCTGGTCCTGCTCCTCTTCAGCGCAGCCCCCGCTTCCGCCCACGCCGCCCTCCGCGGCACCGACCCCGACGACGGATCCGTCGTCCAGCGTGCCCCCCGCCACCTCACCCTGAGCTTCACGGAGTCCGTCGGCCTGCTCGACGACTCCTTCCGGGTCTTCGGCCCGGACCAGCGCCGCGTGCGCACCGGCGAGGCGCAGCACGCGGACGGCCGCTCCGACACGGCACGGGTCGGACTGCCCGGGAAGCTCGCCCAGGGCACCTACACGGTGGCCTGGCGGGTGGTGTCCGCCGACAGCCACCCGGTCTCCGGTGCCTTCACCTTCTCCGTCGGCAAACGGTCCGCGACGAGCGCGCAGGTCGACACCGGCCCGGACGAGGACCCCCTGACCAGAGGCCTCCACGACGCCGCCCGCTATCTCGCCTACCTCGCCGCCGCGCTGCTCGTCGGCACGGTGGCGTTCGCGCTGCTGTGCCGGCCCGCGGACACGTCGCCGCTGCGCAGGCCGCTGGTGGCGGCCTGGTGGACACTGCTCGGCTCGACGGCCGTCCTGCTGCTCCTGCGCGCCCCGTACGAGACGGGCGCGGGTCCCGCCGCGGCTCTCGACCTCTCCGCCCTCGAACGCACCCTGACCGGTCGCCCGGGCCTGGCCCTGCTCGCCAGGCTGGCCGTCCTGCTGCTGACCGCGGCCTTCCTGCTACGGCTGTCCAGGCGCCGCGACCACGAAGAACCTGTGATGCGGGCGGTGGGTGCGACCCTGGCCGTCGCCCTGGCCCTGACCTGGGCGGCGGCCGAGCACGCCTCCGCCGGGATCCAGGTACCGGTGGCGATGACGTCGTCCGTGCTGCACCTGGTGGCGACGGGGGTCTGGCTCGGCGGCCTCGTGGCGCTGCTCCTGACCCTGCGCCGGGCCTCCGTCGACGCCCTGACGGAGGTCGTGCCCCGCTTCTCCCGTATCGCCTTCGCCTCGGTGACGGTCCTGGCCGTCACGGGCCTCTACCAGTCCTGGCGCGGCCTCGGCTCCCTCTCCGCGCTGACCGGCACGTCGTACGGCCGTCTGCTGCTCGCCAAACTGGCCGGGGTGGCCGTGCTGTTGCTGGTGGCCGGGTACTCGCGGCGCTGGACGGCGCGGATCGCGGCACCGGCGGCTCCGGCCCGGGCGGCCGTACCGGCACGGGTCCCGCAGCCGGTCGGCGCGTCGGCGGAAGGCCGCGAGGCCGCCGCGGAGTCCGGGACGCGCGAACCGGAGACGTCCGGGGAGCCGGAGTCGCCCGACGGCCCGGCGAAGCCGGGGACCGGATCCGGCGACCCCGGCATCCGGCGCCGCCTGCGCCGCTCGGTCCTCGTCGAGGTCGGCGTCGCCGCCGTGGTGCTGATGATCACGACCGTGCTCACGGGAACCCTTCCGAGCCGGGCCCAGGCCGAGGCGGCCCAGCAGGCCCCGGCGGGCGCACTGCCGCCCACGACCGAGATCACGGTGCCCTTCGACACGGGCACGGGATCCGTGACCGGACGCGGCAGGGTGCAGGTCACCCTGGACCCGGCCCGCGTCGGCGACAACGGCGTGCAGGCCATCGTCTTCGGCTCCGACACGTACCTGGTGGTGGTCCCCGAGGTCCGCATCACCTTCACCCTGCCCTCCCGCAAGGTCGGCCCGATCGACGCCGGACTCACCGACCGGGGCGGCTACTGGAGCACCAACTCCGTCAACCTGCCGCTCGCCGGGAATTGGACGATGAAGACGACCGTGCGGGTGTCGGACGTGGACCAGGTGTCGGTGGAACGCAAGGTGCGGGTCGAGCCCTAGGCAACCGCGCCGCCGTCGACGGGGCGTCGTGCGTCGGTGGCACGTCGTGCGTCGGCGGGGCGTCGTCGAGGAGCCGTGTCATGGTCTCGGCTGCGCTGACGGCGGCGTCGCCGCAGCAGTTGTTGAACAGGACGTGGACCTGTTCGGTCCGCTGGGCCAGCCGGCGCACCCGGGGCAGCCACTCGGCGAGTTCGTCCTCGCCGTAGACGTGGCGGAACCGGTCCTCCTTGCTGCCGGTCCCCCAGGCGGTGCTGCGGCCGTGGAAGCGGACGACGGACAGCCGGGGCGAGGTCACGGGAGTGACCGGCGGGACGGAGGACGCGAGCCTCTGCGTCATGTCGACGGCGACCGCGGCCATGCCGTGCCGGGCGAGCAGCGCGCCCGTCGCCTCGGCCTGCCCCGGCTCCCACCAGGAGGGGTGCCGGAACTCGACGGCGAGCGGCCAGCCTTCGGTCCGCTCGGCGCACTCCCGGAGGAAGGTCTCCGCCCGCTCCCCGGGCCGGAACCAGGGCGGGAACTGGAACAGCACGCTCCCGAGCCGCCCGGCCTCCCGCAGCGGCTCGATCCCGGCCGCGAACCGGGCCCACACCTCGTCGAGCACCGCCGGGTCCCGGTGCTCGGCCGGCAGCCCGTCCGGCATCACCGCCTCCCGGGTCGGATGCCCCGTCAGCAGCGAGAACGCCTTCACGTCGAACACGAACCCGTCCGGTGTCCGCTCGGCCCACAGCCAGCTGTTCCGCTCGCCCGGCAGCGCGTAGTACGAGGCGTCGACCTCGACGACACCGAACCGCTCGGCGTAGTGCCGTAACCGCCCCTCGGCGTCCCGCCGCCCCACCGGATACCAGCCGCTGCCGACCAGGGCCCGGTCGGTCCAGGAACACGTGCCCACCAGGATCTCGCCCATGGGGGACCGGTTACCCGGGCCGGGCGGCGGCAGGCTTGCCACCGCGACCGGGGACGGCACGGTAAGACTCGTCACAATCGGGGTAATCAGGGGTGTAGTGCACATATGTGGAATTACGGCTGATTCCCCCCGCGATTTCGCTGCCATTTCCCGGGATTCCCCCGCGAGAGCGAGATGACCGATCATGGAACAGCCCGTCACCGTCGGCCGGGCCACCCGGTCGCTCGGAGCGGAGTCCGAGGCCCCCGAAGCCCTCACGGACCTCGGGGACCTCGTCGGTGAGTCCCTCACCGCCCGTGTCACCCTCGACGAGCAGGGCAGGGTGACCGGCTGGAACACGGGCGCCGAGCGGCTCCTCGGATACGCGGCACGGCAGATGACCGGCCGCCGCGCCGCGGATCTGCTGGCCGAGCCGATCCCGGTACGCGGCGGCCTGCCCACGCTCGCCGGCCTGCCCCGGTGGAACGGCGACGTCGCGCTCAGGCACCACGACGGCCGGAAGCTGACCGTCCGGGTCCTCGCCCACCACAGGGAGCCCGGAACCGGCGCCCCCGCCTGGCTCCTCCTCTCCGCCCTGACCCGCGGGCAGCCCCGGCCCGCCCTCGACGAATCCCTCGTGAGCTGGAGCTTCGCCCAGTCCCCGTGTTGCGCCCTGGCGGTCTACGACACCCGGCTCCGGCTCAGGCGGGCCAACGAGGGCATGGAGCGGGCCATGGCACTCACCGAGGAGGAGATGCTGGGCCTGCGCGTGTCCGAGATCGTCGACAACGAGGCCGGTGAGCGGGCGGAGCGCAGCATGGCCCGGGTGCTGCGGACCGGAGAGCCGCAGTACGAGGAGAACTACCTGCGCGCCCCGGGCGAGACCCGCGAGCACGCCTGGTCGGTCTTCGAGTCCGCACTGCGGGACGCCGAGGGCACGATCCGGGGCGTCTGCCTCGCCGCGCACGACATGACGGAACGGTTCTGGGCCCGCAAGCGGCTCCAGCTCATCGCCGAGGCCGGCCGGCGCATCGGCAGCACGCTCGACGTGACGCGCACGGCCCAGGAACTGACGGACGTGACCGTCCCGGACCTGGCCGACTTCGTCAGCGTCGATCTGCTCGCCGCGCTGGACGACACACCCGAACCACGCGCCCGGGCCGTTCCGGCGGACGGGCCGCTGCTGCTGCGGCGGGTGGCGCTGCGGTCCGTGACCCCGGGGGCCCCGGAGGCCGTCGTGGCGCCCGGAGAGGTGGACTCCTACCCGGAGGGTTCGGCTCCCTACGAGAGCCTGCGCGCGGGACGGGCCACCCTGAACCAGGTGACCGACACGGCGCTCGCGGCGTGGCTCGCACACGACCCCGCCCGTGCCGAGAGGATCCGGGCGTTCGGCATCCACTCGGTGATGACCGTGCCGCTCGTCGCCCGCGGCACCACGCTGGGAGTCGTGTTCTTCGTCCGGCACCGCAACCCCGACTCCTTCCGGCACGACGATCTGGTCCTGGCCGGGGAACTGGCCGCCAGGGCCGCGGTCAGCATCGACAACGCCCGCCGCTACACCCGGGAGCGCGCCACGGCCGTGACGCTCCAGCGCAGCCTGCTGCCGCAGCGGCTGCCCCGGCAGGCGGCGGTCGAGGTCGCCTCGCGCTATCTGCCGGCGGGCGGGCACGCCGGCGTCGGCGGCGACTGGTTCGACGTCATCCCCCTCTCCGGGGCGCGGGTGGCCCTGGTCGTCGGCGACGTCGTCGGCCACGGCCTGCACGCCTCCGCGACCATGGGCCGGCTGCGCACGGCCGTCCGCACCCTCGCCGACATCGACCTGCCGTGCGACGAGCTCCTCACGCACCTGGACGATCTGGTCGCCCGGCTGAGCGTGGAGGAGGAGGGCGGGGACGGCGCCGAAACATCCGGGGACGTGGGCGCGACCTGCCTGTACGCCGTGTACGACCCCGTGTCGCGGCGCTGCTGCTTCGCCGGGGCCGGGCATCCGGCGCCGGCCGTCGTGAGCCCCGACGGAAGCGTCGAACTGACAGAACTCCCGGCCGCGCCCCCGCTCGGCGTGGGCAGCCTGCCCTACGAGGCCACCGAGGTCGTCCTGCCCGAGGGCAGCCTGCTCGTCCTCTACACCAACGGCCTGATCGAGGACCGGGACAGGGAACGGGACCTCGACGCCGGCGTCCACCGGCTGCGGGAGTCCCTCGCCCGCCCGGCACCTTCGCTGGACGCCCTGTGCGACACCGTGCTGGCCGACCTGCTGCCGCAGCGCCCGGCCGACGACGTGGCCCTGCTCGTCGCCCGCACCCGCGCGCTCGACGCGAACCAGGTCGCCACCTGGGCGGTGCCGGACGACCCGTCCGCGGTCGCCCAGACCCGCAAGGACGTGGTGGCGCAGCTGGAGAGGTGGGGGCTGTCCGACGCGGTCTTCGTCACCGAGCTGGTCGTCAGCGAACTCGTCACCAACGCCATCCGGCATGCCCAGCCGCCGATCCAGCTCCGCCTGATCCACGACAACACCCTGATCTGCGAGGTCTCCGACGGCGGCAACACCGCTCCCCACCTGCGGCGCGCCCGCACCTACGACGAGGGCGGGCGCGGCCTGCTCCTCGTGGCCCAGCTGACCGGGCGCTGGGGCACGCGCCAGGGCGCCTGGGGCAAGACCATCTGGGCGGAACAGACCATCTCTCTCCAGTGAGGATCCACCGGCCATGACCACACACACTTCCCACCGGGCCGCCGCAACACCCGTGCAGCGGGCCGCCCAGCTGATGGGCGTCGTCTTCCTCCTGGTCGGCGTGCTGGGGTTCATCCCCGGCATCACCACCGACTACGGCTCGATGGAGTTCGCCTCCCACGAGTCGGGCGCCGAGCTGCTGGGCCTGTTCCAGGTCTCGATCCTGCACAACCTCGTGCACCTGGCCTACGGTCTCGCCGGCCTGGCCCTCGCCCGCACGGCCGGCGGAGCGTACTCGTACCTGCTGGTCGGCGGCGCCGTCTACCTGGTGCTGTGGGTCTACGGCCTGTCCGTCGGCCACGACAGCGACGCCAACTTCGTCCCCCTCAACACCGCCGACGACTGGCTCCACTTCGCCCTGGGCATCGCGATGATCGGCCTGGCCCTGGCTCTCGGCCGCCGCCGTCCGGCCCGCACCACCCGCACCGGCGCGGACCGGTAGGCACCCGGGACGGGACGGCGTGCAGACCTTCCTCCCCTACCCCGGCTTCCGGGAGTCGGCCCTCGTCCTGGACCGCCGCCGGCTCGGCAAACAGCGGGTCGAGGCGTTGCAGGTGCTGCGCGGCCTGGTCGTACCCGGGTACGGCTGGCGCCACCACCCGGCGGTCCGGATGTGGGCCGGCTACGAGGAGGCACTCGTCCGCTACGGCCTGGAGATCTGCCGCGTCTGGCGCGAACAGGGCCACCAGGACAGCTGCGCGGCCACCCTGGTCGCCGACCTCGCGGCGACCCGCCCGCACGCCCCGGTCCGCGACCAGCACGTCCTGGCGGCCGAGGGCGAACTGCCTCCCTGGCTGGGCGACACCCCCTTCCACCACAGCCACCGCTCGGCCCTCGTCCGCAAGGACCCCGCCGCCTACGCGGACCTCTTCCCGGGCGTCCCGGACGACCTGCCGTACGTGTGGCCGGCGTCGGACCGGTCGGCATAGGCGCTGATGGCCACCTCGACGCGGCTCCACTGCCCGCCGACCTTCACGGTCACCTCCCCGATCGTCAGGTAGTGGCTGCCGACTCCGCCGCCGACGCACAATCCACGCTTTCCTGAATTCAGGAATCGATGTACTGTCGCGCTGTGCTGACTGTTGCCCCCGACATCGAAGTGCTGGCCCGCTTCGGCCGCGCGCTCGCCGACCCGATCCGGTGCCGCATCCTGCTCGCGCTGCGCGAGGCCCCGGCCTACCCCGCCGATCTCGCCGACGCCCTCGGCATCTCGCGCACCCGGCTCTCCAACCACCTCGCGTGCCTGCGCGACTGCGGACTGGTCGTCACCGTGCCCGACGGCCGCCGCACCCGCTACGAACTGGCCGACGAGCGCCTCGCTCACGCGCTGGACGACCTGCGTGCGGCCGTGGTGGCTGTCGAGACCGACCGCACCTGTGCCGAGGCCGACGACAAGGGATGCTGCTGATGACGGCGATGTCCCTCGGAGCCTCCCCGGCCCGCCGAGACGTGCTCGCCCGCCGGATACGTCTGCTGGTCGCTGCCACGATCACCTACAACGTCGTCGAGGCGATCGTCGCCATCACCGCCGGCACGCTCGCCTCCTCGACCGCCCTGATCGGCTTCGGCCTGGACTCGGTCGTCGAGGTCTCCTCCGCCGCCGCCGTGGCCTGGCAGTTCTCCGCCCGTGAGCACGCCGTGCGCGAGGCACGGGAGAGGACGACCCTGCGGATCATCGCGCTGTCGTTCTTCGCGCTCGCCGCCTACGTCGCTGTCGACGCCGTCCGCGCGCTGACCGGCACGGGGGAGGCGGAGCGCTCCGTCCCCGGCATCGTGCTCGCCGCCCTTTCTCTGGCGGTCATGCCGTTCCTGTCGGCAGCCCAACGCCGCGCGGGCCGTGAACTGGGCTCCGCCAGCGCGGTCGCCGACTCCAAGCAGACCCTGCTGTGCACATACCTCTCGGCCGTGCTCCTGGTCGGCCTGGTCCTCAACGCCACCCTGGGCTGGTCGTGGGCCGACCCCATCGCCGCCCTCGTCATCGCGGCCATCGCCGTCAAGGAAGGCCGGGACGCCTGGCAGGGCAAGGGGTGCTGCGCGCCGTCGGCCGCCGCGGCCCCGGTCATCGGCGCCGAGGCGGACGGGGCGTGCGGCTGCCGCCCGGGTTGCGACTGCTGCGGCTGACCCTCTGCGGAAGCGCCTCGCTCATGTGGTCCTACTGCTTGGCCAGGGAATCGGCGTCGGCCTTGACGACGTACACCTCCCAGCGTTCCCGGCCGGGGCCGTGGACCCAGACCTTGTCCTGGAGGGCGTAGCAACAGGTGGTGTCGTCCTCCACGTCGGTGGACAGGCCCGCCTCGCTCAGGCGGGCGGCGGCGGCCTGCACCGCCTCGGTCGTCCCGACCTCTACACCGAGGTGGTCCATGCGGGTCGCCTCGCCCGTGGTGCCTTCGATGAGAACGAGCTTCAACGGAGGCTCGGCGATGGCGAAGTTGGCGTAGCCGTCGCGGAGTTTGGCGGGCCCGGTGCCGAAGAGCTTCGTGTAGAAGGCCACGGACTCGGCGAGGTCGGGGACGCGGAGGGCGAGCTGTACACGGGACGTCATGACGAACCTCCTGGAAAGGGTGAGGGGTTCAGCAGCCGCCGGTGGCCGGGGCGCCGGTGCCGATCTGCAAGGTGGCCGGGGCGCCGCAGCAGCCGCCGCCCCCGCTGTCCAGGGCGGCGTCGGGCTCGTCGAACAGGCCGGCCCCGCCGCACACACCCGTCTCCGGCAGGGTCAGCTCGACGCGCTCGGCGGCCTCACGGTCTCCGGCGATCGCGGCGGTGACGGAGCGGACCTGCTCGTAGCCGGTCATCGCGAGGAACGTGGGCGCGCGGCCGTAGGACTTCATGCCGACCAGGTAGACGTCCTCCTCCGGGTGGGAGAGCTCGTTCACGCCGTGCGGGTAGACGGTGCCGCAGGAGTGCACGTTGGGGTCGATGAGCGGGGCCAGGGCGGTGGGCGCCTGGAGGCGGTCGTCCAGGCCCAGGCGGAGCTCGGAGAGGAAGGACAAATCCGGGCGGAGACCGGTCAGGACGATGACCTCGTCGACCGGGTCGAGGCGGTGCCCGTCCTCGGCGACCAGGACCAGCCGGTCACCGTCCCGCTCGACGGCCTGCGTACGGAACCCGGTGACCGCGTCGGCGTGGCCTGCCTCCACCGCGGCCTTGGCGCGCAGGCCGAGGGCGCCGCGAGCGGGCAGTTGGTCGGCCTCGCCGCCGCCGAACGTCGAGCCGGTGATGCCGCGGCGCAGGATCCACACCGCGTGCGTGCCCGGCACCTCCGCCGCCAGGTCGGCGAGGGCGGCAAGCGCGGTGAAGGCGGAGGCGCCGGAACCGACCACGGCGGTGCGCCTGCCCGCGTACCGGGCGCGTACGGCCGGGTCGCCCAGGTCGGGGACGCGGTAGGAGAGGTGTCCGGCGGCGGCCTTCTCGCCGAGGGCGGGCAGACCGTCGGCACCCAGCGGACCGGGGGTGGACCACGTGCCCGAGGCGTCGATGACCGCGCGGGCGCTGATCCGCTCCTCGCGGCCGTCGGCCGACAGGACGTGCACGGCGAAGGGCTGCTCGTCGCGCCCGGAGTCCACGAGGCGGTCGCGTCCGGCGCGGGCGACGCCGGTCACGGTCGTGCCGTAGCGGACCTTGTCGCCGAGGACGTCGGCGAGGGGCTGGAGGTAGTTCTCGGCCCAGTCGCCGCCGGTGGGGTACGCGGAGCCGTCCGGGCGGGTCCAGCCGGCCGGCGCCAGGAGCTTCTCCGCGGCCGGGTCGGTGACCTCCGACCAGGTCGAGAACAGCCGCACGTGCGCCCAGCCGCGTACGGCAGTGCCGGCCGACGGCCCGGCTTCCAGGACCAGTGGTTCAAGGCCGCGCTCGACGAGACGGGCCGCGGCGGCCAGGCCGGCCGGGCCGGCCCCGATGACCACGACGGGCAACTGGTCGGTGGTGGACACGCTGCTGATCGACATGGCCACGAGGTTCCCCTTTGATTCGACATCTGTCGATGGCTTGTACGGCCAGCATGGCACTTGCTTCGACGACCGTCAACATAGACGTCTATCGAATTAGCGGCGCCTTGGCCCCGCTGGTTCGACGCATGTCAACATAGATGTATGTCGAACACCCAGGCACTGCCGCTGCTGGAAGCCGATGTCCCCGAGGCCGTGGCGCCGTGCTGCCCGCCCCTCACCGAGCGTCCCTTCACCGCCGATGAGGCCGAGACGGCCGCGCGGATGTTCAAGGCCCTGGGGGACCCGGTACGGCTGCGGCTGTTCTCGGCCGTGGCCTCACACGAGGGCGGCGAGGCGTGCGTGTGCGACATCTCCGACGTCGGCGTCTCGCAGCCGACCGTCTCCCACCACCTGAAGAAGCTGAAGGAGGCCGGGCTGCTGACCTCCGAGCGGCGCGGCACCTGGGTCTACTACCGCGTCGAGCCGTCCGTGCTGGCCGCGATGGGCAAGCTGCTGACCAGCACGTCGGCCGCGAGCTGACCGCGCCCTGCGCGAGCGCGCGGTCCAGCCCGGTGCGTCAGTTCTCCTGCGGTACCGCCGTCAGCCGCCGCTCTCCTGCGGTACCGCCGTCAGCCGCCGACCGGCGCTGAACTTCCGTCGCCAGGCCAGGGAGACGTACACCAGCGCGACCAGGACCGGCACCTCGATCAGCGGCCCGACCACGCCCGACAGCGCCTGGCCGGACGTCACACCGAAGGTGGCGATGGCGACCGCGATGGCCAGCTCGAAGTTGTTGCCGGCCGCCGTGAAGGCGAGGGTCGCGGTGCGGTCGTAGGCGAGGCCGATGACCTTGCCGAGGGCGAAGGTGCCGAACCACATCACCGCGAAGTACACGAGCAGCGGCAGCGCGATGCGGGCGACGTCCAGCGGCTGCGAGGTGATGGTCTTCCCCTGGAGGGCGAAGAGGATGACGATCGTGAAGAGCAGGCCGTACAGCGCCCACGGCCCGATCTTCGGAAGGAAGCTGCTCTCGTACTTCTCCCGGCCGAGCTTCTGCTCGCCGATGCGGCGGGTGAGGAACCCGGCCAGCAGCGGGATGCCGAGGAAGACGACGACGTTCAGGGCGATCTTCCATATCGAGATGTCGAGGTGTTCGCCGTTGCCCAGGCCCAGCCAGCCGGGCAGCAGGTCGAGGTAGAACCAGCCGAGCAGGCCGAACGCGAGGACCTGGAAGACCGAGTTCAGCGCGACCAGGACCGCTGCCGCTTCGCGGTCGCCGCAGGCGAGGTCGTTCCAGATGATGACCATGGCGATGCAGCGGGCGAGTCCGACGATGATCAGGCCTGTGCGGTACTCGGGCAGGTCCGGCAGGAAGATCCAGGCGAGCGCGAACATGACCGCCGGGCCGACGATCCAGTTGACGACCAGCGACGAGACCATGAGCCTCCTGTCGCCGGTGACGGCGTCGAGCTTGTCGTAACGGACCTTGGCCAGCACCGGGTACATCATGACCAGCAAGCCGACGGCGATCGGCAGGGAGACGCCGCCGGTCTCGACCTTGGCGAGGGCGTCGTTCAGGCCGGGGACGGCACGGCCCAGGCCGAGCCCGAGGGCCATCGCGGCGAGGATCCACACGGCGAGAAAACGGTCGAGCGTCGACAGCTTCCCGACGACCGAGGACTCCTCGGCGGTCGCGGACGCTTCGGTGCGGGTCACGGGCAGGCCCTCTTGTTGTCGGCGGCGGTGCGTGCGGACTCGGCGAGGTCGGCGAACTGCCCGGCGAGCCGGTCGATGACGTCGGGGCGCAGCCTGTAGTACGTGTACCGGCCGCACGGCTCCGTCTCGACGACACCGGCCTCGCGCAGCACTCTCAGGTGGTTGGAGAGGTTGGTCTGCCGGGCGCCGGTCTCCTCCACCAGGTGGGTGGTGCACAGCGTCTCTTCGGCGAGCAGGGTCACGATCCGGAGCCTGAGCGGGTCGGCCAGAACCCGGATCAGATCAGTGTCGACTGACGTCATCATGGGCTGATACTGTCACATCAGCCCAGCCTGATACCAGTCAGAGCTGATGCAAGAACCGCTGACGAAGGAAGAGCCGATGTCCTCCAGCCCGCTCGCCTCCGTGCTGTTCGTCTGCGTCCACAACGCCGGGCGTTCGCAGATGGCTGCCGGATTCCTCCACCACCTCGCGGGCGACCGGATCGAGGTCCGCTCCGCCGGCTCCGTCCCGGGCGACCGGGTCAACCCCTCCGCGGTCGAGGCGATGAAGGAGGCCGGCATCGACATCGCCGACGCCAGGCCGAAGATCCTCACCACCGAGGCCGTCCAGGCGTCCGACTACGTCATCACGATGGGCTGCGGTGACGCCTGCCCCGTCTTCCCCGGCAAGAAGTACCTCGACTGGGCCCTGGAGGACCCGGCGGGCAAGGGCGTCGAGGCCGTCCGCCCCATCCGCGACGAGATCAAGACCCGCATCGAGGCCCTGATCACCGAGATCGACGCCGAGCACCGGCGCGGCGACTGAAACCACTCCACGCATGTCGAAGGGCCCCACCGCGAACGGTGGGGCCCTTCGACATCGTGCCCGGTGAGGCACTGGCGGAGGATACGAGATTCGAACTCGTGAGGGGTTGCCCCCAACACGCTTTCCAACTGTGTTGGTGGGGTGCTGGACTCGGTTCGAGGGCGTTCACCTGCGTTCATGGGCGGCTGGCCCGTGAGGCGAACTCGGCGCGCGGTCCTTGATGAACGGCCGTGAACGGCGCTGAATGAGACGGAAACTGAGACGGGGGCCCGGCCGCGCCGAGCTGCCCCGAAGGCCCGGTGTCTCTCACAGGGGCATGCCCTGAGTGGTGCTCAGGGATGCCGCTGAGTGCGGGTGTCGTGGCTGGGCGCCAAGGGATCGAAGGGCAATTCAGGGATGCCGAGTTCTTGGCGCATGGCGGATGCGGTGGCCTGAACGGCCTTGTAGTAGGTGTGCTGTGCGGTCTGGAAGGTGCCATCCGTGACGTGTGCGCCGTCGGCGAGTAGATCGCGCAGAGTTCGGACGGTGCGGAACGCTTCGACGCCCAGCTCGACCACGCGAGGCGGGGCAAGCATCGTCAGGCCGAATCGTTGCTCGAACAGACCGGACTCTGAGAAGGCGGCACGGACTGCACGCCTGCGATCTCCAGGTGTGTCGTAGGCAGCTTCTGAGGCGAAGCGCATGCTCTCTGTCGCGCGGGCCAGGTGAGAGAGGTAGGTCACGAAGGCTTCGCGCAGAACGGTCTGCGCGTCTGCTCGTTGGGCACGCTTCCAGCGGTCTCGGTCCAAAACGAACGTCGCGACGATGCCAGCGAGTGCGCCGGCTATGGCACTCAGAGGTGCAGTCCAGTCCATACGACTGTATTGAGCACACGTTGTTGCGCGCTGTGAAGGAGGAAGCGGTCCCAAGCGCTGATGATCTCAGCTTGAGAAGCTGCGGTCATTTGTGGTCAGTCCGGGGGCTGACCTGGGGGAACAGCCTAGGAACGACCTCCTCGGGCACGGTGGCTTTCCCCGTGATTCCCCGCTGTTCCCCGCTCGATCTGGTGCGCTTGTGGTGCGGTCGCGGAGCGCACTCGACGGCTCCGCTTCTGATCTGTAGCTCTTGGGACTCCGTGTCGGACCTGGCTAGGGGCCTGCATGAACGGTCATGAACGCCGACGGCGTCCGCCCTCCGGCACCTCATGACCGAGGAGGAGCGCCAGGAGCAGGCCGCCGACCGCGCCGACACCAACCCGGACGCCCCCGGCCCCCGCCCGACGCCCGTCGACGTGTACGTCCTGATGACCATCGAGACGGGTCTCGTGACGACCGCGGACTGGCTCGCCGAACGCGTGAAACGGCCAGCCTTCCGCGCCGCCACGGGCCAGGGCTGGAGCGACGACGTCCACCGCCAGGTCGTGCTGCTCGCTGCGAAGGACTCCGCGGACCCGCGCCGCTGGAAGTTCACCGGCCAGCGCTCCGCTCCGGAGGCCGCCGAGTGGCTGTCCCTCAGGTTCCGGAACTCGCCCGGGCCGTTCCGCACGCTGGCCGAGGGCGAGCGCCAGGCCGTGGAGAACGTCGCGCGCATGGGTGCCGAGCTGATCCGGCGCACCCTCGGCGAGGCCCGCCGGACGGAGGCCGTGCCACACCCGTGCCCCCTGCCGTGCGGCGGCCAGCTGGTCGTCGAAGGCGGAGACGGCGCGCCACCGGTTGTGCGCTGCTAGGACTGTGGTCGCACCCGGACAGAAGCTGCGCCCGAAGTCGTCTGAGTCCGTAGCACTGCACGGACACACCAAGTTCAACATGTTCATCGAGTTCCACCGTGTCGTGGAGTAGATCGACGTGTTCATCAACCGCAACAAGTACGAGTTGCCGGAGATGGGATACGCCGTCGACGGCGAGGTCGACGCCGTGCCCTGAGATCGACCCGTTCACCGAGTTGGGCATGTGCGTCGAGGTCGCGTGAAGTTCGACTGCGTGACCAACCGCCCTGTATTGGTCTGGTCTCTGTTTCACGCGAAACATCCGTGCGACCGAAGGGGCTCATGAACCAGGTCGTGGGGTGCACCGTCACCTGCCCGGTGCCCAGGCTCGACTTGCCGCGCTGTGCTGCCACTTTGGACCCAGCGCAAGGCTGAAGTACCCACAGAGGGTCTCATCTGCGGTGCGGCAGCCGTCAATTGGCCTTGACCTCGAGAGGCACCTGGTGTCAGTGCGGTGCGTCAGAATGGTGCGCGCGGTCATGGCCGTCGCCGAAAACGGCGGCGGCCCCCTGGGTGAGAGCAGGAGGCCGCCAACAGAGTCAGGAAGATCAACCCACAAGGAGGTCGAAAATTCCCAGCAACCGGAAGTGTAGGCGCTGCCAGTGTCAGCGGCCTACACCCAAGATCGCCCGCGCAGCGCGCGTACGACGTCGGATAGCCACCAGTCGTGCGGCAGCCCGCACGGCCCGTATGCACCGCCGGATGCACAGGACCCTCGCGGAATCCGGGGCACGGCACCACTTCCGGCGTCTCCTCAACACTGCTGAGGATGAATTGGTGCGGGTCGGTGTGAAGGCGAGTCTCAGTGGGGTTGGAGCGCTCGCGCTCTACTGGTGGCATCACCGCGGCTGAGCCCCAATTCGGTGCCGCGCGCTCAGCGGGCGCGGCGGGGTCGATCGCGGGAGTGGCGCTCGCGCCCGCGATGACCGGGCTGCTGTAGAAGCCCGGTAGATCCTGGAGATCTACCGGGCTTTCACCTGACACTTTGCCGCTGTGGGGCTAACAGGATTTGAACCTGTGGCCTCATCCTTATCAGGTCGATCACCAGGAATCGTGGACGCCGATCAACCGGCCGTGTGCCTCGGTCGATCGTCCCCTGAGGTCCGGTATCGGTCGTCGCTGTTCGGTCTTGTTGGTGTCAGCTACTGGTGTCAGCGGCCACCCGCAGTCTTGACAAGAGTGCCCCAGGCCGACCGCCGAGTCTCAGACCGCCATGTGTGGCGGCGACTCGTGCCCCGTAACTTCAAGTTCGGACGGCAGCTTCCAGAGTTTCTTCTCGTCCGGTGTCACCGGCACCTCAGCAGGTCCCGATCCATGAGTGGCCAGCAGGCGGTCGGCGAGTCGTTGCACGAGTTGTGCAGCGGCTAGATCCCTCATCTGCTGCTCTGCAACTTCGCGGCGCTTCCGACGTACGTCGAGAACGGCGCTCGTCCAGGTGAGCGCTGCAACAGCGACAATGATCAGCACCAAAAGTACTACGTTCATGATCTTCACCCACCTGCTGCTCGATAGACGGCTGCCGTGCCACCGCTGGCCGCCAAGGCAAAGCTGCCGATCGCCCAAGCGTAATGCTCTGAGGTCACTGGGTGCCCCTCATTCGCACAATCCAGTAGGCGGTCCCGCTGATGACCAGGGTGGCGATGCAGCCCAGGAGTAGAAAGATCAGGGTGGTTTTCACTTGCCCTTCGGTCATCCAGCACAGGAGGTCTCCGATGCCTGCGGCAATGATCAAGAACCCGGCAATTGTGAACTCGCCGCTAATGAACGCTTCTTCTGCAGTCTTATGCTGAGACTTCATGGACAGGGCAGTTGCTCCGACCGCTGCCAGCACGACGACGATCACCCAAACCAGGCTTCGAGGCGCAGGTGCCATCTTCGTGCCTGCCATTTGCAACCTCCGCAGCTTACGCAGACCATTTTCACCATATGCACCAGTAGGCAGCCTCGCATCAGGAGTACCCGCCGACCCACTCCCGAAAGACGCAAATCGCCTGGTAGCAGGCAAACAGACGCCCTACCACCACCCACCCCTGCTTCCATCCCGTCCGCCGTCGACCCACACGCATGTGGAGCGGGCGTGGTTCCTGGCGTCCAGGTGGAGCGCGCCACTGTACGAAACGACCTGGACGCCAGGGGCCGCGTCTGCTCGGCTCTGCCTGGGTCGACGGCGGACGGGATGGAAGCCTCTCGCGCACGCCACTACGGACCCGCGGTCGGAAACGGCGCCCCCTCCATCCCGGTGCCGGCCGATCCCCCGCCGGAGGCACTGTTCTAACCCGCGGGCGTTGTGTGCGGTGATCGACTCATGGCTACCGGTCCTATCACGCGTGGGCGCGCGTCGGCGCAGCGCGGGCGGAGCGGGCCGAAGGCAGGAGCGGCGCCCGGAGCGGAGCCGGGTGCCTTGAACCAGTAGAGAAAGTTGTAACTCAGTCGGTCTGCACGTCCTTGTCCGGTCCCGGGAGATGCTTGTACTTCGATCTCAGCTGATGGTCGACGGTGGCCGTGACCGGCTTTTCTGTGCACGTCGTGGCGGCGTGTGGCAGAAGTTCGGGATTGGTGCTGGTGGAGTTGTCGGTTGTCGAGTAGAGATACAGGGCTGACCTGGCGGTTCTGGGGTTGTGGCGGCTTCCGCGGCGAGCTGCGTCTGCAGTCCGGCATTTCGAACGGACTGGAGACGGTCTACGGGCCTCGTCCTACCCCAAGTAGGGCGTCGGACGATTGTCCAGGAAGTGGCGAAGCCTCAGGCGCTGGGTGTGGTGCATGGGGAGTGCGTCCAGTTCCGAGGGGTCGACGAACCGGGCCTCTGTGGACTCGTCGGAGATGGTCAGCTCGCCTCCGACGATGCGGGCCCGGAAACAGATGTTGAACTGGCGGCGTACCTCGCCGTCGCTGTAAGCGATCATGTGCCGGGGGTCCGTGTAGGTTCCGACCAGTCCTGTGATCTCGATGTCGAAGCCCGTTTCCTCCTTGACTTCACGGATTGCGCAGCCGGGGAGGGAGTCGCTCATGTCCATGCCGCCGCCGGGCAGGGCCCACAGGTCGTTGTCCCTGCGGCGTTGGAGCAGGAGGCGGCCCTGGTCGTCGGTGACAACCGCCGAGGCTGCCACGACGAGGCTGTTCGGTTCCGGGGCCTCGGGGTCGTCGTAGTACTCGGTGCGGGCCACTAGGTCGCCTCCACTGGCCGGGCTGTCTCCCACACGGCGTCGAAGCTGGCGGCATACGTGTCGAACATGCCGCCGTCGTCACTTCTGCGCAGATGCCACACCGGGGCGGCGTAGGCGTTCACGCCGAACAGGTGGGCGTTGACGAGCATCTGATCATCCGCACGGTAAAGGCTGTTGTAGAGGGTCGTCCCATGCGTGCGTACCTCGACACCGGCTACCCCGATCAACGGCTGACAGTGCATGACCGCCAGTCGGCATCGCGATTCGATGCCGTGGCCGAACTTCTCTTCTCTGCCTCGCTGTTGGACGTTCGGGGAGTTTGCGTCTCCTAACGCGATGCGCATGGTGCAGCCGGCTTCTGCCCGCTCCCGCAGCAGTTCGTTGAGTCGGGGGTACGCCTCGTGCAGGAACACTGCCGCGTACACCAGGACGTCAATGCGCTCACGTGCCGAGGCGAGAAGATCGATGAATGCGGACACCGGCACGTCCGCCCGGTGTCCGTACAAGGCGACCAGTTCAGGGCTCACCGCCCGCGCTGCCTTCGCCTGCCGCAGCGCCGGCCACAGGGCATAGACGTCCTCCCTCAGGGCTTCGGCGGCCTTGTGGGCGGTGCGGCGCCGGGGTACGCGTCCCAGATTCACCCACCGCTCCACGGACTTGGGGTCCACCTCTGCCTTCGCTGCCAGGGACTCGCAGGTCCAGCCCCCGGCCGCCATGACGGCCCGCAGCCTCTCATTCGGCATCTCGAGATCCCTCACGGTACGTCGGGACGCTTCCAGGGACGTTCTACCGCCTGAGGGACGTCCCGAAGTGGCTTTTGGGAGAGGTTCCTCCGTCCCGGGCATCCGCACGACGATCGCGAGACGAAATCCTCGGTGGTCGCTGACGCGGCTCCGGGGAATGGCCACCTCCTGAGAGCGCAGATCGACATGGCAGAGACTCTGGCCCCGGCGGCGATCCTGGCATCCCTGTCCAGCCCGTCGCCCTGCGGAAGCGTCGAGGACTGGCTGGCCTCCGCCCACCCGTCGCCGGATACGGCACGCAGCGAGTGGGGCAGCGCCGCGAGGCTCGCGCTGATTCCGCTGGGGATCCTCTTTGAGGCGATTCGTCTTCCTGAGCAGATCGTGCACCGTGCTGCTGGAAGCGACGAGTCGTCTGTCCTGAGTGAACGACTCGCTCAGTATCTCGGTGGTGGCCCGGTCATCCACGACCCGGGATTCCGGCGCTACTACGCCCTCGTGCCGCCCGGTACCGCACAGGCGTGGTTCGCGCCGGTCGCGGAGTGCCTGGGGGAGGGCACTTACCTGGGCGTGCCGCGTGCCGACCGCACTGAGCGGGACGAGCGGACGCAAGCCTCGTATTGGATGGTGCCCATGGTCCGTCCTGGTCGTCTGTGCAGGTCCGGCGACGTGCTGGCGTTGGTGATGCAGGGCGACTCGGCGACCGACGAGGACGAGTCGTGACCGCGCCCGCGACCGAGGCTCTGCCGGTGGACCTCGACGTGATGCGCGCCTGCGCGGAGCGCGTGCTGGCGGAGGATGCCGACGTGCTCTCCCTCGAGGAGTCGGGGACGCTCACGCTCCAGCTACGCGGACACCTGATGCTCGTCATCACCGAGATCGAGACGAGGGAGCCAGCCCTGTCCGAGGACGACGTGCCGGGGGTCTGTGCCTTCTTCTGCATCGGGGAGGGGCGCTTGCGGCTGCGTGCGGAACCCGGCCACACCCCTTCCGCCCGGATCGCCCACGCGCAAGTCCTCGCCCGCTCCGTCATCGCCCTGTGCGATCACTACGAGAACGGGGACCATCAGTGCCCGAGCGGTCCCGAGCGGGCCGCGTACCTGCGCTTGCTGCTGCACTGCCCCGGGTGCCCGGCCTGCCGGACCGTGAACGATGACGGTAAGGCCATCGGCACCTGCAAGACCGCCGACCGGCTGTACGCGGAGTACCGGCAGGCACGGCGTGGGCCCATTCCCGTTCCCGCGTCGGAAACGGCCACCGGGGGCCGGGTGCCTGACCGAGACGGAATGTGAGACGGAGCACGCCGAAGGGCCCCACCGCGAACGGTGGGGCCCTTCGACATCGTGCCCGGTGAGGCACTGGCGGAGGATACGAGATTCGAACTCGTGAGGGGTTGCCCCCAACACGCTTTCCAAGCGTGCGCCCTAGGCCTCTAGGCGAATCCTCCGCCAGGAACATTACATGACCCAGGGGAGTGCTCGCGAACTCGTTCCCTGCCCCCGACATCAGGTAACCTTGGCGCAGCCCCTCACGCGGCGCTATCTGACTGAACTCCCCCAGGGCCGGAAGGCAGCAAGGGTAGGTTGGCTCTGGCGGGTGCGTGGGGGGCGTTTGCGTTCCGGGCTTCCTGCGGCGGGGTCTGTTGTCAGTGGGCGCCTATAACCTCGTATGCGTGTCGTCTCTCGCTCTGTACCGCCGCTATCGCCCGGAGACCTTCGCCGAGGTCATCGGGCAGCAGCATGTCACCGACCCGTTGCAGCAGGCGCTGCGGAACAACCGGGTCAACCACGCGTACCTGTTCAGCGGGCCGCGCGGCTGTGGCAAGACGACCAGCGCGCGGATCCTGGCGCGGTGCCTGAACTGCGAGCAGGGTCCTACGCCCACGCCGTGCGGCGAGTGCCATTCGTGCCAGGACCTCGCGCGCAACGGACCCGGTTCCATCGACGTCATCGAGATCGACGCCGCTTCCCACGGTGGCGTGGACGACGCCCGTGACCTGCGCGAAAAGGCCTTCTTCGGACCTGCGCGCAGCCGGTACAAGATCTACATCATCGACGAGGCCCACATGGTCACGTCGGCCGGCTTCAACGCGCTGCTGAAGGTCGTCGAGGAGCCGCCGGAGCATCTCAAGTTCATCTTCGCGACCACCGAGCCCGAGAAGGTCATCGGGACCATCCGGTCGCGGACCCATCACTATCCGTTCCGGCTCGTCCCGCCCGGGACCCTGCGGGAGTACCTCGCCGAGGTGTGCCAGAAGGAGGCCATCCCGGTCGAGGACGGTGTCCTCCCGCTCGTCGTGCGGGCCGGTGGCGGATCCGTGCGTGACTCCATGTCCGTCATGGACCAGCTGCTGGCCGGCGCCGCCGAGGACGGTGTGACGTATGCCATGGCGACCGCCCTGCTCGGGTACACCGACGGCTCCCTCCTCGACTCGGTCGTCGAGGCCTTCGCCACCGGTGACGGGGCCGCGGCCTTCGAGGTCGTCGACCGTGTGATCGAGGGTGGGAACGATCCCCGTCGGTTCGTTACCGACCTGCTGGAACGGCTGCGCGACCTGGTGATCCTCGCCGCCGTCCCGGACGCGGCGGACAAGGGGCTCATCGACGCCCCCGCCGACGTCATCGAGCGGATGCAGGCCCAGGCCGGCACCTTCGGCGCCGCCGAGCTGAGCCGGGCCGCCGACCTCGTCAACGAGGGCTTGACCGAGATGCGCGGCGCCAACTCGCCCCGTCTCCAGCTGGAGCTGATCTGCGCCCGCGTCCTGCTCCCCGCCGCCTACGGTGACGAGCGGTCCGTCATGGCCCGCCTGGACCGGATCGAGCGCGGCGTGAACTTCTCCTCCCAGGGCCCCGCCGGCATGCCCGCCATGGGGTACGTGCCGGGGCCGGAGGGACACGGGGCAGCGGTGGCCGGTCAGGCGGCCGGTCCGGCGGCCGCTCCCGTCTCGCCCGGTGGCGGTCCGGCCGCGGCCCGGGCGGCGGTCCGTGCCTCCGGAGCGCCGGGTGGCGGGGGCCCCGGGAGCCCGGGCCCCGCGAGCCCCGGTGGTGGCGGTGGCGGTCATGCGGCGGCTTCGGGCGGGCAAGCGCATGCCCCCGCCGCGGCGGGCCAGGCTGCGCAGCAGCCGTCGGCGTCGGGTACGCCCGCTCCCGCCGAGCCCGCACCCACCTCCGCCCCCGCCGACGGCGGGCACGCCCAGCCCGCCGAGGCCCGGCCCGCCCAGCCGCCCCAGACACCACCCGCTCAGGCTCCCGCTCCCTCCGACACTCCCGCAGCCGCCTCCGCCCCGGCCCCCGGTGCCTGGCCCACCGCGGCCTCCGCAGGCAGCGGCCGTCGCCCCGGCGGCTGGCCCACGGCCGCCTCGGGCGCACCCGCACCCGCGTCGCCGCCCCCGGCAGCGAGCACGCCCGCTCCGAGCGCCCCGGCACCCAGCACCCCACCGGCGCCCTCGGACCCGGCACCTGCGGCGCCCGCCCCTGCCCCCGCCCCGGGCGGTCTCGACCCCCGCATGCTCTGGCCGAACATCCTGGAAGCGGTCAAGAACCGCCGTCGCTTCACCTGGATCCTGCTCAGCCAGAACGCCCAGGTGACCGGCTTCGACGGCACCACCCTCCAGCTCGGCTTCGTCAACGCCGGCGCGCGCGACAACTTCCTGAGCAGCGGCAGCGAGGACGTGCTGCGGCAGGCGCTGGGCGAGCAGTTCAACGTCCAGTGGAAGATCGAGGCGATCGTCGACCCCTCCGGCGGCTCCGCGCCGCAGGCCCCGGGCGGCCCTTCCGGGTTCGGAGGCGGCCAGGGCGGTCACGGCGGCGGCACCGGTGGCTACGGCGGCGGTGGCGGCTACAACGCCGGTGGTGGAGGCGGCGGTTACAACACCGGCACCGGCGGCGGTACGGCGACCGCCCAGCGCCCTGCCGCATCCCAGGCGACGGCCTCGTCCGCCTCACCCCAGCAGTCGAGCGCGCCCGCCCGCAGCTCGGCCCCGGCCCCCGCACCCACCGCCCCCGTACCCCAGCCCTCCGCCCCGCGGCCCCGGTCCGTCTCCGTCGAGGACGACATTCCCGAGGACGACGACCCCGACCTCGACGAGTCGGCGCTCTCCGGCCAGGAGCTGATCGTCCGGGAGCTGGGGGCGACGGTGGTGGAGGAGTTCTCGAACGAGCCCTGAGCCGCTCGCCCCAGGGGTCCGGTGCCGACCCCGCAAGCCCTGGCCGATCGGGTCGCCACAACCTCATTCAGAGGAACCTCCAATCCAAGATCTCCGCCTCCTTCGGCAGCCCGCACAAAGGGAACCCGCCGCTTCCCGTTAGGCTGAGCCCCGTGAAGGTCCTCGTCATCGGCAGCGGCGCCCGCGAACACGCCCTGTGCCACTCCCTGTCCCACGACCCCGACGTCACCGCGCTGCACTGCGCCCCCGGCAACGCCGGCATCGCCGAGGTCGCCGAGCTGCACCAGGTCGACGCCCTGGACGGCGCTGCCGTCACCGAGCTGGCCACGCGGCTCGGCGCCGACCTGGTGGTCGTCGGCCCGGAGGCGCCGCTGGTCGCCGGTGTCGCCGACGCCGTCCGCGAGGCCGGCATCCCGGTCTTCGGCCCGTCCGGGCAGGCGGCCCGGCTCGAGGGCTCCAAGGCCTTCGCGAAGGACGTCATGGCGACGGCCGAGGTGCCCACGGCGCGGTCGTACGTCTGCACGACCCCGGAGGAGGTCGCCACGGCCCTCGACGCCTTCGGTGCCCCGTACGTCGTCAAGGACGACGGGCTCGCCGCCGGCAAGGGCGTCGTCGTCACCGACGACCTGGAGGCGGCCAAGGCCCACGCCGCCGCCTGCGAGCGCGTGGTCATCGAGGAGTACCTCGACGGCCCGGAGGTTTCCCTGTTCGCCGTCACTGACGGTGAGACGGTCGTGCCGCTCCAGCCCGCCCAGGACTTCAAGCGCGCGCTGGACGGCGACGAGGGCCCGAACACCGGCGGCATGGGGGCGTACTCCCCGCTGCCGTGGGCCGACCCGAAGCTGGTCGACGAGGTGATGCAGACCGTCCTCCAGCCGACCGTGGACGAGATGAAGCGCCGCGGCACGCCGTTCTCCGGGCTGCTCTACGCCGGACTCGCGATCACCTCCCGCGGCGTGCGCGTGATCGAGTTCAACGCCCGCTTCGGCGACCCCGAGACCCAGGTCGTCCTGGCCCGGCTCAAGACGCCGCTGGCCGGCCTCCTCATGGCCGCGGCCACGGGCAACCTCGCCCACCTGGAGCCCCTGCGCTGGAGCGACGACGCGGCCGTCACCGTGGTCATCGCCTCGCACAACTACCCCGGCACTCCGCGCACCGGCGACCCGATCACCGGTCTCGACGAGGTCGCCGCCCAGGACGCCCCGCACGCGTACGTGCTGCACGCCGGCACCAAGCGCGACGGTGACGCGATCGTCAGCGCGGGCGGCCGCGTCCTGTCCGTCACGGCCACCGGCAAGGACCTCACCGAGGCCCGCGACCGCGCCTACACGGCCGTCGGCCGCATCCGGCTCGACGGTTCCCAGCACCGCACGGACATCGCCGCGAAGGTGGCAGGGGCGTAACCGGCAACCCCGCCCCCCGGCGACCTGCCGCCCCCCGGCACCCCGCCACCACTTGGCACCCAGCCACCACCCGGCACCCCGCCACCACCCGGCACCCAGCCACCACCCGGCACCCCGTCACCACCAGGCACCCAGCCACCACGTGGCTCCCCGCCACCATCCGGCTCCCAACCACCACCCGGCTCCCAGCCACCACCCGGCAACCCCGGATCCCGGCGTCACCGCCACCCAGCGTCACGTCACTCGTCAACCCCGCCACCTGGCGTCACACCAACGCGGGAAACCGACCCGCTCGGTGAACCTCACAGGCCCCGGATCCGTCTCAGGATCCGGGGCTTGAAGTTTTCGGAATGCCGGGCCCGATCCTCGCTGTCCGTCATCCACCTCTCCCCAAAGCCATTCCATCGAGTGACCGATGGCCTTTCCGGCTGACGGGGGGCGGAGCCCCAACTAGGGTGCGGCGCAAGCGTTCCGGCACTTGGCCCACCGGCATTGCGATGTCGGTGGCGGGTGCCACAGTGGGGGAGTGAGCAAGGACAGCGTCAGGTCAACGGGGAGGGGGTGAGGTCGGTCGTGACCGGAACGGGTGTGGAAGCAGGCGCGCAGGTCGCGCGGTCCCGGGCGCTAATCGTGCTGCGCATGCGCAGCCGCGCGCTGGCCATCGCTCTGCTGCCCGCCGCCGTCGCCGTGATCCTGCTCGCGGGCGCCGCCACCGGCCGTCTCGTCGGACCCGGCTGGGATACCGCCCGCTGGATCCTGACGCCGGTCGCGGTTCTCGTACTGCTCGCCGCCGCGGGTATCGCCCTGGTCGTCGCCCGGGCCCGCCCGGCCATGAGCCCGACCATTCCGATCATGGAGGAGGCGGCCCCCGACCTGTACCGGATGGTGCGCGACCTCGCCGACCGGCTCGACGTCCCCGCGCCCTCCGCGATAGCGCTCACGCCGGACTGCGACAGTTGGCTGGAGGACCGCACGCACCGCGCCCACGGCCCGCCCCCCGCCGAGGAGCACGACGACATAGCCGGCGGCGGGAGACACCCGCACCGCCGTCACGCGGTCGCGCCGGTCCTCGTCATCGGCTCGCCCTTCCTGTGGTGGATGCGGGTCGGCGAGCTGCGCGCGGTCCTCGCCCCGGTCGTCGCCGGTACGGGCCCCTCGGCGCACCCGGACATAGCCGCCGCCCGGCGCTTCGTCCGGGGTCTGGACGCCGCAGTGGCCGTGGCCTCGTCGCCGCACCGCGGTCCGGTGCCCAGAGCCGTGCTGGCCGGTGTCGGATGGGTGGCCCGGCTTCTGTTGCGCAGTTGCCGAGTGCACGCCGCCGAGATGGAGCGGGGTGTGGCGGCCGCGGCCGCGGAGCGTGCACAGGCTGTGGATTACGGACTGCGGATCGTCGCCCAGGAGCAGGTGGGCCTGGCGTACGCGGGCTGGGACCGGCTGCTGACCCGGGTCGCGCTGCCCGCCTGGCGGATGGGCCGCTGGCCGTCCCGGCTGGACGCCGGTGTGGTGGCGGCGCTCACGGAGCTGTCCCGGCGCGACCGCCTGGCCGAGGGCTTCGCGTCCCGTCTCGGCGAGCGGCCCGCCTGCGATCTGCTGGAGGAGCCGGGCACGGTCGACGAGGCCGCCTCCCTCCTCGCCGCCCGCCTCTTCCACGGCGGCCCCGCGGCGCCCGGGCCCGACTGGTCGCCGGTGGGCTGGAGCGAGTATCCGGAGGAGGTCGTGGACCGCAAGTGGCGCATAGAGGCGGCCCGTCTCCACCGCGTCCTGGACGCCATGGGTGTCCGCCCGGCCCCGGGAAGCGCGGCCGTGAGCACCGGCGGCCCGACCCTGTCCCGCGTCCTCGACCACCTGACGGACGAAGCGGATGACCCGACGGACAGAGCGGACCACCTGACAGACAGAGCGGACCCGGACCACCTGACGGACAGAGCCGGAGAAACCCACCTCACCGCTCGAAGCCCCGAACCACCTCCTGACGACGAAGAAGACCTCTCCGGCACCACCCCCCGCAGCGCCACCCTCGCCGCCCGGCTCAGCGCCGAACTGTCCCGCGAGGAGGCCACCGCGACGCCGAGCCCGTCGGCCACCGCCCCCTTCACCGCGGCCTCCTCGTCCACCGGCTCCCCGGCCACCCCGGACCCCGCCGCCCTCTGGGACGACCGGACCCTCCCTCTCTTCCCCCTCCAGCCCCCGCGGACCGCCCGAGAACTGCTCGCCGATCACCTCACGGCGATGATCTGCTGCGCGGCGATGGACACCGCGGGTGCGACACCGGGCCTGGACTGGCTGGACGGCCCGACCCTCCTCCACAACGGCGAACGCGCCGCCGACCTCGCACCCAAGATCCTCATCCTGATCGAGGACGGCGACTCCACGCCCCTGCGGGCCTGGCTGGCCGAGCTGGGGATACGTCCCGAGAAGCCGGTCCGGCTCGTCTGACCGCCGGAGCACCCGCTTCCGCTTCTGGCCAATTCGAAACGAACAGTAACGAAGTGCGCGCGTTATGTGATGTGCTTGGACCGTTCGCGTGCATGGCAAGGGCTTGCGACATACGACAAACACATGAGCGTGACGCAACCGCACAGCCCCCAGAGCACGGCACAGGCCGCAGAACACCGCACAGACGCGGACGACACCGCACACACCACATCAGCACGCACCACCACGGGGGCGAAGGGGAGGGGAAGCAACCATGGGCTCGGAGCAGATCCACCGCTGGGAGTCGGGAGCGCTGGCGCACGCCGTGACGGATCCCTTCGGGCTGGGCCCCGTTCCGTGGCTGCGCGGAAACGTGACGTACTTCGACGACACCGGTCAGGTCGTCCCCTGGTACGTGGACCAGGACCCGGCCCACGCCGCGAAGGGCAGCCGCTCCGGCGGCCCCCGCGCGGCCGACGACGTCCACCGCCAGATCAAGGGCTTCACCTCCACCGGCGCTGTCGCGCCCGGCGAGGCCATCGACTTCCACATCACCGTCGACCCGCCGCAGGAGTTCGGCGTCGACATCTACCGCATCGGCCACTACGGCGGTGACGGCGCCGCGAAGATCACCACGAGCCCGCGCCTGTCCGGCATCGTGCAGCCCCCGCCGCTCACGGCGGACCGTACGGTTTCCTGCCACCACTGGTGGCTGTCCTGGCGGCTCCAGGTCCCGTCGTACTGGAACATCGGGGCGTACGTCGCCGTCCTCACCACCGCAGGCGGCTACCGCTCCCACGTCCCCTTCACGGTCCGCCACGACCAGCCCGCCGACCTGCTCCTCGTCCTGCCCGACATCACCTGGCAGGCGTACAACCTCTACCCGGAGGACGGCCGCACCGGCGCCAGCCTCTACCACGCCTGGGACGAGAAGGGCCGTTTACTGGGCGAGGCCGAGGCGGCCACCACGGTCTCCTTCGACCGCCCGTACGCGGGCGCCGGCCTCCCCATGCACATCGGCCACGCCTACGACTTCATCCGCTGGGCCGAGCGCTACGGCTACGACGTCGCCTACGCCACCGCCGGTGACCTGCACGCGGGCCGCGTCGACCCCGCCCGCTACCGCGGCCTGGTCTTCCCGGGCCACGACGAGTACTGGTCGGCCCCGATGCGCGCTGCCGTCGAGCTCGCCCGCGACGCCGGCACCTCGCTCGTCTTCCTCTCCGCCAACTCCATGTACTGGCAGGTGGAACTGGGCCCCTCCCCGTCCGGCGTCCCCGACCGCCTGCTGACCTGCCGCAAGCGCAGGGGGCCGGGCAAGCCGGTGCTGTGGCGGGAGGTCGACCGGGCGGAGCAGCAGCTCATCGGCATCCAGTACGCCGGCCCCGTCCCCGAGCCGCATCCGCTGATCGTGCGCAACGCCGGCCACTGGCTGTGGGAGGCGACCGGGGCGCACGAGGGGGACGAGATCGAGGGCCTGGTGGCGGGCGAGGCCGACCGCTACTACCCGCGCACCCCGCTGCCCGAGCACGAGGAGCGCGTGCTGCTCGCCCACTCGCCGTACACCGACAAGGAGGGCGCGCCCCGCCACCAGGAGACGTCGCTGTACCGCGCCCCCTCCGGCGCCTGGGTCTTCGCGTCCGGAACGTTCGCCTGGACCCCGGCCCTGGACCGCCCCGGCCACGTCGACGCCCGCGTTCAGCGGGCCACCGCAAACCTCCTGGACCGCATCTGCAAACGCGACTGACCCACTGTCCGGGATCAGCCCCGCATACGGGAGAATCAACCCCAATGGACAGAACCACGGGGAGGAACCGTGTCCGGATTCGTAGAAAAGCCTGAGCCGATCCAGGTTCCGGGCCTGGTGCACCTGCACACCGGAAAGGTGCGCGAGCTGTACCAGAACGAGGCGGGCGACCTCGTGATGGTCGCCAGCGACCGCATCTCCGCATTCGACTGGGTGCTGCCGACCGAGATCCCCGACAAGGGCCGGGTCCTCACGCAGCTCTCCCTGTGGTGGTTCGACCAGCTCGCGGACCTGGTCCCCAACCACGTCCTGAGCACGGAACTGCCCGCGGGCGCCCCCGCCGACTGGGCGGGGCGCACGCTCGTCTGCAAGTCGCTCCAGATGGTGCCCGTGGAGTGCGTGGCCCGCGGCTACCTGACCGGCTCGGGCCTGGTCGAGTACAACGAGTCCCGCACGGTCTGCGGCCTCGCCCTCCCGGAGGGCCTGGTCGACGGCAGTGAACTGCCCGCCCCGATCTTCACCCCGGCCACCAAGGCCGCCGTCGGCGAGCACGACGAGAACGTCTCCTACGAGGAGGTCGCCCGCCAGGTCGGCGCCGACACCGCCGCCCGGCTGCGCCAGGCGACCCTCGCCGTCTACTCCCGGGGGCGGGACATCGCCCGCGACCGGGGCATCATCCTCGCGGACACGAAGTTCGAGTTCGGCTTCGACGGCGACTCCCTGGTCCTCGCGGACGAGGTCCTGACCGCGGACTCCTCCCGCTTCTGGCCGGCCGACCAGTGGCAGCCGGGCCGCGCGCAGCCGTCGTACGACAAGCAGTACGTCCGCGACTGGCTGACCTCGGCGGAGTCCGGCTGGGACCGCAAGAGCGAGCAGCCGCCGCCCGCGCTGCCGCAGGAGGTCGTCGAGGCCACCCGCGCCAAGTACGTGGAGGCGTACGAGCGCCTGACCGGCACGAGCTGGTCGTAGGACGCTGGATTCAGGACACAGAGAAGCCCCCCGGCCGGAACCGGGGGGCTTCTCGCTGGAGCGAACGACGAGGTTCGAACTCGCGACCTCAACCTTGGCAAGGTTGCGCTCTACCAACTGAGCTACGTTCGCATGCGCCGTGGCGCGAGAACCACTATACCCAACCTCGCTCCCGCGCGAGCCGCACCGCGGCATGCCGGTTCTCCGCCCCGAGCTTCGACACGGCCGACGACAGGTAGTTCCGCACGGTCCCCTGCGACAGCGCGGCCCGCTCGGCGATCTCCGCCACGGGGGCACCGTCGGCGGCGAGTTCCAGCACCTCCGCCTCCCGGGCGGTCAGCGGCGAGTCCCCCGCGGCGATCGCGTCGGCGGCCAACTCCGGGTCGACATAACGGTTCCCGGCGTGCACCGTGCGAATGAGCTCGGCGAGCCGCTGCGCGCTCACGGTCTTCGGCACGAACCCCCGCACCCCGGCCTCCAGCGCCCGCTTCAGATGCCCGGGCCGCCCGTGGCTGGTGACGATGAGCACCTTGCAGCCGGGCAGTTCGGTGCGCAGGGATGTGGCGACCTTCACACCGTCGGCGCCGGGCATCTGGAGATCCAGTACGGCGACGTCGGGCTTGTGGGCCCGGGCCATCGCCAGCGCCTCCGGCCCGGTGGCCGCCTCGGCGACGACCGTGAGGTCGTCCTCCAGCGACAGCAGCGCGGCGAGCGCCCCCCGGATGAGGTGCTCGTCGTCGGCGAGCAGCAACCGGACCGGCTCCACGGCCGTCATGGCGTGACCTCACTCATGGATCGCACAGGGGCGACGGACCCGGAAGGAGCGGACCCCGGCGATGCGGCCCCCGACGGCAGCGGAATCTCCGCCGTCAGCCGGAACAGCCCCTTGCCCCCGGGCCCGGCCTCCAGTGTCCCGTCGATCTCCGCCAGCCGCTCCCGCAGCCCGGCGAGCCCGGAGCCGGACGACCCGGACGACCCGCCCCCGGCCTCGGTGACCCCGTCGTTCTCCACGGACAACACCACGCGCCCCTCCGATATCCGCAGTCTCACCGCACACCGCCGTGCGTCCCCGTGCCGCAGGACGTTCGTGGCGGCTTCCCGCACCACCCATCCCAGGGCGGACTGCACCGCGACCGGCAGCCCCGCCGCCGGCGCCCCGCTCATCGTGCAGTCGATACCGGCCGCGGTCAGCACGCCCTGCGCACCGGCGAGTTCCGAGGCGAGGTCGGCCTCCCGGTAGCCCCGGACGACCTCGCGTACCTCCCGCTGCGACTCCTGCGCGAGCCGCTGCACCTCGACCATCTGCGCCACGGCCTCCGGCCGGTCCCGCTGGGCGAGCTGCACGGCCAGTTCGCTCTTGAGGGCGATGACGGCGAGGTTCCGTCCCATGACGTCGTGCAGATCCCGCCCGAACCTCAGCCGCTCCTCGGCGACGGCGAGCCGGGACCGGGTCTCACGTGCCTCGTCGAGTTCGTAGACGATGTTGAGCAGCCACACCGAGACGACGGCCGTGAAGGCGACGAGCCCGCCGCCGAACAGAACCGTCACCGACGCCAAGAGCGATTCGCCCGCAGGCGCGCCCCGGGTGAAGGCCACGATCCATGAGGCCGCGCCGAAGGCCCCGACGACGGCGAACACGCGCTTCCGCTCACGGATGCCGAGTGCGATGATGCCAACCCCGACGATGACGACCACCCCGAAGGCCCCGCCCACGGCGGCGTCCACGCTCTCGCTGTCCGGTCCGCGTTCCGCGACGGCGATCGCGGTGACGCCCACCGCGGCGGTGACGGCGGCCAGCGACCACAGCAGTCCGACGGGCTGGGGCCGCCTGCCCCGCGTCCAGTCCAGCGCCCGCGACACGGTGACGAAGCAGAGCGCGGCGTGCACGCCCGCCGTCAGCAGCAGGGCGGCCCCCACCCACCCTCCCAACGGGATCAGGGCCGTGAGCCCGATCGTCACGAACTCGAGCACCGCGAAGAAGTGGAACGACCCCCGGGTGTACGTCTCGACCTTCTCCGGCGTGCTCTGCCGCCGCCACCACCCGCCCGGCCCCCGCATCAGCCCGTCACTCCCCCTCCGGTCAACGCCGCGGTTCCCAGCGGAACCACCGTCGTACAGCAAACACGGCGATGACGATCCAGGCCACCGCCGTCGCGACGGCGCCCAGCGCCTCGTACGCCGACAGGTCGCCGGTCCAGCCGCCGCGCACCAGGGTGACGACGGGCGTCAGCGGCAGCAGTTCGCAGACGGAGGCCACCCGGTCGGGCAACAGCTCCAGCGGGAAGAACATGCCGGAGCCCATCATCGAGATGATCATCAGTGGCATGGGCGTGACCTGGGCGCTCTCGCCGGTCCTGGTGAAGCTCGCGGTGGCGGCCGCCAGCGCGGCGCACATCACGAGCCCCAACAGCAGGCCGGCGACGGCCAGATGCGGCGCGGGCGGCGCGGACAGGTCCAGCAGGACCGAGCAGCCCACCGCCAGCAGCAGGCACTGCACGAGCCCGGTGAGAACGGCCGGCAGCGCGGAACCGGCCAGGATCTCGACGTCCTTCAGCTCACCGGTGCGCAGCCGCTTGAGGACGAGTTCCTCACGCCGGACGACGAGGGTTCCGACGAGCACCGAGTAGACGGCGAACAGCAGGGAGAAACCGACCGAGGCGGGCAGCACCAGGGTGCCGGTGCT
This sequence comes from Streptomyces coeruleofuscus, assembly GCF_039532725.1. NCBI lineage: Bacteria > Bacillati > Actinomycetota > Actinomycetes > Kitasatosporales > Streptomycetaceae > Streptomyces > Streptomyces coeruleofuscus. The sequence continues at coordinate 839,700 of NZ_BAAASE010000002.1, forward strand.
CAGCCCGGCTTCGGCGAGGTCCATCTCCTTGGACAGCTGCGATGTGCTGACCGGCAGCACCAGCGGTGCGAACAGCGCGGCGACGAGCGCGCCCTTGGTACGCCCGAGCAGGGTCATCTCGGCACGGGCGAGTGCCGTCATCCGGCTCAGTGGAGTGGTCGCCGCCCGCGCCGGGCGGGTCGTCGCGTGGGTGGCGCTCATGCCGCGTACTCCTTCGTCGTCATCCCCATGGCCTGCTCCGCGGAGACGTTCTTGGCGATGCCGAGGAACGCCTCTTCCAGGGAGGCCGACCGCACGTCCAGGCGGCGCAGCTCCACCCGGGCCTGCGCGGCCCACATCAGCAGCCCGGTGGCCGTCCGCTGCAGTTCATGGGTGCGGAGCCGGATGATCCGGCCGTCGGTCTCGTGTCCGGTCACGCCCAGCTCGCCGAGCGGTGGGAGGTCGCCGGCGAAGTAGCCCTCGGGCAGCTCGAAGGAGATCCGCGACGGTTCGGATGCGGTCACCTCGGCCGGGGTCCCGGTGGTGGCGATGCGTCCCTCGTGCATGATCGCCAGCCGGTCGGCGAGGTTCTCCGCCTCCTCCAGGTAGTGCGTGGTCAGCAGCACCGTCGTACCGCCGTCGCGCAGCGCGCTCACCAACTCCCAGGTGTCGCGGCGGCCCTCCGCGTCGAGGCCGGTGGTCGGCTCGTCCAGGAAGAGCACTTCGGGGTCGCCGAGCAGCGCGAGCGCCAGATCCAGCCGGCGCCGCTGGCCTCCGGACAACTGCTTGACCCGGATGCCGGCCTTCGACTCCAGCCCGACCAGCGCCAGGACCTCCGCCGGTGGCCTGGCCCCGCTCACACACCCCGCCCACATCCGCGCGGTCTCCGCGACGGTCAGCTCGGACGGGAAGCCGCCTTCCTGGAGCATCACGCCGGTGCGGGGCCGTACGACGGCCCGGTCGGTGTACGGGTCGTGCCCGAGGACCCGTACCCGGCCGTCCGCCGGTGCCGCGAGTCCCTCCAGCACTTCCACCGTCGATGTCTTGCCCGCGCCGTTGGTGCCCAGCAGGGCGAAGATCTCCCCGCGCCGTACGGAAAAGCTGATTCCGCTTACCGCCTCGAACCCGCCCCCGTACACACGCCGCAGGTCAGTGACCTCAATCACGTGTTCGTGTCCGTTGTTTTCCATGCCTTCAGCGTCCCGGCCGCGCGGCTCCGGGAGCAGTGCGCGCTGTCATCACTCGGCATGACAAATGTCAGGAGCAAGGATCAGGGACGAGGAACGCAAACACGAAGAAGACCCCGGTCCATCAGGACCGGGGTCTCATTCCCGAGCGGACGACGAGGCTCGAACTCGCGACCTCAACCTTGGCAAGGTTGCGCTCTACCAACTGAGCTACGTCCGCATTTGCTCCCGACCGGCTCTCACCGATCGGTGCGGGCACCAGCCTACCTGATCCACAAGAGTGGTCGGTACTGGCGATGCAGAGCGGGTGACAGGAATCGCACACTGCGCCTTCCCCCTGGAAGGGGGATGTTCTACTACTGAACTACACCCGCATGTTTCCGTGAGCTGGGCCTTTCGGCCTCGCCCCTCGGCGTGCTCCAGACTCTAGCTGATCAGCCGGGGTGCTGCGCAAGTCGGTTGCCGCGAGGGGCGGGTGACCGGTCGTCCGCCCGGCCTCACCGGGCCGTCACTGCGCGGCGGTGAACGCCTCGTAGACCCTCTTGGGGATGCGCCCGCGCGCGGGGACCTCCATCTTGTGGGCCTGGGCCCAGGCCCGCACGGCCGACGGGTCGGGGGCGACCTCCGTCTGCCGGTATGCCCTGCCCGAGCGGGACCGCTTGCGGCCGGCCTCCACGTAGGGCGCGAGCGCCTTCCGCAGTTCACCGGCATTGACTTCGTTCAGGTCGATCTCGTACGACTTGCCGTCCAGTCCGAAGGCGATCGTTTCCGCCGCTTCCGAGCCGTCGATGTCGTCAAAGAGAGTGACCACGACCTTCTGCGCCACGAATATCGGTCCCTTCCTGCGGCACTTGCCAATTCATTTCTACAGTGCCTGACAATGCAATGTGAAACCCGACTAAATCTGTCCGCGTGTCCGAACGCAATAGGTTTCGGGTGTCGACCCGGAATCTTTCCCGGAAATTTTCGTGTGGGGGCCGGTCGATGCAGGATCGTGATGACCGTCACGTAGATTCCTACAAGTCGACGCGCGTAGAAATTTTGTGCGGGTAGTCTGAAGGAACCTGCTCAGCACCACACACCGGGAGTGCCAGTGGCACGCGTCGTAGTCGACGTCATGCTCAAGCCGGAGATCCTCGACCCCCAGGGCCAGGCGGTGCAGCGCGCACTGCCGCGGCTGGGTTTCGAAGGGATCTCGGACGTCCGCCAGGGAAAGCGTTTCGAACTGGAAGTTGACGGGCCGGTCGACGAGGCCGCCCTCGCCCGCATTCACGATCTTGCGGAGTCGTTCCTCGCGAACACCGTGATCGAGGACTTCACGGTCCGGGTCGAGGAAGTCGCGGAGGCCGTGAAGTGACCGCTCGTATTGGCGTCGTCACTTTCCCCGGCAGTCTGGACGACCGGGACACCCAGCGCGCGATCCGGCTCGCGGGCGCCGAGCCGGTCGCCCTGTGGCACAAGGACAAGGACCTCAAGCAGGTCGACGCCGTGGTGCTGTGCGGCGGTTTCTCCTACGGCGACTATCTGCGCGCCGGGGCCATCGCCCGTTTCTCGCCGGTCATGGAGCCGCTCATCGAGCAGGCGAAGACCGGCCTCCCGGTCCTCGGCATCTGCAACGGCTTCCAGATCCTCACCGAGGCCCACCTGCTGCCCGGCACGATGCTGCGCAACAACCACCTGCACTTCATCTGCCGTGACCAGAAGCTGCGCGTGGAGAACGCCGAGACGGCCTGGACCAGCGACTACACCGCCGGCCAGGAGATCCACATCCCGCTGAAGAACATCGACGGGCAGTACGTCGCCGACCAGCACACGCTGGACACACTGGAGTCCGAGGGCCGGGTCGCCTTCCGGTACCTGGACGTCAACCCCAACGGCTCGAACAACGACATCGCGGGTGTCACCAACGAGGCCGGCAACGTCGTGGGCCTCATGCCGCACCCCGAGCACGCCGTCGAGCCGCTGATCGGTACCGGTCGTACCGACGGTCTCCCGTTCTTCACCTCGATCCTCAAGAAGCTGGTCAACGCATGAGCCGGACGCCTCTGGACACGGTCGAGCACGCGGCCGCGACCCCCGACGTCGAGCTGCCCTGGGCCGAACTGGGCCTGAAGAAGGACGAGTACGAGCGCGTGGTCGAGATCCTCGGCCGCCGGCCCACCGGTGCCGAGCTCGCCATGTACTCGGTGATGTGGTCGGAGCACTGCTCGTACAAGAGCAGCAAGGTGCACCTGCGCCAGTTCGGCGAGAAGGCACCCGAGAACGACGCCATGCTCGTCGGCATCGGCGAGAACGCCGGTGTGGTGGACGTCGGCCAGGGTTACGCGGTCACCTTCAAGGTCGAGTCGCACAACCACCCGTCGTACGTCGAGCCCTACCAGGGAGCGGCCACCGGTGTCGGCGGCATCGTCCGCGACATCATCGCCATGGGCGCCCGCCCGGTCGCCGTCGTCGACCCGCTGCGCTTCGGCGCCGCCGACCACCCCGACACCAAGCGCGTCCTGCCGGGTGTCGTCGCGGGCATCGGCGGCTACGGCAACTGCCTGGGCCTGCCCAACATCGGCGGCGAGGTCGTCTTCGACTCCTGCTACCAGGGCAACCCGCTGGTCAACGCCGGGTGCATCGGTGTGATGCGGCACGAGGACATCCACCTCGCGAAGGCGTCCGGCGCGGGCAACAAGGTCATCCTGTACGGGGCCCGGACCGGCGGCGACGGCATCGGCGGCGCGTCGATCCTGGCCTCCGAGACCTTCGACGACGCCAAGCCCTCGAAGCGCCCGGCCGTCCAGGTCGGCGACCCCTTCCAGGAGAAGCTCCTCATCGAGTGCACCCTGGAGGCCTTCCGGGAGAAGCTCGTCGTCGGCATCCAGGACCTCGGCGCGGCCGGCCTGTCCTGCGCCACCTCCGAGCTCGCCTCGAACGGCTCCGGCGGCATGCGCGTGACGCTGGACGACGTCCCCCTGCGCGACTCGACGCTCTCGCCCGAGGAGATCCTCATGAGCGAGTCGCAGGAGCGCATGTGCGCGGTCGTCGAGCCGGAGAAGGTCGACCGCTTCCTGGAGATCTGCGAGAAGTGGGACGTCATCGCCACGGTCATCGGTGAGGTGACCGACGGCGACCGCCTGGAGATCTACTGGCACGGCGGCAAGATCGTCGACGTCGACCCGCGCACGGTGGCCCACGAGGGCCCGGTCTACGAGCGCCCGTACGCCCGGCCGTCCTGGCAGGACGCCCTCCAGGCGGACGACGCGAACAAGCTGCCGCGGCCGGCGACGAGCGAGGAGCTGAAGGACCAGGTCCTGAAGCTCGTCGGCTCCCCGAACCAGGCCTCCAAGTCCTGGATCACCTCCCAGTACGACCACTTCGTGCAGGGCAACACGGTCCTCGCCCAGCCCGAGGACTCCGGCATGATCCGGATCGACGAGGAGACCGGCCTCGGCGTGGCCCTGGCCACCGACGGCAACGGCCGGTACGCCAAGCTCGACCCGTACACGGGCGCGCAGCTCGCGCTGGCGGAGGCCTACCGCAACGTCGCCACCACCGGCGCCAAGCCGCTGGCCGTCTCCGACTGCCTGAACTTCGGCTCGCCCGAGGACCCGGCGGTGATGTGGCAGTTCGCGGAGGCCGTGCGCGGCCTGGCGGACGCCTGCCAGCAGCTCGGCACGCCGGTCACCGGCGGCAACGTGTCCCTCTACAACCAGACGGGCGAGGCGGCCATCCACCCGACCCCGGTCGTCGCGGTCCTGGGCGTCATCGACGACGTCGCCCGCCGCACCCCGGTCGCCTTCCAGGAGGAGGGCCAGCTGCTGTACCTCCTCGGCGACACGCGTGAGGAGTTCGGCGGCTCGGCCTGGTCGCAGGTCGTCCACGACCACCTCGGCGGCCTCCCCCCGAAGGTCGACCTGGAGCGCGAGCGTCTGCTCGCCGAGATCCTGATCGCCGCCTCCCGCGACGGCATGATCGACTCCGCGCACGACCTTTCCGACGGCGGTCTGATCCAGGCGGTCGTCGAGTCGGCGCTGCTCGGCGGCAAGGGCGCCCGCCTGATCGTCCCGGACGGTCTGGACGCCTTCACCTTCCTCTTCTCCGAGTCGGCGGGCCGCGCGGTCGTGGCCGTGCCGCGTTCGGAGGAGGTCCGCTTCAACGACATGTGCGGCGCGCGGGGCCTGCCGGCCACCCGCATCGGTGTCGTGGACGGCGACTCTGTGGACGTCCAGGGCGAGTTCACGCTCTCCCTGTCCGAGCTGCGCGAGATCCACGAGGGGACGATCCCGGCGCTGCTGGCGTAGCGCCCGAGGCAGCACGACGGAGGCCCCGCCGGTCATGGTGACCGGCGGGGCCTTCGCAGGTTCTGGGGCCCGGGTGCCGGTGTTGTGCTTGCCCTCGGCCGATCCCGAACCCTTGCGCGTGATTACGTAGTTCCGTAATAATCACGGAGTGGAACTAGAGCAACGTGTGGACGACCTCGAGCGCCGGCTGGCGGTCCTGGAAGGCGCCGCCCACCGCGCCGGACCCCGCCTCGACGAAGGCGACTTCTGGGCCCTGAACGGGCTGAAGGAGCAACTGTCCGAGCTGGAAGCCGCCGACGGAGGCGTCCTCTACACCGGCTTCGTACGCCTGCCGGGGGGCGAGGAGTACGCGTGGCAGATGGGGACGCTGACGGAAGGGCTGATGGAGGACGACTGGACACCGGTCGCCGAGTCGCTCGCGGCGCTCGGCCACCCGGTCCGGCTCCGGCTGCTCCGCGAGATCCTCGGCGGTCGGCACACCGCGGCGGAACTCGCCGAACTGGACGAGGTCGGCACGACCGGCCAGATCTACCACCACCTGCGCCAGCTCACCGGAACCGGCTGGCTGCGCACGACCGGCAGGGGCCGCTACGAGGTGCCGCCGGAGCGGGTCGTACCGCTGCTGGTGGCGGTGACGACGGCCCGTCCTTGACAGCGACGGAACCGGGGGAACGTAGGTCCGCACGCAAGCTTGGCGTGGTGGCCTTCCAGGGCCTCCAGCTGGCCTTCATCGCGCTGGTGATCGCCCACATCTGCCTCGGCTGGGGCTACCACGTCTTGTGGAACTGCCTGCTGCTGGCCCTCGCGTACGTCGTCGTCACCGTCGCCCACCGGTGGGGTGGCGCCCCCGACAGCCCTCGCCAGGCCCGGGAACCCCTCGAGGTCGCCCCGCCCGTCACCGGCCGCTGGTCCGCGCTGAACAGCCCGGCCGACCGCACCCCGAGCCATGGCATCCACGCTCACGGGCAGACGTACGCCATCGACATCCTCGCCGAGCCCGAGCCGGGCTCCCGCCCCGCATTCCGTTGGCTGTGGCCGCTCGCCCGCCGCCCCCAGGCCTTCCCGGCCTTCGGCGCCCCGATCCTCGCGGTCGCCGACGCCACGGTCGTACGGGCCTGCGACGGCCGGCGCGACCACCTGAGCCGCAACTCGCTGCCGGGCCTGCTGTACCTGATGCTCATCGAGGGCTCGGTGCGAGAGATGTCCGGTGTCCGCCAGATCCTCGGCAACCACGTCATCCTGGACCTCGGCAACGGCACCTACGCCGCCTACGCCCACCTCCAGCGCGGCTCGCTCACCGTCCGCGAGGGCGACCGCGTGCGTGCAGGGCAGGTGCTCGCCCGCTGCGGCAACTCCGGCAACTCCTCCGAGCCGCACCTGCACTTCCAGCTGATGGACGGCCCCGACCCGGACGCGGCCCGGGGCATCCCCTTCACCTGGCACGGCATCGGCGTGCCCGCCAACGGGGAGATCTTCGAGGCCCATCCGGCAGCCGTGACTCGCCCTTAGGCTGACGCCATGCCCCCGGCCAAGAAGCGCACCCGCAGCTACGACCCCGCCAAGATCCGCACGGCCGTGTCCACCCAGTTCGGGAACGTACGGCAGGCCGTCCGCGCCCTCGGCGCCGAGCAGTTGGCGCGTCCGACGCGGCTCGGTGACTGGACGGTCAGGGAGCTGGCGGCGCACGTGACGCTGGCCGTGGAGAGCGTCAGCCGCAACCTCGACCGCGAGGAGCCGGCGAAAGCGGAGCTCGCCCTCCTGGACTGGCCCTTCGCCACCGCCGCCCGTGCCGCCGGCATCGCCGACGACACCCGGCAGCTCGCCGAGGCCCACCCCGACCTCGACGCCCTCTACGCCGACACCGGGGAACGCCTCACCGAGAAGCTGGCGGACGCCCCCGGCACCCGCCTGCTCGCCACGCGCACGGGCGCCATGACCCTCGCCGACTACCTCGTCACCCGCACCGTCGAACTCGTCGTCCACACCGACGACCTCAACGCCGCCGTCCCGGGCCTGGACATCCCCTACGACCGTCAGGCCCTCGCGGCCTGCACCCGGCTGCTCGCCGACGCGCTGGCAGCGAAGGCGCCCGGCGGCTCGACGGAGGTACGGGTTCCGCCGTTCGCGGTCGTGCAGTGCGTGGAGGGCCCGAGGCACACCCGGGGCACCCCGCCCAACGTCGTCGAGACGGACCCGCTGACCTGGATCCGGCTGGCGACCGGGCGGCTGACCTGGGCGCAGGCGCGCCAGGACACCCGCGTCAGCGCCAGCGGGGAGCGGGCGGATCTGTCCGCCTTCCTGCCGCTGATGGAATGAGCGGCGGCACAGGAGGGAACCGGCGCCGTAAGGGGAACCGATCCCCCCGGGTCGCCCGTCGAAGTGGCATGGACAGGCAGAAGCAGCGCATGACCCTGACGGCCGCCGCCATGCTCGTCCCGCTCATGGCGGCCTGCGGCAACGAGAAGGCGGACAGCGGCAGCGGTTCGGTCCGCGCCGAGAAGCCGGTGACGGGCGTCCGGTGGAGCGTGGACAGCGTCACCGCGGACGGCCGGACCCACAAGGCCCCGGCCGGCGCCCACGTGACCATCGACAAGGGCCGGGCCGAGGGCAGCTACGGCTGCAACAAGTTCGGCGCCGACGCCACCGTCGACGGCGACCGCATCCGGCTCAGCAAGACCATGTCCACGCAAATGGCCTGCGAGAACAAGCCCATGGAGTTCGAGGAGGCCCTCGCCCGCACTCTCTCCGACCGGGAGTTCAAGGCCCGGGTGGACGGCGACCGCCTCACCCTCACCACCGACCAGGGGGACACCGTCCGCCTGACCAAGGCCGAGGACGCCCCGCTGAGCGGCACCAAGTGGACCGTCACGACCCCGGAGACCGATGGCCGCGCCCACCTCACCTTCGACGAGAAGAAGGGCACCGTCTCCGGCAGCCTCGGCTGCAACAAGGTGAACGCCGAGGCCACCGTCCGCGACGGCGATATCACCCTCGGCCGCCCGTCCACGACCCGAATGATGTGCGAAGACTCACTCATGTCCGACGAGAAAACCCTGCTGCGACTCTTCGACGGAAAGCTGAAGTACGGAGTGGATCACCAAACTCTGACGCTGACCAGCGAAAACGGCACGAGTGTGCGAGCCGTCGCAGAGCAGTGATCCACTGAAAAGTCCGGTATCCCCAATTCGGACCAGTGGACGACCTCGCCTACACTCGGTGGCGTGCCACGTGGTGACGGACGACTCAACCACGACCTGCTCCCCGGTGAGAAGGGCCCCCAGGACGCTTGCGGCGTCTTCGGTGTCTGGGCTCCGGGCGAAGAGGTCGCCAAGCTCACGTACTTCGGGCTCTACGCCCTCCAGCATCGAGGCCAGGAATCCGCGGGAATCGCGGTCAGCAACGGCTCACAGATCCTCGTCTTCAAGGACATGGGCCTGGTCTCCCAGGTCTTCGACGAGACCTCACTCGGTTCGCTCCAGGGTCACATCGCGGTCGGTCACGCCCGCTACTCGACCACCGGCGCCTCCGTGTGGGAGAACGCCCAGCCGACGTTCCGCGCGACCGCGCACGGTTCCATCGCGCTCGGCCACAACGGCAACCTCGTCAACACCGCCCAGCTCGCCGAGATGGTCGCCGACCTGCCCAAGCAGGAGGGCGGCCGCACGCCGCGTGTGGCGGCCACCAACGACACCGACCTGCTCACCGCGCTCCTCGCGGCCCAGGTCGACGAGGACGGCAAGCCGCTGACCATCGAGGAAGCGGCCGGCCAGGTCCTTCCGCAGGTGCGCGGCGCCTTCAGCCTCGTCTTCATGGACGAGAACACCCTCTACGCGGCCCGCGACCCGCAGGGCATCCGCCCCCTGGTCCTCGGCCGCCTCGAGCGCGGCTGGGTCGTGGCCTCCGAGTCCGCGGCCCTCGACATCTGCGGCGCCTCCTACGTCCGCGAGATCGAGCCGGGCGAGTTCGTCGCCATCGACGAGAACGGCCTGCGCACGTCCCGGTTCGCGGAAGCGAAGCCCAAGGGCTGTGTCTTCGAGTACGTGTACCTGGCCCGCCCGGACACCGACATCGCCGGCCGGAACGTCTACCTCTCCCGCGTGGAGATGGGCCGCAAGCTCGCGAAGGAAGCCCCGGTCGAGGCCGACCTGGTGATAGCGACCCCGGAGTCCGGCACCCCGGCGGCCATCGGTTACGCCGAGGCCTCGGGCATCCCCTTCGGTGCCGGTCTGGTGAAGAACGCCTACGTCGGCCGGACGTTCATCCAGCCCTCGCAGACCATCCGCCAGCTGGGCATCCGCCTGAAGCTGAACCCGCTGAAGGAAGTCATCAAGGGCAAGCGCCTGGTCGTCGTCGACGACTCGATCGTGCGCGGCAACACCCAGCGGGCCCTGGTCCGCATGCTCCGCGAGGCGGGCGCCGCCGAGGTCCACATCCGGATCTCCTCGCCGCCCGTGAAGTGGCCCTGCTTCTTCGGCATCGACTTCGCCACCCGCGCCGAGCTCATCGCCAACGGCATGAGCATCGACGAGATCGGCACCTCCCTGGGCGCCGACTCCCTGGCCTACATCTCCATCGACGGCATGATCGAGGCGACCACCATCGCCAAGCCGAACCTGTGCCGCGCCTGCTTCGACGGCGAGTACCCGATGGAGCTCCCCGACCCCGAGCTGCTCGGCAAGCAGCTCCTGGAGACGGAGCTGGCCGCCGGCCCGGCCGCCACGGCCGCCGCCGACGCGATCCGCCGCCCGTAGGCAGCCCGCAATACCTGCTGTACGACACGAAGGTTCTCATTAGCCATGTCTGAGACAACTGGTGCCAGCTACGCAGCCGCGGGCGTCGACATCGAAGCGGGCGACCGCGCCGTCGAGCTGATGAAGGAGTGGGTGAAGAAGGCCCAGCGCCCCGAGGTCCTCGGCGGCCTCGGCGGCTTCGCCGGCCTCTTCGACGCCTCCGCCCTGAAGAACTACGAGCGGCCCCTGCTCGCCTCCGCCACGGACGGCGTCGGCACCAAGGTCGACATCGCCCGCCAGCTCGGCGTCTACGACACGATCGGCCACGACCTGGTCGCCATGGTCATGGACGACATCGTGGTGTGCGGCGCCGAGCCGCTGTTCATGACCGACTACATCTGCGTCGGCAAGGTCCACCCCGAGCGTGTCGCCGCCATCGTCAAGGGCATCGCCGAGGGCTGTGTGCTGGCCGGCTGTGCTCTGGTCGGCGGTGAGACGGCCGAGCACCCGGGCCTGCTGGGCGAGGACGACTTCGACGTCGCCGGCGCCGGTACGGGCGTCGTGGAGGCCGACCGGCTGCTCGGCGCGGATCGTATCCGTACGGGTGACGCGGTGATCGCCATGGCGTCCTCCGGTCTTCACTCGAACGGGTACTCCCTCGTCCGGCACGTCCTGCTGAACCAGGCGGGCCTGGCCCTGGACACCCACATCGAAGAGTTCGGCCGCACCCTCGGCGAGGAGCTGCTGGAGCCGACGAAGATCTACTCGCTGGACTGCCTGGCCCTGATGCGCACCACCGAGGTGCACGCCTTCAGCCATGTCACCGGCGGCGGACTCGCGGCCAACCTCGCCCGGGTCATCCCGGACGGGCTGCACGCGATCGTCGACCGCTCCACCTGGACCCCGGGTCCGGTCTTCGACCTCGTCGGGCGGACGGGGAACGTCGAGCGCCTGGAGCTGGAGAAGACCCTGAACATGGGCGTCGGCATGATCGCGATCGTGCCGCAGGAGTCCACGGACGTGGCCCTGGCGACCCTGGCCGACCGCGGCGTGGACGCCTGGGTGGCAGGCGAGATCACGGACCGGGGCGAGCACACCACCGGCGCCGCCCTGATCGGTGACTACGCGAACTGAGGCACGGAGGGCCGTGACCCTGCGGGCAGCACAGAACCCGGTCGGTGACCGAAGTCACCGACCGGGTGAGTGCTCAGTGCAGGGTCAAGCGCCGCGACGGTGTTGCGAGGACTGGTCGTCCTCGTCTTCATCGTCGTCCTCGTAGAGGTCGGCGTACCGTGCGTACAGGTCGTCGTCCTGATCATCGTCCTCGAACGGCCCGCCGTTAGGCGGCTGCGGATTCGAAGGCGATGCACCCAGCTCCTCGGCCAGGCGTGAGAGGTCAGTCCCACCGCTGTTGTACTTCAGCTGGCGGGCGACCTTCGTCTGCTTGGCCTTGGCCCGGCCGCGCCCCATGGCTCGACCCCCTCAACGACGGGGCTCGACGGCCCCAGAGTCTTGACACGCGTTCATGGTCCGGCACGGACTCTCCGCGGAGAGACCGGTCCGTAGGGCTTCCACGGTACCTGAGCCCGCGCCCATACGGTACGTCGCCCGCATGACGTGCCCGCGCCCAGGACCTTCGAGGCGCCCCGTCCTCGCTGGTCAACCGCGATTTTAACCACTTATCGGCGGTCGACCCGCCGGTAGAAGTGAGAGTTCTCTCTAACTGCCCACCGACGGGTACCGGCCAAACGTACGAGGGCGCTCCCGGATCAGGCCGCCCGGCGGGCCGCGGCCGCGTCGTGCATGCGCTGCTCGGCGATCCGGTCGGCCGCGGCAGCCGGCGGAATGCCGTCTTCCTTCGCACGTGCGAATATGGCCAGCGTGGTGTCGAAGATCTTCGCCGCCTTCGCCTTGCACCGCTCGAAGTCGAAACCGTGCAGTTCGTCGGCCACCTGGATGACGCCGCCGGCGTTCACCACGTAGTCCGGCGCGTAGAGGATCCCGCGGTCGGCGAGGTCCTTCTCCACGCCCGGGTGGGCGAGCTGGTTGTTGGCGGCGCCGCAGACCACCTCGGCGGTCAGCACCGGCACGGTGTCGTCGTCCAGTGCCCCGCCCAGCGCGCAGGGGGCGTAGATGCCCAGACCGTCGATGCGGATCAGCTCGTCGGTGTCCTTCACGGCCATGACGTCCCGGTGCCGCCCGGTGATCCGCCGTACGGCGTCCTCGCGCACGTCCGTGACGAAGACCTCGGCGCCTTCCTTCACCAGGTGCTCCACCAGGTGGTGGCCGACCTTGCCGACGCCGGCGATGCCGACCCGCTTCGCGCGCAGCGAGGGGTCGCCCCACAGGTGCTGCGCGGAGGCCCGCATGCCCTGGTAGACGCCGTAGGCGGTGAGGACGGAGGAGTCACCGGCGCCGCCGTTCTCCGGGGAGCGGCCGGTGGTCCAGCGGCACTCGCGGGCCACGACGTCCATGTCGGCGACGTACGTGCCGACGTCGCAGGCGGTGACGTACCGGCCGCCGAGGGAGGCGACGAACCGGCCGTAGGCGAGGAGCAGCTCCTCGGTCTTGATCCGCTCCGGGTCGCCGATGATCACGGCCTTGCCGCCGCCGTGGTCGAGACCGGCCATGGCGTTCTTGTACGACATCCCGCGGGCGAGGTTCAGCGCGTCGGCGACGGCCTCGGCCTCGTTCGCGTACGGGTAGAAGCGCGTCCCGCCGAGCGCGGGGCCCAGGGCGGTGGAGTGGAGGGCGATGACGGCCTTGAGGCCGCTCGCGCGGTCCTGACAGAGCACGACTTGCTCATGACCCCCCTGGTCCGAGTGGAACAGGGTGTGCAGTACATCAGCAGGTGCGCCGGTTACGTCGGTCACTGTGGTGACTCCTGAGTAAGTTGCGGCGGGTGGAGACCAGCTCCCGTGCGGGTGGCGGGGACTGTGAGCACGAGATTAGAGCCTGGTGCGCCCGCCGGCCGCACAGTGCTCAGGATCACCTCCGACCGGAGTACAGCCGTGCGACGATTTGCATAGATTTCCCGTGCTTTTGTGAATGGTTCCGCAGGTTTTCGCGACGATGGGCGGGGGAGGGAGCAGGCGTGCCCAAGGTGTCCTCGGTGATCGTCCCCTACGCGACCTATCTGCGCGTGTACGAACCGCTGGCCGCCTTCCCGGAGCCGGAGCGCGGCCACTGGGCCCGCTACGCGCGCCGTCCGGAGCGTCCCTCGTACCAGGACGAACTCCGCCGCGCCCTGGCAGACTTGGCGCCCACCCCGCCGGTCCTGGTGCCGGTGCACGAGAGCCAGGACGCCTTCGTGCTGGACGTCGACGGCGTCGTCTGCGTCTGCCCCTGGCGCACCCGGCTGCGCGGCTGGCAGGCCCTGGAAGAGCTCTCCGAGGAGCTCCCGCCGCCGGTCCTGGACGCGGTCCTGCCGCCCGTCCTGCGCCACCAGGCGGCCCAGGACTACGAGCGCTGGCTGGCGGAGAACCCGGACGCCCGGCCGTGGATCCGTACGGCGACCTGGCAGGTGCCGATCAACTGGTTCGTGCTGGTCGCCGACGAGGAGCGCGAGTACGACAAGGGCGACAGCGAGGACAGCCCGCCGGTGCTGCGCTACCGCACTCCCATGGTCCAGGCCCGGCGGCGCGTGGCCCGGGGCCTGCGGGCCCTGAAGGAGGCCATGGACGAGGGGCCGCTGATCGACGGCCTGGTGGACGTCGGACGCTGGCTGGAGGAGTTCCACCCGCGCTCGCTCGTGGAGCTGGACTACGGCGGCCTGGTGCACGCCCTGCCGGCCGGGGCGCTGGAGCACGACCACTCGGCCGCGGACGTGGCGGAGGGCATCGCCGCGCTGCGCCGGGGCGACGGGGCGGCCGCGGGGGAGGCGTACGCCCGCCTGGTGGACCGGTGGCGTTCCGTCCGGGATCTGCGGTCGGCGAACTGACCTCTGACCTTCGGATCCTACGGACCGCTCGCGACCGGTCACGAACAGGCGTTTGACGTACCGCCCGTTTTGGGGTTTCGTCCTCGCACCGACGTTCCTGAAGTGCGCTCTGCGTCTACTGACGCCTTGTCAACAACGGACGTAGGTTCCGATCCGGGCGTACCTCTCAAGTAGGCCAAACGTGACGGACTGCACGTACATGACCCTTGCGCCCCTTGCCCCTCCTCATGCCAAAATAGGACAAGGAGTCCGGGGGGCTCCTTCCGTCCCGTTGTGTTGCATCGTGGGCGGAATCTCCGCATTGCACGCTTTGGGGGGTCTGATGACGTCTGATGACTCCTGATCGCCGCTGTGACTGATCGTCACAGTGGCGTGACTGTCCGCTATGGCATGGTCCATCGGCTTCCGTCGCTGATGAACACCTGGGAGGGCAATTCCATCGGTTTGGCCGACGCGGCTGGACAGATGGTGTAGTTGTAGTGCCGAGGACAAGCCGTTCGTCCTATAACCGACTCGACTCGCGTCCGCCATTTCGGGCAACGCGGGTCAAGGTGCAGAATTTAGAGGAAAGAACCGAGAAGGTTCGGTTCTCCCGAGGAGGCCGCTCATGACCGCTCGCACCCCTGATGCCGAGCCGCTGCTGACCCCGGCTGAGGTCGCCACCATGTTCCGCGTCGACCCCAAGACGGTCACGCGGTGGGCGAAGGCCGGCAAGCTCACGTCGATCCGCACGCTCGGCGGGCATCGCCGCTACCGCGAGGCCGAGGTCCGCGCTCTGCTCGCGGGCATTCCGCAGCAGCGCAGCGAGGCCTGAACAACTGAATAACCGGGCAAACCGGCTGGTCCCCCATCAGTCGAGGCGTCCGGAACCACAGCTCCAAGCGACGCGGGTCCTGCCCCAACAGGTCCCACGCCCACGCCAGTCAGAGCTCTCCAGGCATATACAGGGTGCGTCGTCGGTCGCGCTGGACTCCGCCGGGTCCAGCGCGATCTTTTTTGTGCGCCGGCTGTCGGTCCGCTGAGCCCTGTTGTGAGCGGCCTTGTCGGAGTCTGGGGAGGGGTGTCGCATCCCCTGTGTGCAGCACCGTCGATGGGGTGCAATTGCACATATTAAATTGACTTGTTGTAGGCGGGGTGTAAGTACCGCACTTTCCAAAACTCATGCGGTGACACCCGTCACATACCAAGCGGCTTGTTGGCTCCACCGCGGGTGCGGTAGTGGAACTCCCGGCTCCAGAGCCCCTTGCGCGGACGGTTGTTGGGACCGGCCCCGGTCACGCCCGCGCAGGGCTCTCGTTCTCGACGGCCCCCTGGGAGGCCTGGGCGGTGCGAGGGGCGGACTGGGCGGACTCCATCGCCAGCCGCAGCAGGTGATGGCAGATCGGACAGTGGCGAGTGAGATGCCGGTACGACGACGCGGCCGCCAGGTGCGCACGGAGCAGGGCCCGCGTCTCGTGCCTAGCCGATGCCGTCATGCGCCACCTCCAGAAGGCCGAACGGGGAACGGCCCTGGTTTCTGGGTACCGAGGGAACGACAGGCCGTCAAGACGGCGTGAGGGGCCGCGAGGTGGCGTCTCGCAGGTCAGGGGCGCACAAGAAAGAGCCCAGATCCAAAGATCTGGGCTTGGTCACGAGAAAGGGCCCGCGCCCCTTGCGGGGTGCGGGCCCTCTTTCCTTGCTGCGGTCCTGACGGGATTTGAACCCGCGGCCTCCACCTTGACAGGGTGGCGAGCACTCCAAACTGCTCCACAGGACCAGGTTTCGCGGCGCCATTCGTGCGTTGCGCTGCGAGAAGAGACTGTACAGGAGGGTGGGGCCCTGGTCGAACTCACCCTGCGTGCGCACGCCGTTACGGCACTGACGCGTCGATCGCCTTCACGATCCGCTTGTCGGAGACGGGGTACGCCGTGCCCAGCGCGTGGGCGAAGTAGCTGACCCGGAGCTCCTCGATCATCCAGCGGATGTCCAGGACCGACGACGGCACCGGCCGGCCCTGCGGCATCTGCTCCAGGAGCCAGGCGTACTCGTCCTGCATCTCGTGGACCTTCTGCATCCGCGTGGTGTCCCGCTGGACGTTCGTCGGCATCTGCGTCAGACGCCGGTCCGCGGCCACCAGGTAGCGCATCAGGTCCGGCATCCGACGCAGACCCGCCTCCGTCACGAAGCCGGGCTTCACGAGGGCGTCCAGCTGCCTCCGCACGTCCTGGAGGTTCGGCAGCAGCGCGGGGCTGCGTACGGCCTTCAGGCGGCGTTCACAGGCCTGCCAGGCGGCCAGGACCTGCTGCACCTGGCCCACCGTGCGGACGGTCGTGTCGACGATCTCGGCGCGCACCTTCTCGTACAGCTTGCGGTACGACTCCTCGTCCCAAGCCGGCCCGCCGAAGTCCGCGATCAGCTTGTCGGCGGCCGCCATCGCGCAGTCGTCGAACAGCGCCTGGATGGAGCCGTGCGGATTCGCGGACAGCGCCAGCTTCTGCGGGTTCGTCAGTTTCTCGGAGGCGAACTTCGCCGGGTTCACCGGGATGTTGCGCAGGATCAGGCGGCGGGTGCCCTTCCACATGGCCTGCTGCTGCTCGGCCTCCGTGTCGAAGAGGCGTACGGAGACCGTGTCGCCGTCGTCGACCAGCGCCGGGTACGCCTTCACCGGCTGGCCGGCCCGCCTCGTCTCGAAGACGCGGGTGAGGGTGCCGATCGTCCAGTCGGTGAGGCCCTTGCGCTCCAGGGACTCGCCGCCCTGGCGTTCCGCCGTGGCGGCCGCCGCCTGGGAGAGGGCTTTGCGGGCCTTCGGCCGGAGCCTGAGCTTCAGTGCCTCCAGGTCCTTGTCCTCGGCGAGCTTGCGCCGCCGCTCGTCGACGATCCGGAAGGTGATCTTCAGGTGATCGGGGACCCTGCCCCAGTCGAAGTCCTCGGCGTCGAACGGGACTCCGACCATGAGCCGCAGCTCGCGGGCCATGGTCGTGGTGAGCGGCTCCTGCAAGGGGACCGCCTTGTCCAGGAACGCCTTCGCGTAGTTCGGCGCGGGGACGTAGTTGCGGCGGATCGGCTTGGGCAGGGAGCGGATGAGCTCCGTGACGAGCTCCTCCCTGAGGCCCGGGATCTGCCAGTCGAAGCCCTCGTCCGTGACCTGGTTGAGGACCTGGAGCGGGATGTGGACGGTCACGCCGTCGGCGTCCGCGCCCGGCTCGAACTGGTACGTCACCCGGAACTTGAGATTGCCCTGGCGCCAGGAGTCCGGGTAGTCGGCCTTGGTGACCTCGCCCGCCTTCTCGGTGAGGAGCATCTCGCGCTCGAAGTCGAGGAAGTCGGGCTGTTCGTGCCGTTTGTGCTTCCACCAGGAGTCGAAGTGCGCGCCGGAGACGACGTGTTCCGGGATCCGCTGGTCGTAGAAGTCGAACAGCGTCTCGTCGTCGACCAGGATGTCCCGGCGCCGGGCCCGGTGCTCCAGCTCCTCGACCTCGGTGAGGAGCCTGCGGTTGTCCGAGAAGAACTTGTGGTGCGTGCGCCAGTCGCCCTCGACCAGTGCGTTCCGGATGAACAGGTCGCGGCTGACCTCGGGGTCGATCCGGCCGTAGTTGACCTTCCGCTGCGCCACGATCGGCACGCCGTAGAGCGTGACCTTCTCGTACGCCACCACCGCGGCCTGGTCCTTCTCCCAGTGCGGTTCGCTGTACGTGCGTTTGAGGAGGTGGCCGGCGAGCGGTTCGACCCACTCGGGCTCGATCCTGGCGTTGACGCGGGCCCAGAGGCGGGACGTCTCGACGAGCTCGGCGGACATCACGAAGCGCGGGGGCTTCTTGAAGAGGGCCGAGCCGGGGAAGATCGCGAACTTGGCGTTGCGGGCGCCCAGGTACTCGTTCTTCCCGGCGTTCCTCCCGCCCTCCCCACCGGCGTCCTTCACGTCCTTCATGCCGATGTGGGAGAGCAGGCCCGCGAGGAGGGAGACGTGGATGCGGTCGGCCGGGGCATCGTCCTCGTCGAGGTGGATGCCCATCTGCTTCGCGACCGTGCGCAACTGGCTGTAGATGTCCTGCCATTCGCGGATGCGAAGGAAGTTGAGGTACTCCTGCTTGCACATCCGGCGGAAGGAGGACGAACCGCGCTCCTTCTGCTGCTCGCGGATGTAGCGCCAGAGGTTGAGGTAGGCCAGGAAGTCGCTGGTCTCGTCCTTGAACCGGGCGTGTTGCTGGTCGGCCTGGGTCTGCTTGTCGGCGGGGCGCTCGCGCGGGTCCTGGATGGACAGCGCGGCGGCTATGACCATGACCTCGCGCACGCAGCCGTTCTTGTCCGCCTCCAGGACCATGCGGGCCAGCCGCGGGTCGACGGGCAGCTGGGCGAGCTTGCGGCCGGTGTCCGTGAGCCGCTTGCGGGGGTCCTTCTGCGCCGGGTCGAGGGCGCCCAGCTCCTGGAGGAGCTGCACGCCGTCGCGGATGTTGCGGTGGTCCGGCGGGTCGATGAAGGGGAACTTCTCGATGTCGCCGAGGCCGGCCGCGGTCATCTGGAGGATGACGGAGGCGAGGTTCGTACGGAGGATCTCCGCGTCCGTGAACTCCGGGCGGGCGTTGAAGTCGTCCTCGCTGTAGAGGCGGATGCAGATGCCGTCCGAGGTACGGCCGCAGCGGCCCTTGCGCTGGTTGGCGCTGGCCTGCGAGACCGGCTCGATGGGGAGGCGCTGGACCTTGGTGCGGTGGCTGTAGCGGGAGATCCGGGCGAAGCCCGGGTCGATGACGTACTTGATGCCCGGGACGGTGAGGGAGGTCTCGGCGACGTTCGTGGCCAGAACGATCCTGCGTCCGGTGTGCTGCTGGAAGACGCGGTGCTGTTCGGCGTGCGACAGCCGGGCGTAGAGGGGCAGGATCTCCGTGAAGCGGTAGTTCTTCTTCGTGAGGGCGTCTGCCGTGTCGCGGATCTCCCGCTCGCCGGAGAGGAAGACCAGGATGTCGCCCTGGCCCTCCTTCTGGAGCTCCTCCACCGCGTCGGTGATGGCGGTGATCTGGTCGCGGTCGGCGTCGTCGCCGTCCTCCTCCAGGAGCGGCCGGTAGCGGACCTCCACGGGGTACGTACGGCCGCTGACCTCGATGATCGGGGCGTCGCCGAAGTGCCGCGAGAAGCGCTCGGGGTCGATGGTGGCCGAAGTGATGACGACCTTGAGGTCGGGGCGCTTCGGCAGCAGCTGGGCGAGGTAGCCCAGCAGGAAGTCGATGTTGAGGGACCGCTCGTGGGCCTCGTCGATGATGATCGTGTCGTAGGCGCGCAGCTCGCGGTCGGTCTGGATCTCGGCGAGCAGGATGCCGTCCGTCATGAGCTTGACGAAGGTGCCGTCCGGGTCGACCTGGTCGGTGAAGCGGACTTTCCAGCCCACTGCCTCGCCGAGGGGCGTGTTCAGCTCCTCCGCGACGCGCTCGGCGACAGTGCGGGCGGCGATCCTTCTCGGCTGTGTGTGGCCGATCATGCCGCGCACGCCCCGGCCGAGCTCCATGCAGATCTTGGGGATCTGGGTCGTCTTGCCGGAGCCGGTCTCGCCGGCGACGATCACGACCTGGTGGTCGCGGATCGCGGCCGCGATGTCGTCCTTCTTCTGGCTGACCGGCAGCTGCTCGGGGTACGTGACGGCGGGCACGCGGGCGCGCCGGGTGGCGATGCGCTCCTCGCCCTTGGCGATCTCGGCCTCGATCTCGGCGAGGACGGCGGACCGGGCCTCCGGCTTACGGATCTTGCGCGCACCTTCGAGCCTGCGCCCGAGCCGGTGCGCGTCGCGCAGGGACAGCTCGGTCAGGCGGGGGGCGAGGGCGCCGAGGGCGGGGGCGGATTGCGTAGACATACGGGATCCAGGATCTCATCCCCGGGAAATTCGTGGCTAACGCTTTTGCCTCCGGCGGTGGGGCGGCCCCGCAGGGGGCGGGCGTGAGGGATCCCCGAACGCACAAGCCGCCGCCCACGAGAAGTGAGGGACACCCTCTCCTGAGCGCGTTGGCGTACCGGTTGGCGTAGACGGCACGAAAGAGCCCCTCTCCACTAGAGATGGAGAGGGGCTCAAGCCCTGATGAGGGCGGCTGTGGCTGGGGCCGGGGTCGAACCGGCGACCTTCCGCTTTTCAGGCGGACGCTCGTACCAACTGAGCTACCCAGCCACGAGGTTTCACGTGAAACCTCAGCGGTCCTGACGGGATTTGAACCCGCGGCCTCCACCTTGACAGGGTGGCGAGCACTCCAAACTGCTCCACAGGACCAAGCGTCGTACGACAGTGTCGCACAGGGTGGTGCGTGCCCCCAACGGGATTCGAACCCGTGCTACCGCCTTGAAAGGGCGGCGTCCTAGGCCGCTAGACGATGAGGGCTATCGGCCCGCCTGGGCGCTTCTCAGCGCGTCGGGGACGTGAGAAGCATATGGGATGGCGGGAGCTATCGCCAAAACGGTTTACGAGGAGGGCGTCGGGGACTGCGACGGGGACTCCGTCGTGGGGGTGGTCGGGGACTGGGTCGCGCCCGGTTGGTTCTCCTCCGGGATGTGGCGGCTGACCTCGGCTGTCGTCAGGCCGAGGCCGCCCAGTTCGATCTCGTCCCAGGCCTGGAGGCGGCGGTTGTCCCGGTCGAAGTACAGGATCGACGCCTCGATGGGGTCCGGGTGCTTGCCCTCGATGGCGCGCAGGCCGCTGCCGCCCGTGGAGCCCTCGATGCGGAGTCGGGTGCCGTACTTCAGGACTTCCATCTCGTCGTGGTGGACGTGGCCGGCCAGCACCAGCGGCACCTCGCCGTCGACCTCACGGGCCGCCGACGGCTCGTGGGCGATGGCGATGTCCACCGGGGTGCCGGCCGTGCGCTGGTCGCGCAGGGCCGTGGCCAGACGGGCTCCGGCCAGCTCCTGGGACTGCTCGTTGCCGGGCTGCTTCGAGCGGTCCGGGGTGAACTGCGGGTCCCCGATGCCCGCGAAGCGCAGGCCTTCGATCGTCTTGGCCCGGCCGTCGTCCAGGACGTGGACGTTCTTCAGGCCCTCCAGATAGCGCTGGGTGATCATCGAGTCGTGGTTGCCGCGGACCCAGACGTAGGGGGCCCCGAGGTCCTCGATGGGGTCCAGGAAGCCGTTCTCGGCGGCCGTGCCGTGGTCCATCGTGTCGCCCGAGTCGACGATCACGTCCACCTTGTACTGCTCCACGAGCGAGGCGATGATCTTCCAGCTCGCCGGGTTCAGGTGGATGTCGGAGACGTGCAGGACCCGGATGGTGGAGGGGTCGGGCGCGTAGGCCGGGAGGGTCGAGGTGGCGTCGTAGAGCTTGGTGACGTTGGTGACCAGGCGGGCCAATTCCTTCTGGTAGACGTCGAATTCGGTGACGATGCTGCGCGCGTTGCCCACCAGGGAGGGGGCCGAGGTGAGGAGTCCGGAGAACCTGGGTTCCAGGACGGAGTCGGGGCGCCAGGTGGCGTACGCCGTGCCGCCCGAGGCGGCGAGGAGGGTGAGCGCGAGGCCGCCGGCGGCCAGGGCGCGGCGGGGCCGGCGGTAGACCGCGAGGCCGAGTGCGGTGGCGCCGCCGACGACGGCGACGCCCGAGCGGAGGGCCAGGTCGAGGGTGCCGCGTCCGACGTCCTGGGTGACCTCGTCCTGGAGGCCGGAGAGCCGTTCGGGGTGGTCGACCAGAGCCTGGGAGCGCTCCGGGTCGAGCTGGTCGACGTTCACGTCCAGGCGGACGGGGGCGATGTGGCTGTCGAGCTGGAGGGCGCCCAGCGGCGAGATGTTGATCTTGGTGCCGCCCGTGAAGGAGGGGCGCAGGGTCATGGTGGTGTTCATGGGGCCGACCGGGACCCGGACATTGCCCACGACCAGCAGGCCCAGCCACGCGCCGAGGAGGACGACGGCCACGAGTCCCACCGCGCGGGACCAGGGGTGCGGCTGCGGCACGAGTTCGACCGTGGCCGGGGCCTGGCGGGAGCGGTAGCGGCGGGCGAGGGTGTGCGGGGCCTTGCGGATCGGGTTCAGGACACTCAGGACTGCGGCGGGGACGCGGGCCATTGGTCCCGTATGCCCAAGTGACGGGCCGGATATGCGACGCCGGATGGCTCTCGTACGGCCGTGTCGTGGCCGACAATGGGCCTGTGCTGGAGATGACGCGCGAGGAGTTCGAGGAACTGGTTGCCGAGGCGCTCGACCGGATCCCGCCGGAGTTGACGCGATTGATGGACAACGTCGCGGTGTTCGTCGAGGACGATCCGCCGTCGGACGATCCCGAGCTGCTCGGGCTCTACGAGGGGACTCCGCTGACCGACCGGGGCGAGTGGTACGCCGGTGTGCTGCCGGACCGCATCACCATCTACCGGAATCCCACGTTGCGGATGTGTGAGTCGCGGGAGGACGTCGTCGCCGAGACGGAGATCACAGTGGTGCACGAGATCGCGCACCACTTCGGCATCGACGACGCGCGCCTTCACGCCCTGGGCTACGGCTGAGCGGGTTGTGAATGCGGGGCGCGTGTCCTCTTGTGGGCGGCGGGAGTTGGAGGTGTTGACTCCATCACCCTTCCCGGAGGTGGCCCCGTGCGCCCCTTGTACGTACCCGTCCGTCTGGCCGCCACGGTCGTGGCCGTCGCCGCCGCCGCCGGCTGCATGAGCGTCGGCGACGACGCGGGCGGGAGCGTCAAGCCGTCGCACTCCGCCGGGCAGCGGGGCGGCGAGGCGCCCGACGGCGGCCCGGCGGTGTCGGGCGGCGGTACCGGGCTCGGCGCGGCGGCGGCAGACGGCGAGCACGGGCGCGGCAAGGGGAAGAAGGGGAAGAAGGGCGGGAAGGGCAAGGGCGGTGGGGCGGGGGAGCCGACGGCCCCCGGGGCGTCGCCGTCCGCCGTGGTGAGCGCCTCCGCGCCGGGGCGCGACAAGCCGGGGAAGCCGGCCAGGCCGACGCCGAAGCCGCCGGCCCCTCCGGCGCCCACCCGGTCGGCGGATCCCGAGCCCACGCCGACGCCGACCGAGGTGACGACGTCGCCGGAGCCGACGGACAAGCCGGAGCCGTCGTCGTCGGCGCACGAGCCGCCGGGGCCGCAGCTGGCGCAGCGGGAGCCGGCACCGGAGGCGGGGTCACCGGCGTAGGGCCGGGGACGCACCGTCGCGGCGGTCGCCGCAGCGGGCCGGGAGTTCACCGCCTCAGCGGGAACATTTCCGGCCGGGGGTTGGTTGGAGGGGTCGGGAAGCTGTCCGGCCTCGGAAAGCAGCCCGCTGCCTCCTGCACAGTCCGGTTTGCCTTGTGGGGCCCGGAGTGCGTATGGTGGCAGATCGTTTGATCCCATCTTGCCCGGCGCCACTGCAGAGCGCGCCGTGTGGCGCGTACTCTCTCCCTTGCCGTGGTGGACCGCATTGAGGCGGTCGTATTGCGAATCGCGAATCACGGAGTTGACGGGCGCGTGCCGACGAGACTCCGGAAGGTTTCGCATTCGCATGTCCATCGCCAGTACTGATCACATCGTCGTGCCCGAGAACGAGGCAGCCGACGACACCCCCGAACTGACTTTCGCCGGCCTCGGTCTCCCCGAGGGCGTCGTGCGCAAGCTCGCGCAGAACGGTGTGACCACCCCCTTCCCGATCCAGGCCGCGACCATCCCGGACGCCCTGGTCGGCAAGGACATCCTCGGCCGTGGCCGCACCGGCTCCGGCAAGACCCTCTCCTTCGGTCTGCCGACCCTGGCCACGCTGGCCGGCGGCCGCACCGAGAAGCACAAGCCGCGGGCCGTCATCCTCACGCCGACGCGTGAGCTCGCCATGCAGGTCGCCGACGCGCTCCAGCCCTACGGCGACGTCCTCGGCCTCAAGATGAAGGTCGTCTGCGGCGGTACGTCCATGGGCAACCAGATCTACGCCCTGGAGAGGGGCGTCGACGTCCTGGTCGCCACTCCGGGCCGGCTGCGCGACATCATCAACCGCGGCGCCTGCTCGCTGGAGAACGTGCAGATCGCCGTTCTCGACGAGGCCGACCAGATGTCCGACCTTGGCTTCCTGCCCGAGGTGACGGAGCTGCTCGACCAGATCCCGGCGGGCGGTCAGCGGATGCTGTTCTCCGCGACCATGGAGAACGAGATCAAGACCCTCGTCGACCGGTACCTGAAGGACCCGGTCCACCACGAGGTGGACGCCGCCCAGGGCGCGGTGACGACCATGTCGCACCACATCCTGATCGTGAAGCCCAAGGACAAGGCGCCGGTCACCGCGGCCATCGCCTCCCGCAAGGGCCGCACCATCATCTTCGTCCGCACCCAGCTGGGCGCCGACCGCGTCGCCGAGCAGCTCCGCGACTCCGGTGTGAAGGCCGACGCGCTGCACGGCGGCATGACCCAGGGCGCGCGGACGCGGACCCTGGCCGACTTCAAGGACGGGTACGTCAACGTGCTCGTCGCGACCGACGTCGCGGCGCGCGGCATCCACGTCGACGGCATCGACCTGGTGCTGAACGTGGACCCGGCCGGCGACCACAAGGACTACCTGCACCGCGCGGGCCGTACGGCGCGTGCCGGCCGCACGGGCACGGTCGTCTCCCTGTCCCTGCCGCACCAGCGGCGCCAGATCTTCCGGCTGATGGAGGACGCGGGCGTCGACGCCACGCGCCACATCATCCAGGGCGGCGCGGCCTTCGACCCGGAGGTCGCCGAGATCACCGGCGCCCGGTCGATGACCGAGGTCCAGGCCGAGTCCGTGGGCAACGCCGCGCAGCAGGCCGAGCGCGAGGTCGCCCAGCTCACCAAGGAGCTGGAGCGGGCGCAGCGGCGTGCGAACGAGCTGCGTGAGGAGTCCGACCGGCTGCTCGCCCGGGTCGCCCGGGAGCGTGGCGAGGACCCTGCGGCCGTGGTCGCCGGGGAGCCCGCGGAGGTTCCGGCCGGCGTCGAGATCTCGGTGCCGGAGCAGCGGACGGCGCAGGACGCCGAGCGCGAGCAGCGCTCCGAGGCTCCCGCGCCGTACGAGCGGCGGGAGCGGCGCGAGGAGCGTGGCGGGGCCGGGCGTGACCGGTCCTTCGACCGTGACCGCGGTGGTCGTTCCTTCGAGCGTCGTGACGACCGTGGTGGCCGTTCGTTCGAGCGTCGTGACGACCGCGGCGGGCGTTCCTTCGAGCGTCGTGACGACCGTGGTGGCCGTTCCTTCGAGCGTCGTGACGACCGCGGCGGGTTCAACCGGGACCGTGACGGTGACCGTGGCGGCCGTTCCTTCGACCGTGACCGCGACCGTGGTGGCTTCCGCCGGGACGACCGGGCGGACCGGGGCGACCGGGGTGAGCGCGGCGGCTTCCGTCGTGACGACCGTGGCGGCCGTTCCTTCGAGCGTCGTGACGACCGCGGCGGTCGTCCGTTCGAGCGTCGTGACGACCGCGGCGGCTTCCGCCGGGACGAGCGCGGCGGGCACCGTGGCAGCGACCGTCCCTTCAACCGCGACCGCCGGGACGACCGTCCGGGCTTCCGCGCCGGCGGGCACGACCGTCCCGGGCACGACCGTCCGCAGGGCCGTCGTGACGACCACCGTGGCGGCGGTTCCTTCCAGCGCCGCGAGGACAAGCCGCGCTGGAAGCGCAACGGCTGACGCACAGGCGTGACGAGCGCCGTGGCCCTCCGTACCAACGGGGCCACGGCGCTTCGCCGTTCCGGAGGGTTTTCACACCTCCGGCACGGCCGGGTCACCGATACCCGATCGGAGAGTCGGCCTGGTCCGGCTATGCTCGTGGGGGCAACATCGCCTGGGCCCTTAGCTCAATTGGCAGAGCAGTGGACTTTTAATCCATTGGTTGTGGGTTCGAGTCCCACAGGGCCTACCGGAGGCGGGCGGGGGATATGTCCTCTGACCTGCTACGCAGCGCCTGATTCGGCTTCGGTCGGGTCGGGCGCTGCTTCGTTCTCGGGTGCCGGGTGCGCCGCGCGGCGGAACAGGAAGACTGGGATGCTGAGGGAGGAAGCGCTACCTGTGACGTGACCCTGACGGACAGGGGTGGTGAGCGCCGTGGCCGAGACTCACGAGAACTCCCGAGGACCAGCGGTTCCGATCGTTCCGGCGGTGCCGTACGCCGACCCTCTGGGAGACCCGTTTCTGCGTACCCGGTTCGCCTTCCCGGCGAGGCCGGACACGTTCCTGCGGCGGCAGCGGCTCGTCGACCACCTCGACCAGGCTCTCCGGACGCCGCTGACCCTGATCGACGGGGCGGCCGGGGCCGGCAAGACCCTGCTGGCGGCCGACTGGGCCCGCGGACTGCGGCCGCCGGTCGCCTGGCTCACCGTGGAGGTGGGGGACCGGCGTCCGGGGGTGTTCTGGGCGTACGTCCTCCAGGCACTGCGCGCTTGTGGTGCGTCGGTGTCCGACCGGATCGGGACTCCCGCGGACGCGACCGAAGTGGACCAGAAGCTGCTGGCCGCGCTCGCCGCCGAACTGAACGATCGCGGCCGGCCCGTGGTCCTCGTCCTCGACGAGTTCGAGCGGGTGACCGCTCCGGAGGTCGCGGAGCAACTGGAGTTCGTCCTGCGCCACGCCGGGCAGGGGCTGCGCCTCGTCCTCGTCACCCGCACCGAACCGCTGCTTCCGCTGCACCGTTACCGGGCGGCCGGGGAGCTGACGGAGATCCGCACCGCCGAGCTCGCCTTCACGTCCGAAGAGGCGGTCGCGCTCCTTGAGCTGCATGGTCTGAGCCTTCCGGTGCAGGCCGCGGGCGCCCTGGTGGACCGCACCCGGGGCTGGGCCGCCGGCCTGCGCCTGTCCGCTCTGGCCGCTCGGGAGAGCGCCGACCCGGAGCTCTATCTCAAGGAGTTCGAGGCGGACCACAGTACGGTCGCGGACTTCCTGCTGGCCGAGGTCCTCAAGGGACAGCCGGAGGAGACGCAGGACCTGCTGCTGCGCGTCAGCGTCCTGGACCGTTTCTGTCCCGGTCTGGCCGATGCGCTGACCCTGCGCACCGATGCCGGACCCCTTCTCGCCGGGCTGCACCGCGACAACGCGTTCGTCGAGCACCTCGGGCACTCCTGGTACCAGCTCCACCCGCTGTTCGGGGAGATCCTCCGGGCCCATCTGCGCGAGCGCCTGCCCGGTGTGGAGACGGAACTGCACCGGCGGGCCGCGCGGTGGATGCGCCGTTCCGGATTCCTGCCGGAGACACTCGTCCACGGCGCCGCCGCGGGCGACTGGGAGTTCACCGCCGGTGCCCTCGTCGACGACCTGGCGATCGGGCAGGTCTTCAACGGCCTGCGCTCGGGTGACCTGGCCCAGTTGTTCTCCGGTATGGGGCCGGAGGCCCGGAGTCCGGCGACGGACCTCGTACGCGCGGCCTGCGACCTGTCCCGGTGCGACCTCGACCGTGGCCTGCCCCGCCTGCGCCGCGCCCGGGAGCGGCTGGCCGACGGCGCGCCCCACCTGGCGGCCGCCCAGCTGAGCTGTGCGCTGCTGGAAGCACTGGCGGCCCGGCTGACCGGATGTCCGCCACGGGCCGAGTCGGCCGCCGAGTCGGCAGACGAGCTGCGGCGGGCAGTCCCGGCGCAGCTCCTGGACAAGCATCCCGAGATCCCCGCCCTGCTGCTGACGCATCTGGGGTCGGCGCGCCTGTGGGCCGGTCGTTTCGAGGACGCGCGCGCTGCTCTCACCACCGTGGTGGGCACGCCCGGCGCCGCTGCCACCGTGCTGCCCCGGGAGGAGTCGATGGGGCACCTGGCCCTGATCGACTATCTGAACGGCTGGCCCGGCCGGGCGGAGCGCAAGGCCCTGGCGGCGGTGTCCGAGAGGGAGCGCGTCGGCATGTCCCAGTCGGGTTCGGGCATCGAGAGGCTGGTCCTGGCCGCCGTGGCCGTCGACCGTCATGAGCTGGACCGGGCCCAGGCCCTCCTCGACGAGGCGGCCGTCCCGTCGGGAGCCCGTGATCCGGTGCCGTCGGCAGGACGAGCCCTGGCCACAGCCCGTCTGCTGCTGGCCAGGGGCCGGGCACGAGCCGCCGTCGAGGCGGCGGACCCGGCCGTCTCCGCCGCGGTGGCCTCACCTTGGGCGGCAAGCCATGAGGCGCTCATCGCGTCCGCCGCCCATCTGGCCGAAGGGCGGCCGGACGAAGCAGCCGAGGTACTTCAGGGCGTGTCCGGCGACCAGCCGGCGTGTGTGGTGGAGGCCGCGGCGATCCAGCTCGCCGCCGGGCGTCCCGAGACGGCCGTCGACCTGCTCGACAGCATCCACACGCAGGGCGGCACGGGGCCGGCGGTGACCGTGCGGGCAGCGTTGGTGAGGGCTCAGGCCGCGGAGAGGGCGGGAGACACCGCCACCGCCCGCAGACTCGTGGCACAGGCGCTCCTCGACGCCCGGCGCGAGCGGCTGCGGCGTCCGTTCCTGGATGCGGGAGCGTGGATCCGGCCTCTTCTGGCCACGGCTCCGCTGGACGAGCTGGCCGGGGGCTGGCTCACGCCCGGCCCGCTCCGAGGCGGGGAGCAGCCCGCCATGGGGACGCCGCGCTCGCCACTTGTCGCGGTGGAGCTGAGCGGACGTGAGTGCGATGTCCTGGAGCGGCTGGCCGGGATGATGTCGACGGAAGAAATCGCCGCCGACCTCTACGTGTCGGTGAACACGGTGAAGACCCACCTCAAGAGCGTGTACCGGAAGCTGGCGGTGAACCGGCGCAGCGACGCGGTGCGCCGCGCGCGCGACCTCGGGCTGCTCTGACGGTCCTCGGGCTGCTCTGACGGTCAAGGACGCCGGTGGCGGCGCCAGTACCAGAGCGCGCCGACCGCCGCGGACGCCGTGGCCAGGGTGATGCCGAGGACCGGCCAGCGGCTGTCGGCGATGCGCAGCCCGGTCAGGAAGGTCGCGGCGGTCAGGGCGAGCGGAACGAGGAGGGAGAGGAGCGCGCGGAGCGCGGCCGCGATCACTTCCGGTTCGAGGCGGGAGGCCCGGTGGCGTGGGGCGGGTGCGGTGTCGGCGAAGTAGTAGGCGAGGACACGGTCTGCCAGGCGGGCGTCGGCGCGCTGGTAGATCATCGCCATGTACGGGAGCCAGACGAGGGGGGCGACCAGTCCGACCAGGAAGACCACGCCGAGGAGCAGCCACCGCCAAGCCTGGCCGGCGACCCGGCGTACGCGCCGGTCCGCTTCATGACTCCCGCCGTCCGGCGTGAGGATGCCCAGGAGGTGGGCCATGCGCAGGGTGACGGCCCACAGGGCCGCCCACCGCTTCCAGCGGGCGGGTGCGCCGGTGGCGCGTCCGGTGCGGGTGAGCGCGTGCTGCGCCTGCCGGGTGTCCTCGTACACGCCTTGGAGGACGAGGAGTTCCCCGGCGCGGGCGCTCGCCGTGGGGTCGCGGCCGTCGAGGGCGGCCAGCTCCAGGACCGTCCGTGCCTGGCGGAGCAGCGCCGCGCAGAACGCGACGGGGATGAGGACGAGGAACGGGCCGCCCACGAGGGAGCCCTCCGATACGACGGTCCGGCGGCCGTGAGCGATCACCCGTGCCCGTAGCTCCGTCTCGGTGGCGGTGGGGTGATTCCGCCGGAGTGAGGCGATCGCTTCGGGCACGGCAGGACCGACGCTGCGGACAGCGAAGTCGGCGAGGAGTTCGGGGAGGTGCCCGGGATCGCCGACGACCGACGCCAGCAGCGAGCGCTCAGGGGAGGGCTCCTTGCGGGAACGCGCAGTTTTCGCTTTCTCCCGGTGCGGCACAGATCGTATCTATCACACATCCCCCCAATGAGGACAAATGGTCAGTCCTCTCTTCTTTCCGCCCTGCCCTCCCCCGTGGCGGGTGAGGCACGGGGCGTGTCCTTCGGATGCGATGGGACAGCGGCGATACGCGCGAGAGGTGGACAGCGTGAAGCACTGGCGGGCTCTGATCGTCCTCGGTACGGCCCAGTTCCTGATGGTCCTGGACACCTCCGTCATGAACGTGTCCATCAGTCAGCTGGTCGAGGACTTCGACACCGAGGTCACCGCCATCCAGGCCGTCATCACCCTGTACGCGCTGGTCATGGCCGCTTTCATGGTCATCGGCGGCAGGTTCGGGGACATCCTCGGGCGCCGCCGCATGTTCCTTCTGGGGCTGGTCGTCTACGGCTTGGGATCGGCCCTGACCGCCGTGGCGCCCACGCTGTGGGTCCTCACGCTGGGCTGGTCCGTCATCGAGGGGCTCGGAGCCGCCATGGTGCTGCCGGCCATGGCCGCCCTCGTCGCCGAGTCGTATCGCGGGAAGGACCGGGCCATCGCCTACGCGGTCATCGGCGGGCTCGCCGGCGCCGGGATCGCGGTCGGCCCGCTCCTGGGCGGCTGGGTGACGACGTACCTCACCTGGCGGTTGGTCTTCGCCGGCGAGGTCGTGGTCGTCGTGGCCGTCCTGCTGTGCCGCCGGGTGATCGCGAAGTCCGCCCCGAGCGGCCCGCGTCCCCGGCTGGACGGGATCGGCGCGGTGCTCTCCGCGGCCGGGCTGGGGCTGGGCGTGCTCGGAGTGCTGCAGAGCAGCACCTGGGGGTGGGTGCAGCCCCGCAACCCGCCCTTCACCGTCTTCGGGTTCGCTCCGACCCTGTTCGTCGTCGGCGCCGGGGCGGCCGTCCTGGCCCTCTTCCGGCACTGGGAGCGGCGGCGGGAGCACCAGGGCGCCGACCCCCTCGTCCACCTGTCCCTGCTGGGCAGGCCCGTCCTGCGGTCCGGCCTGATGACGCTGCTGAGCCAGAACCTCATCCTGCTGGGGCTGTTCTTCACCATCCCGCTGTACTTGCAGGTGGTTCAGGGATTCGACGCCTTCGAGACGGGTCTGCGTCTGCTCCCGGTGTCCGCCACGATGCTGGTGACCTCCCTTTCCGCGTCCTCGCTGGGGCGGGTGTGGGGGCCGCGCCGGGTGGTCCGCCTGGCCCTGGTGACCCTGGCGGCGGCCATCGTGTGGCTGCTGGCCACCATCGACCCGGTCATCGACGACGCGCAGTTCGCCGGCGCCATGGCCCTGCTGGGCGTGGGTGTCGGCCTGCTCGCCTCGCAACTGGGCAACGTCGTCCAGTCCAGCGTCGGTGAGGAGGAGCGCAGTGAGGCCGGAGGGCTCCAGTTCACGGCACAGAATCTGGGCTCCGCGCTGGGCACCGCGCTCATCGGGTCGATCCTCATCGGCGCGCTGGCCCACGCCTTCACCTCGCAGGTGGCGGACAACCCGGGGCTGTCCGAACAGACCCGTCAGGAGGTCGGTGTCGCTCTCCAGGCGGGGGTCACCTTCGTCTCCACCGATCAGGTGCGCTCGGCGGCCGAGCGTGCCGGGTTGCCACCGTCCGAGGTCGACGCCGTCGCGGACTCCTACGCCTCCGCGCAGCTCGACGGTCTGAAGGCGGCGATCCTGGCCACCGGCGGCATCGCTCTCGCCAGTCTGCTGGTCACACCGCGCCTGCCGACGGCCGGGGACAGCCGTCCGCGGCAACCGGACGCCGACGCTCCGGCCTCAGTGACCGGCTCGACGAGCTGAGTCCGGAGGGAGTCACCGGTGCCGAGGACCAGAACCGGAACGACAACGGGCCCGGCCACGGCCCGCGCGGAGCGCCGTGCCGAGCGCCGGGCCCGCGCGGACTACACGGGCGGCGTCTACGGGTCCATGCTCGCGGCCTCCGTGGTGGTCGGCGCCGGCTCCTTGGGCTCGCTCCCCCGCGTCGAGTTGGTGCTGTTGCTGTTGCTCACCGGCGTGGTGTTCTGGATCGGGCACGTGCATGCCCAGCTCTTCGGGGCGCGCCTGGCGCAACAGGCTCCGGACCGCCGGGTCGTATGGAACGTGTGTCGTGAAGAGTGGCCGATCGTCAAGGCCGCCGTCCCGCCGGCCGCCGCGGTGGCCGTCAGTCCGCTCCTGGGCCTGGACGTGCGCGGCGCCCTCTGGCTGGCCCTCTCCGTCGCCGTGGCCGGGCAGGTGGGCTGGTCCGTCGCCGCGGCCCGCCGCGCCGGTGCTTCGCAGCGGCTCATGGCCGTCACCGCATCGGTCAACCTGCTGCTAGGTCTACTGATCATCTCCGTCAAGATCGTTCTGACGCATTGAGAGGCGTTGACCGGTGGGGCCTGTCACCGGTCGACGGGTCACCTGCACCGGGTGAGGACCGAAGGAGCGCGGAGACCGACGATCGCAGGGAACAGGGAAGGACAGCTCGTGCGCTACGAGATCCGAGTCGAGGGACACCTGTCGGAAACGCTGGCCAAAGCCTTTCCGGAGCTGGGCCACGTGGTGATGTCCGGCCAGACCGTCCTGTTCGGCCCTGTCGTGGACGAAGCGCACCTGTACGGGCTGCTGGCACGCTGCCAGTCACTGGGACTGCGGGTCCTGGAGATGCGGCAGGTGCCGGAGTGAGGGGCCGGGCGGCGTGGACCAGGCGTCGTCACATCGGCTTCGCCCTGATCCGGCCGGAGCGGCGGGCGGCCTCCAGTGCCGCGAAGTCCCGCTCGTTCTGGTCGGCGTAGGACTGGGCGAACTCGGTGAGCGCGCGGTCGAAGCGGTCGCTGCCGCCCAGGTAGGCGGCGAGGGCCAGGGGGTCGCCCGAGCGGGCGTGGGCCCGTGCCAGGGACGCCCCGCACAGCCGGCCGAAGAGGGAGAGCAGGCCAGGGCCCATGGTCTCCGGCCGTGCGATGCCCTTCCAGTCCCACAGCTGGCGCACGTAGAAATCCCGGCCCCGCCCGTCGAGGCCCACGACGTGCGTCCAGCCGAGGAAGATGTCGCCGGTCGTCTGCATCAGGCGTTGTCCGGCCACCACCCGGCGGCCCTGGTTGTCGTAGCGTTCGCCGCCGGTGTGGGCGGCCAACACCGACTCCTGCGCCTCCTTGGCCTGGAGCAGCAGGGGATCGTCGTCGTCCCTGCCGAGCAGGAGCAGCACCCAGCAGCGCGTACCGACGCTGCCGACGCCCACCACCTTCCGGGCCATGTCCACCAGGCGGTAGTGGCGCAACAGGTGCCGGCGCTCGGACGGCAGGGTCCGTGCGTACCCGTCCACGAGGGTCTGGAGTTCCTTCTCCCGCCCGGCCGTGGAGGAATCCGCCGCCAGCTGGGCGAGCGGGGTGATCAGCGGTGGGTCCGGTGCGATGCGCCGGCCCTCGGCCGTGACGCGGGTGAGCTTCTCGAAGGCCCTCAGATGCGTGCGCGTACGGGCGCGCGCCGCGGCCTCGGCGGTACGGCGTCTGGTCTCCCTGTCCAGCGACTTGTCGTTCGACGACGCCAGCAGTTCCCGCAGCCGGTCGGCGTCGTCCTGGGCGTACCAGATGTCCAGGGTGCGCATGCCGGCGAACTCGCGCATCCGCTCCCGGTAGGCCCGCACGCAGGCGCGCACGGTGCTGTTCTGCTCCTTGCGCGAGAAGCCGTTGGCCCGGCCGGCCGTCACGAAACCGGCGGCCAGTCGCTTGACGTCCCATTCGAACGGTCCGGGCAGGGTCTCGTCGAAGTCGTTGATGTCGAAGACCAGACGGCGCTCCGGCGAGGCGAGCAGCCGGAAGTTCAGCGGGTGGGCGTCCCCGCAGAGCTGCACCTGGAGCCCGGTGTTGGGGAGGGGCGCCAGGTCCGCCGCCATGATCGCGGCTGCGCCGCGGTAGAAGCGGAACGGCGACTCCAGCATGCGGCCGTAGCGGATCGGCACCAACTCCGGCATCCGATCGGCCGACTGATCCTCTATCACCTCGATCGGGTCGGGTCGCCGCTGCGCCGTCTCGTACCAGCCGTGGCACGAACGCGATGCCCGTCTGCGCGCGTTCCTGCCGTACGCCGCTCGCTCGGCCGGTGACAGGGACGCGGTGAAAGCGCTGGGTACGGTCATGGCCCGGTCTCCTTGTCCCGATTCCCGGCGTCGGTGCCGGGGCGCGGCTGAGCCGGCGGCTCCCGGCGCTGCCGGCTCAGCCCCGCCTGGACCGCGCTCGCCAGCACCCGTGCGGCGACGCCCACGAGCAGCAGTCCTCCCGCCATCTGCACCATCGTCAGCACGCGCCCGGTCTGGGAGCGTGCCGTGATGTCCCCGTAGCCGACGGTGCTGAAGGTGGTGAGAGTGAAGTACAGGGCGTCCGTCCTGGTCATCGGCTCACTGAAGGAGTCCGGGGCGGAGCGGTCCAGCAGGTAGTAGGCGCCGGCGAAGAGGACCAGGAACAGGGCCAGCGTGGCGGCCAGTGCCTCGACTGCCTTCAGCCGCGGGTGGGCCGAGCGCGTGATGGCCCGCACCTCCCAGCCGAACACCAGCAGCACCGCCAGCAGACCGCACACGAGCAGCGCCGAGGCACCGGCGGTACCACGCTCGTCCAGGGGCAGCAGGTAGTAGGCGGTGACGAGGCCGGCGGCGATGAACACGGCGCGGGCGACGGCGGCGACCGCCGCCCATCGGCGGGGGCGGAGCCGCCTGCGGTGCCGGTGGGCCTCCGGCCCGGACCGGGCGCGGTCCGTCGGGGCAGTGCTCGAATCGCTCATCTCGTGTCTCTTCGTTCCGTCCGGCGGCCGGAAGGCCGGTGGGGCGGGGCTCCGGGAGTCCCACCTCACCGCCTCGACGGCGTCGCCGGATCACCCGTGGCGGGTGACCCGGCTTCCGGCGACAGGCGTGACCCTGGAGCGGTCAGGTCCTCGCACCGCCCCCTCACACACCGCCCCGTCGGCGGCCGGAAGCGACCGTCCGATCACGCGAGGAGGAGCCATGACCATGTCGCGTGGTCCGGCATCGCGCACCGGGCAGGAACACGAGCCCGACGGGGCGGCCCCCGGTCCGCCGGACGACCCCGCGCAGGCACTGGCGCGGCTCGGCCGTTCATGGACCTGGCTCCTGGCCTCGGCCGTCGCGACCCTTGTCCTGGGCGTCCTGGTACTGGTCTGGCCGGAGGTGACCCTGCACGTCCTGGCGGTCCTCATCGGCCTGCACCTGCTGGTGGCCGGGGCGTTCCGGTTCGTCGAGGTCTTCGCTCGGGAGGGCCACGAACGGCTCCCGGGGCTGTTCCTGTCCGTGCTGTACGTCCTTGCCGGAGTGCTGTGCCTGCGGAACCCGCTGCAGACGATCGCCGCGCTCTCACTGATCGTCGGGGTCGTCTGGCTGGCGTCCGGCATCCTCACCCTCTATACGGCCGTCGCCGCGAAGGACCTGCCTCACCGTGGCGTCCTCATGGGTGTCGCGGTGCTCGCCGTCGTCGCGGGGATCGTGGTGCTCGCGCTGCCGGCCGAGTCGGCCCGCGCCCTGACCAGGCTGCTCGGCCTGTGGCTCGTCCTGCTCGGCCTGGGTGAGGCGGTGGTCGCCCTCGCGTGGCGGGCCGCACTCAGAAAGACGCGATCCACGGGGCCGCGGGCCCCCGCCGAGACGGACTGACCCGCACCTGCCGCTCCGGCGGGCGCGGCAGAGCACCGGACCCTGCGGTCGCCTCAGCCCCCCACCGCCATCCCGGGCGGCGGCCGTCACGGCCGAAGCGGCGCACGGAGAGGAGCACCCATGAACCCGGCCGAGACCCCGGATTCGCCGGACTCCGGCGGAACACCGCACGAGAAGCACGTCATGACCGACGAGGAACGCGCGGAGTACGAGCGACTGCGCCGGCACGCGGCGGTGCGCCACCGGGGGGTACGCCGGGCCGGCTCCTCGGTCCTCCTCCTGCTGGCCCTGCTGCTCGCGCCCCTGGCCGTCGTCGCGGCCTGGGTCCAGGACACCGTCTCCGACACCGACCGGTACGTGGAGACCGTCGCGCCGCTGGCGTCCGAGCCGCCCGTGCAGGAGGTCGTGATCAACCGGCTCACGGACCGTGTGGTGGAGAACGTGGACGTCAAGGCGGTGACGGACTCGCTCACCCGGGCCCTCCAGGACGCCGGGGCACCACCCCGGGTGGTGGAGGGGGCCGAGTCCCTCGAGGGGCCGTTGCGCAACGCGGTCAGGACCGTGGTGGACCGCACCGTGACCCGCGTGATCACCAGCGATGTCTTCCAGCAGGTGTGGGAGGGCGCCAACCGGCGGTCGCACGCCGCGGTGGTGAACATGCTGACCGGTGACAGGCAGGGTGCCCTGCGCGCCGAGGGCGACACCGTCCGACTGGACGTGGGAGCGGTCGTAGACCAGGTACGGGAGCGGCTCGTCGACGCCGGCTTCGACAAGGCGGCCGCCATCCCGGACACCGACCGGACGATCACGCTGTTCCAGGCCGAGGAACTGGGCAAGGCGCAGGACACGATGCGGCTGCTGGACATCCTCGGAACCTGGCTGCCCGTCCTGACCGTCGTCCTCGCCGCGCTTGCCGTGTGGACCAATCCGGCACACCGGGTGATGCTGGTGATCACCGCGACGGGCGTCGGCGTGATGATGGTGGTGCTGCTCGTCGCGCTGGCCGTGGTCCGACGGGTCTACCTGGACTCCGTCCCGCCCACCGCGCTGCCCACCGACGCGGCCGCGGCGATCTACGACACGTTCGTCCGCTTCCTGCGCGACAGCACGCGCACCCTGCTGGTCGTCTCGGTGATCACGGCACTGGTCGCGTACCTGTACGGTCCCGGACGCCCCGCCCGCGCCGTCCGCACGGTGGCGGACCGGGGCACGACGGCCGCCGGCCGGGGGCTGAGCCGTGCCGGACTGCGCACCGGGGCCTCCGGACGCTGGCTGGCGGACCACCGGGCATGGCTTACGGGTGTCGTCATCGCGGCCGGAGCGCTGGCGCTCGTGCTCTGGAACCACCCCACGGTCGGAGCGGTGGCCCTCGTCCTCGGCATCGCCCTGGCCGTCCTGATCGTCCTGGCGATCCTCGCGGCCGCCGCCGGACCGGCCGACCGAGCGGGGCAACGGGCGGCGGCGCTGTGAGTCATGGCAGGAAAACCCGGTTTCGGGCGCGCGTCCGGCAGGCATACGGAGCCCGGCAGGCATACGGAGCCCGGCAGGCATACGGAGCCCGGAAGGCATACGGAGCCCGGAAGGCATACGGAGCCCGGCAGGCATACGGAGCCCGGCAGGCATACGGAGCCCGGCAGGCACACCGAGCCGGGCGGGCACACGGTCGCGCGGTTCGCGGCCCGTGCGCGGTCCGGGACCACGGCCCGGCTGCTGTCGCGCTTGTCGGCGCTCAACGTCGTCGAGGGCTCCGTGAGACTGGCCGCGCAAGCCTTCATCACCGCGCTCCCGCTGCTGATGACCGTCGCGGCGTTCGCCCCCCGAGAGGTGCAGGACCTGCTGGCCGACTCCCTCCGCGCTGTTCTGGGGGTGCGCGGCGACACGCTCGACGAGGTACGCCGTGCCTTCACCGCCACCGGCACACCGCGGGACGCCGTCGGTGCGGTGGGCGTGATGGTGACTCTCGTGTCCGCCACGGCCTTCAGCCGGGCGCTTCAGGCGGTCTGCGAGCGATGCTGGCGCCTGCCCCGGACACCGGTGCGGGCCGCGGTCTGGCGCTGGCTGCTCTGGCTGCTCGTCTGGCTGGGCGTCCTCCTGGTCCAGGCACCGCTGCGCGGCGGGTTCGGCGGCGGCGTGGTGACCGGATGGGTGCTGTCCGCGCTGTCGGCGACCGCGCTGTGGTGGTGGTCCCAGCATCTGCTGCTGGGCGGCCGGATCGGCTGGCGGAGCCTGCTGCCGGGAGCACTGCTCGCGGGCCTGGGAACGGTCGTACTGAGCTGGGCCGCCGGTCTGTTCGTGCCCACGGTCATGGAACGCAGCCTGCGGGAGTTCGGCCCGCTGGGGCCCGTCTTCACGTTCATGTCCTGGTTGATCGCCGTGTTCCTGGTGGCCGTCTCGGGCCTCGCCATCGGCCAGTACGTCGCCTCCTCCGACTGGTACCGGAAAGTCGCCGCCCCCCGCCGTACGCGGGCCGTCCCATGATCCTGCCGCAGGAGGGCAGCCATCGAGTGCCGGCCGGCCCGCAGGCTCACCCGCGTCGGGTGAGGCACCCGGCCCCGGCTGCGCCCACGCTGGAGACAGCACACCAGGGCGGCCGGGCGAGCGCCCGGAAACGGAGAAGAGACATGAGCGCACAGACGTACCTGGCGTACGACTATCCCTTGCTGAGCGTCTTCTGGAGCATGCTCCTGTTCTTCCTGTGGATCATGTGGTTCGTCCTGCTCTTCCGCATCGTCTTCGACATCTTCCGCGACGACGAGATGAGCGGGTGGGCGAAAGCCGGTTGGCTGGCGTTCACCGTCCTGCTGCCCTTCCTGGGCGTCTTCGTCTACGTGATCGCCCGCGGCAAGAACATGGGACGCCGGGAAATGGCGCAGGCCCGAGCACAGCAGGAAGCCTTCGACGCCCGTATCAGGGAAGCCGCGGGCGGCACGGGCCGGTCCAGCAGCATCGACGAACTGGCCAAGCTGTCCGACATCCGCGCCCGTGGCGACATCACGGACGAGGAGTTCCGCAGGGCCAAGGAACTGGTCCTGACCGGCCACGGCCCGGCGGAGCACGCCGGCTCCACCGCCCGCACTCCCGGTCGCTGAGCATTAGCGCACCACGAATCGAGGCACAAGATGACCGCGACACACACCCGGCCGGAACACACGGCGAAGCAGGAATGGGCAACCGGCCTGACGGCCTTCGCGGCCGTGATGCTCTTCCTCGTCGGCCTGCTCGACGTCTTCCGGGGCATCATGGCCATCGCCGAGGACGACATCTTCCTCACGACGCGCAATTACGTGTTCGAGTGGGACCTGACCGGCTGGGGCTGGATCCACCTCGTTCTGGGCGCGCTCGCCGTGATCGTCAGCATCGGGCTGCTCAAGGTCTCGGTGTGGGCGCGCGTCAGCAGCGTGGCCATCGCCGGACTCGTCATCATCGCCAACTTCCTCTCCCTGCCGTACTACCCGGTGTGGTCGGTCGTGATGATCACGATCTCGGGCTTCATCATCTGGGCCGTGTGTGTGGTCCAGCGCGACAACCTCTTCGACCTGTCCGAGGAGCGCCCTCCGTCCGACGAGCGCCGAACCTATGAGGAGCGCCGGCCCTACGAGGAGCGCCGAACCTACGAGCAGCGCCCACCGTCCTAGTGCGACGCGGCGGGAACACGAAGGCACCGGGAGGGGCGAGCCCGACCGTACGCACGGACAGTGCCGGACGGGCTCGCCTTGCCGTGCTCGCCCTGCTGGCAAGCATCGTGGTGCCGCTCGTGGCCGCCGGTCTGCGGAGCGTGCTGTGGGCGCTGGCCGGCATCGCCGGGCTGGCGCTCGCCGCCGTCGGGGTGTGGTGGACCCTGGCGCACACCGGCGTGCTGCGCGCCCTCGGGGCGGCACTGTCGGTGGCCGCGCCGGTCGCTGTCCTCGCCCTGTATGCCACGTTCGGCATGCTGGGGCCGGCCCTGCTGTCCCTGGGCCTGTGGCTGTTGGCCGTCACGGCGGCACGTACGGTCCTGGCACCTGGTCACACCGCCGCCACCCAACAGGCTTTCGTGGAGGCACCCCGTACCCCGTGGATCCTCATGAATCCGCGCTCCGGCGGCGGCAAGGTGGACCGTTTCCACCTGGTGGAGAAGGCCCGGACGGCGGGCTGCCGGGTGGCCCTGCTCGACGCGGATCAGCACCAGGACGTCACCGAACTGGCCCGGCAGGCCGTCGCCGAGGGAGCCGACCTCCTGGCGGTGGCGGGCGGCGACGGCACCCAGGCGCTGGTGGCCGAGGTCGCGGCACACCACGACGTGCCGTTCGTGGTGATTCCCGCCGGTACCCGCAACCACTTCGCCCTCGACCTCGGCCTGGACCGCGATGATCCGGCGGCGGCCCTGGAGGCGCTGACCGACGGCGTCGAACTCCGCGTCGACCTCGGGTACGCCGCGGACCGGGTCTTCGTCAACAACGCCTCGTTCGGCATGTACGCGTCCGTCGTCACCGACCCCGCGTACCGGGACGCCAAGACCCGCACGACCCTGCGCACCCTCCCCGGCCTCCTCACCGGCGAGGACGCGCCCAGGCTGCGGACGCGGGCCGACCGGACGCACGTCGACGGACTCCAGGCGCTGCTCGTCTCCAACAATCCCTACGGACGGGCCGTCGACGCGGCCCGGCCAGGGCGCAGGGAACGGCTGGACTCGGGCCTTCTCGGTGTGGTGTGCGTACGGGTCGCCAACACCGCCCAGGCGGCGCGCATCGTGCGGGGTCCGCGCTCCGGGCAACTCATCCGGCTGAACGCCGGGGAAGTCGTCGTCGAAAGCGACACGGGCACCCTCGCGGTCGGCATCGACGGAGAACACGTCGTTCTGCCGTCACCCGTCGTGTGCCGCAGCGCGCCCGGGGCACTCCGGGTCCGGGTGCCGCGCCGTCGCCCCGGCACACCACGGGCGAGCGGCGCGGCACCCGACTGGCCGCGCGTGGTACGGCTGGCGCTGGGCCGCTAGGGAGTGTCCGTAAAGTCCCGTCGTCCGCCCGGCGGGGCAGGCGGGACGTTGCGGACACGCCCTAGCCCGTCGCCAGCATCCCCGACCGCAGCCGTGCCACCGTCCGGGAGATCAGGCGGGAGACGTGCATCTGGGAGATGCCGAGGCGCTTGCCGATCTCCGCCTGGGTGAGTTCCTCGACGAAGCGCAGGTGGAGGATGAGGCGCTGGCGCTCGTCGAGTTCGGCGACCAGGGGGGCCAGCGCGTGGAAGTCCTCGACGAGTTCGAGGGCCGGGTCCTCCTCGCCGAGGAACTCGGAGAGCGTCGTGTCGCTCTCCTCCGAGTCGCCGGTGATCGCGGCGTCCAGGGACGAGGAGAGGTAACCGTTCGCCGCGACCTGGGCCTCGACGACCTCCTCCTCCGAGAGGTTCATCAGCGCCGCCAGCTCCGCGACCCTCGGCGCGCGGCCGAGGCGGGAGGACAGTTCCTCGGTGGCCTTGGCGAGTTCCGTACGGGCCTCCTGAAGGCGGCGCGGCACGTGCACGGCCCAGGACGTGTCGCGGAAGAACCGCTTGATCTCGCCGATGATGTACGGCACCGCGAAACTGGTGAACTGGACCTCGCGGGAGACCTCGAACCGGTCGATGGCCTTGATCAGGCCGATGACACCGACCTGGACGACGTCCTCCATCGCCTGGCCGCTCGTACGGAACCGGCGGGCCGCGAACCGCACCAGCGACATGTTCATCTCGATGAGCGTGTTGCGCGCGTACTGGTATTCGGGGGTGCCCTCCTCCAGCACGGCGAGCCGTTCGAGGAACTGGCCGGTCAGCTCGCGCGCGTCCTGCGGGGCGAGCTTCTGAGGCTCGGTGATCTGCGGCAGCTCCTCACCGGTGTCGGTGGCGGAATCCGTCGTCGTGCCGATGCGCGTCGTCGCCGTCACGGGCCCTCCCTCGTAGTTCCGGCCCGCTCCCGTCCCCCGACAGGCCGCCTCCAGCCCGCTACCCGCAGTCGCCCGGCTCATGCCCCGTGTCCTCCCCGTCGAGACGTTGACCACAGTCGGCGCAGGTCGGGGCGTTGACGGGGTACCCGCAACCGTGGCTCACGGTACGGGCAGGAGGGTGGGGCGGTGCGGCATGCGGGAGTTGGCGAAGGGACTCGTGGAGCGGACAGTTGTCGTTCGACAACTATAGTCGTGAGGCAACAATCTAGCCGTGCCGTGCGGGCGCGGGGGAGGATCCGGAATGTTCGTCCCGGTGCCACGACGGGCGCTTCAGGCAGTGCGGGTACCGGACGCGGCGGAGTCGTCGGAGGCGTCGTGTATCTGGGCCGCGGCCGCGTCGCAGAACGCCTCCAGCCCTTGCAGCAGCGCGACCCGCTTGGCGGCGGGCATCTGGTCGAGCACCGCGCGCAGCGTCTGTTCCCGGCGGATGCGCAGGTCGGCCAGGAAGGCGCGGCCCCGCCCGCTGAGGTGCAGCCGTACCTCGCGCCGGTCCGCCGCGCTCACCACGCGTTCGACGAACCCCGCCGCCTGGAGCCGGTCGCACAGCCGGCTGGTCGAGGGCGGCGTGGAGGCGAGGGAGTCGGCGAGGGTGCGCAGGTTGATGCCCTCGTGGTGTTCCAGGATGAGCAGGACGCGCAGCTGCGACGCCGAGGCGGGTGCCGTGGAGGCCCTGCCCCAGAGGACTTCCAGCAACTCCGCGGCCGTGGAGGTCACGCGGGCGACCTCTGCTGGCTCAGGGCGGGGTCGGAGGGAAGTCACAGTCACACTCTCGCAGGCACCGGGATGGCCGCCAGCGTACTAGGCGGGCCGCGCGCCAGGGCCGACCACGGCCCCCGGGCCGGCCCCGGGGCCGAGGGACGTGCCCGAAGACCCGTGGGTGTCCGACCGAGGATTCAAGGATTGGGCTTCGACCATCGTGACGACGATCGTGAACAGACTCGTGACCGCCGAGCGCGCCCTGCGCACGGCGGCGCCCCATCAACTGCTGGACGCGGTCCGTCGTGTACTGACCGATCAGTACGCGGCGGACTCCGTCGAGCTGTACCTGGCCGACTACGGACTGACGGTGCTTCAGCCGGTGTCCGTGCCGCCGCACACCCTCCAGCCGGTGTCCGTGCACAACAGCCCGGCGGGCCGGGCCTTCGGCGCGCAGGAGCCGTACGTGGAGGCCCTTTCGGGTGACTCGGGTGACGGAGTACGCGTGCATCTGCCGGTCACCGTGCGCGGTGACCGCCTCGGCGTGCTGACGGTGACCCTGCCGGGCGGCGAGCACGCCGACGGCTGCCTCGGCGAACTGGCCGAGATCGCCGAGGTGCTCGGGCACGAGGTCGTCGTGGCCGAGCGGGACACCGACGTGTACCTCCAGGCCCGCCGCAGGGACCGGCTCACCCTGGCCGCCGAGATGCAGTGGCAGTTGCTGCCGGGCCGCTCCTGCTCCCGCCCCGAGTACGAGCTGGGCGCACAACTGGAACCGGCGTACGCGATCTTCGGCGACAACTTCGACTGGTCCGCCACGGCCGACCGGCTCAGTCTCTACGTCACCAACGGCATGGGCGAGGGCATAGAGGCCTCCCTGCTGACGAACCTGGCGATCAACGCCCTGCGCAACGCGCGCCGGGCCGGTCTCCCCCTCGCCGACCAGGCGGCCCTGGCCGACCAGGCGGTGTACGCCCACTACCGGGGCCGCTGCTACCTGTCCGTGCTCATGCTGGACATCGAGCTGGCCACCGGGCGGGTCCGGGCGGTGGACGCCGGTTCCCCGCGGCTGCTGCGGCTGCGCCGGGGCGCGGTGGAGCGGGTGCCGTTCGACGCCCAGCTGCCGCTCGGCATGTTCGAGGAGACCGACTACGTGGCGCAGGAGTTCGTGGTCGAGCCCGGTGACCGGCTGGTCTTCGTCAGCGACGGCGTGTACGACGCCGCCTCTCCGGGCGGAGAGGCGTACGGGGCCGGCGCCCTGGCCCGGGCGATCCAGTCGACCCGGCTGCTCCGGGCCGCCGAGGTGCCCCGGGCCGTCCTGCGCGAACTGTCCGGCC
Organism: Streptomyces coeruleofuscus; assembly: GCF_039532725.1. Classification (NCBI taxonomy): domain Bacteria; kingdom Bacillati; phylum Actinomycetota; class Actinomycetes; order Kitasatosporales; family Streptomycetaceae; genus Streptomyces; species Streptomyces coeruleofuscus. The sequence goes on from NZ_BAAASE010000002.1 coordinate 883,046, forward strand.
ACCGTGGCAGAACCGTCCCGGACGACGACGCCCTGGTGGTGTGTCTCGACTGGCGTGGGCGGTGAGGACCGGGGCAGACGCAGGTCAAAGGCTATGGACGAGCGGCTGTTTGGCGGTGCTGTAGGGCGGCCTTAATGTTTGTCATACGGCAAGTAATGGCTGAGGTGCCGTAGCGCGACCTCGGCCGGCCCACGCAAGGGAGCGATGCACGTGTCGGTGTCGGATGAGAACGCGGAACGGGAGCCCGCCGCACAGCAGGTGAGTGCCTTCCTCGAACGGCGCCGGGAGCAGATCGCCCAACGGTGGGCGGACGCCTCGCTGTTCCGCACGGTCTTCACCGTGTCCCGCGACGAGGCGGTGGAGGCGGGCAGGTCCGTGACGGCGGCGCTGGCCGCCGTGGCGGCCACCGGACGGCTGGACGACATCCGGGCCTCCGGATTCGAGTCGGTGCGCGACCAGTTGGGGCGGATGGCGGCCTCCCGCGGCCGCATGGGCATCGACGAGGACGGGCTCGCCGACGAGGTGGCCGCCCTGCGCGAACCGGTGACCGAGCTGCTGCGCGCCGAGTTCCCCGACCCCTACGCCCCGGAGGCCCAGGAGTGCCTGCTGGCCGTCACCGTGCTGATGGGCACGCTGCGTCTGGTCGTGCTGGAGACGACGGTCAGCGCGGGGGAGGAGGTGATCGCACGGCAGCGCGAGCAACTGAACGAAGTGGCCACCCCGGTGATCAAACTCTGGGAGAGCACCGTCGCCGTACCGCTGATCGGCACGCTGGACAGCGCGCGCAGCCAGGTGGTCATGGAGAGCCTGCTGGACGCGATCGTCGCCGAACGCGCCCGGTTCGCCATCCTCGACATCACCGGCGTGCCCACGGTCGACTCGCTGGTCGCCCAGCACCTGATGAAGACGGTGGCCGCGGCCCGGCTGATGGGCGCCGAGTGCATCGTTTCCGGCATCCGGCCCGCGATCGCGCAGACCATCGTCCATCTGGGCATCGACCTCGGCACGGTGCTCACCCGCTCGAGCCTGGCGGACGCCCTGGCCTACGCGCTCAGCCGGCAGGGCGTCGAGATCGCTCCGGTCCGGGCGGCCGACGCGGGCGCGCGATGACCGGCCCCTCGGGGAACGGGCCCGCGGGATTCGGGCCGCCGATCGCCGGACCCTCGGGCGCCGGGCTCATGGGCGGGCACGGCTTCACGGTTCCGGTCCTCCGGCTGGGCGACATCCTGCTGGTCACCCTCCAGGGGGAACTGCACGACGGGATGGCCGAGCAGCTCCAGCACGACATCACCGAACGGATCGCGCACACCCGCGTGACCGGTGTGGTCATCGACATCTCCGGCGTGGACATCGTCGACTCCTTCCTGGGCCGGGTCCTCGCCGAGATCGCCGCGGGAGCCGGACTGCTGGCGGCCCGTACGGTGCTGGCCGGGATGCGCCCCGCGGTGGCGATCACCCTGGTCGAGCTGGGGCTCACCCTGCCCGGACTGCGCACGGCCCTGGACGTCGAACGCGCGATGGAGATGCTCACCGCGGGTGAGCAGGACGGGGGGAGTCCGTGATGCGGGCCTCCCGTCACGCCGCCCCGGCCAGCCTGCCGATCGGCTCGGACGCCGACCTGGCCTGGGTACGGCAGCAGGTCCGGCAGGCCGCCGCCGAGCTCGGGTTCGGTCTGGTGCAGCAGACCAAGCTCGTCACCGCCGCCAGTGAGCTGGCCCGTAACACCCTCGTCCACGGCGGCGGTGGCCACGTGGAGATCACCCCGCTGGGCAGCGGTCCGTCGCCCGGCCTGCGGCTGGCCTTCGTCGACGCCGGGCCCGGCATCCGCGACCTGGACCAGGCGATGACCGACGGCTACACCAGCGGCGGCGGACTCGGCCTCGGCATGAGCGGGGCCAAGCGGCTGGTCCACGAGTTCGAGGTGGACAGCCGGCCCGGTGAGGGCACCACCGTCACCGTCACCGCCTGGGCCACGGTCGTGCCGCCGGCCCGGCCGGGGTCGTGATGAGCAGGGTGTGGGACGTGCCGGTGGACGACTCGACCCGGGTGCGGGACGTCCGGGTGGCGGCCGAGGCGGCCAGCGAGTGTGCCGGGCTCGGCCCGCACCGCACCGCGACCGCGGCGCTCGTGGCGACGGAGCTGGCGACCAACCTGGTGCGGCACGCGGACGGCGGGTACGTCGTCATCAACCTCGTCGAGCGCGCACCCGCCGCCGACGGGCGCTTGTCCGTGCAGCTCGTCGCGCTCGACCACGGCCCGGGCATCCCGGACGTCGCGGCGGCGATGCGCGACGGCTACACCACCGCCGCCTCCCTGGGCGCCGGCCTCGGCACGTGCCGGCGCATAGCGAACGACTTCGACCTGCACAGCGCCTCCGGCCGGGGCACGGTGGCCGTGGCCCGCATCGACCACGAGCCGCCCGCCGGCCGGCATCGGACGCCCCCGCCCGGTCTGCGCGCCGGTGGCGTCAACGTCCCTCTCGGCCGGGCCGAGTACTCCGGCGACGCCTGGAGCCGGGTGCGTTCCGGCGACCGGCTGACCCTGCTGCTCGCCGACGGGCTCGGGCACGGACCCAAGGCCGCCGAGGCGTCCGGCACCGCCGTGGACGCGCTGCCCGGCGTGGCCGACCGGCCGCCCGCCGAGATACTGCGGCATCTGGGCCGGGCCCTGCGCCGCACCCGGGGCGCGGCGGTCGCCGTGGCCCAACTGGACATCTCTTCCGGCCGGTTGTACTTCGCGGGGATCGGCAACGTCGGCGCCCGCCTGCGGAGCGACGGCACCTGGAAGGCCATGCTGTCCCAGCCCGGCATCGTGGGCGCGCAGGCCCCGGCGTCCGTGTCCGTGCAGCAGCAGCCGTGGCGGGACGACAGCCTGCTCGTCCTGCACAGCGACGGCCTGCCCGGCCGCTGGACACCACCCGACGACGCCGTGCTCCTGGGCTGCGACCCGGCGGTGGTGGCCGCGGTGGTCCTCCGGGACGCGGGCAGCGCGGCTCGTCCGGTGCGGGACGACACGTGTGTGGCGGTGCTGGGGGGTGGCGGCGCCGGTGGGGAGAGCCGTCACGGCTCGGAGGGATGACCGACCGGACCTGCCGCCGCTACGGTCCGCCAGTCGGGTCGGTCCCGTGAGTCGGGTCGGTCCCGTCGGTCCCGTCAGCCCGGTCGGTCCCGTCCGCACGTGGGATGTCCGCGTCCCGCGCGGCGAGAAACCCCCGCAACCCCCTGCTCAACGCCACCCGTTCCCCCGGTTCCATCGCCGCCAGGGTCCTGGCCAGGGCCTGTGCCCTGCGACCTGCGACGTCGCCCAGGACGTGCCGCCCGTGCGTGGTGAGCCACAGCTGTACCTCGCGGCGGGTGTCCGGGTGCTGCGCGCGTTCCAGGAGGCCGGCCGCGGCCAGGCGGTCGCAGAGGCGGCTGGCGGTGGGAAGGCCGATGTCGAGCTGGTCCGCCAGGGCCGTCAGGTTCAGGCCGGGCGCCGCCTCCAGGATGCGCAGCGCCCGCAGCTGGTGCAGGGACAGCCGCAGGGACGCCTCCTGGGCGGCGACCGACCACAGGGCCGTCAGGCTCTCCACGGCGTCGGCTATCTGTGCCGCGACGACCTCCGGGCCATCGCCCGGTCTCCTCGCCCGGTGGTCGCCGGGGCCGCCGAGATCGGTCACGAAACGGTCACTTTCCATAAGCTCCGGGTACTGCGGAGGTCGCCCTCATTCAAAGGCTGTACCCGATGAGCCGAGGGGCAAGCCGCCTCGTTTTGTCACCCGGCCGGACCGGGAAGCTCAGCCCGCGCTGAGCCCCGTCAGCGCGGCGAGCGGCAGGGTGTGCTGGGTCTGGAGGACCTTCGCGCGCAGGTAGCGGACGTTGTGCGCGGTGGTGAAGACGCCCGTGGGGACGCGGTCGCGGACGTCCACGCCCAGGCCGCGCAGCTGGGCGGCCTTGTCGGGGTTGTTGGAGAGCAGGTCCAGCTCGCCGATGCCCAGGGCCCGGAGCATCTGGGCCGCCGCCGTGTAGTCGCGGGCGTCCTCCGGCAGCCCCAGGGCCGCGTTCGCCTCGTACGTGTCGAGGCCCTCGTCCTGGAGGGCGTACGCGTCGAGCTTGTTGTAGAGGCCGATGCCCCGGCCCTCCTGGCGGAGGTAGAGGAGCACGCCCCCGCGCTCGGCTATGCGCTCGACGGCCTCGCGCAGCTGCGGACCGCAGTCGCAGCGGGCGGAGCCGAACACGTCCCCGGTCAGGCACTCGGAGTGCAGCCGCACCAGCGGAACCGGGCCGGGCTCCCCCAGGACGACGGCCACGTGCTCCTGGCCGTCGGCCAGGCCGTGGAAGGTGACGACCTCGGCGTCGACCTCGTAGCCGTCGTGGAAGCGCAGCGGGACGCGGACGCGGGAGCGCGGGGTGGCGAGGACAGCGGGGGTGTCGGGCATGCGGGGCCTCCGGGTTCCGTTCCTGTTCGGCTGCACAGCCGTCGGCTTGCAGGCTGCTTCAGATTTGAAGCAGATCCACGTCCGGAACCCTACCCTTGCTTTAAATTTGAAGCAATGAGGAGCGGTGAGATGAAGCGCGTTGTGATGTGCCTCACGAACAGGCCGTGGAGGACCTCCGTCGCCACGGCACGTCGTCCGACGCCGGCCGTGTCCCGTCCTCCTGGAGCCCCTGCGCGATCGCCGTGGAGATCTCCTCCAGTTGCCCCACCTGCTCGTCGCTGAGCCGGTCGAACAGGAAGCTCCGCACGGTCTCGACGTGCCCGGGCGCCGCCCGGTCCAGTACGGCGAACCCGTCGTCGGTCAGGGCCGCGATGCTGCCCCGCTTGTCGTACCGGCAGGCCTCGCGCCGCACCATGCCGTCCTTCTCCAGCCGTGTCACCGCGTACGTCAGCCGGCTGCGCGTGATCTTCAGCCGCTCGGCGAGATCGGTCATGCGCAACCGCCGCTCCGGGGACTCCGACAGGACGGACAGGATGGAGTAGTACAGGTGAGGCATGCCGGCGTCCTGCTGGAGCTGCCGGTCGATCGCGTCCTCCAGGAGCAGCGATGCGGCGATGTACGCGCGCCAGGCGCGTTGCTCCTCGGGGGTGAGCCAGCGAGTCGTCATGCACCCAGTGTAGGTTTGTTTCAAACTTGAACCAAGCCCGAGTCCGCCGTCCGCCGTCCGCCACGAGTTTCCACGAGCCGGGAGCGTCGATGCCCCACCCGTACGTCCTGCTGTCCGCCGCCGTCTCCCTCGACGGCTACCTGGACGACACCGGCCCCGAACGCCTGCTCCTGTCCAGCCCGGCCGACTTCGACCGGGTCGACGAGGTCCGGGCCTCCGTCGACGCGATCCTGATCGGCGCCGGCACCGTCCGCGCCGACAACCCGCGCCTGCTGGTCAACTCACCCGAGCGGCGCGCCGCCCGCACGGCAGCCGGCCTGCCGGAGTACCCCCTCAAGGTCACGGTCAGCGGCTCCGGTGACCTCGACCCGGCGGCACAGTTCTGGCACACCGGCGGCGAGAAGGTCCTCTACACCACCGACGAGGGCGCCGAACGCGCCCGTGCCCTCGGCCTCGCCACCGAAGCAGCCACCAATGCCCCACATGCCACACATGCCACAGGGGCCACAGCCACAGGTGCCACCGACGTCGTCCCGCTCGGCGCCGACCTCGACTGGCGACGGCTCCTCACCCACCTGCACGACGTCCGGGGCGTACGGCGGCTCATGGTCGAGGGCGGCGGCCTGATCCACACCCAGCTCCTCACCCAGGGCCTGGCCGACGAACTCCAGCTCGTCCTCGCCCCGCTCTTCGTCGGCGACTCCGAGGCGCCCCGCCTCTTCGGGCCCGGCGGCTATCAGTCCGGCCGGCTCCGGCTGCTGGAGACCCGGCGGATCGAGGACGTGGTCCTCATGCGCTACGAGCCGACCGCTCCCGGCGCCGGCCCGCTCCCCGTCGCCGCCGACCACCACTGGCTGGCCCTCGCCTGCGAACTGGCGGCCCAGTGTCCTCCGTCGGACACGGCGTTCAGCGTCGGCGCGGTGGTGGTCGCGGCCGACGGCACGGAGCTGGCCCGCGGCCACTCCCGGGAGGGCGGCGACCCGGTCGTGCACGCCGAGGAGGCGGCCCTGGCGAAGACCGACCCGGCCGACCCCAGGCTCGCCGGCGCGACCGTCTACAGCAGCCTGGAGCCCTGCGCCCGCCGGGCCTCCCGCCCCGCGCCCTGCGCCCGGCTGATCCTCGACGCGGGCGTACGGCGCGTGGTCACGGCCTGGCGCGAGCCGGACACCTTCGTGGCGGCGGCCGACGGCAGCGGCGTCCTGGAGGCCGGAGGAGTGGAGGTCGTCGTCCTCCCGGAACACGAGGAGCGGGCCAAGGCCCCCAACCGCCACCTGCCGCACTGACCGCGGGCTGGCCCAACAGGAACTGCGGCCCACCCACGCGGGCAACCCGGGCCGCTGAGCACCGGGTGTGCGCGAGGGGTCCCGCGGATGGCGTACACTGGAGTCACAACGACGCGGGGTGGAGCAGCTCGGTAGCTCGCTGGGCTCATAACCCAGAGGTCGCAGGTTCAAATCCTGTCCCCGCTACTGAAGGCCGAGGGCCGGAATCCGAAAGGGTTCCGGCCCTCGGTTGTTTCCATGGGTTCTTCATTACTGTCGGTGAGCGAATCTCACCACTCCGCATCACAACTGACACACCGTCAAAACCCGTGAGTCACTTACGAAGCGGTCAACTCGTCCGATTTAAGCCGGTCATGGCAGGTTGGTCCGCGCGAAAAAGGTTAATGATCAAGCGGAATCGCTGGAATCCCCACCGCGCCTCCATTAACGTTCGATAACGCAGCGCGGTCGTCCCAGCCGTCACAGAAGGCGGCTCCGTGCGCACGCGCCGAATCCCGAAAGGGAACCGGGGAACCACTACTTGGGGTGAATCGGGCGTAAGCCGCCGTGGAAGCACGGCAGTTATACGCGCGTAGGAGACCTTCCTGCTCCGAACCCGTCAGCTAACCCGGTAGGCGAGAAGGAAGGAAAGGAGTACGCCCACGTGGCGTCCAACCGGCCTGCCCCCGCGGCCCCGTCCGCGCACAACCAGCGCGACACCGAAACCTTCGGCTACGGCGGTCACCGCACCGAAGAGGGCCCGTTCCAGGAATGGAACCCCACCGCGGAGTCCATCCGTCCCGTCCGTGGCCGGCATCGCGTCACCAAGCAGCGCGGCGGAGGCCTCGCCCGCAGCTCCACCGTCCTGGGCGTCGGCGTCATAGCCGCCGTGGGCGCGGGCGGCATGGCCAGCGCCCAGACCGGCAAGCCGCCGGTGTCGATCTCCGTTCCGGACCTTCCCTCGGTGGGTTCCCTCATTTCGGACGACGACACCCCCGAAGCCTCGGCCACCCCGCTCAGCGACCTCGGCACCGCGGCCGCCGACACCGAGCAGGGCACCTCCGGCGCCGGTGAGGCCCTGCGCGCCCGGATCATGGCGCAGGTCGAGCACCAGCAGGAGCAGATCGAGACCAAGGCCGCGCAGGACGCCGCGGACGCCGCCCAGAAGGCGGCAGCGGAAGCCGCCGCCAAGGCGGAGCAGGAAGCCAAGGCCAAGGCCGCCGAAGCCAAGCGGAAGGCGGAGGAGGAGGCCCGGAAGAAGGCCGAGGCCGAGCGGCTCGCCGCCCTCGCCAAGCAGTACACGCTGCCGACCTCCGCGTACACCATCACCTCGACCTTCGGTCAGGCCGGCGCCTACTGGTCCTCCGGCTACCACACCGGTCTCGACTTCGCCGCCCCCACGGGCACGCCGATCAAGGCGGTGCACAGCGGCACCATCACCGAGGCGGGCTGGAACGGGTCGTACGGCTACAAGACGGTCCTCACCCTCGATGACGGCACGGAGATCTGGTACGCGCACCAGTCGTCCATCGGCGTCAGCGTCGGCCAGAAGGTCAGCACGGGTGACGTCATCGGCCGCGTGGGCGCGACCGGCAACGTCACCGGGGCGCACCTGCACATGGAAGTCCACACCGGTGGGTCCACCAACGGGGTCGACCCGCTGGCGTGGCTGCGGGGCAAGGGCCTGAGCGTCTGAGCGACGGCGTTTCCGGTCTCGTGCGGGGGTTTCGTGCGGGGGCGTTCACGGGAGTTTTGCGTCCGCTCCGGAATGAGGCTCCCCCGCACGGCCGTTGACACGGAGCATGACTTCTCTTCGCAAGCTGGGCTCCTCCGACCTCGAGGTCTTCCCGCTCGCCCTCGGCGGCAACGTCTTCGGCTGGACCGCGGACGAGGCACAGTCGTTCGCCGTCCTCGACGCGTACACCGCCGCCGGCGGCAACTTCGTCGACTCCGCCGACGTCTACTCGGCGTGGGTGGACGGCAACCAGGGCGGCGAGTCCGAGACCGTCCTCGGCAAGTGGCTGACGTCGCGCGGCAACCGCGCGGACGTCGTCGTCGCCACGAAGGTCAGCCAGCACCCCGAGTTCCAGGGCCTGTCCGCCGCCAACATCAAGGCCGCCGCCGACGCCTCCCTGCGGCGCCTCGGCACCGACTACATCGACCTCTACTACACCCACTACGACAAGCCCGACGTGCCGGTCGAGGAGATCATCGGCGCGCTCGACGAACTCGTGACGGCCGGGAAGGTGCGGCATATCGCCGCCTCCAACATCTCCGCGGAGCGGCTGCGGGCCTCCCTGGAGTTCTCCGACCGCGAGGGGCTCGCCCGCTACGTGGCCCTCCAGCCCCACTACAACCTGGTCTCCCGCGACACCTACGAGGGCGAGCTCCAGGACCTCGCCGCGCGGACCGGCCTGGCGGCCGTCCCGTACTACGCGCTCGCGTCGGGCTTCCTGACCGGCAAGTACCGGCCCGGTACGAGCGTCGACAGCGCGCGGGCGGGCGGTGCCGCCAAGCACCTGGAGACCGAGCGGGGCCGCCGGGTCCTCGACGCCCTCGACGAGATCGCCGCGGCCCACGACGTCCCCGTCGCCACGGTCGCCCTCGCCTGGCTCGCGGCCCAGCCGACGGTGGTGGCGCCGATCGCTTCCGCGCGGACGGTGGAGCAGCTGCCCGCGTTGACCGGGGTCGGGGAGCTGACGCTGACGGAGGCGGAGCTCGGGCGGCTCACGGAGGCTTCGGCCTGAGCGGTTCCCCGCCCGGGCATGGGGCTACGACCGGTACGGGTTGTACGCCGGGTACGGGGTTGCCGACGTCGTCGGCGCCGTTGCCGGAGTCGTCGGACAGCCGTACCCGTACGCCCCGTACACCGGCCACGGCGGGGCCGTCACCGGTACCGGAGGGGCCGTGATCCGCGCGGCGTAGTCCAGCGCGGGGCGGGCCGTCTCCCGGCGCCGCCACAGTTCGTCCAGCAGTTCCCGTTCCCGTACGACGAAGTCGGCACCGGCGCGGCCGCGGCGGCCCCGGTGCCGCAGGAACGCCAGGGACGTCGCGTACCCCTCGTACTGCGCGACCTGCCGCGCCGCCGCCCTGCCCGCGTGGCGGCGGGCGTACTGGCGGGCGATCCGCCGGGCCCGCATCGAGCCGAGGGCGTACGGTTCGACCGGGGACAGCCAGCCGGCCACGGCGTAGGCGGGCAGCTCCGTCCGCACGGTCTTCAGCTCCCGCTGCCGTGTCCAGATCACCAGCCACGTCAGCAGCCCGAAGATGGGCACCATGAACGCCGCGTACACGGCGAAGAACCCGTACTCGCCGAACGCCGACGAGCCGTTCCACATCGCGTGCAGGCCCATCGCGAGCAGCAGTCCGGAGAGCGGGAAGGCGACGCGGCGGATGTGCTGGCGGTCCGCCGCGAGCGCGGAGATGCCGAAGCCGATGCCCGTGAGGACGGTGAAGAGCGGGTGCGCGAACGGCGACATGATGATGCGCACGAAGAAGGTCGCCGCCGTGACGGAGGCGATGCCGGTGCCGCCGGTGAGCTGGTCGGTGCCGAAGGCGGTGCCCAGGTAGAGGATGTTCTCCGTGAACGCGAAGCCGGTGGCGGTGACGCCGGCTACGACCACTCCGTCGAGGATGCCGGTGAAGTCACGGCGCCGGAAGAGGAAGACCAGTAAGACGGCCGCCGCCTTGGCCGTCTCCTCGACCACCGGGGCTATGACGGTCGCGCCGAGCGTGTCCGCGCTGGACGGGTCCGCCGTCGCCGTCGCTATCCATCTGGTCGCGAAGCTGTTGGCGACGATCGCTATCAGCGCCGCCGCGCAGGCGCCCCAGGCGAAGCAGAACAGCAGGTTGCGCCAGGGGCCCGGCTCGACCCGGTCCAGCCAGCGGAACGCGGCTATGAGCAGGGGCACCGGGAGCGTGGCCAGCCCCAGCCCGACCAGGAACCCCTCCGTGCCGGTCTCCTCGCGGACCAGGGCGAGGATGACGAGGCCGGATATCGCGAGGAGCGTGGTCAGCGCCCCGTAGCGCACCCAGGCGCGTTGCCACCAGTGGGCGTGCCGCAGGGGGCCGGCGGCGGGTGCGCCGTCGACGGGACCACGGGGACAGGGGTGTGGGGGGCAGGTGGCCACGGCATTGACCCTAACGACGGATGGGCGCTGTCCGCAGGCGGAAGGGACGCGGGTGCGGGTGTGGTGCGCGTGCGGTCAGGCGCCTGCGGGGGGTTGGTCCACGTGCTGTACGCGGCGGAAGACGAGGTCGTTCACGACATGTCCCTTGTCCAGTCCCTGGCCCTCGAAACGAGTCAGGGGACGGAAGTCGGGACGGGGCGCGAAACCGCCGTCCGCCTGCGTGTTCTCGAAGTCGGGGTGTGCCGTGAGCACGTCGAGCATCTGTTCGGCGTACGGTTCCCAGTCGGTGGCGCAGTGCACGATCGCGCCAGGCCTGAGGCGGCTCGCCGCGAGGGTCAGGAAGTCCGGCTGGATGATCCTGCGCTTGTGGTGCCGCTTCTTGGGCCACGGGTCGGGGAAGTAGACGCGCAGGCCGTCGAGGGAGTCCGGGGCCAGCATCTCGCGGAGGAGGATGATCGCGTCGCCGTTGCCGACCCGGACGTTGGACAGGCCGTTCCGGTCCGCGAGATTGAGCAGGTTGCCCTGGCCGGGGGTGTGGACGTCGACGGCGAGGATGTTGGTGGTGGGGTCGGCCGCGGCCATCTGGGCGGTGGCCTCGCCCATGCCGAAGCCGATCTCCAGGACGACGGGGTTGTCGTTGCCGAACAGGTCGGCGAGGTCGAGGGTACGGCTGCCGTCGATGTCGAGGCCCCACTTGGGCCACAGCCGCTGAAGCGCGTCCGCCTGACCGGCTGTGACCCGGCTCCGCCGCGGCTGGAAACTCCGGATCCGCCGCTCGAAGTGCGACCCGGCGGGATCGGCCTTCGGCCCATCGGGAAAGCGCGGCTCACCCTTGGCCCGGCTGTGCCGGATGGAGGCACCGGAGGTGGTGGGCTGGGAGGGTTCGGGGGTATTCACGGAGTCAGACACAGTGAGGCCGATTTTACGGCCGGCATGTGGTCGCCGGGGGTGTGGCCCTGGCTGCGGGCAATCGTGCCTCCCCCAGTGCCTTAAGGGCCTGGGAGGTACCCCCAGGGCGGCACCCGTCCCAAAGAAGCGGCACCTCGTCGTGCCGAGCTGCGCGACGCCCCGGCCTCCGCAACCACGCCGAGCACCTCGAAACCCCAGCGACTGGTCGGTCACAGCGCGCTCAACGCCCTGCGCGCCACCTCCCTGCCGATCGGCAGGGACGCCGTAGCCGCGGGAGACGGCGCGTTCAGCACATGCACCGTGCGAGGGCCCTCGCGGAACAGGAAGTCGTCCACCAGCGTGCCGTCACGCAGCACGGCCTGTGCCCGCACCCCCGCCGCCGTCGGCACCAGGTCGTCCTCGGACACCCCGGGCAACAACCTCCGCACCGCCTCCGTGAACGCCCCCTTGGACACCGACCGCCGCAGCTCCCCCGCCCCGTACCGCCAGTGCCGCCTGGCGATCCGCCAGGAGCCGGGCCAGGCCAGCGTCGACCCCAGCTCCCGCACCCGGACCGTCCCCCACCCGTACCCCTCGCGGGCCAGCGCCGGCACCGCGTTGGGCCCGATGTGGACACCCCCGTCGATCCCGCGCGTGAGGTGCACCCCGAGGAACGGGAACGCCGGGTCGGGGACCGGATACACCAGGCCCCGCACCAGCTCCGGCCGGGCCAGCTCGTAGTACTCGCCCCGGAAGGGCACGATCCGGACGTCCGGGTCGTCCCCGGTCAGCCGGGCGACCTCGTCGCTGTACAGACCGGCGCAGTTCACCAGCACCCGCCCGCGTACGACGTCCCCGGCGGCCGTGAGCACGGCGACCCCCCGCTCGGGGCGGCGGTCGACGCGGACGACCCTCGTGCCGTAGCGGATCTCCGCGCCCGAGCCGTGGGCCAGCTGGCGGGCGACCGCGACGAAGTCGCAGATGCCGGTCGTCCCGACGTGTATGGCGGCGAGGCCCCGCACCTCCGGCTCGTACTCCGGGATCTGGGACGCGCCCAGTTCACGCACCGGTATCCCGTTCTCCCGGCCGCGCTGCACGAGTGCGTGCAGGCGGGGCAGCTCGGAGCGGTCCGTCGCGACGATCAGCTTGCCGGTGACGGCGTGCGGGATGCCGTACTCGGCGCAGAACTTGACCATCTCCGCCGCGCCCCGCACCGCGTAGCGCGCCTTGAGGGAGCCGGGGCGGTAGTAGATGCCGCTGTGGATGACGCCGCTGTTGCGGCCGGTCTGGTGCCGGGCCGGGCCCGGTTCCTTCTCCAGGACCGTGACACGTGTGCCCGGTGCGGCGCGTGTGATGGCGTACGCCGTCGACAGACCGACGATCCCCCCGCCGATCACCAGCACGTCACAGTCGTACGCGATCTCCGGCACCCGCGCCACCTGCACCACCTCCCGCTTCGATAGTGCACTGCGCCACTGACAATGCCTTCAAACGCGGGGACGGCAGCATGCCTGTCCGCCTAGGCCGGAGCCATCAGCAGCGGCCGGGCGCGCTCGCGCAGCTCGACCACGCGTGGTTCGTCGCCGTACGGCTCCAGCCGGTGCAGGAGGTCCTTGACGTACTCGGTGGTGCGGGCCGAGGAGATGCGCCCGGCGACCTCCACCGCTCGTACGCCCTGTTCGCACGCCGCGTCCAGGTTTCCCGACTCCAGTTCGGCGACCGCCGAGACGACCAGGCGCAGGCCGTGCGAGCGGACGAACTCCTCGGTGGGCTTCGACAGGGCCTGTTCCGTGAAGCGGCGGACCTGGCGTGGAGCCTTCAGATCGCGGTAGCACTCGGCCGCGTCGGCGCAGAAACGGTCGTAGGAATAGAAGCCGAGCCAGCTCGGGTCGCTGTCGCCGGGGCGGGCTCGCTCCAGCCAGCTCTCGGCCGCCTTCAGGGCGCCTCCGGCCGCCTGGGCGTCACCCGCACGCGCGTGTGCCCGGGCCTCGACGAGGCGGAAGAAGCTCATCGTGCGGGCCGTGGCCAGGCCGCGATTGCGTTCGAGGGCGGCCTGGGCGAGATCCACGCCCTCGTCGCCGAAGCCGCGGTAGGTGGCCTGGAGGGACATGGAGGCCAGGACGTAGCCGCCGAGGGGGACGTCCGCCGCCGCCCGGGCCAGCCGCAGGGCCTGGATGTAGTAGCGCTGGGCGGCTTCCTGCTGGCCGGTGTCGAAGGCCATCCAGCCCGCGAGCCGGGTGAGTTCGGCGGAGGCGCCGAAGAGGGCCCGGCCGACCTCGTCGGAGTAGGAGCCGAGCAGGAGGGGAGCCGCCTCCACCCTTAAGCACTCGGGGACCATCGACGAGCGCCAGTCGCCGCCGCCGTACTTGGAGTCCCAGCGCCGCGCGTCCTCGGCGGCCTCCCGCAGCTTCTGCACATCACTGTGGCCGACTTTGAGCGGTGCGCCGGAGTCCTCGCCGGGGCCCACGTCACGCGCTACCGAACTGTCGGCCGGGGTTATCAGCCATCGTGAGGCGGGCGTCGCGTACGCGCTCACCGCGAACGATCCGGCCAGCGACTGCCAGATGCCGCCCCCGGCGCGACGGCCGGCGAGGTCGAGGCGGTACAGCTCCGTCGCGGTCTTCACCGCCTGTCCGACGTCCCGCGGGAAGGCGAGGCCGACTTCGGGCGCGGGGTCCGCGTCCGCCAGGCCGATCTCGTGGAGCGGCACCGGGCGGCCGAGCTTCTGGCCGATGGCGGCGGCGATGAGGTGCGGCGCCGCACCCTGCGGCACCATGCCCTTCGACACCCAGCGCGCCACCGACGTTTTGTCATAGCGAAGCGTCAGTCCTCGCTGAGCGCCAAGATCGTTGACGCGCCGCGCGAGGCCTGCGTTCGAGATTCCCGCGAGGGCGAGAACGGCGCCGAGTTTTTCGTTCGGCCCGCGTTGCTCCCTGGACATGCGCCACCCCTCGACACAGACGGCTGCCGACGTTGGCATAACCACGCGGCATTCGTAAACCCAGCGTAGTTCGCCGCATCCCAAGCGTTAAGGGGCATTGTTCCGGTTGGCGGGATTGTGGTCCGTACTGAAGTGCGGTTCAGATACGGGCTGTTGCGACGTGCTCCCGCTGTGTGGCCGTGCGCCTGTCCGTGCGCTCTTCTCCGGCCATCGCCGGAGCGGTTCCATGGTCATTGCGTGGGTCGGCCCGCTGTACTGGATCCAGTGGGCTGGGGGACACCGCCGCCTCCATCCCCGCGGGCGGCGGAACGGTCCGGGAGGCGTGCTCCGTCTCCCGGACTGCGCGACCGTTCGGTGGTACGCGGAGCCTGTACGGAGAGTGTTCGAAGCTGCCTGCATGTCGGGGATTTGGCCGAAAATCGACCCCGCCGGTGGTGGGGTGTCAGGCCTCCTACCACGGTACTTGAGGGCGCGTCGGGCGTATTCGGGGCGCGTATCGGGGGCGCATTCGCGCCGCAGTCGTACTGGTGACGTGTCGCTGACGTGCCTTGCCTCCTGGCGGCCCCTTCTGTTCTCGCCGCTTCCGCCGCCGTCTTCCCTTTCCGTTTTCACTGCCCTCTTCACTGTTGTCTCTCCGCCCCTTTCTTCCTGTGGCATGGGGGAGTTGGGGGCGTTCGGGGGTGTTCCTGGCGGTGTGGGTGGCTCCGCCGGGGCGCGTTCGGCGGGGCGCAAGCGGCGCGGGCACACTCTGGAACGCCTCCTTCATGGCAGCATGGTGAACCGGTTCGTGCGGTGCACTGGTTGTCCACAGCCTGTGGAGGCGGCGATGCGGTGGTTGGTGGGATGGAGCAGCACCGCCGCGGGAGCCGTCGCTGCCGGCTCGGCGGGGGCCACGGGGCCCGACGGCGAGACCCTGCACCCGGTGGGCTCCCAACTCCTGTGGGGCGACCCCGATCCGCTGTGGGCGGTCGGTGACTGGCGCCCCGACGAAGTGCGGGTGGTGAAGGCCGACGACCGGACGCGCATCGCCGTCCTCGGCATCTGCGGCGCCACCGACGAGCAGCTGCGCGTCGCGCTGTTCGCCGCGCGCGGCGGGGCACTTCGGCATCTGACCGCCTGGCCGGGGAGTTACACCGCGATCGTGCAGGTGGGCCGGCGTCTCACCGTCTGCGGCGACCTCGCGGGCGCGCGGCCGGTGTTCTACACCCCCTGGGCCGGCGGCACGGCGTATGCGACGGCCGCGCTGCCGCTGGCCGACCTCATCGAGGCCAACCTCGACTTCGGGCACCTCGCCGCGCTGCTGGCCGCCCCTGACGTGCCCGCGGCGCTTCACGACTCCACGCCGTACGACGGCGTGAAGCGCATTCCGCCGGGGCATGCGCTGATCCTGCGCGCCGGGGCACGCGAGATCGCCGGGTACGAACCGGTCGCCTCGCTGGCGGTGGCGGCGCCTTCGGCCGATCCCGACAGCGCGGTCGACGCCGTGCGCGACGCGCTCGTGGAGGCCGTACGCACGCGGCTGTCCGCGCCGCGGCACGTCCCCGGGGCGGACATCGACCCCGGGCCCGTGCCCGGCATGGGACCCGCCGAGCGGCGTGCCGCGCGGGGGATGCCGGTGCCGGGGATCGGGGCGGACCTGTCCGGCGGGCCGGCCTCGGGGACGCTGGCGCTGCTGGCCGCGGGGCTGCCCGGGATGCCGGGCACGGTGCTGGGGCACGGCACGGGCGCGGGGGAGCGGCTGCTGGCGGTCACGTTCAACGACCTGGCCGTCGCGGGGCGGGAGGCCGAGCTGGAGCGGGCGGGGGCGCTGGCCGCGAACCCGCGTCTGCACCATGTCGTCGTGGCCGGTGGCGAGGAGACCCTTCCGTACGCCGACCTGGAGGGCCCGCTGACGGACGAGCCGGGCGCGTCCCTGGTGACGGCGGCCCGGCACCGGGCGCGGCTGGCGGCCGGCAGCGCGGACCACTTCACGGGCTACGGTGCGCGCCAGGTCCTGGACGCCCATCCCGCGCGCCTGGCCGACCTGCTGATGGACCGCAAGCGGCGCCACCTGGTGCGGCCCGTCGCCGCGCTGGCCAGGACGGACGGCTCGGTGCTGGTCCCCGCGCGCGTGTACGCGGCGGCGCGCCGGCTGTCCCGTACGCCGTACCGGGCGGGGCTGGAATCGCTGGCCGAGCGCCTGCTCGACCACCGTACGGACGACGGCCCGGACGAGCCCGGGGGTGCGGTGGAGGCCTCGCTCGCCGCGCTGACCTGGGGCAGACCCGGGCCGGCGGCGCGCTGGCTGACCGGTGAGGCGCTCGCTGAAGTATCGGTTCGCCTTCAGGCGGCGACGCACCGGTCGGAGCTGGTGGGGCCGGGACAGCGGCCGGGTGACTTCCGCGCGCGTGCGGTGCTGGCGCGGCATGCGGCGGACCTTCGGGTGCTGGAGCAGGCCGCGGAGATCCGTTTCCAGCGGCTGCACGCGCCGTTCCTCGACAACCAGGTCGTGCGCGCGGCCCGGGCGCTGCCCGAGGCGCTGCGGGTACGGCCGGGTGCGCGGGCGGCCATACTGCGCACGGTGCTGGAAGGGGCCGGCGTCCGGGACCTGCCGCCCGGGTGGGGCGCCCCGACCCAGGCGACGGCGGCGGCCGCGGCGCGTACGGGGCTGAGAGTGGCGGCGGACTCCCTGGTCGCCCTGTTCGACACGCCGCTGCTGGCGGAGGCGGGCCTGGTCGAGGCCCGGGTGGTCCGCAAGGCCCTGCGCTCCGCGGCGGCCGGCGACCCCCTCCCCCTGGACGGCCTCGCCGACCTCGTCTCCCTGGAACTGTGGCTCCGCCGCCTGCTCTCCCGCCGCGGCACCTGCTGGACGGGCACCCCGGCCCGGCAGCGGGCCGTACCGGCGGGGATCGCGCCGCAGCGGGGGGCGCTGGGGGCGGGGGCCGGAGTGCGGCGGGTGTAGCGCTTGGCTGCGGGCAGTCGTGCAACTCCCGCGACGGGAACACCCCGCCCCGAAAAACCCCACGCCCCTCACACCCACCCCGGCGACAATGACCCGGTGCGGTACAGAATCCTGGGCGTCACCACGGCAGAGGACGAGCACGGCACAGCCGTACCCGTCGGCGGCCTGCGCCTCCGCGCCCTGCTCACCGCCCTCGCCCTGCGTCCCTCGCACACCACCCCACCCCAGGTCCTGATCGACGAGGTGTGGACCGACGACCCGCCCCAGGACGCCCACGCCGCGCTCCAGGCCCTCGTCGGCCGCCTCCGCCGCGCACTCGGCAAGGACGCCGTGACCTCGGACACCGGCGGTTACCGCCTCGCGGCCACGCCCGACGACATCGACCTCTTCGTCTTCGAACGGCTCGTCCAGCGAGGCACCGACGCGCTCGCCGCCGACGCCCCCGCCCCGGCGGAACGGCATCTCGACGACGCCCTCGCCCTCTGGCGCGGCCCCGCCCTCGCCGACCTCCCCGACCGCACCGCCGCCACGCGCCCGGAGGCCACGCGCCTGGAGGCGACCCGGGCCCGGGCCGAGGCCCGCCTGCGGCTCGGCCGCGCGCAGGACGTCGTACCGGAACTGCGGGAACTGACCGTCGTACACCCTTACGACGAGCCGCTGCACGCCCTCCTCATCCGCGCCCTGCGCGACTCCGGACGCGAAGCCGACGCCCTCGCCGCGTACGACTCCGCCCGCCGCGCCCTCGCGGAAGGCCTCGGCACCGACCCCGGCCCGCACCTGCGCGCCCTCCACGCCGACCTGCTCGCGTCGGCGGCCAGGAGCGAGAAACCGACGCCCGCTCCGCCCCAGCGCACCGGGAACATCCGTCCCCGTCTGACCTCCTTCGTCGGCCGGGAACCCGAGATCGACGCCATCCGTTCCGACGTGCACAGGGCCCGGCTCGTCACCCTCACCGGACCGGGCGGCTCCGGCAAGACCCGCCTCGCCGAGGAAGCCGCCGCCGGGCTCCCGCAGGCGTGGCTGGTCGAGCTCGCCCCGCTCGACCGGCCCGAGGCGGTGCCGGGAGCGGTGGTCAGCGCGCTCGGTCTGCGCGAGACCGTGCTGATGACCAGCGAGCTGACGGCCGTGCAGGACGATCCCGTCGCCCTGCTCGTGGAGTACTGCGCCCCGCGCAGCCAACTGCTGATCCTCGACAACTGCGAGCATGTCATCGGCGCCGCCGCCCACCTCGCCGAGACCCTGCTGACCCGCTGCCCGGGGCTCACGATCCTCGCCACCAGCCGTGAACCCCTGGGTGTGCCCGGTGAAGTGGTGCGCCCGGTCGAGCCCCTGCCGCCGGACCACGCCCGCCGGCTGTTCGCGGAACGTGCCGTCGCGGTCCGTCCCGACGCGGACGCCGTGCTCCGTGACGAGCGGGCGGTGGCGGAGATCTGCCGCCGCCTGGACGGGCTGCCGCTCGCCATCGAGCTGGCCGCCGCCCGCCTCCGGCTGCTCACGCCCCGGCAGATCGCCGACCGGCTCGACGACCGCTTCCGCCTCCTCACCTCGGGGAGCCGTACGGTCCTGCCCCGCCAGCAGACCCTGCGTGCCGTCGTCGACTGGTCGTGGGACCTGCTCGACGAGGCCGAGCGGACGGTGCTGTGCGAGGTGTCCGTGTTCGCGGGCGGCTGGGACCTGGCGGCGGCGGAGGCGGTGTGCACCGGGCCCGCCGCCGAGCTGCTCGGGGCACTCGTCGACAAGTCCCTCGTCGTCGCGGCACCCGGCGGGCCGTATGGTCCGGAGGGCTCGGGCGGCATGCGGTACCGGTTGCTGGAGACCATCCACGAGTACGCCGTCGAGCGCGCCGCCGAGGCCCCCTCACTGCGTGCCGCGGCCGAGCGGCGGCACCGGGCGTGGGTGGGTGCGCTCGTCGAGCGGGCCGATCCGCTGCTGCGCTCCGCCGCGCAACTGCCGTGGATCTCCCGCCTGGAGACCGAGCTCGACAACATCCGCGCGGCCCTCGACCGGGCCCTCACAGCCGGGGACGAGCAGGAGGCGGGCGCCCTGGTCCTGGCCATGGGCTGGTTCTGGTGGCTGCGCAACTACCGGCACGAGGGCATGGAGTGGCTCGACCGCATCCTGCGGCTCGGCGTGGAGAGGGATGCCGCCGCCGGGCTCGTGCCGTCCGGCGGCGAACCGGACCTCCCCGACCCCGTCGACCACCTCCTCGCCGCGCCCGACGGGGAGGCGGGGCACCCGCTGCACGCCCTGCGGATGGACCTGCGCATGCTGCACATGCTCTTCGTGACCGAAGCCGGGTCCACGGAGGCGTTCGTCAACGAGCGGCGGCCGTACGTGGAGCGGGTGTGGGCCTACTTCCAGGAGGGGGGCCCACGGGCGGCCCGGATCCCGGGGCTCGTCTGCCCGGTCATCTCCTCCTACGTGGGCGACCGGAGCGACCTGCGGACCGTCATGGACTCCGCCGTCGCCAACTGCCGTACGCACGGCGGGGAGTGGGAGACCGCCGTCGCGCTGATGTTCCGTACGCACATGGTCGTCGACGCGTCCGGCGACCTGGACGGCGTCGACGACGACCTCGCGGAACTGCGGCTCCTCAGCCGCCGCGCCGGGGACCGCTGGCTGCGGGCCCAGGTGTGCGGCGCGGCCGGCGAGGCCGCCATGGCGCGCAGCCGCTTCGAGGAGGCCAAGGGGGAGTACGAGGAGGCGCTGCGGCTCGCCTACGAGGTGGGCGCGTACACCGAGTCGCCGTTCCTCATCGCCCGGCTCGCCGAGATCGCCTACCGCGCGGGAGACCGCCCGGCCGCGCTGGCGGGGCTGGACGAGGCGAGCGCCGCCGCCGACCGGTACGGCGTGGCGGACTCCAAGGCGTTCGTCCTGCTGCTGCGGGCCCAGATGGCGTCCGAGGAGGGGCACACGGCCCGGGCGCGCGAGCTCTGTGAGGCGGCGCGCGCGGACGTCGCGCGCGGCACACCACCGCCCCAGTTCCTCGTGATGCTGGATCTGGTCGACGCCATGATCACGGCGCGCGAGTCCGGCCCGGAGCCCGCCCTGGCCAAGCTGACCGGAGCCCTGACCGAGGCCGTCGACAAGCGGTGCTCCGACGCGATCCGGGCCACGGTCGTGGACAGCGCGGCGGGACTGCTTTCCGACCTCGGCGACTTCCCGCGCGCGGCACGGCTGCTCGGCGCCGGGGACCAGTGCTGGGCCGGCCGTCCCCGCCCCATGCCGGAGCACGCCCAGGCGGAGCGGATCGGGGCAGCCGCTCGCTCCGCCCTGGGCCCCGCCCGGTGCGACGCGGAGCGCTCCCGGGGCGCGGCGTTCACCCCGGACGACGTCCTGCGCGAGCTGGACCAGGCGCGGAGCTCGCACGCCACGGCGTTGAAAGCCGCTAACCGCAGGTGAACTCGGACTCCGCCCAGTCCGCCAGGACCACGTTGTCGAGGGCGCCGTGCGGTTCCACCACCAGCCGTACGGTGCTGCGGCCGGTGAGGTTCACCTGGACGGGAACCGCCGGGTCACCGCCCTCCACCGGCCCGGACCGCCACAGCCGGACCCCGTCGGCGTAGACGGAGAAGTACACCCTGCCGAGCTTCAGCGTCAGGTCGTCCCCCCCGACGAGCGCCTCGTACGAGGAGCAGGAGCGGTTGAGGTCGATGGTGACGGAGGAGCGGCCGTGCACGGTGACGCCGTGCGTGTACCGCCGGCCGCCGGCCGAGAGGCCGTACCGCTGCCAGACCCAGCTGCTCGTGCCGATCCGCATCTCGGGCTCGGTGCCGTCGCCGCTGATGTCGTACGACAGTTCGCTCCACTGGTAGACGGCTGGGGCGGGCGGCTCCTCGGTCGGTGGCGGTGGCGGTGGCTGCGGCTGTGTGGGCGTGGATGTGGGTGCGGGTGCCGGGGGTGGTGTCGGCCTCGGGGACGCGGGCGGCGGGGTGGGCTTCGGTGTCGCGGCCGGGGAGCTCGCGGACGACGGGCTCGTCCTGGGGGCCGGTGTCGGCGCGGGCTGCTCGGCGCGCGCGGGCACGATTCCCGGTGGCCGTGGCCCCGGCTCCCGCTGCGAGGGAGAGGGCGTGGGCTCGTCGGGCCGGCCCACCGGCGAGGACGGGGTGGGAGCCGACCTCGCCTCGTCCTTCGGCTTCTCGTTGCCGGCCAGCGCCAGCACCACCGCGGCCACGACGCCCACGGCGACCACACCGGCCGCGATACCGGCCTTCACCGGCGCGCCCACCCCCTCGGAGGCCGCACCACCTCCGGCGCCGGACGAGCCGCTCCCCGCAGTCCCACCGGCCGCACCGGCGCCCGCCGCCGACCCGCCCGACGAGCCCCCGCCCGACGCCGAGGCCGCACCCGCGGCTCCGGCCGCCCCCGCTCCCGCGCCTCCGGCGATGAGCCCCGCCGCCTTGGCGTACCCGGCGGCACCGAACCAGCCGATGACCGCGACCGGCACGACGGCGGGGATACCGCCGGCGACCTCCTCGATCTGTGTCGCGGCCAGCCGGCACTTCGCGCACTCCTCCAGGTGCTTGCGCAGGCCCCGCTCGGCACGGGTGCGCAGCCGGCCGCGGGCGTACGTGCCGAGCTGGTCGGCATAGCGCGCGCACTCCTGGTCGTCGGTGAGCGTGGCGCTGACGTGGGCCTGGAGGTAGGCCTGCTTGAGGCCCTCGCGGGCCCGGCTGGCGAGCACCCGGGTGCCGTTGGCGTCGAGCCCGAAGAGGGTGGCGACCTCGCTGGGCGACTCGTCCTCGACCTCGGTGTGCCACAGCACGGCCTGCCACCGCTCCGGCAGCGACCGGAAGGCCTGCATGGCCAGGGACCGATCGGCCTCGTGCATCGCCCGTACGTCGGCGCCCAGTTCCAGCGTGTCGCCGTCGGACACGTCGGAGCCGCGTGCGGACTGGGCGGCGAACACCGCGAAGTCGTCGACGAGCTGTTCCCGCCGCGCCGACCGCGTCCACGAGGCGGCGACCCGCCGGACGGAGGTGAGCAGGTACGCGCGTACGGCGTGCTCGGGGCCGGAGCCGCCGCGTACCGCCTGGAGCATGCGGGCGAAGACCTCGGCGGTCAGGTCGTCCGCGGTGTAGGCGTCACGACAGCAGGTCCGGGCGTACCGGCGCACCGCCTGCGCGTGGCGCCGGTACAGCTCCTCGTACGCCGTGTCGTCGCCCGAGCGCATCCGGTCGATGAGATCGGCATCGGAGGGCGGCAGCTCGCGCGGCGGCAGGACGCCGTCCTCACGCCAGGCGCGCTGCGGCGGGACCGAGCCGCCGGCGGGGTGCCCGCCCGGTGGGAGGCTGCCGCGTCCGCCCTGGCTCGGCACCTGCGGCGGGACCGGGCCGCCGGCTGTGGCGTCCCCGTCACCGCTCGACTCGTCCCGCCCGTCAACGCTCATCGCGGAAAGCCCCCGCCAGCCGGCCAACACGTCCAGACCACCGGGTCAGAGTGCCATATTGGCTTTTGGTCAGACCCCTGGAGACCGGACCATCACTCATCCGTGGGGATTTACCGCACGCCAGTACTAGCCATCACTCATTCGGGGAATGATCCCCCGTCACCCCGGCCTTGAAAGCGACCGGACCCGATCGACCGGCGAAGCCGACTGGCGCGTTCGACTGGCCGGCCGTCCGGCCCGGCCGTCCGGCCCGGCCGACGGTCCACCCGTCCCGGCGACCGGCCGACCGCACGCCGGCCCCGCCGCACGCCGGCCCCGCCTCACGCCGGCCCCGCCTCACGCCGGCCGCGACCGCAGCCCCTCCAGCAGGATGTCCAGCAGCCGGGTCGACGCAGCCGCCTGCTGTGCCGCGTCCGGCAGCGAGGGCGCGGCCGTCGCGATCACCAGCAGGACGTCCGACACCGACACGTCCGCCCGCAGCTCGCCCGCCGCACGCGCCCGCTCCACGAGCTGACCCACGACCTCGAGCAGCGCCGACGCCCCGGCGTCGTCCTCGGCCCCGACCGCCGGCGCCGGCACCGAGGCGACCGCCACCGGCTCCTCCGGCACGAGCCGCAGCTCCGTGGAGCCCGGCTGCGTCCGCTGCTGCGGCACCCGCGCCTGACCGGCCCGGTCCTCCTCGACCGAGACGCGCAGCACCTGCGGCGGCAGCAGCCGCCCGGCGCCGGAGGCCACCGACGTCCGCAGGAAGCGCGACAGCGCCGACCACGGCTCGTCCTCCTGCCCGAGCGCCGCACGGGCCTGGTCGGTCAGCCGGGAGGTCTCCTCCTCGGCTATCCGCCGCACCAGCACGTCCTTGCTCGGGAACCGCCGGTACACCGTGCCCACGCCGACGCGCGCGCGGCGCGCCACGTCCTCCATCGGCGCGCCGTACCCCAGCTCGCCGAACACCTCGCGCGCCGCCCGCAGCACGTGCTCCAGATTGCGCTGTGCGTCCACGCGCAGCGGCGTCGTCCGCGATCCGTTCCCGCGTCCGTTGCCCGCCGTCGCGCTCATCGTCACGCCACCCGCCGCGACAGCGGACGCGGACGACCAATGAGAGTCCTGAACATGCATATGCATTCCCCCGGTAATGACGTCTCCCCCCGGAGACACTCCCCGCCATTCGATGCCGGGACGGAGGAACAGGCCCGGGTCCCCGGGCCGCCCGTCGCGGACCCGGCGAGCGCATCCCCCTACACCCCGTCGACACACGAACATAGTTGAGAGGGAGTCAATTCAGAAGGGGCACGTTCCGCACGGAGCGCCCACCGATCGGAGTACGGGCCGCATACGTCCCGAATGTGCCCCCCACCGCCCCCTGCACCACCCCTGCTGACCTGCGCATACTCACCGAAGCCCGCCTTTCCGGCCAACTCCGCGCGCTCTCCCGCTCCGGTCACACAATTCGTCGAGGCTGTGGACAAACGCAAGCGGTGGGTGCGTCATGGGATGGTGAAGGAACGTGCGCGCATTCTCGTTGTCGGTGGTGGCTACGTCGGGATGTACACGGCCCTGCGCCTCCAGCGCAGACTGAAACGGGAACTGGAGCGGGGCGAGGTGGACATCACGGTCGTCACCCCCGACCCGTACATGACGTACCAGCCGTTCCTTCCCGAGGCCGCCGCGGGCGCCATCTCCCCCCGCCATGTCGTCGTACCGCTGCGTCGCGTCCTCGACCGGTGCCGCGTCGTCATCGGCGAGGCCACCGCCGTCGACCACGCGAAGCGCACCGCCACCATCACCACCCTCGCCACCGAGGAGGAGGGCACGGGCGGGCAGCAGCTGACGTACGACGAACTCGTCCTCGCCCCCGGCTCCGTCTCGCGCACCCTGCCGGTCCCCGGCCTCGCCGACCACGGCATCGGCTTCAAGACCGTCGAGGAAGCGATCGGCCTGCGCAACCACGTCATCGAGCAGATGGACATCGCCTCCTCCACCCGTGATCCCGCGATCCGCGACGCGGCCCTCACCTTCGTCTTCGTCGGCGGCGGCTTCGCGGGCGTGGAGGCGCTCGGCGAACTGGAGGACATGGCCCGCTACGCCGCGCGCTACTACCACAACATCCGGCCCGAGGACATGAAGTGGATCCTCGTCGAAGCCTCGGACCGCATCCTGCCCGAGGTCGGCGAGGAGATGGGCCGCTACACCGTCACCGAACTGCGCCGCCGCAACATCGACGTGCGCCTCCAGACCCGCCTGGAGTCCTGCGCGGACCGGGTCGCCGTCCTCAGCGACGGCGCCCGCTTCCCCACCCGTACGGTCGTCTGGACGGCCGGCGTCAAACCCCACCCGGTGCTCGCCGCCACCGACCTGCCCCGCAACGACCGCGGACGGCTCAGGTGCACGGCGGAACTGGCCGTCGAGGGCGCCACGCACGCGTGGGCCGCCGGAGACGCCGCCGCCGTCCCCGACGTCACAGCCGGTGAACCCGGCCGCGAATGCGCCCCCAACGCCCAGCACGCCCTCCGCCAGGCCAAGGTCCTCGCCGACAACATCGTGCACACCCTGCGCGGCGAGCCCCTTCAGACGTACGAGCACGCCTACGCCGGCTCGGTCGCCTCCCTCGGCCTGCACAAGGGCGTCGCACACGTCTACGGACGCAAGCTCAAGGGCTACCCCGCCTGGTTCATGCACCGCGCCTACCACCTCAGCCGCGTGCCCACCTTCAACCGCAAGGCGCGCGTGCTCGCCGAATGGACGCTGGCCGGCCTGTTCAAACGCGAGATCGTCTCCCTGGGTTCACTCGAACACCCCCGGGCGGAGTTCGAACTCGCGGCCGGTGGAAAGCCTTCCCAAGACCCTCCGCACAACCCGAAGGGGTCGTCCTGACCGGACCCAGGAACTCCACCGGCCGGCCCGGCGTCTGACGGATGCCGGTCCGGTCCGCTCACTGCCAGACTGGTCCACCACCGCGGTCGTGCCCCCACACGCCCCGGTGCGGGCCCCCGGGGCCCCGGCCGGTTCCGGTGCCGGCCGCCGACGACTACACGAGGCAAGGATTCGTGAACTTCACGCGCTGGAGCGCCCGGCTCCCCGGAACGCAGCGCCGCGCCGCAGCGCGGACCGAGCAGACGGCCTCCCCGGACCGGCGGGGGGAAGGTTCCGTACCCGCCGCCCGTGCCGAACAACTGACCGACGAGCCGCCGTCCGTACCCGCCGTCGACGAACTGCGGGTGCGTGAGGTCCTCGACCGCGTCCCGTCCCTCGTCGCCCTGGTCCACGGCCCCGACCACCGCATCGCCTACGTCAACGACGCGTACACGACCGCCTTCGGCGTACGCCCCCTGGGCGGACGCGCCCGCGAGGCCCTCCCCGAACTGGACGCCCTCGGCCTGTTCCCCCTCCTGGACCAGGTCCAGCGCAGCGGCAAGCCGCGCACGGTCAAGTCCCGCAAGGCCCCCGACGGCCGCTCCTACACGTTCACCTGCACCCCGGTCGCCCAGGGCGACGGCAAGGGCGGCAGCGAGGGCCGCGGAGTGCTCGTCTTCGCCACGGACGTCACCGACCACGCCGAAGCCGCCGAACGCCTGCGCGCCAGCGAACGCCGCCAGCGCGAAACGGCGGTGACCCTCCAGAGGTCACTGCTCCCCCAGGAACTGGAAGAACCCGACGACCTGCGCGTCGCCGCCACGTACCACCCCGGCGGCACGGAGGCCGCGGTCGGCGGCGACTGGTACGACGTCATCACCCTGGGCGGTGGCCGCACCGCCCTCGTCATCGGCGACGTCATGGGCCGCGGCGTCCGCGCGGCAGCGGTCATGGGCCAGCTCCGCACGGCGGTCCGCGCCTACGCCCGCCTCGACCTGCCCCCGCACGAGGTCCTCCAGCTCCTCGACGGCCTGGCAGCCGAGATCGACGCCAACCAGATCGCCACGTGCGCGTACGCGGTCCACGACCCGAACGAGGGCAAGCTGGTCTACGCCTCGGCGGGCCACCTCCCCATCCTCGTCCGCGACGAGAACGGCAGGGTCCTGCGCGCCGACGAACCCACCGGCCCGCCGCTCGGCACCGGCGGCTGGATGCACTCCTCGGGCTCGATCCCCCTCGGCCCCGGCTCCACGGCCGTCCTCTACACGGACGGCCTGGTGGAGCGCCGGGACGCCGACCTGGACGAGGGCATCGCCGCCCTGGAACGCGCCCTGGCCGGCGCCACCGGAACACCGCAGGTCGTCTGCGACCGGCTGGTCCGCTCGGCCGGCGTGACCCCCGACCACGACGACGACGTGGCCGTCCTGGTCCTCCAGCACCCGGCCCGGACGGGCCCGGACAGCGAGCTCTTCCGCAACGCCGCCCTGGAACTCCTGGGCGGCGTGGAAGCGGCCCCACGCGCGCGTGCCTTCGCCTCCGGCGTCCTGACCAGCTGGCGCTTCCCTGCCGACCTGCACGACCTGGGCGTCCTGGCCACCAGCGAACTGGTCGCCAACTCCCTCCAGCACGGCACCCCGCCGATGCGTCTGCGCCTGCGCCGCACCGACCGCCGCCTGATCATCGAGGTCACCGACGGCGACGACCACCTCCCCAGGCGCCGCCGCGCGGAACCGGGCGACGAATCGGGCCGGGGCATCGCCATCGTCGCCACGATCGCCTCGAACTGGGGGTGCCGCCGCACACCGGGCGGCGGCAAGGCCGTCTGGTGCGAGTTCGCGCTACCGCGCGTGCAGGGGACATAGCGGAGACGCGAGGCAAGGACTGGAGGGTGGAGAGGGGGAGGGGATCAGACGTCCGCGGAAACGGGCGCCCCACCCCGCGCCACGACCCGGCTCTTCGCGAGCCACGGCCGGTCCTGCGCCTCCGTGAGCTGCCGCCCCAGCCGCACGGCCAGGAAGGTGATCCCCAGCGAGAACAGCAGGAACGCCACGATGTACGGCGCGTGCAGCGAGGCCCCCAGCGGCCCGCCCACCGCCGGCCCGACGGCCAGCGCGAGCTGCTTGACCAGAGCGAACGCGGAGTTGTACTGCCCGGCCATCCCCTCCGGCGCCAGGTCGGCGACCAGCGGGGCGACCGTCGGCGACAGCATCGCCTCACCCAGCCCGAACAAGGCGTACGTCGAGACGAACGCGGCGGTCGCCATCTCCTGGCTGACGTGCCCCAGCCCCGCGTACCCGGCGACAGCCCAGGCCACGGCCCAGATCAGCCCGACAGCGGCGATCACCCGCGAGCGCCGGCGCCGCTCCACGAACCGCAGCACGGCGAACTGCGCGACGACGATCACCAGCGTGTTGGCGGCCAGCGCCGTCCCCAGCGCGGACGTCGAGATCCCGGCGGCCTCGACCCCGTACGCGCTCAGCCCCGACTCGAACTGCCCGTAGCAGGCGAAGAACAGCACGAAGCCCAGCACACACAGCTGCACCATGGCCCGGTTGCCCAGCAGCTGCTTCCAGCTGCCCCGCCCCGACGCCACGGGCGCGCCCTCGATCCGCGGCGCGTGCGGCATCCGCACCGTCGCCATCACCACGACCAGCAGCAGGAACATCGCCGCCTCGATCGCGAAGAGCAGCGTGAAGGAGGCAGCGCTCGTCGTGTCGACCAGATGACCGCCGATGAGGCCACCGACCCCGAGCCCGAGGTTCTGAAGGAAGAACTGCGTGGCGAAGGCCCGCGACCGCGTCTCCGCCGAAGAGCAGTCCACGATCATCGTGGCCAGCGCCGGCTGCATCACGGCCTGCCCGGCCCCCAGCAGGGAAGCCGACACCAGCACGGCGGCCGCGCTGCTCGCGATCCCCAGACTCAGCGCACCCAGGGCGGCGGTGACCAAGGCGGCGAGCAACACCGGCAACGGTCCGCGCCGGACGATGGCCCGCCCGGCGAACGGCAGCACGACCAGCGCCGCCACAGCGAAGACGGCGAGTACGAGACCCGCCGTCATGGCTCCCAGTCCCCGCACCTGCGCCACATAGACGTACAGATAGGGGACGGTGAAGCCGAGCCCGAACGCGCTGAGTGCGTTGCCCATGTGGATCCGGCGCATCGCTGCGCCCATCGCCCTGGTCACGTTCACCTCTCTCACAAGTTAGGAGTGAAGACTTCGAAACTAAACTTCGAAGCTAAAGAGTACATACCCAAGGACTTCAAGGCAAAGAACGGCCGTGCCATACTGCGCCCATGGGCGACACCCCCGGCCCCAGCGAGCCGACCCTCGAAGAGCAGATCGCCGCGTACCAGCGCGAGTTCCAGGACCTGGACCCCCAGGTGGAGCAAATCGTCTCCGCCTTGTCCCGCCTGAACCGCCGCATGAACGTCGCCTACGGCCGTCAGACAGCGGCCCTCGGCATCAGCAACGCCGAGTGGGAGGTCCTCAAGGCCCTCGTCCTCTCCGGCGCCCCCTACCGCCTGGGTCCCAGCGACCTCGCGAAGCGCCTCGGCCTGACCCCGGCCGCCATGACCCACCGCATCGACCGCATGGTCGGCGAAGGACTGGTGACCCGGGAGCGGGACGAGTCCAACCGGGTCCGCGTCATCGTGGAGCTCACGCACGGAGGTCGGGAGAAGTGGCTGGAGGCGATGCGCCTGGCGTCGGTCTTCGAGGAGGACCTGCTCCAGGACCTGTCCCCGGACGAGCGCACCGCGCTCGGCGAGGTCCTCACCCGCCTCCTGCGCCGGGTGGAAGACGCCCAGCCGGACGCCGGCGGCCGCCTCTCCGACCTGGACTGACGCCCGCACAAAAGATGTTGACAGGGGGCGCTTGACAGTCCCCTCCCCGATCCGTAAAGTTCTTCGGGTTGCCGCGGAGCCGTAACGGTTCTGCGACAGCACTTCCGCCGCACCAGCGGCACCCAACCACTAGCAAGATCGCTCCCAGCGGGGTTGATTTCGGCGTGCTCGAATTCAATTCGAATTGGGACTCGACAGACTTGATTCGGCGCCGAACGGCTCCGATTTGGGAATCGCCGAGAGAACGCGCTAAGGTTGGACACGTCGGAACGGCCCAACAGCCGCGAAGACGAAGCCCCGCTGACTGGGGGTCAGGTCGAGAAAAAGATCTGATAGAGTCGGAAACGCAAGACCGAAGGGAAGCGCCCGGAGGAAAGCCCGAGAGGGTGAGTACAAAGGAAGCGACCGTTCCTTGAGAACTCAACAGCGTGCCAAAAGTCAACGCCAGA